>NZ_PJMC01000018.1 GCF_002892795.1 Arthrobacter sp. AFG20 | reverse complement strand
AGGGCCGGAACCTGGGCATGGTCACCAAGTCCAACCTCATCCTGGGCATGGGCGAAACCCGCGAAGAGATCTCCGAGGCCCTGCGCGACCTGCACCAGGCAGGCTGCGACCTGATCACCATCACCCAGTACCTGCGCCCCTCCGAACGCCACCTCCCCGTGGACCGCTGGGTCAAGCCGCAGGAATTCGTGGACCTCCAGCACGAAGCCGAGGAGATCGGCTTCCTCGGCGTCATGTCCGGCCCCCTGGTCCGCTCCTCCTACCGCGCCGGCCGGCTCTGGGCCACCGCCATGCGCAAGAAGGGCTGGGAAATCCCCGCCGAACTCGCCCACATCGAGTCCTCCGGATCCACCCGCCAGGAAGCCAGCTCCCTGCTCGCGGCGCACCAGTAGCAACAGGCAATTCCCACGGTCAGGGGCCGGACGCCGGAACTATTCGGCGTCCGGCCCTTTGTCGTGGATCACGTAGAATTAAGGCACTATGGCGAAATCCCCTGACTCCAGCAACAACACTCCTGCGGCCGCTGATGGCTCCAAGCGCGGGCTCTTTGGGCGCAAGCCCAAGGCCGTGAAGGAGAAGAAGCCCAGCCGGCTCAAGCAAATCCGCGAGGTCTTCAACATGACCCGCCGCCACGACCCCATGGTTCCGTGGCTCATGCTGCTGGCGTTCCTTGGCGTAGTGGCCGTCAGCCTTGTTGTTGGCCTGTTGCTGAATAACTGGATTACCGGCCTGATCATCGGCATCCCGTTGGGTTTCCTCGCGGCTACGTTCATTCTTTCCCGCCGTGCCGAGGGGGCCGCCTTCGCCCAGATCGAAAACCAGCCGGGAGCATCCGGCGCTGCCCTCAGCACGCTGAAGCGCGGCTGGATCACCGAGGAGCAGCCCGTGGCCGTGAACCCGAGGACCCAGGACGCCGTTTTCCGCGCCGTCGGACGTCCCGGCGTCGTGCTCGTTGCGGAAGGGCCCACGCACCGCGTGCGCCCGCTGATCGAAGGTGAACGGAAGAAGCTGGCGCGCATCCTTCCCAACGTCACCATCCACGTCATCGAGACGGGCCGTGGCGAGGGCCAGGTACCCATCAGCCAGGTGGCGAAGAAGATGAACAAGCTGAACAACGAGCTCACCAAGACCGAGGTCAGCGCCGTGTCCAAGCGCATCGCGTCGCTGGGCACCCGCCTTCCGATCCCCAAGGGCGTGGACCCCTACAAGGCCCGCCCCCAGCGCGGACGCTAATCCGCCTGATCCGCCCCGGTGGCCGCCGCATCTGCGCCGGCCCCGGGGCGTTTTTCGTTGAACGGGCATATCCCGGTTGAAACGCATATTAAAGCCAGCCAGACCCCCAGCACCTTCAGAAGCCGGAGCCTCCTGTGAAATTCCCGTCCGCGTCCGCCGTCATCCGCGCCTTCCGCCTGCTGGCGGTGGCGGAAGCCTTTAGCTGGGCCGCGCTCCTTACCGGCATGTATCTCAAATGGATCGCCGGGACCACCGAACTCGGCGTAGAGATCGCCGGGCCGGTTCACGGCGCGCTGTTCATCGGCTACGGTGCGGCGGCCCTTGTCCTGTGGCGCCTGCAGCGCTGGCCCTTCAGGGTGGCGCTGTTGGCAGGCCTCTCGGCGGTGTTCCCCTTCGCCACGGTCCTGTTTGAGCGGTGGGCGCTCCGCCGGGGATGTCTCTCGGCCGGGCGGCTACCTGCGGATGAGAACGGTGTTCATGGCCTTGTCATGGAGTCCGCGCTGGTCGGGATCGAAGATGACCGCCGGGATCACCAGACAGACCAGGACGGTGCGGACCAGGGCGGCCAGCGGGCCTGCCGCTGAGCCGTCCAGCTTCACCACGTGGATGCCCATCGCCCGGTGCCCGATGCTGTAGCCCAGGGTCCCGATCAGCAGGATCTGCTCGGCGGCAAAGACGGCAAGCGTGGCCATGGAATTGCCGGCGAGGAACACGTTGCTGATCAGCAGCGCGATGGTCCAGTCGATGGTGATGGCCAGGATCCGCCGGCCGGCGCGGGCCATGGATCCGGGGCCTGCCTCGGGGAAGCCCAGGCGTTCCCCCGGGTACTTGGAAATGCCGGAAGTGTCCGGCCCGCTGAGCCACGAACCGATGTCTTTGCGATCTACCACCTACCAAGTTTACCGAGCCGCGGGCAGCCCCTCGGACGTTCACACTATGGATAGGCGTGGACCACAGTGTGGACACCGTATAGCGTTTACATATCAGTAGGTTCTGTAACCTGCCGGAAACAAAGCGGACACGGACGGGAAATCCCGAATCCCTAGGGTGGTAACAGTTGCTAGCGAGCCTGGAGCGGGGCACTTTTGTGTTTCCGCTCATTGGATTGCGCTGGACCACTTGGCTTTATAGCCAGTTATTACATATGCGTAAGGAGCATAGATGTTCAAGACTGCGGACGAAGTCCTCAAGTTCATCAAAGATGAAGACATTCGGTTTATCGATATCCGCTTCACCGACCTCCCCGGCGTTCAGCAGCACTTCAACGTGCCCGCCAAGAGCGTGGACGCCGACTTCTTCGTCAACGGCCAGCTCTTCGATGGTTCTTCCATCCGCGGCTTCCAGGGCATCGCCGAGTCTGACATGCAGCTCATTCCGGACGTCACCACCGCGTTCCTGGACACGTTCCGCATGGAGAAGACCCTTGCGCTGAACTTCTCCATCGTGAACCCCCGCACGGGGGACCCCTACCACCGCGACCCGCGCGGTGTGGCAGAGAAGGCTGAAGCCTACCTCGCCTCCACGGGCATCGCCGACACCGCGTTCTTCGCTCCCGAAGCAGAATTCTTCGTGTTCGACAACGTCCAGTACAAGTCCTCCCCGGAGGGCAGCTTCTACAAGATCGACTCCGAAGAAGCTCACTGGAACACCGGCCGCGAGGAAGAAGGCGGCAACCTGGGCTACAAGACCCCCATCAAGGGCGGATACTTCCCGGTTTCCCCGACCGACAAGCAGGCCGACCTGCGCGACGCCATGTGTGTTGCCCTGGACGAGGCCGGCCTCGAGGTCGAGCGCAGCCACCACGAAGTTGGCTCCGCTGGCCAGGCCGAGATCAACTACAAGTTCACCACGCTGACCCACGCGGCTGATGACCTGCAGAAGTTCAAGTACGTCATCAAGAACACCGCCGACGCCTGGGGCAAGTCCGTCACCTTCATGCCGAAGCCGGTCTTCGGTGACAACGGCTCGGGCATGCACTGCCACCAGTCGCTGTGGAGCAACGGCGACCCGCTGTTCTACGACGAGAAGGGCTACGCCGGCCTGTCCGACACCGCCCGCTGGTACATCGGCGGCCTGCTGAAGCACGCCGACGCGGTCCTCGCGTTCACCAACCCGACGGTCAACTCCTACCGCCGCCTGGTCAAGGGCTTCGAAGCCCCGGTCAACATGGTCTACTCGCAGGGCAACCGCTCCGCCGGTATCCGCATCCCGATCACGGGCTCCAACCCGAAGGCCAAGCGCATCGAGTTCCGCGCTCCGGACCCCTCCTCCAACCCGTACCTGGCCTTCGCTGCCCAGCTGATGGCCGGCATCGACGGCATCCGCAACCGCATCGAGCCCCCGGCTCCGATCGACAAGGACCTCTACGAGCTCCCCGCCGAGGAAGCCAAGGACATCCCCAAGGCTCCGGGCACCCTCGAGGAAGCACTGCAGGCACTGGCCGAGGACAACGAGTTCCTGCAGGCCGGCGGCGTGTTCACCCAGGACCTGATCGACACCTGGATCGAGTACAAGTACGAGAACGAGATTCGCCCGCTGTCCCTGCGCCCGAACCCCTACGAGTTCGAGCTCTACTACGGCGTCTAGCTAGATCAACGGGCTGAACCGGGTTTAGTCCGTAAGAACCTCGTTACAGCGAAGGCCGGCCCCAGGTTTCAATCACCTGGAGCCGGCCTTTCGTCGTCTGCGGTTCACGGCTCTTGGGACACCCACTTAGCCGCGGCTTCAGTGGGGTCGGGTTCTTGACTCGCGTGTCTAAAGGTCAGGTCGTACTTGCCCCCAGGAAGTTCAATTGGGAACTCCGATAATTCCCGAAGCTCAGACTTACTGTCCTTGTCTCCACCTTGATATGTCACATGTAGCCTCATAGCCGCAACGGTAGAACAACTGCTGATTCTTAGAAAGACGCCTCGCCGAGGGATTGCGCACGAGAACGGGTGCGGTCTCACGTACCCGTGCAGGGTTCCTCCGCGTACCGTCCCCACAACGAGTCTGCACCCGTGCCGCCGAAGGCTGCCCGGTCATCCCGCAGCGCGCGGCACAGAATGAGGGAGTCCGCGAAGCTCCGCCGGATGTAGGCCTCCCAGTCCGCCCGTTCAGAGGTGAAGGCCTGCGTTCCCATCTGGTACTTCAGGTGGGCGAAGTGATCCAGGATCCGGTGGGCCGTCGCTTCGGCCCGGCCCGCCAGCTGCTGTGCCGCCAGCTTCGCCGCAGGATCCGCGACCGCCGAGACGTCCGGCAGTTCCTGACGGCGCCAAAAATACGGTTGCAGGTCCACATTGTCCACGAAGATCCTGTCGATCTCCTGCTGCTGGGCATAGAGCGAGGAAGCCGTGCTGCTTTCCAACGTGCTCCTGATCCCGGCGTACTGGTACGCCGCCGCGATGAGCGTGGCGGCCACACCCGCCCCGATGAGCAGCAGCTCAGCCCTCCCGAACCTCCTGGCACGGCCGCCCTTCGCCCGCGCCCGGGCATGGTCTGCGTCCTGCCGCAGTTGGGGCGCCGGAAGCCGGCCCCCGACGTGCTGAGACCGGGAGCCGGCCTGTTCCGGCAAGTGCCTCCGAGACGAAGACCCTTTCAAGCCTTCCCCCCAACAAGGTTTGAAGTGCACTGCCAAGACACAGCGTAGGCACGCACCTGTGCTCGCGCAACGGTCCGGCGGTGTTTCGGGACGGGATCAGCGCTCAAAAGGCGGCGTACATGGTCCGCTGGGGCCCGGCCTCGCCGCCCAGATAGAGGCCTTTGTCCGCAAAACCCGCCTTCAGGTAGGCTCCCTGCCCGGCGGGGTTGCGCTCGTTGACTGAAAGCACGACGCCGGCCTGGCCGCCTCCCAGCCTGGCGGTCAGTTTGGCGGCGGCCGCCACTGCCGCGGAAGCCGCCGCCTGTCCCAGGCCCTGACGCTGCCGCCGCCTGTCGATCAGGAACCCGCGAAGCAGCCAGGCGGAGTCGTCGTCGGGCCAGCCGGCCAGCCCGGCTGCCCCCGACTGCAGCGTCAGTACCCCTGCAGCCGTGCCGCCCGCCTCGATGACATAGGGCCTGCGGGACCCGTCCTCGAGCCCTGCCAGCATCATGCGCAGCGGGTCGCCCACAAACTCGTGCTGGCCCGGGGCGAGTTCCAGTTCCGCCACCGCGCCCAGCTGGATGGCCCGGGCATCGGCATCCAGGTCCCGCAACGGAATGAGCCATACGTCCGGCCTCATGATCCGTCAGGAAGCAGGTGCCGCCCCGTCGGAGGGCGGACCCGCCGGATCCATCCACATGACCTCCCACAGGTGCCCGTCCGGATCCTGGAAGCTGTGGCTGTACATGAAGCCGTAATCCTGCAAAGGCTGCGATTCGGATCCGCCGGCGGCCAGGGCCTTGCCCACCATCTGGTCCACTTCCTCCCGGCTGTCCACCGAGAAGGCCATGATGGCTTCGGTGGCGGAGGTTGCGTCCACGATCTCTTTGGCCGTGAACGTCTTGAAGAACTTCTCCACGAGGAGCATGACGAAGGCGTCGTCGTTGATCACCATGCAGGTGGCGTTCTCATCCGTGTAGTCCTGGTTGAACTTAAAGCCCAGCGCGGTGAAGAACTGCACGGACCTATCGAGGTCCCGGACGGGCAGGTTCATGAAGATTTGGGTAGCCATGCGCCCAAACCTAGCACCGGTTCAGTGGCCGTAGAAGACTTTCTCGAACACCGCACGGGCGCGCCTGCTCACCCGCAGGTAGTCCTCCTCGAACGCTGTGGCCATCCCTTCCTCGTAGCCGCACCATCTGGCCACGGCCTCCAGGTCGCGGCGGGAGGAGGGCAGCAAATCCGAGGCGCGGCCCGTCCAGATCACGTTCGCGGAACGGATCCGGCTGGCGAGCTGCCAGGCGTCGGCCAGCAGGCCGGCGTCTTCCTCTTCCAGCAGCCCCAGCGAGGCCGCCGCCTGCAGAGCCTTCAGGGTGGACGTGGTGCGCAGTTCGGGGTGGCTTCCGGCGTGCTGGAGCTGCAGCAGCTGCACGAGCCATTCCACGTCGCTCAGTCCGCCGCGTCCCAGTTTGAGGTGCCTGGCAGGGTCGGCGCCGCGGGGCAACCGTTCGGATTCCACCCGCGCTTTGATCCGGCGTATCTCCCGGATGTCCGCGTCGGAGACGGCGGCCGGGTAGCGGATGGGATCAACCAGCGTCACGAAGTCCGCCGCGAGCCCGTCGTCACCGGCGATCGGCCGGGCGCGGAGCAGTGCCTGCGCCTCCCAGATGAGCGACCAGCGGCGGTAGTACTCGCCGTAGGACTCCAGGGACCGCACCATGGCCCCGTTCTTGCCTTCGGGACGAAGATCGGCGTCGACGGCGAGAACCCGCTCGGCCATGATAGCCGGTTTGAGCGGCTGCGTCAGAAGGCTGGAAAGATGGCCCACGATCTTCGCGGCCTGCTGCTGCGCTTCATCGTCCGGGGCTCCGGGCAACGCCCGGTGGACGTACAGGACGTCGGCGTCGGACCCGTAGCCGATTTCCAGCCCGCCCTGCCGGCCCATGGCCACCACCAGCACCGCTGTCTTCAGCGGACCGGTGGCGGAGACAATGTTTTCCGCCACCCGCAGGGCACCCAGGATGGCGGCCCGGTCCGTCTCTGCCAGCGCCTCCCCCACTTGGTCCTGGCCGAGCAGGCCGGCGCTGTCCGCGATGGCGATCCGCAGGATTTCACGCCGGCGGATGAGCCGGATGAGGCGCATGGCGCTTTCCGGGTCCGAGTGCCGGGACATTTTGGAGGTGATCTCCTGCCACTGCGCCTCAAAGCTGAGCGGCGCCAGTTCCTTGTCCGTCCCCAGCCAGGACACCGATTCCGGCGACACTTCCAGGAGGTCGGCGATGAGGCGGGAGTTGGACAGCATGTGGCACAGCCGCTCGGCCGCCGCAGCGGAATCGCGGAGCATGCCGAGGTACCAGTGCGTGGTGCCGAGCGACTCGCTGATCCTGCGGAAGGCGAGCAGCCCGGCGTCGGGGTCCACGCCTTCGGCCAGCCAGCCCAGGAGGATGGGCAGCAGCTGCCGCTGCAGGGCCGCGCGCCGGCTGACCCCGGCCGTCAGGGCCTCGATGTGGCGGAGTGCACCCTGCGGGTCCCGATAACCGAGCGCCGCGAGCCTGCCCTGCGCCGCTTCCGGCGTCAGGCGTGCATCCTCGCTGCTCAGCTTGGCGGCCGTGTTCAGGAGCGGACGGTAGAAGATCCGGTCGTGGAGTTCCCGGACCGAGCGTTTTGTCCGCTGCCACGCGGCCAGCAGGGCGTCGGGGTGCGGCCGGTCGGTGGAGAAGGGCCCGAGCACCGCCTTGGCGAGCGTGCGGAGGGGCTCCTCCTTGACCGGCATGAGGTGCGTGCGGCGCAGCTGGAACAGCTGGATGCGGTGTTCGAGCAGGCGCAGGTACCGGTAGGCATGGTCGAAGGCCGCTGCGTCCGCCCGGCCGATGTAGCCCCCCGTCGACAGTGCGGCGATGGCCGATGTCGTGTCGCGGCGCCGGAGGGACTCATCTGACTTGCCGTGGACGAGCTGGAGTAGCTGGACTGTGAATTCGACGTCGCGGAGCCCGCCCCGGCCCAGCTTGATCTGCCGCTGTTCCTCGGCCGGCGGGATGTGTTCGGTGACCCGGCGGCGCATGGCCTGCACGGATTCAACGAATCCGTCGCGGTTCGCCGAGGTCCACACGAGCGGCGATACGGCCTCCTCGTAACGCGCGCCCAGCTCGGCGTCGCCCGCGATCGTCCGCGCCTTCAGGAGCGCCTGGAACTCCCAGCTTTCCGCCCAGCGGGCGTAGTAGCTTTGGTGCGAAGCCAGTGTCCGGACCAGCGGCCCGGACTTTCCTTCCGGACGTAGGTTGGCGTCAACTTCCCACAGCCCGGGCTCACGCGCCGGGGACATAATGGCGCGCGAGATGCCGGACGCCAGCGCCGTGCCGATGGTGTTGGCCCGGGCGTCGTCCAGCTCGCCTGACTCCACAACGTAGATGACATCTACGTCGGAAATGTAGTTCAGTTCCCGGGCTCCGCACTTGCCCATCCCGATTACTGACAATGCGACGTCGGCGACCTCCCCGGCGTCGAACTTCCCCCCTGCTTCGGCACGGGAGACCGCAAGGGCGGCCTCGATGGCCGCTCCCGCCAGGTCCGCGAGTTCGGCGCCGACGGCGGGCATGAAGTCCAGCGGGTCAGCGGCGCAGAGGTCCTTGACGGCGAGGTCCACCACGCCCCGCCGGTAGGCGGTGCGAAGCGCCACGTAGGCCTCGGGGCCCGAAATGCCCGCCACCGGCCGGGCCGCGGTGGGGTCGGCGCGCACCGACCTGAGCAGCTGGGCGCGGAGCTCCGCTGGATCGGCCTGGAGCGGTTCCGGACTGGCGGTCACGCTGAACGCGTCCAGGTGCTCCGGGTGCCGGATGAGGAATTCACCCAGCGCCTCGCTGGCGCCCAGGACCCGGTAGAGCGGTTCGCTCACCTCGGTGTCCGCCGCTGCCAGCTTCCGCAGGTCCGGGTGCTTCTCGATCAGCCGGACCAGGGACTGCAGCGCGGCGTCCGGGTTCGCCGCCAGTTGCAGGCCGGCAAACAGGACGTCCCGGTCAATGCCCTCCAGCTCGGGGGCGGCGAGAAACCGTTCGCCCTTCTCGAGGTCACTGAAGCCGGCGGTAATGAGCCGGCGGGCCAAGCTCACCGCAGCCGCCTAAAGGATGGCGAGGTTGCGCTGCAGCTCATAGGGGGTCACCTGCAGGCGGTAGTCCTGCCACTCGGCCCGCTTGTTGCGCAGGAAGTGCTCGAAGACCTGCTCGCCCAGGATCTCCGGCATCAGTTCCGAGTCCTCCATGGCACGGATGGCGTCATGCAGGCTGGCGGGAAGGGGGTCGTGGCCCATCGCCCGGCGCTCGGCGGAGCTCAGCGACCAGATGTCGTCCTCGGCCGCTGCGGGCAGTTCGTAGCCCTCCTCGATGCCCTTCAGCCCGGCGCCCAGGAGCACGGCGTAGGCAAGGTAGGGGTTGGCGGCCGAATCAATGCCGCGGTATTCGATCCGGGCTGACTGTCCCTTGCCCGGCTTGTACAGCGGGACGCGGACCAGGGCGGAGCGGTTGTTATGCCCCCAGCTCAGGTAGCTGGGCGCCTCTCCCCCGCCCCAGAGGCGCTTGTAGGAGTTGACGAACTGGTTGGTGACCGCGGTGAATTCGGGGGCGTGCTTGAGAACGCCGGCAATGAACTGGCGGGCCGTCTTGGAGAGCTGGAACTCCGCACCTGCCTCAAAGAAGGCGTTGGTGTCACCCTCAAAGAGCGAGAAGTGCGTGTGCATGCCCGAA
Source organism: Arthrobacter sp. AFG20 (assembly GCF_002892795.1). Classification (GTDB taxonomy): domain Bacteria; phylum Actinomycetota; class Actinomycetes; order Actinomycetales; family Micrococcaceae; genus Arthrobacter. Next base: position 90,309 of record NZ_PJMC01000018.1, on the reverse strand, counting down.
CCCGGGTGGGCCGTGAAGGGCTTGGGCATGAAGGTGGCGTACGTGCCCTGCTGCAGCGCCACCTCCTTGATGACGGTCCGGAAGGTCATGATGTTGTCCGCCGTCTGCAGGGCGTCCGCGTAGCGCAGGTCGATTTCGTTCTGGCCCGGCCCGGCCTCGTGGTGGCTGAACTCCACGGAGATCCCCACCGACTCCAGCATGGTCACGGCAGTGCGGCGGAAATCCTGGGCCACGCCTCCGGGGACGTGGTCAAAGTAGCCGCCCTCGTCGACCGGAATGGGGGAACCATCGGGGCCGGGTTCTTGGGACTTAAGCAGGTAGAACTCGATCTCCGGGTGCGTGTAGCACGTGAACCCCATGTCGGCTGCCTTGGCCAGGGTGCGCTTGAGGACGTTGCGCGGATCCGCTGCCGAGGGCTCGCCGTCGGGAGTAAGGATGTCGCAGAACATGCGGGACGTTTGCTCGGTCTCGCCGCGCCACGGAAGGATCTGGAAGGTGGACGGGTCCGGCTGGGCCAGCATGTCCGATTCGAAGACGCGGGCAAGCCCCTCGATGGCAGAGCCGTCAAAGCCCAGGCCCTCGTCGAAGGCACCTTCGACCTCGGCAGGAGCCAGGGCCACCGACTTGAGCGAGCCCACGACGTCGGTGAACCACAGGCGCACAAAGCGTACGTCCCGCTCTTCGATCGTGCGCAGGACAAACTCTTGCTGGCGGTCCATGAAGGCCTCTTTTCCGGTCTACGTTCATGCCCCGGTCCGTCCACGACGGAGCAGCGGCAGCTCACGAATCACTTTACTAAGCATTTACGCGTGATGCTGGCGGGGCTGCAGCGCGTAACACAGCGTTAACACTCAACCGGAGAGCGGGCGGCCCCGCCCGGGCAACCCATTATGACGCGAATCACCAGTGGTCCCCTGCCGGCCGGTGGCTAGCACGGCAGGTCCCGGACTACGCTCTAGCCATGGCCTCAAGCAGCAGTCCCGATGCAAGCATGTCCGCGGAAGTAACCGCACCTTACGGGAGCGGCCCCGCGGCAGCCGCAGCGCCGCCGTCGGAATCCGCACGGAAGCCGCTCCCCCGGATCCGCACGCACCACCTGCAGCAGGCCAAGACCAGCGGCGAACACTTCGCCATGCTCACGGCGTATGACCAGTACACGGCAGAGATCTTCGACCAGGCCGGCATCGAGGTCCTGCTGGTGGGCGACTCCGCGTCCAACAATGTCTTTGGCAACGAAACCAGCCTTCCCGTCACCGTCGATGAGCTGCTGCCGCTGTGCCGCGCGGTCGCACGGTCAGCGAAGCGCGCGCTGGTGGTGGCGGATCTCCCCTTTGGCAGCTACGAGGTTTCGCCGCAGCAGGCTGTGGCCACCGGCGTGCGCTTCCTCAAGGAGGGCCTGGCGCACGCAGTGAAGATCGAGGGCGGCAAGTTCTACGCCGAAACCGTCAGGGCCATGGTCCAGGCCGGCATTCCGGTCATGGCCCACATCGGCTTCACGCCCCAGAGTGAGCACTCACTGGGCGGCTACCGCGTGCAGGGCCGGGGCGACGACGCCGCGCGGCTGGTTGAGGACGCTGCGGCGCTGACCGACGCCGGTGCTTTCAGCGTGCTCATGGAAATGGTTCCCGCGGAGACGGCAAAGGCCGTGGACGCTGCCATTCCGGTGCCCACCATCGGCATCGGCGCAGGCAATGCCACGACGGGCCAGGTTCTGGTCTGGCAGGACATGGCCGGGCTCCGCGGCGGCAGGATGGCCAAGTTCGTCAAGCAGTACGCGGACCTCCGGACCGTCCTGAGCGACGCGGCCAAGGCCTACGGCGAGGATGTCCGGTCGGGACAGTTCCCCGGACCGGAACATTCGTTCTAGGCTTGGGCGGCGCCGGCAAAATCAGTCGTCGTCGCCCTTTTCCCAGGTTTCATTGCGCGCCTTGACCTTCTCGAGGGCGTGTTCCGCCTCTTCCCGGGTCTTGTAGGGACCGATTAGCTGGGTCCAGTCCGACATCGCGTCTTCCTCCACCATGTGGGTCTTGACGTTGTACCAGTACTCGGGCATCGGTGTTCCTCGCTTTCCGGGTTAACAGACACTGCCGCCGTGATCCACGTAACGTAACCCGCAACGGAAGCCGCCGGGCGCATTAATTTACATGGCGTTCTGTGCTGCCTTATATGATCAATCTATGCCTTCCTTAGCCTCGACCGCACCCACCGGCACGCTTACCCCGGGAACCATCAGCCCGCAGCGGGCCGTTCCCGCGTCGATCGCGCGGCCGGAGTATGTCGGCAAGTCAGGTCCGGCCAAATTCACCGGGTCAGAGGTCAAGTCACCGGAAACCATCGAGAAGATCCGAGTGGCCAGCAGGATCGCCGCCCAGGCCATCGTGGAGGTGGGCAAGCACATCCGGCCGGGCATCACCACCGACGAGCTGGATCGCATCGGCCACGAGTTCCTGCTGGAGCACAACGCCTACCCGTCCACACTGGGGTACCGCGGTTTCCCCAAGTCCCTGTGCTCGTCGCTGAATGAGGTCATCTGCCACGGCATCCCGGACAGCACGGTGGTGCAGGACGGCGACATTATCAACATCGACATCACCGCCTTCATCGGCGGGGTCCACGGCGACACCAACCACACGTTCCTCGTGGGAGAGGTGGACGAGGAGTCGCGGCTGCTGGTTGAGCGCACGAAGGAGTCCCTCAACCGCGCCATTAAGGCCGTTGCCCCGGGACGCGAGATCAACGTGATTGGCCGGGCCATCGAGTCCTACGCCAGGCGGTTCGGCTACGGCGTGGTCCGCGACTTCACCGGACACGGCGTGGGCGAGGCCTTCCACACCGGGCTCATCATCCCGCACTACGATGCCGCGCCGGCCTACAACACGGTCATTGAGCCTGGCATGGTGTTCACCATCGAGCCCATGCTCACCCTCGGCACCATCGAGTGGGACATGTGGGCCGACGACTGGACCGTGGTCACCAAGGACCACAAGCGCACCGCGCAGTTCGAACACACACTCCTCGTCACCGAATCCGGTGCCGAGATCCTTACCCTTCCCTGACGCCAGGCAACCGCCCGCGTCATCCCGGCAAGTCACCCTTGCCCAGCCCGAGCCCCTACCCTGCCACGAACGGAATCCCATTGGCCAAGAAGGACGAAAAGACCCGCAAGAACGCCCCGCTGATCGGCATCGACATCGGCGGAACCGGAATCAAGGGCGGCATCGTCGACCTGAAGAAGGGCAAACTGATCGGTGATCGCTTCCGCCTGGCGACGCCGCAGCCGGCCACACCGGAAGCGGTCGTCGAGGTGGTGGCCAAGGTTGTCGAGGAACTCTCGGCACGCCCCGACGCACCCGAGGCCGACAGCCCCATCGGCGTGACCTTCCCCGGCATCATCCAGCACGGCGTGGTCCACTCTGCCGCCAATGTGGACAAGAGCTGGCTCAACACGGACATTGATGCACTGCTCACGGCCCGCCTGGGTCGCCCCGTGGAGGTCATCAACGACGCCGACGCGGCCGGCCTGGCCGAAGCCCGGTACGGTGCAGGCGCCGGAATCGGCGGCACAGTCCTGGTCATCACCCTCGGCACCGGCATCGGGTCCGCGTTCATCTTCAACGGCCACCTGGTGCCCAACGCCGAACTCGGCCACCTGGAGGTCGACGGCTTCGACGCTGAAAGCAAGGCGTCCGCGGTGGCCCGTGAACGGGACGGCCTCAGCTGGGAGGAGTACAGCGTGCTGCTGCAGCGCTACTTCTCCCACGTCGAGTTCCTGTTCTCCCCCGAGCTCTTCATCGTCGGCGGCGGCATCTCGAAGCGCGCAGACGAGTACCTGCCGCGCATGAAGCTGCGCACTCCCATCGTTCCTGCTGAGCTGAAGAACGAGGCCGGCATCGTGGGCGCTGCCCTGGAGATCGCCGTCAAGCACGAACTGGCCAAGTAAACCCCGGCGGGCAGCGGCAAGCGCGGCCCGCAGAAACGCTGAAGGCGGCAGACACAGGGTCTGCCGCCTTCAGCGTTTGCACTGGAGCCGGTGGCGGCTGCGGCTTCCCCTCCGCTGCCGCCACCGGAGACTTTAGAGCGTGCTCTTCGCGGTGTTCTTAGCCTCGGTGTTCTTAGCCTCGGAGCCCTTGCTTTCGGAGCCCTTGCCTTCCGCCTTGCGCGTTGCTGCTTTGGCCTCGACGTCGGACTCGTGCCGGAGCAGCGCAATGGCGGATTCGAAATCCTCAAGTGATTCAAAGGCCTGATAAACACTGGCGAAACGGAGGTAGGCCACCTTGTCCAGCTTCTGCAGCGGCCCGAGGATGATCAGCCCCACCTCGTGGGCGTCGATTTCCGCTGCCCCGGAGGCCCGGATGTTCTCCTCGACTTCCTGCGCCAGCATCGCGAGGTCGTCCTCGCTCACGGGCCGGCCCTGGCAGGCCTTACGGACACCGTTGATGACCTTGCTGCGGCTGAAAGGCTCGCCCACGCCGGAGCGTTTTATCACGGACAGGCTGGTGGTTTCCACCGTGGTGAAGCGGCGCCCGCACTCGGGGCACTGCCGCCGGCGGCGGATGGCTGAACCGTCGTCGGCCATCCGGCTGTCCACCACGCGTGAATCAGGGTTGCGGCAAAACGGACAGTACACGTTTTTCCACCCTTCCTTCGCTACCCTTCAACGGGCAGCCACTTGCCGGGAAGCCCGATACCGCAGCTTCTTCCGGCACCAGTCTATGTCCAGATATAGCGGAATAACAAGCCTGTAATTACTATATGTAGTGGGCCGTCACTACATGTAGTGGTCAGCTGCCCGCCCGGAAACGGACCGTGACGGCGTCGCCGTGCGCGGGGAGGTCCTCCGCGCCGGACAGGCTGACGATGTGGCCGCTGACCTGCCCCAGCGCCGCCTCCGAGTAGTTGATCACCTGGATGGCGCGCAGGAACGTGGTCACGTTCAGCCCGGACGAAAAGGCCGCAGTACCGCTCGTGGGTAGCACGTGGTTGGAGCCGGCGCAGTAGTCGCCGAGGCTGACGGGGCTGTAGTCGCCGACGAAAATGGCGCCCGCGTTCCGGATCCGCGCCGCCACAGCGGGGGCGTCCGCGGTCATGATCTCCAGGTGTTCGGCCGCGTAGGCGTCGCATGCTGCGATCCCTTGGTCGAGGTCGTCAACAAGCACGACGCCGGACTGCGGGCCCGAAAGTGCCTCGCGGACACGCTGGCTGTGCTTGGTGGATGCAGCCTGCAGTTCCAGCTCCTCACGGACCTCGGCGGCCAGCTCAAGGGAATCCGTGATCAGGACCGAGGCGGCCTTCGGATCGTGCTCGGCCTGGCTGATCAGGTCGGCAGCAACGAAGGCCGGGCGGGCCGTGGAGTCCGCGAGGATGGCAATTTCCGTGGTGCCCGCCTCGGAATCGATCCCCACGACGCCCTTGACGAGGCGCTTGGCCGTGGCCACGAAGATGTTCCCGGGCCCGGTCACGACGTCGACGGGTTCCAGCGCGGGAGTCCCTGATTCGCCGGGCACGCCGTAGGCGAAGGCGGCGATCGCCTGGGCACCGCCGATTGCGTAGACCTCGTCAATCCCCAGCAGCGCCGCAGCGGCCAGGATGGTGGGGTGCGGGAGGCCGCCAAAGTCTTTCTGCGGCGGCGAGGCGAGGGCGATTGATTCCACCCCGGCGGCCAGTGCCGGAACCACGTTCATGATCACCGACGACGGGTAGACCGCCAGGCCGCCCGGGACGTACAGGCCCACGCGTGCCACGGGCACCCACTTCTGGCTCACGACTGCGCCGTCGCCCAGGGAGATATCGACGTCGGCCGGGCGCTGGCCGTCCGCGAACCGGCGCGCACGCCTGATGGACTCCTCAAGCGCCGAACGCACGGCAGGGTCCAGGCCGTCCAGCGCTGACTGCAGCGCCCCGGCCGGAACGCGCGGATGCGTCTGCTCCACGCCGTCGAACGCCCGGGCGAAGTCTGCAAGGGCGGCAAAGCCGCGCTGGCGGACGGCCGTGATGATGTCCGTGACCTTCTGCTCGGCGTCGTGGACTGTCTGCTGCCGTGCCCGCGGCACCGCCTCGCGGAGTTCGGCCAGGCTGAGGCTGCGGCCGCGCAGGTCAACGGTGCGGAAATCGACGACGGGGGCATTCGGGCGTGCGGAGCTGTCCGGAGATGTGGTCACCCGTTCATTTTACGCGCCGCGGCCCCGCGCCCCGACGAGTGTTACTGCCACGTGTGGCTGTCGGCGCTGTTGCTTTCCGGGTCCCGGTCCACGGAAGCGCGGAGGAGGCCGATGATGCGCAGGACGAAGAAGCCGGCGGCGACCGCCGCGGGCCAGAGGACAAGGACAGTCAGGGACCGCAGCGAGAACGCCACACTGGCGTTAGCCGACGTGTCCTGCGGACCTCCCAGCCAGATGCCCGCCAGCACGCCGGTCCGCCAAGCCAGGACGGCTGCCGCTGCGCTTGCCGCAACGGACAGCAGCAGCAACCGCCGCGTCCCGCCGTCGCGGCGGCCTGACAACAGCACAGCCACCAGGCAGCCCGCGAACACAAACAGTCCCGCCAGGACCAGGTCGCGGGGCAGCCAGCCCTGGCTGTTGGTCCCGGACGACAGCGCGGAGTCTCCCGAGATGAGGTTTTGCCCGCCCGGGGCCAGGAGCCACCAGAGGAGCCCGGCGGGGATGCCGGCACCGAGGATTCCGGCCGCCAACGCGTAGCCCCTGCCGGGTCGCCGCCGGGTGCCGTCGGCCTCGTTGGAGGAACGGACCGGAGGGACGTGTGCAGGCTGGGTCATGAAGAAACGTTAACAAATGTTGGCCGGCACTCCGCGCCATGCGTCCGCCCGCCAAGGGAATCTCCCATCCGCCCGGAAGCCCCATAGTCTTGTACTAGAGACGCAATCGGCACGGATGCAGTAGGGAGATCGATTCCAGTGACCTCAGATGATGTCGCCTTCGAGGGCACGTTCAAAGAGATGTTCCGCCGGCACGCAGCGGGCGTGGCCATCATCACCGTGAACTACGACGGTGTCCCCTACGGGTTCACGGCAACCTCCGTTGCCTCGCTTTCTGCCAAGCCGCCGCGCTTCACCTTCAACATGGCGCGCAGTTCCAGCTCGTGGCCGGCGGTTGCCAACACCACGTACATCGGCGTGCACATGCTCGGGCTGGACAACCAGGAGCTGGCCGACCGGTTCGCGCGCACCAAGGAACGCTTCGCCGGCGACCACTGGGCCCACGGCCCCCACGATGTGCCGGTGCTCAAGGACGTTGCCGGCTGGCTGATCGGCAAGATCCAGATGCGCCTGTCGTTTGAAAACAACGCCGTCGTGGTGGTCGAAGTGGTGGAAGGGCAGGTTGGCGAGGACGGCTCGCCGCTGCTGTACCACTCCGGAACGTACGGGCAGCCGGTTCCGCTGGACTACGAAATCTGACCCGGCGCCGGAGTCCGGCGCCGGCAGGCAGCGAGGTCTTGGCAGCGTGGTCTAGGCGTCCAGGCAGGCCGGACCCAGCAGCACCTTCAGGTCCCCGAACAGCGACGGGTTGGGGTTTACCCGCAGGTGCACAGGAAGCGCCATGACCTCGATGCGGCTGTCGCCCTGCAGGTTCACCCTGACCTCGGAGTTGCCCCGGTGGTTGCGCAGCACGTCCCCCAGTTCCGTGACCACGGCTTCGGTGGCCTTGTGCGTCGGCATGGTGATCACCAGCGGTCCGTTAGTGCCCTGGCTGAGGTCCGGGACGGAGAGCTCCATGCAGTTCAGGGTCACGGCGCCGTCGTCGCGCCGCTGCAGCCGGCCCTTGACCACCACGATCAGGTCCTCGGCGAGAACCGAGGCGATCGGCCCGTAGACCTGGCCGAAGAACATGACCTCCATGGAACCACCGAGGTCCTCGATCTCCGCCCGGGCATAGGCGTTTCCGCTGGCCTTCGCGATCCGGCGGCTCAGCGATGTGATCATGCCCGCGATGGTGATGATGGCGCCGTCCTGCGGCCCGTCCTCCGCGATGATGGAGGTGATGGACTGGTCGGCGTGCTGGCTCAGGACCCCTTCTAGGCCCTGCAGCGGGTGGTCTGAGACGTAAAGGCCCAGCATGTCCCGCTCGAACGCGAGCTTGTCCTTCTTCTCCCACTCCGGCAGGTCGGGAATCTCGATGCTGAGCGACGCTTCGGACTCGGCCTCATCGAAACCGGCGAACAGGTCGAACTGGCCGATCGCCTCGTTGCGCTTGAGGGTGATGACGGAGTCGATGGCTTCTTCATGAACCATGGCCAGGGCGCGGCGGTGGTGGCCCAGCGAGTCGAAGGCGCCGGCCTTGATCAGGGATTCGATGGTGCGCTTGTTGCACACCACGGCCGGCACCTTCATGAGGTAGTCCTTGAATGAGGTGTACGCGCCCTCGCTTGCCCGGGCGGCCACCATGGCCTCAACTGCGTTGACGCCCACGTTGCGGATGGCGCCCATGCCGAAGCGGATGTCCTCCCCCACCGGGGTGAAGTTCAGGGCTGACTCGTTGACGTCCGGCGGCAGCACCGTGATGCCCATGCGCCGGCATTCGTTGAGGTAGATCGCGGACTTGTCCTTGTCGTCGCCGACCGAGGTCAGCAGCGCTGCCATGTACTCCGGCGCGTAGTGTGCCTTCAGGTATGCGGTCCAGTACGAAATCACGCCGTACGCCGCCGAGTGAGCCTTGTTGAAGGCGTAGTCGGAGAAGGGAAGCAGGATGTCCCACAGCGTCTTGACGGCCTCCATGGAGTAGCCATTGTCCTGCATGCCCTGGGAGAAGCCCGCAAACTGCTTGTCCAGCTCGGACTTCTTCTTCTTACCCATGGCGCGGCGCAAAATGTCTGCCTGGCCAAGGGAGTAGCCGGCCAGCTTCTGCGCCACGGCCATAACCTGTTCCTGGTACACGATCAGGCCGAACGTCCCGCCCAGGATCTCCTTCAGCGGTTCCTCAAGCTCCGGGTGGATCGGGATGACGTCCTGGATCTTGTTCTTGCGCAGGGCGTAGTCGGTGTGGGCGTTAGCACCCATGGGTCCCGGCCGGTACAGCGCCAGCACGGCGGAGATGTCTTCGAAGTTGTCAGGCTTCATGAGTTTAAGCAGCGACCGCATGGGGCCGCCGTCGAGCTGGAACACGCCCAGCGTGTCGCCCCGGGCCAGCAGCTCATAGGACGCCGCGTCATCCAACTCCAGCGTTTCGAGATCGAGGTCGACCCCGCGGTTCATCTTGATGTTTTCCAGGGCGTCCGAAATGATCGTCAGGTTTCGCAGCCCGAGGAAGTCCATCTTGATCAGGCCGAGGCCTTCGGACGTCGGATAGTCGAACTGCGTGATGACCTGGCCATCCTGGAAACGGCGCATGATCGGAATGACGTCGATGATGGGGTCCGAGGACATGATCACGCCGGCCGCGTGCACGCCCCATTGCCGCTTCAGGCCCTCAATGCCCAGCGCCGTCTCAAAGACCTTGGCGGCCTCGGGGTCGGTACTGATCAGCTGCCGGAAGTCACCGGCTTCGCTGTACCGCTTGGCATCCTTGTTCTGGATGTCGGCTAGCGGAATGTCCTTGGCCATCACGGCAGGCGGCAGTGCCTTGGTCAGCTGCTCACCCATGCTGAACGGGTACCCGAGCACGCGGGAGGAGTCCTTCAGCGCCTGCTTGGTCTTGATGGTGCCGTAGGTGACGATCATCGCCACGCGTTCGTCGCCGTACTTGCGCGTCACATAGTCGATGACCTCGGAACGGCGCCGGTCATCGAAGTCGACGTCGAAGTCAGGCATGGAGACGCGGTCCGGGTTCAGGAACCGCTCGAAGATCAGGCCGTGGTGCAGCGGGTCAAGGTCGGTGATGCGCATGGCGTAGGCCACCATGGAGCCCGCACCGGAGCCACGTCCGGGACCTACCCGGATGCCGTTGTTCTTGGCCCAGTTGATGAAGTCGGCCACCACGAGGAAGTAGCCCGGGAAGCCCATCGAGGTGATGACTTCCAGCTCGTAGTCGGCCTGCTTGCGGACCTTGTCCGGAATGCCCTGGGGGTAGCGGTAATGGAGTCCCTTGTCGACCTCCTTGACCAGCCAGGAAGTTTCGTCCTCGCCCTCGGGGCAGGGGAACCGGGGCATGTAGTTGGCGCCGGTGTTGAAGGACACCTCGCACCGCTCGGCGATCAGCAGCGTGTTGTCGCACGCCTCGGGGTGGTCGCGGAACAGCTCGCGCATTTCCTGCGGCGACTTCAGGTAGTAGCCGCTGCCGGAGAACGCGAAACGGGAGCCGCCGTTGTCGTAGGTGGGTTCGAGCAGCGTCGAGCCGGACTGGATGGCCAGCAGGGCCTCGTGCGCCTTGGCGTCGTGTTCATGCGTGTAGTGCAGGTCGTTGGTAGCAACGAGCGGGAGGTTCAGGTCCTTGGCGAGGCGCAGGAGATCGCCGGTGACGCGGCGTTCAATGTCCAGGCCGTGGTCCATGAGTTCACAGAAGTAGTTCTCTGCGCCGAAGATGTCACGGAATTCCGCGGCGGCTTCCCGGGCCTCGCGGTACTGGCCGAGCCGCAGCCGGGTCTGGACCTCACCGGACGGGCAGCCGGTGGTGGCGATGAGCCCTTCGGAGTAGGTGTTCAGCAGCTCGCGGTCCAGCCGGGGCCACTTGCCGAACACCGAATCCAGGGAGGCGATCGAGGAGGCACGGAACAGGTTCCGCATACCCACGTTGTTGTAGCTCAGCAGGGTCATGTGGGTGTAGGAGCCACCGCCGGAGACGTCGTCCTTGCGCTGGCTCTCGTCTCCCCAGCGGACGCGGCCCTTGTCGCCGCGCGCAGTCCCGGGCGTCACGTACGCTTCGACGCCGATGATGGGCTTGATGCCCTTGTCGGTGGCCTTCCGCCAAAAGTCGAAAGCCCCGAAGAGGTAGCCGTGGTCGGTGGTGGCCAAGGCGGGCATCCCCAGCCGCTCGGTTTCGTCGAACAGCTCACCGAGCCTGGCGGCGCCGTCCAGCATCGAGTACTCGGTGTGGGTGTGGAGATGTACGAACGAGTCATTGCTGGAAGTCACCGGACCATTCTAGTGCCGACCCTCTGACAATTAATGTCGGCGTGCCGCAGGCTCAGGCCTTGCCCGTGCCCAGGACTTCCAATGCGTAGGCAAGATCCTCGGGGTACTCGCTGGTCACGGTGACACGTTCCCCGGTGCGCGGGTGGTCAAAGCCCAGTTCACGGGCGTGCAGCCACTGCCGGGTGAGCCCGAGCGTAGCGGCGAGCCGCGGGTCGGCCCCGTAGGTGAGGTCTCCGGCACACGGATGGCGGAGTGCGGCGAAATGGACCCTGATCTGGTGAGTCCTGCCGGTCTCGAGGTGCACCTCCACCAGGGTGGCCTTGCCGAATGCCTCAAGCACCTCGTAGTGCGTCACCGATGGCCGGCCGTCCTCGATGACGGCGAAGCGCCAGTCGTGGCCGGGGTGCCGGCCGATCGGGGCGTCGATGGTGCCCTGCAGGGGATCCGGCAGGCCCTGGACCACCGCGTGGTAGACCTTGTCCACGGTGCGTTCCTTGAACGCCCGCTTGAGGGCGGTGTAGGCGGGTTCTGTCTTGGCCACCACCATGACTCCAGAGGTCCCGACGTCGAGGCGGTGGACGATGCCGGCGCGCTCGGCGGAACCGGAGGTGGAAATGCGGTAGCCGGCCCCGGCGAGTCCGCCGACGACGGTGGGTCCTACCCAGCCCGGGGACGGGTGCGCCGCAACCCCCACCGGCTTGTCGACCACCACAAAGTCGTCGTCATCCAGCAGGATCTTCAGGCCTTCCACAACTTCCTCCACGACTTCAAGGGGATCCCGGCGCTCGGGAACCGTCACGTGCAGCACGGTGCCGGACGCGAGCTTGGCAGATTTGCCCACCGGTTTGCCGCCGCTGACGACGTTGCCCTCGGCTATCAGGGTGGCGGCGGACGAACGGGACATGCCCATCAGCTTGGCCAGGCCGGCGTCCACGCGGGTCCCGTCCAGCTCCTCGGGCACCACCACCCGCTCAGACATTGTCGGTCCCGTCGTGCTTTTCGACGCTGTGATGCGATCCGTCAAGGGCGATCCCCCGCAGGGTCAGCAGGCAGATGATGACCACCGACGAAACGACGGCGGAGTCGGCGATGTTGAAGATCGCAAAGTTGGGCAGTTGGATGAAGTCCACCACGTGCCCCATGCCGAAGGACGGGTCCCGGAACAGCCGGTCCGTCAGGTTCCCGAGGGCGCCGCCGAACAGCAGCCCCAGTGCCAGCGCCCACCACGCGGATCCCAGCTTGCGCAGCTGGAACAGGATGGCGGCGGCGACCACCACCATGATGATCGTGAACACCCAGGTCACGTTCTCGCCGATGGAGAAGGCTGCGCCGGAGTTCCGGATGTAATACCAGTGCAGCAGCGGGGGCAACACCGGAATCCGTTCGCCTTCCACCATGGTGCTGGTGACCCACAGTTTTGTGAGCTGGTCGAAGACGTAGGCGAAAACAGCCAGTCCGGCGAACAGGGACAACAGGACGGCGCGCCGTGGCCGGGGTGATGATGAAGCTGGGTGCGCTGCGTCAGCGGCAAGGTCGTCAGTCATGGTGCTTTCATTCGGGAACCGTCGTTAATGGCAAAAGCCGGTGGCCGAGGAATCCTCAGCCACCGGCCTTCAGAATACGTGCTAAACGGCGGCGCTGCTGCTTTCGCCAACCTCAGGGGCGGCAACGGAACCGCGGGCGTCCAGGTCACGCAGCTGGCCCTCGATGTAGGCCTTCAGGCGTGAGCGGTAGTCGCGTTCGAAGCCGCGCAGCTGCTCCACCTTGCGCTCGAGGACGGAACGCTGCTGCTCCAGGGCACCGAGGATCTTGCGGGACTTCTCCTGCGCGTCGTTGACCAGGCTGCTGGCTTCGATCTGTGCTTCAGCGATGATCTTGTCGCGCTGCTGCTGGCCCTCGGACACGTGGCGGTCGTGCATCTGCTGTGCCATGGCCAGCAGGCCCGCAGCGGACTCCGAGACGTTGCTGCTGGTGACGGCGGGTGCCGGGGCTGCAACCGGAGCTGCCTGCTCGGCTGCCTTCTTCTTGGCAGCTTCGGCGGCCTTGGCCTCAGCCTCCGCCTTCGCGCGTGCTTCGTCCTTCTCGGACTTGGACGGCGCGGGGACCTTCTCAACAACAGGGGGGACGGCGGAGGTGGCAGCCGGCGATCCGGAGCCGCCTTCGGCGAGCTTCTTGCGAAGTTCTTCGTTCTCCTGGTTCAGGCGCCGCAGTTCGACGACGATCTCGTCCAGGAAGTCGTCAACTTCGTCCTGGTCATAGCCTTCGCGGAACTTGGTCGGCTGAAAGCGCTTGTTGACAACGTCTTCTGGCGTCAAAGCCATCTGGTCACCTCGTTGGTCTAGTTCGTCAGGAGGCCTTCCGGCCGTCAAAACTACGGTACCTAAATATGGTCTGGTTCCTCTAATTCAACACCGTGGCGTCAAAGAAAAGGCTTTCTGCGCTAGAGCAGGCATCCATGTGGACCGGCCCCGGCGCGGCAAGCTGATATGAAGTTATGCAAATGACTTGGTGATCGCCATGGCAATGCTCAGGCCGATGAACAGCACCAGAAACCCGAGGTCCAGTGAGACGCCGCCCAGCCGCAGCGGCGGGATGAGGCGCCGCAGAACCTTCAGCGGCGGATCGGTCACCGAGTAGACCGCATGAGCCGCCACCAATGCTACCCCGCGGGGACGCCATTCCCGCGCGAACATCTGAACCCAGTCAAAGACGAGGCGGACAATCAGAGCGACGAAAATGAACAGCAGAACGATATAGACAAGCCCGAATAGTATTCCCATGAGCTAACCCATTGTCTCCATGTTCATCGCGGGCACTTCCATGCCCTGGGATCCTGCCAGATTGTGCTGCTCCCCTATTTCAGCACGGATGCCAGGCAGGTGCGTCCCTGCCTGGCATCCGGAGAGCGGATTTTTAGCTTTGGTTGAAGAAGCTGGCGGTGGCCTCACTGGCTTTCTTGTCATCTCCGATGACTTCAACGTACGACGGCGACAGCAGAAAGACCTTGTTTGTCACGCGCTCGATGCTTCCGCGCAGACCGAAGACGAGGCCGGCGGAAAAGTCGACAAGACGCTTCGCGTCCGATTCCCCCATGTCCGTCACGTTCATGATGACGGGGATACCGTCCCGGAAGCTTTCGCCAATGAGCTTGGCGTCGTTGTAGGAGCGGGGGTGGATCGTGGTGATCTGCCGCAGTCCGGTGGTCTCTTCGCGGCTCGATGCCGCACGCTTGATGGGTGTCACGGGTGCGCGGTATTCCTCTTCGGCAGCTGGTGGCACTTCACGGGCGACCTCTCGGAGCGGCGCCGGCGCGCGGCGCTCTTCGCGGTCATGCTCCATTGAGTTGTCCTCGTCCTTTTGCTGGGTGGAAAGCTCAGACTCGTAGTGTTCATCGCCGTCGGCGAGCCCAAGATAGATCATTGTCTTGCGCATAGCGCCAGCCATGGTCGACTCCTAATCGTGTCCGGAAGCGGGCCGCCCAAAGGTCAAGACAGCACTGGAAGCCCCGCCATTCACTTCCAATACGACAGACGCTACCGCACCGTCGGGCGCGAACCGAGAATATCTGAGCCAATTCGGAGGTGTGTCGCACCGAATCGGACAGCTGCTTCCAGGTCCTGGCTCATGCCGGCCGAAATCCCCGAGGCGCCAGGGAAATCCCGCTGCAGGCCGGTTGAAACGCCCAGCAGTTTTTCAAAGGCCCGGTCAGGATCCGCCCCGAGCGGCGCCACCGCCATGACCCCCGCCAGGCGCAAGCCGTCGGCGGCTTCGAGCTGCTCCGCCAGTTGCGGCACGGCGGCGGGGGCTGCCCCGCCGCGGTGGGCTCCGGCGTCGTCTTCCAGGCTCACCTGGATGAAGCAGTCCAGGTCGGCCCGGCCGGTCAGCTCCTGCTCGCCGGCCATGGCCCGCTCCAGGGCCGTCACGAGCTGGGAGCGGTCCACCGAGTGCACGGCGGTGGCGTAGCGGACCACCGTCTTGGACTTCTTGCTCTGGAGCTGGCCCACGAAGTGCCAGGTGAGGTCCAGGGCCTCGAGTTCCTGGGCCTTTGCCGACGCCTCCTGGTCGCGGTTCTCGCCGAAATCCCTGACGCCAAGCGCTGCCAGCCGGCGGACGTCCTCGGCCGGGTGAAACTTGCTGATCACTATGAGGCTTGGCGGGTTGTTCCCGCGGCCTGCCGCCCCGGCGGCACGGTTGATGCGTTGCCGGACAGCGTCAAGGCGCTCCGCCAGCTGCACCGCCCGGGCGTCCCCGGGTGCCGGGCTGTCAGTCATGGGTCCACACCAGTCCGGCGAATCTGCCGGACCGTGAGTCGCGGCGGTAGGAAAACAAGGACTCGTTTTCAAGCGTGCAGGGCCCCCGGTACTCGATGGGAACGCCGAGGGCGTCGAGCTGGCTGGCGGCGCCGCCGGGCAGGTCGAGCGCCGGCGTCCCCCAGGATGTGGTTGACCATGCTGACGGCAGGACGGCGGCAACCTCGTCGCGGAGTTCAGCGGGCACCTCATAGCAGCTCCCGCAGACGGACGGGCCGAGCCAGGCCCGGATGCCCTTGGCGCCGGAGGCGCGCATCTGTTCCACTGCCGCCGGAATGACTCCGGAGAACAGGCCCGGGCGCCCCGCATGAACGGCGGACAGTACGGGCCCGGAAGACCCTGTACCCACCAGGACCAGCGGAATGCAGTCCGCCACCATCACCGCAAGCGGGCCGCCGAATGACACCAGCGCGTCCGCAGTTGGTGCTTGCGGGCTGGGTAAAAGTTCAACGCCTGTTCCAGATTCAACCACAAGGGACACTTCGTTGCCGTGGACCTGGTTCATGTACTGGAACCTGCGCGGCGAGATGCCGGCGATGTCCTCCAACCTTGCCCTGCGGCGCAGCACCGCGGCCGCTTCATCACCCACGTGCAGGGCGAGGTTACCGGCGTTCGTGTCGGTGAACGCCACGGACACGCCAGGCTGCACTTCAGCACGCCACAAAAACAAATCTGAACTCCGGCACTCAGGGTTAGGAAGCAGGGGCAGCTGCCGGGCGGATGTCCGCCCGGCATCCTCTTACTTCAGGAAATCGGGGACGTCCAGGTCGTCAGACCGGCTGCCGGTCAGGTCAGGCTCAACCACCGACGGAAGGTCGACGTCGAAACCCGAGTCAGCAGGGACAGCGGACGGGCGCTGCTGCCCCCAGCTGCTGAGACCTGCAGCGCCGACACCGGCGTGCACGGGCTGGACGTGGACCTGCTGGCTGCCCGCGGACGGCTGGCTCTGCGGGGCGGCCGCCGGAACAGCGGGGCGCTGCGGTGCAACCTGCGGCTGCGACTGGTCCATGGACGGCGAGGTGGCCTTGACATCGTCGAAGCCTGCCGCGATGACGGTGACGCGGGCTTCATCGCCCAGGGCGTCATCGATGACCGCACCGAAGATGATGTTGGCCTCGGGGTGGGCAACTTCCTGCACCAGGCGCGCAGCCTCGTTGATCTCGAACAGTCCGAGGTCGGAGCCGCCCTGGATCGACAGCAGGACACCGTGGGCGCCGTCGATGGACGCTTCGAGCAGCGGGGAGGCGATGGCGAGCTCTGCAGCCTTGACCGCGCGGTCCTCGCCGCGCGCGGAACCGATACCCATCAGGGCGGATCCTGCACCCTGCATAACGGATTTCACGTCGGCGAAGTCAAGGTTGATCAGGCCGGGCGTGGTAATGAGGTCCGTGATGCCCTGCACACCGGACAGCAGGACCTGGTCAGCGGAGCGGAAGGCGTCCAGGACGGAGACGTTGCGGTCGCTGATGGACAGCAGGCGGTCGTTGGGGATCACGATCAGGGTATCCACCTCGTCGCGCAGGGCGTCGATGCCCGCCTCGGCGGAGCCTGCGCGGCGCCGGCCTTCGAAGGTGAATGGACGGGTGACCACACCGATGGTCAGGGCGCCAAGGGAGCGCGCAATGCGGGCAACGACCGGCGCGCCGCCGGTTCCGGTGCCGCCGCCCTCACCTGCGGTCACGAAGACCATGTCGGCACCGCGGAGGACTTCCTCGATCTCGTCAGCGTGGTCCTCGGCAGCCTGCTTGCCGACCTCGGGGTTTGCCCCGGCACCCAGCCCGCGCGTCAGTTCCCGTCCGACGTCAAGCTTGACGTCGGCATCGCTCATCAGGAGGGCCTGGGCATCGGTGTTGATTGCTATGAATTCGACGCCGCGGAGACCCACCTCAATCATGCGGTTGACTGCGTTCACGCCACCGCCGCCGATGCCGACGACCTTGATGACGGCCAAGTAATTCTGCGGAGCTGCCACGTTACGTGTCCCTTGTTAGTGTCCTATTGCGAAAAACTGATGGAGTCGAGCTTGAAGCCCTGAACCTTAACCTTCGAGTTGAAGGTTATAGTTATGTCAAGTAACTCACCTCTGTGACGCTATTTCCTATGCTGGCTACATTCAATAACCGCCACCGCGTGTCGTCCTAATCCCCATGAAATACACGGGCGCCCCGCGTCAAGATCACCGCGTCACCGGATGCCGCGGCACACTCACGTCGTAAGTGCTGACAGGGTTGGCGGGATCTGCCGGCACCTTGAGTAGCGCCTCCAGCACCCGGGCCTTGAGTTCCTTCTCCCCCGCGTTGCCCCAGATGACGGTCTGGCCGTCCAGCAGCTTCAGTTCCACTGCGTCGACGGACTTGGCAGAGGCGTTGGAGAGCTTGGCAAGCACGTTGGCCGGGAGCGCACCGAGGACCTCGGCCGTGGCCTGGAAGAGGTCCTTGCCGATGGTGCCTGCGCCGCCGTCAATCACGGGCAGCTTCACGGAGGCGGGGTCTGCGGTGGTGCTGAGTCGCACGCCGTCGACGTCCACGAGCATGTAGTCCCTGCCGCGCTTCACGAGGGCGACGGGGACGCGTTCCTGAACCTGCACCACCAAAACGGACGGCGGGTGGGCCTCGGTGGTGACCGACTTGATCTGGACGAGCGGCTTCAGCAGCGCGTTCACCTCGGAATCGCTGACCTGCGGCAGCGGCTTGCCCAGAATTGGCTTGAGGGCCGCCTGCACCTGGGCGGGTTTGAGGAGCTTCGTGCCGGTGATGCTCACGCTTTGGACCGCCAGCACCGGGGAATAGACGGCAGCCACGATGAGCCCCGCCACGAGGGCAGCCGTGACACACACGGCAACCAGGATGTTGCGCCTGATGCGCCGGCCCCGGGGTTCGGGAAAGGCCAGCACATTGTCCTGCCCGGTGCTCCTCGACCCGGTGCTGTCCGGCCCCTCATCGGTCGCCGTGGTGCGCTGTTTCTTGGGTTCCGGCTTCCCGGCATTGGCTCCCGGTTTGGCCGGTCCCGGGCTTTTCGGCCGCGACCAGGGGGCTTTCGCCGGCTTGTCCTGGACTTTGGCCTTCGGCGTGCTGCCTTGTGCCTTCTCCTGCACGCTACCCTCCGGGACGCCCTTGGAGGCAGTGATGACGGCCGGCGTGCCGCCGCCGGGCCCGGCGCCGGCGTCCCGGCCGGCGCCAGCCTCCAGGGCAGAGCCAATGTCCCGGCCGGCAGTGTCCCGAGCCGCGGGCTTGGCCGGACGGTAGGTGGGACGCCGGGTGCTAGCCACCGAGAGACTCCACGATGAGCGGCCCGTAGGCGGTGACGTCCCCGGCGCCGGCGGTGAGGATGATGTCCCCCGGCTGCGCGGCGGCGGCCAGGGCGGCTACGGCCTCGTCGCCCGCCCCGACCAGGCTGCCGCCGGCGCCGAGGTGCTCGGTGATGAGCGCGCTGGTGACGCCGGGGATCGGATCCTCGCGGGCCGGGTAGATGTCAAGCACCAAGGCAGTGTCCGCGGCATTGAGCGCATCGGCGAACTCTGTGGCAAACTCCCGGGTCCGGGAGAACAGGTGCGGCTGGAAAAGGACGTGCACCTTGTGGTCGCCGGCCACGGACCGGGCCGCCGCCAGGGCGGCGCGTACCTCCGTGGGGTGGTGGGCGTAGTCGTCGTAGACCCGCACGCCCCTGCCCTCCCCCTTGTATTCGAACCGCCGCGACGCGCCGGAGAAGCCCGCCAGGGCGGAGGCAGCGGCCTGGGCGTCAACGCCGAGTTCCAGTGCCACGGCCATGGCGGCTGCAGCGTTCAGCGCATTGTGCCGTCCGGGGACCTGCAGTACCAGCGGGAACCGGCCCCCCGCCGTCGTTATGGCCACCCTGCCCGGTCCGCCGTCGTCGAGCCGGAGATCGGCAGCCTCAGAGGTGCCGTACAGAACAACACGGGCTTTGCCCCGCTCGCGGGTTCGCAGCGCCAGCGCATGCGCGCCGGCGTCGTCCGCGCAGGCCACCAGCACGCCGTCGGCGGGCAGCAGTTCCGTGAACCGGTCGAAGGATTCATACACCGCCTCCGCAGTTCCGTAGTGGTCGAGGTGGTCCGGTTCCACGTTGGTGACGACGGCGATCTGCGGACGGTAGTTCAGGAACGAACCGTCGGATTCATCCGCCTCGGCAACGAACACCCGGGAACTGCCGTTCGCCGCGTTGACGCCGAGCGCCGGAACATTGGCGCCGATCGCGAACGACGGGTCCAGGCCCGCGCCCTGCAGCAGCACGGTGATCATGGACGTGGTGGTGGACTTCCCGTGGGTGCCGGCCACCGTTACTACGAGGTCATCGCCCATGGTGGCGGCCAGCGCTTCGGAACGGTGCAGCACCGGCAGGCCGGCGGCCCGTGCGGCCTCGAGTTCGGGGTTGTCGCCGCGGATCGCCGATCCTGCCACGACGGTCTGGGCGTCGCCGAGGTTGCCGGCGTCGTAACCCACGCAGATCCGGGCGCCGGCTGCGGCGAGCTCCGCCATGACCGGCAGGTCCTTCGCATCCGTTCCGCTGACGGGAATCCCGCGCGCCACCAAGATCCTGGCGACGGCGGACATGCCCACGCCCCCGATCCCGATGAAGTGCACGCGGCCCAGTGCGTCCTGGCTGGGTGCTGCGTTGGTGGTCATTTGGATACCGCTTCCAGTACGAGGTCGGCCATGAGCTGGTCGGCATTTCGGATGCCAAGGTTCTCCGCGTTCGCCGCCATCGCGTCGAGGCGGGAACGGTCGGTCAGCAGCGGGATGAGGCTGGTGCGGACCCATTCGGGGGTGAAGTCCCGGTCAGCCACCAGGAGGGCGCCACCCGCATCCACAAGTCCGCGCGCGTTCAGCGCCTGCTCACCGTTGCCGATCGGCAGCGGCACGAAGACCGCTGGAACGCCGACGGCGGCCACCTCGCTCACGGTGGCAGCGCCGGCACGGGCGAGCAGCAGGTCAGCCGCGGCGTAGACGGTCTCCATGCCGTCCACGTATTCAAGCTGCCGGTAGCCGTCCGCGCTCAGCGTATTGCCGTCTGAGTCCGCCACGGACTTGCCGCGGCCGGTGATGTGGATGGTCTGGACGCCGGCCCGGGACAGCGCTCCGAGTGACGCCGCCACTGTGCGGTTGATGCTTTGCGCCCCGGACGAGCCTCCGGTGACGATGAGCACCGGCTTCCCGGGCTGCAGGTCCAGGCTGCGCAGGGCGCCGTTCCGCGCCGTTGCCCTGACCATGGCCGAAACTTCGCGGCGCATGGGCATGCCCACGTGGCGGGCGTTGCGCAGCGGGGTGCCGGCGAAGGCCACGGCCACGTGCCGGCTCAGCCTCGCTCCAACCCGGTTGGCCAGGCCCGGGCGGGTGTTGGCTTCGTGGATGACGATGGGGATCTTCCGCCGCCAGGCAGCGAGGTACATGGGCGCGCAGACGTAGCCGCCCACGCCCACGAGGACGTCCGCGCCGGCGTCGTCAAGGATGCGCCCGGCCTGCCGCACGGCGCCGGCGAGGCGTCCCGGGAGGCGGAGCAGGTCTGCGGAGGGCTTCCGCGGGAACGGGACACGGTCGATGGTGGCAAGCTCCAGCCCGGCGGCCGGAACCAGCCTGGTTTCCATGCCGGCGGCCGTTCCCACCGCGAGCAATTGGGCGTCGGGACGGGCATCACGGATGGCAGCGGCGATGGCCAGCAGCGGGTTGATATGCCCTGCTGTACCGCCGCCGGCGAGGACCACGGACAATGACTCGGTTTTCATCAGGTGCTGGTTACGCTTTCGTACGGGATTTCTTGAGCCCGGGCAACCGCCACGGGCCGAGCAGTTTACGTGGCCGGATGTTGGGCTCCATCTGCTCCCGGGCCAGTGACAACACTACGCCGATCGCGCAGAGCGACATCAGCAGCGCGGAACCGCCGTAGGAGATGAAGGGCAACGGGACGCCGATCACCGGCATCAGGCCGGTGACCACGGCCATGTTGACCGTTCCCTGGCCCAACAGCCACACCATAATGGTTCCGGCAAGGACCCGGTGGAACAGGTCCTCCTGCGCCACCACCACGCGGTAGATGGCGGCGCCCAGAATGGCGAAAAGAACCAGTACGACGACGGTCCCCACCAGCCCGAGTTCCTCACCGATGATGGCGAAGATGAAGTCGTTGTGGGCCTCGGGGATCCAGCTGTACTTTTGCCGGCTCTGCCCAAGCCCGACGCCGAACCAGCCCCCCGACGCCAGCCCGTAGAGGCCGTTGGTGGACTGGTAGTTGGCGTCGATTCCGTCACCGCAGCTCTGCCCGGTCCACCACGAGGTGATGCGGCAGACCCGGTTTGAGCTGGTGAGGGCCATGACCGCGGCTCCGGCCGCGAGGACGAGCGCGGCGAAACCGAACAGGTAAAGACGCACGCCGGCGAAAAACAGGGCGGCGGCTGTGATGAGCATGATGATCATGCCTGTGCCGAGGTCATTTCCGACCAGGACGAGTCCGATGATCCCGCCGGCTATGGGCACCACGGGGACCACGGCGTGTCCCCACTGGTGCAGCAGCGACGCCTTCTTGGCCAGCACGGTGGCCATCCACAGGGCCAGGGCAAGCTTGGCTGCCTCGGACGGCTGCAGGGTGAAGAACCCGCCGATGTCGATCCAGTTCTTGTTGCCGTTGACGCTGGTGCCAATGACCAGCACGAGCCCCAGCAGGGCGTAGGCGATGATGATGCCCAGCCACGCAAGGCGCTTCAGCCACACCACGTTGATCCGGGACAGCATGAACATGCAGAAGGTGCCGATTCCGGCGAACAGGCCCTGTTTGAGGGCCGCGGTGTAGGGC
This sequence comes from Arthrobacter sp. AFG20, assembly GCF_002892795.1. Taxonomy (GTDB): domain Bacteria; phylum Actinomycetota; class Actinomycetes; order Actinomycetales; family Micrococcaceae; genus Arthrobacter. The sequence continues at coordinate 68,178 of NZ_PJMC01000018.1, read as the reverse complement.
GACTCGCCCGCCGCGATGGCCTCCACGCTGGACGCCGAGAGCACCATCATGATGCCGATGGCGGTCAGGGCCAGCGTGGTGCCGAGGATGAGGTAGTAGGTGGAGCCGTTGCGCGACTTGCCGTTTCCCTCCAGGGCGGACCAGAAGCGCCTGTACCACCGGAGCAGTCGGCCGCTCGTGGGAACCTTGGCGGGAGTGGATGCAGCACCCGGTCCGGGTTTCTCCCCCGCCCGCTGCCGGGCGGCCGCGGGACGCGTGGGTGTGCTGACCATTCTTACTCCTTGCCGGTCCGGGCATCCCCTTCCACGAGCTCCCGGACCGCTGCAATGAAGGCGTCGCCACGGTGAGCGTAGGAAGAGAATTGATCCATGGATGCAGCAGCCGGGGCCATCAGCACAGTGTCACCCGAGGCGGCGAGCTGTGCCGCCGATGCGACGGCCTGTGCCATCACGGCCTTCCCGGTTTCGGCTGAATCCGGTGCGGCATCATGTCCGGTTCCGGCAGACTGCACCATTTCAGTGTGGCCTGCCGCCTGCCGGATGACGGGGACATCCGGTGCGTGTCGCTGCAGGGACTCCTCCAGTGACGCAGTGTCCTTGCCAATGAGCACGACGGCCTTCAGGCGGCGTGTGTGGTCGCGGACGAGGTCGTCGTAGCTGACGCCCTTCGACAGGCCACCGGCAATCCACACCACCGGGTCGAAGGCGGCCAGGGAGGCGGAGGCGGCGTGCGGGTTGGTGGCTTTGGAATCGTTGATCCAGAGAACGCCGTTCTGCTTCGCGACCGGCTGGATGCGGTGGCTTCCGGGGATGTAGGCCTGCAGTCCTTCGCGCACATGCTCGGGGCTGACGCCGTAGGCCCGCACCAGGCCGGCGGCGGCCAGGGCGTTGGCCACCATGTGGCGGGGGGCCACCGGACCGAGGTCGGACATGGACGCCAGTTCGACGGCGCTGTCCTTGCGTTCGGCAATGAAGGCCCGGTCCACGAGCAGGCCCTCCACGACGCCGAGCATGCTGATGGCGGGCGTGAGGGTGGTGAACGCCACCGCGCGGCAGCCCTCCACCACGTCGGCGTCCTCCACCATGCGCTCGGTTTCGATCTGCTCGTCGTTGTAGATGCAGGCCTTCTGCGTGTTTTCGTAGATCTTGGCCTTGTCGGCGAGGTAGGACTCGTAGGAGCCGTGCCAGTCCACGTGGTCCTCGGCGACGTTGAGGCACACGCTGGCGACAGCCGAGACGGAGTCGGACCAGTGCAGCTGGAAGCTGGAGAGCTCCACCGCGAAGACGTCGTACTCCACCGGGTCACGCAGGGCATCGAGGATGGGCGTGCCGACGTTGCCCACCGCGATCGCCTTCAGGCCCGCGGCGCGCAGCATGGACTCGGTCAGGCCGACCGTCGTCGTTTTGCCGTTCGTGCCGGTGATGGTGAGCCAGTCAGCTGTTTTCCGGCCTTCGCGGACGCGCAGCCGCCAGGCCAGTTCGACGTCGCCCCAGACAGGGATGTGGGCGCGGGCGGCAGCCGCCAGCAATGCCTGGTCCGGGCGCCAGCCCGGCGAGGTGACCACGAGGTCCGGCTTCAGGCCGTCGATCTTTGGCAGCGTGCGGACGGCCTCCTCCCCCAGGAGAACGTCGGCCGCGCCCACGATCCGCAGCGTGTCGGCCTTGCCTTGGGCCGTTTCCGTGGTGGCGCCGTCGACCACCACCACGCGGGCGCCAAGTTCGATCAGCGTGTCCGCGGCCGCGAAGCCCGAGACACCGATCCCGGTGACCACGACGCGCAGCCCGGCCCAGTCGGAGTCCCAGCTCACCAGGCCGCTGAGCCTGGCCGGACCAGATACTTCAGCATGGGATTCGGAGCCGTTCACAGGAGGACCACCCATTCTGCGTAGAAGATGCCAAGGCCAGCGGCGACGAACAGGCCGGCGAGGATCCAGAACCGGACCACCACGGTGACTTCCGCCCAGCCCTTGAGTTCGAAGTGGTGCTGCAGCGGCGCCATCTTGAAGAAGCGCTTGCCCTTGGTCACCTTGAAGTAGCCCACCTGGATGATGACGGAGAGCGTGATGAGGACGAACAGGCCACCGATGAAGGCCAGGAGCAGTTCGGTGCGGGAGAGGATGGCGAACCCTGCGATGGCGCCGCCAATCGCGAGGGAGCCGGTATCGCCCATGAAGATTTTGGCCGGTGAGGTGTTCCACCACAGGAAGCCCACCAGCGCGGCGCTCATGATGGCGGCAAGAAGCGCCAGGTCCAGCGGATCCCGGACGGAATAACAGCCGCCACCCGTTTGACGCGGCGAGCCGCACGCCTGGTTGCTCTGCCAGATGCCCATCAGCGTGTAGGCGCCGAAGACCATGACCGCGGCGCCCGCGGCCAGTCCGTCCAGTCCGTCGGTAAGGTTGACGCCGTTGGTGGCGGCGGTGACGATCAGGTTTGACCACAGCACAAAGAGGATTGCACCAAGCACGGTGCCGCCGAATGCCAGGTCCAGCCACGGGATGTCACGGACCAGCGAGATCTTGGTAGACGCCGGGGTAAGGCCGTCCCCATCCGGGAAATACAGGGCCATGACGGCGAAGATGATGCCCACCGCTGCCTGGAGAATCAGTTTCGCCTTGGCGTTCAGGCCCAGGCTGCGCTGCCGTGAAATCTTGATGAAGTCGTCCAGGAAGCCCACCAGGCCCATCCCCACCATCAGGAACAGCAGGAGCAGCGCCGAGGCCGACGGCCCGGCCGACCGGGGGTTCATGAGCCACATGATGAGGTGCGTCAGGCCGTAGCTCAGCAGGACTGCGCCCACCACCACGGTGCCGCCCATCGTGGGGGTGCCGCGTTTGGTGTGGTGCGAGGTGGGTCCGTCATCGCGGATGAACTGGCCATAGCTCTTACGGACCAGCAGGCGGATGAACAGCGGCGTACCCACCAGAGCCAGCAGCAGGGCCAGGCCAGCTCCGATCAGTAGTGCAATCACAGCAGCTCGCTCCCTTCATTGGCATTTGTGGGGGTGGCGTGTGGGGGTAATGCTATCCGATCGCCCAAATGGCGCAGGCCCACGCTGTTCGAGGACTTGAAGAGCACCAGGTCACCGGGTTCGAGCTGCTCCTGGAGCAGTTCGTAGGCCTCATCAACAGTCTCGGCGAAGATGCATTCATCGCCCCAGGAACCTTCCTGCACGGCGGAAACGTACAGTGAACGCGCTTCCCGGCCCACCACCAGGAGGCGGGAGATGTTCAGCCGCACCACCTGCGTGCCGACGGCGGTATGCTCGCGGATGGAATCGTCGCCCAGTTCCAGCATGGCCCCGAGCACGGCCCAGGTGCGGCGTCCGCGGCCGAGGTCGGCCAGCGTGCGCAGGGCCGCCCGCATGGATTCCGGGTTGGCGTTGTACGCGTCGTTGATCACCGTGACGCCGTCGGGCCGTTCGGTGCGCTCCATGCGCCAGCGGCTTGCCGCGGACTGGGAGCTCAACGATGCGCTGATCCTGTCAGCCGGTACGCCGGCCGCGTGCGCGGCCGCCGCGGCGGCGAGGAGGTTCGCCACGTGGTGTTCACCGATCAGTTTGCTGCTGACCCGCACCGTGGGCTCCCCCGGCACTTCGAGGTCGAACTCCGGGTTGCCTGAGGCGGTGGTGTCCAGGTTGGCGGCACGGACGGCGGGAGCGTCCGGATCGGCATCCCGGGAGGAGAAGCCCAGAACTGTGCCGCGGGTCCGGGCGGCCATGGCGGCAACACGGGGATCGTCAAGGTTCAGCACGGCGGTGCCTGCGGCGGGTACGGCCTCGGCGAGTTCGCCCTTTGCGGCCGCGATGTTTTCCACGCCGCCGAACTCCCCGGCGTGGGCTGTTCCCACGCCGAGCACCACACCAATCTCTGGCCGGACCATGTTGGCCAGGTAGCGGATGTGTCCGATGCCGGTGGCGCCCATCTCGATGACCAGGAACCGGGTGTCGAAGCCCGCCTGGAACACGGTGAGGGGCACGCCGACCTCGCCGTTGTAGGAACCCTGGGGTGCAACGGTAGGCGCCTCGGCCGACAGGATTCCCGCCAACAGGTCCTTGGTGGTGGTCTTCCCCGCCGAACCCGTGATGCCGATGACGGTCAGCTGTTCGCCCGCCGACTCGCGATGCTGCCTGATCCGCCGGACCGCTTCTGCCGCGAGGGCGCCCATGGCCAGCACCGCATCCTCGACGACGACGGACGGATAGTTCCGGCCGGCGTCGTCCTTGATTTCACGTTCGGTGAGGGCCAAAACCGCGCCGCGGTCAAAGGCCGCGCCCACGAAGCTGTGCCCGTCTGCGCTTTCGCCTGGTTTGGCGACATAAAGGGAGCCGGAACCGGCCTCCCGCGAGTCGGTCACCACGGATACCGGGGTGACGTCGGGGTCGGCAAGCAGCCGGCCGTTGGTAATTTCGGCGATTTCCGCCGCAGTTAGTTCAATCATGTCGGTCTAGGACTCTATCCCGTCGTCTTGGAGAACGGTGAATCCTCGTGCCGTCAAGGCGTTCCGTAGTTCCACCCTGTCGTCGAGGGCAAGGTTCACTCCCTTGACCTCCTGCCACACTTCGTGTCCGCGACCCGCAACCAGGATGGTGTCCTCCGGAGAGGCCAGGTTGACGGCTTCACGGATGGCAGCATCGCGGGGGAAAACTTCCATGATCTTGCAGTCGAGCTGCTCGGCTTCCTTGGCGTCCGTCGCACCCACCAGCACCTCGGCGCGGATGGCAGCGGCGTCCTCATCGTGGGGGTCGTCATCGCTGACGATCACGACGTCGGCGAGCCGGGCCGCGGTGGCGCCCATGGAAGGGCGCTTGCCCTGGTCGCGCTGGCCGGTGGCGCCGAAAACCACGATCACCTTGGACGCGGGCTCCGGGGACCGGACGGCCTCCAGGGCGCGTGCCAGTGCATCCGTGTTGTGGGCGAAGTCGACGACGGCGGCCGGCCGGGTGGCGACCAGCTGCATGCGGCCGGGCACTGCAACAGTGAACGGGTCCCGGGCATCCAGCGCTGCCTGCACTTCGGCCGGGTCAGCACCGCCGGCGAGGACCATGGTCAGGGCCAGGGCCGCGTTGGAGACATTGAACGCCCCGGGCAGGCCCGTGTGTACGCGGAGTTCCGTGCCGTTCCGGCCGCGGAGGGTGAATTCCGTACCGAGGCTGCGGGGCTTCGGGGCGGTGACGGTCCAGTCGGCGGCTGGCCCGCTGCCCGGCTGGAGGGTGGCGAGCGTGGTGACCGGAAGCTCAGTCTGGGCGGCGAGCCGGCGTCCCCATTCGTCGTCGACCGTCACGACGGCGGCACGGGCGCGTGCGGGGGTGAACAGCTGCGCTTTCGTCCGGTAGTACTCCTCCATGGTGCCGTGCAGGTCCAGGTGGTCCTGGGTGAGGTTGGTGAACCCGACGACGTCGAAGACCACGCCGTCCACGCGGCGGAAGGACACCGCGTGCGAGGAGACCTCCATGGATGCGGCGTCAAGGCCGCGTTCCCGCATGAGGGCAAGCAGGGCATGGACATCGGTGGATTCCGGGGTGGTCAGGAGGCTGGGAATCGGGTCCCCGCCGGCCAGGATCTCGATGGTGCCGATGAGTCCGGTCTTCTTGCCCATCGCCTGCAGCAGGGCGTTGATGAAGTACGTGGTGGTGGTTTTTCCGTTGGTGCCGGTCACGCCGAACATCGAGGGGCCCGGGAAGTCGGCGTCCTGGCTTCGGTAGATCAGCCTGGACAGGCGGCCCACCACGCTGCGGGGCTCCGCCACCACAAGCACGGGCACGGCGAGGTCCGAGCCGACGGCAAGAAGCCGCGCGCCGGCGTCGTCCGTCAGTACCGCAGCTGCGCCGGACCCGATGGCCGTCGCGGCGAAGTCGGCACCGTGCCGCTCCGCCCCCGGCAGGGCAACATACAGGTCGCCGCGTTCCACGGACCGGGAGTCGAGCGAGATGCCGGTGACCTGAACGGACGCGGAGGCCCGCGGCACCGGAACTCCCACTGACTGGCCGATGACACCCAGTTCGACGGCGGCGACGGCGGTGGGCCGGAAGCCGCTCTTGGATGCCTGCCCCTCCGGGGCGTCGGCAGTGCCGGGGTCATGGTGCTGTGACAACTGAATCTCCGTTGGTGCTAGCGGACCAGCGGACACGGCAGAACTGTTGTGTTCAGGTGTACCGCGGTCTTTCTTGGCGGGTGTTACTTGGCGAACTGCGGCAGCCTGACGGGCGTGCCCTTGGACGGCGGAACGTTGTACGTCCGCAGTGCCTGGCTCATGACCGACCGGAACACGGGCCCGTTGGTGATCCCGTAAATGGACCCCTTGGGACGCTGCAGGACCACCTCCACAATAAACCGCGGATCGTCCATCGGCGCCATCCCCACCATCGAGGCGGTGTATCCGCAGAAGCCTGCGGTCCCGTCGTCGCAGGGCGACTGCGAGGTACCGGTCTTGGCCCCCACCCGGTAGCCGTCGATCGCGGCCTCCTTGATCTGGCCCTCGGTGACGGCACTTTCGAGGATGTCCCTCACCTGCTGCGCCGTCTGCTCCGAGACCACCCTGCGGGACGGCTTGGCCGCCACCTTTTCCTCGGTTCCGTCCGGGCTGATGTAACTGTCGATGAGCCGCGGCTGCAGCATCACACCGTCATTGGCGATGGACTGGTAGGCGCGGACCGTCTGGAGTGTCGACTGCGAGACACCCTGCCCGAACAGCACCGTGTACTGCTGGCGGCCGTCCCACTGGTCGGCCGGGGTCAGGATGCCCTTCGCCTCGGCCGGCAGGCCGATTTCCGGTGCCTCACCGATTCCGAACTTCTGCAGCCAGTCGTGGCGCTGGTCTTTGCTGAGGCGCTGGCCGGCCATCACGGTGCCCGTGTTCATGGACCAGCCCAGGATGCCCGCCAGGGTCCGCTTCTCGGTGCCATGGGAAAAGGAGTCGTCGAATTGCTGGCCGTCCACCACCAGGGACGGCGGGATAACGAAGGTGTCCAGCGGTTTGGCCTTGCCTTCTTCGATGACGGCGGCGGCGGTGATCATCTTTTCCACTGACCCGGGCTCGTAGGCGGCGGTGACGGAGCGGACGCCGCGGTCCTTGGCGGCCACCTTGCCGGGGTCGTTGGGATCGGGCGTATTGGTGTCAGCCATGGCGATGAGGTTTCCGGTCTTCACGTCCGAGACGATGATGACCCCCCACTCGGCGCTGAGCTTGTCCGCCTGGGTCTGGATGGCCTGCTGGGCGAAGTACTGGAGGTCTGAGTTCAGGGTGAGTTTGACGTCCTTGCCGTCCTGCGCGGGCGTCAGTTCGTCGATGCCCACGGGAATACGGAGGCCGTCGGCGCCGATTTCGAACACGCGCTTGCCCGCAGTGCCGCGCAGTATTTCGTCCTGCGTCTGCTCGAGGCCGGCCTGGCCGGTGGTTCCGTTCTCGAGGAAGCCCACAATGCCGCCGGCCACCGATCCGTTCGGGTAGACGCGCTTACTGGTTCCCTCGGAGAAGATACCCGGGATCTGCAGTTCCGAGACCCGGTTTTCGACGTCGGGACGGAGGTCCTTGGCCACGATGTAGTAGGTCCTGGTTCCGGTGACGGATTTCCGCACGTCCTCGGTGTCCATGCCAAGGGCGGCAGCAAGCTCGGCGATCCCCTGGTCCCGGGAAACGGTGACGAGTTCGTCCTTGCCGTTTACCTTTTCAAGGCGCTTGAAGGATTCGGTCTTGGTGTTTACAGACTGGTCAACAGTGATGTTGTAGCGGATCACGCTGTTCGCCAGCACTGCTCCGCCGGCGTCCAGGATGCTGCCTCGCTCGGCCGGCAGCACGGTGGGGCGCAGCCGGTTGTCCAGGGCAGCTTCAGCCATGCCGCCGACGTCCAGTCCCTGCACGAGGAAGAGCTTTCCGCCGACAACCAACAGCAGTGCAAGCATGATACTGAGTCCGAGGCGGAGCCTCTTCGTGGCGTTAGCAGCCTTCTTCTTGCTTGCCTTGCTCTTGCCTTGCGCCACGCTCATCCCCTACTGCTTGCCATGCGGGCTACCAGCCGCCTGTTCCTGCCCTACTGCCCCGGCGTCCTTTGCTCCGGCGCCGGGATGGTCCCCCCGTTAAGGGCCGCGGGCTTGGCCGCAGCCGCCGGCTCGGCGGGCTTCGCAGCCGCCGGGGCCTCCGGCTGGGCAGCTGCTGATTCACCGGCAGCGGGCGCCCTGCTTTCCAGCGGCTCGCCCGAACTGGCGGGCGGGACCACGTTCAGCTGACCCGGGACGGCAGGGGCAGCGATCACCGCTCCTGCCGAGTCTCCCTTGACCGCCGGCTTGGCATCTCCGCTCACGGTCAGCGTGGAAAGATCAACCTGTCCCTTGCCGGTGGAAGCAACCATTCCCAATTGTGCGGCCTTGGCAGCCAGATTCTGGGGAGCCTCAAAATTTTGCACCTGCTGTGTCAGATCCTGGTTCTGCTTGGTGAGCGATGTCTGCTCGGCCCGGAGCTTGACCAACTGGTACTGCGCTGTGGAAACAGAGATGTTGAGCACCAGCACAGCAACCAGCGCGGCCGCCAGCAGGCCGAAGCAGAGGACAACGAAGGGCGCGCGGCGCTTCCGCGGTGCGGACCGGACCAGGGACAGCGGGGTGCGCGCCCTGCGGGCCGAACCCGGAAGCCCGGCCTCTATGTCATGGACGCTCGGGCCGGACGGAAGGGCGAGGTTCCTGGCAGCTGCGGTGCTCATGTTGCTCTCCTGGCTCTGATGCGTTCCACTGCGCGCAGCCGGGCTGATGCTGCGCGCGAATTCTCTGCGATCTCGACGGCGGTCGGCACCTCGGTGCCTTTGGTCAGGGTTTTGAGTTCGGCCTTGTGTTCTTCAAGCTCCACGGGGAAACCGAGCGGAGCTGATGATTTGGAGCGGGCTTGGAAAACGCCCTTGACGATCTTGTCTTCCAGCGAGTGGTAGGACATCACGACGATCCGACCGCCGAGCGCGATGGCATCCACCGCCGCCGGAACGGCACGTTCGAGGACTTCGAGTTCCTCGTTGACCTCGATGCGCAGGGCCTGGAAGGTGCGCTTGGCCGGATGTCCGCCGGACTTGGCGGCGGCAGCCGGGACGACGGCCCTGATCTGCTCGACGAGTTCCCCCGTGGTGGTGAACGGCTTTGCTGCCCGGGCGGCAACGATCCTGTTGGCGATGCGCCCCGCGAACTTTTCCTCACCCCACTTGCGGATGATCCTGACCAGTTCCTCTTCGCTGTAGTTGTTGACGACGTCCGCCGCCGTCTGGCCGCGGCTGGTGTCCATCCGCATGTCCAGGGGTGCGTCAAAGGAATAGGCGAAACCACGTTCGCGCTCGTCAAGCTGCAGGGACGAGACCCCGAGGTCCATCAGGATTCCGTGGACCGCAGGAATGCCCAGGTCCTCCAGCACCTCGGCGATTTCGTCGTACACGGCATGGACCAGGTCAGTGCGGGCCGTGAAGGGCTGGAGCCGTTCGCCGGCCAGCGCGAGGGCTTCTTCGTCGCGGTCGATGCCCACGAGGTGCAGGTCAGGAAAGCGCTGGAGCATGGCTTCGGAGTGCCCGCCCATGCCGAGCGTGGCATCTATGGCCACCGGTGCCTCACCGCGCAGGCGTGCGGCCTCGAATCCGGGCGCCAAAAGATTGATGCACCGGTCCTTCAGGACCGGTACATGGCGTTCGGACGTAGGCTTCGGCTGGTCGGGTTCTGTCATGCCTTCGTCCTTCCTTGAGCGCCTGGAATGATTCCTTGGGGGTGGCTTCTTGGGCCAGATCCCCATCCGCGCCTATCCCGTGGGCTGCCTGGCTCCGGGGAAGTGAGCCAGGTAGTCGGCAGGGATGGGCGGCTGGAGATCTCGTCCAAGAAACGGATACGGGTTCGGGCCGGCCTAAAGGATGCCGGCGATCGGGTTGTCAGTTTCGGAGAAGGAGGTTTCCTTCTCCGCCAGGTACTCATTCCAGGCTTGGGCATCCCAGATCTCCGCACGGGTGCCGGCCCCAATAACGGCCAGCTCCCTGCCGAGCCCTGCGTACTCCCGGAGCGCGGGAGGTATGGTCACGCGCCCCTGCTTGTCAGGTACCTCGTCCGAGGCTCCAGAGAGAAAAACCCGGATGTAGTCACGAGCCGACTTGTTGGAGATCGGAGCCTCCCGGATCTGCTCGTGCACCCTCGCGAATTCCTGCTCGCTGAAGACGTAGATGCAGCGCTCCTGGCCTCGCGTGAGAACAAGTCCGCCGGCAAGCTCCTCACGGAACTTGGCGGGGAGAATGATCCTGCCCTTTTCGTCAAGACGCGGCGAGTGTGTCCCAAGGAACACGTCCCACCGCCCGTCTGCCGTCAGAAGCCGAACAACCCCCGCGCTGCCACTACCCTCTTACGCGCTCCACTTTACTCCACTTCTCCCCACAGTCAACGCGGCGCGGGCAGTTCCCTGCTGCAGGAGCAAACATATTTCCGCGGAATGGCGGGGATTTTGCCTGGGGGTGGAAAGTGGAGGGAAATTGGGCCGCTCCGCTTACCGCGGCCGCGGCGGTCTCCAGCTTTGGAACACCCGCTCCCGGGCACAGTTCCCCGGGCTAAAGGCACAGTTCCCCCGGTTAAAGCGGAATGACCCGCCGCAGCGGGTCATTCTGAATTATTGGCGCCCAACCGGGGATGGACCCGGTGGTGCAATGTGGAGGGTGGTGCGATGTGGAGGTGGCGGGAAGTGGAGCGCGGGCTCAGGATTCCCCGCGGCGCCTTTCATCCCATCGTTCCTCGAGGCTGTTCATGAAGGAGCTCTTGCTCTTCGACTTCCGGCCATGCCCGCCGGCCTTCGCTTTGCCGGCCGCAACGCTGCGCATCGTGGCAAAGTAAACTCCGGCACCCATGACGACGAACCCGAGGACCCCTACGAATATGTTCTGGAGGGAGACACCCACCAGGAGGAGCAGCACCCCGGCCAGCGTGGCCAGTACGCCAATCACAATGTGCCGGGTGGACCAGCTGCGGCCGGGATCCGAGCCCATGGAATTGGCAAACTTGGGATCGTCCTCATGCAGTTGCCTCTCGAGTTGCTCGAGCAGCTTCTGTTCGTGCTCCGAGAGCGGCATCACGACCTCCTTAAGTAGGCCAACGTCCAGACAGGCCGGAACCGGTTGTTCCTGCCTCGTCAACGACCGGCATGCCATCCAGGTTCCCGGTCCCGCCAGCCTTGGCAGATCCAGGAATTCAAGCATACTGACGCGGCGGGTCAGGTGATCCACACATGTCCAGACGTTCGAAATCTTTGTATCTATAAGGATAGTTTGTTGGGCGCTGTTCTGAAAGACGCTGTTCACGGGCGGCATGACTTCCCGGGCCCTTGACCTGACACTGACCCGCGGCCATGAACACGGTTTCCCGCGCCCGCGTGTCGCAGGAATCACGTTAGGAGTTGCTGCTTCCCGGCTCAAGCAGCCGGGCCGGAAGCACGGACTTGCTGCCGAACTTCTCCGCCACCTTGTCCAGCGCCTGTTCAGCGGCCCGCCAGTTGTCGTCGCGCCTGTCCAGGCTGAGCTGAAGGGAGGTCTGGGCGGCCGCTTCCAGTTGCTCCGCACGGACACCCACTAGCCGGACCATCAGGGGCCGGCTGCCCAGCGACTCCAGCAGCTGGATGGCCACGGCATAGATGAGCTGCGCGCTGTCCAGTGGCGTGTGGACCGTGCGGCTTCGGGTCACCGTCGAGAAATCGGCGTACCGCAGCTTGAGCGCCACAGTCCGGGCCACCAGCCCGGAAGCGCGCAGCCGCTCGGCAGTGCGGTGGGACAGTCGCAGCAACTCCCGGTGCAGCAGGGCATCGTCGGCCGTGTCCGAGGCGAACGTTTCCTCCGCTCCGATGCTCTTCTCCACCCGCACCGGGGTGACGGTCCGGCTGTCGATACCCCACGAGAGCCGGTGAACGTGTTCGCCGGTTGCACCCAGCACCTTCTTAAGTGAGGAGACCGGCGTCGCGGCGACATCGGCCACGGTACGGATTCCCATGCGGGCCAACACTTCTGCCGTCTTGCCTCCAACACCCCACAGGGCGTTGACCGGAAGGCTGTGAAGATACGGGACGGTCTGCTCCGGACGGATGAGCAGCAGCCCATCCGGTTTGCACCGGGTGGAAGCGATCTTGGCCACAAACTTGCTGGCGGCGATCCCCACGGACGCCGTGATGCCCAGTTCGCTGGCAACCCTTCTCCGGATCAACTGCCCTATGTCACTCGGCGGACCAAGCCTGCGGATTGCCCCTCCGACGTCAAGGAATGCCTCGTCCACACTGAGCGGCTCAACGAGGTCGGTAATGGACTCGAAGATGCCCATCAGCTGGCCGGAGACTTCGTAGTACAGCTTGTGCCTGGGCTCGATGACAACGGCCTGCGGACACAGCCTGTGGGCCACGGCCATGGGCATCGCCGATTTCACGCCGAACCTGCGTGCCTCGTACGAAGCTGACAGCACAACGGAACGCTCCGCCGGAAAGCCCACTATCACCGGCCGGCCACGCAGATCAGGGCGGGCGCGCAGTTCAACCGAGACAAAAAAAGCGTCCATATCGACGTGCATGATGCTTGCCCGCCGAAAGTCCCGCAGCCGCGCTGCCGCCTGCTCCCTGTCGTCGTCCGGCCCCACATCTGCAATCCTATGCCCTGCACCTGACTAAACTGGAGGCTGAATCCGGCATCAACACCCAGGAGGACCGCACCTGTGAAGGTCATTGGAACGCTCATGCCTGCCCGTCTTGGGCTGCTCGCCGCTGGAGCGGCCGTAGTGGCGGCGGCGTCAGCGTGCACGGCACAGGCGCCCGGTTCCGCAACGCCCGCGGCGACGGCATCGGCCTCGGCCGCGGCCGCGGCAACGAACGCAGCAGCCGCCACGGCGTCCCCGACGGCAACCGCCAGCCCGTCTGCGTCCCCCGGCACGTCGGCCACCGTGGGAGCGCTCGTCGCCGGCTTCCCGTCAAAGCTGGTGCCCGTGATGCCCGGGGCCAAGGTGGTGGCCAGCAGCTTCGACAAGTCAGCCTCCCCGGCCACCGTCGCACTGGTTGGCTCCATCTCCGCCAAGCCGGCCGCCGTCGTCGCCTACTACACCAGAGCCCTGGAGGGGCAGGGCTTTACGGCTGTTCCCGGCAACGCTGTGGGAAGCGTGGTGTCGAAGGACTTTGTCCGGGCGGGAAGCGAGACCGTAAATATCGCCGTCCCGGCAACGGGCGGGGTTTCAACCTTCACCATCGGCGCCAACGTGACTCCCGAGTCCGTCAAGTGATGGTGGCCGAGCAGCTTCGCGTGGAGCAGGCGGACTTCGTGGCCGCCGTAGCGGGAAAGCTTACAGACTTCCTGACCACCCGGCAGTCGATCATGCTGGCAATCTCGCCGGACATCGATCCCATCATGGGATCCATCTCCAACCTGGTCACCGGCGGAAAGCGGCTCCGCGCCCTCATGTGCTACTGGGGATGGCGCGGAGCGGGCGGTCCTGCTTCCGCCGAGGACATCATCACAGCAGGCGCGGCCCTTGAGCTGTTCCAGGCCGCCGCCCTGATCCACGACGACATCATCGACCGGTCGGACACCCGCCGGGGCGGACCCAGCGTGCACCGCCGCTTCAGCCAGCTCCACGAGTCCCAGGGCTGGGCCCTCGACAGCGAACGCTTCGGCCACGCCGCCGCCATCCTGGCCGGCGACCTGTGCTTGTCCTTCAGCGAGGAAGCCTTCACGGACATCGGCGAAACGGCGGCCTCAGGAAGCAGGGCAAGGCTGATCTTCAACCTGATGCGTTCGGAGGTCATGGCCGGCCAGTATCTGGACATCCTCGAAGAGGTGGCCGGGCCAGTCCGGGACCGCGCCGGGGCCGTCAGCCGCGCCCAGTCAATCATCCGTTTCAAATCGGCCAAGTACTCGACCGAACATCCGCTTGCCCTGGGCGGGGCGCTCGGCGGGGCCTCTGACGAACTGCTCCGGGGCTACTCCGCGTTCGCGCTCCCCTTGGGCGAGGCCTTCCAGCTTCGCGACGACGTCCTGGGCGTCTTCGGGGACCCGGTGACCACCGGAAAGCCCGCGGGAGACGACCTTCGGGAGGGCAAGCGGACAGTGCTCGTGGCCTTCGCCCTGGACCTGGCCTCCCCCGAGGAGTCCGCGTTCATCGACTCAAAGCTCGGCAGCCCCGAGCTGGGCGAGGACGACGTGGCCGAGATCCGCCGGATCATTGCGGACTGCGGAGCCCTGCAGGCCACGGAGGTGCTGATCGAGGAGTTCGGCGCCGCGGCGTACGCAGCCCTCGAGCTTCTGCCGCTGGAAGACCTCCCCAAGACCGCGCTGCGGCGGTTGGCTGAAGCGACAGTGAGCCGGGCCGCCTGATCGGCTGGCCCGGCCCGTTTGATCACACTGGGTTTATTACCAGGCTGGGTTTATTACCAGGCCAGGGACTGCGCCCGGCGGCGGATTTCCGTCTTGCGCCCCTCGCGGAGGGCATCGATGGGCCGCCCGCGCAGTGACTCGTCAGGGGTAAAGAGCCAGCGGATAAGCTCCTCGTCCGAGAAGCCCGCGTCTGCCAGCACAACGATGGTGCCCTTGAGGCTGTCCACGGCGTGGCCGTCCTGGAGGAATGCCGCGGGCACCGAACGGATCCGGCGTTCCCCGATCCGCAGGGCGGCCAGCGCGCGCTCGTCAAGGAGCCCGTGGACTTTGGTAATGGACACATCCAGCAACTGGGCAACGTCGGGCAGGGGCAACCAGTCGCCTACAAGGGTTTCTACAGTACTCACGGGTCAAGGTTGCCATGGCGGACGCCCGCAAGCCTAGTTGAATCGGCGACTGTGTGCGCGCGCTCCATTTTGGCGCGCGACACTCCCATCCCGGTGGACCTTCCGGCTGAAATCTGATTCTTGTGCTATCCGAAAAATCGTGAGAGATTCACATAGATAACATTCGTAACACGATTAACATCAGTAACATAGCTATCACGAGCAACTGGCATGACCGACAGCATTCGCCGCTGAGAAGAGGATCTTTCCCATGACGACGACCCGCTCCACTAAGCAGTCACCCCGGCCGGGCCTGCCACTGATCGCGGCCACGACGGCCACGCTCCCAGCCGTCATGCTTTCCTCCCTTGCGGTCGCCCAGCCCGCAGCGGCCGACGTCCGGCCCCAGACGGTGCCCGCGACGCTTGCCGCCGCCATTGAGGCCCAGGCGGCCGCAGTCAAAGCGGGCATCATCCCTGCAGCCTCCGTGCCGGCTGCGCTTCCTTCAGGCCTTCAGCCCACCCGTGTCACGCCCACGGCCCACACGGTGGTCCGCGGGGACACGGTCAGCGGCATCGCCGGCCGGTACGGGCTGAGCACCCCTTCCGTGCTGAAGCTCAACAACCTGAAGTCGAATTCCGTGATCTACCCGGGGCAGCGGATCAAGCTGAAGGCTGTCGCGGCTCCCGCGGCCAAGGCTGCTGCCGCGCCCGCCGCCACCGCTGCCAGGACGTACACCGTCAAGTCCGGCGACACGTTGGGCGGCATCGCCGGGCGGCACGGCGTCAGGCTCTCCCAGGTGCTCAGCTGGAACGGGCTCAAGGTGTCATCGATCATCTACCCCGGCCAGAAGATCCGGCTCGGTGCCGGCACCGCTGTCGCGGCGGCCCCGGCCAAGACGGCAGCACCGGCCACCACCCGCTCAGCCTCCTATGTCATCAAGTCCGGGGACACACTGTCCGGCATCGCATCCAGGCATGGCGTCAAGCTCGCGGCCATCCTGTCAGCGAACCGGCTAAAGGTCACCAGCGTCATCTACCCCGGCCAGAAGCTCGCCATTCCCGGGAAGACCGGCACCGTCCAGCCGGCTTCCAGCGTCACGCCGCTCGTGCCCAGCTCCTTCCTCGGGTACACCTACCCGGCAGCTGTGGTCAGCTCGGCCAACAAAAACAAGGCCCTGCTCAACGCCTCGCCGGTTCCGTCCCTGGCCCAGATGCAGTCCATCGTGGCCGACACGGCGCGGAGGATGGGCGTGGATCCGGCACTGGCACAGGCCTTCGCCTACCAGGAATCCGGGTTCAACCAGCGGGCAGTGTCACCGGCCAACGCCATCGGCACCATGCAGGTCATCCCCTCCTCTGGTGACTGGGCATCCGATCTCGTGGGCCGGAAGCTGAACCTGCTTGACCCGTACGACAACGCCACCGCCGGAGTGGCGATCATCCGCCAGCTGATCCGGACCAGCAAGAACCTGGATTACGCCATCGCCGGCTACTACCAGGGTCAGTACTCCGTCAGCAAGCACGGGATGTACACCGACACGAAGCACTACGTGGCAGCCATCAAGGCACACCGCAGGACCTTCAGCTGATGCCCTGAATTGGCCTCAAGGCCGAAATACCCGGCCGCCGGGAGCATAACGATACGGGTCCGGATCGCATGTTGATTCGGACCCGTTTCCGTGCAGCACTTAGTATCGAAGAGTGCAGGAAAACGCTTTAGGCAGTTTCGTTGGATCGCTGGTGGACAACCGCTACCAGGTGAAGTCCCGGTTGGCGCGGGGCGGGATGTCCACCGTCTATGTGGCCACGGACCAGAGGCTGGACCGTGATGTCGCACTGAAAGTCCTGCATCCCCACCTGGTCAACGACGGCAATTTCCTCGACCGCCTGGCCCGCGAAGCACGTGCAGCGGCAAAGCTCTCACACCCACATGTGGTTGGCGTCCTCGATCAGGGGCACGACGGAGACACGGCCTACCTCGTGATGGAGTACATCAAGGGACACACCCTCCGCGATGTCATCAACAGCAAGGGTGCCCTGTCCCCCCGGCTGGCCCTGGCACTCATCGATCCGGTGGTGGAAGGCCTGGGGGCTGCCCATGCCGCAGGCATGATCCACCGCGACGTCAAGCCGGAGAACGTCCTGATCGCCGACGACGGCCGGATCAAGATCGGTGACTTCGGCCTCGCGCGCGCCGTGACAACGACCACCAGCACAGGCGCCCTGATTGGCACCGTCGCATACCTCTCGCCGGAACTGGTCCTTGGCAAAGCGGCCGACGCACGAAGCGACATCTACGCCACGGGCATCATGCTGTTCGAGATGCTCACCGGACGCCAGCCGTTCGAGGGCGACGTCCCCATCCAGGTGGCCTACCAGCACGTGAATTCCACTGTGGGCGCTCCCTCTGGACTGGTTCCCGGGCTCGCGGAAGAGGTGGATGAACTCGTGCAGTGGTGTACCGCCAGCGACCCCGAGCAGCGGCCGGTGGACGGCAATGCCCTGCTGGCGGAACTCCGCCATATCCGGACCAATCTCACCGACTCCGAACTTGATCTGCAACCCCCTGCGGCCATTCAGGCGGCCGCCGCGGCGGGCACAGTCCCCGACGCCGGCCCGCGCGGCACGGGCGCTCCGCCCGCACCCGCCCGCATGCCGTCCCGAATGCCTGGAAGCCCGCCTGGCCAGGGCGGGCCGGGAGCACAGGAAAACCAGGCAACCCAAACAAGCCCGGGAAACCACACAGAACTGCTGGCACCCATTCACGGCGATGAAGTCCCCCGGGGCCGCCCCACAGAAGTCATTTCGCGGACCAGCAACCCGACCACCGTGTTTGCCACCCCTGTCTCTCCAACCCCCGCCTCTTCAAGGCCAGGCCCGGTCCTCCCGTCCTACGGATTCGACGACGACGACGCGGAGGCGGCCCCGCTCCCCCTGAGCAAGCGGGAACAGCGGAAACTGGACCGCCACGCACAAAAGGAACGGTCGCGCGCCGCTGCCACTCCCGTCCGGACGCTCCGGGAGGGGAATTCCCGGCGCCGGGGCGCGCTTTGGATTGTTGTCCTGGTGCTCCTCGCCCTCCTTGCCACCGGCGCGGGATGGTTCTTCGGCATGGGACCAGGCTCCCCCGGAACCGTGCCGGTCGTGGCAAACAGGACAGTGGCGGAGGCCCAGCGACTGCTCCGGGACGCAGGCTTCCAGTCCAGCACCCAGGACGTCTTCGATGACGACGTCAAGGCCGGTCTGGTAGTGGGATCCGAACCCGGTGCCGGAACCGAAATCCGCAAATTCCAGCCTGTCTCGCTGTTCGTGTCCAAGGGTCCGCAGCTGTTTCCCCTGCCGCAACTGACGGGCAAGACGCTTGACGCCTCCAAGGAAGCACTTAACGGCGCCGAGATGGCCCTGGGCAGAGTCACCGGGAAATTCGACGAGGAGATTCCGGCAGGAACGGTCCTGGGCCAGGCCCCGGCGGCGGGAACGCCCGTGCGGCACGGCACGCCGGTGAGCCTCACAGTTTCGAAGGGCCCGCAGCCCATTCCGGTGCCGGACGTGCGCGGACAGGACCAGGAGGAGGCCGTCCGCTCAATTGAAGCTGCCGGACTCAAAGCTGTGGTGGCCGACGAAACGGTGCACGACAGGAACGTTCCGAAGGGGGCCGTGGTCAGCCAGGAACCCGCTTCGGGAACGCTGACAAGGGGCCAAACGGTCACCCTGACGATTTCCGAGGGGCCCAAGCTCGTGAAGGTGCCCAACTACATCGGCAAGCAGGTCCGGGAGGCCCGCGAAGCCTTGGAGAAGCGCGGTTTCGAAGTCCGCGTCAACGAAGTCCTCGGCGGCTTCTTCGGCACGGTGCGGGACCAGGATCCCGTGGACACAGAGGTACCCGAGGGCTCCGTCATCACCCTCACCGTGGTGTAGCCGCGACGACGAGCAAAAGACCGGCGCCGGGGAGTCTGTGCTCCCGGCGCCGGTCTTCGTTGTGTTGCTGGATCTGCCCGGGGCCGGTTAGCGGCGGGTGAGCGCGCCCGCCACGAGGAACGCCATCTCCAGCGACTGCATGTGGTTCAACCGGGGATCGCAGACCGACTCGTAGCGGTCGAGGAACGCTTCCTGGTCGATGGGGTCGGCGCCGCCGAGGCATTCGGCCACGTCATCCCCGGTCATCTCGACGTGGAGGCCACCCGGAACCGTCCCCAGGGCATGGTGCACTTCGAAGAACCCGCGCACCTCGTCGATGACGTCGTCGAAATTCCGGGTCTTGTAGCCGTTGGGTGAGGTGACGGTGTTGCCGTGCATCGGGTCCGTGACCCACAGGACCTGGGCGCCGGAGGCGGTGACCTTCTCCACGAGGGACGGGAGCTTCTCGCGGATGTTACCGGCACCCATGCGGGTGATGAACGTGAGCCTGCCGGGTTCGCGCTCGGGATCCAGTTTGTCGATGAGGCGCAGGGCGTCGTCGCCGGACGTGGACGGGCCCAGCTTGACGCCGATCGGGTTGCGGACCCTGGACAGGTAGTCCACGTGGGCGTGGTCCAGCTCGCGCGTACGCTCGCCGATCCACAGGAAGTGGCCTGAGGTGCCGTAGGGCAGGCCGGTGCGGGAGTCGATGCGGGTCAGCGCACGCTCGTAGTCGAGCAGGAGGGCCTCATGGCTGGCAAAGAACTCAACCCGCTTCAGGGCTTCGAAGTCGGCGCCGCAGGATGCCATGAACTTGATGGCGCGGTCGATGTCCCGCGCGAGGGATTCGTAGCGGGCGTGGGCAGGATTCTCGGTGAAGCCCTTGTTCCAGGTGTGCACCAGACGGAGGTCCGCGAATCCGCCCTGGGTGAATGCCCGGATGAGGTTCAGCGTGGAAGCAGAGGTGTGGTAAGCGCGCAGCATGCGGCTGGCGTCGTGGCCCCGCGACTCGGGGGTGAAGTCGTAGCCGTTCACGATGTCGCCCCGGTAGGCCGGCAGCGTCACGCCGTCACGGGTCTCATCGTTGGAGGAGCGTGGCTTGGCGAACTGGCCGGCCATGCGCCCCATTTTGATGACGGGCATCGCCGCGCCGTAGGTCAGGACCACTGCCATCTGCAGGATCGTCTTCACCCGTGCGCTGATCTTGTCGGCCGTGGCACCCTCAAAGGTTTCTGCGCAGTCACCTCCCTGGAGCAGGAAGGCCTTGCCCTGGGCCGCGGCGGCGAGACGCTCGCGGAGGATGTCCACCTCGCCGGCGAAAACGAGCGGCGGGAGCGCCGACAGTTCCTTGACGGATGCGTTGAAGACCTCGGAGTCCTGCCAGCTCGGCTGCTGGGAGATGGGAAGGTCCCGCCAGTTGTCGAGTCCCGGATAGTTGGCCGCACCGCTCTGTGAAGTGCTGGTCATGGAAGAGGCAGGTTTTGCAGATAGCTCAGTCACACTACTAAGAGTAGTTGGCCGGACCGGCTCGGGACACCCGGACTGTCATGCGCCGGGCCCCTGCGTCACAGACCCCTGCCCCTGCGTCACAGACACAGGGCGTTACCGACACACGGCGGCACGGACATTTACGACGCCGACCGGGAGGAACCGGCCTCGCCCGGCTCCGGCCCGGCCTTCCCCGCCAGCCTGAGCTTGACCACCGAGGCGTACTCGTCCACGTATTCCTGCCCGGAGAGCCGCATGAGCTCGTACATGACCTCGTCCGTGACAGACCGCTGGATCAACCGGTCATCGGCCATGCCCTCGTACCTGCTGAAATCCAGGGGCTTGCCGAAGATCATGCCGATCCGCCGGATGTTCGGCAGCCGCTTGCCGATGGGCTGAACCTTGTCCGTTCCGATCATCGCCACGGGGATGACGGGGACACCGGCCTGGAGGGCCAGCCTGGCCACCCCCACCTTTCCGCGGTACAGCCGCGAGTCGGGGCTGCGCGTCCCCTCGGGGTAGATGCCCAGCAGTCCGCCGTGGGTGAGCACGTCCATGCCCGCATCGAGTGAGGCCGCCGAGGCCGCGCCCCCGGAACGGTCCATGGGGAGCTGGTTGGTCAGCCGGAAGAACAGGGCGGTCAGCCGGCCTTTGAGCCCCTTGCCCGTGAAGTACTCGGATTTGGCCAGGAAAATGACGGGCCGCGGCACCATCAGCGGCATGAAGATAGAGTCCGAAAATGAAAGGTGGTTGGAGGCGATAATGGCCGCCCCCTCGGACGGGATGTTGTCCAGCCCTTTGACCCACGGCCGGAAGAGGGTGCGGACCACCGGCCCCAGGAAGATCCGCTTCATGACCCAATAGAACACGTGTCTTACCTCTCCGGAAGGCTACCGCCCGGGCGTTCCAAAGGGCCCGGCGGCACTGCAATGCAACCCTACTCTAGTGAGAATTGTCCGGAACAGTGACACGATGGATTCATGACAGAAAGCAGCGACCGCATAAGGCCCGCCGCTTTCAGCTACGCGGGACACGGAGCCAATGCGCGGATCGGAATAGCGATTTCCCACGGCTTCACCGGCAGTCCCCTCAGCATCCTGCCCTGGGCTGAATTCCTGGCCGGGCGCGGCTTCGCCGTCACCGTTCCACTGCTCCCCGGGCATGGCACGAGCTGGCAGGAACTGGCCAGGACAGGATGGCGGGAGTGGCACGGCGCCTTCGAACAGTCGTATCTGGAACTAGCTGCCAGGACCGACGAATGCTACGTGGCAGGCCTCTCCATGGGCGGCGCCATCGCCCTGCTCACCGCATCCCGCCACGACGTGGCGGGCGTCGCCGTCGTCAATCCGGGCCTGAGCTTTTACGACCGGCGCGTCCGCGTCATTGGCCTGCTGAAGTACGTCCAAAGGACCACCGTGCCCCTGGCGGAGGAAAATTCGACGGCGCCCCCCACGGACGACGGCGACTACTCCCTCACGCCGCTGGCGGCGGTTCACCAGCTGAAGAGGTTGTTCGCTGCCGCCGTCCGCGGCCTGCCGCGGATCACTGCCCCGGTACTGGTCTTCAAATCGGCCAATGACGCAGTGGTACCCCCGTCTTCGCTGAGCCTGATCCGGAGGCGCCTCGGCTCGGCGGCCCTCGACGTGGTGCTGCTCAGGAACAGCGGTCACGTGGCTACGCTGGACACGGACGCCGAGGAAATTTTCGAGTCCTCGGCGCGGTTTTTCCAGCTGCATTCCCAAAGCCACATACCGTCGGAGAAGTCATGACCACAGTTCCCGATCACAGTCCGTTCAGCAGCCCCTTCTCCGGCGAGGGGCCGTCCATCGGCATCGCCCTGTCCCACGGGTTCACCGGCAGCCCGCACAGCCTGCGTTCGTGGGCCCAGTCGTTTGCCGATGCCGGCTTTGCCGTCAGGATGCCGCTGTTGCCGGGCCACGGCACCACCTGGCAGGAGCTGTCCCGCAGCCGCTGGCCGCAGTGGCACGACGCGATGGACGCCGCTTACCTTGAACTCGAGTCCGAATGCGACCTTGTCTTCGCAGCGGGCCTGTCCATGGGCGGCGCCCTGGCACTGCGCATCGCCGCGACCAGGCCCGTCGCCGGAGCCATCGTGGTCAACCCCGGCCTTGTCATTGATGACCGCCGTGCCCCGCTGGCCGGGGTCCTCAAGCTGGTCCTCAAGAGCACGCCGGCAATAGCCAACGACATCCGGAAGCAGGGCGTCGACGAGGGCGCATATCCCCGCACCCCTGTGGCCGCCGCCCACGAACTGAATAAAATGTTCAAGGACACGGTACGGCTGCTGCCGCGCATAACAGCGCCGGTCCGCGTGTTCCGCTCCACGGTGGACCACGTTGTTTCCGATACCAGCATCACGGCCCTTCGACGCGGGCTCATCCACGCCCCGCTGCAGCTCACCCGGCTCGACAACAGCTACCACGTGGCCACGCTGGACCACGATGCCGACCAGATCTTCAGCGGCTCGGTGGATTTCATCCGCTCCGTTGTGACGGACGGCCACCACGGATCCGCCGACTCCGCGACAGCCAGCCAGAAGGGCGCAACCGATGAATAGGCCCGATTCGAATCCATCCGATCCGAGTGCCAACCAGGATGACGCCGTCTGGCTCGACCTGGTGGCCAGGCTCCAGGGCGACAGCCCGGCTCCGGATGCGGACGCCGTCCCCGGCGGCGCGGAATCCCCCGCCGCCCAGTCCCCGCGCCATCACGGCGGTCCCCGGCACAGCACGGCTACCAGCGACGACGCAGCCGACGACGCCGGCTCTGCACGGGCAGAACAGCCGGAGGCCGGTTCCGGTCCGGAAGGCGCCGCAAGACGCTTCACCGACTTCGATCCGCTGGGCCTGGCGCCACGGGCGCCCCAGGAACTGTCAGCCGCCGAGCGGCAGCAGGCCGCCGACCGGGAGAATGCAACCGGGCAGGAGAAAGCCGCCCGGTCCGGGCAGCCTGACGTTCCCCCCGGCGCCGGGGACCCGCGCGACTACAGCGTCGAAGACGACGACGGTGAGTTCGTGCCGGAGGAGCCGCCCAAGCTTTCGGCGACGGACCCGCTGACGATGCTCGCCTGGCTGGGCGCCGTCGGCGCTCCGGTTGCCCTGGTCCTGTCGTCGATGTTTTGGCGCTCCGCGCCGCTGCTGGCAATCCTCGGCATGGTAGCCGCCTTCATCGGGGCCGTGGTGTATTTGATCATGAAGCTGCCGCAGGAGAAGGACGAGAACGACGACGGTGCCCGGGTCTGACGCTTCCGTCAGCGGTGCGTACGGCTACTGGCCCGGGACAGGTCGGCAGCCCCGATCAGGCCGGCATTCGGCCCCAGGGCGGCCAGGTCTATTTCTGCGGCAGGACGGAATCCGCGGCCGGTGAGGTTGCGGGCGAAGGCCTTGCGGGCCGGAGCCACCAGCAGTTCGCCGGCCGCGCACAGACCGCCGCCAATCACGAACTTCCCGGGATCGAGGGCGGCGGCAAGGTTCGCCAGCCCCAGACCGAGCCAGTTCCCGACGTCCTCCAGGAGTTCCCGGGAGGCGGCGTCGCCGGCAATGGCCAGTTCCGTCACAGTCGCTCCCGTGATGCGCTCGGCGCTTCCGTCCACGGCCTTGAGAAGTTCCTGCGCCACCGGTGAATTCGCGACCGCCAGTTCCCGAGCCTCCCGGCCGAGGGCGTTGCCTGAGGCGTACTGTTCCCAGCAGCCACGGTTGCCGCACTCGCATCGGTGGCCGCCGGGCATGATGATCTGGTGGCCGAACTCCCCCGCCACCCCAAACCTGCCGCGCTCGACGCGCCCGTCCATCACCATCGCTCCGCCGATGCCGGTGCCAAGGGTGATGCAGACCAGCCGGTCCTGCCCCTGCCCGGCGCCGAAACGCCACTCGGCCCAGGCCGCAGCGTCGGCGTCGTTAACCAGCATGACGGGGCGCCGCAGCAGGTGCTGCAGGTTCTCCCGCAGCGGTTCGTTCCGCCAGGCGAGGTGCGGGCTGAACAGCACCGTGCCGCCGTCGAGATCCATCCAGCCGGCGGCGCCAATGCCCACCGACCGGATCCGGGCACCGGCGCTCAGTTCCTCAACCAGTTCCACGATGACGCGCTCCACCGCACGCGGATCGCTTCCCGGCGTGGACCGGCGTGCCTCGCGCAGGATCCGGCCCTCGGCGTCCACCACGCCGGCGGCAACCTTGGTGCCGCCAATGTCGATGCCGATGGCAAGTCCCCGGCGGCCCAGCCGCAGTTGCTGCCGGAACAGGCGGTGGCCAGCCAACTGGCCCCCGTATCCCGACGCCGGGCGCCGTGGCAGTGTGCGCCGCGACGCCGCACGCCGGGATGCCCATCCCCCGGGCTGGCCGCTCCGGATGGAGTCAAGGGGCGGTGCTGGCTGCTCGTTGGGCGGGGAGGGCTGCATAGTCCCCCATTCTAGGTGTCGCCGCAGAGAGTCTTCGCAGGTAGGACACCCGAACGACACGTCCTGCAGACTGGTGGAACGCACCCCTTAACCGTAAAGTTACCGATGGGTAACCTCGATCTGCCGGCCCCGGCCATGCGACGTACTAAGGTTAGGACTACCCGCTGCGGCCAACGGATATCAAAGGAGCTAACGTGCGCGAATTCAGCGTTCCGCCCTTGGCGAACGTCCCCCTGGACAGCAATATCACGGACCTTGTACTGCGCCAGGCAGCCAAGGAATCCAACCCTGCCCTGTTTTCGCGCCTCGACTCCGCCGGCCAGTGGCAGGACATCCGGGCCAAGGAATTTGTGGCCGACGTGTCCGCCCTCGCCAAGGGGCTCATCGCCAGCGGCGTGGGTGCAGGCGACCGAGTGGGCATCATGTCGCGTACCCGCTATGAGTGGGCACTCATCGACTTCGCCATCTGGTTCGCAGGTGGCGTTTCCGTTCCCATCTACGAAACGTCGTCGCCTTCCCAGGTCGCCTGGAACCTGGGCGACTCCGGCGCCGTCGCTGCATTCGGCGAATCGGACCACCACGAAAACATCATCCGGCAGGCCGTTGCCACCGAAGGCCTCACGGCACTGACCCACGTGTGGCAGCTGGAGGGGGACGGCCTCGACACCGTGCGTGCGGCCGGCACCGGCGTCACCGACGAGGAGCTCGACGCCCGGCGGCGCTCCGCCGGGCTGCGCGACCTCGCCACCATCATCTACACCTCGGGCACCACCGGCCGGCCCAAAGGCTGCGAACTGACCCACGGAAACTTCACGGAGCTGTCCGAGAACGCCCTGGCCACCTCGCTGAGCGGCGTGGTCAATGAACAGTCGCGCACCATCATGTTCCTGCCGCTGGCACATGTCTTCGCACGCTTCATTTCGGTCCTGGCGGTGGCCGCCGGCGTCACCGTGGCGCATACCCCCGACATCAAGCACCTGCTGCCCGACCTGCAGAGCTACAAGCCGACGTTCATCCTTGCCGTGCCCCGCGTGTTCGAAAAGGTGTACAACTCGGCCCTCACCAAGGCCGAAGACGGCGGCAAGGGCGCGATCTTCCACAGGGCCGCCGACACGGCGATCGCCTACTCCCGCGCACGGCAGGCCGGCCGCATTGGCCTGGGCCTGAAGATCAAGCACGCCATCTTCGACAAGCTCGTCTATGGCAAGCTTCGCGCCGCCATGGGCGGCGAGGTGGCCCATGCGGTGTCCGGCGGGGGCCCGCTGGGCGAGCGGCTGGGCCACTTCTTCCAGGGCATCGGCCTGCAGATCCTGGAGGGCTATGGGCTCACCGAAACCACGGCACCCGTCAGTGTCAACACGCCGGAGCGGATCAAAATCGGCACGGTCGGCGTCCCGATTCCCGGCAACAGCGTCCGAATTGCTGACGACGGCGAGATCCTCGTCAAGGGCGCCTGCGTCATGCGGGGGTATTACAATCGGTCCGACCTGACGGAGGAGTCGTTCGCTGATGGCTGGTTCCGCACCGGAGACATCGGCCAGCTCGACGACGACGGCTACCTGCTGATTACCGGTCGGAAAAAGGAAATCATTGTCACCGCCGGCGGCAAGAACGTGGTTCCCGCGCTGCTCGAGGACCAGATCCGGGCTGATGCGCTGGTGTCACAGGTCCTCGTCGTGGGTGACAACCGCCCGTTCATCGGCGCCCTCGTGACGCTCGATGAGGAAGCCCTCCCGGGCTGGCTGCAGCGCCACGGCCTGCCGGCGGACACGAACCTGAGCGACGCTGCCGGGCATGCCGAGGTCAAGGCCGCCGTGCAGGAGCTCATCAACCTGGCCAACCAGTCGGTGTCGCAGGCGGAGGCCATCAAGTCGTTCCGGATCGTGCCGAGCGACTTCACCGAAGCCTCCGGCCACCTGACCCCGTCCATGAAGGTCAAGCGCGCGCAGGTCATGAAGGACTTCGAAAGCGTGATCGACGACATGTACAAGTCGCCGAAGCCCACCCGCGCCTAGGCCTGGAGTTTTTGTCCACTTGTCGGGGCTTCCGGCGCCTCCAGAGGCCAATAAGTGGACAAAAACTCCCGACGGCGGCGGGTTAGGCCAGCTGCAGCTCGTCCACCACCAGCGCGGCCAGCTCCACGGCTGCGGCGCGGGTTGCGGGCTTCAGTTGGCCCAGGCGGATCCTTGAGCCTTCCGCCAGGTGCCGGTCATGAGGAATTCGCACCACGTTCTTCACCCGGGACAGGAAGTGCTGCTCAATTTCGTCGATGTTGACCAGCGTGCGGTTGCCGGCAGCCATGTTGATGACCACTGTTGCCTTGGCGACGAGATCCTGGCGGCCGTGGGCTTCAAGCCAGGACAGCGTTTCGGACGCCAGCCGAGCCTCATCCACGCTGCCGCCCGAGACGAGCACCACGGCATCGGCCTTCTCCAGCGTGCCTTTCATGACCGAGTGCACCATGCCGGTGCCTGAGTCGGTGAGCACGATCGAGTAATACCGGCCCAGGATGTCGGTAACTGCACGGTAGTCGGCGTCGTCAAAGGCGTGCGCCACCATGGGATCGGTATCCGAGGCGAGCACATCGAGGCGCGAACCGTCCCGCGCAGTGTAGTTGGACAGCTGCGCGAACGAGTCGACCGTGAACCTGTCCTTCACCAGCTGGCGGGCCGTGAAATCAGCCCTGCCCGGCGACCGGTCCGAAAGGGTGCCACGGTCCGGATTCGCATCCATGGCGATGACCCGGTCCTCACGCAGCTCAGCCAGCACCATGCCGAGCAGGGTTGTGACCGTGGTCTTGCCCACTCCGCCCTTGCGCGAGAGCACCGGCACGTAGCGGGTCCGCTCCCCCAGCCGCATGGCGATGCGGTGCTCCATGGCCCGCTGGATACGGACCTGGTCCGAGTCGCCAAGGTTCACGTAGCCCAGGGTGGCCTGGTACAGCCAGCGGCGCCAGCCTGAGACCGGGGCGGCTGGGGCCCTGGTCAGGAGGCGGTCGGCGGTGAGCGCAGCAGCGGGCTCCGGCCCCTCGGCCCGTTCACGGCGCCCGGGAAGGTCCTTCGCTTCTTCAGTGATGGCGACCGGCTCGGTGGCCGGTTCGGCGGCAGTGGCTGCGCCCGATGTGACCGTCCCCTGCTGCACCACGCCGCCGACTGCCGGGAGCGATCCGGCAGAGGTGCGGTCCTGGGCGTCGGAAACGGTCACCACGCTGATGTCCCCTGCCGGAGCCACGTCACCGGTCACCGATACGTCCGCCGCATCCGCCTGAGACACCCCGCCGGGACCGGTCCGGGGCTCCGCCGCAACGTCGACGACAATGCTTTGGGAGATTGAAGGCCTCCGGTCGGGGCGCGGCCCGGGCTTGGGCGTATTGGTCTGCGTCATGGCTTCCGCTCTGTTTCGTACCGGCTGCCGGTTGGGTTCCGGCAGCCAGTGTGGCTCGGAAATGGCTGTGGGGGCGGCTTAGCGCCGTCCCCCACAACCTTTTTCTGTCTACCACCCTACCTGCAGGGCGGCCGCCGGCCGCCCTGCAGGCTATCCAGCGGCCTTCCAGCCGCCAGTCACCTGCTCAACAGTCATCTATTCGACGACGATCAGCAGGTCACCGCCCTGAACCTGTTCCACAGCGGAAATGGCCAGCCGCGTTACCTTGCCGCCCACCGGCGTCGTGATGGAGGCCTCCATCTTCATTGCCTCAATGGTGGCAATGGTGTCGCCGGCGTTGACGGTGTCGCCCGCCTTGACGGTGACCGTCACGGCGCCTGCGAAGGGAGCGGCGACATGACCCGGCACGGACGCGTCAGCCTTCTCGGCCGTCTTCACATTGCTGACCACGGACTTGTCGCGTACCGAAACCGGACGGGACTGCCCGTTGAGCGTGCACATGACCGAGCGCATGCCCTTCTCGTCCGGCTCCGACACCGCTTCCAAAGACGCGATGAGGCGCACGCCCTTTTCGAGCTGGATCACGTGCTCTTCGCCGCGCTGGAGGCCGTAAAGGTAGTCGCGGGTGTCCAGGACGGACACGTTGCCGTAGGTCTCGACGCTCTTGAGGTAGTCCTTCGTCGGCCCCGCGAAAAGGAGCCGGTTCAGGGTCTGCTGGCGGGTCTTCGAGTCGCCGCGGAGAGCCGCGCTGTCCTCGGCGCTCAGCTCGGCGTCGCGCACCTTGACGCTACGGCCCTGGAGGGCCTTGGTGCGGAACGGTTCCGGCCAGCCTCCCGGAGGATTCCCCAGCTCGCCGGACAGGAACCCGATGACGGAGTCGGGGATGTCATAGTTCTGCGGGTTCTCGTTGAAGTCGGCCGGGTCTGCGTTCAGGCCCACGAGGTGCAGGGCGAGGTCGCCCACCACCTTCGACGACGGGGTCACCTTGACCAGGTGGCCCAGGATGCGGTCAGCAGCGGTGTACATGTCCTCGATCGCCTCGAAGCGCTCGCCCAGGCCCAGCGCCATGGCCTGCTGGCGGAGGTTGGACAGCTGCCCGCCGGGGATTTCGTGCTGGTACACGCGGCCTGTGGGACCGGGAAGGCCCGACTCGAAGGGAGCATAAACCCTGCGCACGGCCTCCCAGTAGGGCTCGAGGGAACAGACCGCGGCCAGGCTGAGCCCCGTGTCACGTTCCGTGTGGGCCAGGGCCGCAACCAGGGCCGACGCCGACGGCTGGCTCGTGGTGCCGGCCAGGGACGCCGAGGCCACATCGACGGCGTCGACGCCTGCGTCGACTGCCGCAATCAGGGTGGCCAGCTGGCCACCGGCGGTGTCGTGGGTGTGCAGGTGGACCGGGAGGTCGAACCGTTCCCGCAGTGCCGCGACAAGCTTCGCGGCGGCTGCCGGACGCAGCAGGCCTGCCATGTCCTTGATGGCCAGGATGTGGGCACCGGCGTCGACAATCTTGTCCGCCAGGCCAAGGTAGTAATCCAGCGTGTAGAGCTTCTCTTCCGGATCCAGCATGTCGCCCGTGTAGCACAGTGCCACCTCGGCGACCGCAGTGCCGGTGGCCCGCACCGCGCGGATGGCCGGCGCCATCTGGCTGACGTCGTTCAGCGCGTCGAAGATGCGGAAGATGTCGATGCCGGTGGCGGCCGCCTCATTAACGAAGGCCTCGGTCACTTCCTCGGGGTACGGGGTGTAGCCCACAGTGTTCCGGCCGCGGAGCAGCATCTGCAGGCAGATGTTCGGCAGGGTCTTGCGCAGCGCGGCCAGCCGGTCCCAGGGATCTTCGCCGAGGAACCGCAGCGCGACGTCGTAGGTGGCGCCGCCCCAGGCTTCAACGGACAGCAGTTCCGGCAGGAGGTTGGAGACCGCGGGTGCGGCAGCCACCAGGTCCCTCGTGCGGACGCGGGTGGCCAGCAGGGACTGGTGGGCATCGCGGAAGGTGGTGTCGGTGACGGCGACGGCCTTCTGTTCACGCAGCGCCTTGGCGAAGCCCTCCGGGCCGAGTTCCAGGAGCCGCTGACGGGAACCGGGGCGGGCCTCGGCGCCGGTGACGGCGGGGAGCTTGTCTGCCGGGTCGGAGCGGACCGGCAGCTCACCGTTGGGCTTGTTCACGGTCACCTCGGCGAGCCACGTCAGCAGCTTGGTGCCGCGGTCCGCGGAGACGCGCGACTTCAGCAGCTGGGGGCGCTCGTCGATGAATGACGTGGCGACGTTGCCGGCGATGAAGTCCGGATCGTCAAGGACGGCCTGGAGGAACGAGATGTTGGTGGAGACACCACGGATACGGAACTCTGCCAAAGCGCGGCGCGCCCTGGCAACGGCGGACGGGTAGTCCCGGCCGCGGCAGGTGAGCTTCACCAGCATGGAGTCGAAGTGCGGGCTGATTTCGGCACCCGAGTAGACGGTGCCGCCGTCGAGCCTGACGCCGGCGCCGCCGGCGGAGCGGTATCCGGTGATCTTTCCGACGTCGGGCCGGAAGCCGTTGGCCGGGTCTTCCGTGGTGATGCGGCTCTGCAGCGCGGCGCCCTTGAGGAAGACGGTCTCCTGGGACAGGCCAAGGTCAGCCAGGGTTTCCCCGGCGGCAATGCGCATCTGCGCCTGGACGAGGTCGACGTCGGTGACCTCTTCCGTGACGGTGTGCTCCACCTGGATGCGGGGGTTCATTTCGATGAAGACGTGCTGGCCGGCGCGTTCGCCCACAGTGTCCACCAGGAACTCCACGGTTCCGGCGTTGACGTAGTTCAGGGCCTTGGCGAACTTCACGGCGTCCCGGTACAGGGCCTGGCGGATGCCTTCGTCCAGGTTGGGGGCCGGAGCGATCTCGATGACCTTCTGATGGCGGCGCTGGATGGAACAGTCGCGTTCGAAGAGGTGCATGACGTTGCCCTCGGCGTCGGCCAGGATCTGCACCTCGATGTGGCGAGGGCGGAGCACGGCCTGCTCGAGGAACATGGTGGGGTCACCGAAGGCGGCGTCGGCCTCGCGCATGGCGGACTGCAGCGCCTCCGGCAGGGCTTCGCGGGTGTCGACGCGGCGCATGCCGCGCCCGCCGCCGCCGGCCACAGCCTTGGCGAAAATGGGGAAACCGATCTCATCCGCAGCAGCGATCAGTTCGTCAAGGTCCTTCGACGGCGCGCTGGACTTCAGCACGGGGACGCCAGCCTTGCGGGCGGCCTCCAGTGCGGCCACCTTGTTGCCGGCGAGTTCCAGGACCTCCGCGGGCGGGCCCACGAAGGTGATGCCTGCCGCCTTCGCGGCACGCGCAAGGTCGGGGTTCTCGGAGAGGAAGCCGTAGCCGGGGTAGATGGCGTCCGCCCCGGACTCCTTGGCTACCCGCACCACTTCGTCGACGTCCAGGTAGGCGCGGACAGGGTGGCCCTCTTCGCCGATCAGATACGCCTCATCGGCCTTCTGGCGGTGGATCGAGTTGCGGTCCTCGTTGGGGAACACGGCGACTGTCTTGGCGCCCAGTTCGTAGCCGGCGCGGAAAGCACGGATTGCGATTTCTCCGCGGTTGGCCACCAGAATCTTGGAAAACATACTTCTCCTGCATCATTGCGGGTGTATCGGTGAGTGGTCACAGTGTGTAAGACGGGCCGGACGAAACACAAATCATTGTGTCTACCATCACAGAATTATCCGTCATGTCCGGGCCATATTCACTGCCGGCCCGTATTTGCAGCTGCTTTTTGCTGCCGCCCGACTGTCGCCGTTCGGTCGCCGTTGCCAATACCCAAGGACGACGCCGGCCGGGCCGGCCGGGGAGGCATGCCCGGATGCGCAGAAGAAGGGATTCGGGCCGAGGTCAACATATGATGAATGGGGCGGCGGAAGCCTGCCCCGGTTCCGGCAGCACCGGAACGGAACGTACCCCAACACGGCAACCGGCGTTAGGTATTGGTCTCTCAAGTGCAAGTAGTCAGCATCAGCAGCCTCAAGGGCGGTGTCGGCAAGACATCCGTTACCACCGGACTGGCCTCTGCGGCACTGGCCGCAGGCATCCCAACCCTCGTAGTGGACCTCGATCCCCATGCCGACGCAAGCACAGCCCTCGGCGTGCAGCCCAGCGACAAGCTGGACATCGGCCGGATGCTGAAGAATCCACGCAAGGCCAAACTTGCGGAGAACGTCGTGCCCAGCGGCTGGACCAGCCGGGCGCCCGTCAACGGTTCCGGCCCAGCGGTCCTCGACGTCGCCGTCGGATCCGCGTACACCGGAATTTACGACCGTCCGGACCTTGGCAAGCGCGATCTGCGCAGGCTGTCCGCGGTGCTCTCCGGCGCAGACGCGTATGAACTCGTCCTGGTGGACTGCCCGCCGTCCCTGAACGGCCTCACCCGCATGGCCTGGTCGGCAAGCAACAAGGTTGCCCTGGTGGCCGAGCCCGGGCTCTTCTCCGTGGCCGGCACTGAACGCACCATGCGGGCCATCCAGCTGTTCCGGCAGGAATTCGCGCCGAACCTGTCCCCCGTCGGCATCGTGGCCAACCGCGTTCGCTCCGGGTCCTCCGAGCACGCTTTCCGCCTTGCCGAGATGCAGACAATGTTCGGAGACCTCCTGCTGGCTCCGCACATCCCCGAGCAGGCCAACTGGCAGCAGATTCAGGGTGCGGCCCATTCCGTCCACCACTGGCCCGGGGACTCGGCCAAGACCGCGGCCGGGCTCTACGACATGCTGCTGGGAAATCTTCTGGCTACCAACAAGACCAGCCGCAGCCGAAGCGCACGGTAGGAGCAGCCCCGGTTCCCCGAGGCACTGCCGAACGCAGAAGGCCGCCTCCCCGACGGGAGGCGGCCTTCTGCACAATCTCAAGGCTGGCGCCGCTAGCCGATCTTGCGCGCCGCGCGGCGCTTGCTGAGTTCGTCGTCCGGGAACGTTTGTTCGCCGGCGTGCTCGCTGGGCAGCGAGGCGAGGCTCCCCTCGACTTCGCGCCACACCCGGCCCACGGCGATGCCGAACACGCCCTGGCCGCCCTGCACGAGATCGATGACCTCGTCCGCGGAGGTGCATTCGTAGACGCTGGCGCCATCGCTCATGAGGGTAATCTGGGCAAGGTCCTCGACACCGCGTTCACGTAGGTGCTCCACCGCGCTGCGGATCTGCTGCAGCGATACGCCGGTGTCCAGCAGCCGCTTGACGACTTTCAGGACCAGGATGTCGCGGAAACCATAGAGCCGCTGGGAACCGGAGCCGGCTGCGCCACGGACTGCGGGCTCTACCAGGCCGGTGCGGGCCCAGTAGTCGAGCTGCCGGTACGTGATGCCGGCGGCCTTGCAGGCCGTGGGGCCGCGGTAGCCGGCGTCCTCATCCAGAACCGGGAGATCCTCCGTGAAGAGAAGGCCCTGAGCACCGCTTGCGGGCACGGCAATGCCGGCCGTCGAGGGTTGCTTCAACTCGCCTGCTTCGCCTTTCGGACTCACGTGGATCCTCCTTGTCATGAGCTCCCCTGGGGAAGTTGCCGCAACAGCTGCTACGCGCATGAAGTCCGGATGAAATTCATGCTTGTAATTCGGCCGGAGTAGCACTTTCCAGTGTGACTTGCGCCGCTGTCGTATGCAATGGGAACTTGGTACCTTCGACGTTAGGCCTGCCATGGCCCAAGGTCAAAGACGTTCGCATGATTGGTGGGGCGTGTCGAAAGTTTCAGCCTTAACTTTAACCTTAACGTGACCTTAGCCGTCGAAATCCTCGGGCTCGACGTCGTCGAGGAATTCCCGGAACCTGCGCAGCTCGCGCTCTTCCTCCACGGTGGGGGGCCCGGGCTCTGTGTCCTCGCCCTCGTCGTGCTCGGTGATGCGCACGCCGGCCTCGTCCATGACGGAGTCAGCGCACCAGATCCGGCATTTGGCGCGCAGGGCGATGGCCAGGGCGTCGGATGCCCTGGAGCTCACAGTGGCCCCGTTATCGAACTGCAGCTGGCCGTAAAAGATGTTGTCCTCCACGGCCACGATATTCACGCTAACCACGGAATGGCCAAGCGTCTCCACCACGTCCACGAGCAGGTCGTGGGTCATGGGCCGCGGCGGCACCACGCCCTGCTGTGCCAGCGCGATGGCACTTGCCTCGGGCGTCCCGATCCAGATGGGAACGTGCCGTTCTCCGTGCATCTCGCGGAGCAGGACCAGGGGCTGGTTTGAGGGCAATTCGATGCGAACGCCCACAATCTCGACTTCGATCATCA
Source organism: Arthrobacter sp. AFG20 (assembly GCF_002892795.1). Taxonomy (GTDB): domain Bacteria; phylum Actinomycetota; class Actinomycetes; order Actinomycetales; family Micrococcaceae; genus Arthrobacter. The sequence continues at coordinate 34,038 of NZ_PJMC01000018.1, read as the reverse complement.
GATTTCCATCCGCGAGATACGGTCCTGGACAAGGGCCCGGTGCAGGGTAAGGCAGAGGTCGCTGATTTCCCTCGCGGCTTCGGCGGCGCGAGCCTGTGACGCAGCGTCTCTGCGTGAGGTCAGGGTGGCCACGGCGCGTTCCACGAGTCCGAACTCGCGCTCCGCGGCAGCCTGGAAGGGGCGGAGGTGCCGGGGCTCCAGGCCGTGGCTCTCCAGCTGGACGCAGGCACGGGCCACTTGGAGGGCGTGCTCGTCGAATTTGCCGTCGGTGTGACCGATGAGGCCGAAGCTGAGGAGGGACTGCAGAAGCGGCACGCTGGCCCCCGACTCCGCGCGCAGCTGCTCCTCGCTGAGCCGGCGCGCCTTGTTCTGCAGTTCCGCGGCGAGCTCGTCCGAGACGATCCGCGGGGACACAGTGACCCCGGGCGGGAGGTTCTCGGGCCGCTCGCCCCGGTCGATGGCGTCGAGGTAGTCCTTGATGACCTTGAGCGGCAGATACTGGTCGCGCTGAAGCGACAGGACGAAGCGCAGCCGTTCGACGTCGCTTTCCGAGTACTGCCGGTAACCCGCGGGCGTACGCCGCGGGTTGATGAGCCCTTTTTCCTCAAGGAACCTGATTTTCGACGCCGTCATGCTCGGAAAGTCGTCGCTCAACTGAGCGAGAACTTCCCCGATGTTCAGGACCAGTGGTCCCCGGCGCTCCGGTTGTGCCATTGCCACAGGCAGCCGCTCCGAATCAGACGCGTCCTGCTGCGCGGGCAGGGCTCAGGTAGAAGGTGAGGCGGAACTTGCCAATCTGGACTTCGTTTCCGGACCTCAGTTCCACGCTGTCCACGCGGTCATGGTTGACATAGGTGCCGTTCAGGCTTCCGGTGTCCACCACCTCGAAGCTCCGCGGTGTGCGCCGGAACTCGACGTGGCGGCGGGAGACCGTCACGTCGTCGAGGAAAATGTCAGCATCCGGGTGCCGCCCGGCCGTGGTGACATCGGAGTCAAGGAGGAAACGGGCACCCGAGTTCGGCCCGCTGTGGGCCACGAGCAGCGCGGAGCCGGAGGGCAGTGCCTCGACGGCTGAGCGTTCCTCCGGGGAGAGCTTGGGTACAATCGTCGGCTCGTCATGAACCGGAGTGAGGTTGATCGAGGTGGTTTCCGAGGCCCTGCCCGCACCTGTGCCGTAATCGCCGCTGGTGTGGTTCTGTTCGCCGACCATGGATTCCTCCTCATTCGTTGCAGATGTCCCCCTGCAATCAACGCGTACCGTCCGGAGCCGCCTGGCAGCTCCGATATGCCGCCCGCCGTCCGGCCGCAGGACTCCATGGCTGGACTCCGGTGGCCGGGCAGCGGGACCGGTTAGCTTTAGCCTACCTGTTGTTCGTACTCCGATGCACTGAGCAGGGAATCCACTGCATCAGGTTCGGCCAGCTTGACTTCAATGAGCCAGCCATCCCCGTACGGATCGGAGTTGATGAGCGCGGAATCGCCCTCGAGTGCCTCGTTGCGGGCTACGATCTCGCCGGAGACAGGCGCATAAATGTCACTGACGCTTTTGGTGGACTCAACCTCGCCGACGACGTCGTTTGCCTTAACAGTGGTGCCAACTTCGGGCATCTGGGCGTAGACGACATCCCCGAGGGCGTCCTGTGCGAAGTCGGTGATCCCCACGCGGACCACACCATCGGCGTTCGGTGCGGTCACCCATTCGTGTTCGGCGGTGTAGGACAGATCAGAGGGAATGTTGCTCATCAGGGGCCTTTCATCGGGTCAATCACCAATGTCAACGGAGGCGTAGGGAACAGCCACCGGTTGAAAGTATATGCACAACTCCCTGGCCGCCGGATGAGCCGTTATGCCTGCGCGAATCGCCCAATCCGGCACCCCGTGTGGCAAAGTGGTGCCATGCCGGAACTACCCGAGGTGGCCGCACTGAGCACGTTCCTCGACGCACGGCTTCGCGGCGCGGTGCTGGAGAAGCTGCAGATTCTGTCGGTGGCGGTCCTCAAGACGGCCGACCCGCCCTACACGGCCCTCGCGGGCCGGACCGTCACCGGAGTGGAGCGGTTCGGGAAGTTCGTCAGCATCGACGCGGACGGCCTCTATTTCGTCTTCCATCTCGCCAGGGCAGGCTGGGTCCGTTACACCGAAAACCCCTCGCCCGATCCGCTCCGTCCCGGCAAGGGTCCCATCGCGGCCCGCCTGCACCTTGCCGGGGGCGACGGCAGGAAGGTGGGCATCGACCTGACCGAGGCCGGCACCAAGAAGGGCCTGGCAATCTACGTGGTGTCAAAGCCCGGCGACGTTCCCGGCATCGCAGACCTCGGGCCGGATCCGCTGGCCCCGGCCTTCAGCCGGGAGATGTTCGCCGAAATCCTTGCCGGGCACGCGCACCAGATCAAGGGCGTGCTGCGCAGCCAGAGTGTCATTGCCGGCATCGGAAACGCGTACAGCGACGAAATCCTGCACGCAGCGAAGATTTCCCCGTTCGCCATGGCCAATTCCTTGGAACCGGCGAAGGTCGGGATCCTGTTCGACTCCATCCACACCGTGCTGGGAGCCGCAGTGGCCCAGGCCCAGGGAAAGGCGCCCGCGGACCTCAAGGATGCGAAACGGAGCGGCATGAATGTGCATGGCCGCGCCGGCCAGTCCTGCCCGGTATGCGGAGACACGGTCCGGGAGGTGTCCTTCGCGGATACTGCACTGCAGTATTGCCCAACCTGCCAGACCGGCGGCAAGATCCTGGCCGACCGCAGAACGTCCCGCTTCCTCAAGTAGCACGATTCCTCAAGTAGTACGTGCTTTTGCAAAAAAAGCGCAGAATTCCGGGCAACAGAAAATCCCGCCAACCCTGTTGGGTTGGCGGGATTTTCATGCGGTCGGGCTGACAGGATTTGAACCTGCGACCCCTTGACCCCCAGTCAAGTGCGCTACCAAGCTGCGCTACAGCCCGTCAGTTCCGCCGTTCTCCGCCAGATGAATCTTCCGAAGAAATTCACCTAAGCAGTCCGGCCGAACCACCTAGAAGAGCTTACACGATTCCGGCGGGTGCCAGTGACACTTTCCGGTATTCGCCGCCCGGTGTGTCGTAATTAACGCTTCTTGCCGCGCTTTTCACGCACCCGCATGCTGACTTCGATGGGCGTTCCCTCGAAGCCGAAGGTTTCCCGCAGGCGGCGGGTGATGAACCGGCGGTAGCCCGGGTCCAGGAATCCCGTGGTGAACAGGACGAACTTCGGCGGCCGGCTGGAAGCCTGCGTGCCGAACAGGATGCGGGGCTGCTTGCCGCCGCGGACCGGGTGCGGATGCGCCGCCACCAGCTCGCCCAGGAAGGCGTTGAGCCGTCCGGTGGGAATTCGCCGGTCCCAGTTTTCCAGCGCCAGCTCCAGCGCCGGCACCAGGCGGTCCTTATGCCAGCCCGTCTTGGCGGAGATGTTGACGCGCGGCGCCCACTCCACGTGCGCCAGGTCCTGCTCGATTTCGCGTTCCAGGTACCGGCGCCGTTCGTCGTCCAGAAGGTCCCACTTGTTGAAAGCGAGCACCAGGGCACGCCCCGACTCAATGGCCAGCTGCAGGATGCGGACGTCCTGCTCGCTGAGCACCTCATCAACAGCGAGAAGAACGACGGCGACCTCCGCCTTTTCCAGCGCGCTCTGGGTCCGGAGGGAGGCATAGAAGTCGGCGCCCTGCGCCATGTGCTGGCGCCGGCGGATGCCGGCGGTGTCCACGAAACGCCAGGTTTGGCCGCCGAGCTCGATGAATTCGTCGACCGGGTCGCGGGTGGTGCCGGCAGTGTTGTCCACCACCACGCGCTCGGAGCCGGCAAGCTTGTTCAGGAGGGAGGACTTGCCGACGTTGGGGCGTCCGATCAGGGCGATCCGGCGCGGGCCACCGGAGCGTTCGATGCCCTCAACGGTGGAGAACTCCGGCAGGGTGTCCATGACGTGGTCCAGCAAGTCAGCGACGCCTCGGCCGTGCAGCGCGGAGACGGGGTACGGCTCGCCGAAGCCCAGGCCCCACAGGACTGCGGAGTCGGCTTCCTGCACAAAGTCGTCCACCTTGTTGGCCACGAGGATGACAGGCTTCTTGCTCCGGCGGAGCATCTTCACTACGGCCTCGTCCGTAGCGGTTGCGCCCACTGCCGAGTCAACGACGAACAGCACTGCGTCAGCCAGCTCCACTGCCATTTCAGCCTGCTCCGCCACCCGGGCATGGATACCGCGGGCATCGTGTTCCCAGCCGCCGGTATCCACCAGCGTGAAGTTCCGCCCGTTCCAGTTCGCCGAGTACATCACGCGGTCGCGCGTCACGCCCGGGGTGTCCTCCACGACCGCCTCGCGGCGGCCCAGGATGCGGTTGACGAGGGTGGACTTGCCAACGTTTGGGCGGCCGATGATGGCGAGCACGGGGTCGAGCTTAAGCGGACCCTCGAGATCTTCCTCGTCGTGCAGGCCGCTGAGGAGCGCGGCGTCGTCTTCGTCGAGTTCGTAGTCGTCCAGTCCGGCGCGGAGGGAGGCGGCGCGAAGCTCCGCCTCGTCGTCGTCCAGGGCCGCCAGGTGTTCCGCCACCTGGTCCGTGCCGGTGGGCGTGTATTCGTCTTCGCCGGCGCCGGAGTGGCCGGAAGTTTGAGTCGTATCGCTCATTACACTTTTCCTTAGTGATGGTCTGCCGGCGGTCCGGCTACTGCGGTGGAACGTTGGTGCGGATGATCCGCGGAGGGCAAGGACATCCCGCTGCGCCGGACGGCGTTCCGGACGTGCGCGGCCAGAGTGTCCCGGATTTCCGTAGCCGCCCTGTCCATTGAAGCACGGCCGGTTTCATCCGGACGGCGGCCAACGGTGAGTGGGTTACCGAAGCTGACGTGCAGCCGGCGGCCGGGTTTGGGGATGCTGTCCAGGTGTTCGCCGCCCTGACGCGTGCCCAGGATGGCCACGGGCACCACGACGGCGTCCGAATTCAGGGCAAGCCATGCCACCCCGTTGCTGATGCCGGTTGCCGTGCCGCTGCCCCGGGTGCCCTCGGGCAGGATGCCGATGCAGCGGCCTGCGTCGAGCACGTCCTTGCTGAGCTGCAGGACCGACCGGTCCCCCGCACGGTCAGCCGGAAGCTGGCCCGAGGCCTTCAGTACTCGGCCGAGGAAGCCCTTGAACATCTCCTTCTTAACGAGGATGTGCATGGGCCGGGGCGAGGCGCCGAACATGACGGGTCCGTCGAGGAAGCTGATGTGGTTTCCGGCGAAAATCACCGGCCCCGCGGCCGGAACGTTGGAGCGGCCGGTGACGGACGTGCGGTAGACGGCGTTGTTCAGGAACCGGCCGACGGGCCGGCTCCACGCCATGGTCCACATACCGGGAGCAACAGCGCCGGGAACGACAGTCCCCGGCGTCTCGGTCCGGAGCATCCTGGCGGACTCACTCATGGTTGATGACCTTGGTGACGATGCGGAGCGCGGCAACCACGGTTTCCTCGAAATCCAGGTCGGACGAATCCAGCGTCACCACGCCGTCCGCCGCCTGGGTGAAGTTCACCACCGTGGAGTCCTTCGCGTCCCGCTGGGTCACCTGGGCAGCCAGTTGCTCGGCGCTTTGCGTCCCGCCGAGCTGGATACCGCGGCGGCGGAGCCGGGCTTCCTCGCTGGCGGTCAGGAGCATGCGCACCTGTGCACCTGGCACGACGACGGTGGTGATGTCCCGGCCCTCCACCACCATGCGGCGGTTGTGCTTTTCGATCAGGGCGCGCTGGCGGCGGATGAGTTCGGTCCGGGCACCGAGCGTGGTGGCGACGGCGCTGACGGCCGAGGAGATGCCCGGTTCCCTGATGGCGTCGGTGACGTCGGCGCCCCCGACCCGCACAAACTCTGAGTGCGGGCTGGTGCTGATGTCCAGCGGCAGTTCTTCGGCTGCCAGTTCGACGGCGGTGGCGTCGGCAAGGTCCGTTCCGCGGTCAAGGCAGTACCAGGTGAGGGCCCGGTACATGGCACCGGTGTCCAGGTAGGCGAGGTTCAGGCGGCGTGCCACTTCCTTGCTGACGCTGGACTTCCCCGAGCCTGATGGCCCGTCAATGGCCACAACCAGCGGCCGGCCGAGCCGGAGGGCAGGCAGAGTTTCGATCAGTTCCTGTGTCATTACTGAAGTACCCGCCATCCACGGTCGCTTAGTGCTTCTACAAGTAGGTCATGCGCGCTGGGCAGCACCGAGATCTCCACCATGCCCACGTTCTGTCCGGAGGAGTGGTCCAGCCGGAGGTCTTCGAGGTTGACGCCAATCTCACCGATCTCGGTCAGCAGCCTGGCGATCTGGCCGGGCCGGTCGTCGACAAGCACCGTGAGCCAGGAATAGGCCTGCGGCGGTCCGCCGTGTTTACCCGGAATCCTGGCCTGCCCGGCATTGCCTTCGCTCATCAGCTGGGCCAGGTCAAGTCGGGCCCCGGCGGCCGCGGGGTCTTCCAGTGTCCCGATCAGCCGGTTGAGGTCTTCGCGCACACCGTAGAGGATCTCCACCACCTTTCGGGCATTCGCTCCCAGGATCTGGACCCACAGTGTAGGGTCGCTGGCTGCGATGCGGGTGGTGTCACGGAGCCCGTTCCCGGCGAGGGAAAGGGCATGCATCGGAGTGTCCTGCAGCCGGCTGGCCAGCAGCGAGGACATCACCTGCGGCAGGTGGGAGACCAGGGCCACGGCCCCGTCATGTTCTTCGGCCGTGAACTGCGAAACCAGGCCACCCAGGTCGGTGGCCAGCGCCCGTGCAGCCTGGACCGCCCCGGCCGAGGATTCCTCGGTCGGGCACATGACCCACGGCATGGAGGTGAAAAGCTCGCCGCGGGCTGCGACCGGCCCGGACTTCTCGCGTCCTGCCATGGGATGGGTGCCAACATAGCGGCTGAGGTCCGCGCCGCGGCTCCGCAGGTCATGCAGGATCGCTGCCTTGACGCTGGCGATGTCGACGACGGTGGCGTCCGGGTAGTCTGCCAGCGCACGTTCCACAACGTCCGCGGTCACGTCCGGCGGCGACGCGACGACAACGAGTTCAGGACGTTCGTCGCCCATGGCAGCCAAGGGGACACCTGCGCCGATGTCGACGGCGACTGCCTGGTTGGTCGGCGACGGATCGGACAGGTACACGGCAACACCGCGGCCGCGCAGGCCGAGGCCGATGCTGGTGCCGAGCAGGCCCGTGCCGATAACGACGACCGGGCCATTCAGGTGTCCGCGGCCGTGCGTACGGAAAGCCGACATCCCTTACAGCCCCACGGATGCCAGCAGGTGGCCGACTTCCTGCCTGCCGAGGTTGCGGATGCTTCCCTGGCGCTGGTCGCCCAGGCCGATGGGGCCAACCTTGACGCGCACCAGGCGCAATACCGGGAAACCGACGGCGTCGAACAGGCGCCGGACAATGCGGTTTTTGCCGGAGTGCAGCACCACTTCGATCAGGACATGGCCCGGGGTCGAGTCGACCAGGCGGAAGGAGTCGACCGAGGCGAAGCCGTCCTCGAGTTCGATGCCGTCCTTGAGCTGTGAGCCGATACCCTGCGGGAACGGCCCGCGGACCTGGACCAGGTAGGTCTTGGGGACCTCGTAGGACGGGTGGGTCAGCCGGTTGGCCAGCTCTCCGTCGTTGGTCAGCAGCAGTAGGCCCTCGGTGGCGACGTCAAGGCGCCCGACGTGGAAGAGCCGTTCGCCCTGGTTGTTGCGGATGTAGTCGCTGATACACGGCCGGCCTTCGGGGTCCTCCATGGTGGACACCACGCCCTTGGGCTTGTTGAACACCATGTAGACCAGCGTGTCATCGAGCTGGATGCGCAGGCCGTCCACGTGAATGACGGCGGTCTTGGGATCGACGCGTACACCGAGCTCGGTGACGACCTTGCCGTCGACCTCGACGCGGCCCTCGGCGATCATCTCTTCGCAGACGCGGCGGGAGGCGACGCCGGCGGAGGCCATGACCTTCTGCAGGCGGACGCCGTCGGCGTCGTGGACTTCCGACTGCGGCACCTCGGCGCGGGGACCGCGGGCGCGGGAGGGGCGGCGGACCGGCCCCAGGTTCTGGCCGAAGCGTTCGCTGCCGAAGGCGCGCGAACCCGCGGCCTTGGGGGCGCCTGACTTTGGCTTCAGTGCACCTGGGGTGCCTGGGGCCCTGTTCGCGCCGGGCTTCCGGGCATCGGCCTTGCGTGCCCCGGTCTTGGGTGCACCTGTCCTGGGTGCACCTGTCCTGGCTGCGGGGGCCTTGGCGCCCCCCTTCCAGTCACTGCCGGGCCGCCGGCCGGCGGGTGCCTCGTCGGGATCGACGAAGCGCTCCTCGCGGGGCTTGCCCTTGTAGGTGCGGTCGCCGAAGGGGCGTTCGCCGCCCTTGGGGAAGTCACGCTTCCCGGCGCCCGCGCCGCGGCCTTGAGCCGCGCCGCGCGGAGCGTTGCGATCCGGACCTTTACGTCCGGAGCTGTTACGTGGTGAACCCTGGCGTCCCGCCTGTGTCATGACCCGTCCTCTGTGATTTTGACCGGCAAAGGTTGTCCAAGGACAACACTAGCCAGCCGTGCAGATAAAATCTGCTCTGGTAAAAACTGCTTTCGCAGGCCTGCCGCCTACATTCTTCCGGCGTCGTAAAACTCTTCAATTCCTTCAAGCCCCGGAAGGTGCGGTGAAAGCTGAGGCAACTCAGCCACCGAGCCGATTCCCATGCGTTCAAGGAAATACGACGTCGTGCGGTATAGGACAGCGCCCGATTCCGGATCTGTTCCGCCATCCTCGATCAAGCCGCGCTGGGTCAGGGTCCGCACAACAGAGTCAACGTTGACTCCCCGAATTGCAGACACCCTTGCCCTGGATACCGGCTGCCGGTAAGCGATGACGGCAAGTGTCTCAAGCGCCGCCTGGGTCAGCCTGGCTGTCTGCCCCTCCAGGACGAAAGCACCGACGACGTCGGAGAATTCAGCCCGTGAGTAGATGCGCCAGCCGCCGGCGACATTCCGCAATTCAAAACCCCGGGGGCTGGAAGCGACGTCATGCTTAGGTCCATTACTGCCAGTTTCCAAATCCGGGGCTTTAACAGTATAGCCGTCATAGTCGCGCTGCAGATCCAGCAGCAGCGCCTCGACGGCGGCCACCGTCAGGTTCAGCCCGGCGGCAAGGTCAGTGGCAGAGGTGGGCTCGTCCAACACCATCAGCACCGCCTCAAGTGCGGCGCGTTCCCGGCCCGCAACTGGATCCGTCATTGCTGCTCCTCGTATTCCTCGCTCAGGTGCTCCCCCGTCCATCCGGTGCCATCTACGGTCCAGCGCACAGTCAGGTCTCCCAACGGCGCCATCTGGTCGAAGGCCACCACCTGGTCCCTGAACAGCTCCAGCAGAGCCAGGAAGCGTGCCACCACAACCAGCGTGGATTCGGCGTCGGCTATCAGTGCACGGAATGTCAGGGGCCGGCCGTCCTGCAGCCGCAGGCCGATGAGTTCAGCCTGTTCCTTGACGCTGACCGTGCTGCCGTGCAGGTGGGCCACTCCCACCGCTGTCGGTGCGGGGTCCTTTGGCGTGAGCGCTGCCTCTGCCAGTGCCGCGAACTGAGCGGGGCTGTGCTTCCAGACGAGCTCCGGCAGCATCGCTGCGAAGTGTTCCTCGAGGGCCACCTGCCGCGGATAGCGCCGGGACTCCAGTTCCAGGGTGGCGTCCATCAGCGCGGCAACCTTCTTGAAGGCCTTGTACTGCAGCAGCCGGGCAAAGAGCAGGTCACGTGCCTCGAGAAGGGCGATGTCGTCGTCGTCCTCCACTTCACCGGCGGGGAGCAGGCGCGCTGCCTTCAGGTCCAGCAGCGTGGCCGCGATGACGAGGAACTCACTGGCCTCATCAAGGGCCCACTCCTCTCCCAGCTCCTGGAGGTTCCGGATGTACCGGATGAACTCGTCGGTGACCGTGGCAAGGGCCACTTCGGTGATGTCCAGCTGGTGTTTGGAGATCAGTCCCAGCAGGAGGTCGAAGGGGCCGCTGAAGTTGGCCAGGCGCACTTCGAAGCCGGACCGCCTGGCCTCGGCGGCGGGCGTTGCCGGCTCTGCGGTCATCCGGGCTAGGGCGCGCCGCCGCGCGAAATCAGTTCCTTGGCGAGGCGGCGGTAGGCGTCGGCACCCACGTGGTTTCCGGCGTAGCTCGTGATGGGCTCGGCGGCCACGGTGGCGTCGGCGAACTTGATGGAACGCTTGATGACGGTTTCGAAGACTTTGTCACCGAAGGCTTCCACCAGGCGGCTGATGACTTCACGGCTGTGCAGCGTGCGGGCGTCGTACATGGTGGCCAACACGCCGTCCACCTGCAGCCGCGGGTTGAGCCGGTCCTGGACCTTGTCGATGGTTTCGACCAGCAGGGCCACCGCGCGCAGGGCAAAGAATTCGCAGATGAGCGGAATGATCACACCGTGGGCCGCGGTCAGGGCGTTGACGGTGAGCAGGCCGAGGGAAGGCTGGCAGTCGATGAGCACGACGTCGTAGTCGTCCTCGACCTTCTTCAGCGCACGGTCGAGGACCTGCTCGCGGGCTACCTCGTTGACCAGCTGCACTTCAGCCGCGGAGAGGTCGATGTTGGCCGGCAGCAGGTCCACGTTCTCCACGCCGGTCTGGTGGATGGCCTCGCGGATGTCGATCTTGCGGTCCATCAGGACGTTGTAGACGGTCAGATCGAGTTCGTGGGGGTTGACGCCGAGGCCGGCGGACAGTGCGCCCTGCGGGTCGAAGTCGACCAGGAGCACGCGTCGGCCGTATTCGGCCAGCGCTGCGGCAAGGTTGATGGTGGAGGTGGTCTTGCCCACCCCGCCCTTCTGGTTAACCATGGCTATGACGCGGGCCGGTCCATGGGAGGACAGCGGCGCGGGCTCCGGAAATTCGCGGTGGGGGCGGCCTGTGGGACCCATGACGGCGTCTTCCAGGTCGAGTTCCGTGCCTTCCAGAGTTGCTGAACCCTGTTCGCTGCTCACGTATCTATCCACACTTTCGATGACGGTGATTTTTCTGCCGCTGTCTGCCAGCGCCCCTGCTTCTTCCACCCCAAGGCTACAGCGCCCGACACGGCATTCCGTGGACCTTGACTTTTGATGGCGTTTGAGCCTTTACCTTGTACCTGAGGTCGAAGGTTGGCTTTTGGCGGGCAATGAAACCGCCCGCACAGGCAGGGCCTGTGCGGGCGGTTTCATTATGGCTGTACTGGCGCCGGGCCTTAGGCCTTGGCCGGCATGGCGGGTGCGGGGGTCTCCACCACGCCGTGGTGGTGGGCCACCATGGTCTGCTCGTCGAACGGTTCCTCGCCGGACAGCACCCGGTTGACCTGTTCGCCGTCGACCTCCTTGACCCACGTGCCGATCAGCAGGGTAGCGACGGCGTTGCCGGTGAAGTTGGTCAGTGCACGGGCCTCGGACATGAAGCGGTCGATGCCCACGATCATGCCGACGCCGCCCAGCAGCTCGGGCTTGTGAGCCTGCAGGCCGGCGGCCAGCGTGGCCAGGCCCGCACCGGTGACACCGGCTGCGCCCTTGGAGGCGATGATCATGAAGACCAGCAGGGAGATCTGCGCGCCGAGGTCCAGCGGGGTGCCCATCGCGTTGGCCACGAAGAGCGACGCCATGGTCAGGTAGATGGCCGTGCCGTCCAGGTTGAAGGAGTAACCGGTGGGAACCGTTACGCCGACAACCGGCTTGGAGACACCCAGGTGCTCCATCTTGGCGATGAGGCGGGGCAGTGCGGCTTCGGAGGACGACGTCGAGAAGATCAGCAGGTATTCGCGGGCCAGGTACTTCATCAGCTTGAAGATGTTCACGCCGGTGACAACCTGCAGCAGGCCGCCGAGGATAACGACGATGAACAGCGCACAGGTGATGTAGAACGCGATCATCAGCGTGAACATGCTCACGATGGCCTGGAAGCCGGTGGCGCCGACCACCGCGGCGATGGCACCGAAGGCACCCACCGGGGCAAGCCACATGATCATGATCAGGATGCGGAAGACCAGGGCCTGGCCGTGGCCGATGGCCTTCAGGATCGGTGCGCCCGAGGGACCCATCTTCTGCAGCGCGAAGCCAACGAGGATGGCGGCGAGCAGGGTGGGAAGCACCGGAATGTCGCCGGGGATGATGCCCAGCAGGAAGTCTACGGTGCTGTCTGTGGCCGCCTTCTTGTTGGGGTCGTACGGCGTGAGCTTCAGGCCTTCGCCCGGGTGGATGATGTTGCCGACGACGAGGCCGATCGCCAGCGCGAAGGTGGACATCACGACGAAGTAGCCCAGGGCCAGACCGCCGACCTTGCCAACGGTGGCCGCCTTGGCGATGGAGCCGATGCCCAGCACGATGGTGCAGAAAATGACCGGGGCGATCATCATCTTGATCAGCTTGATGAAGCCGTCACCGAGGGGTTTGAGTGATTTTCCGACCTCGGGGAACAGCAGTCCCACCAGAGCGCCGAGGATGACCGCGGCGATAACCGCGATGTACAGGTAATGGGACTTGTCGAGTCCCTTACGCTCGGCTTTGGCCGGCGCTGCCGACTCTCCTCGTTGAGAAGCCATCTTGTCTCTCCTTATGGATAATCTGGAAGACGCTTCGGCACAATCTCTGGGCTCCGCGCGTCGGTCCTTGTGATTTCCATCATTCGCCACAGAGTGACTTGGCTCACCGTTGCGTTCATATTGGTCATGGGAGGTGTTGATGATCCACCGCTGGAGCATCGCGAGGCGGCTGTTCGTGGCGAACCTGCTGTTCATGCTGGCCCTGACGGCCATCGTCGGGACGGCCGTCTTCGTGGACGCCCGGGACCATGCGTACGAGGAGGCCGGCCGCCGGATGGGGGCTTTGGCGACGTCCATCGCCGACAACCCACTTGTTCTGCAGGCCGCCGGCACGGGGAACCCCTCGGCGCAGCTGCAGCCCTACGCGCTGAAGGTCATGGCCGACTCGGGGGCCGACTTCATCACGATCATGGCGCCGGACCGGACGCGGTGGACCCACCCCTTGGACGAGGAGCTGGGCCGCCCGTACATCGGCTCGATCGAACAGGCTCTCGAGGGCCGCGTGTTCACCGAGATCACCGCCGGAACGCTGGGTCCGTCGGTGCGGACGATCGCCCCGGTGAAGGACGCCCGCGGTGGGGTCCGCGCGCTTGTGGCGGCCGGCGTGACCGTCAATACGGTGGACGTGGCGGTGTCTGGAAGGCTGCCGGCGCTGCTCGCCGTCTCCGGCTTCCTGCTCGCGGGAGGATCGCTAGCGTCGTGGTTTCTTGGCCGCTACCTCCGGCGCGTGACCAGGGGGTGGGGTCCCGAGCAGCTGGCCCAGCTCTTCGCCTACTACGAATCGGTGCTGCACTCGGTCCGGGAAGGTGTTGTACTGATCGACCCGGCCGGAAGGGTGGTCATCTACAACGACCAGGCGGCCGAACTGCTGGGGCTGGAGCCGCGGGAAGCGGAGGACGACCACGCGGCCACGCCGCAGGTCGCCGACCTGCCCCTGGCACCCAGTCTGAAGGAGCTTTTTGAATCGGGGCGCACGGCCCACGACGAAATCCACCTCACCCGTGACGGCGTGCTGGTGGTTAACCAGCGCCCGGCAGTGGGGCCGGGGTCCTCCGCCGGCCGGCAGCGCGGCCCGGTGTTCGGCACCGTCGCCACCATCCGCGACCGCACGGAGATCGAATCCCTGGGCACCGAGCTTGAGAGCATGCGGACGCTCTCAGATGCCCTCCGTGCGCAGACCCACGAGCACGCAAACCGCCTTCACACCATGGTCTCCCTGCTTGAGCTCGGCCGGACTGATGAGGCCCTCGACTTTGCCACGAAGGACCTGGAGCTGAGCCAGCAACTGACGGACGACGTGGTCGGGTCAGTCCAGGAGCCGGTGCTTAGCGCACTGGTCATGGGCAAGGCAGCCGAGGCCCACGAGCGCGGCGTCGAGCTGGTGGTCGAGGCGTCCGGGCCGGCCCTCAGCGGAGAGTTGGCCGTCCAGGACCTGGTCACGGTCCTTGGCAATCTGCTGGACAATGCCATCGACGCTGCCGCCGAGGCCCCCGGACCAAGGCGGGTGGAGCTGCTGGTGGACACGGCGGGCGGGAGCCTGGACATCACCGTGCAAGATTCGGGCAAAGGCATTGACCCAACAGCTGTGGACGACGTATTCCGCTACGGTTTCAGCACCAAGACGGCCGGGCCCTTCGGGCGGGGCCTCGGCCTGGCACTGGTGAAACAAGCCGTCCAGCGCCTGGCCGGTACCATGAGCATCAGCAACTCGAGCACCGGCGGGGCACGCTTCCACATCGCGCTTCCGGCCACGATCGCTTCGGACACATTGCTCCCAGACACCTTTCCACCAAGCACGTCGCCGTCCAGCACATTCCCGTCCAGCACGGCCGCATCGAGCACGGCCGCATCGAGCCCCCCGGAGGAGCACGCGTGACAGACATCCGAGTCCTCGTCGTCGAGGACGAGCCCGTAGCGGCTGCGGCACACGCCGCCTACGTGGGCAGGGTGGACGGCTTCACGCTGGCCGGAACGGCCCCGGACGGCCAGTCGGCGCTCCGGATGCTCACTGAGTTCTCCGCCGCTGGCAGCCCGGTGGAGCTGGTTCTGCTGGACATGAACCTGCCGGACCTGCATGGCCTCGACATCGCCCGGCGGATGCGCTCCGCCGGGCACTTCGCGGACATCATCGCAATCACAGCCGTTCGGGAACTGGCGATTGTCCGCAGCGCCGTCTCCATCGGCGTCGTGCAGTACCTCATCAAGCCGTTCACCTACGCGACGTTCGCGGACAAGCTGGAGAGCTACCGGCAGTTCCGTGAGCAGCTGGCAGGACCGGTAGCGGGGTCAGCGAAGGCAGCCGCATCGCAGAGCGATGTGGACCAGGCCTTTGCCAGCCTGCGGGCGCCGTCCGAGCTGCCGCTGCCAAAGGGCCTGGCCCCTTCAACGCTCGACGCCGTCCGCGACTTCATGAAGGAACAGCCCGGGGCCGTCTCGGCCACCGAAGTCATGACGGCCTTGGGGATGTCGAGGGTCACGGCGAGGCGCTACCTCGAGTACCTTGCCGACGCCGGAACGGTCTCCCGAACGGCACGGTACGGAGCTCCGGGCCGCCCTGAGAATGAATACCGCTGGTCCCGCTCCTGATCACCGACGGGCGCCATGGGTTCAGCACTTCAGGCATTCCGGTGCCTACACCGGAATCAAGAACAGGCACCGGAATGGAGATGCGCCCTCAGGCAGCCGCCGGTGAGGACCAGTAGGGCCCGGGATCCAAAGGCAGCGGTGGATCCAGGTCTTCGGGTCTGTCCAGCTGCTCCAGCCAGTCCTGCGGCTCCGGGCAATCCTGGCCGGGTGCCGGTTCGGGCCAGCTGGGTGGTTCCCAGTCCTGATATTCGGCCGGGTAGGACCGGCCCGACGGTGAAATCCAGCCCGGCGGCGCGTCACGGGTCGCGCCGACCGGTCTCCACGCCGTGGTGTGTTTCAGTCGGTGATGTTTCGGGCAGGGCTGGCCAAGATTGGTGACGCCGGTTCCGCCGCCGTCGGCCCAGGCGAGTATGTGGTCGGCGTCGTTGTCCAGGGAGTGGTTGTTGCAGTTCGGGAACGTGCATTTCGCGTCGCGGAGCCGCAGCCATTGGCGCATCGGCTTCGTCAATCGGTAGCTGGTGCGTCCGATCTCCAACGGTGCACCGTCCCGCGGGTCGGTCAGCACCCGCAGGAACGACGTGGCGCCGTCGGCTACCAGCCGGCGGCCCATGGACGGCGGGATCGGACCGTAACCGTCCAGCGTGGCCGGTTCTTCCGTCAGGCCCAGCAGCGAGAACGCCGGAACCGTGACCAGGACCTGCGCCGCCGGGGACGGCACACCACCGGCTGGCACCTCATCGGCCAGCACGGAGTCTGCGGTCAGGGAAACTGCGGGAAGGGCTGCGGTCGGGTCCACAGGCGCGCCGTCAACCCGCTGAGATGGGCCCAGCATCCACGTGGCGGCGGCATCGACCCGCAACTGCGTCAGCGTCCGGGATTCGGTCGGACCCTGCATGGCACGGGCGGCGGCGGTGGTCCGGTCCCAGATCCCGGCAGCCTGGTCCGCCGGCAGGTACGCCGACAGCCAGGCCATGCCGTCCCTGTCCGGGACATACTCCAGCCGCCGGTCCTTCACACTCTTGGCGTGCCGGGTTTCGATACTGACCGGGTGATGCCGTTCCCGCCAATACCGTGCCTTGGCCCGGAACCTGCCCGGTGTCAGCTCCCCCGCCCGGCAACCCCGAGCCGGGTTCGGCGCGTCCGGGTCCAGGAAATGCGCCTCAAACGCCGCCGCCACTTCCGGTGCCAGCCCGTCGGTCTCATCGCACATGATTTTCGCGTGCTGCCACGACAGCATTCCCGCCCCGAGCGCGGCCAGCGTC
Source organism: Arthrobacter sp. AFG20 (assembly GCF_002892795.1). Taxonomy (GTDB): domain Bacteria; phylum Actinomycetota; class Actinomycetes; order Actinomycetales; family Micrococcaceae; genus Arthrobacter. Next base: position 17,671 of record NZ_PJMC01000018.1, on the reverse strand, counting down.
AACGGCAGATCCGTACGCAACACAGCCCCTTCGGACAGAAGTCGTGCCGCCGACCCCTCACTCACGGTCAGCGCGCCAGCAACCTCAGCAGTCACGGACATCCGCCGGACGGTGCGGTCCTGCACAGGCGCGTTGGGCGGAGTCATGGCCTCCTCCGCCGCGGCGAATCCGGCGGCCAGGTTCACCTTCACGGCCGCCAGCTGCGCCTCCATCCTGGCCACCCCGGCCAGACCGTCCAGGCACGCATCCGCTTGATCCCCCAGCGCATCCGCCTGATCCGGCAGCAGATCCACGCCGTCCGGGCGCGGATCGCCCGCCCTGCGGAGCTCAGCAGCGAGTGAAAGAGCGGAGGCACCGATGGCCTCCAACGTCTCCGCAACTGCTGCGTTATCCATACCCACAGCATGACAGGGGGCACCGACATTAAAGGGTGCAAAGGGCACCACATGCTGGTCGAATCGAAAAAGTCTTTAGATCCACCCGGGAACGAAATCCAGGTGGCAGCACAGGGCGTTCCCAACCCTGAGAACCCCCTGTGCTGCCACCCAGATGGGCACACAGCTGAGCCAAAAGCCTCCGGGCAGCACCGCCATCCCGCAGTGACCGATGACTCTTGCGACGGGGGCACTCGGCCCCGGTCACCTCCTGGCTCCTTTCGTCGCAAAGGCCGGGCAACGGAGCGGAAGCCGAACGTTGGAAAAACTTGGGCAAGCCCGAAGAAGCGCATAATGGCATGATCCACAGGCGAAGAATTCCGACGGCGGCCAGGGACAAGGAGGTTCGCATGTTGCGGCTTCCGCGCATCACAGTTGAGGTTCCGGTGCTCGCCGTCGGCACCAAACCCGCGGACTACGAACAGCTCGCCGTCTACGCGGACGGGCTGCGCAGGCCGCAGGGCCTGCACATGACCCTGCTCCACATCGGCATCCTGGAGGATTTCGCGGCCGACGTTGCTGAATGGACCAAGGGCGCGACGGATCCTGCCGCGGCCGTCGTCAAGACTGCAGACTGGCTACGCGCGCTGCCCGTGTTGGAGGGCTTCTCCGGAACCGCCGAACGACTGGTTCTGCTGGGCGGCGGTAGGGTCTCCGGGCTCGAGGTCGAGGTGCCCCCGGGCGTGCGGGACTTCCAGGTCTCGCTTGTTGTGGCCCTCCATGAGCTGCTGGATGACCTGCTGGTGGACAACCCCGATGACTTCATCCTCAGTTCCCGCGCCCTGGGCTACAGGTATCCGCGGTGGCGCCCCCACGTTGCCGTGGGCAAGCCGAAGCCACAGGGGCATTCAGGGCAGGGCCGCCCAGGGGGAGGCCGTTCGCGGGAACGAAGCGACGCCTGGGAAATCCGTCCCCTCACGGTGGAGTTCGGGCGGTCGCAGATCCGGAACGGGCAGCTACTGCCGGGCCCTGGCGACAGCCTTCCTTGACGGCTCGCCTTGGGCAGGGGCTAGGCATCCCAAGAACGACGACGGGTCTCACCTTGCAGGCTTAACCACCATGGCGGAGCCTCCTCCCCGCCTGACCGGCTCGGCCGCGGCGACCATGCGGCCACCGGACTTGAACTCGATGGCCGTGGCCGCGCCGATCTCCGCTGCCGAAGTGAACGCGTCACCGGACGGGGTGAACTCGTGGCCGAACGGCTTCAGCTGGCTTTCATACGTCTTTATGAACGCCGGCTCGGCCGTAACCTTGGCCGCGTTCCGCTGCGCCGCCCGCGGAGCCGCGATGGCAGCGGAGATGTTCATCCCCAGGTCCACCCTGTTCAGGATGGTCTGCAGGACGGTGGTGATGATCGTCGAGCCGCCGGGCGAGCCGAGGGCCAGGAACGGCTCGCCGTCCTCGAGGATGATGGTCGGCGACATCGACGACCGGGGCCGCTTGCCGGGCTCAATCCGGTTCGGGTCCTTCGGGTCGTACACAGTGGAGAAGTCGGTCAGCTCGTTGTTCAGCAGGAATCCGCGGCCAGGCACCACGATGCCGGACCCGCCGGTCTGCTCGATGGTGAGGGTGTACTCGACGACGTTGCCCCACTTGTCCGCGACGGTCATGTTGGTGGTGGAGATGTTCTCAGTGTCCTTCTCGCTGGCGGGGGCCGCCGCGGCGGCCGGGCACGCGCCGTCGTAATTTGCCACGTCACCGGGGGCCACCGGCTTCATGGCCGCATGCTTCGGATCAATCTTGCAGGAGCGTTCCTTGCCGAACAGGGGATCCGTCAGGGCGTTGGTGGGGACATCGACGAACGCGGGGTCGCCCACGTACTTGCCGCGGTCAGCGAAGGCGAGCGCGCTGGCCTCGAGGTAGTGGTGCAGCGCGCCGGGCCTGGACATGCCGGAAAGGTTGAACGGCTCGAGGATGTTCAGCGCCTCGCCCACGGTGGTGCCGCCGCTGCTTGAGGGGGCCATGCCGTAGACGTCGAAGCCACGGTATTCCACGTGGGTAGGGGACTGGTTCAGCGCGCGGTACTTGGCGAGGTCCGCCGTTGTCAGGTGGCCTACAGGAACAGGCAGCTTTGTGGTCTTGGTCTTGGGCGGAGCCTGGACGGTCGACGCTATCTCCTTCGCGAGCGCCCCGTGGTAGAAGCCGCGTGTTCCCTTGTCCGCGAGCAGCCGGTAGGTCGCCGCAAGGTCGGGGTTTTTGAAAATACTGCCGACGGCGGGTGCGTCACCGCCGGGGAGGAAGAGCTTGCTGGTTGAGGTGAACGCCTGGAAGCGGAGCTTGTTGTCGAGGGTCTGCTGGCGGAAGGTGCCGTCCACCACGAAGCCACGGTCCGCAACCTCGATGGCCGGCTCGAGGACGTCGTCCAGGTCCTTGGTTCCCCACCGGTCAAGCGCTCGCTCCCACGTGGCCGGCGTGCCGGGCACACCCACCGACACGCCACTGGTGACGAGCTCGGGAGTGAAGTTGTAGGGCTTGCCCGCCGGGTTTTTCGGGGTAATGGTAGCGGGGTCGATGAAGGCGTCGTGCGGCATGGCCGCGGGTGCCGTCTCACGGCCATCGATGGTGCTCACCCGGCCGGTGCGTGCGCTGTAGAAGAGGAAGTACCCGCCGCCGCCGACCCCGGCACTGTACGGCTCCGTCACGCCGAGGGTGGCCGCAGCGGCGACCGCGGCGTCCGCAGCGTTGCCTCCCCTGCGGAGGATGTCAATGGCCGCGGCCGAAGCCTCCGGGTCCACGGTGCTCACCGCGCCGCCATATCCGGTGGCCGTCGCGGTCTTTTCGGTTACCCGCTCATCAGCAAACGCGGGAGTGGTGACGGCGCCCGCCGTCACGCTCATTGCCAGGGCCGTGGTGACGGCTGCTACTCGGCTTTTTAGGTGTGGCATGGTCGCTCCCGGGTCGGGGTCGTGCGGGTGACGGTACTGTCACGCTACTCCGCAGTGGAAGGACACTCAACGGCTTAAACATTCATCGGCCGTGTGCTTCATCTGCCGCGGCGCGCTGCCGGCGGCTGGCATACAGGAACGGCACGGCGAGCAACTGGATGGCGCCGCTGAACGCCACCGAAGCCGGATAGCCGTACACATCGGCGGTCCGGCCGAGCACGGGCTGCACCACCACGCCGCCGCTTGAGCCCATGAGGGAGGCGAAGCTGAGCACCGTCGCCCGCTGCCTGGAGTCGATCATGTCGTTGAGGTAGGCCTGCCCCACCGGGGTCCCGACCTCCGCCACCAGCGCCCAGACGGCCAGCAGCACCAGGGCCACCCAGAACTCACGGGTGAAGCCGAGCGCCACCAGGATCAGCGCACTCCCGGCCCCGCTGAGGATCAGCACCGTGGTGCGTTTGCGGACCAGCCGCCGGAAGCGCGGCGCCAGCCAGCCGCCGAGGACCTCGGCCCCTGCCACGATGGCTGCGGCCAAACCTGCGATGGCATACGCGCTGCGGTCGCCGAACAGCTCAAGCAGGTACGGCTGCAGGGCGTAGAAGACATAGATCCCGACGCCGGACGTGAACGGCGCGGACAGCATCACGTAACGCACGGGCGGATTTTTCAGGCCGTTCTCGATGGACGCTGAAAGGACAGCGCGGGTCGCCTCAATGGGACGCGCGGAGCGTTCGGGGGTGAAGCCGACGTCGTGCATGAGCCACAGGGCCACCCCGAACATGGCCAGCAGCACGCCCACCCGCAGCAGGAACGGCACACCGAGGTCGGTGGCCTGGGCAATGACGCCGCCTGCCACCGACCCGATGAGCATGGCGGTGCCGGACACCACCTGGCCGCGCCCGAATACCGTCTCCAGCGCACCGTCGTAGCCGGAGAAGTGCAGCGCATCCACGAGCCACGCCTCCACGGCGCCGGAGAAGAAAGTGAAGCCCAAACCGAGCAGCACGGAAACCACTGCCCACGCCCAGAAGGGCGCGGAAAGCTGCCACAGCAGGTAGTAGAGGAGCGTCGAGATGGACAGGGTGGCGGTGCCAAGCAGGAACGACACACGGCGCCCCCAGCCGTCGGCCACCACACCCGTGGGCACCTCGAACAGCACCATACCGGCGGTGAAGAAGGCGTTCGCGGCAAAGGCTTCGAGGTTGCTGAGCCCGGCGTCGAGCAGGAAGAGCGTGTTGATGCCCCAGATGAACGACGCCGCAAGCGTATTGCCGAGTGTCAGCGTCAGGTAGATGCGCTGCACCTTGCGGGCCGCCGGGTTCATCGCCTCGCTGTCCGTCCCGGCGCGAAGTTGGGGCACGAAACCCATTCTCGTCGTCTTCGCCGGGGGCCGCCAGAGACCCTTTTATCAGGAGTCGTTCGAGCGTAGCGTCATGCCCAACGGAGTAGGCGGCGAAAGGCAGTGCGGCTCCGGTCCGCGCAGCGCCGTCTCCCTCCTGAGCCGTCGAAGGAGGCGGGAATGGCTGCTGGCTGGAATGCTGACACAGCTGCCGGCCCGGTGGGGTCGGGCACGGTCACCCTTGTGGAAGGTTCGTCCTTCTGCATTTCCTCGGCAAACGGGGATATCCATCCGGAGCATCCGCATGGGGTCTTCCATGAGGACACCCGCATCCTGTCCCGCTGGAACCTGTCCGTGAACGGCCTGCCCCTGGAGGCGCTGACGGCGGAGACCAAGGAGCCTTACCGGGCGCTGTTTATTGGCCGGGTTCCCCGCTCCGACGGGTACGCGGACAGTCCGCTGATCGTAGAACGCCTGCGGGAGGTCGGTGCCGGCATCCGCGAGGAGATCACCATCAGGAATTACTCCTCCAAGGAGACTGAGTGCATCGTTTCGCTCAGTGTTGAATCCGATTTCGCTGATCTTTTTGAGGTGAAGGAGGCACGTGTCCAGCGGCGCTGGGAAGAATCCCGCCAGCCTGAGGGCGACTCACTGGTGATCAAGGCGGGCTGGCAGGACCTCGTCAAGAGCGTCGTCGTCAACGCGCATGGCGCCGAGGTCACCGCCGATTCCCTGACCTTCCGAACGGTGGTCCCGCCGCGCGGTGCATGGAGCTCGCGGGTGAGCGTGGCGCCGGCCGCCAACGGCGGCGGGGTCCCGCCGTCGTCGTTAGCCCGTCCCGCGCTCGGTGACGTTTCCCCGAGTGACCGCCGCCGGCAGGAGTGGGTGGCCAAGATTCCCAAGCTGCACATGGGCAACCGCTCCATCGAGCGCACCCTGCGGCGCAGCTACGACGACCTCGGCGCGCTCCGCATCGAGGACCCGGCCCATCCGGAGCGGATCGTGGTGGCTGCGGGTGCCCCGTGGTTCATGACGCTGTTCGGCCGGGACTCGCTGTGGGCCTCGGAAATGGCGCTGCCGGTGGATCCGTCCCTGGCGCTGGGGACCTTGCAGACGCTGGCTGACCGGCAGGGCAAAGCGGTGGACGTCATGAGCGAGGAGGAGCCCGGGAAGATCCTGCACGAGGTCAGGCTCGGCATCTCCAGCGGGCTGGCGCTGGGCGGCAAATCAGCCTACTACGGCAGTGTCGATGCCACACCGCAGTTCGTGATGGCGCTCGGTTCGGTGAGCCGCTGGGGCTTCGCGAAGGACACGATCGCAGCGCTGCTGCCCCATGCCGACCGCGCTCTGGACTGGGTACGGAATTACGGCGACAAAGACGGCGACGGGTTCGTCGAGTACGAGCGCCTCAACGACCAGGGCCTGATCAACCAGGGCTGGAAGGACTCGTGGGACGGCATCAACTTCGCGGACGGGACGCTGGCCGAGCCTCCCATCGCGCTCTGCGAAGTCCAGGCCCTCGTCTACTCTGCGCTCCTGTCCAGGGCATGGATGGCGTACGACGCCGGCGACGTACCGTTGGCCGCGCGGCTCACCGAAGAAGCGGCGCAGCTGAAGAAGAAGTTCAACGAACAGTTCTGGCTGCCGGACCGCGGCTATTACGCCGTCGCGCTGGACCGCAACAAGCGGCCGGTGGACGCGTGCACTTCCAACATGGGGCAGTGCCTGTGGCACGGCATCGTGGATGAAGACAAGCTGCCGCTGGTAGCCGAGCGGCTGATGACCCCCGAAATGTTCAGCGGCTGGGGCGTCCGGACGCTGGCCACCGACATGGGCGCCTACAACCCGGCCAGTTACCACAACGGCTCGGTCTGGCCCCATGACAATGCCATCATCGCGGCGGGCCTGTTGCGCTACGGCTTCGTGGAGGAGGCACAGCGGATCGCCACGGCTCTGCTGGAAGCGGCCGAATACACCGACGGGCGCCTGCCGGAACTGTTCTGCGGCTTCAGCCGGGACCAGGTCACCGAACCGGTGCCGTATCCGACGGCGTGCTCCCCGCAGGCATGGGCTGCCACCACGCCGATCATGCTGGTGACCAGCCTGATGCGGTACGACGCGCATGTGTCCCGGGGCGGCATGTGGATGGACCCCGTGCTGCCCAAATCCTACGGCGACCTGCACATCACCAACGCCCCCATGGGCGGCGGACGGATCACCATCGACATCACGGGTTCCGAGCCCTCCGTGCAGGGGCTGGCGGAAGGACTGACATTCCACCGCGAACACCGGCCGTGGCTGACGGAGCTGCTAGCTGAAGCCGGGCTGGGAAAGTAGGCCGGTCTGGGGGTGGCGGTCCAGCGCCTGCAGCAGCCGTTGAACGGAGCCACCGAGGTTCCATTCGGTGGCGAGCCGCTCGAGCTCTTCCCGCGCCTCGCCCCCAACGGCATGCAGTTCCGCACCCGCCTCCTCAAGGGACGGCAGCTCCAGGTTGCGCACCACGTTGACGACGGCGGGGGCCACCTTGAGATAGTCCGCGGCAGCAGCGAGCTTGGACCGCACCGAGGCGGACACCCCGCCTCCGGGATCTGCCGCCGCCTCTACCAGCCCGTCGAGTGTGCCGTGCTCCAGGAGGAGCGCCGCGGCGGTCTTCTCGCCGATGCCTGCGACGCCGGGCAACCCATCCGAGGCGTCGCCGCGGAGGGTGGCGTAGTCGGCATACTGCTCGGGGAGCACGCGGTACTTCCCGACCACGACGGCGTCGGTCAGGATTTCGAGGTTCCTCATGCCCCGGGCAGTGTAGATCACGCGTACCTGCCGCGCATCGTCGACCAGCTGGAAGAGGTCCCGGTCCCCCGTTACAACGTCGACCGGAAGCTCGGCGTGGCTGGCGTAGGTGCCCACGACGTCGTCGGCCTCGTGCTCCGGAGCGCCCACGACGGCGATGCCAGCAAGGGCCAGCACGTGGCGGATCAGGGGGATCTGCGCCTCGAGCGCGTCCGGGACCACCTCCACGTCGGGGGCAGCCGGCCTCACCTCCGCGACCCGGTGGGACTTGTAGGTCGGGACGAGGTCCACCCGCCACTGCGGACGCCAGTCGTCATCCCAGCATGCGACCAGATGCGTGGCGCCGTACTCCGTGGTGAGCCGCGCGATCATGTCGAGCAGGCCGCGGACGGCGTTCACCGGCGTGCCGTCGGCCCTGCGGATGGTGTCGGGCAGGCCATAGAAGGCGCGGAAGTAGAGGGAGGCGGTATCCAGCAGCATCAGGCGGTTGACCATGACTGATCCTGACACGGATTCACAATCGAGTGCCTGTGACACGGGCCCGGAAGTGGGAGGATGGGCGAATGGAACTGCACATCACCGGCGACCCTGCCGCCGACAAACTGCTCAGCGATGACGCCTTCGCGCTGCTCACCGGCATGCTGCTTGACCAGCAGGTGACCATGGAGTCGGCGTTCGCCGGACCCGAAAAGATCCGCACGCGCATCGGGTCCATCAGTCCTGCTGCGGTCGCCGAACATGACCCGGCCGGCTTCGTCGAGGTGTTCAAGGAGCGCCCGGCAGTCCACCGCTTCCCGGGCTCCATGGCTGGCCGTGTCCAGGCGCTCGCCGAGGCCGTGCAGAGCGAGTGGGGCGGCGACGCAACCGCCATCTGGACCCGGGACGATCCCGACGGAAAGGAAGTTCTCCGCAGGCTGAAGGCATTGCCTGGATTTGGCGAACAGAAGGCCAAGATCTTCCTGGCGCTGCTCGGCAAACAACGCGGGCTCGAGGCGCCGGGCTGGCGCGAGGCTGCCGGCCACTATGGCGAGCAGGGCTCCTACCTCTCGGTCGCGGACATCGTCGACCCTGAGTCGCTGACGAAGGTGCGCGCCAGCAAGCAGGCAGCGAAGGCCGCCGCCAGGGCAGCGAAGGCGCCGGCCGCCGAATAGCGGCTAGGCCGAATAGCGGTTAATTACGACGGCGGCCGGTCGCCTTGGCGGGTCTGCTCAGTACTCGCCCTTGATCACGAAGTAGGAGCCGCGGATCTCACCGGCCAACTTCGACTTTTGGCGCGCGAACTTGAAGCTTGATGCGAGTTCCTCGGGAACTTCCATGCCCTGCGAGAGCTTGAAACCCACTGCTCGCTTCGCGCCGGCCTCGATGCCGTACATCACGTTGATGGACAGGCCCGATTCGTAGAACACATACGCCATCCGGAACCCGTCCACTTCAAAGGAGGCAACCTCAAGCGGCCGGGACGAGATGACGATGTTGCGCTCGTTGGAGAGGATTCGGCTCACCCAGTCGAGCGTTTCCGGCGCCTCGCTGGCGGGCCTGACGGTGAAAACGTGGTCGTACTTGTTCTTGTAATAACGTGCCTCGTTGGCACGCAGCCCTGCCAGCGGTTCCGCCACTGGGGACGATTCCACTCCAACGGTGGATACGTTCTGGAAGTCTACGGTGTATGGCATGCGCCCTCCTGGTAGTGGTTCATCGCACTCTTCACCCTAATGTCCACCGCCCCGGCCCGGCTTCTCGATTCCTGATCGCTTGGAGTCAGTACCGCCAGCGGAGGGCAGCAATCACGGCCTCCCGGTCAAGCTTGGCAAATCGCTCTGCTTCACCCCGCCGCACGGCCACATAGGCGTCCACCAATTCATGGCCCAATGCTGAGCGGAGGAAACTGCTGCCGTCCAGATCGTCCAGGGCCGTGAACGTGTCAGGCGCAAACGCCCGGATATTCAGTCGCTCCCTCTCCGCCTCGCTTAAGGTCCCGGGGTCGACGGTGACCTCCGCAGGCAGTTTCAGCCGCCTCCTGAAGCCCTCCATTGCGGCGGCAAGAATGGCTGCCACGGCAAGGTACTGGTTGGCGGATCCATCGCAGCATTTCACTTCGACGTTCGATTGCCCGTCCTCGAAGCCCTTCAGGCCCGGCACGAAGCGGACGGCGGCCTCGCGGTTGCCCGTGCCCCAGCAGATAAAACTGCCCGCCCATTGTTCTGGCTGAAGCCGGGCCAGGCTCAAGGCGCTTCCGCCCAGCAATGCCGCGCTTTCCGCAAGCCTGCCGAGCACGCCCGCGATCATGCTCTCGCCGTCCGGGCGCATCTGCGTGGCGGCTGCAGCGTCGTGGAAGACGTTGCCCTCCCCGTTCCTCGCGGAGACGTGGATATGGCAGCCGTTGGTGGCGGTTCTGGAATCCGCTATTGGCGAGTAGGAAACGTGCAATCCATGCCGCCGGGAGACCCGGGCGACGATGAACCGGGCGAGAAGGTAATCATCCACGGCCTGAACCGGGCTCCTCGGGGCCAGCGCGATTTCCACCTGGCCCCGACCATACTCGGGGTGAATCTGTTCAACCGGAACGCCGGCCTCCAGCAGCGCTGCAAGCACGTCCAGAATCCAGGCTTCCAGCTGCAGGAATGCGGCGGCACTGTAGCCCGGACCATCGTGCGCCAGAACTGGGAGATCCGGCGCACCGGTGAACACCGTGAACTCCAGTTCGAAGCCTACGGAAGCCTCCAGTCCGGCCCTTGCCCATTCCGCAGCAACACCTTTGAGTGCCGTGCGTGGGCAGGTTGGATAAGGAGCACCGTGCATGTCCACCAGGTCCGCCGGGGCCCAGGCGAGGCCGCTTGCCTTGTCAATGACGGAAACTGCCGCGCGGTCCGGCATTCCGCGCAGGTCACCAACGATGGGATCGATCGCCGATGACCGGGTGACATGGTCGTCGGCGGCCAACAGGACCCCGACGCTCACTGAGATGCCGCAGCCATGGTGGAAAGCACCCTCTACCTTGGGTCCCGGCAGTACTTTGATCCGTGCAACTCCTGCGTTGTCCAGGCTGGAAATGACAAGTGCCCTGACTTGTTGGAGATCCATGTCTGCCTTGGGATTTGACGTCACAGCCTTCCTTTCGTTGTTCAGGCGAACGGCACTGAGTATTCGGCGTTCAAGTTATAGACGCGCTTCGCGTTTTCTGAGGCAACCATCGTGGCAATTCTCTCGGCGTCCTTGGGGGTTGCCCAGCCCGAGGCAGTCCATTCGTCCATCAGGGCCGCGAACTCCGTTCGCCAGATGGCCGCACTGACGGCGTAGTGCTCGGCAAGGCCATACGAGTCCGATGAGTAGAGAACCTTGCTGAACGGTGCAATCTCCATCACCTGGCGGATCGCGGTGCCGGCACTCGGACCCAGGTAATGCGAAACCAGACCCACGTCCAGGTAGACGTGCGGGAAGACCTGGGCCAGGATTCCGGCTTCCCTGATAAACGGGTAGCAATGCAGCAGCATGAAATCGACACCCAGTGTTCTGGTGGCGTGGAAGAGCGGGCTGAGCCTGGATGGATCAGCCCGGAACAGCTCAATGTCTCCGTCGCCGTATCCCGTGTGGAGCTGAATGGGAAGGCCTGCGTCGATCCCGCACCAAAGCCCGAACCTCAGCAGGACCGGGTCCGTCACTCTGAAGGTCCCCGTTCCCTCCGCAGTACGGAACCATTCGTCGGCGGCTTGGAGCACTTCCCGCCCGGACGGCCGTTCAACGGGAATGTCGAAACCATGTCGGTAGGCGATGATGGATTTCAGCCCCACAGCCTCGCGGCTTCTGGCGGCCAGCGTCGCCGGGAGCTCCGAAATGAAGCCGGCTGCTGTGGATGCGCAAGCAAGGTCCTCCAATACCCTCTCGATGCGGACGATCTCGCTGGTACGGGCTTCAGCACGCGCTGCCATGTCGGCGGGGTCAAGAAGCCGTGCATCCCGGATGCCCGTGTCAACGAGGTACTCGGATGTTCCGGTGCTGCGAAGCAGCAGCCTGTTTGTTTCGGCGGCGCCGATGCTCCTGCGCCGCGCCAGGTATTCATCCAATGGCGCAAGGGGTTCGAGCCCGAGGACGGGCGCGCAGAAGCGCCGTACCGCCAGCCCGAAGGGCGAATCAAGGCTGTCCGTGCCCGCCGGTCCCGGCCAGTCGGATTCGGTGGCCAGACTCCTGAACCCGTCCTCGCTCAGTTCTGTGTCGACTACACCGTGGCAGTGGTGATCGATCAGGGGCAGGTCGGTTACGCGCTTGCTGGTGTCAGTCATGGACTGCCTCCAATTCAGCTGGCGTTGACCACCGGGGTGGTTATCCGCCCACCCAAAGCGACCCAGAGGTAGCGGATGGCTGCCTCGACGCCTTCGGGATTCACTCCGGCCAGGAGCTGCAGGACCAGCCCGTCCAGCGCTGCGAACGCGGCCTGGGCAGCGCCCTCCTGCCCGCCGAAGCCAATCCGCTCCAGGCCGTCGGAGAGCGCTGCAATGTAGCTCTCGTACAGATGGCGCACAGGCTCCGCCAGTTCGGGGCGCCGCCGGGATTCCAAGATCATTTCGTACTGGAAAATCTGGATATCGGGGTTGTCCTCAATCAGCGACAGAATGCTCTGGCAGAACTCCTCTTCGGTCGCAGGGAGCGCCTCCAGCTGTGACAGCCCGATCGACTGCTGCACGGACCATTCGAGTGCGGCTTCAATGAGGGCGTCCCGCTTGCCGAAGTGATGGACCACCAGAGTGTTGTTGACCCCGGCGTGCTCGGCAACAGCACGGAACGTCAGGCCCCGCAGTCCCTTGCGCGCCACCACATGCACGGTTGCGGCCAGCAGAGCTTCGCGCCCTGTGCCGTAGCCATTTTGTTTCTGCCCGGTCATGCACCGATTCTAGCCGCTGGCCGCAAGGTATTGACTTTAAACCTAAGCAAATGCTTAGCTGTGATGCAACACACAACTAAGCAACTGCAGAGTTGTTCAAATCCCGGAGGAACCAATGTCCACGTCCACAAACGCCATCGAATTCACCGTCCACGACACCTTCGATCCGCAGAAGTACGAGCCTTTCATCCTCGGCCAGGTCCAGTGGGTGCGACGCCCCGGAGACGGAAATCGCCCTGCGCTGTCCGCCGGTTTCTGGCACGTCACCACTGAAGAGGCCCCCGAGCCGTTCGATCTGCTCATCGAGGCGGACGAGAACATCCACATCATCGAAGGCCACCTGCACATTGAGGTCGACGGGGGCGAGAGCTTCGATCTGAAGGCAGGTTCAGCGGCTTCGTTCAACAAGGGAGCCCAAACCCGGTGGACCGTCGTCGAGGACACCACGGAGTTCTTTGTCTACTCCTGATCAGCACCCGGAATTTCTAAAAACAGAAGGCTCCATCGTGAATAACACCCTCCCCCAAACCCAGCAGGCCGACGTCGTCATCATCGGAGCCGGCTTTGCCGGCCTCACCGCGGCCCGTGAACTACGCCAGGCCGGATTGTCCGTAATCGTTCTCGAAGCCCGCGACCGAATCGGCGGCCGCACCTGGCTGGATGAGCGGCTTGGCCGCCCGTTGGAAATGGGCGGCACCTGGGTCCACTGGACCCAGCCCTATGTGTGGGCGGAGCTGAAGCGCTACGGCATCGGCACCGTTCAGAGCCCGGTCCCGGAACGTGCCTACTGGTGGGCAGGCGGCGCACAGCACGAGGGCAGCCCGGATCAGCTGCTGAACGAGATCGATGCCCCTAACCGCCGGCTCGTGGAACAATCGCGCGAGTACTTCCCCGAACCCTTCGCCCCGTTCACCAACCCTGACGTCAAGGGCATCGATCATGTTTCCTTGCCGCAGAAGATCGCAGAACTGCAGCTCACGGATTACTCCCGCGACATCTTGGAATCATTCTGGACGCTGAACTTCAACGGGCCGATCGCCGATGCTGCGCTCACCCAGGCCCTGCGGTGGGTGGCGCTCACCAACGGAGACTGGATGGTCAACTTCGAAGCCTGCGCCACCTTCAAGATCGATGGAGGGACCGGCAAGCTGATCAGCGGCATCGCCGCCGGAACAGACGTGCGCCTCGAGAAAACCGTTTCGGCAGTCCGCTACGCGGACTGCAACGCCACCGTCATGACCAGCGACGGCGAAGAGTTCCACGCAGCGCACGTGATCTGCACGCTTCCGCTCGGAGCCATGGGCGCGGTGGCGTTCGATCCCCCGCTTCCGGCGGCCAGCCGGAAGAGCGTCGCTGAAGGCCAGGTTTCCAAGGGCATCAAGGTCTGGATCACCGTCAGGGGCGAGGTGAAGCCCTTCGTTGCCCTCGGATCCGCCGAATGGCCACTGAACTTCGTCCAGACGGAATACAACCATGATGGAGACACTATCCTGGTTGCCTTCGGACCCAACACGGCCCGGCTTGATGCCACCGATGCCCGGCAGGTCCAGGCCGCTCTTGACCTGCTCGCGCCGGACCTTGATGTACTGGATGTCGCCAGCCACGACTGGACCAGCGACCCGCTGTCAGGTGAAACGTGGCCCATGCACCGGCCGGGCTTCCTGACAGAGTCCCTCCCCGGTTTCCAGCAGCCGCAGGGTGCCCTCCTGTTCGCGGGTTCTGACTTTGCTAATGGATGGGGCGGCTTCATCGACGGCGCCATCGAAAGCGGCCTGGAAGCCGCCCGGAGCATTGTGAACGAGCGCAGCGCCTGACTTCCAGGGCGGGCGTTACTTCTCGGCCGTGGAGATGGCGGCGGCGTTCACGTCGCCGGCTGTGCCCGAACGCTCAAGGAGCCTGCCGACCTGGACGACGGCGGACCTGATCTTCCCCGGATTTCCAAACGTAAGGAACTGGAGCATCAGTCCGTCGAGTGCGGCGAAAACCGCCCGGGAAAGTTCGTCGTCCGTATCGAGGGAACGCTGGCGGAGAGCCGTTTCGACCGTTGAGATGTAGTTGTCATAGAGGCGGTCCAGAAGGGCCTTGAGCTCCGGCTTCCGCCGCGCCTCAAGAAGCATTTCAAACTGGAACAGCTGCAATTCCGGCTCAGAGGCTACGGAAGCCAGAAGAGCATCGGCGAACTGCTCGTCGAAATCCGCTACGCGGGCAAGCCCGGTTTCATCAATGGACCGCTGCACAGCCCACTCAAGGGTGGCCGCGAGCAAACCTTCGATCGAACCGAAGTGATGCGTAATGAGCGTGTGATTCACACCTGCCCGGGCGGCAACAGACCGGTATGTGACTCCCCGGAGGCCCTTCTTGGCAACGACATCAATGACGGCCGCCAGCAGTGCATCGCGGCCATCCCCGTAGGGCAAACGCTGGGAATCCAAGCTCATAAGCCGATTTTAGCCCCGCCCGCACGCCTGCTTGAGACCCTTGACACGCAGAACTAAACACTTGTAGAGTTTGAGCGGTGATGCGGCTCACGTTCCGCTCGTCACATTCGCTTTTTCCGGAAGACGCGCACGAGGGGGTGCGCCTTCAACCGGTGCCCACACTTACTCATAGGCATGACTCGTGAGTCCTTGCCCTGGCGAAAGAGCCACATCATGAATCAACAAACCGGACAGATGCCCGCTCAGGACACGGTCACCAGCCCTGCCCGCCTGCGCCCGAATAAGCTGGGCGTCGTCGCAGTTGCCTTCTTTGCGATCGCCGCCGCCGCGCCCATGGCGGCCGTTGTCGGCGCGAGCCCTGTCCTGTTCGCGGCCAGCGGCCCCGGAACCCCCGTGATCTACGTGATCGCGGCCCTTTTGGTGGCCCTGTTTTCCGTGGGATATCTGCGGATGAGCCAAAGCATCACCAACGCGGGGGGATTTGTCGCCTACATCGCCAGGGGACTGGGAACGAAGTGGGCCACCGGCGGGGCAGGAATCGCGATCCTGACCTATGTCAGCCTCCAAGTGGGGCTCTGGTCCCAGTTCGGTGTCTTCGCCCAGCAACTCGTCGCGACCCTGACAGGACTTGGACTACCGCCATACTTCTGGATCGTCGTCGTGCTGTCGCTGGCCACCGCCCTGACCATGAAGGGCGTGGATGCAAGCCTGAAGGTTTTGGGCGTGCTGATCTTGGGCGAAACGCTCGTCGTTACGGCACTTGTCGTTTCGCTGATCGCCCAAAAGGGGTTCGGGATCTTCACCTTCGACGGGTTCACCGGCGCCAACATTGTGGGACCCGGGCTCGGGATCTCGTTGCTTTTCGCCTTTGCCTGCTTCACAAGCTTTGAAGCGACAGTCGTTTTTGCGGAGGAAGCCGTGAACCCGCGCAAGACGATTCCGCGCGCCGCCTATCTCGTCATCGCCTTCGTTGGTTTCTTCTACATGGTCTCCACTTGGGCAATCAGCGGAGCGATCGGCATCGACCGGGTCCAGTCCGAAGCCGCAGGCAACCCCGCCGGCATGATCTTCGACCTCGCCCAGAGCAGCGCCGGCTCCTGGCTCAGTGTCTCCATGCAGATCCTCGTCGTGACCAGCTTCATTGCCATGATGCTGGGCCTGGCCAACATGTTCGCCCGGTACCTCTTTGCCCTCGGACGCGCCGGAACGCTGCCCGCCAAGCTGGCATCAGTCTCAAAGAGCGGCGCCCCGCGGTTCGCCGGATTGGTCAACGGCCTTGTGGTCCTGGCCGTCATCAGCGTCTTCCTGATCTCCGGGGCCGATCCCATCACCACTGTGTTCGCATGGTTCGTCGCCCTCGGAACCGCCGGCTTCATCAGCATCCTCCTCCTGACGTCTGCAGCGATCATTGTCTTCTTCGCCAGGGCGAAGGTCCGGGACAACCTCTGGGTAACCGTCATTGCACCTGTCCTGTCCTTCATTTCGTTCAACATCATCGGCTACCTGACCCTGGACAACTACGACGCCCTGCTCGGCGGCGCCGGCGGTGCTGCCCGCTGGCTCCTGCTCGGCATCCCCATCGTCCTCATCGCAGGAATAGCCCGGGGAGCCCAGAAACCGTCAATCGACTACGCCTCCGAAATCGTCTGACGCCATAACTCCCAAAGCACCGAACAGTTCAGCAAGAACCAATCCCAACCAAAGGAAAACCATGACTGCGACAGACATCCAGGACTACGTTCCCGAAAACGAATGGCCCTCCGTGGCCACCATGCTCGACGGATTCGGAGACCAAACCCTGCCCGCCTCCGCGGCCCTGACCGGCACCGCACTGCACCTCCCCCAGGACGGCGCCGGCACAACCACCTACACCTTCCACGACGCACACTCCCTCACATGGACCTCCGACGGCAAGGGGGACCAGGGTGCAGCCAGGTACAAGGCGATCGAAGCGCGCCCAGGGATTTTCATCATCGACTTCGTCAAGGGCGAAGGCCGCCACGCTGAAAATGTCACCATCATCCTGGACCGGAATACCGGCGCCGTCACAACTGCCATCAGCTCCTTCATCGCCGAAGGAGACAAGATCCGCAGTAGCACCAGCTTCAGCCACGGAAACGTGGACGGGGCTGCGGCCGTGCATTCCCGCTCCGGTGGACTGGTCGGCAAGCGTATCTACTACCGCTACAGCGACGTCGAAACCTACGAGCACATCTACCTCAACGCCGGCACCTTCACCTGGCATTGCCTCCGCGGCGGCGAGGCAGGACTGGCTGACACTGACCGCTGCCTGACCTTCGACGTCGGCCAGGACCTCTACCTGTTCTTCTGGGCCGAAAAAGTCATGACCGTTGAGGCAGTCTTGCTTATCGACCTGCGCGAGCAGCGCTCCATCGGACGGATGTTCGGCTGGGACGAGCCCGCGGCCGAACCGGTGGTCCTGCCTTTCAACTCCCGCCTGAGTGTCCTGAACACCACCGAATACCCGCAGGACAACCACAAGCACTAACCGGCCATCGGCAACCCAATCAGCCACTCCACGAGGAACACCAATGGAAACTTACGATTCACTGCTTGCCAGCATCTCCGCAGCGCCCGGCCAGGAGACCCGGACCATCTTTGACCCCGCTACCGGCGGCGTTGTCGGCGAGGCCCCGGTTCACACCGTTGAAGACCTCGAGACCGCGGTGGCGGCGGCCGTCGCCGCCCAGCCGGCGTGGGCTGCGCTGGGCCACGACGCAAGGTCCGCCGCGCTGCTCAAGGCCGCCGACGCCGTCGAACGCTCCGCTGAGGAACTCGCCCAACTGCTCTCCCGCGAACAGGGCAAACCCCTCAACGGCCCCAACGCCCGCTTCGAGGTCGGCGCCTGCGCCGCCTGGCTCCGCAACACCGCCACCACCGAACTCAAACCC
>NZ_PJMC01000017.1 GCF_002892795.1 Arthrobacter sp. AFG20 | reverse complement strand
CTTCGATGCCGAGCGCGGATTCCACGAGCGGGATGACCGGCGTCTTGCCATCCATGCGGTGGAAGGACTCGGTGACCTGGTCAGCCGACTCCGTCTTGGCCAGCATGACGCCGAGCAGCCCCGGCGTGCCGCGCAGGCCCGCGAGGTCATCAGCCCAGAACTTGCTGGTGGCGTCGTTGATCCGCACCCAGGCCTGGCCGCCGCCGGAGAGCCAGTTCACCACGTTCTCGCGGGCGGCATCCTTCTGCGAGGGGTCAACGGCGTCTTCGATGTCCAGGATGATCGAGTCCGCGCGGGACACCGCGGACTGGTCGAAAAGCTCGGTTTTCATTGCGTTGACAAGCAGCCACGAGCGGGCGATCTCGGCGGGGATATTGCGTTCTTGCCGGGTGATCTCGGCTGTGGAGGAAGACGTCATGGTTCTACCGTATCGGGCGCGCGCCCGTATGCGCGACGCAGATCCGCCCCGCAGGGCAGACCAATACGAACAAAAGCCGTCCGCGCAGCGCCCAAATCCCACAGTGTACCGCCCATGGCGGGGATCTTTACTGCCGCCTGTCACGGAGATTCACCCGCCGCAACGGGGCGCATCGTGTCCCGCTGTTGCGCCGTGTTTCCGCGGATTTCCAAGGGTTTCGCGCCGTGACCCGGGCACTTTTCTGCTTCCTCCGAGTGCGTTTACATCGATCCATCGGCCGTTGCAGCGGCCGGAGCGAACGTGGTGAACCAGCCAACCAAACCCCTGAAGGAACCCCCAATGAAACGACACCTGACCATCCTGAGTGCTGCGGCCGCCGTCGTCATCGCCCTGACGGTGTCCGGCTGCGGCGGGAGCGCCGCCGGCGATGACACAGGCGGCGCCGGCGCACCCGGTGCGAATGAAGTGAAGGAGCTCCGCTACCAGGGCTGGGCCAACAGCGTGACCCTGCCAGAGCTGGCGGAGGACCTCGGCTACCTGGGCGACGTCAAGCTGAACTGGGTGGGCAACACCATCAGCGGCCCCCAGGACATCCAGTCCGCAGCGACAGGCCAGACCGACTTCGGCGGCGCCTTTGCCGGTGCCGTGGTGAAGCTCGTGGAGGCCGGGGCTCCGGTGAAGGCCGTCATCAACTACTACGGCGAGGACAGCAAGACCTTCAACGGCTTTTACGTGAAGGAGGACAGCCCGATCAAGACGGCCCGGGACTTCATCGGCAAGAAGATCGCCGTGAACACCCTCGGCGCCCACTCCGAGGCAGTCATCAACACCTACCTCCGCAAGAATGGCCTGAGCGCGGACGAGATCAAGCAGGTCCAGCTGGTGGTGGTTCCGCCGAACGACACGGAGGAAGCCATCCGCCGCGGCCAGGTGGACGCCGGCTCCCTCGGCAGCATCCTGCAGGACAAGGCCGTCGCCAACGGCGGGCTGCGGTCCGTCTTCAGCGACTTCGACCTGTTTGGTGCGTTTGCCGGCGGCCCCTACGTCTTCCGGGAAGACTTCCTCGCCCAGAACCCCAACACGGTCCGGACCTTCACCACGGGCGTGGCGAAGGCCATCGAGTGGGAGCGGGCCACGCCCCGCAAGGAAGTCATTGCCCGGCTCACCAAGATCCTGAAGGAACGCGGCCGCAATGAGAACCCCGCCGCCCTGCAGTACTGGAAGAGCGTCGGCGTCCCGGCCAAGGGCGAGATCAAGGATGAGGACTTCACCCGCTGGGAGGAGTACCTGAAATCCGCCGGCATCATCAAGTCCGGCCTGGATACCAAGAAGCTCTACACCAATGAGTTCAACGGACTCCTGACCGATTCAAAGTAACGCCTGATCCGAATTACCGCCCGATTCAAAAAGTATCCGCAGCACAAAGTGAGGAAAGAACGATGACTGTCATTACCGAAACAAAGCTCGAATTCTCCAAGCTGGGCTCCCGCATCGGCGCCGAGATCCGCGGCCTGGACCTCAGCGGCGCCCTGTCCGCAGAGACCGTTGCAGAAATCCGTGCGGCCCTCAACGAGCACAAGGCCCTCGTGTTCCGCGAAGCCAACATCCTTACCGACGAGGCGCAGGTGAAGTTCGCCAGCCACTTCGGCCCGCTCACCAAGGCGCACCCCACCGTGGCGTCCGTGGCGGGCGAAGAGAACGTCCTCCCTGTGGACAGCGAGAACGGTTCGGCCAACAACTGGCACACCGATGTCACGTTCGTGGTCAACCCGCCGCAGGCGTCCACCCTGCGCAGCATCGACCTGCCGGCCTACGGCGGCGAGACGCTGATCGCCTCCTCCGCCGGCGCCTACAGCGACCTGCCGGACGAGCTGCGGAACTTCGCCGACACCCTCTGGGCAATCCACACCAACGATTACGACTACTCGGTGCCCAAGAACCTGGAGCACGCGAACGCCGAGGAGCGCCGCAAGGAGTTCACCCGGCTCAAGTTCGAGACGGCCCACCCCGTGGTGCGGGTCCACCCGCTGACCGGCGAGCGCGGATTGTTCATTGGGGGCTTCGCGCAGCGCCTGCGGATCGTTGGCCTGTCCAACACCGAGTCCAGGGATATCATCCGCCTGCTCCAGGCCTACGTCACCCGTCCCGAAAACGTGGTCCGCGTGAACTGGGAGCCCAACCAGCTGGTGCTCTTCGACAACCGGATCACCCAGCACTACGCACCGGACAACTACGACGGCCAGCCCCGCAAGCTCAACCGCGTCACCATTGCCGGGGACATCCCGGCGGGCGTGGACGGCAAGCAGAGCCAGTCCCTGAAGGGTGATGCCTCCACGTACTCGGAGATCGCCCCGCTGTAAGGCTGTTTGGGGCAGCCCAGGCCCAACTGACTGGCAGTTAACGTCGTTTTGACGGCTCAAAACGACAACAACTGCGAGCCAGTTGGGCCTTTGGGCTTAAGGGATGTTGCTGCCCCGGGCCGTGACCCACAGCCGGTACCACTCGGCCCGGGTCATGGTCTGGGCCGCGCGCGAGGCC
The DNA here is from genome assembly GCF_002892795.1 of Arthrobacter sp. AFG20. Classification (GTDB taxonomy): domain Bacteria; phylum Actinomycetota; class Actinomycetes; order Actinomycetales; family Micrococcaceae; genus Arthrobacter. Next base: position 98,860 of record NZ_PJMC01000017.1, on the reverse strand, counting down.
CCGGCGCAGGCCCGGATCCGGTCCGGGTTGGCGGTGCCGATGACCGGAGCGATCCCGGCCGGGTGCTTCATGAGCCACCCCAGCAGCACCGCCTCCACGGTGGTGTCCTTTTCCCGGGCCATCTCCGCCAGCAGCGCGGCCGTGGCGCTCTCTGCCGGCGTGGGCCGTTCGGGCGGGTTGCCGGTGTAGTGGCCGCGGGCCAGTGCGCCGTAGGCCTGCAGCGTGATCCCTTGCCGGGCGCAGTACTCCAGCGTCCCGTGCGGAAAGCTGTAGCTGCCGGCATCGGGATGGTTGACCAGCACGGTGCTCTCCAGCCAGTCGCGCTTGAGCAGGCTGAGCTCCAGCTGGTTGGCCACTACCGGGGTCTCGAGGCTGTCCTGCAGGAACTCGATCTGGGCGGCGGACATGTTGGACACCCCCAGCGCCCGCACCTTACCTTCCGCCATCAGCTTCCCGACGGCGGCCGCCACCTCCGCGGGGTCCGTCAGGGGATCCGGGCGGTGCAGCAGGAGGATATCCACGTAATCGGTGCGCAGGCGCTCGAGGCTGCCGTTCACGCGCTCGATGATGGCGTCGGCGCTCAGGTCGTAGTGGGTCTCCAGCCCCCGCTCGTTCAGCCGGATGCCGCACTTGGTCTGCAGCTGGATGCGCTCCCGTAGCCCGCTGGTGCCGGCCAGGACCTCGCCGAAGACGGCCTCCGCCTTTCCGTGGCGGTAGATGTCGGCGTGGTCAAAGAGCGTAACTCCGATGTCCAGTGCTGCCTCGATGGCCTCAGCCGCGGCTTCGACGTCGGTGATTTCGTGGGGTTCAGTCGACCAGTCCCCGCCCAGGCCCATGCAGCCGTAGAGCAGCCGGCCGTTCGGGACTGCTGTCTGTTCAGTCATGGCATCACTCTTTCACTTGTTCCCGGCACAGCACAGAGGCTGGCGGGGGTACCCACGAGGGCGGTTAAACGGGCCCGCTGGCGTATCCCGGTCAGAGACCGGGATACGCCAGCGGTTTGTTATTCAGTCAGCAGTCATCGCACCAGTGGTCAGCGCAGCCAGGCTGTGGTGTTGGCCGGCAGCTTGCCGCCTTCCAGCGGCGCACTGCTCACCAGCACGGTGCCCCTGGGAAGGTCGACGGCGGTGTCCCCAAAGTTGGTCACCGCCTGCCAGCCACCGGGGCGGCTGAAGTGCAGGACGTCCGGGTTTCCGGTTTCGATCCATGCCAGCTCTTCGTCCGCCTGCAGCTCGCGGCGGAGCTTGAGGGCGGTGCGGTAGAGCTCGAGCGTCGAACCGTGGGTGCCGTCCTGCGCCTCGACAGCGTAGCTGCTGAACCAGTCGGGCTGCGGCAGGTGTGCGCCGCCGTCGCCGAACCCGAAGGACGTCCCTTCCACGGCCCACGGCAGCGGCACGCGGCAGCCGTCGCGGCCCACTTCCACTCCCCTGTTGCGGAAGAATGACGGGTCCTGGCGTTCGGACTCCGGGATGTCCGCCACTTCCTGCAGGCCGAGTTCCTCGCCCTGGTACAGATAGGCGGAGCCGGGCAGGGCGAGCATGAGGAGCGTGGCGGCGCGGGCGCGGCGCTGGCCGAGTTCGGCGTCGAGTTCCTCCTCGGGTCCGCCGGCCAGCAGCCAGGCCTTGCCGTCCTGGCCCTTGGCGTGCTTGCCCTTGGATCCCTTGGGCAGGCCGTACCGGGTGGCGTGCCGGACGACGTCGTGGTTGGAGAAGACCCAGGTCGAGGAGGCGCCGGTGGCGGCCGCCTCGGCCAGGTTGCGGGTGATGATCTCGTGGAACTCCTCGGCGTCGAAGTCCGCCTGCAGGAGGTCGAAGTTGAACGCCTGGCCCAGGCCCTCAGGGCTGGCGTAGCGGGCACGGCGGGTGGCGTGCACCCAGGCCTCGGCGACGGCGGTGCGCGGCGGGTTGTATTCGTTGAAGACCTCGCGCCACTCGGCGTAGACCTCGTGCACCTCGTCGCGGTCCCAGAACGGGTGCGACCCGTCGTCGAACCCGTCGGTTCCGCTGTTGGCGGCGCTCAGCTCCAGCTTGGAGAGCAGCGGTTCGGTGAGGTCCTTGGTGAGCGCGTGCGCCACGTCAACGCGGAAGCCGTCCACTCCGCGGTCGGACCAGAAGCGCAGGGTCTTGAGGAAGTCGTCGCGGATTTCCCGGTTGGCCCAGTTCAGGTCCGGCTGCTCCTTGGCGAAGATGTGCATGTACCACTGGCCGGGGGTGCCGTCCGGTTCGGTGATGCGCTCCCAGGCGGGGCCGCCGAAGACGGAGTCCCAGTCCGACGGCGGGAACTCGCCGTTGGGGCCTTTGCCGTCCCGGAAGATGTACCGGTCCCGCGCGGCGGAGCCCTTCGGGGAGGCCAGGGCTTCCTTGAACCATTCGTGCCGGTCCGAGGAGTGGTTCGGCACGATGTCCGCGATCAGCTTGATGCCGGCGGCGTGGAGCGCGTTGGCCATCTCGTCAAAGTCGTCAAGTGTTCCGAGCTTCGGGTCCACGTTGCGGTAATCGTCCACATCGTAGCCGCCGTCGGCGAGCGCCGAGGGGTAGAACGGGCTGAGCCAGACGGCGTCGATCCCGAGGGATTTCAGGTACGGGACCTTGGCCGTGATGCCCTTGATGTCGCCCAGGCCGTCACCGTTCGAGTCGGAGAAGCTGCGGGGATAGATCTGGTAGACGGACGCTTGGCGCCACCAGTTCGGATCGGCCAGACGGTCGGAATCGGAAAGGGTTGCCAGCGTGGCGGTGGTGGACAAGGGATGATCCTTTTCTTGTGGTTGGGGTTGTTGCTGGACTGGATTTGATGGGTCTACTTGACGGCCCCGCGCATGACTCCGGACAGTACCCAACGCTGGGCCAGGATGTAAACCACCAAAGTGGGGGCCATGGCCATCAGGTAGGACGCGAATGCGAGGCTGTAGTTGGTGTTGAACTCTCCCTGGAAGAGCATCTGCACCACGGGAAGGGTCTGCAGGGCGGGATCGGCGATCATCATCTGCGGCAGCAGGAAGTCGTTCCATGAGCCGAGGAAAGCGAAGATTCCCACGGTGGCGTTCATGGGGGCCAGCAGCGGGAAGATGATTTTGCGGAACACCTGCCATGTGGTGGCGCCGTCGAGCCGGGCCGATTCCTCCAGCTCCACCGGAATGGAGCGGACGAAGGCGATGTACAGCAGCGTGTTGAACGAGATGCCGCCCAGCACGTGCAGGAACACCACGCCGCCCGGGTTGTCCAGGCCGAGGAGGGCCGTCTGCTTGATCAGGGGCAGGATGATCACCGGGAACGGGATGAACATGGCCGAGAGCAGGTACACAAAGGAGCCCCGGAAGAACCTCCGGTTCCAGTTCCTGGCGATGGCGTAGGCCACCAGCGAGCTGCAGGCCAGCGAACCGAGGACGCTGAAGACCGTGACAAAGGCGGTGGACATGAAGGCAACCGGGAAGTTGGTGGCCACGTACGCGGCGGCGAAGTTCTCCCAGTTCACCGGGTTCGGCCAGGCCAGGCCGGTGCCCGTTCCGATCTGCTCCGGGGACTTCAGAGCCATGGCCACGGTGAAGTACAGCGGCAGCAGGACGGTCAGGGACGCCACCAGCATCAGCGCGGTGAGCCACCAGTTGACCTTGTAGCCCTCCCGGCCGGACTTGCGGGTCCTGCCGGACAGGTTCTTCCGGCGGAGCGGGGCGGTGCTGTTCGCCGGCTTGGAAAGTGTGGATGCGGTCATTAGAGAGAAACCCCCCGGCGCTGGATGAGGCGCAGCTGGATGACAGAGATGAGCAGGGTGATCAGGAAGTAGATGACCGCGTTCGCCATCTGGTAGGAGTAGTCCCCGCCCGTGAAGCCGGAGAAGATCCGCATGGCCACGGACTGGGTGGCCATGCCCGGCCCTCCGCCGGTGAGGCCCACGATGATTTCGTAGGTCCCGAGGAAGCCCTTGAAGCCGAGGATCACGTTGATGATGAGGTACCCGAGGATCAGTGGCAGGGTCAGGCTCAGGAACTGCCGGAAGCTGCCGGCGCCGTCGAGGTCGGCGGCTTCATACACCTCGGCCGGGACGCTCTGCAGCCCGGCCAGGTAGATGATGGTGGCGCCGGGAGCCGCCTGCCAGACCGTGACCAGCACGATGGCCAGCCAGGCGAGGTTCTCGTTGGCCAGGATGCTCGTGGCCAGCGGCGTCACGCCGAAGCGCTCCGCCAGCACGGGCAGGGTGTTGGAGAACAGGTAGTTGAACACGAAGGACACCACCAGGGCCGAGAGCACCATGGGGATGAAGAACACGGTGCGGATGCCTGTACGCCACTTGATCTTGGCGTTCAGGCCGAGGGCGATCGCGAGTGCCACGACGTTGACCACCACCGTGGTGGTCAGGGCGAAAACGAACGTGAAGATGTAGGACTGCAGGATGGCCGGGTCCCGGAAGATGTTGACGTAGTTGGACAGTCCGATGAACTTCCAGTCGCCGTAGCCGGCGTAGTTCGTCAGGCTGAAGAACACGCCCACGAGTGCCGGAAGGGTGATGAAGAAGGCGAACAGCGCCAGGACAGGCACCACCATCCAGTAGTAGGTGGGGTCGATCTTGTTCTTGGACCTGACAGCCCGCTTCGTGGCTTTCGAGGGAACTGTCGAAGCGGCGGGCTGGGATGCCTGCGCCATCTCGGAGGTTGTAGTCATGGGGGCTCCTGGATTTGGGCGGATCAGACCGCGGTGCGCTCGGCGACCCGGCGCCATTCGTCGTCAAGGGCGGAAAGGAACTGCTGGCCGTTCTTGCCGTACACGAAGGCCTGGACATAGTTGTACAGCGGTACCGACGGCGGGAAGTAGGTGGTTGCGCCCTGGTAGTAACGCCCCTCGCGCACCGAGGCGGCGAGGCCGGTGATCTGCGGATTCTCGACGGCGGGAGCTTCCTTGAGCGGCGAGAACGCCGCGTTCTTCTCGTTGTACGTGTTCACCACCGAGGGGTCCAGCAGGTAGCTGACGAACCGCCGCGCTGCCGCCATGTTCGGAGTGTTGCGCGTGATGGACAGGGCCATGTCCACGTTCACCCGAACTTTGGTGTCCGCGGGGTTGTTCGTGACGGGCAGCGGGAAGCTGCCGAGCCTGACGTTCTTGTTGGCGGCCACAAGCTGGGAAAGCGCCCACGGGCCCTGCAGGTACATCGCCGCCTGGCCCTTGGCGAACGCAGCATTGCCATCCGCGTAGTTCTTGCTGGCGGCGCCCTTCTGCGAGAACGATGCCAGCTCGAGCATCTTGGGCAGGGCCGGGCCGAAGTTGCTGGTGAACGACTCCGCGGCGTCCGCGCTGATGGCGGCGCCCTTGGCCGTGAGCCTGGCGAAGAAGTGCGCGATGTCCAGGGCGCCGCCGGCCACGTAGTCGAACATGCCCTGCCCGAGGGTCCAGTTGTCCTTGAAGGTGCCGTAGATGGGGGTGATGCCGGCAGCCTTGAACTTCTCGCAGGCCGCGACGAACTCGTCCCACGTCGTGGGGACGGACACGCCCTGGGCTTCGAAGATATCCCGGCGGTAGATGACCCCGGCAGCGGCCAGGGAGAACGGGAGGGCGCTGGTCTCATGCCCGTTGTACTGTCCCCACGAGCTGACCAGGTCCTGGATCTTGGGGTCGATCGTGGACGCGGCAGGCAGGTCGGAGAGGTCCGCGAACACGCCCTTGCGGACGAAGTCGGCGGTGGCCTGGGCGAAGCCGCGGGTCACGACGTCGGGCGGGTCGTTGCGGACCAGGCCCGGAACGAAGTTGCCCTCGTTGAAGTCCTGGATGACGCGGATGTCCGGGTTGAGGGCCTCGAAGTCCTTGATGACCTGGTTGAAGTAGCCCACCACCTCGGGCTTGTTCTGCATGAAGCGCAGCGTGGTGACGCCGTTCTGGCTGCTGGGCACGGAGCCGCAGCCCGCGAGCGGAAGGACAGCTGCAGCGCCGGCGAGGCCGGCCGCCTTGAACAGCGCGCGGCGGCTGAGCGGGGTTGCGTTCACAGTGCGGAGGCCGGGGCGGAGTGCGGGCAGGTGGCGCGGCGTTGCGGCTTCCGGAATTGGCGGTGCTTCGAAGGGCAGTTCACAGTTGCTCCTTTGCAAAAGGCTGAGGAAAAAGCTGGAAGGAGAATCCTGTGGCCGGCGGCCGTCCGGCCCACGTGGTCAGTTTATATGGAATCTAAATTTAGTTCCTCAAGTATTATGTGGGGCAGAGCACAAGGAGGTCAACACCATGTCCGAAATGACGGCGGCCACGCCGCAGCTGCTTCGCCGCGTGAGCGCCGGAGCGGTCCTGGATTTCATGCGCGCATCGGGTGCGGTGACGGTTACCGAGGTCATCCAGGCCACCGGCCTGACCCGGGCCACCGCCATTTCCGTGTGCGAGGACCTCGTGCAGCGCGGGTGGATCATCGAGCTGGAGAACCAGCGCGCCTTTGGCGGCTACCAGAAGGGACGGCCCGCCCGCCGGTTCGAACTCAACGAGCGTGCAGGCTACGTCCTTGGAATGGACGTGGGCTTCTCGAAGGCTACGGTGGTGGTGTCCGATCTTCGCGGCAAGGCCCTGGGACGGGCCAGCCAGCCGTTTGAGATCGAGGACATCTCTGCAGGGGAACGCGTTGCTGTCATTGACCGGGCCGCCACAATGGCGCTGCAAAGTGTGGGGGCCTCCCCCGACGACGTGCTGGCCGTGTGCGCCGGCATCGCCGCCCCGGTGGACCGGAAAGGCAACATCCTGGCCGCCCAGCATTTCTGGGGGCTGTTCGACGTCGGACTTAAGCCCGCACTGGACAAGCTGCACGGATGGACGGTGCTGCTGGAGAACGACGCCAACCTCGCCGCCCTCGGGGACCGGTGGCGGGGCGCGGCGGCGGGCGTGGACGACGTCGTCGTGATCCTGGCCAGTGAGCGCTTCGGTTCGGGCGTCATCGAAGACGGCCGCCTGCTGCGCGGCAGCGGTGGTGGCGCCGGTGAACTCGCGTATCTTGACCTGGTGGAGGGCGTGGGCGACACGTTCGGCATAGCGACGCTGGCGCGGACCTGGGCCGCGGAGGCGCTGGAGGGCACCGCAGAGACGTCCCTCCGCGAACACGCCGCGACAGGGGCCGAGGCGGAGCACGTCTTTGCCGCGGCAGCCGCCGGCGACGCGGTGGCACTGAAGATCCTTGACCGGCTGGCCGACAGGATGGCCCGGGTGATCGGCTCGGTGGCCACCATGATCAACCCCGAACTCGTGGTGATCGGCGGGGCCGTGGCCAACTCTGCGGGGGTCCTGCTCGGGCCCATTGCCGCCCGGCTGCCGGAGTTCACCGCCACCCCGCCGCGGGTGGCGGTCTCGCCGCTGGGCGATTCAATCGTGACAGTGGGCGCGGTCCGGCGGGCCCTGGACTACGTGGAGACGAACACGCTGGACCTGGAGCTCAACCTCCCGGCGTAACCCAGGACAGGCGCGAACGTACAGTTGGGGCCCCAAAATTAGACACTTTTGGGGCCCCAACTGTACGTTCGCGCTGTTCTATTCCGGCATGCCCCCTACTCCGGCATGATCATGGTCCGCAGGTCGAGCTGGCGCAGTACCCTGTCGGCCACCTCGGGGTCCATGTCCGGCTCACTGCGGGCCGCGACGACTTCCTGCCGCGCAGCATCCAGCGCGATGGTCTGGACGGCGATGGCCAGCTCCCTGCCCCGCTCACGCTTCTCGGCCAGGCTCTCGTTGCGAAGGCTGCCGTCCAGCAGTTCGGCATGGAGCCGGGTCATCTTCTCCTTCACGAGCGCCACCTTCTCCGGCGGCAGCTCCTTCATGAGCTCGTTGTCCTTCAGCGCAGCGACGGCAGCTGCCTGCGCACGGCGGGCCAGGAGCCGGGCCGCATCGCGCTCCTCGGTTCCGTCCTGGGATGCATTCAGGACCTTCATGAGCCACGGCAGGGTCAGCCCCGGCAGCACCAGTGTGGCCAGCAGCACCGCACAGGCGATGACCAGCAGTTCATCCCGGGCCGGGAACGGCGTGCCGTCCGCGAGCGTCAGCGGCAGTGCCAGCGCAAGGGCCAGGGTGGCGAGGCCGCGCATGCCGCACCACGTCAGGATCAGGACCTCCTTCGCGGAGGTCGGCTGCAGCAGGTTCTTCCGTTTGCGGGCTGACACCGCCAGCAGTCCCAGCCAGCCGAACCGGACGGCGAACACCAGGACGCAGACCACGACGGCGGTTCCCACCATGCCGAAGATAGCCGCGCCCTCCGTATGGACCACGTCCTGGATTTCGAGCCCCACGAGCCCGAAGGCAAGCCCCGTCACCAGGAGCTCCACCACGTCCCAGAAGGCCGTCCGGGTCACCCGCTCCGCGGCGTCCTGCGGGCGGGTGTGCCGCTGCATCTCCAAGGCGGTGACCACAACGGCGATGACGCCGGAGGCGTGGAATTCCTCCGCCAGGATGTACGCGGCAAAAGGCACCACCAGGGTCACGGCGCTGCGGGCCACCATGGAGGCCACGAGCCGCGTGATCAGCGACGTCAGCCAGCCCATGGCAATACCGACCACGACGGCAAGCGCCGCTCCCACGACGAACTTGAGGACGACGTCGGGCCCTATCCTTGTACCGCCGACGGCGGCGGCAACAGCTGCCTGGAAGATGACGATGGCGGCGGCGTCGTTGAAGAGCCCTTCGCTTTGCAGCACCGTGATCAGCCGCCGGGGCATGTGCACGCGGCCGGCAACGGACTCCACGGCAACCGGATCCGGCGGGGCCACCATGGCTCCCAGCGCGATGGCGGCGGGGATCCCGATCCCCGGGATCATGAGCCAGACGGCGCCGGCGACCGCCGCGGTGGAGATGACCACCAGGGCCACGGCGAGCATGATGAGAGTGCGCCACCGGATCCGGAAGACGGCCCAGGAGCTCCGCTGAGCCGTGGCGAACAGCAGCGGCGGGAGGAAGATCGGCAGGATCAGCTCCGGCGGAATCTCGATGTCCGGGAATCCCGGTATGAAGGTCAGCGCCACGGCCAGCAGCAGCATCAGGACCGGATAGGGCAGCCGCAGCCGGTCCCCGAGACCAACTGCCACAACGGTGGCGAGCAGGAGCCCGACGATGAGTGCCAGCTGGTCCATGTGCCCACTTTCCCCGGAGTGCGCCGCGCCTCTGGACGGAGGGCGGCCGTGCCTTCAACCCTACCGGGGAACACTCCGGGCGCCTCGTCGGTTGCCCTGCTCCCTGCAGGGCTACTCATGCGCTACTGCAGGGCGTCCAGCGCGGCCGCGACCGGCTCGGTGCCGTCGCGGAATTCGATGGTCTTGCCAGCAGTTTCCGGCCGGTCCAGCACCGCGGCGGCAACGATGGCCACGTTTGCGCGCGAGGTGTGCGTGCCGGTGCCGGCGTCCTCGGGGTTCACGTCGATCAGCCCGTTCCCCGGCCCCTCGGTCAGGGAGCCCGGCCCCAGGATGGTCCATTCGAGGTTGGTGCTGCGGAGGTACTCGTCGGCGGCGGCCTTGGCCTCGGCGTAGGCGTGGAAGCTGTGGCCCTCAGGTACCCCGTGGTCCGGGCCTGCGCCAAAGTAGGACACCATCACGTAGCGCCCGACGGCGGCCTCCGCGGCCGCGTCCATGGAACGGATGGCGGCGTCCTGGTCCACCGCGTACGTGCGGGCCGGGTTCCCTCCCCCGGCTCCGGCTGACCAGACCACGGCGTCGTGGTTCCGGAGCGCGGCGGCGATGTCCGCCGTCGTCGAGTTTTCAACGTCAAGGACCGACGGCGATGCACCGGAGGCGGCGACGTCGGCCGCATGGTCGGGGTTGCGGATGAAGGACGTGACGCTGTGCCCCTGTTCCGTGAGGAGGGCGGACAGTTGCAGGGCCACCTTGCCGTGGCCGCCGATGATTGCGATTCGGGTCATGTCCCCATTGTGTCGCAACCCTGTGTCCCTGGCGCTGCACGCGCAGTCCGCCCGCGGGTCATTCCGTCCGGTTGGCGTAGCGGAGGAACACCGTGCCGTTGCCGAACCGCCGCTCCTCGAGCAGCTCAAGCCGGAGGCGGACTTCGTCCGGGAGGAAGCGCTTGCCGCCGCCCACTGCCACGGGCGAGAGGAACATCTGGAACTCGTCCACCAACCCTGCCCGGATGGCCGCCGCAGCGAGCTCCGCGCCGCCCACCGCCAGGTCCCGGCTGGCGTCTGCCTTGAGCCGACCGACGGCGCCGGCGCTGAACTCCCGCTCGATCCTGGTCCGGGCGGTGGTCACGTCCTGCAGGGTGCGGGAGAAGACCACCTTGTCCGCTGCCTTCCAGAGGTTGGCGAAGTCGCGGAAGTAAGCGGGCAGCTCGGCGATCTCGCCGAAGTCCTCCGGATGCTCCCAGGCTGCCATCACCTCGTACATCCGGCGCCCGAGCAGGTGGGTTGCCACCGGTCGCATCAGCTCGTTGACGAAGGAATGCACCTCGGCGTCCGGCTCGGCCCAGTCGAAGTTGCCGTCCCGGTCCGCTATGTAACCGTCGACGGACATGAGCCCGGAGTAGATCAGTCTGGCCATGCCGGCTCCTCTTGTCCGCCTGCCTGCTTGTGTGCCTCCTTCAGCAGTCCGACCTTAGGTTCATGCCGCTCGAAAGACAACGTTTGCGCTGATTTTGGCGGCAGTCGCAGCGTTCCCACAGGATTGCGTCAAGACCTGATCAAGGATCCGATTCTGCCGCATTCCGGCTGACATGCTGGTTGATGCATCAAGCAATTCGTACTGTTCCAGGAACCATCATGGGGGAATCATGCCGCTCGGCACGTTCAATCACACAGGCCCGTTCAAACAGGCCCGACGCCGGGCGGTTGCCGTCACTGCGTCCATCACGTCCGGCCTTTGGGTCCGGTCGCTCTCCGCTACCGCCGTGGCCGCCGGCCTGCTGCTCACCGGGCTGGCCGTCCCCGCCGAGGCTGGCAACTACTATTCCGCGCCGCTGCGCACCGCTGCCCGCGCCCTCGCGGTTGCCGCGGAGAACAACGCCGGCTACGACCGGACCCGCTACTTCGGCACCTGGCTCGACACCAACCGTGACTGCCAGAACACCCGGGCGGAGGTCCTGCTGCAGGAGGCAAAAGTCGCCGCAACGTACACCACCACGCGCCGCTGCACCGTGCGCACGGCCCGCTGGGTCACCAGGTGGGACAACCGCACGCACACCCTGGCGTCGGCCGTAGAGATCGACCACACCGTTCCCGTCCACGAGGCGTGGGGCTCGGGTGCCCGCTACTGGTCGCAGGCTCGCCGGGTGGCGTTCTACAACGACCTCGGCGACGCACGGTCGCTGAACGCGCAGACGGCGGCGCTGAACTCCGCCAAGCAGGCGAAGGGGCCTGAGGGCTGGATGCCGCCGGCCAACCGCTGCGAGTACGTCGGCAACTGGATCGCGGTGAAGATCCGCTGGGGCCTGCGGGTGGACAGCGCCGAGAAGGCAGCCCTGATCCGCTACTCCGACTCCTGCCCGAACGTGCGCATCAGCGTCACCAAGGCTTAGGCCTGCGCGCGAGCCCCGCACCGCCAACCGGCGGTGCGGGGCTTTTTCGTGCTTGGGGGCCCATGCCCAAAAACAAAAGCAGGCCAGGGGCGGTATGCCTCTGACCTGCAGTCTCTGTAGCGGTGGGGAGGCTCGATCTCCCGACCTCACGATTATGAGTCGTGCGCTCTAACCAACTGAGCTACACCGCCATGAATGAGAAAAACCTGTGCCAAGCCGGTCAAGACCGCCTTGACACAGGCCCTCATTCAGAGCCCCCCACCGGAATCGATCCGGTGACCTCGTTCTTACCAAGAACGCGCTCTACCACTGAGCTAGGGGGGCAACGAGTAAATACTCTACCCGAAGATTTCGCACTCAACAAATCGGCGGTTGAATGGGCACTGCGGGGCCGAAAATGCGCGTAAATACAGGCCTGAAGGAGGCAGCGGGCGGCCTCCGGACACTCTTCCAGGGCGGTGCAGGGCGTGGATGTGACGAAGGAAACACGCCGCCACTTCGAACGGCCTTAAATAGAAACGGGCCGGCTGATCAGCCGGCCTGTTTCTATTCGGATGCGGAATTCACCGCAGCGTCATCATCACGCGATTCGTCGCGATGAGGTGACTACCACTTGCCCTTGCGGTTGAAGTCGCGGTGGCCGCCCTCGTTGCCGTGGCGGGGCTTGCGTGCGCCATCACCGTGGCCGCCGAAGCGGGAGTCGCTGGACTGACCCCGGTCGCCGCCGAAGCCGCGCTCGGAACGCTCGCTGTACGAGCGGCCGCCGCGGTCAGCGGAGGAACGCTCGCCGTCGTTCTTGCGGAACTCCTTCTTGAAGCCCCCACCGCCCTTGAAGTTGCCGCCGCGGTCGCCGCCACGGTTGCCCTGGTAGCTGCCACGGTCACCGGAAGGCTTGCGGCCGGAGTCCAGCTCGAGGTGGATCAGCTCGCCGCCGATCCGCGTGCGGGACAGGGCCTTCAGCTGATCGGGGCTCAGGTCGGCCGGGAGCTCCACGAGCGAGTGGTCCGAGCGGATGTCGATGCCGCCGATCTGCGACGAGGAAATGCCGCCTTCGTTGGCGATAGCGCCCACGATGGAACCCGGCATGACGCGCTGGCGCCGGCCGACGGCGATCCGGTAGGTGGCGTTGCCCTCGGTCAGCGTGCGGGTCGGGCCGCGGGAGCCGAAGCCGTCCTTTGACCGTTCGCGCTTCTGGTACTCCGGAGCGGCAGGCAGTTCCTTGACCAGCAGCGGCTGGCCGCCTTGGGCCATCACTGCCAGTGCCGCAGCGATTTCTGCTGCCGGCACGTTGTGCTCTTCCTCGTAGGACGCGATCAGGTCACGGAATGCCGCCACGTCTTCGGACTCGAGCGTCTCGGTGATGCGCTCGGCGAACTTGCCCAGACGCAAGGTGTTGACGGTCTCAGCGGTGGGCAGGTGCATCTGCTCCACAGGCTGGCGCGTGGCCTTCTCAATGGAACGCAGCAGGTACTTCTCGCGCGGAGTCATGAACAGGATCGCGTCGCCGGATCGGCCGGCACGGCCGGTCCGGCCGATGCGGTGCACGTAAGACTCGGTGTCGTGCGGGATGTCGTAGTTGACCACGTGGCTGATCCGCTCGACGTCAAGGCCGCGGGCGGCGACGTCGGTGGCAACCAGGATGTCGATGCGGCCTTCCTTGAGCGCGTCAACGGTGCGTTCGCGCTGCTGCTGCGGGATGTCGCCGTTGATGGCGGCAGCCTGGAAGCCGCGGGCGCGCAGCTTGTCGGCGAGGTCCTCGGTGGCCATTTTGGTGCGGACGAAGGCGATGACGCCGTCGAACTCTTCGACCTCGAGGATGCGGGTCATGGCATCGAGCTTGTGCGGGCCCATGACCTGCAGGTAGCGCTGGCGGGTGTTGGCGCCGGTGGTGGTCTTGGACTTCACCGAGATCTCGGCCGGGTTGTTCAGGTACTGCTTGGACATCCGGCGGATCTGGCTCGGCATGGTGGCGGAGAACAGTGCCACCTGGCGGTCCGACGGGGTCTGCTGGAAGATCTGCTCCACGTCTTCGGCGAAGCCCATGCGGAGCATTTCGTCGGCCTCGTCCAGCACCAGGTACTGGAGCTCGGAGAGATCCAGGGAGCCCTTGGCAATGTGGTCGATCACTCGGCCGGGAGTACCGACGACAACCTGTGCACCGCGGCGCAGGCCGGCGAGCTGGGGACCGTAGGCGGAGCCGCCGTAGACGGGGAGGACGGTGAAGTCATCGATGTGCTTGGCGTACGAGGTGAAAGCCTCGGCAACCTGGAGCGCGAGCTCGCGGGTCGGGGCGAGAACCAGGGCCTGCGTCTTGCGGGACGGGCCGTTGAGGTCGTGGAGCTCAGCCAGGCGGGACAGTGCCGGTACTGCGAATGCTGCAGTCTTACCGGTGCCGGTCTGGGCGAGGCCCACGACGTCGCGGCCTTCAAGCAGCAGCGGGATGGTTGCTGCCTGGATCGGGGAAGGCTTTTCGTAGCCGACGTCCTGCAGGGCGGCCAGCACGCGGCCGTCGATGCCGAGATCGGCGAACTTCACGCCTTCTTCATCGTCTTCATCGGCCTTGGCAGCGGGGGCCTCAGCGGCAGGGGCTGCGGCCGCGGCGGGCTCGGCTGCGGGGACAGCAGCCTCGGTGAATTCAACGTTGGCGGTTTCGGCGGTCGCCTCAGCGGCTTCGGTGTTGTTGGCGTCGTCGTGATTTTCGGGCATAGGGAGATGTTCCTCATCCATAGGGGGCCAGGCGGCACAACCCGAGGTGAGCGGAGCCGCAGTACATGTGCCGTGGGCGCCGGGCATACATTGACCGGCCGGTCACGTAGAAGTCCGGCGCTTTCGCAATCCCGTGGCAGGACTTCACACTGCATCTCTTGGCTGCTATCCCAGCAGTCTGTACAGCGTTTTCTTCAGCCGGCTCTCCCTATGAAACTGCCCGCATCACATTTGCGGGCCCCAACACTTGCCAGTCCTGCCTCAAAAATTGGGCAGGAATAAGGGATTTCCGGAGTGGGGGATATTTCTAGTGTAGGGCATGACCCCGCATGAGAACGAACCGAGGGGCCTGCAGGGGCGGTGAGCTTGCGCACACGCGGCATTTCTGCGCCGGTTTCCGCCGCAACCGTATCCCTCGCGTGCTAACGGTCGACGCGGCGGAGCATCTTCTCGAACCGGTCGTGGTACTCGGGCTGCAGCCGGATTTCGCCGTCGGCCTCGGCGTCGCGCAGGGCTTCGATGGCATCGACGTCAGGCTCGCTGAACCAGCGGCCGACGGTCACACCATGCTTCGGAACGAAGAGACGGTGAACGTGGTCGCCTGCCTGCACAGAGCCGGTCCTGGTGACGCGCAGGTAGGCGCCCACCCGGCCTGCCTGCGTGAAGCGCTTGACCCACTGGGCCTCGTCCATGCGCCGCTGGAAGGTCGCACATGGAACACGCGGCGAGGTGACCTCAACTTCAACATCCAGCCCGATCCGCCAACGTTCGCCGATGACGGCGCCAGTCGTTTCGATTCCCGCAACGCGCAGGTTTTCACCGAAGATCCCCGGCGGCAGTTCGCGCTGCAGCTCCCCGGTCCAGTAGTCGGCGTCGGCCTGGGAATAGGCGTAAAGCGCCTGGTCCTCTCCCCCGTGGTGGATGCGGCTGGCCTGGATGTCGCCGTGCAAACCAAGCTTGTGCACCTTCACCGGCCCGTCCACGGGCCGCTTGTCGATGGCAGTGACGCCCACGCTTCCCTCGTCCGGAAGGAGCTGGTGAACCCGGCAAACGGCAAGAAGAGTGGCTGTGTGCATGGCATTAGTCTAGGTTCTCGGCCTGACCAGCGCTTTTGGTGGTTCGAGGGACCGCTGTGCGAGGAAATTTATTCACCGCAGCACCTTCCAGCCACTAGGCTTGCTGCAGTGTTTACCGGCTGGACGGACAGCCGGTTCCGCCGGTCGCAGCCAAGCGTTCCGGCCGCCAACAGCACCCGCGTTTCAGCAGCGTGGAGCAGCAGGGGGGAACCATGGACCCGGAGAAGGACCCGAGCAAAGACGCTCACGGGGGCCGGAGCGACGACGTGTCCGGCGGGGACGGCCCGGCCAAGCCGCCGCCATGGCAGGTGCCAACGCCTGAGCTCCACCCCGAGCTGCTGACCCCCGGCACGCCGGGACAGGAAGGCCCGGGACGGGAAGGCCCTGGACAGGAAAGCGCTGGAAAGCCAGGCACGGGCAAGGCCCGCAAGGGAACCGCGGGCCCACAAAAGCAAGGCACAGGCAACCAGAACCAAACCGGCTTTCCCCAGCCCAGCCCCGTCTTCGACCCGTTCGCCCGTGACCGCGAGCGCGACGCCGCAGCACGGAAGAAGCGGTCCCAGCGCCGCACAGTGGTGGTGGGCCTTGGCGTCACTGCGCTCCTGGCCGGCACCATCACGGCGATCGTGGCCAGCAACGAGCAGGACCCTGACTACGCCCAGGTCTGCTTCAACGAGCAGACGGGCGAGCGCGTCGAGGACACCCAGTGCAACAGCTCGGCCGGACGCGGCGGGGCCCTCTATGCCTGGTACTTCTATGCGCGCGGCGCCAGCGTTCCGGGCATCGGCCAGAACCGGACGGCCTATCCCAACTTCACCAGGACGGTGCCGCAGGGGGCCAAGACGTCCACGGGCTACAGCAGCAAGGGCGGCACTGTCAGCAGGGGCGGCTTCGGCAGCAGCTCCAAGGGCGGAAGCACGGGAGGCTAGGCGTGAAGCGGTTACTTTCGGAGCCCCGGCCGGACTGGAAGCAGAAAATCGAGGAACAGGGCTTGGTGTTCTCCACCACCACCCTGCCCGGCGGCAAGAAGATCGAGTACTGGAACGAGGCCGCCTACTACGAATTCAGCATGGACGAGGTGGAGGCGCTCGAGGTCACAGCCGAGGACATGCACAGCATGTGCCTGGAAGCAGCAAAGTTCCTGGCAACGGGCGCCATGGGCCCGATCGGCATCGGACCGCAGGCGCTGGAACTGGCCGCAGAGTCGCTGCAGGCCGGGGACGTGGACATCTACGGCCGCTTCGATTTCATCTATGACGGCCAGGGCGGCGCCGCCAAGATGCTCGAGTACAACGCGGACACTCCCACCGGCCTCATCGAGGCGGCCGTGGCCCAGTGGTTCTGGCTGCAGGACGTCTTCCCGGAGAAGGACCAGTGGAACGGGATCCACGAGGCACTGATCCGGCAGTGGAAGAAGCTGCAGTACCGCACGGGGATGAGCACGCTGCACGTGGCCCACTCCGAGGCCGAAGAATCAGGCGAGGACTGGATGACGGCCGCCTACATGCGGGACGTGGCCGGCCAGGCCGGGTGGACCACCATCGGCATCAACATGTCGGACATCGGCTGGGACCCCAACCTGAAGCGCTTTGTGGACATGGACAACTTCATGATCAGCACCATCTTCAAGCTCTACCCGTGGGAGCTGATGATGAAGGAGCCCTTCGGCCACCGCCTGCTGCAGCGCTCGCACAATCCCCGCTGGGTGGAACCGGCCTGGAAAATGCTGCTGTCCAACAAGGCGCTTCTGGCCGCCCTTTGGCACCTCTACCCCGACCACCCGAACCTGCTGCCCGCCTACCTCAATGATCCCGGCCCGCTGCGGGAGTGGGTGGCCAAGCCGCTGCACGGCCGCGAAGGCGACAACATCCGGATCCATGCGGAGGGCATCAGTCTGGAGAAGCCGGGCGGATACGGCCGCGAAGGCTGGTGCTACCAGCAGTACCACTCCCTCCCCGACTTCGACGGCAACCACCCGGTCCTGGGCCTGTGGGTGGTGGACGGCGAGTCGGTGGGCTGTGGCATCCGCGAGTCCGACGGGCCGGTCACCGATTATTTCTGCCGCTTCGTCCCGAACACCATCGACGCGCCGGCGCCGCTGAGCGTCCAGGCGGCGCAGGCCAACGCGAACAAGGCAGGTACAGCCATATGAGAACAGGTGCTCCATGAGAACCCGAACGACGACGTCGGCCGGCGGCGCCGGGGGCCAGTCCGGCGGTGCCGTTCCCGGCAAGGGACTCCGCGCCGGGATCCTGGACCTTGGCGACTCGGTGATGCTGGGCCTGGCCTCGACCGCACCGGTGTACTCGCTGGCCGCAACTCTGGGCCTGATCGTGGCCGTCAACGGGAACTACACCCCGCTGATCCTGGTCCTGGGCTTCATTCCCGTGCTGTTCATCGCCTACGCCTTCCGTGAGCTCAACAGCGCAATGCCGGACTGCGGCACCACCTTCATCTGGGCCCGCCGCGCTTTCGGCCCCTGGGCAGGGTGGCTGGGCGGCTGGGGCGTGGCCCTGGCCGGCGTCGTGGTCCTGGCCAACCTGGCGCAGGTGGCGGGCCAGTACCTTTGGCTCCTCATCGGTGACGGGTCCCTGGCGGGGAACAACGCGGTGGTGACGGCCACCGGCGTCCTTTTCATCGCCTTCATGACCATGGTCAACTACCGCGGGATCCGGCTGGGGGAACACGTCCAGCGGACCCTGACGTACGTGCAGTACATTTCGCTGGGCATCTTTGCCGTGGCCATCATCCTTCGGATCGCAGGCCTGACCGGCGGGGCGCCCGCGGGCCAGCCGTTCGACGTCGAATGGTTCAACCCGGCCGGAGCGTTCGCCGATCCCGGCGCGGTGGTCCACGGCAGCCTGCTGGCCCTGTTCATCTACTGGGGCTGGGACACCTGCCTGGCGGTGAACGAGGAGACCGAGAACCCGGCCAGCACCCCGGGCCGCGGGGCGGTGATCTCGGCATTCGTGCTGGTGGCCATCTACGTCTCGGTGGCGCTGCTGGTGATGATGTACGCGTCCGTGGGAACTGAGGGAATCGGGCTGGCCAACGCCGAAAACCAGGACGACGTGTTCCTGGCGATGAAGGACGTGGTGCTGGGTCCGTGGGGCTGGCTGATGGTGGTGGCGGTGCTGGCGTCCGTGCTCTCCTCCACGCAGACCACCATCCTGCCCACCGCCCGCGGCACCCTGTCCATGGGCGTGCACCGTGCCCTGCCGCCGAAGTTCGGGGAGGTCCACGAGCGGAACCAGACCCCCGGCTTCTCAACCCGGGTCATGGGGGCCGCGGCCATCGTGTACTACGTGGCCATGAGCTTCCTCAGCGAGAACCTGCTGTCCGATTCCATCAGCTCCATCAGTCTGTTCATCGCGTTCTACTACGCCCTCACCGGTTTTGCCTGCGCCTGGTACTTCCGGGACAGCCTGCGTGCGTCCGCCCGCAACCTGTGGTTCCGCGGAATCCTTCCGCTGCTCGGGGCCCTGCTGCTGACCGCGGCCTTCTTTATCTCTGCGGCGCAGATGTGGGATCCGGCCTACGGGAACACGCAGATCTTCGGTGTGGGCGGAGCCTTTGTCAGCGGCGTGGTGCTGCTGGCCCTGGGCGTGGTGCTGGCCGCGGTCTGCCGGTTCCTGCCGTCAACCCGCGAGTACTTCGTGGGCGGGAAGCGGGTTCCTGCAGGAAAATAGGGCCGGCACGTAGGATGCTGCAATGAGCAATGACGCCCTTGATCCTGCGGAAGCTTCGGCCGAGTACGGGCTCCCGGACCCTTCGGATGTCCTGGCGCTGGACTCCCTGCTGACCCCCGATGAGCTGGCGCTGCGGCAGCGAATCCGGGACTTCACCGACCAGCAGATCCGCCCCGACATCGCGGACTGGTACGAGCAGGGTGTCTTCCCCCTGCACCTGCCCGCGCAACTGGGCGAGCTGGGCGTCCTGGGCATGCACCTGGAGGGCTACGGCTGTCCCGGCCGGTCCGCCGTCGAGTACGGCCTGGCCGCCATGGAACTGGAGGCCGGCGATTCCGGAATCCGTACGTTCGTCTCGGTCCAGGGGTCGCTGGCGATGACGGCCATCCACAAATGGGGATCCGAGGACCAGAAGCAGGAGTGGCTCCCCCGGATGGCCGCCGGCGAGGTGATCGGCTGTTTCGCACTGACCGAGCCGACGGCGGGCTCCGACCCGTCGTCGATGACCACCACAGCGCGGCGGGACGGCGCCGGCGAGGACGCGGGATGGATTTTGGACGGCGCCAAGCGCTGGATCGGGCTCGCCTCCGTTGCCGACGTCCTGGTGGTCTGGGCGAGGACCGACGACGGCGTCCACGGCTTCCTCGTGCCAGCCGGCACGGCGGGTGTCACGGCCACGCCGATCGGGCGGAAACTGTCCATGCGCGCGTCGATCCAATGCGATGTGACGTTCGACGGCGTCCGGCTGGGTCCGGAGGCGCTGCTGCCGGGCGCCCGGGGACTGAGCGGCCCGTTTAGCTGCCTCAACGAAGCACGGTACGGCATCGCCTGGGGTGCCATGGGCGCTGCCCGCGACTCCTATGAGGCGGCGCTGCGGTATTCCATGGAGCGCCTGCAGTTCGGCAAGCCGCTGGCCGGGTACCAGCTGACGCAGGAGAAGCTCGTGAACATGCTCCTCGAGGTGCAGAAGGGCACCATGCTCGCCCTGCACCTGGGACGGCTCAAGGACTCCGGGCGGCTCCGCCCCGAACAGATCTCGCTGGCCAAGCTGAACAACGTCCGCGAGGCCATCAAGGTGGCGCGGGAAGCCCGGACCATCCTGGGCGGCAACGGCATCACGCTTGACTATTCGCCTCTGCGGCACGCCGCCAACCTCGAGTCGGTGCGCACCTACGAAGGAACGGACGAGGTGCATACCCTGATCCTCGGCCAGCACATCACTGGGCTCCCGGCGTTCCGCTGAGCCTTGCCCCCGCCCAAACTGCGGTCCAGAGTAGGGAACATGACAAACCCGTCAGACACGAACCGCGAGAGAAAGCGGGCTGCGGTCGGCACGGCGGTGCGACGCAGGGGTCCGGCGACGGCGGCTACCCGCTGCTGGTGCTCGCCGTGGGGAACGAATTGGATTCCTCTCCTGCGGTGACACCGCATGCGGCTAAGAACCGTTTGGCAACGGCCAGGAAGATACTTCTGCTGGGCGGCTCTTGAGCATCCAGAGGGCGAGCCAGATGACTGAGGCGCCCAGTAGTGCGAGGGCTGCATCGAGTGCGAGCTCCGGGACGAGGTTGCGCAGCGCGATTGGAACGGCAGCGATGGCGTAGGCGATTGTTGGGATCCGGGGTGCGTTGCCGTCCCGCAGCAGCGCCAGGCAATACAGGATCGATCCGACCAGGAAGATTATCGAACCTGCCACAAGGGCTGTTCCGAGCGGCCCACCCCGCAACGCAGCGATCTGGGACGGATCGAGTCGGACAAACACCAGGTTGATCACCCATTCCGCGCCGGTCGCGGCGCTGAGGCCCACGACGTTCAGCGCGAGGGCGGCCGAGGAAAACTTTGATGATCGGCGCAGGGCAACCCGGGCGAGGCCGACAACCAGGATGATCGCGAATGCCTGTGCCAGGGGCGCAGCAAGCTGCGTCGCAGAGCTGACCGGTATCAGTTCGGCACGTTTAGCCGCATTGACGAACAAGACGGCGGCTGCGGCCAGGCCGGTAACTGCTGCGAGGCGGGCCGAAAACAAGGTAGGGGAATGTTCTTCCAGGGATGGGCTGGCGAGCGTGAGCATGGCGTTCATCTTTCGGGAGGGTACAGGGGGTCGGTTTTTTGATGGGCTGGCGGAGTTCAGGATGCCGGTGTTTCGGTGATCAGGCGGGGACGTCTCTAGGGGTGGGTGCTGAGACGGCAGCCGTCATGCCTTTCGTGATGGGACTGGGGCTGAAGCCCTTGGCGACCAGCCAAACGCCCAGCGAAAACTCCCAAAGCGCGATCGGGGCCGTCGCGATCACCGACCATACGGAGAGCGTGCTGTTGATGCCGAAATAAGTTGCAGCCGTGGAAGCGAGGAGCAACGGGGCACCGACGAGTCCCAGCAGCGGAAGAACCCGGGGCACCAGTCGGGACCTGTACAGGAGGGAGCCCAGAAGCAGGGCGTTCATGGCCGGCATGAGGGTTTGTCCGAGGAGGAACGTCCAGCCATACATCGCAGCCAGCGCCTGGCCTGTGGGCAAAGCGTCTGCTCCGGCTCCGGCCTGCCGCAGGGTCACTACGGATAGAAGGCAAACGACGCCGGTGACAATGGCAGCGGCTTCGAGGACTCGGGCGCCGACGAAGCCGAGCGCGACCGCTTCGTTTTGTTTCTTAACGACCGGGTACAGTGAGACCGCGGTCCCGATGCAGGCAAGGGCTACGATCATTTCCAGGGCACCGCCCCAGAGCGTGGCCGTGTCCGGCCCGGGGCCGGTGATGTAGTTGGAGTCCGTTCGCACCGGCCCGTAGAGGGTGAGTGTCGGGATTGAGACGAAGGTGATCAGGTAGAGCACGCCCGCGGCCAGCGCGGTCTTCCGTAGCGAGTCCATCGGCACTCGTTTCGTTGCGGCTTCTGGTTGGATGCTGGTCATGATGTCGTTCCCCTTCGTGGGCTGCTGGTGGAAGACTAACTTTGGGGCTTTGTGGTTGGTCCAGGCTTGCCGGCTTCAACCTGAGCCACAGACAGCAGGGGCAGGCCGATATCGCGCACTTTCTGGAGCAGGCCATACAGGGCGGCCTGGTCTGCCACCTGAGTCCGGAAGACTGTGGTGCCGTCGCTCTCCTTCGTCAGGCTCAGTGCGTCGAACCAGGCAGCCCACCGGGAATCCAGGTGGCCTTCGATCCGGACCTCGTACCATCCGGAGTCGCGGTGCTGTCTGATCGGCCTGTCACGCACGGGCCCTCCTCTCGCTTTATCCGGCCAATGAACCTCGGCCGGCGGCGCGTCCGTTCGTTGTCCTGATCGAACAATAGAAGGAGATCTAAGGACCGCACCTCACCACATGTGGTGATTAGGGTGGTGATTTAGTCATGGGCCTTAGCGGCGTTTCCCGGCTGTCGGCGTCGTCAGCCTGGGCTACCGGTCGCTGTCTCGGGAGAACAGATCGAGTTCCTTGCCCTGACGGACCGCACCCCGACGGTCGTTCACGCCGAGCTTGGCGTAGATGTGTCTGGTGTGAGTGCGCACCGTGTTCAGGGACACCACGAGCGCGCGGGCAATGTCTGGGCCGTCGAGGTCCGTTCCGAGCAGTTGGAGAACGTCCAGTTCACGTTTACTCAGCGGCTCGATCAGTCCCCCACTGACAGGCGCGGTGACTTCGGCGTTGTTCATGAACGTCATGAGGCGGCGCAGGTAACCCGGGGCTATCCGTTGATTCACAGCCGCTCGCAGCAGTGAAACCATCGGGGCGCCCTCGTCGGCGAAAATGCGAACGTAGCCCTCCGGCTCCGACAACGCTACTGCTCGACGCAGGGATGCAAGCGAGGCAGGGATGTCGCCCCGCGTCTGGTCGGCTAGCGCCTGAAGCACGAGAATCTCGATGACGCTTCCCGTTCGCCCGCCATCGTCTGCCGCCCGCAGCAGGCGCCCCAGCAGCCGGATGGCCTCCTGGAGCGAGGGCGCTGAGCCCTCTTTCGCATACCGGGCCAGGAGCACCCTGGCAAGGGTGATGTGCTCGAACTCCCGAAGGTAACTGAGGTCATCGTCCACCGACAGGCCTCGCTCCCGCACCCAGCCGAGTGCTTCACCCAACCGCCCTTGCGCGACCTGGATCCGGGCCCTCAAAGCCGGCACCGGACGTACATTCGGGAAGTAATCGCCTACGTAGAGTCGCTCCGCCTCAGCCAGGAGGTCGAGCGCACCGGCCAAGTCACCCTCCCCCTCAAGGATCCGCGCCATGGCGACCCGCCAGCGATACAGGTTTTGAGGCAGCCCGCCTAGGGGACCCAACTCCTGGCTGTGCGCCAAGAGTCGGATTGCTTCCTGCTGGTCGCCGCGCTCCCGACAGACGCCGCTCATCCCCACATACATGTCCGATTCCCCCCGCACAACCGATCCGCGCCGTCCAGAAGCACCCCTCAAAGCCTGTTCGTAGGTGTCCATGGCATCGGTGAGACGCCCTTGCGCCAGCCGTATGTCCGCCAGGGCGATCGCGCATCCCAAGGTGTCCGCGAGGTGCCCTGCGCGGTGCAGGCCAGCCATGCATTCGTCATAGCCCCGATGGGCTGCCTCGAGCTGCCCACGCCCCCAGTAGGCGAGTCCCAGCAATCCGGAGGCGGCGGCGCGGCCGACATGGTCGTCCTCAGGTGCAAGATCAAGCGCACGCTGGGCGTGGCTCACCGTCCCGGGTCCATCGCCCCGGCCAAGGGCCAGCGCGGCCCGGTATACTTCAATCGTCGCGGGAAGGCGGCGAAATTCCTCGTCGTCGGCTACGACCATTTCCGTTGCCCGGCCTTGAATTTCTTTGCCCACACCCGTCGGCGGATCCAGCCACCGTTCGACGTCCCGCAGCCGGGCTTCGACTCCCTCGACATCGCCACACACCACCAGCGCGCCGACCAGTCCCACACCCAGCACCGGCCTGACACGGACCACATCGTACGGGAGCACCTTCAGCCAGCCGCGCAGCAGGGCCTCCTGCCTGTTCCGCCGAATGTCCGGAACCGCCAGCTCGATAAGGTCCGCCGCCCGTTCGAAATCCTCCCCAGCCAAGGCATGGCGGATGGCATCGAACGCCTCACCGTTCTGTTCGTACCAAATGCTCGCCCGCCGATGCAGACCCGGGAGCTCGTCGCCGCGCTCCTCCACCAGGCGCGCCTGCAGAACATCCGCAAAAAGCTGGTGATAGCGATACCAGTGACGGCGGTCATCCAGGGGAACCAGAAACAGGTTCGCCCGCTCCAACGCCGCCAGCCTGAGCTTGCCGTTGTCCTGTCCTGTGACGGCATCGCACAGAGGGCCGCTGAGCCGATCCAGGATGGAGGTTCGGAACAGGAAATGTTGAACATCCTCTGGCTGGCGCTGCAGGACCTCCTCGGCCAAGTAGTCGACTATGTATCGGTCGTCCCCGGCAAAGCCTGCGATGAATGCGGCAACGTCCTCGCGGCCCTGCATCGAAAGCGCAGCGAGCTGGAGTGCCACGATCCACCCTTCGGTGCGATCTTCCAGCGCTGCTACATCCCGGCCCGTCAGCTCCAAGCCCATGGAGCCGTTAAGGTAGGCCTCCGCCTCGTCTGCGGTAAATCGCAGATCGGCGGCGCGGATCTCGAAGAGCTCGCCCCGAGCCCGTAACCGCGCCAGCGGCAGCACCGGGTCGGCTCGGCTGGCGATGACCAGGTGCACCTGCGGGGGCAGGTGCTCCACCAGGTAAGCGATCCCCTCCTGCACGTCGGGCGCGTCGATCACGTGATAGTCATCGAGAACCAGGACGACATCGTTCGGGACAGCGTGGAGGTCATTGAGAAGAGTGGCAAGGAGCGCTTCGATGGGGGGCTGCGCCGACTGCAGGAGCGAGAGCGCAGCGGCGCCAACGCCGCTGGACGCCCTCTTCAGCGCCGTGACGAAGTAAGCCCAAAACAGCGCTGAATCATTGTCACGCTTCTCGAGCGAGAGCCACGCCGCCGACCATCCGTTAGCGGAAACGATTGCCAGCCACTCAGTCAGCAGCGTCGTCTTACCGAACCCCGCCGGAGCTGACACGAGCGTCAGCGTGGAATCAGCTCCACGGCTTAGGCGCTCGATCAACCTCGCGCGCGTCGCCAGACCGGGTCGCCGCCTGGGGACCTGGAACTTGGTCTCGAGAAGTAGGCCCAACATGACCGCCTCCCCTCACCGACAGTGTACGGCTGCCACGGCTGAGGTCTCCAGAGTCGAGTCCTTTGAACGCCCGGCATCCGGATTGAGCAGACCCGCGACCCCGCCCCATGGCGCGCCGAGCGTTCTGCAGCCCCGCCCCCACCGCCACCGAGACCGACGGCGTCCGTCACCCTCACTTACCTCGAAGGGGATCCGAAAGCGTCAGGCCGAGAACCCGCCGTCGGCCTTAATCAGCTGCCCGGACACCCAGCGGCCCGCTGGGGACAGCAGGAACGCCACGGTTCCCGCCACGTCGGCGGGGGTGCCCAGGCGGCCGCCGGGCTGGCGCCGGGCCAGTTCTTCGCGGATCTGGCCGTCCATCCAGCCGGTGTCCACGGGTCCGGGGTTCAGCACATTGGCGCTGATGCCCAGCGGTCCAAGTTCACGCGCCGCGGCGGTCACGATCCGGTCCAGCGCCCCTTTGGACGCACCGTACGGCAGGTTGAACGCCGTGTGGTCGCTGGTCAGCGCAACGATCGCGCCGCCGTCGTCCGCTGCCTGCTGCGCGAAGGCGCGGACCAGCTGCCAGCTGGCCCGAGTGTTCACGGCGAAGTGCCGCTCGAAGCTTTCGAGGGTGGTGTCCAGGACGCCCGAGTCGACGGATTCGGCGTGGCTGAGGACCATTCCGTGCAGGGTCCCCGCCTGCGCGGCCACGTCTGCCATCAGCCGGTCGACGGCGCCCGGGTCCTGGAAGTTGGCGGGCAGGGCCACCACCGTGGAGCCGATGGCCTCCAGTTCGGCGGTGAGCCGGCCGACGTCGTCCGGCTGGATTCCCCAGGGCATGCGGGCGTCGTAGTCCTGCCAGTAAGTCAGCACCAGGTCCCAGCCGTCGGCGGCCAACCGGCGGGCCACCCCCGCGCCGATTCCGGCGAGGCGCCCGGCGCCGGTGACCAGTGCGGTGCTCATTCCGCCAGCTCCACCACGGCATCGCGCCGAAGGACCACGAGCCAGCACACCATGATGGCCAGCGCGCAGAAAACTCCGGCGCTGGATGCCATGATCCACAGCACCGGCGTCTGAAGGTTGAGGTTTTCGGCGCCGAGGGCCGTGCCGATGGTCTTCGGCGAGAACAGGAATACAAAGGTGGACACGCCCAGGACGGCGCCCATCACCCGGCGCTGCAGCCGGTACCGCTGAGCCGTTTCGCGCAGCGTCCAGGCGAACGCCGGAAGCACCGCGGCCATCCAGACCCAGTGGTGCGACCACGAGACCGGGCTGATCAGGAGCATGGTGAGCGCCGTGGCGGAAATAGCCACCACCCTCGCGCCCTGGCTGCTGGCCACCCTGATGAGGGCGGCGCCCAGACCCACAACGAGCAGGCTCAGGACCAGCCAGGGCACGTTCACTGCGTCCGCCGGAACTCCGAAATGGAGCAGCGCACCCTTGAGGGAAAGGTTGTCCACGTAGCCGGCGCCCCCGATCCGGGACGTGTCGGGAAGAATCTCCAGCCAGAAGCTGAGGGATTCGGCCGGGCGGAGCAGCCAGCCCAGCAGCACGGTGAACGCGAAGCCGGCGCACATGTTCAGGAGTCCGCGCCAGTCCTTGCGCACCACAAAATACAGGCCGAAGACCAGGGGTGTCAGCTTGATCCCGGCGGCAACACCCACCAGGAAACCGCTGCCGGGCAGACCATTCCGCCAGCGGGGGCTGCGGGCCAGCAGGTCCGCCGTCATCAGCCCCAGCAGGAGAATGTTGATCTGGCCGAAGGCCAGGGTTTCGCGCCACGGCCCAAGATTCAGGACGGCCAGAAAAAGCACGACGGCGCCGAGCCGGTTGAGCGCCGACCGGAAGGTCAGCGAAGCGAAGGTGCTGCGCCAGCTGGGCTTGCTGTTCCAGTAGCGGACGCCGAGCGCCGCCACCCAGACGGCCACAGCAACGCCGGCAGCGTTGAACAGCAGCAGCGCGGTGGCCTGCGGCAGTTTCGCGAGCAGGCTGAAGAGCAGCGCCGCGAACGGCGGGTAGGTGAAGGGCAGTTCGGGCCCGCCGGCCCAGTTCACCGTGGGCTGGTAGAGGCCCGACGGCGCCAGGCCGGCGTCGTTGAGGATCTTGCCGCCGTACCAATAGACGCTGAAGTCCAGGCCTTTCTCACCCCAGGCGTCCAGCCGGGACGCGACGAAGACGGCGGCGGAGAGCACGGCCAGAAGGACCACCAGTTCGACGGCGGCCAGTGCGGGGCGGCGCCTGCGCAGCTGCAGTTCGGTGGTCTGATCCAACCCCTGGCCGGCCCCTCCTGCGGCGCTGCCTGGCCTGTCTTTCTTTGTTCGGGCAGTAAGCAGTGCCATTCAGTGTCCCCCAGTAATAGTCCGGCAGTGTGAGCCTCCGGGACGCGTAGCGCGTTCTGCCGCAAGAGCCGGCGCCGCACGGGCGCCCCGCCTAGTCTACTGAAGCCGTGGCCACCGCTGCGGGCTTCCGTCGCCCGGCGTCTTTGCGGATGGTGGCGCTGATCACGGCGGCGATGCTGCACATCGCGGCGGCACCGAACCATGCGTAGGTGTAGTGGCCGGTGGCGTCCCGGATGGCTCCGGCCGCCAAGGCTGCCGCGGCGGCGCCAAGTTGGTGCGCGGCAAACACCCAGCCGAACACCACGCTGCCGTCGGCGCCGAACACCTGGCGGCAGATCGCGGCAGTCGGCGGAACCGTGGCCACCCAGTCCAGGCCGTAGATCACCACGAACACGATCATGCTGGGCTGGACCGAGGAGCCCAGCAGCAGCGGAAGCACCAGGAGCCCGATTCCCCGGAACTGGTAGTACACGGCCAGCAGGATCCGGGGGTTGAACCGGTCGGTCAGCCAGCCGGAGGCGATGGTGCCCAGGATGTCGAAGATCCCGACGACGGCGAGCAGGCCGGCCGCGGTCGTTTCCGGCATGCCGTGGTCATGGGCGGAGGGGATGAAATGCGTGCCGATCAGCCCGTTTGTCGTGGCGCCGCAGATGGCGAACCCGGCGGCGAGCGCCCAGAACGTGCGGTTCCTGCTGGCGCTCCGCAGCACCAGCAGTGCCCGGACGGCTGCGTTGCGGCGTGGCTCTGCCGCCTCGGGGGCGGCGGGCGCACCTGAAGGGGCGCCGGACGGTTCCTCTGCCCCGTAAGGCAACGCCCCAACGTCGGCCGGTGAATTTTTCAGGAACTTCAGCACCAGCGGAACCACGGCCAGGGCACCGGCGGCGATGAGCAGCGAGGCCTGGCGCCAGCCCGGGTCCTGGGCGAGCATCGCGATAAACGGCAGGAACACCAGCTGCCCGGCGGCGCTGCCGGCAGTCAGGATGCCGATCACCAGTCCCCGGCTTTTGCTGAACCAGGTGTTGGCGATGGTCGCCGCGAACACCAGCGCCATGGAACCGGTGCCCAGGCCGATCAGCAGGCCCCAGGTGAGGAGGATCTGCCAGGACTGGCTGACCAGCACGGTCAGGGCGCTGCCGGCGCCGATCAGTGCGAGGGCGACGGCGGTGACGGCCCGGATGCCGAACCGTTCCATGAGGGCCGCGGCGAAGGGGGCCGTGAGCCCGAACAGCACCAGGTTGATGCTGACCGCGGCCGACAGCACGGTGGTGGACCAGCCGAACTCCTGCTGCAGCGGCACCATAAGCACACCGGGCGCGGCACGGAAGCCGGCGGCCCCGACCAGCGCCAGGAACGCCACCGCGGCAACGGCCCATGCCGGATGCAGCCGGCGCCGCTTCTTCGGCCCCTCCTCTGGAGTTTTTGTCCAGATATCGTCCTCTAATGGCCCTTCAGGGCGCGATATCTGGACAAAAACTCCGGGGTCCTCGGGGGTGGTCATGCGGCTGTTCCTTCTTTTCCGCCGCCTTGTACGCGGTTGGTGGGTGTGTTGGGTTGCTGGGGTGCCGTCGCCAGCGGGAGCGGCTCTTCACTTCGGGTCAGGCTGTGCCAGCCGGTGTTCTCCGCGGTGAGCCGTTCCCCGCACGCGGTGCAGGTGTCCGCTGACCCCGTGCGCTGCCCGCAGGTTGCGTGGACCACGTACATGTGGGCCTGCTCCGACGGCGCCTGCAGGTGCTTTTCGGACCAGATCACGACGGCGTTGAGCACCGGCAGGGCGTCCTCGCCTTTGGCGGTCAGGACGTACTCCTGGCGGGTGCGGCCACCGTCGTCGTAGGGCTGTTTTGCCAGCAGGCCGGACTCCACGAGGGAGGCGAGACGCCGGGTGAGGACCGAGTCAGCCACCTGGAGGCGCGTCTTCATCGCGTCGAAGCGGCCGTTGCCGAAGAAGACCTCGCGGAGGACCAGCATGCCCCAGGGGTCGCCGAAAATGTCCAGCCCGCGGGCCATGCTGCAGTTGCGCCGGGACCAGTCGGAACGGAGAGCCATGCTGCGACCCTAGCTGACTTTCTTGAAGAAAGCTAGATGGCGGTTCGGGTTACCGGCCCATGCCTGCCCGTGAGGGCCGGTACGCGGCGGCCCAGTAGACCAGGAGCGCCACGCCGCACAGCACGCCCAGGCTCGAAACCATGAGCGGCCACTGCGCCCGCGGGTTCACGCCCCACACCTCGGCCCCGGCCGCCATCGCAAGGTCCTTGGGCGCAAGGTAGAAGGCCACGGCCGACGCCGCCACCACCATCCAGCCGGCCAGCCGCATCAGACCGGTCCTGGAGGGAACACGGTGCATGGCGAAGGCCATGGACGGCAGTGCCACCGCGATCCACACCCAGTGGTGGGACCACGAGACGGGGCTGACCAGGAGCATGAGCACGGCGGTCGCGGACACCGCCACGAAGTTTTCCTCCACGGCCACCGCCCACCTGATCACCAGGGCGGTGAGTCCGGCCAGGGCCAGGGCGAGCACCAGCCAGAGCAGGCTGGTGAACCCCGAGTCCGGCAGCCCGGCGTGGAGCAGCAACCCCTTCAGCGACAGGTTGTCCACGTACCCCGGGTCACCGATGCGCCCGGTGTTGGGCAGGATCTCGGTCCAGAACGTCACCGAGGCGTGGGGCAGTGCGGCCCAGGCCACGGCGATGGAGCCGAGGAAGCCGGCCGCCATCCAACCCAGGGCCTTGAAATCGCGGCGCACCAGGAAATACAGGCCAAACGCCAGCGGCGTCAGCTTGATGCCGGCAGCGACGCCGATCAGGAGGCCCGCAGGCCAGCGGATCTCACCCGCCCGCGATTTCCCGTGCAGCGCGAAGTCGGTCAGGATCAGGCCCATCAGGATGATGTTGATCTGCCCGAACACGAAGGTGTCACGCCACGGCCCCAGCAGCACTATGGCCCCGGTTCCGGCCAGGGCCACAGTCCGGAACCGCCAGTCCACAAAGGCGTCCCGCCAGCGGATCAGGCCGAAGTAATGCCGGGAGAGCCAGGCGGAAACCACCGCGGCCCCGCCCAGGGCGGCCCAGATGAAGAGCTGCCCGCTTTGGCCGAGACCCATGGTGGCCAGGCCGGCGAACAGCAGTGCGGCGAACGGCGGATACGTGAACGGCAGGCCGTCCCGGGGCGCGTACAGCTCGCTGATGCCGGCCTCGCCGGTCTGGAGGACCTTGGTGCCGCCGTAGTAGTAAACCTCGAAGTCGTTCATGGCCGGGGCGTACCCGGCGTAAAGCCACAGCAAAGCGAGGACGACGGCGGCTGCACCGCCCGCCGTCGCCAGCCAGCCGAGGACAACCCGACGCGCCTTACCGTGGCTGTCGGTCGCCTGCCGGGTCCCGGCCCCTTCCTTCGTCTGCGGGGAGGACGTCACTGGATGTGCGTGAAGGCTTGCTCAAGGTCGGCGATGAGGTCCTCGACGTCCTCGATGCCGCAGGAGAGCCTGATGAGGTTCACGGGGACAGCCAGCTCGGTGCCCTTGACGGAGGCGTGGGTCATCTCGGACGGGTAGTTCATCAGCGACTCGATGCCCCCGAGCGATTCCGCCAGGGTGAAGACCGACGTCGATTCGGCCACCTTCCGGGCAGCGGCCTCACCGCCCTTGAACTGCACGGAGATCATGCCGCCGAACTTCTTCATCTGCTTCTTGGCCAGCTCGTGGCCGGGGTGCGAGGGCAGGCCCGGGTAGAGGACGGCTTCCACCTCGGGCCGTTCCAGGAGCCATTCGGCCACGGCCTGGGCGTTGTCGCTGTGCCGGTCCATGCGCACGCCCAGGGTCTTGAGTCCGCGCGTGGTGAGGAACGCGTCCATCGGGCCGGACACGGCACCCACGGCGAACTGCACAAAGCCAATCTTCTCGGCCAGTTCAGCGTCCTTGACCACGATCGCGCCGCCCACCACATCAGAGTGGCCGCCGATGTACTTGGTGGTGGAATGAACCACGACGTCGGCACCCAGGTCCAGCGGGGTCTGCAGGTAGGGCGACGCGAAGGTGTTGTCGACGATCAGGAGGGCCCCGGCGTCGTGCGCCACCTGGGCGAGCGCCTCAATGTCGGTGATCTTCATCATCGGGTTGGACGGCGTCTCCACCCAGACGAAGCGGGTTTTGTTGGCGGCAGCCGCGGCCTGAACGGCGTCGAGATCCGACATGTCCACCGGGGTGTTGCCGATCCCCCACTCCCCCAGCACGCGGCTGATCAGCCGGTAGGTGCCGCCGTAGGCGTCGTTGCCGAGCACGATGTGGTCGCCGGGCCGCATCAGGGCGCGGATGAGGGAATCCTCGGCGGCGAGTCCCGAGCTGAAGGAGTAGGCGTGCGTGCCGCGCTCCAGTGCCGCGAGCTGTTCCTGCAGGGCGTCTCGGGTGGGATTGCCGCCGCGGCCGTATTCGTAGCCGTCCCGCAGATTTCCGATGCCGTCCTGGGCATATGTCGAACTGAAGTGCAGGGGCGGGACGACGGCGCCGGTGCGCGGCTCGAAGGCCTGGCCGGCGTGCACGGCGCGGGTGTTGAATCCTTGGTTCTCAGAGACAGACATGGGGCTCCTTCGATCAGTTGCTGAGGTAGGCGAGGAGGTCGTGGCGGGTCAGGATGCCTATGGGCGCGCCGACGAATGTCACCATCACGGTGTCGACGTCGGAGAGCAGCTCGCGGGCGGCGGAGATGGTTTCGAGCGAGCCGATCACCGGCAGCTTCTCCCCCATGTGCTCGGCGATCTTGTCCGTCAGCTTGGCCTCGCCGCGGAACAGCTTGGCGGTCAGGGTCCGTTCATCCACGGCCCCGAGGACTTCGCCCATCACCACGGGCGGCTCCGCGGAGAGGACCGGGATGTGGCTGACGCCGAACTCGTTCATGATGTTGATGACGTCGCGGACTGTTTCGTTGGGGTGGATGTGCACCAGGTCCGGAAGTTCGCCCGTCTTGGATTTGATGACCTCGCCCACGGAGGCC
This sequence comes from Arthrobacter sp. AFG20, assembly GCF_002892795.1. GTDB lineage: Bacteria > Actinomycetota > Actinomycetes > Actinomycetales > Micrococcaceae > Arthrobacter. The sequence goes on along the minus strand of NZ_PJMC01000017.1, from coordinate 66,509 downwards.
TCCTCGCCGCCGGAGAGGAAGCCGTAGGAGCGCATCCACTGGTCGTTGAAGATCTTGGCGAGGTAGCCGCGGCCGGAGTCGGGCAGGATCACCACCACCACCGCGTCCTCGGGGAGGTCCCGGGCGGTGCGCAGGGCGGCCACCACGGCCATGCCGGAGGAACCGCCCACCAGCAGGCCCTCCTCGCGCGCCAGCCGCCGGGTCATCTCGAAGGAGTCGGCGTCGCTGACCGCGAGGACCTCGTCCGGGACCGACTTGTCGTAGTTGCCGGGCCACATGTCCTCGCCGACGCCCTCGACGAAGTAGGGGCGACCGGTGCCGCCTGAGTAGACAGAGCCTTCGGGATCGGCCCCGATGATCCTGACCCGGCCGCCGTCGGATTCCGGACGGTCTGCCGACACCTCCTTCAGGTATCGGCCGGTGCCGGTGATGGTGCCGCCGGTGCCGGCGCCGATGACGCAGTGGGTCACCTTGCCGTCGGTGTCCCGCCAGATCTCGGGGCCGGTGGTCTCGTAATGGCTCAGCGGCGCCGCGGGGTTGGAGAACTGGTCCGGCTTGTACGCGCCGGGGATTTCCGTGACCAGGCGGTCGGACACGCCGTAGTAGCTCTGCGGGCTGTCAGGCTCGACGGCGGTGGGCGTCACCACCACTTCTGCGCCGTAGGCTGCCAGGACCGCGCGCTTGTCCTCGCCCACCTTGTCCGGGACCACGAAGATGCACTTGTAGCCTTTTTGCTGCGCCACCAGAGCCAGTCCGACGCCGGTGTTCCCGGAGGTGGGCTCGATGATGGTGCCGCCTGGCTTGAGCTTGCCGTCGCGCTCGGCTTCCTCGACCATCTTCGCCGCGATGCGGTCCTTGATGGAGCCGCCGGGGTTCACGTATTCCAGCTTCACGAGGACGGTGGCCTTGACGCCCTCGGTGACGTGGTTCAGCTTGATGAGCGGGGTGTTGCCGATAAGGTCCAGGACAGACTGGGCGTACTTCATGGGTACCAACTTACCGTCTTGGGCTGCAGGACCGGCGCGGGTCCACGCTATGCCTAGCCAACGACCGTGCCGGCAGGGCAAGCTGGCTACGGCACCCGCGGCCGGGTGCCGTTCATCAGTACCGTTGAAAGGAACCGTGCCGTGGACTGGACCCTCGAAGTGGTTGTGCTGCCCGTGAGCGACATCGGCCGGGCCGTGGAGTTCTACCGGGACAGGGTCGGCTTCAACCTGGACCACGACACGCAGAACGAGCACATGCACGTGGTCCAGCTGACGCCTCCCGGTTCGGGGTGTTCGATCGTGATCGGCGACCTGCCGTCGCAGAACGAGATGGCGCCGGGCTCCATGCGGGGCCTGCAGCTGGTGGTGGCGGATGCCCGGGCGGCCCGCGACGAGCTGCTCAGCCGCGGCGTGGAGGCCAGCGAGATCACGGTTTTCGATGAGCGCGACGGCGGAACGTTCTTCGGCTTTAGCGACCCGGACGGGAACACCTGGGCGGTGCAGGAGCTCAGGATCCGCGCCCAGCAGCCGCTGATCCCGGTGGAGGCCCGCGGCCGCTTCGGCGAGGAGTAGGTCAGCCGGAAGCACCGCCGGCATCAGCGGGGAGGTTTTCCCAGAGCCCCAGGATGTTGCCTTCGGTGTCCTTGAAGTAGGCGTAGTGGCCCATGCCCGGGATGGTTTCCTTGGGCTTCACCACCGACCCGCCCAGCTGCTCAACCGTGCGCAGCGTCGCGTCAATGTCCTCTACGTCCACCGTGATGACGGGCGTGGTCAGCTCACCCTCCCGGGCCATCATGCCGCCGTTGATGGCGCCCGGCTCGGTGGGCCTGCCCGTCTTTTCGTCCATCGGGGTGGTGATCACCACGTTGTAGTCCATCTCCGGCATGGGGTCGATCCGCCAGCCGAGGGCCTGATTGTAGAAGTTTCTCGCCCGGTCCTGGTCGTCCGCGGGGATTTCAAAATGCACCACGCCACCCATTGCCATCTCCTGCAACTTGAAGGAAGGGACACGGCGGACCCGCGCCACAGTGGGGATTGTAGTCCTGGCACCGCCCCTGGTTAAGGGCCCCGGGAAAACCCGCCCCGCGGCCCCGGCGGCAAGTTTGTCGGTCCCGCGTGGGACGATGATTGCATGACCATTGCTGACGTTCCCGCCCGGCTGGCAGCCGCGGCGGATGCGTCCTTCAGGTGGCATCCGGGCGGCCCGTATGACTTGCACCGCACCCTGGGCATCCTGATGCGCGGCAACGGTGATCCCTCCTTCTCCTCGCGGCCGGACGGGCTGTGGATGGCGTTCACGACGCCGGATGGCCCGGTGACGCTGCGTCTCACCGTTGCTGGCGCCGGCCTGGAGCCTTACGTCGATGCCCAGGCTTGGGGTCCCGGTTCCGGCGCTGCCCTCGCCGGCGTTCCCCGGCTCCTCGGCGGCGGTGACGACTGGTCGGCGTTTGACGAGCCTTCATTCACCGCGACGCTCCCCCACATGGTGCGAGATGCCCGACGCCGGAACCCCGACGTCCGTCTGCCGTCTACCGGGCGGATGGTCGACTCGCTCGTGCCCACCATTCTGGAGCAGAAGGTCACGGTCATCGAGGCGCGGCGGGGTTTCCGCTACCTGATGTACCGGCACGGAACCGCCGCGCCCGGCAGCGGCACGGTTGCGCCTCCCGGACTGCTGGTCAGGCCCACCGCCGAGGGGTGGCTCCGCATTCCGTCCTGGGAGTGGCACAAGGCGGGAGTAGGCCCGCAGCGCTCGGCGACTGTCATGCGCGCCCTGCGCTCCGCCGTCGCGCTTGAACGTCTGGCGTCCCGTCCGGCGGCGGAGGCAGCAGCCAAGATGCAGACTATCCCGGGTATCGGCGAATGGACGGCCGCCGAGGTGGTGCAGCGGACGCACGGCTGCCCCGACTCCATCGCGGTGGGTGATTACCACCTGGCCGCGTATGTCGGCGCGGCGCTGACCGGACGGCGGACTGACGACGCCGGCATGCTGGCCCTGCTGGAACCGTGGACAGGGCACCGGCAGCGGGTGGTCCGCATGCTCGGACTCAGCGGCTTCCGGAAACCCACGTTCGGGCCGCGCATGACCATCCAGGACCACCGAGGCCACTGAACCCCCTAACTGCAACGCGGGGTCACTTCGCGCCCAATGAACTGCCTCCACCGGGCGATATCTGACCCCGCGTTGTCCTAGGCTGCGCGGCGTTTCGCACTTTTGACCCGGCTGATCACGCCTCGGAATCCCTCATCCATATCGTCGGCGTTCACCTTGAAATAGGACCAGCCCGCACTGGTGAACGCTTCGTCTCGCCGGTTATCGCGGGACTGCTGTTCGCGCGAAAGGTGATGCTCGCCGTCGTACTGCAGTGCGATCCGGAAACGCCGGTACCCGAGGTCGGCGGTCGGCGACCAGGGATCTTGGGTGTCGAGGCGAACCTGCAGTTCCGGCTCCGGCATGTGCGCATCCAACATCGCCATCCGGAGGAAAGTTTCTGGGTAGGAGTCGGCGCCCACTCGCATTTCGTCCAAGGCCAGCCTTGCCTTCTCAACGCCCTTCATGTTGGGATGCTGCCGGATGAGCAGGCGCAGCCCCTCTTTGTAGGCATAGGGCGCCGTGCGGCCTTCGAACTGAGGCCGCGGAATCCGGATCAGCTGATCCCCCATGGCTACGACGTACTTCAGGGGTAACGCGGTGGCGAGATCCAGCCAGGTCCGGGGTGGCAAGGAGATGGGAATGCCGTCGCACTCCCCGATTTCGCCTGGGATCACCCGAACGCGGTGGCCTACTACTCCGACGCGGCGAACCCTCGGCAGCTCGTGCGGCTTGCTGAGGTGGACGGTCTCCCCGTCCATCCATGGCGGCAACCCCAACAGCGTGAGCTCAGCGGCTGTCTGATGCGACACCCAGGCTCCGGGGGTTGCCGCTGCCAGCACCCGGGCCCGTGCCTGCAGGTCGGGGAGCCGTCCCTTCGGCAAATAGATGAGACGGCCGCCGTCGGCAAGGTCTTTGGCGCGGAGCCGTTTCTCCGTCACCCCGAGCGCCCGTGATTCATACACGGTAAAGGGCAGCTGATGCAGGGTGTCCGGGAGCGGCGTTGGGCGGGCCATGGGACCTATTCTGGCTGGCCGCCGGAGCCTTTGGGAGTTATCCACAGCCCCAATGCCGCAGCCACCGACGCGGGGTCAGATATCGCCCAATAGTGACCCTCAACAGGGCGATACCTGACCCCGCGTTGCTTTAGGTGGGTTCAGAGGCCGAGCCGGGCGACGGCTTCCTCGCGCATCTCCACCTTGCGCACCTTCCCGGACACCGTCATGGGGAAGCTGTCACGGACATCGACGTAGCGGGGAACCTTGTAGTGCGCCAGCTTGCCGCGGCAGAACTCGGCCACCGCCGCCGCGTCAAGCGGTTCGGCCCCGGGTTTGAGGATGATGCAGGCCATGAGCTCCTCGCCGTACCTGGCATCGGGCACCCCGATCACCTGCACATCCTGGATAGACGGATGCGTATAGAGGTACTCCTCGATCTCGCGCGGGTAGATGTTCTCGCCGCCGCGGATCACCATGTCCTTCATCCGGCCCTCGATCACCACGTACCCGCCGTCGTCCATGCGCGCCAGGTCGCCGGTGTGCATCCAGCCGTCCGCGTCGATGGCCTCCGCTGTCTTGTCCGGCTGGTTCCAGTACCCCTGCATGACGGCGTAGCCCCGTGTGCACAGTTCACCGATCTCGCCGCGCTCCACAACTTCCCCGGCCGGGTCAACGATCTTGTTTTCCAGCCGCGGCATGGTGCGCCCCACGGTTTCCGTCCGCTGCTGGAGCGTGTCACCATCGCGGGTCATGGTGGACACCGGCGACGTCTCGGTCATGCCGTAGCAGATGGCCACGTCCTTCATATTCATTTCGGAAATCACGCGGTTCATCACCTCGATGGGGCACAGCGAGCCCGCCATCACCCCGGTGCGGAGGGTGGAGAGGTCGTACGAGGCAAAGTCGGGAAGCGCGAGTTCGGCGATGAACATGGTGGGAACCCCGTACAGGGAGGTACCGCCGAAATCCTGCACGGCCTCCAGCGCGGCGGCCGGCGTGAACGCACGTCCCGGGATGATCGTCGCGGCGCCGTGGCTCAGCGCGTTCAGGTTGCCGATCACCATCCCGAAGCAGTGGTAGAACGGCACCGGAATCACCACGCGGTCATGTTCGGTGTATCCCAGCAGCTCACCGATGGAATACCCGTTGTTGAGGATGTTGTGATGCGTCAGCGTGGCTCCCTTGGGGAAGCCCGTGGTTCCGGACGTGTACTGCAGGTTGATCGGATCGTGCGGACCGAGGCCCGCCATGCGGGCCTTCAGCACAGAATGCCCGACGGCGTCCGCCCGCTTGAGCAGCTCGGCGTACGTGAGCTCCAGCTCACCCAGGGGGACGCCGGCGTCGAGCCCTTCCAATTCGAAGTCCGGCAGGAACACGAGCTCGCGGAGGTCCGGGCACCCGGCGAGCGCCTGGCGCGCCATCCCGACGTAGTCGCTGTTCCGGTCCGACGGCGCCGTGACCAGCATCCGCATGCCGTTCTGCTTCACCACGAACTCCAGCTCGTGGCTGCGGTAGGAAGGATTCACGTTGACCAGGACCGCCCCGATCTTCGCCGTCGCGTATTGCAGGATGGTCCATTCCGCGCAGTTCGGGCTCCAGATGCCGATCCGCTCCCCCTTCGCGACGCCAAGGGCGAGGAGCGCCCGGGCTAGCCGGTCCACGTCGTCGTTCAGTTTGGTGTAGCTCCAGCGGCGGGCGTCCGCGCCCGGCACCGCGGCAGCCTCGATCAGCGCGTCATGCAGGGGGAACTGCGCCACCACGCGCTCAAAGTTCTCACCGATGGTTTCCTCGAGCAGGGGGACGTCCGCGTCCCCGGCGGTGTAAGCGCGCATAATGGCACGCTATCAAGCCGGTATTGTGAAATCCATGAGTGCACCCATCGACCTTCAGGCCACGTTCATCCCCAACGACGGCGAGTTCTTCCGCGTGAAGCTCGCCCTGGAAATCGCCATTGACGAGGTAGTCAACGAACCTGGCTGCATCCGCTACGAGCTCACCGAGGCGACGGAGGAGAAGCTGGTTCTGACCGAGCGGTGGGAATCGGAAGAGGCCCTCGACGCGCACTCCAAGGGCATTGCCCTGCAGGACCTGAACGAATCCCTCAGCGCCCTCCTGGCCGTACCTGCCCAGGTGGAACGCTTCTAGTCCTCCACATTCAGAGGTCCCCACAACAAACAACGCGGGGTCTCTTAGCGCCCAATACCGAAGGGTTATTGGGCGCTAAGTGACCTCGCGTTGCTGTTTAAGGACCGCTTAGAAGTCGGGGATCTGCGAGCCGTCCTGGGGGCCTGCGCTCTTGCCGGCGCTGTTGCCCGCGGCCGCAGCTGCCTCGGCCTGGGAGCGGGCCACGTGGGCGTGGACTTCCTCCATGTCGAGCGCCTTGACGGCGTCAATGACCTGCTCGAGCTGCGGGGCACCCAGCGCGCCCGGCTGTGAGAAGACCAGCACTTTCTCGCGGAATGCCATCAGCGTGGGGATCGAGGAAATGCCCGCCTCCGCTGCCAGCTGCTGCTCGGCTTCGGTGTCCACTTTCGCGAAAACGACGTCCGGGTGCTTTTCCGAAACCGCGGAGTACGTGGGCGCGAACTGGCGGCACGGGCCACACCATTCAGCCCAGAAGTCCACCAGGACAATGTCGTTGCCCTCGATGGTCGATGCGAACTGTTCACCTGTGATGTCAACGGTAGCCATGGTTCAACGGTACGCGAGCCATGTCCGTAAGTCCCGCGGCCCGGCGGCTTGTTCGCTTCCCGCGTCACCGGGAATATTCTACGACGGCCGGTGCCGTTCAGCCCCCGGGCATGCGTGGGCGCCCACGGTGCACGGGCAACGGGCGATACTGCGGACAACCTGCGGGAAACAAGTGCCCGCCCCCGGAAAAACAGGTATTCCCTACTCGTGCAGTGCCTGTGCGGTGGTTCCATACTCGAATCAGGCTGGGGCCGGCACGTTCGCGGGCGTGCGTCATTCATGAATAGCGGTTATGCGCCCCATATGCCGTGCTTCCGCCCTGTGGCCCCAGCACCTCCTGTGTCTGCGCGTCACCGTCCGCCGCGCACCCGGGAACCCCGCCTGCGCACGACGCAAGGGCCATGCCATGAACCATCAGGAGACGCCAGATCCCCAGATCACCTCTGGCCCCGAAAACCATCCGCAGCCCCTGCCGTCGGGGCCCCCGAGCTTCGTCAGGCCAGCCCCGGAACGGCATGGACCGCTGGCCGGCAGGCCGGGCGCCCGGGTGCTGCTCATCTCGGCAGCGGTGGCCGCTGCCCTGCTGGCGGCGTCGGCGGGCGTCGGCGCGCTGGTGGCGTCCGACGCCGGGAGCCCGGCTGCCGCCGTCGGCCAACCGGCCGCCGTCGAACAGTTGCCCGCCCCCACTCCGTCGGCACCAGAGGCAGCGGCCGCGGCACCTGCCACCAGCACGCCGGCCGCGGCTCCCGCCGCCGCACCTGCTGTGGCGCCGGTTGCCAAGGCACGTGCCGTGGCGCCAGTTGCCAAGGCACCCGCGAAAGTACCCGTCAAGGCGGCGGTCAAGGCACCAGCCGCCGCCAAGGCGCCGGCACCGAAACCCGCAACGGCACCAAGAACCGCAACGGTTCGCCACGTTGCGCCGGCCCCTGCGCCCACGCCCACCACGTACCGGGTGGTTGCCGGCGACTCGGTCAGTTCCATTGCGGCACGTTTCAATGTCAGTACCGGCGGTGTGCTGGCAGCCAACGGCCTTTCACCCAGCTCCGTCATTTTCCCTGGCCAGATGCTCAAGCTCAGCGGCCCCGCGGTGGCCGTACCGGCACCGGTTCCGGCCCCCGCGGCCGGACCGGCTCCAGCACCCGCCCCGGCTCCGGCACCCGCCCCGGCACCGGCTCCGGCGGTCAGGACCATCTACGTGGCTGGCGCCGGCGGCCAGGCGATGGTGGACAGCTGCATCGGCCCCATCCACTTCACGCCCACCGACGGATACTCGCTCTTCATCACCGAGCACGACTTCTGCGGCGGCTGGGCGCGGTTCTCAGGAATCAGCGTCGGTGAACGCGTCGACATCCCGGGGTACGGCTCCTACACGGTCTCGGCCCGCGGCCAGGTGCCAAACCCAGGCACCACCAACGACGTCGCGGCGGTGTTCGGCGGGTTCCCACGGGCAGTCCTGCAGACGTGCATTCCGGGCACCACCCAGATGATCGTCATCGCGCTGAACTGACCGGCGACCGAAGCGGAACCCTAGTTATTCGGAGCCCGGTACCCGGGCGCTCGTCAGCCCCGATCCCAGAACCGGAAAAACAAAAAGACCCCCGGAACCAGTAGGTTCCGGAGGTCTTTTCCAATGTGGCAGATGAGGGATTCGAACCCCCGTAGGCGTTGCCAGCTGATTTACAGTCAGCCCCCTTTGGCCGCTCGGGTAATCTGCCGAACTTCAAAAGAAGATCACCGCGGCTTTGTTTCCATCACCGCGGCAAGACAACCTTACAGAACTTCTGCCGAAGAATAAAATCGGGGGCCTGTGGGCCTGCAAGGCCCACAAAATCAGGCTTCGCCGAGGATCCGGCCGGCCAGCTTTGCCTCGAACCGCAGGGCTTGCTCCTCCGTGATCTGGTTGAGCTGCACCGCCCGCTGAAGATCCGCCTGCACTCCCTCCAGCCGGGTTGAGGCATCGGCGACGGGGCTGAGGATGATGGATGCGGCCACGGCGGCGGCGGCCACGGACGAGGCGGCGGTGGCGATGGTTCCGGCGGCTGCGGCGGTGGACCTGGTGACGTAGCGGACGGCCTTATGGGACATTGCTTTCCTTCCGAGCGGCTTCCAACTGCTACAACTCTGGGCGCCGAAACTTCGTTCCCACCGTGACTTGGCTATGAGTGAACTGTGAATGCCGCCCACCTTCACTTCCACGCCATCCGTACTACGCTGGAAGCCAGATATCCGCACCCTGCCCGGAGCCTCACTGCCCGGGCGACGCAGGCACCAGCAAAGGAGAGTCATGGCAGGCGAGTCCACATTCGACGTCGTAAGCAAAGTAGACAAGCAGGAGGTGGCCAACGCGCTGAACCAGGCGCAGAAGGAACTCGCCCAGCGGTACGACTTCAAGGGCGTCGGCGCCGAGGTCGATTTCAGCGGCGAGAAGATCCTGATGAAGGCGAACTCGGAGGAGCGCGTGCTGGCCGTGCTGGACGTGCTCCAGTCCAAGCTCATCCGCCGCGGCATCTCGCTCAAGTCCCTGGACACCGGCGAACCCTACGCATCCGGCAAGGAATACCGGCTGGAATCCTCCATCAAGGAAGGCATCGCGCAGGACCTCGCCAAGAAGATCAACAAGCTCATCCGCGACGAAGCCCCGAAGTCCGTCAAGTCCCAGATCCAGGGCGACGAACTCCGCGTCACCTCCAAGTCCCGCGACGACCTGCAGGCCACCATGGCCCTCCTGAAGGACTTCGACGAGGCCGACCTTCAGTTCGTGAACTTCCGCAGCTAAGGAACTTCTGCAACCAGGACCTGCCAACCGGCCCCTGACCCCTCAAGGGCCTGGGACGCGGAACCGGGCCGGGACACGCCCAGCGGGTGTCCCGGCCCGTTTGCGCATCCTGTGACAACCGGCGTGGGCCGAGCCACGAAAGGACAGGACCTGAGTTTCGCGGTCAATCCCGAGCCGTGGGACGCCGAGGACGGCGTCAGGCGGAGCGGGAAGTACGACGGCGGCCGTCAGCTGAGCGGCCTGCCCGCCATCCGCTCCAGGCGGCTGATGCGGTCCTGCATCGGCGGGTGCGTCCCGAACAGCTTGCTGAGCCCGCCGCCGCGGAACGGATTGGCGATCATCAGGTGCGAGGCGTTGACCAGCCGCTGGTCCTGCGGCAGCGGCGCGGCCTGGACGCCCTGGTGGATCTTGCGCAGGGCGGAGGCGAGCGCCAGCGGATCGCCGGTGAGCTGCGAACCGTCTTCGTCGGCGTCGTACTCCCTGGTCCGGGAGATGGCAACCTGGATCAGCGACGCAGCCAGCGGCGCCAGCAACGCCATGGCGATGAGGGCCAGCGGGTTCGAATTGCGCCTGTCCCCGCCACCAAAGAACAGCAGCATCTGCCCCACCGAGGTGATGACGCCGGCCACCGCCGCGGCCACGGACGAGGTCAGGATGTCGCGGTTGTAGACGTGCATGAGCTCGTGTCCGAGGACGCCGCGCAGTTCCCGCGGGGTGAGGAGCTGCAGGATCCCCTCCGTGCAGCAGACCGCCGCGTTTGGCGGGTTGCGCCCGGTGGCGAAGGCGTTAGGCGCCATGGTGGGCGAGACGTAAATCCGCGGCATCGGCTGGCTGGCGCGGACGGAGAGCTCACGGACCATCTGGTACAGCTGCGGCGCCTGGGCTTCGGAGACGGGATACGCCTGCATGGACCGGAGCGCGATCTTGTCGCTGTTCCAGTAGCCGTAGGCCGTGGTCCCCACGCCGACCAGCGCCATGATCAGGATCGGGGCCGAGCTGCGGGTATTGGCGGCAATCAAGGCGCCCAGGCCCAGCAGGATCGCCCACAGCACGCCGAACAGCGCCGCCGTTTTCAGTCCGTTGTGGTGATTGTGCACTCTTGCCTCCACAGCTCAGAATTCGGAACCGGCACCGCCGCTACGGAACAGGATTCCGCGCGTCGTACTCAAGGAAGCCGGATTGCCACCGCGCTACCATCCAGGCCACCACTATGCACAGGATGCCGCCCAGCAGCAGGACCCAGCCCTCACTAAGAATTTTAGTGCCGCCGCCTGCCAGCATGTCGCCCAGCCTCGGCCCGCCGGCGACCACCACAATAAAGACTCCCTGCAGGCGTCCGCGCAGGTGGTGCGGGGTCGCGGCCTGCAGGATGGTGGTGCGGAAAACGGCGCTCACCGAGTCTGCAATTCCCGCCAGGGCGCAGCAGATCGCCGCCGGAACCAGCCAGAAGGTTAGTCCGCCGGAGCCGGACCGCCCGGCCAGCACCACCACGAGGCCGAACGCCGCAAACGAGGCGCCCCAGCCCATGACCGACCACACCACAGCACTCCCCTGCCGCCGGACCGCGCCGAGCGGCCCGGAAAAGAGTCCGGCGAGGAAGGCGCCCACCGCTACGGACGCCAGCAGGATGCCCACCGTGGTTTCCCCGCCACCGATCATGAGTGCGCCGATGGCCGGCAGCAGGGCGCGAGGCTGGGCCAGGATCATGGCGATGAGGTCGAGGATGAACGTCATCCGCAGGTTGGGCCGCGTGCCCAGGAACCGGAACCCCTCCACGACGGACCGCATCCCGGCCCGCCCCGCCTCTGCACCGGGCGGCATGGGAGGAAGCTTCAGCAGGGCCCAGAAGGCAAAGACGAAGCTGACCACGTCCAGCGTGTACGTCCACCCGAAGCCGACGCTGGCCACCAGGACACCGGCGAGCAGCGGCCCAGCGGTCATGGACAGTCCGAATGTCACCATGTTCAGTGCGTTGGCTGCCGGCAGGAGCTCTTTCCGCAACAGCGCGGGAATGATGGCGCTGCGGGCAGGCTGGTTGATCGCCTGCGCACCGCTTTGCACGGCCACGAGGGCGTACAGCAGCCACACATTGCCCACCTGCAGCCATGCCTGGAGGGCGAGCCCGCCGGTGGTCAGCCACAGCACCGCGGACGACAGAAGCGCCACCGTCCGGCGGTCGTGGGAGTCGGCGATGGATCCGCCCAGCAGGCCGCCCACCACCAGCGGCACCAGGGCAAAGATGCTGAGCAGTCCGACGTACAGGCTGTCCTGGGTCAGCCGGTACACTTCCAGGCCGACCGCCACGAGGGTGAGCTGGCTGCCCACGTTGGAGACCGCCGACCCCAGCCAGAGCCGCCGGAAATCGGGGCTCTCGCGCAGCGGCGTGATGTCAGCCAGAAGTTTTCCCACCCGGCAACTCTAGTCCCAGCAGAAACTTAGTCTCACCTTATTGTGATCTAGTCAAAATAAGTGTTTCAATGGAGTCATGACCGATCACCCGGAAAGCCACGAAGCATGGGCCGCGGCCCTGCGCGCCCACGGCCGCCGGGTGACCAAGCAGCGGCTGGCGGTCCTGGCCGCCGTCGAGCATCACCCGCACTCCCCGGCGGAAAACATCCTTGCGGCTGCTCGCGAGGAACTGCCGGAACTGACGGCGCAGTCCGTGTACGTGGTGCTGGGTGATCTCACTGACCTGCATATGCTTCGCAGATTCGAACCTCCGCATTCCCCGGCGCTGTATGAGACGCGGGTGGGCGACAACCACCACCACGCGATCTGCATCAGCTGCGGCCGGGTGGAGGACGTCGACTGCGCTGTCGGCCATGCCCCGTGCCTGACCCCGCACTGGAACGAGGACTCCCACCCGATGACCATCCAGATCGCGGATGTCATGTACCAGGGGATCTGCGGAGAGTGCCAGCGGGCCCAAAAACTTCCTGCAAACGTAAATGACAAGTAATTAAGAAATAGGAGAACAATGACTGCCATTTCGACGACCCAGTCAGGTGCCCCGGTTACGTCCGACGCGCACTCCAAGGCTGTCGGCGCCGACGGTGCCATCATCCTGACCGACCACTACCTGGTCGAGAAGCTGGCCCAGTTCAACCGCGAGCGGGTTCCGGAGCGCGTGGTGCACGCCAAGGGCGGTGGCGCATTCGGCACGTTCAAGGCCACCGAGGACATCTCGAAGTACACCAAGGCCGCGTTCCTGCAGCCCGGTGTTGAGACCGAGATGCTGATCCGTTTCTCCTCCGTCGCGGGCGAGAACGGTTCCCCCGACACCTGGCGGGACCCCCGCGGTTTCGCGGTGAAGTTCTACACGTCCGAGGGCAACTACGACCTCGTGGGCAACAACACCCCGGTGTTCTTCATCCGCGACGGCATCAAGTTCCCGGACTTCATCCACTCCCAGAAGCGCCTGCCCGGCACGCACCTGCGTGACGCCGACATGCAGTGGGACTTCTGGACCCTCTCCCCCGAGTCCGCACACCAGGTCACCTGGCTGATGGGTGACCGCGGCCTGCCCGCCTCCTGGCGCGAAATGCAGGGCTACGGCTCGCACACCTACCAGTGGATCAACGCCGAGGGCGAACGCTTCTGGGTCAAGTACCACTTCAAGTCCAACCAGGGCGTGAAGTCCATGACCGGCGAAGAAGCCGAGGCTCTCGCCGGCTCGGACGCGGACTTCTACATCCGCGACCTGTCCGAGAACATCGAAGCCGGCAACTTCCCGTCCTGGGACCTGCACGTCCAGGTCATGCCGTACGAGGACGCCAAGACCTACCGCTTCAACCCGTTCGACCTGACCAAGGTCTGGCCGCACGCGGACTACCCGCTGATCAAAGTCGGCACCATGGAGCTGAACCGGAACCCAGAGAACTACTTCGCGCAGATCGAACAGGCCACCTTCGCGCCGTCGAACTTCGTGCCCGGCATCGCCGCCTCCCCGGACAAGATGCTCCAGGCCCGGATCTTCTCCTACGCCGACGCACACCGCTACCGTGTGGGCACCAACCACGCCCAGATCCCGGTGAACCAGCCGAAGAACCAGGTCAACAACTACAGCCAGGACGGCGCGGGACGCTTCCTGTTCAACGCTCCCTCCGTACCGGTCTACGCACCGAACACGTTCGGCGGCCCGGCTGCCCTTGACACTGACGTTGTCGGCGGCGGCTGGGAGAACGACGGCGCGCTGACGCACGCCGCGCACTCCCTGCACGCAGAGGACGGCGACTTCGTCCAGGCCGGCGCGCTGTACCGCGAGGTTTACAACGACGCCGAAAAGGCCCGCTTCCTGGACACCATCACCGGTGCAGTGGGCGGCGTGAAGCGCGCCGACATCAAGGAACGCGCCATCCAGTACTGGACCAACGTCGACGCCGAACTCGGCGCCAAGCTCCGCGCCAACCTCGGCGCAGCACCGCTCTCCGACGCCGAAGCCGCCAACAAGATCGGCTAACAGCACCAGATAGCAACAGGAACCCCGCCACGGCACAGTGACCCGCTCACAGCCGCGGCGGGGTTTCCTGCGTCCGGCGTTGTTCCCCGAGGCATGCCCTCCGTTACGCCGTGTCGCTGCCGCAACTTCGGCAGAACCGGGCGGCATGGCAAAATCAGCAAGGCACCTTCCGCCTCACCCTCGTCAAAAAGGAACTCATGAGCATCGTCGAGCAGGCGCCAGGTGGGGCTGCGGCCAGGACAATCGCGGGTGCAGGACTCCGGCGCAGACCGTCGTTCCGGCCTGATATCCAGGCGCTGCGCGCCCTTGCAGTGTCCCTGGTCGTCCTGAACCACCTGTGGCCCAAGGGGCTGACCGGAGGCTACGTCGGGGTTGACGTCTTCTTCGTAATCTCCGGGTTCCTGATCACCTCGCATCTGCTGAAAGAACTCTTGGGAACCGGCCGGATCCGCCTGGCTTCGTTCTACGCCCGCAGGGTCCGGCGACTGCTGCCGGCGGCCTTCCTGGTCCTGACCGTGTCGCTCGTCGCCGTCATGGTGTGGCTCCCCTTCTCGCGCTGGGAAGACACAGCACACGAAATCCTCGCCAGCGCCCTTTACGCGGAAAACTGGGTGCTGGCAGCCAAGTCCGTCGACTATTCGGCGTCAACGTCTTCGGCAACGGTGGCCCAGCACTTTTGGTCGCTCTCCGTCGAGGAGCAGTTCTACCTCGTCTGGCCGCTTCTGCTCATTGCGCTGCTCTGGCTGGCCGGCCGCCGCAAAAGACCTGCAGTCCCCGTGGTGTTCGCCGGGATAGCCGCCGTGACGGCACTCGGGCTAGTGGCCTCGGTGCTCACGACGGAATTCTCGCCGAACCAGGCGTATTTCGTGACCCCGGTCCGGGCCTGGGAGTTCGGCGCGGGTGCGTTGACCGCCCTGGCGCTCGGCCGGCACAGGCTGCCGTCGCCGGCCATGAAGGGGGTCGGGCCAGCCGGGTTCACACTGATCGTGGGCTCTGCCCTTGCCTTCAACGACGGGACACCCTTCCCCGGGTTCCTCGCCCTTGTCCCCGTCCTGGGCACTGTGATGGTCATCTTTGCAGGGAACGATAACCGCAGGCCTGCCTTCAAGCCACTGATCAGCATGCTTCCGCTGCAGTACCTCGGCAACATCTCATACTCGCTGTACCTCTGGCACTGGCCGCTCATCGTCATTGCCCCGTTCGCCTTGGGCCGCGCCCTGGGCAACTTCGACAGGATCGGAATAGTCCTTCTCGCCGTTGTCCTGGCAGGCCTCACGAAGGCGTATGTCGAGGACCGCGGCCAGTCATCCGTGCATCTCAACGCGTCACCGCGGCGGACGTTCGTCGCGATGGCCGTCGGCATGGCCCTTGTTGCAGGGCTAGCCGGCCTGCAACTGCAGGTCAGGGAAGTCCGTCGCGAGGCAGCGGAACAGGCCGCCGCAGCCGCCGCCCTGCAGCCCTGCCACGGACCGCTGGCGCTGCTCGCCGGTGCCGACTGCGCCGATCCATTCGGACCGTCCGCCGCCCCCGTGATGTCAGATGCGAATGAGTACTGGAAAGCTCCTCCCACATGCGACCGCCCTGACGACGAGTTGAAAGCCGGGGAGACTAAGACACACCAGCGCTGTGACTTTTCCGGCGGGAAGCGCGATGCCGAAACTGTGTGGCTGGTGGGCGATTCCCACGCGCAGCAGTGGCAGGCGGCGGTCTTCGCGGCGGCCAAGCAACGAGGCTGGATCGTCCAGACGGCCCTGCTGGGAGGATGTCCTGTGGCGGACGTCAGATTCACGGGCTACGGAGACAACGTCGACCAGAGCTCCACCCGAACCTGCATGGACTGGGCGAAAAGGGTAACCGACGCCGCGGCCGCCGACAGGCCCGCGGCGGTCTTCACGTCCATGTTCGCGCGGAGACAGTCCGTTGACGACGGGTCCGGCCGCCCGGCGTCCGAACAGTTCTCCGCAGGCCTGCAGAGGACCTGGCAGCGTTGGACCGACGCAGGGTCCAAGGTCTATGTCCTGGCAGACCCGCCGCTTAACCAGGCGGTGCGGCAGCCCGACTGTACCAATCTGCATCTCCAGGATCCGGCGTCCTGTGCTGTGGATCGCGCCCTGGCCCAGCCGGAGGACCCGCTTACAACGGCAGCCAGGTCTACGTACAACCGCGACGTCCAGCTTATCGACCTGACCGATTACTTTTGCGATCCGCGCAAGTGCTACACCGTTGTTGGCGGGGTCAATGTCTACTTCGACGCCAACCACCTCAACCGGGAGTACAGCGAGCTCCTGGCGCCGCTGCTGCTGGACAAATTGGAGAAGTGAGCCAGGTGGATGCTGGTCCGCGTGCATGTTTTCCACATGGGCGAGGGTGCCCGTAGCCTGGCCGGTTCAGCTTCCCTAGGCTTCAGTCATGAGCACATTCGACGGCATTCCCGCAGCAGCAGCGGAGTTTTATGCTGAGCTGGAAGAGAACAACAGCCGGGAGTGGTGGCAGGCCCACTCAGAGATGTACCGCGAGTCCGTGAAAGAGCCCCTGGCCGCACTGCTGGCCGCACTTGAACCCCGCTTTGGACCGGGGAAAATGTTCCGGCCCAACCGGGACGTCCGTTTCTCGCAGGATAAATCCCCGTACAAGACGGCCCAAGGCGCTTTCGCCTCATACCAGGAAGGCGTGGGGTTCTACCTCCAGATCAGCGCGGATGGCCTGCTGGTCGGCGGCGGCTACCACTCACATTCTCCCGCACAGCTGGTCCGCTACCGGAACTCGGTGGACGCAGCAGGCAGCGGCGGACAGCTGCAGCACATCGTGGACGCAGTCGCAGCAGCCGGCTTCGCCATTGAAGGCGAAAAGCTAAAGACGGTGCCGCGGGGCTTCCCGAAGGACCACCCGCGCGCCGAGTTACTAAAGCACAAGTCGCTGTCCGCAGGTGTTGCGCTGGGCGAGCCGAACTGGCTCAGATCATCGGAAGCGGAACGGGAGATCGCCGCCCGGTGGGAACAGCTCCGTCCGCTGGTCGATTGGGTGGGACGGCACGCAGCCCCCTGACGGCATCAGGGGGCGGCGGCCCAGCGGAACCCGGGACGGCCCGGGTCCGTGCTGGCGCTAAACCTTGCTCAGCTCGTCGCTGTCCCGGTCGCCACGGTCGCCTGCAGGGCGGTCCACAGCTGCCTTGGCGCCGGCGAACTTCTCGTTGAGGCGGGAGTGGCGCTGCCCGTAAGCGAAGTAGATGGCAATGCCCACCAGCAGCCAGATGCCGAAGAAGATCCAGGTCTCCACGGCGAGGTTGGTCATCAGGTACAGGCACAGCACCGCGGATACGACGGGAAGCACCTTGCCGAACGGGACCCGGAAGGCCGGCTTCAGGTCGGGGCGCTTCTTGCGCAGCACGAGGATGCCCAGGCTGACCATCACGAACGCGGACAGCGTGCCGATGTTGATCATTTCCTCGAGCAGGTCCACGTTGGTGAGTCCGGCAACCAGGGCAACGGCGGCGCCGCAAATGATCTGCAGGCGGGCCGGCGTCGAACGCTTTTCACTGGTCTTGGACAAGGAGCGCGGCAGCAGGCCGTCGCGGCTCATGGCCAGCACCACGCGGGCCAGGCCCATGAGCAGCACCATGATCACTGTGGTCAGACCCACGAGGGAGCCGAAGGCGATCACCTTCGCGGCGTCAGTGTTGCCGACCGCCTCGAAGGCCGTGGTGAGTGTGGGGCTTTCCGCCTCGGCGAGCTGCGTGTAGGAGACCATGCCGGTCAGGGCGAGGGACACGAGAATGTACAGCAGCGTTACGAGGGCCAGGCCGCCGAAGATGCCGCGGGGCAGCGTCTTCTGTGGGTTCTTGACCTCTTCTGCGGAGGTGGCCACTACGTCGAAGCCAATGAAGGCGAAGAACACCAGCGCGGCGCCGGCGAAGATGCCCATGGTGCCGTACTGCGCGGGGGCAGCACCGGTGAGGAAGCCGAAGAACGACTGCTTCAGAACGTCGGCCGCGCCGGCGTTGGCAGTCGGCTCAGAGGCCGGGACGAAGGGGGTGTAGTTGGAAAACTTCACGTAGCTGAAGCCCACGATGATCACGAACACCACCACGGCGATCTTGATCAGCGTGAAGATGTTGCCCACGCGGGCTGACAGTTTGGTTCCAAGCACCAGCAGCACGGTGAAGACGGCCACGATGAGGAAGGCGCCCCAGTACAGGTCAACACCGCCGATCGAGATGGCAGGCGGCATTTCGACGCCCATGAGGGCGAAGACCTTGCTGAGGTAGATGCCCCAGTACTTGGCGATCACTGCAGCCGCGGTGAAAAGCTCCAGGATGAGGTTCCAGCCGATGATCCAGGCCAAGATCTCGCCCATGGTGGCGTAGGTGAAAACGTAGGCGGAGCCCGCCACCGGGATGGCAGTGGCAAATTCGGCATAGCACATGATCGCAAGGGCGCACGTGACGGCGGCGACGAGGAAGGACATGGTGACGGCGGGCCCGGCGAAGTTCGCAGCGGCCTTGGCGCCCACGGAGAAGATGCCGGCGCCGACAGCAACAGCGACGCCCATGATCATGAGGTCCCATGTGCTCAGGGAGCGCTTCAGCTTGCGTCCGGGCTCATCGGCGTCGGCGATTGACTGCTCGATGGATTTGGTCCGGAAAAGGTTCATTGGAAGTCCACAGTCCTGATAGGGGATGGAAACAGACCTATCAAGGATAGTGTCCATCCAGTGGACGGCAATATTTGTCCCGAATACTGAGACGGTCGGCACGCAAAACCACGCCCGGCCCTCCTCCGCGCTGCGGCTGCGCGGTGTGGTGGAGGGCCGGGCGTGGGTCCTTGGCGGCCGCACCCTTACTCGAAGGTGCGGAACGGGCCACCGCCCGCGGTGCTAAACCATGCGGGCGGTGACCGTTAGTGGACTAGCTGATAACTCGCAGCAGATTCCAGCCGCTGCCTGCACTGGTCCGGGTGGGGAACAGGCCGGCACCGTTGCCCTGGTAGGACCACAGGACGCCGCTGTTATCCCGGGCCACCAGGTCATTCCTGCCGTCGCCGTTCAGGTCGCCAGGAGTGCTGATGGCTGTCATGGAGTTCCAGCCGCCGCCAGCCCTCACACGGGTCGGGAACAGGCCGGCACCGTTGCCCTGGTAGGACCACAAGACGCCGCTGTTATCCCGGGCCACCAGGTCATTCCTGCCGTCGCCGTTCAGGTCAGCCGAGGCGGTTATGGCGGTCATGGCGTTCCAGCCGCCGCCGACCCGGATGCGGGTCGGGAACGTCCCGGCGCCGTTGCCCCTGTAGGTCCACAGCACACCGGCGTTGTCCCGGGCGACGAGGTCAGCCCGGCCATCCCCGTTGAGGTCGGCGGAGGCGCTGATGGTGTTCATGCCGTTCCAGCCGCCGCCGACCCGGATGCGGGTCGGGAACGTTCCGGAGCCGTTGCCCAGGTAGGACCACAGCACACCGTTCGATTCCCTCGCCAACAGGTCGGACCTGCCGTCACCGTTCACGTCGCCGGAGGCGCTGATGATGGTCATGATGTTCCAGCCGCCGCCGGCCCGGACGCGGGTCGGGAACGTTCCGGAGCCGTTGCCCAGGTAGGTCCACAGCACCCCGGCGTTGTCCCGGGCGACGATGTCGACGTTGCCGTCACCGTTGAAGTCACGCAGGGCGTTGACAGCGACCACAGGGTTAGTTGCCGTGACTGCCGCCGAGGTGCGGGATTCGCTGACGAACCCGTCCTTCGAGCCGGTCACCTGTACGGTGATCGCCTTGCCGGCGTCTGAAGCCTTGACTGTGTAGGTTGAGCCGTTGCCACCGACAATGGCGACGCCTGCGCTGAACCACTGGTAAGCGAACGTCACCGGCTGGGGGCCCCAGGTTCCGGGATTGGCCGTCAGAAGCGAACCAACAGTCGTGGCACCCGTGATGCTGGGCACTGCCACGCTAAGCCGTGGGACGGCAGGAGTAACGGCATTCGATGCAAGTGATGGTGCACTGGGTCCGAAGGCGTTGCTGGCAATCACTTCGAATGTGACGGCCGTTCCGTTCGTGAGGCCTGTGACAACCACGCTGGTGGCGCCGTCCGGGACGTCGATGACACCTCCTTGCTGGACACCGCCTGAAAGCACGCGGACCTGGAAGGCGGTTGCGACGCCGCCGGTAGTGGCCGGAGTGAACGAGACGGTAGCCTGGCCGTTTCCGCCGAGGGCGACCACGTTCAGGGGTGCCGCCGGAGCAACAGAGTCGGAGAACAGCAGACGTTCGACGTTCCGCAAGGTGTCCGTACCGTCCGTGCCAGTGGTGTCGGTTACCGTGGTGGTTGACCCCGGCGCGCCAAGGGCGGCTGGGGCACCATTAGCGTCGACAGTGTCGACGGTGTAGTTGGCCGCAGGGCCGGAGAACCGTGCCGAGTCGGTGCCGCCGGAGCCCGTGAGGATCTCGCGGACCGCCACGATGTTGCCTGGGTTCACGGTTCCCGCAAAGACAGCTTCCTGGAGCGTCGGGCCTGTCAGGGCACCATTGGCGTCCCTCAGGTACCGGCTGGTCATTGCGCTCTGGCCCGCTCCATCGGCAGCTGCACTGCCGATTTCGGTTGCCGCGTTGTCCGGGTCCGTCCGGACACTGAGCCGGACGCTGAGGTAAGCATCTCCGTCGATGACGTCGTTGGCTCCGCGGCCTTCGATTTCGTCACTTCCGCCGCCGCCCAGGAGCACGTTGCCGGCCCCCCAGACCAGGGATCCGGGGGTAAGGAGCGGGCAATCCTTGGAAGCGGACGCTGCGATGACCGTATCCGCGGACGTATCGAGATCTGGAACCAAAGCGTCAAGACCCGTGATGCGGTTGAGCCCTGCCTGGTCCAAGACGTTGCAGCCGATAAAGCCTCCACCGCCAACGCCGCTGGGAACAACGTCGTCGCCGCGGATCTTGTCATCGAATTTCCAGCCGGAGGCGGCCTCAACTTCGTTGAACTTGTCGCGGACATCGGCAGTCAGGATGTCAAGCGGTACAAGGGGAAGGTCGAGATCGAGGTTCTGCGGCTGCGGGTCCCCGAGGCCAATTTCCCAGTCAAAGCCGGAGGCTCCGGCAACCTTTTCGATGCCTGGGCCGCCGAGGCCAATGTCGTCTCCGCCTTCCATGTCGTAGTCGTCGTCGCCGCCCTGGCCGATCAGGATGTCGTGACCGGGCTTCTGGGAGTCATCCAGGAAGAACAGGTTGCCGCTGTCTCCCTGCATCAGGTCGGGCTGGTCACCGCCCTCTTCCCAGTCGTCGCCGCTGTCACCGAAAGCGGCGTCCAGGCTCTGACCCAGCATGACGAAGTCGTCACCGGCTCCGGCGAAGGTCTCGTTGGCGTTGGCTCCGCCATTGGTGAAGTCCTTGCCGTCGCCGCCCATGACGATGTCCAGGCCGGGGCCGGCGTCGATCGCGTCATTGCCGGGGCCACCCTTCGGGACGTCGTCACCGGCGAGGTCGGTGATGATGTCGTCACCGTCACCGCCGAGTGCGACGTCGGCGCCGTCACCACCTTCGATGACGTCATTGCCTTCGCCACCCCAGAAGGTGTCGCTGTCGTTGCCGCCGAAGATACGGTCCACGCCGGCGGTGCCGTTGTAGACGCTTTGTCCGTTGATGCCGGAGGGATCGACTGTGTTCCTTGCACGGTACTTGATCGTGCCGTCGGGCATGCGGATCAGCAAATCTGGCTCACTGCACTCTGAGTCCGGGTCATCCGCCACGGTGTTGCCGTCGGCCGCAAAGCCAGCAGGGGTGCCTCCCAGCTTCTTCAGTTCAAACTTGCAGTCCGAGGTGGCGAACACGTCGGCCTTCAGGCTATGAACGTTGGTGTTGCGCATCATCATTTCGGCGAAGGAGTTGCCTTCCAGCTGCGCCCTCAGGTTCATGCCCGGCGTGCGCGCCAGGTAGTACAGGCGGTCGCCGTTCTGCAGGTCGGTCAGCTGGTTCTCGAAGACGTAGTTGAACGTGCTGCCCAGCAGTCCGCCGAACACGACCGTCGTCTCCGCGAGACCGCCGACCCACAGGTCGACGTTGTCGAGGCCGGTCTTGGAGTTGACGCCGTCGTTGCTCCAGGTAGTGCCCGTGCTGTTCATGAACGCGGCGGCGTCAGCGGGAGGGACATCGCCGGCTGCCGGGCTGACGATCAGCCGCGCAGCCTCCCGCTTGCCTGCCAGGGTCGTGGCGCCCGTGATGGACGGGTGCTGGCCGTAGGCTGCGACGAAGTTGACCAGGGACTCCGGGTGCTTGAGGTTCTCGCCGAAATCGACCCAGCTGATGTAGGGCTTCAACTGGCCGTCATTCGTCTTGTTGAAGATCTCACGGCGAAGAACGTTCAGCCGCGGGATTCCTTCGGAGCGGGCCCGTGTCATGTTGATCGTGGGAAGGTCCAGGGGCAAGCCCAGGAGGTTGTTGCGGAGCGTGTCGGTCACGAACTCATCCAGTTCGTTGCCGGCCTGGTCCGCCATTCCCATGATGATGCTTCCGGCGGCCTCTTCCGAGGTCAGCGGCCCGGCAGGGCCGCCGTCAGTGTACTCCGGCGGGTTGAGGAATCCGTCGAGCAACGAGATGTCGTTCTGGCTGCCCTTGGTGTCGTCAGAATCACCGAATGTTGCGTTGGGGCCGGCACCGTCCTCGTTCCTGCGCGAGATCGTTTCGGTCAGCATGGAGTGGCCGAAGCGGTACACTGCGTGAGCGAATTCCGCCTTGACCGCGGGGTTGAGTTCGGTCTGGGTAAACGCAAACGGCTCGAACGGGTTGATCGCCGGCTGAACCTTGCGGGCGAACTCCTCAAAGACCAGGTGCTGGTACTCCATCTCCGTGATGAACCGTGCGGCTTGGAAAAGCCGCTCACCGTTCCAACCGTCGGCGCCGGCGGCCAGCTTCCACTCTGCCAAGGCCTTGACGCCGCTGGCGGACGTATCGGTCGTCAGAACGTTCTCAATGTCGTCGACGAGCCGGTCGTGCTCTGAGTGGAAGATCTGGTGGATGGCCGTCAGGCCGATGTTCTCGTTGACGCGTCCATCACCGGCGATAAAGTGCGCGTCCAGCATCTCATCGTCGTAGGTGCCGGCAGGCTGGTGGGCGAAATCGGCCGAAGCCGTCTCGTCACTGTCCGGATCCGGCGTAACCTTGGCAGTCGCAGGGTTGTGGTCCGTGTCCTGCGGGGACGGGTCAGCGTTGTGCGCGATGTCCGTCAGGAACGGGGTGTCAAAGTACTTGACGTTCGCCGGCACCGGTACGGTCTCGTCTTCGGGGGTCGTCGGGTCGTCGAGTTGTCCCTCGACCAGACCCGTCGCCGTCACGTACTGCGGCAGGCCGCGCGCCGGGCCGGGGATGAACTTGCCGTAAGGGTCCGCCGCGATCATCGGAACGTTCAGGACGTCCTTGTCTTCGAGCCTGAGACCTAGCAAGGTCTTTGCCTGAAGCTTGGTCGTAGCCCAGGTGGCCATGCCGTTGGCCGCCTTGGTGCCGGTTTCCCCGCCGAGCAGCTTGCCCGTCGAGACCGGCTTGCCGTCCGCGTTCTCGACGTACTCCCGCAGGAACACCTGGTGGGAGGCGTGCGAGGTGTAGGTCTGGCTCTGGTCGACCCACGGTGAGTCCGTGTTGTTCGCATCCTGGATGTCGTCATCGTTACCGAGGATGCCGTCCGGGCCGGGCTGGTTCTGGCCGCGGGTCAGCACCATAAAAGCCTGGCTGGCGGGGACTTCGTCGCCAGTGCTGGGCTTGCCATCGGGACCAACGGTTCGCAGCGGGTCGTCAGCCTTGAGCGGAACGAAGACGGTTCCGCCGCTTTTGACGGTCTGGTCCACGCCATGGTCGAAGAACTGGCCAAACAGCGTGAACATCGAGTTGTAGGGCGGGGAGAGGCCGACGTCGGTGGTCACGTTCTCAATGAACAGCGTGCTGTGTGACGGCACGCAGTCTGCCGGAACACCAGCAACGGGCGGCGTCGCCAGGGGATCGGGGTCCTGCGTGCAGGGAACGACGCCCGTGTTGCCCTGTGTCCTGACCGGGTTACCGGCGGCGGCGACGGCTGCGGGGTTGGTCGAGGTCTGGTCCACGATGAGGTTGCTGATCACACGGGGCTCGGAGTCCACTACGGTCCCGGACTTCTGAGCGTACGACGATGCGGCTGGACCGCCGAAGACCGATGCATCCTCGGCGCTCTTAAACACCGGTGTGGTCAGACGTGGGAATTGCTGGTCTGCTGAGCCGAACCTCTCCTGGCCCGGCTGCAGGTTGTTGCATGACCCGTCGACGGTCCGCAGCCCCGCGGAGACCAAGGGGCTCGGGATCTGATCGGGCCCGGTGCCGATCAGGGTGTCACACGGGTGTTCGGGCGAATACGTTGCTGCGTGCCGCTCGGAGATCTTGATCTGCTTCAGAATGTAGGAGAGATCTGAGGGGGTGATGGTGAATCCTTCCCCCACCGGTGCCTGCACCGCGTTGGCTGCCACCACTGGCAACCCCATGGCGATCGGCATCATCATTGTGGTTGCTGCCGCCACCGTCCGAAAGGACATGGACTGTTTGCTCCGCTTCTTGCGTCGTTGACGCCGGTTGGTTGGTGGATCCACGGGAGCCCCGGATCGACTCTGATCCGGGCCCCCCTCTGACATCGAGGCTGAGTTGTTCATGGCACACCTGCCGCTAGGAGGAATGTAACGGTGCCATCGTGCGGTGGCGGGCCCGTGAAAACCTTGGGGGTGTGGCTGGTCGGCCCGCTGAGCCACCCAAATTGGGGGTTCTCAATCGCGGTTTAAATGTGCAACGCCCGGACGAAGGCCCTTATTTGGGCCCCCGTCCGGGCGTAACATTTTGGAGTTTTGCTGGGCAAAGCCTGCCTACACGGGCCAGTCCATGAGGGTGGAGCGGATCAGGAAGCGTTTGCCTTCCGGCGCCTCGACGGAAAACCCGCTCCCCCGGCCCTGCACCACATCCACCGTCAGGTGGGTGTGGCTCCAGTAGCCGAACTGTTCCCGGGACATCCAGAACTCCAGCGGCTGCCCGCCGTCGTCAATGCCCCGGAACCCGCCGTGGTCAGCGGAACCGGACCGGCCGCCGTCGTCCGCGGAGAGGTCAAACCGCCCCAGCAGCACGTCCGAATCCCCTGTGAGGAACTCCCCGGCCGGGTAGCACATGGGCGCCGAGCCGTCGCAGCAGCCGCCCGACTGGTGGAACATCAGCGGGCCGTGCTGCGCCCAGAGCTTCCGCAGCAGCCCCACCGCCTCGGCGGTGAGCGCCACCCGGGAGAAGTCCTCCCCGGGCAGCGTCACAGCGGCGTCCAGTCTGGTGTGGGGCATCAGTACCTCAGCACCACACGGCCGTCGATCTTGGCGTGCTTCATCTCGTCGAAGACAGCGTTGACTTCCGAGAGTTCCCGAGTGGACACGGTGGGATGGATCTTGCCCTGAGCGTAGAAGTCCAGCGCTTCTTCCAGGTCCTGCCTCGTTCCCACGATGGAGCCGCGGACGGTCAGGCCCTTGAGCACGATCTCGAAGATCGGTGCCGGAAAGTCACCCGGCGGCAGGCCGTTGAACACGATCGTGCCACCGCGGCGTGCCATGCCGATGGCCTGCCCGAAGGCCGACGGGTGCACTGCCGTGACCAGGACTCCGTGGCAGCCTCCGGTTTTCTGCTGGATGACTTCCGCGGGATCCTCGTGGAGCGCATTGACGGTGAGTTCGGCGCCGTGCTTCCTGGCAAGGGCGAGTTTGTCGTCTGCGATGTCGACGGCGGCGACGCGCAGGCCCATGGCCACGGCGTACTGGACGGCGATGTGCCCCAGGCCGCCGATGCCGGAGATGGTGACCCACTCCCCTGGCTTGGCCTCGGTCATTTTCAGTCCCTTGTACACGGTGACGCCGGCGCAGAGCACCGGGGCGACCTCCACGGGGTCCGAACCGGCGGGAATCCGGGCGGCGAACCGGCTGTTTACCAGCATGTACTCGCCGAAGGAGCCGTCCACGCTGTAGCCGGCGTTCTGCTGGGTCTCACACAGCGTTTCCCAGCCGGTGCGGCAGTACTGGCAGTCGCCGCAGGCGGACCAGAGCCAGGCGTTGCCCACCAGATCACCGACGGCGAGGTCTGTGACGCCCTCGCCGAGGGCCACCACCTCGCCCACGCCTTCGTGTCCGGGCACGAAGGGCGGCGACGGCTTGACCGGCCAATCCCCTTCAGCGGCATGTAGGTCGGTGTGGCAGACACCGCTGGTGATCACCTTGACCAGGGCCTGTCCGCGGCCCGGGGTGGGAACGGGAATGTCCAGGATCTGGAGCTCTTCGGCGAATTCGGATACTACGGCTGCTTGCATTGTCGTCGTCATTGGCGAAATCCTTGCGTCGTTGAAGCGATGTTTCGGGTGGTGCGGGACAGGTGGTGCTGCCTTCCTGAGGGGTGGCCAGGGGGTGGTTCTTCCGCCGCGGTGCGGGCGGGAAGCATGGTGCGGGCGGGGACGGATGGAGCTGATCCGTCCCCGCCCGGGAGGGCCGGCCGGCAGTGATGGGGATGGTGCCGGCCGGCACAAGCGGCTTAGAAGAAGCCGAGCTTGTTTTCGCTGTAACTGACCAGGAGGTTCTTGGTCTGCTGGTAGTGGTCCAGCATCATGGCGTGGTTCTCGCGTCCGATGCCGGAGGACTTGTAGCCGCCGAACGCGGCGCCGGCCGGGTAGGCGTGGTAGTTGTTGACCCAGACACGGCCAGCCTGGATCTCGCGGCCCGCGCGGTACGCGACGTTGCCGTTGCGGGACCAGACGCCGGCGCCCAGGCCGTAGAGGGTGTCGTTGGCGATGCCCATGGCGTCGTTGTAGTCGCTGAAGCGGGTCACGGACACCACCGGGCCGAAGATCTCCTCCTGGAAGATTCGCATCCGGTTGTGGCCCTCGAAGATCGTCGGCTGGACGTAGTAGCCGCCAGCCAGGTCCCCGGACAGTTCGGCGCGGGCGCCGCCGGTGAGCGCCTTGGCACCCTCCTGCTTCCCGATGTCGATGTAGGAGAGGATCTTCTCCAGCTGGTCGTTGGAGGCCTGCGCGCCGATCTGGGTTTCGGTGTCCAGCGGGTTGCCCTGGATGATCTTCTCGGTCCGTGCCAGGGCGTCGGCCATGAAGGAGTCGTAGATGTCCTCCTGGACCAGGGCGCGGGACGGGCACGTGCAGACTTCGCCCTGGTTGAAGGCGAACAATGCAAAGCCTTCCAGGGCCTTGTCGTAGAACGCATCGTTGGACTCGGCGACGTCGTTGAAGAAGATGTTCGGGCTCTTGCCGCCGAGTTCCAGCGTCACGGGGATCAGGTTGTTGGAGGCATACTGGCTGATCAGGCGTCCGGTAGTTGTCTCGCCCGTAAAGGCGATCTTGCGGATCCGCGGGCTGGAGGCCAGCGGCTTCCCCGCCTCGACGCCGAAGCCGTTGACCACGTTGACCACGCCGGCCGGCAGCAGGTCGCCGATCAGTTCCATCAGCACCAAGATGGACGTCGGCGTCTGTTCCGCGGGCTTAAGGACGACGGCGTTGCCCGCCGCGAGCGCCGGGGCCAGCTTCCAGACGGCCATCAGGATGGGGAAGTTCCACGGGATGATCTGGCCGACGACGCCGAGCGGCTCGTGGAAGTGGTAGGCCGTGGTGTCGTCGTCGAGCTGCGACAGCCGGCCTTCCTGGGCCCGGACTGCGGCGGCGAAGTAGCGGAAGTGGTCGGCGGCCAGCGGGATGTCCGCGTTGAGGGTCTCGCGGATCGGCTTGCCGTTGTCCCAGGTCTCGGCGACGGCGAGCAGTTCGACGTTCTCGTCGATGCGGTCGGCGATCTTGTTCAGGATCGCCGCGCGCTCTGCAACGGAGGTCTTGCCCCAGGAAGGGGCCACCTTATGCGCGGCGTCGAGTGCCAGTTCGATGTCCTCGGCGGTGCCGCGGGCCACCTCGCAGAAGGGTTTGCCGGTGACGGGCGTGATGTTCTCGAAGTACTGGCCCTTCACGGGTGCAACCCATTCGCCGCCGATCCAGTTCTCGTAGCGGTCCTGGAACGTGACCTTCGAACCTTCGGTGCCGGGCTGTGCGTAAACGGTCATTGCTAGCTCCTTTGCTGTGCAACACGGTGGCGATATGTCATGTGATCGCCGATGCATTGAGCCTAGGAGCGGGCAGGTTGCAGCAAGGTTGCAGCCCTGTGAGCCATGTCACCGCCGCGAAGTACGACGGCGGGGCAACCCTTAGGCGCTCAGTTCGGCTTCCAGCCGCTCCAGATCGGCGACGACGGCGGCCCACTTGGGCGAGCGCGGCGGCAGGAGCTTCAGGGCGGCACGGCGGACGTCGACGTCGTCCGCCGCCTCCGGCAGTTCCGCGTACTTGAGCAGCGACTCCGCGCTGCCGTCCGTCAGGACGGCCTCCCGCAGCAGCGCGGACACGCGGTTCCGGAGCTCGACGACGCCGGGCGCCTCCGAGCGGGGCAGGACGGCGCCGCGGTAGATGTCGAGGGCGATCCGGTGGGCGCCGCGCTGCAGGCAGGTGAGCACCTGGCTGCTGTCCGGCAGGAGATCCAGCGCCAGCCTGTAGGGCCGCGATTCCGGCACTGCGGAGGGGTCTAGCTGCAGCAGGACCTTCCGAAGGCGCACCATCTCGGCCCGCAGGGTGATCGTGGACCCGTCCCCCGGGTACAAAAGAACGCTCAGTTCCTCGGCGCTGAGCCCGTCCGGGCGGGTGCTGAGCAGGGCCAGGATCTCGCTGTGCCGGGCGGACAGCACCACGCTGCGGCCCTCGATGCTGAGCAGTGCCTGGTCTCGGCCCAGCAGCTGCAGGCTGTTGCGGTACAGGCTGCCTTCCCGCGCAGGACCGCCGGCTGCCCCGGAACCCGGGTGCCGCCGTCGTGCTTTAACTCGCTCCTGGGCGGCCGCGAGCTGCAGGCGTTCCACGCGCAACTGGGCCTGGGCTGCCGCCACGGTGGCCTCCACGAGGGAGAGCGTGTGCGGCGCCACGGCGTCCTCGGTGCCAGTGATGTCCACGACCCCCAGCAGTGCGCCGGAATCGGGGTCCTGGAACGGGACCGCCGTGCAGCTCCAGGGGTGGACGGACCGTTTGTAGTGCTCGGCCCCGGATATTTGGATGCCGCGGCCCAGGGCGAGCGCCGTTCCGGGGGCGCTGGTCCCGACAGTGGCCTCCGACCAGTCGGCGCCGGGAACGAACATCATGCCCTCGGCCCGGCGGCGCGCGCCGGGATCGCCTTCCACCCAGAGGAGGCGGCCCACTTCGTCGCCGACGGCAACCAGCAGGCCGCTGTCATGGCTGGGCCGGATGAGGAGCTTCTGGATGACGGGCATGATGGCGGCCAAGGGGTGTTGGCGGCGGTATTCGTCAAGCTCGTCCCCGGCAATGGCCAGCGGGGCTTCGGGGTGATCGGGGTTGGCCCGCAGCTTCGCGGACCGCTGCCAGGACTCGCGGATCAGGCGGCGCAGCCCGGGGATTTCTTCGGCATCGGGGAACGCTTCGCCCTGCGCGTGGCTGTCCAGGAGTTCATGGCCGGCCAGGGCGCGGCGCTGCAAAAGCACTGAATCATCGGTTCCGGGTGCCGCTGGCTGGATCAGGTTCTTCATCGAACTCCCACTCGCCCAAACGCTTGCCCGCGACAGTCTAGTCCACCCGCCGGGCCGAGCAGTAGGCCCCTCCAGGTTCGAGTTTTTGTCCACATATTGGGACTTGAAACGTGCCAAACGGGCAATATCTGCACAAAAACTCGTCACCGACATCGGCCGGGAGGAGCCGCTTGCGGCGGGCGGGTGCTTGGCGCGGAACCGGTGCCGTCAGGCGCGGGAGATCTTGATCATCTCCTCGCGCGGCACCACCTTGATGCGTTCGCGCACCACACCGTCGGACGCGGCGGATTCCGTCCACGATGCGCCGAGGGCGGCCTCGTGGGCGTTCAGCCTGTTCCAGCCCTCCCACGTGGTGTACTCGATGCCGCGTTCCTCGAGCAGGTCGATGATCGCCTGCGGGTCGGGGTTCTGGGCGGGCGGCAGGGTGAACCGGTCCTCGAGGAGGAAGCCGATGGTTTCCAGGGCGTCGCCCTTCGTGTGCCCGATAAGGCCGACCGGTCCGCGCTTGATCCAGCCGGTGGTGTAGATGCCGGGGACGGGGTTTCCGTCGGCGTCGAGGACGCGGCCGCCTTCGTTGGGGATGACCCCGCGCTTGGCGTCGTATTCGAGTTCGTCCAGCGCGGAGCCGTGGTAGCCGATGGCACGGTAGACGGCCTGCACCGGGTAGTCGATGAACTCCCCCGTGCCCTTGACGTTGCCGGTGCCGTCAAGCTGCATGCGCTCGAACTTGATGCCGGCCACCTTGCCGGACCCGCCGTCGTCGTAAATCTCAACCGGGCTGTGCAGGAAGTGCAGGTGCAGGCGGCGCGACGACGGCTGTTCAGCCTCCGCGTGCTCCTCGACCAGCCAGTTGGTCATGGTGTTCACCATCGTCTTGGTCTGGTTGTTGCTCCGGATCGCGTCGTCGGAGGCCTCGTCGAATTCGAAGTCCTCCGGGTAGAGCACGATGTCGACGTCGCGGGCGTGGCTGAGTTCACGCAGCTCCAGCGGGGTGAACTTGACCTGGGCGGGGCCACGGCGGCCGAAGACGTGGACGTCGGTGACCGGTGAGTTCTTCAGGCCCTGGTAGACGTTGTCCGGGATCTCGGTGACGAGCAGTTCGTCGGCGTGCTTCACCAGCATCCGGGCCACGTCCAGGGCCACGTTGCCGTTGCCAATGACCGCGATTTCCTTGGCGTCCAGCGGCCAGTTCCGCGGAACGTCCGGGTGGCCGTCGTACCAGGACACGAAGTCGGCGGCTCCGAAGGAGCCCGCGAGGTCGATGCCGGGGATGTCCATGTCCGCGTCCTTGATGGCGCCGGTAGAGAAGATGACGGCGTCGTAGAAGGCGCGGAAGTCGTGCAGAGTGAGGTCCCGGCCGTAGGTGACGTTGCCCAGGAACCGGATGTCTCCGCGGTCCAGGACTTTGTGCAGGGCGTTGACGATGCCCTTGATGCGCGGGTGGTCCGGGGCCACACCGTAGCGGATCAGGCCGTACGGTGCCGGGTAGGCCTCGAAGAGGTCGATGCTGACCTCGAAGTCGCCGTCCTTGACCTCGTTGGACTTGGTCAGGATGTCCGCGGCGTAGACGCCTGCGGGTCCGGCGCCGACGATCGCGACGCGGAGCGGGCGCTTCGCCGTGGATTCAGCTGTGTTGGACACCGTAAGCCCTTCCGGAACGGGAGACCGCGCCCCACCGGCGCGCAGTTTTCAATTCTAATTGTCCGCCCGGCGGGCGCCCCACCCGTGACGGCGCACGGCGGTGCGTGACGCCTGGCTTCCCCAGTTACACGCCCCACACCGGGGCAACCCGGCCTGCGTCAGCCGGCCCCGCCGCGTCAGCCGCTCTTGCGAAGGGCAACCACGTCGCCCTCGCGGTACAGCAGTGCCCGCAGCTCCGACTCCGCCGAGTCCAGGCGCTTGGGGTCTATGGTCTCCCCGGCTGCGAAGTGGTCCAGCAGGCGGGGGTCCACGTAGCTCTTGCGGGCGATCGACGGCGTGTTGCCCAGCACCGCTGCCGCCTCCATCATGGCGACGCTGATGGCGCGTTTCCGCTTCCCCTCGGTTTTCTGCGGGCCGCTCCGGGCCAGGCTGACGGCGGCGGCGACGGTGCCGCGCAGGGTGCGGAAGTCCTTTGCGGTGAAGTCGTCGCCAGTGCGTTCCTTGACGTAGCCGTTGATGTCCGCGCTGGTCACCGGGTGCCACGTCCGGCCGTTCTTGTAGGCCAGCAGCCGCGCGTTGCCGCCGCGCCGCTTGAGGGCCCGGGCCAGAGGCGCCAGGTCAGGGTCATCGATGCGGGACTCCCAGGTTTTACCGCTCTTGGCCGGGAAACTGAGGTGCAGGCATTCCTTCCGGACACGAACGTGGGCGCAGAGCAGGGTGGCGAGCCCGTGACTGCCGTTTTCATTCGTGTACCGCTCTGACCCCACCCGCAGGGAGCCGCTGTCCAGCAGCCTGAAGGCCGCAGCCAAAACCCGCTCGCGGGTGAAGCCATCGGACCTCAGATCGATGGTGACCAGCCGGCGGGCGGTAGGCAGCGACTCGGCGAGCTGGAGCGCGCGGTCAAATTTCAGGCGGTCCTTCCGTTCGCGCCACTCCGGATGGTAGATGTACTGCCGGCGGCCCACGGCATCCAGCCCCGTGGCCTGGATATGCCCGTTCTCGAAGGGCGCTATCCACACGTCCGTCCAGGCGGGCGGAATGCCGATGCTTTCCAGCCGGTCGCGGACCGGACCGGGCGGCAGCGTGGAGCCGTCCAGGTCCCTGTAACTGAACCCGGCGCCGGCCCGCACCCTCCGGTAACCGTGGCCGGAGGCGTTGCTGTGGCGGAGCCTCATGGGGCCGGCGCCCTGCGGAGAGTCGTACTCATAATGGCAAGCCTACTGACTATTTCGTTTCCGCAGGCAGCTTTTGGCTCGGGTTAGACGGAATACCGCTCCTTAAGATGGTGTTATGGGTTCTGTGCCTAATCCCGACGGATCCGTCTCCTCCGCTGTTCCGACTGCCCCAACAGCTGGCCCCGCGCACTTGGGCGTGACCGGCTCCGGCAAGCGCGGGGCACCCGGTTTGCCTGGTGCACCGAGTGTGCCTGACGCGCCGAAGGCGGTGGACAAGGAGACGACGGCGGGAATCCTGTTCGGCATCGGCGCTTACGGCCTGTGGGGGCTGCTTCCGCTGTACTTCTTCGTTCTGCAGCCCGCCGGTGCCGTGGAAATCGTGGCCAACCGGGTGGTCTGGTCCCTGATCTTCTGCGCCCTCCTGATCACGGTAACCAGGGCGTGGCGTGTTCTGGGCGCTGCCCTGCGGAACCGCGCCGTCCTCGGAACCTTGGCGCTTGCCGCCGGCCTCATCGCGG
Source organism: Arthrobacter sp. AFG20 (assembly GCF_002892795.1). Taxonomy (GTDB): domain Bacteria; phylum Actinomycetota; class Actinomycetes; order Actinomycetales; family Micrococcaceae; genus Arthrobacter. The sequence goes on along the minus strand of NZ_PJMC01000017.1, from coordinate 33,601 downwards.
TCAACTGGCTGACGTACACCTACGGCGTCACCACCGGGCAGGCGGTCGAGGCCTCACTTGGCTACTTCATCAACCCGCTCGTGTCCGTCCTCCTCGGCGTGTTCGTCCTCAAGGAGACGCTCCGGCCGCTGCAGTGGGCCGCCGTCGGAATCGGTTTCGTCGCCGTCGGGGTGCTGACCGTGTCCTACGGGAAACTGCCGTGGATCGCCCTGACCCTGGCCGTCAGCTTCGGCCTGTACGGCTTCGTGAAGAAGCGGGTGGGGCCGCGCGCCGACGCCATCACCAGCCTCACCGTGGAAACCATCGTCCTCGCTCCCCTGGCCGCGGCCACCATGATTTTCCTCGCGGCAAGCGGCACTGCCTCGCTGACCACCCACGGAAGCGGGCACTTCTGGCTGCTTCTGGCATCCGGCGTCATCACTGCCGTGCCGCTGGTGTTCTTCGGCGCCTCCGCCCGCCGGCTGCCCATGACCACGATCGGGCTGCTGCAGTACTTCGCACCGGTGCTGCAGTTCATCGTTGCCCTGGTGGTGTTCCGGGAAGCCATGACACTGGACCGGTGGATCGGTTTCGGCGTCGTGTGGCTCGCCCTGCTGGTGCTCACCGTGGACATGCTGGCTGCGACGCGGAAGAGCTCAGCGGCCAAGCGGCTCGCCCGCAGGGAAGCTCAGGGGGCCGAGTCCTCGCGGTCGTAGTCGCGCGGCACAACCACCATGGGAACCGGCAGGGCCCGCAGCACCTTGTTGGCCGTGCTGCCCAGGAACATGCGGTTCTTCTCGGCCAGGCGCGAGGAGCCCACGATGAGGATCTCGCCGTCGTCCCATTCGAGTCCGTCGATGGCTTCCTCGATGGTGCGGCCATGGGCCACGGCGACGCCGACTTCGTGACCGGCGGGCACCTTCCCCGATGCGGCCGTCAGGATGGTGTTGGCGTGGATGTGCGCGGCATTGATGGCCTCGCCCGCGTCACCGGCGGCGTCGAGCTCCACCAGCGACGTCAGCCGTAGCGGCACGCCCCGTCTCTTTGCTGCCCTGATGGCGGTCTCGATTGCCGCCTCGGCCCCGGCACGCTGCCCCACGGCCAGCGTCAGGCGGGTGACGGGCGCCGTCCGCTGGTAGCCGCGCGGCGCAAGTGCCACCGGAACCGGCGAGGCATGCAGGAGTGCGTTGGCCACGGACCCCACGGTGTAGCGCTTGAACAGGCCGGCGCTGGCGGCGCCCACGGCGATGAGTCCCGCCCCGAACTCCACCGCCGCATCGATGAGCCCCCCGGCGAAGGAATCGGCTTCCCGCACATGGAATTTCGCGGGCAGCCCCTGCGGAACGAGGGCCAGGCCCTCCCGTTCCGCCGTCAGCACCTGCTGCTCCGCGGCGCTGACCCGGCTGCCCTCCGGGTTTAGGGCCACGTACGGCGTGCCCGGCTTCACCACATAGACCAGATCCAGTTCGGCGCCCTGGGCAAGAGCCAGTGATGTGGCCAGGGCGACGGCGTCCGCCCCCCGCTCAGTGGGTGTGTAACCGACTACGTATCGCATGCTGGACCCCTCTTTGGGTAGTGCGGACCGGCGCCCGGATCGCGGCGGCGCTCACCGGCCTGCGGCGTGAAGTGCAGTGGTGAGGATGACTCTACCGCGGCGCCCTCGCTGGCGGGCGGGAACACAACGGGAGTACGACGGCGGCAAGAACGACGGCGGGCCGGGCACCTTTTGGTACCCGGCCCGGCGTCGTCGTACGGCCCCAGCGCGAACGGACAGTTAGGGCCCTGTTTCGCGTGGGCGGGGGCCCTCAACTGTCCGTTCGCGCTGGAGGATGGGGCCTCAACTGTCCGTTCGCGCTAAAAGAAGGAGAGAACTATGCGTTGGCCTTGATGGCTGCGGCGAGCACCTCCAGGCCGTCCAGCAGCAGCTCGTCGCTGATCACCAGCGGCGGCAGCAGGCGGATGACGTTGCCGTAGGTTCCGCAGGTCAGGATGATGACGCCTTCCTTGAGGCAGGCGGCAGCCACGGCCTTGGTGAGCTCCGGGTTGGGCTCCTTCGAACCGGCCTGGACCAGCTCGATGGCCAGCATGGCACCGCGGCCACGGATGTCGCCGATGACGGAAACCTCTTCAGCGAGCTCGCGCAGCTTGCCGACGGACAGGTCCTCGATGTGCTTAGCGCGGGCGTTGAGGTCGTACTCCTGCATGGAGCCGATGGAGGCCAGTGCGGCGGCGCAGGCCACCGGGTTGCCGCCGTAGGTGCCGCCGAGGCCGCCCGGGTGGACAGCGTCGAGCAGGTCGGCGCGGCCGGTGATGGCGGACAGCGGCATGCCGCCGGCGATGCCCTTGGCCATGGTGATGATGTCCGGAACGATGCCCTCGTGGTCCACCGCAAACCATTCGCCGGTGCGGCAGAAGCCGGACTGGACCTCGTCGGCGATGAAGACGATGCCCTTTTCCTTGGCCCAGGCGGACAGCGCCGGCAGGAAGCCCTCAGCTGGGACGATGAAGCCGCCCTCACCCTGGATCGGTTCGATGATGATCGCGGCCACCTGGTCGCCGCCGATCTGCTTCTCGATCGCGGTGATGGCGCGCTTGGCGGCCTCGGCACCGGTGATCTCGGGGTTTTCCTCGCGGAACGGGTAGCTCATGGGCATGCGGTAGACCTCGGGCGCGAACGGGCCGAAGTTGGTCTTGTACGGCATGGCCTTGGCGGTCAGCGCCATGGTCAGGTTGGTGCGGCCGTGGTAGGCGTGGTCGAAGGCGACGACGGCGTCCCGGCCGGTGGCCAGGCGGGCCACCTTGATGGCGTTTTCCACGGCTTCCGCGCCGGAGTTGAAGAGGACGGTGCGCTTCTCGTGGCTGCCCGGCGTGAGCTTGTTCAGCTGCTCGGCGACCGCGACGTAGCCCTCGTAGGGGGTGACCATGAAGCAGGTGTGGGTGAAGTGCTCCACGGCCTCCTTCACGGCACCGACGACGGCGGGATCGGACGCGCCGACGCTGGTCACCGCGATGCCTGAGCCGAGGTCGATGAAGGAGTTGCCGTCGACGTCATGGATGATGCCGCCGTCGGCGTCCGCGACGTAAACGGGAACGCTGGAGGCGACGCCGGCGGCGACCACGGCCTTGCGTCGTTCGGTCAGGGCCACGGACTTGGGGCCCGGGAAGTCGGCCTGGACGCGGCGCTTCTGCTCGAGGCGGTAGGTGATTTCTGATGCTGTTGCGGTCATCGTGATTCTTTCTTTACTGAATGGGCGCCGGCGGGATTAAGCATCAAGTGCGGACATGACGTGCTTGATGCGCGTGTAGTCCTCGACGCCGTACATGGAGAGGTCCTTGCCGTAGCCGGACTGTTTGAAGCCGCCGTGGGGCATTTCGGCGGTGAGGAGAATGTGCGTGTTGATCCAGACCGCACCGAAGTCAAGGTCGCGGCTGAGCCGCATGGCCGTGCCGTGGTCGCTGGTCCAGACGCTGGAGGCCAGGGCGTATTCGACGTCGTTGGCCAGCTCCACGGCTTCGGCCTCCGTGCTGAACTTCTGGACCGTAATGACCGGGCCGAACGTTTCCTTCTGCACGATGTCGTCCGTCTGCTTGGCGCCGGTAATGATGGTGGGCTCGAAGAAGAACCCCTTCTCCCCGGAGCGGTGGCCGCCGGTTTCGATCCGGCAGTGCACCGGCAGCGAGTCCACCACAGAGCTGACCGCCTTGAAGTGGTTGACGTTGTTCAGCGGGCCGAAGTAGTTGTCCTCGTCGTTCTGGGAGCCGGTGTGCAGCGTCTTGGTGTGCTCCACCATGGCCGCCACGACGTCGTCGTGCACCGAATCCTCCACCAGCACACGGGTGATGGCCGTGCAGTCCTGGCCGGCGTTGAAGAACGCGAACTCGGCGATGGCCGCGGCGCTCTTCTTGATGTCGGCGTCCTTGAAGACGATGGCCGGTGCCTTGCCGCCGAGCTCCAGGTGCGCGCGCTTGAGGCCCTTCGCGGCGCCCGAGGCGACGGCGATGCCGGCACGCACGGATCCGGTGATGGACACCAGGCCCGGCACCTTGTGCTCCACCATCAGCGCGCCGGTTTCGCCGGTGCCGAGGATGACGTTCAGGACGCCGGCCGGCAGGATGTCCTTGGCCAGCTTGGCCAGGACCAGGGTGGACTCCGGCGTGGTGTCGGAGGGCTTCAGAACCACGGTGTTGCCGGCCGCGAGCGCGGGGCCGATCTTCCAGATGGCCATCAGGAACGGGTAGTTCCACGGCGCCACCTGGGCCACGACACCGATCGGCTCGCGGCGGACGAAGGACGTGTGGCCCTCGAAGTACTCACCGGCGGACTTGCCTTCGAGGATGCGGGCGGCACCGGCGAAGAAGCGCAGCTGGTCGGCGCCGGCCGCCACTTCCTCGGACGCGATCAGGGAGCGGACCTGCCCGGTATTGCGGTGCTGGGCATCGACGAGTTCGTCACTGTTGGCCTCGATGGCGTCGGCGAGCCTCAGCAGCATGAGCTGACGCTGCCCGGGGGTCACGTGCTTCCAGGTCTTAAAGGCGTCCTTGGCGGCGGCCATGGCGGCGTCGACGTCAGCCGCCACGGAAACGGGTGACTTGGCCACCACGTCGCCGGTCACGGGGTTCACGATGTCGATCAGGCCCGTGCCGGCAGGCGTGACGAACTCTCCGTTGATGAAGTTCTGCAAGGTTTGAACCACGGTGTACAACCTCTTTCGTCCTGAATAGTGTGATGCGGCTGACTTGAGCCTATTCCAGCCCGACACCGCGGGGAATAGCCACCTGCACACCCATGAACCGGCGCTTTAGTGCGATCGGCCAGCCTCCCGCTACCCTTGATCCATGGCAATTTCCCTCGCGGCGCTGCTGGCCGTGCAGTCTCTGGGACTCAAAAAATCCGGCCTCGCGGAGACCACTTCGCACCAGGACATCCACTGGGTGGCTGTCACCGAGCTGGAGGACCCGCAGCGCTTCCTCAACGGCGGCGAACTCGTGCTGACCACCGGGCTCCGGATGAAAAGCGCGCCCGAACAGCGCCGCTTTGTCCGCCAGGTCCAGCGGGCCGGTGCCGTGGGGATCGGGTTCGGCGTGGGGCTCTCGCACGACGCCGTCCCGCCGGCTTTGGTCGCCGAGGCGAACCGCTGGGGGCTGCCGGTTGTCGAAGTGCCATACGGGACCCCGTTCATCGCCATCAGCAAGCTCGTGGCGGACGCGCAGTCCGCCGACCACTACTCGAAGCTTGAGCGGCTTATTGCCGGGCACCAGATCCTGGCCCGCGCCCTGCTGACCGGCGGCGGGCTGGCCGAACTCCTGCGGCACCTGGGGGGCATGCTCCGCACCGAGATCGCGCTCACGCAGTTCACCGCCCAGCTGTACAACAGCGGCAGCGAAGCGCCCTCCGCCGATTCCTGGACCACGTACCCCATCCCCACCGGGCGCCGCGATGCGTGCACTCTGTGGGTGAAGCAGCCGTTCGAGGACTCCGGCATCATCGGCTACGCGCAGAATCTCATCAGCGTGGAGCTCAACAACATGGTCAAGCAGCGCCAGGCCGAGCGGGCGCTCTGCGGGCAGGTGCTCGAGGATGTCATCCACGGAACCCTGGACCCCAGCGAGGCCCAGCGCCGCCTCGCCGGGACGGGAATCAACAGCACGCGCAAGAACGTGGTGATTCTGGCCGGTTCCGAGGCGCACCACAAGCAGCTGGTCAGCTCCTCGCTGCCGCAGACGCTGGATCACGCGGTGACCGCCGTCGTCGGAAAGGACCTGGTGACGGTGGTGGCCGACGACGGACGCGGCGCCACCGCCATGGCCAGGAGCCTCAGCGACCACCTCGCAGAGGCCGGGATCCACGCCACCATCGGCATCGGCGGTGCTTACACCAAGCCGAACGGCCTGCGCTGGAGCTACTTCGAGGCGCGCGACGCAGCCAGCCACGGGCTGCCGGTGAATGAACCCGAGCGGCTCAGCCTGACCTCCCTGCTCCTGGCGAGCGAGGACGTGCCGCTGGCGGACATGGCCAACGAGTCACTGGACCCGCTCCGCAGCTTCGATGCCGCCCATGGCGCCGAGCTGATGGCCACGCTGGAGAGCTACCTGAACAGCAATGGCTCCGTTGCCGCCGTCGCCGAGGCCCTCACCCTCCACCGGAACACGGTCCGTTACCGGCTGGCGCAGATCACCGAGCTCACCGGGTACGACCCTTCCGTCACCGCGGACCGGGTGCAGCTGTGGCTGGCCCTGGCGGTGGCCCGGCTCGGGGCGCGGCACGCCGGCTGAGCAAACATTGCGCGGCACGCGTCTGAGCGGGCCGACAGCCCTGTCCCAGGATCCGCCCGTCAAAGGGATGCGCGGGCAAAGCCGTCCAGCCGCGTTGCGAGTCCAACCGGGTTGCTCAGGGCGACCAGGTGCCCGCCCGGGATTTCATCAATTCCCAAGCCAAGCCGTGCCCGGACCACCCGGCGCTGAAAATCCGCGGGGAAAAAGCGGTCATCGCGGCCAACCAGGACCCTGGTCGGGACATCCGGCCAGCGGTCGATCCCGCAGGGCTGCCCGAAGGGCGTTTCGGACGGCGCGCGCTGCTGGCCGTCGCCCGCGGCGATTACCTCCGGGGGAACGTCGTGGAGGAAGTGCACGCGCTCATCGAAATCGCCGGTGCGTCCGTTCAGCCTGTCATTGAGCTCCCGGGCCTGGGGCTGGCCGGTGGCCTCCCACCACTCGCCCGGCGTCTCACCCGGAAGAGGAACCATCGGATTGAGCAGGACGATCAGCTCCACCGGCACGCGCCCCGCGACGACAGGGACCGTGAAGGCGCCCATCGACTGGCCCACGAGCACCACGTCGCGGTGATCACCGACAGCCGCGACGACGGCGTCGGCGTAGTCCTCCAGTCCCAGACGGGGGTCATCCTCACGGATGTCGACTGCAATGGCCTCGTGCCCCAGCCGTTCCAGCTCCGGAACCAGCCGGTGCCAGTACCAGCCCATTCCCCCGGCGCCCGGGACAAGAACGAAAGTGCTCACACGTCCTCCTGCCATGTCATGCCTCCACCACGACCGTCCCCGCGGCTCCGTCCACGGTCACGGAATCCCCGGTTCGAATCCGCTTGGTTGCGTCGGGGACACCGACGACGGCGGGAATCCCGTATTCGCGCGCCACCACGGCACCGTGGGAAATGGGTCCGCCCATTTCCATGACCAGTGCCCCGGCGGTCATGAACAGCGGCGTCCATCCAGGATCCGTCGACGGCGCAACGAGGATTTCGCCCGGCTCCAGGTGCGCACGGGCCGGGTCCAGGATGACCCTTGCCTTGCCTGTGACGGTGCCGGCCGAGGCCGCCGTCCCCACCAGGGTGCCCGGCCGCAGCTGCCCGTCCGCGGACGACGCCGCACCGGCCTGCGCAACCATGGCTGCTTCGACGTCGGTGCCATCGGAAAGCAGCACGCGGGGGATGCGCCGGCGCCGCATTTCGCGTTGGTAACTCTTGCGGCGTTCAGCGACGGGTCCGCGGAGGTCCGCGCCCCGCAGACCCACGCGGGCTTCGGTGAGGTCCAGGAAGAAGACGTCGTCCGGTACCTGGATCCGGCCCGCGTCCGCGAGTTCCTCACCCACCTGCTGGAGCTGGCGGCGGAGGACGGCGAAGGCCACAATGAGCCGGAACTTGGGGTACTCGCGCATGCCAGCGGTTTCCCGTGCGCGCCGCAGGCTGTGGGCAACGATCCTGCCGAACAGCCTGCCCCTCGACCGGGCGGCGCGTGCGGCCAGCTCGGCTGCCTTGGCTTCCGCGTTTTCTGCGGCCCGCCGGAATACCCGGTCCGGCGCGAATGCCGGGTCCGCCAGCTTCAGGTAGTTGGCCAGGGCGTTGATGATGTGGGCGGGGTCCTCACCCCAGCGCGGAACGCCGAGGTCAATTTCTGCCACGGCGCGGTGTCCGTACCTGGCGAGGAAGCCGCGCAGCGCGCCCTGGCAGGCGGCAGGCAACGATCCGGCAGCGTAGCGGCCGGCGAGTATCTGGGGCTCTTCCCCGGTCAGTGCGCGGACCGACTCCGGGTCCTCCCGGATTGAGGTGACTGTACGCCAGAGCTCCAGATCCATCTCCGTGGTCACATTGTGCGGCAAGCCGCGCAGTACGGCCTGCAGCTCACCGGCCTCCGCAAGCCGGCCCAGCAGCAGCCGGGCGAGACCCAGCCAGACATACCCGGCGGCCGCAGGCGGCAGTACCCGCATCACGGCGGGCGTGATCTCCTTGGTGAGGATGCGTTCCACGAAATCCAGCCGCCGGGCGCCGGAGGCCGGCTCCGGCAACACCAGCATCCGGTCCAACTCATGGTCCGCTTCCCAGACCCGCTCCAGCGCGGCGGCGGGATTGACCATCGCGCGCAGGACCTGCCCAACCAGGCCAAAGGGCGGCGAGGCCCGGAGCCCCGCCTGCAGCGACGCCAACTTGGGTGCCCTGGTGAGGGCGAAGCGTGGGTCGGCCGCCAAATGGGCCAGCACATCCACAGACCTGGCATCCGCCACTTTCATGGCTCTCAGCAGGCCGCGCCTGCCGCCCTTGCTCCGCAGCAGGGACGTGACATCCACAAACATGCGCATGCCGATCTGGGCGGAACGGTAAGCCGCCGGTCCGTTGCCTGCCGACCGGGAGCTGTCGCTCATCAGGGTGAAGGATGCCAGTCCCATGGGGGTCAGCGGGCGGGTCAGTCCCTGCAGCAGGCTGGCACACAGGTAGGCGCGGGCGCCGCCGTCGTGGTTGTCAGGCTCGGGCAGGGGAAACAGCGCAGTGATCGGACGGGATTGCACCACCCGGATCCCGCCGTCCGGCGCGATGGCCCACTCCACGTCCTGCGGCTCGCCGTAGAGTTCTTCTGCAAGCATCCCGATCCTGGCCAGCGAGCGGACCTGCTCATCCGTCAGGCACGCCTGGCGGCCACCGTCCTGCCGGCGCAACAGCCGTGTCCCGCCACCGGGGGCTGGCCGGATTTCGGTGCGTTTGTCACCCAGGCTCCGTTGGAGAATCTCTCCGGTGGCCGCGTCAACCGTGAACTGGTCCGGGTTCACAGCCCCGCTGACCAGCGCCTCGCCGAGCCCGGGCGCTGCGTTGATGACGGTTTCCCTCCTCCGGCCGGTCAGCGGGTTTGCCGTGAACATCACGCCGGCCACGTCGGCGTCGACCATTTCCTGGACAACGACGGCGGTGCTGATCGAGTGCTGACCGATCCCGTGGTCTGCCCGGTAGGCCACTGCCCGGTCCGTCCACAGAGAGGCCCAGCAGCGGCGGACCGCAACCAACAGCCCGTCGGGGCCGACGACATTGAGGTACGTGTCCAACTGGCCGGCGAAGCTCGCTTCGGGAAGATCCTCGGCGGTGGCGGAGGATCGAACGGCCACCGGGGTGTCCCCGCCCAGGCCTGCGTAAGCGGCAAGGATTGCTTCGGTAATGTCCCCCGGTATGGGAGCCGACTCCAGCCTGCCCCGTGTCTGCTCCGCCGGCTCGGAAGGTTGCACTCCTGCCGCGGCCGCCGCCTGCCCATAGGCCGCGGTGGTGACGCAGAAGCCACGCGGGACCGGCATTCCTGCGGCCAGGAGGACACCGAGGTTGGCAGCCTTGCCGCCCACCTCAGGCACCATGTCCGCGTCCACGCGGGCCAGGCTGATGACTGTGTTCCCCCGGCGCGGTGCATGCTCATCCACCGGCCGCCCCGCTATCCCACTCCGCGCCGAATTGCCTTCCGGGACTTCCGGTACGCCTTGCGGTACTTGGCTTCGGCTTTGGCGGCGCTCTTCCGCTCCCGCTTCAGGAGCGAGCCGTAGGCCGCCAACACGGGCTCGGGCAGGTCCGGGCCGCCGGCGAGCTTTCCCAAAAAGATCCGCGCCATCACACCGTCGTGGTGGTCGCCGAGGATTTTCTGCTGTTTATGCGCGGCCTTGGCGAGCTTCGCCGCGCGCTTGCCAAAAACCGGATCGACGGTCTCGGCGGCATGCCTCAGCCGTTTGGCGTCCTTCCGCACCTGGTGCAGCGCGGTTTCGTGCGCCGTAGCGCCTTTGAGCTCCATGCCGCGCTTTTCGCCGGCGTCGTCCTTGTCCTGCAGAGCCGCCTTGTGGGCCCGGCGCAGCCGTTTTGCCGACTTGCCCACCAGCTTGCGGGCGGCCTTGCGTGCGGGTGCCGCAGCGGCCGGGCGGACGGGCGGGTGGTCACGGAAGTCTTCGAGGTCGTCGAGGAGGCGGAAGTAACGGTCAGTCAGGAGCACCTCCTGCGTCTTGCGGTAACCGGCCTCCAGCCTGGTGACCAGTTCCCTCTCGATGCGCCGCCTCACTCCGTCGGCCGCTTCCCCCGGCGGGAGCTTCTCGGCGTGCGTCCGCAGCCGGTCCAGCATGACTTCAGCATCACGCGGCGTGCCGAGGATCCGGCCCAGCCACTTGAGCTCGTCGCGCAGCCTGCCCACCGCTCCGCCGCCGTAGAGCTTCCGGTAAACCGCCAGGGCCGACCGCATGCGGCGCGTCGCCGAGCGCATCGCATGGATCGCGTCGGGCTCCTCCAGCCGCACCCGGGCGTCGTTGGCCAGGATTTCGCGGACCTGCCCGTCCAGGTACGCGCTGACGACGGCGGACGCCGGCCACTTCTTGCCCCGTTTCCTGCCGCCGGGCTGCTTTACGCCACCTCCAGCTGCCGCCGTGCCGTCAGCTTCGGCAGTCCCTTCAATTTCCTTGCCCTTAGCTTTCGGCGCTGCCTCGCCCAGTACGCGCTGCAGCTTGGACTCGTGCCCCGACGGCCGGGCACCTGCCGCGGACAAGACCGCTGCGGCTGCCTTGAACACCTCCGGCTGGCCGTGGACGAGCTCGAGTTCCCATTCGCGCCACTGCTGCTCCCGGCCGGCCGACTCACCTGCCGTTTCCTGGCCCGCGCCCTGAAGGAGTTTGGCGTCCACGGTGTCATCGGCAAAGTCGGCGAGGTGCACGCCATCGTCCCCGTACAGGGCAAGTGTGGTGCGCCGCGTGCTAACGCGGGCTACGGGCACGGGATCCGATCCGCGGAGGTAGGCGTGCAGGTGGGCCAGCAGTTTCCCCGGAACGACGTCGGCCTGGCCCAGCGGGGCGTGAATCTCCCGGCGGGCTCCCGGCCTCTCTTCCGATGTGGTTGCGGCGCCCGCCACGGGCTCAGGTGGCAGCTTTACATGCCAGCCGGCGTCGGCTCCGCCGCTCCTGCGCCGCAGGGTGATGCGGCGGACGGCGAGAACCAGATCCTCCGTGTCGAAATACACGGCTTCCAGCTCAGCATCGTGCGGCTCCCCCACGCGTCCCACACCGGGGATGGCGGCGAGGTCGGGCAGCTCCTTGCCGGCGTCGACGTCGTACTTTTTCTCCGTTTCAAGGCCTTCGGCGGTCATGGCCGGACGGCGTCCTTTCCCCTGCCGGGTCCCTGCGCTTGATGCGCCTGCTGGCCTGAGTCTATGCCGGGCCGGAACGGCCCGCGAGAGTTTCCCCACAAAACTCTGGACATCAAACGTCAAACGTCTAACGTTAAGGAATGGCGATCACTTCCTCGGCACCCCCGACCACGGCCACGTATCCAACCAAGCCGCGCACCGCCGTCGTCGCCGCCGTTATTGCCCTGGTCCTCATCGGCCTGAACCTGAGGGCCGGCATCACCGGCGCCTCGGCGCTGCTGCACGACTTGCAGCAGGTGCTGGGCTACGGGCCGCTGGTCGCCTCGCTCATCCCGTCCATTCCCACTCTGTGCTTCGCGGTGGCCGGTGCCGCGACGTCGTGGCTGACCGGGAAGCTCGGCGTCGAGAAAGCCATCCTGCTCTCCCTCGGCATGCTGGCAGGCGGGCTGCTGCTCCGGGGCATTCCCACCACGGGAATGCTGGTGGCGGGGACGGTGGTTGGGATGTCCGGACTTGCTGTCTGCAACGTGTCCATGCCGTCCTTCATCCGGGAGCACTTCGCCGCACGCACCTCACTCATGACGGCCGTCTACACGGTGACCATGACCAGCGGCGCCACCGTCATGGCCATAGCCGTTGTTCCGCTGTCGCAGGCGCTGGGGTCGCCGTCGGCCGGGCTGGGCACCATCGGGGTCCTCGCCCTGTCCGCATTCCTCGGCTTCCTGCCCGTGACGTTGCACGCCCACCGCAACACTGCCCGGAAAACAGCCGGACACATCTCCCCGTGGCCGCTGCTGCGCACCAAGACCGGGCGGCTGCTCACCGGCATCTTCACCCTGCAGGCACTGCTGGCCTACGCGCTGCTCAGCTGGTTCCCGTACATGCTCACCACCATGGGCCTCAGTGCGGCGGACAGCGCCCTCATGTTCGGCGTCATGCAGCTGGTCTCGGTACCTGCCGGAATGGTGCTGATCGCCCTCGGGTCCCGGCCGCGAATGCTGCGCCCCGCCGTCTACCTGGCTACCCTCACCATGACGGCCGGCATCGCCGCGCTCCTCTTCCTTCCCGTGTCGCTGGCCATCATCCCGGCGGTGCTGCTGGGCTTTGGGCTGGGCATCTTCCCCCTGGTGATGGTGATCATCAGCCGCAGCGGGCGGAGCACCGCCGAGACCACGGCACTGTCCACGCTGGCCCAATCCAGCGGCTATCTTCTGGCCACCGTCGGGCCATTCGGCATGGGCCTGCTGCACAGCGCGACGGGCAGCTGGACACTGCCGCTGGCGCTGCTCCTGGTCATTGCCGTGGTGCAGATCGTCGTGGCCCACCTGCTCAGCAGCCGCCGGGCTGCCGGAGTGAGCGCCACCGGTACCGGTGCTGCGGGGGCCAACGCTGCCGGAACCGACGCTGCCGGAATGAAAGAATAGGACGCCATGACCCTGAGCACCTCGCACCGCCCGCCGCTGGCGGAGGAAGTCACCGCCAAACTCCGCGAAATGATCCAGACGGGCGAGTGGCCGCTGCAGCAGCGCATCCCGTCCGAAACCGAGCTCATGACCGGACTGGGCGTGTCCCGCGGGACACTCCGCGAGGCGGTCAAGGCGCTGGCCCACAGCGGGATGCTCGAGGTCCGTCGCGGCGACGGGACCTACGTCCGTGCCACCAGCGAAATCTCGGGTGCCGCGCGCCGGCTGTACAAGGAGCACACGGACGAACACGTCCTCGAGGTCCGCGTGGGACTGGACACGCAGGCGGCCCGCCTTGCTGCCCGGCATGCAACGGCCGACGACGTTGCCGCCATGCGCGTGCTGCTCACTGAGGGTGAGGAGGCCTGGCGGGCCGAGGACTTCGCGCGCTGGGCCCGCGCCGACTGGGGCTTCCACGAGCGGGTGGCACAGGCCTCCGGCAATCCCCTCCTGCATGAGCTCTATGTCAGCTTCGGTGACGTGTTCCACGCCGACCTGCTGAAGCAGCACCGGCGCCCCGGCTTCAACGGACTGCCGCAGGCGGGCCACGGCGAGCTCGTGGATGCCATCGAAGCACACGACGGCGAGGCGGCCGTGGCCAGCGTGCACCGGAACCTCAACTCCTGCGCGGAGTGGCTGCGGGAGTAGCGGGCTTCGCCCCAACAGGAAACATCAGTAGGCTTACTAATCAATCCAGTCGACTGATTGGCCTGATGAGTAGGAGTTCCGATGGCCCGAACAGCCCCACTGTCCGAGCAAGATCCATCCCAACAGCTCGCGTCCGGTCCGCTCATGCCCCGCACGGCAGCCCGGCAACAGGAAAACAAGCCGCCCCGGGAGCTGTGGTCCGACAACCTCGGCAGAGTGGGGATCCGGTGCGCCCAGGTCCTGCTGGTTCTTGCCGTGGCGGCCGTGTCCGTGTACGGCCTCCTGCAGGTCCGGCTGCTGGTCATTCCGGTGCTGATCGCCCTCATCCTCGCTGCCGCCATCGGCCCGTTCGTCAACCTGCTGCGGCGCCGCGGACTGCCCGGCGGGGCCGCCACGGCCGTGGCGTTCGTGGCCCTGCTGCTCCTGCTGGCGGGCGTGGGCACCGTAATCTACTTTTCTGTCCGCAGCCAGTGGGGCGAGCTGGTCCAGCAGGCCTCCGAGGGGCTCGACGAACTTGAGACCTTCCTCCTCTCGGGCCCGGTTCCCATTGACCGCGAGCAGCTGAACCAGGCCCGGGAGGGCGCCGTTCAGTTCGCCACGAGCAGCCAGGTCCGGTCCGGCGCCATCACGGGCCTATCCGTGGTCACGGAGTTCCTGGCCGGCGCGAGCCTCATGGTGGTGATTCTGTTCTTCTTCCTCAAGGACGGCGCGAAGATCTGGAATTTCCTCCTACGGCCCTTCTCCGGGGAACGGGAAGCCAGGCTGCGGCGCGTGGGCAAGCGGACGCTGGAGGTCCTGGGCGGTTACGTCCGCGGTACGGCCATCGTTGCATTGGTGGATACCGTGGCCATCGGCGCCGCGCTGCTGATTATGCAGGTGCCGCTGGCCATCCCGCTGGCCATCATCGTCTTCATCGGCGCCTTCGTTCCCCTCGTCGGGGCAACCGTGGCCGGGATCCTCGCCGCCCTGGTGGCGCTCGTCGCCAACGGCCCGGTCGTGGCGCTGATCGTGGTAGCAGTGGTCATCGCGGTCAACCAGCTCGAAGGCGACCTGCTGCAGCCGATCGTCATGGGCAAGTCGCTGCAGCTTCACGCCCTCGTCATCCTCATGGCCCTGACAGCGGGCACCATTTTGGCGGGCATCATCGGCGCCGTCCTGTCCGTGCCGCTGGCGGCCGTGACGTGGGCGATCATCCAGGTATGGACGGCCGAGGACCCGCACCTCCAGGACATGAACCCGGATCTTCCGCCGGTGAACAGCCAGCCGACCTAGACACCCCGCTGCAGCGGAGGTGAACCGAGCACGACGGCGGCCGGGCACTTTGGTGCCCAGCCGCCGTCGTACATTACTGCCTCAGAGCCCGCTATCGCCTCAGGCGGACGCCGTCAGCGCAGCCCCTTGAACACGTTCTTGGGCCGCTGCATTTCGCCGTGCTTGGCGCCCAGGACGATGACCGAGGCGGCGAAGGCGGGGATGGTCCACTGCAGCGCCTTTAGCTGCTTCTGCGCCGACTGCAGCTTTTGCGACGCTCCCGGCCGGGGTTCGGTGGCCCCTTCGGCCCCCTCGCTAGCCAGCTTGTCCACCTTCTTCCCCAGCACACCGGCATAGAGGGTGACGGCGGCTCCCGCAACGGTGACGGCCGTCTTGTAGATGGTGTCGCGGGCCACGCCCTCCTGCTGTGCGATCCTGTCCTTGTTTTCCAGCGCGATGAACAGGTCCGCCAGCAGGTGGGTAGCGAAGGCGGCCGTCTGGACCGGGGCCCATTTCATCCAGCCTCGGCTCGAGAGGCGCGTGCGCTCGGCCGGGTCCTTCGCCTCAGCGGCGGCTCCATTGAGGCCGACAGCCCCCATCAGCGAGCCGCCAAACCAGGCTGCTGCCGTGAGGTCATGAACAGACCGAGCAAATAGATTTCCAGCCATGATGTCCTTCCTAATACGAGACGTTCAATCCGGAATAGTGGCTGCCGCGGGCCCTGGGTCCAGGTGCCCGCCAGCCGTACCAAAGACATGGTCCCCATATGGTAAGCACACTTACTAACGTTACGATAGCCCGTAATATCAATGGTTCTGTGCGTAAAATCAACGCCATGGGATCAACAGGAACACTGTTCGGCTGGGCTTTCGGCGACTCCGAACGCGAGGACGACCAGGCATATGTAGACGGGCTGAAGCGTGAGGCGCTGGCCAACGCAACGCAGGCTGCCAAGAACAAGGGCTTCGACGTCGAGGCCGGTTCGGAAGTATTCACCGTCCTCAGCGCGGGCGAAGCGCTCGTCGACATCGACACGGCACCCGACGACCTCGTGGTGCGCTGCACGGTGAAACTCGTGGGTGAGGGCGCCGAGCGCATCCACGCGGAAGGGCCGATGAACGGCTAAGCGCCGTTCGGCTGAATGCGGAACGGCTAACCGGAGGTTACGACGGACAACGACTCGACGATCAGCGAGGCGGCCGACGCCGCGGAGGCTGCATCGAACCACAAGGCGCTCGACGTCGTCGCGCGTTCCGGCTTCGCTGTGATGGCCCTGCTGCACATCATTCTCGGCGCGATCGCGATTGCCCTGGCCTTCGGCCATCCTGGGGAGGCCGAACCCACCGGCGCCATCGAACAGCTGGCCGCCAATCCCTGGGGCCCGGCAGTCATGTGGGCCTGCCTGATCGGATGCGCCGGGCTCTCCCTCTGGCAGCTGAGCGAGGCCACCCTCCGGGCCCGCCACCTGCCGCGCAAGGAACGGATCGGTAAGCTGATCTCCTCGGGCTTCCTCGCGATCGCTTACGGCAGCGTCGGGCTCAGTTTCGGCGGCTTTGCGGTTGGGCTTCGCGGTGACTCCGGCGAGTCCACGAGGGACGTCAGCGCAGCCCTCCTCACCAATCCCTTCGGCGGCGTGATCCTCAGCGCCCTGGGCCTGACCGTCATTGGCGTGGGCATCTACTTCGTGGTGAAGGGCTTCCGGCGGGGCTTCAAGGAGGAGCTCTTCCACTTCGACGGCACCCGGCGGGGCAAACTCATCGACTCCCTGGGTGTGACCGGACACGTGGCCAAAGGCATCGCGCTCTTCCTGGCCGGCTTGCTATTTACCATCGCGGCCGCCAAGCACACCCCCGAGGAATCCACCGGCCTTGACGGCAGCCTGAAGGCCCTCCGCGACCACGAGTACGGGCCCTACCTGCTGTTTGCCATCGGGGCAGGCTTTATTTGCTACGGAATCTTCGCGCTGGTCCGGGCAAAGTTCGGCAGGATGTAGCCATGGGAAGGATCTGGTTACGGGAAGGCGACGCATGAGAAAACGCTTCAGCGGCAATCCGGGCGGGGCCCCAAATCGGACGCCCGACCGGGCCACCAACCGGGCGGCCGACCTCGCCGGGCGCGGTTTCGCCGCCGTGTTCCGGGCAATCAAGGCCGTGCGCCCCAGCCGCCCCATCCATCCGCGGGGCATCAGCCTGGTGGGGGAACTGAACCTCACGGGCGCCGTGGGCCGAGCAGCGGCAGGTCTGCCGGCGGCCAGCGGAATCGCCTGGCTCGACGACGCCGGGACCCGCCAGGTGCGCGGGCGGTTCTCCCGCTCGGTGGGCCTTCCCGAGTCGCTGCCGGACATCCTGGGTTTGGCGCTCCGGGCTTCGGGCGCATCCGGTGCTACCGGCGCCGGCGACATCCCTGACGTCGGCGACAGTGCCGACGTCGGGGATGTCCTGTTTGCCTCGACCGGCTGGGGCGTGCCTGGCCGGTTCGTACTCTTGCCCAAACTTGATATTGCAACGGCCAGGTTCACCACACTGATGCCGTATAAAGGCGCCAACGGCCCTGTCCTTCTGGGGCTGCGCACGCTGTCGCTGCCTGGGCGCGCGACCGGCAGGGCGGACACTGGGGGCAACTTCAGGGAGTCGCTGCGCACCGGAGACTGGACCTTGGCGCTGCATTACGCCACCCCGGCAGGCCGGTGGGTGCAGGCTGGCGTCCTGCACCTGCGGGCCGCTGCTCAGGACGCCGGGCACCCGGACAGTACGGAAACGGCCAGTGCGGACGCAGGCGGCGGGGACACTGCCATCCGGTTTGACCCGCTGAAGCATCCTCTGCCCGGCGCCGGGACCTATCCCTGGGCCCGCCGGCTCCGGGAGCGCTCGTACCAGGCCGCCCGGCGCCCCGCTCCGCGTGTTTCCGGCGACCCTCATCCCGCCGGGCTCAAAGCTGCGCACCCCGCCACCCCGCGCCAGGGTTCGGCCGACGAAAGGAACACCATGTCAACCGTCACGCAGGTCTTCAATTCACCGGCATCGGCAGTCTGGAAAGTAATCGCGGACGGCTGGCTCTATTCCGGCTGGGTGGTCGGCGCCTCGAGAATCCGCTCCGTTGACGCGCACTGGCCGGAGGTCGGTGCCCTGCTCCACCATTCCGTGGGCGCCTGGCCGCTGCTCATCAACGATTCAACCAAGGTGACGGCGGCCGACCCGGGGCGGCAGCTGGAACTGATCGCGCGCGGCTGGCCGATCGGCGAGGCCAAGGTGGTCATCACTCTCGAGGAACTCGGCGAGCAGTGCCGGGTCACGATGAGCGAGGACGCGGTCCGCGGTCCCGGCCTGGCGGTTCCCAAGGCGCTGCGGGATCCGATCATTACAGTCCGCAACCGGGAGACCCTGCAGCGGCTCGAGCTCATGGCCGCCGGCGGCGCGGGAGCCCAAACCAACGCGGATTAAACCAACGCGAGGTCACTTCGCGCCCAATATTCCGTGTGGACTGGGCGCTAAGCGACCTCGCGTTGTTGAGAAGAGCTGCCAGGAGCTAGACGCTGGCGGCGATCCCGTCGCGGGAGATGGAGACCATGTCCTCGCGCGGCACCACCTTGATGCGCTCACGCACAACCTCAACACCGTGGGAGCCGCCGGCCGCGGTGGCCTCGGCCCCCAGGGCCAGCTCGTGGGCGTCCAGTGCCAGCCAGCCTTCCCATGTGGTGTATTCCACGCCGCGGCTTTCAAGCAGGTCGACGACGGCGCTGGCAGCAGGTGCCTCGGCAACCGGCAGGTTCTCGCGGTCTTCCAGCAGGAAGGTCACGGTCTCAAGGGCATCGCCCTTGGTGTGCCCGATCAGGCCCACCGGACCGCGCTTGATCCAGCCGGTGGCGTAGATGCCCGGGACGTGCTCGCCGGAGGCGTCCAGGACGCGGCCGCCGGCGTTCGGGACGACGCCCTTCTTGTGGTCGAACTCGATCTCCGGCAGGGCGGAACCAAAGTAGCCGATGGCGCGGTAAACAGCCTGGACCGGGTAATCGATGAATTCGCCGGTGCCGCGGGCGTTGCCCGTGCCGTCCAGTTCGGTGCGTTCAAACTTCATGCCGCTGACGCGCCCGGGGTTGTCGGCGTCGTCGTAAATTTCCACCGGGCTGTGCAGGAAGTGCAGGTGCAGGCGGCGGGAGGCCTTGAGCTCGGAGACGTCCTCGGGCTGCTCGGCGATCCAGTTGGTGAGCGTTCCAACCATGGTCTTGATCTGGTTGTTGCTCTGGATCTGGCGGTCCGATTCCTCGTCGAATTCGAAGTCCTCCGGGTACAGGATGATGTCCACGTCCTTGGAGTGGGACAGCTCGCGCAGCTCCAGCGGGGTGAACTTGACCTGCGCCGGGCCGCGGCGGCCGAAGACGTGGACGTCGGTGACAGGCGATGCCTTCAGGCCGGCGTAGACGTTGTCGGGGATTTCGGAGACCAGCAGGTCGTCTGCGTGCTTGGAGAGGACACGGGCCACGTCGAGGGCCACGTTGCCGTTGCCGATCACGGCGATTTCCTTGGCGTCCAGCGGCCATTCGCGGGAAACGTCCGGGTGGCCGTCGTACCAGGACACGAAGTCGGCGCCGCCGAAGGAGCCCTCGAGTTCGATGCCCGGGATGTTCAGGTCGGCGTCCTTGATGGCGCCGGTGGCGAAGATGACGGCGTCGTAGTGCGTCTTCAGGTCCTCGATGGAGAGGTCCGTGCCGTAGTCCACGTTGCCGAAGAAGCGGATGTCGCCGCGGTCCAGGACCTTGTGCAGGGCGTTAACGATGCCCTTGATGCGCGGGTGGTCCGGGGCCACTCCGTAGCGGATCAGGCCGTAGGGTGCCGGGTAGCGGTCAAAGAGGTCGATGCTCACGGTCAGCTCGCCGCTCTTGACGGCTTCGCTCTTGGTGAGGATGTCCGCTGCGTAGACGCCGGCCGGGCCGGATCCGATGACGGCCACGCGCAACGGGCGGGCAGCGGTTCCTACGGGGGTGCTGGTTGACACGGCTGTGTTCCTTTTCTTCTGCATCGATTGCTCCGTCGGCGCCCTTTTGAACCTTCATAAGGGCAGTTATGGAGCAATCGATGGGTTTCAGGGGGTGAGAACGCGGGTGGTGCTTGTGCGGGGCTTGTTGGGGCTGGTGGTGCTGTAGTCAGCGGTCTTGAAGTGCGACGGCGCGAAAGGGCTGACGCGGACAACGTCACCGATGACGATCACTGCAGGATTGGCGACGCCGGCGGCCTCGGCCTGGTCCGCGATGGTGCCGAGGGTGCCGATGGTGACGCGCTGGTCCGGCAGGTAGCCGTTTTCAACAATACCAACTGGTGTGTCATCAGCCAGGCCGGCTTTGCCGAGGGCGGACGCGGATTCGCGCAGCTGGCCCACGCCCATGAGGAGCACCACGGTGTGGTCGGCGCGGGCGGGAACCTCCGACAGTTCCTCGTGGCCGGTGACAACGCTGAAGCCCTTCGCCAGGCCGCGGTGCGTGACCGGGATGCCGGCGGCGGCGGGGACGGAGATCGCGGAGGTCACACCGGAGACCACTTCGACCTCGACGCCGTGCCGGCGGCAGAATTCTGCTTCCTCGCCGCCGCGGCCCAGGACGTAGGGGTCGCCGCCCTTGAGCCGCACCACGCGGTGGCCTTGCAGGGCTTCGTCGACGAGGATCCGGTTGATCTCGGCCTGCGGCACGGGGTGGTGGCCGGGGGTCTTGCCGACCTCGATGACGCGCACGTCCGGGGCAAGTTCGTTGAGCAGTTCACGGGGGCCGAGGCGGTCGGCAACCACGACGTCGGCCTGGCCGAGCAGCCGGCGGCCGCGGACGGTGATGAGGCCGGTGTCGCCGGGCCCGCCGCCCACGAGGGCCACCGATCCCCGGTGGGCACGGCGGCGGCGCAGCGGCAGGTCGCCGGTTTCCAAGGCGGTGGCGACGGCGTCGCGCAGGGCCATGGCACGGCGCGGGTCTCCCCCGGCGTTGACGGCGATCTTGACGTCGTCAACTTCGGCGACGGCGGGTGTCCAGGCGGCTGAGGATTCGTGGTCGGAGGCGTTGACGCACCAGACACGCTGTGCCTCGGCGTCGGAAGCTACCGCGGTGTCCACGGCGGGATCGCCGGTGGCGGTCTGAACGAACCAGACGCCGTCGACGTCCTCGGACCGGTAGGTGCGGGGCTCCCAGGTGAGGAGGCCGGCGTCGGCGAGTTCGCGGAGCGCGGCGGTGGCCTCTGGGGCAACCACGGTGACGCGGGCTCCGGCGTCGAGCAGGCCCTTCGCGCGGCGCGCAGCAACGCGTCCGCCGCCCACCACCAGCACGGGGCGGCCGAGGAGGCGCAGCGCCGTGGGGTAAATGTCCTGAATTGCCATGAATCAACGGTAGGGCTGTGTTACGGGACCGACCAACGGCGCGGAAACACCAGTTCACGCAAGGTAACGCTGCGTCACATTGCGACTAGGGTCTTGAATCCAACGACTGTGTCAATGTGCCCCGGTTTGGTCGCGGAGAAGGCACAGCAGGGCAGGCAGCAGAAAGCCCGACGGCGGGAGTCGCCATCGGGCTTTCGGGTTCAGTGTGGGGGCGCTTAGCGGGTGCTGCCTGCCAGGAGGCCGCGGCGCTGGAGCAGGCGCTTCTCGATCGGCGCGAACACCAGCAGCTCGATCAGGATGCCCACGGCCAGGATCAGGAGGATCGCGGACATCACTATGGTCATGTCCGCGAGGTCGCGGCCCTGGTTCAGCATGGAGCCGAGGCCGAAGCCGATGGTGCCGCCCACGGCAATGATTTCCGCGGCCATGAGGGAACGCCAGGAGAATGCCCAGCCCTGCTTGAGGCCGCTGAGGTAGCCCGGCAGCGCCGCGGGGAGGATGATCTGCACGGCCATCTGCAGCCGCGACGCGCCGAGGACGGTGCCTACGCTGCGGTACTGCGGCGGGATCTGGTCAACACCGGAGATCAGGCCGTTGATGATCGACGGGATGGCTCCCATGAACACCACGAAGTACACCGTGGCATCGGTGAGGCCGAACCAGATGATGGCGGCCGGCACCCAGGCCACCGACGGCAGGACCTGCAGGCCGGAAATCAGCGGCCCGAACGCCCTGCGCAGCGGCGCCACCTGGGCCAGGAGCAGCCCGACCGGTGTGGCGATCGCAACGCTGATCAGGAACCCCAGAAGCCCGCGCTGCAGCGACGTCCAGACGGCCTCCTGCAGCGACCCCTCAGCCCACAGCGTGGCGAACTGCTCCAGCACGTCCATCGGGCCGGGCACCTGGTCGCGGCGCTTGAGGCCCAGCGAGACGTAGAACTGCCAGATGATAATCAACACCACGACGGCGGCGATCGGCAGCAGGATCCGGCTCCAGTCGATGCGCGCCTTGCGGACCGCGTCCGACTGCA
The DNA here is from genome assembly GCF_002892795.1 of Arthrobacter sp. AFG20. GTDB lineage: Bacteria > Actinomycetota > Actinomycetes > Actinomycetales > Micrococcaceae > Arthrobacter. The sequence goes on along the minus strand of NZ_PJMC01000017.1, from coordinate 11,498 downwards.
GCGAGTCCAGTCCGGATTCGAGTTCGCGCAGGTCCGCCGAGCCAGTGGAAGACCTGGTCAGCGCCGCGTGGACCTTAGTGGATCCGATGGTGGTTGAGTCCGGGGTTTCGACAGGCTTAACCACCGGAGTTTCGGCCACCGGGGATGAGTTACTTGGCATGGCGGCGGATCTCCTCTCGCAGCCGGGCGGTGATGACCCCGGTCAGCTGTCCGGCAAGACCGGCGTCGGTACGGTGTTCTTCGGTGACTTCCCATTCCTGCACCACGCGGCCGGGCCGGGAGGACAGCAGGAGGACGCGCTGGCCCAGGCGGACCGCCTCGCGGACGTTGTGGGTCACAAAGACGATGGTGCGGCCGGTTTCCTTCCAGATGCGCTCAAGTTCGTCATGCAGCAGGTCGCGGGTGATGGCGTCGAGCGCTGCGAACGGCTCATCCATGAGGAGCAGCTGGCGGTCCTGCGCGAGCGAGCGGGCCAGGGCCACGCGCTGCCGCATGCCACCGGACAGCTCGTGCGGGCGCCGGTCCGCGGCCTCGGAAAGGTGGACCAGGTCCAGCAGCTCGTCAGCCTTGATACGCCGCTCGGCCTTGCCCACACCGCGCAGCTTCAGCGCCAGCTCCACATTTTCGCGGGCGGTGAGCCACGGGAACAGGGCTGAGTCCTGGAACATGAAGGCGGCGCCGTCGCTGGGCACCTCCAGGGCGCCCGAGGTCGGGAGCTCCAGTCCCGCCATGATGTTCAGCAGGGTGGACTTGCCGCAGCCGGACGCACCGAGGAGGGCAACGAACTCGCCCCTGCCGATGGTGGCGTTGACGTCGTCCAGCACCGGGGCGCCGTCGCCGAAGCGCTTGCCCAGGTTTTCCAGTACGACTGGCATGGTCCCGTCCTTTGTTCGTGGTGCGTCAGATGCAGCGGCTGCGGATGCGGGCCGGGTTAGTCCTGGCCCAGCCCTGCAGCTGTGGTCTTTTCCGTGGCCACTGAATTCAGCGCCCGGAGGTCGAAGAGGCCGTTGAGGTCGGCCTGCTTGGTGGTGCCGGCATCGACGCCGTCCTGCAGCAGCTTCTTGTAGGCCCCCGCCAGCGGGTCCACCGTGAACAGGATGTTCTTCAGCGAGCGGTCAATGACGTTAGGCGCCAGTGCCTTGCCGGCGTCCTCTTTGAGGGCGGCGTTGACGACGGCGGACTTCTTGGCGGAGGGGGTGTCATGGAGCCACTTCACGGCCTCGACATGGCCTTTGAGTAAGGCTTTCACGGTCTGCGGGTGCTCCGCGGCGAACTTCTTGTTCACGATCAGGATGGTGGTGGGGAACTCGCCGTGCTTGCCGGTCTGGGACCCGTCCCACAGGTCCTTCTCGTCCACCAGGACCTTCGCGCCGGCCTGGAGCACCAGGCGGGAGGCCCACGGCTCAGGCAGCCACGCGCCGTCGAGCTTGCCGTCCTGGAACAGCTTCAGCGTCTGGGCGTTTTCGGTGGGGTTGATGGCAACGTCCCCGCCGCCGTCGGTGTTGGACTTGTAGCCCTGCTTGCCCAGCCAGGCGCGCAGCGCCACATCCTGGGTGCCGCCGAGCTGGGGGGAGGCCAGGGTCTTGCCTTTGAGGTCCGCCGCGGTCTTGATCTCCGGCTTGACCACCAGCTGTGCGCCGCCGGAGGCTGCCCCGGCGATGATGCTGATGGATTCGCCCTTGCTCTTGACGAACGAGTTGATGGCCGGGTTCGGGCCAATGTAGGTGGCGTCAATAGCGCCGGCGTTCAGCGCCTCGATAGCTGCCGGGCCCGCGTTGAACACCTGCGTGCTCAGCTTGGTGTCGCCCAGCTCCTTGGCGATGAAGCCCTTCTGGACGCCGACCAGCGCGGTGGCGTGCGTGATGTTCCCGAAGTAGCCCAGCTTCAGCTCGGTGGCGGGGCTGGTGGCAGCGGCCGCGTTGGCGGAATTCGGGGCGGCATTGTTGGCGGCCGTGGTGGCGACGGCGACGCCTGCTCCCAGGACGGCAAGGATGCCGGCGGCAATGCCGATCTTGAGCCCGCTGGGGCGTTTCCGGCCGGTGGGCTGGCCCGCGGCGATCCGGGTGGAGCCCGGGAAATCGTTCGGAGAAGACATGATGTTTTCCTTTTGGCTGATGGAGCGGGGGGGATGGCGCTGAGCGTTGGATTGAGATTACGGAGGCCCCTCGGGCGGCCACAATGGCGGACGACGCAGGCGTTCACCCGGCGTCGCAATGGGTCATCCTGGCAGTCGTATAGCTTCATCGGGAGTCGTGGAACGTCAAAAATCGGGGGCTATAGGTCCTCCGGGGCGGACTTCAGGCTTTCCAGGACGGCGGGCAAAAGGTGCTGCTGCCGGCCCCAGACCGGGTCGAGCAGTTCGACGTACCAGGAGTCGGCCAGCACGAGGGCGAGCGTTTCGTTGCTTTCGCCCGCCCAGTCCTGGATCTGCTCGGACTCGACCGGATTCTCGCTGCTTCCCAAAACAGTGACCACTTCGCCGTCGTGCAGTGTGACCGGAACGGACGCCTGGCTGACCTCCCCCGGGGCGTGGGCGATGGCAATGAACTCCGTCCCCGCAGACAGCCGCAGCAGGAGGGCCGCCGACTGTGCGGAGCAGAAGCCGGTGACGTACTCGCGCTGGGCATGGCCGGCGTCGGGGCCGAGGCCGGGCTGGGATTCCTTGGTGAACAGTCCGCTGCGGTTGAGCTCGGCCAGCTGGCCGGCGATGGGCAGGGTCTCGTCGTCGAAGCGCGGGGCGAGGGTTCCGGGCTGGTACTCGCTGGTGCCCTCAAGCCACCGCGCGGTCAGCTCCCCGGCGGCGGCGAGGGTGCCCGCCTGCCGCCACACTTCGCGGTCTGCAAGGAGCCTGCCGTAGCTGTCACGTTCGGTGGTGAATTGATCGCTCATACTCGATGCTAGGCGCGGTACTGGGCTGTTGGGCAGGCCGAATGACGCCTTCGAACGCCGTATGAATCGCGGTTACGCCGTGTATATTCCGGTGTCTGCGCGCTTTGACCGCCGCTTTTTTGCTGCCGGATAGTTGCTGCCACAACCTTCGCATTCACTACTTCCAGGGGGCAACCATGGTCCGTCAATCTCTCAAGTCCCGCACGGGCGCACGCAAACCGGCACTCAAGCCGGCGGTGGGCCTTGCCCTCGCCGCCACCAGCCTGCTGGCGCTCTCCGCCTGCTCCGATCCGGGGGCAGCGGCATCGGCGAACGCGCCGGCTGCCACAAACACGGCCACGTCATCAGCCAAGACCTTCAACCTGACGCCTGAGCAGGACCGCTTTCCCGTCACCGCGGACCAGGCGGCTGCAGCACTGGTTCCCGAAGCCATCAAGAAGGACGGAAAGCTGACGGTGGCCGTCAGCCCGTTCGCACCACCGCTGGCGGTTTACGCCACGGACAACAAGACGCCGGTGGGCAACGAAGTGGACGTCGCCGTCGCATTGGCCCAGACGCTGGGGCTGGAGGCCGAGATCGTTCCGACCGCCTGGGCCGACTGGCCCCTCGGCATCGAATCGGGCAAGTACGAGGCCGTCCTCTCCAACGTCACCGTGACGGAGGAGCGCAAGCTCAAGTTCGACTTCGCCAGCTACCGGGACGACAAGCTCGGCTTCTACGCCAAGAGCGACAGCGACATTTCCAAGGTCGAGTCCGCCGCCGACGTCGCCGGCAAACGGGTCATTGTTGGCTCGGGCACCAACCAGGAGTCCATCCTGCTGCGCTGGGACGAGGAGAACAAGGCCAAGGGGCTGAAGCCGGTTGAGTTCCAGTACTACGACGACGACTCCGCCTCGAACCTCGCCCTGCAGTCCGGCCGCGCGGACCTGACGTTCGGGCCGAACGCCACCGCCGCGTACAAGGCCGCCACCGACGAGAAGACCAAGCTGGTGGGCCTGGTGGACGGCGGGTGGCCGCTCAAGGCGAGCATCGCCGCCACCACCAAGAAAGGCAATGGCTTCGCCGCAGCTGCCCAGGCCGGGCTGAACCACCTGATCGAGGACGGCACCTACGGCAAGATCCTGGACCGCTGGGGCCTGTCATCCGAGGCCGTCGCCAAGTCGGAACTGAACCCGGCAGGGCTGCCGAAGAGCTAATTTCGACGCCGATTGCTCCGTAACTGCCCTTTTGGCCCCCGAAAACGGCAGTTACGGAGCAGCCGATCGGTCTCAGGTCGCAGGAACCACCTTGAGCGCGGAGTTCCACTGGAATTCCGGCAGCTGGTCGTTGGCCGAGAGCAGTATGTGCAGGAAGCCGGCCTGTTCGAGCTGCCGGGCGCGGCGCTGGGGGCCGACGACGATCGGCAGGAGGCCGCCTGCCGACGCGAACTCCGCCACGGCGCGCACGGCGTCCTCGTCGTCGCCCGCGATGAGGACATCGAGCTGCTGGCCTGCCACGTCACCGGCGGCCAACGTTACGGCGAACGTGGTGTTGAAGGCCTTCACCACTTTGGCTCCGGTGGTTTTCTGCAGCTCTTCGGCTGCGGAGCTGCCTTCAGGGACGCTGAGGCCTTCGAAGGTGGACGTATCCACAGGGTTGGTGATGTCCACGTACACCTTGCCGTCCAGCGCGCTGCCCAGTTTGGCCACCACGTCCTTGGCGGGATCGAAGTACACGGCGGGAATCACGATGGCACCGCTGAGGTCGTCGCCCACCACGCCCGTGGTGACCTGGCCCCCAAGCTCGGCCGCGAGGGCATCGGCCTTGGCTTTGTCTTCATGCGCCAGCAGCTGGACGCTTCTGCCGCCGGCGAGTGCGCGGGTTGCGAGTCCGCGGGCCATGTTGCCGGTTCCGATGATGGTGACGTCCGCCATTGTGTTCTTCCTTCCAGAGGGTGAGGAAAATCCATCTCCACGTGGGCGACGTTACTTCAATCTGCAACAAAATCAATAGGATCTAAAAGCGCCGCTTGGCTGGTGCGTCAGCCCGGGCCGCCATCACCTGGCTGGCGATTTTTCCGACGGTCTTTACTTCGCAGCCGCCTCGGCGAGTCCGGTGCTGCCGCGGACGATCAAGTCGCAGGGAAAATTCACCCTGCGCGGTGGCTCCCCGGGCGAATGGATGCGCTCCAGCAGCATCCGAGCTCCCACGCGTGCCATTTCGCGGCTGGGCTGGCGCACAGTGGTGAGGCTGAACGAATCCCAAGCCGCCATGTCGACGTCGTCGTACCCGATGACCCAGCACTCCTGCCCCGGGATCCGGTTGGCCCGCAGCGCGTCGAGGGCGCCGAAGGCCATCAGATCGTTGGCGCAAAAGACGGCCTGGGGCCTGTCGGCGCGGGCAAGCAGGCGGTTCATGACCTGCGCGCTGACGTCGTGGGAAAACCCGCCGTGGAAGCGGAAGTGTTCCGGAACGCCGTGGCCCCGCTTGGCCATCCTGTCCAGGAAGCCATTGGCGCGCTCACGTGACGTGCTGGCGTTTTCGGCACCGCCGATGAAAGCCACCCGGGTCCTGCTGTTATCCAGGAGGTAGTCTGCGACGGCGGCACCCCCCTCGGTGTTGCTGCTGGTGACCTGGTCGCAGTCGAGGCCCTCCACCACGCGGTTGATGAGAACGATGGGGCTCTTCTTCTCGATGGCCGCCTGCAGCTCGACGGAGTCTTCCGTCGCCGTCGTAAAGATGACGCCGTCGACTGCGTGTTCCCGGATGGCTTTGAGCGCATCGTGGTGGCTGCCGCCGCCGGCGTTCCAGATCACGACGCGGAAGCCCGCGGTGTCCAGCTCCCGGCTAAGTTCATCGAGAACCTCCGGGTAGAACGGGTTGGTCAGGTCAGCGACCACCACGCCGATGGTGTTGGTCCGCCTAGTTTTCATGGCCTGCGCGCCGGCGTGGGGCACATAGCCCAACGTTTCCATGGCCGCCTGGACACGGGCGCGGGTGGCAGGAGACAGCTTCGCGGGGGAGGACATCACCCGGGATACCGTGGCCTGCGATACGCCCGCCAGCTCTGCCACGTCGCGGCTTGTGACCATCGGGGCGTTCTCCTTGCTATCTGGCGCGCCTGGCGCCGTCGTGTTGCGGAAGCTTCAGTTTGTTGATTCAGACTAGCCAATGTCCCAAGCCTGCACCGCCGGTCCCTGCGGAATGCAGGTCCCCGGCGGCACAGGGGAAGAGTTGGCTACCGGCCTGTTGTGGGATCGTGCTCGGCGCTCAGGCCGCGCCGTAGCCGGACGCGGGGCGCCGTCTCCGGAGACCAAAGCGCACCGACGATGGTGATGACCGACGTCGCGATCATGTACAGCGCAACCAGCCAGTAGCGGTCGAAGTCCGGGCCGATCAGCGCGGTGGCGATCAGTGGTGCGAAGCCACCGGCGAAGACGGCGGCCACCTGCGGGCCAACCGATGCTCCCGAATAGCGGAGCTTGGGCTCGAAGAGTTCGGTGAAGTAGGCGGGTTCCACGGAGTAGCAGAGGTCGCGGCCGACATTGCAGGTCAGGATGAGCACCAGCAAAAGCATCAGGAAATCACCGGTCTGCACAGCCCAGAAGAAGGGGAATGCCATCAGGAGCATGGTGGTTGCTCCCGCGAGGACCGTGTAGCGGCGCCCCCAACGGTCCGAAACCCAGCCCCAGAACGGGATGGAGAAGATGCCCAGGCCTGCCATGATCATGGTTGCCAACAGAATGCTGTTCTTTTCCAGCAGTACTGCGGGACCGTACGCGAGCAGGAAGGTGGTGTAGATGTAGTAGTTCGCGTTCTCGGCAAACCTCATCATGATGACTTTGAGGATGGTCAGCGGGCGGGTCTTGATGACCTTAACCACCGGCATCTTTTCGATCTCACCTTTGCGCTTGATCTCTTCAAACGCCGGGGATTCATCCACCTTGCTGCGGATGTAGAAGGAGAGCACCACCAACAGGATGGAGACGAGGAACGGGATGCGCCATCCCCAGGCCACAAAAGCCTCGGGCGAGATCAGGTAGCCCATGACGTAGAAGGCTCCGTTGGCCAGCAGTGTTCCCGCTGGTACGCCGATCTGGGGCCAGGAGCCAAAGAACCCGCGCCGCTTGGCCGGGGCAAATTCGGTTGCCATCAGGGCGGCCCCGCCCCACTCGCCGCCGACCCCGATGCCCTGCACGATGCGCAGGAGGACCAGGAGGATCGGTGCCGCGATGCCGATCGTGGCGAAGTTTGGCAGGCAGCCGATGAGGAATGTGCCGCCGCCCATCAGGCCCAGCGTCGCCATGAGCATTTTCTTCCGGCCCAGGCGGTCACCGAAGTGGGCAAAGATGACGCCCCCGATGGGGCGCGCCGCGAAGCCGATGGCATAGGTGCTGAAGGAGAGCAGAATCCCGACGAACGGACTCGCCTGCGGGAAGAACTGGCTGTTGAGGATGATGGCAGCCGCTACGCCGTAGACGTAGAAGTCGTACCACTCGATGCAGCTGCCAAGCACTGAGGAAATCAGCGCCTTCCGGCGCATCTTCGGATCGATGACCGGCGGTGCCGGTGTTGTCACGGGGGCGCTCATGTAGAGACTCCTTTGTCTTCGTCCGGACAGTGAGCCCAGCCACACCGGCTGGCTCGTGAACAGCAGTGTATACGTATGCAAAAGGTTAGAACAAGCACTTGTGCCAAAAAATGTATACGTATACACTCGGTGATCATCCAGTCCTGCGGAACTGGCCCGGGCGCTCCATAGGTCGCCCATCGATGAAGATGGAAAGGTAATCCTGATGACCGTTACGACAGCACTTAGCACCGCCGTGGATTCCAAATTGCTGAAGGAGCCGGCCCGCAACAGCGTGGCCCGGGGGAGTACCCCGGAGGTCCGCGCCACTGTGGAAACCGTCATTGCAGACATCCGGGAACGCGGAGACGCAGCCGTCCGCGAATACTCCGAGAAATTCGACAAGTACGCGCCCGAATCGTTCCTGCTCAGCCAGGAGCAGCTCGACGAGATCATGGCGCGCGTCCCTGAGCAGACCATTGAGGACATCAAGTTCGTTCAGGAACAGGTCCGGGTCATGGCGCAGAAACAGCGTGAGTCCCTCACCGACTTCGAAATCGAAACCATGCCCGGCGTGCTCCTCGGGCAGAAGAACGTGCCGGTCCAGGCTGCCGGAGCCTACATCCCGGGCGGGAAGTACCCGCTGCTGGCCAGCGCCCATATGACCATCATTACTGCCAAGGTTGCCGGTGTTGAGCGCATCGCGGCGTGCACGCCGCTGATCCAGGGCGAAGTCCCGGACGCGACCGTTGCGGCCATGTACCTGGCAGGTGCAGACGAGATCTACTTGCTCGGCGGCATCCAGGCGGTAGCAGCGCTGGCCGTCGGCACCGAGACCATCAAGCCGGTGAACATGCTGGCCGGCCCCGGCAACGCCTTCGTTGCCGAGGCCAAGCGCCAGCTCTTCGGCGAGGTGGGCATCGACCTCTTCGCCGGGCCCACCGAGGTCCTGATCGTGGCCGATGAGCACGCTGACCCGTTCATTGTCGCCGTCGACCTTCTGTCCCAGGCTGAGCACGGACCCGATTCCCCGGCCGTCCTCATTACGACCAGTGAGGAACTGGGCCGCAAGGTCATTGAGCACATCGATACGATCCTCGTGGACATGCCCACCCGCGACTACGCCGCGGCAGCCTGGCGCGACTGGGGTGCCGTTCACGTGGTCGATACCATGGACGACGCCTACGCCCTGGCCGACGAGTACGCCTACGAGCACGTGCAGATCCTCACCCAGAACCCCCGCGAGGCCCTGGAGAAGATGCACGACTACGGCGCGCTGTTCCTCGGGGAGGGAACCTGCGTCTCCTACGGCGACAAGGTCATTGGAACCAACCACGTGCTACCCACCCGCGGTGCTGCCCGCTACACCGGCGGACTCTGGGTAGGCAAGTACCTGCGCACGGTCACCTACCAGGAAGTGACCAACACCGAATCCAGCGCCTTCTTCGGTGAGCTCTGCGGACGCGCAGCGAGGGTGGAGCGGTTTGAGGGCCACGCACGGTCCGGAGACGTGCGAGCGGCGAAGTACCGCGGCACGTCATTGCCCTGGTCGGACCACACCTTCGACAGCTAGGGACCACACGTGCCGAATTTCCGTCTCGACGGCAAGAAAGCACTGGTCACCGGGGCGGGCCGGGGACTCGGTAAGGCCATCGCAGATGACCTTGCCGAGTCCGGTGCCACCGTCTACGGAACCAGCCGCGACGCCGCAACGGCCCAGCAGATCAGTGACAGGTATGGGACACCGCCCCTGGCCGTGGACCTGGGCAGCGCCGGCAGCATAAGCGGGTTCGCCGAGTCACTCCAGCAGGTGAGCGGCGGGATTGACCTGCTCGTCAACAATGCCGGCGTCAACGTGCCCAAGCCTGCCCTGGAGCTCACGGAGGACGACTGGGACACGGTCTTCGACACCAACCTCAAGGGCACCTTCTTCCTGACCACGGCCCTGGCCCGGCAGTGGGTGGCCGCCGGTACCCCTGGTGCCATCGTCAACATCGCCTCCCAGGCGGGGATCGTTGCAATTGAGGAACGGGCGGCCTACGGCACCAGCAAGGCAGGAATGATCCACCTCACCAAGATCCTGGCCCTGGAATGGGCTGCCGCGGGGATCCGGGTTAACGCCGTTGCCCCGACCTTCGTGCGGACGGAACTGACGGCGTCGACCCTCAGCAGGCCGGACTGGGCAGCAGAACTGCTGTCCCGCATCCCGATCGGCCGTTTCGGCGAACCCGAGGACGTCGCGGGGGCGGTGGCGTTCCTGCTCAGCGACGCGGCGTCGCTCATCACCGGCCACACGCTCGCCGTCGACGGCGGCTACACCATCCGCTGAACGGTCCCTTCCGTCTGAAGCGGCCCATTCCTAGGAGCAGCAACATGAAAATCACGCAGACCATCTCGAAGACCGCAGTGGTCGGCGCCGGCTACATGGGCGGCGGCATAGCCCAGGTGCTGGCGCTGCACGGTTACCGGGTGACGCTCGGCGATGTCGACGGCGAAATCGCCGAGCGTGCCCGCGTCCGCCTCGTGGACCAAGCCAGGGCTTTCGAGGCCCAGGGGCTGCTGCCTGCCGGGGCAGCGGACAAGATCGCGGACAACCTCACCGCTGCCGCCAGCATCGAGGATGCTGTTGCGACGTCGGACTATGTCGCCGAGGCGGTCCCGGAGGACCCGGTGATAAAGGCGGACATCCTCCGCCGCATTTCGGCAGCCGCCCCGGCGGATGCAGTCATCGGTACGAACACCTCCGCCATTCCGATCGGCGACTTGGCCGCATTCGTCACCGGCCCTGAGCGGTTCCTCGGCGTCCACTGGATGAACCCGGCACCCTTCATCCCCGGCGTCGAACTCATCCCGGGGCCGGAGACCTTGCCTTCCGTCGTGGACCTTGCCGAGGAGCTCATCCGAGCCCTTGGCAAGACGCCGGCGAGGGTTGCCGACACACCGGGATTCGTCGCCAACAGGCTACAGTTTGCGCTGTACAAGGAGGCGGCCCGGATCGTTGAGGAGGGCGTGGCAAACCCCTCCCAGATCGACGATGTCGTCAGCAACACCTTCGGGTTCCGCCTTGCGCTGTTCGGCCCGTTCGCCATCGGGGACATGGCTGGCCTGGATGTCTACGAGTCGGCCTTCCGTACCCTGGAAAAGGCCTACGGTGAACGGTTCGCCCCGCCGGCCGCGCTGGCGGCCGCGGTGGAGGAGGGCAACCTGGGCCTGAAATCCGGCCATGGGTTCCTGGACGTGGACCCGGCCAGCAGGGAAAGCCTTGTTGCCTACCGGGATGGCGCCTACGCCCGGCTCTCGCAGCTGCGCGCCGAGCTGGGCCGGGCCCCGGGCCTGTAGGCTGCCCTACGGCAGCCGGCTCGGCCGCAGCACGCTCGGAACGCCTGCCTGTTCTGGCTCAAGCAGCACCGGACTGACCAGCACCGCACGCCCGCGGTGCAGCACGCCGTCGGACAGCGCCCGGCAGCGCATGCCCCCGCGCCCGCGCATGGCGGCGTGCGCGCCGGGCGCGAGCATCCTGTCCATCCACGCGCAGGGGTGGGCGGGCCGCCCGCCCTTGAACCGCACCACGTCCCCTTGGGATTCCAGCGCAAAGTCCTGGCCGAGGAGCGGGGCCAGGTGCGCGCCCCGCAGGATCACGTTGCGCCGGGTCAGCAGCGGGTCGAAGGGGGCGGCGTCCAGCTCCGCAGCCATGGCCTCAAGGGCCTCGACCGCGAACAGGGTGACGGCGGCGTCCATGTGCGCTGCCTTGCCGAAGAACCGGTCCCCGACGATGCCCTTTCCGGCCACCACCTCTACCCGATCGGCATCCGCCGTCGGTACGGCAGCGGCCCCGTCACGAGCGCGGCCGAAGTAGGCGTGCGCCGGCGAAACGAGCAGATGCAGGACGTCCACGTCGTACCGGTAGGTTGCCGTCATGCAATAACGCTATACCCCGGTCAGGCCAGAGATCAGGCCGGCCGCGCGAGCAGGGAGCTGGCTTCCTGGCGGGTGGATCCGGAGGACTCGATGTGGGCGAGTTCGGCGGGGATTTCCCAGCCCTTCTTGCGCATGGCGGTGG
>NZ_PJMC01000016.1 GCF_002892795.1 Arthrobacter sp. AFG20 | reverse complement strand
CCCCCGCCGCAGCCGCACCCGCACGCGCCGCCGCAACGGCGAAGTGGTCTCCGGCGGCGAATCCGCCGCAACCGGTTCGCAGCCCGGCACCGAGGCCCCATAGCCTCAATGACTGAAACTGTCTGGGCGCCGGACGGCAGCAATCTGGTGGTGCACGCGGATAACGCGGACTTCCTCCCCTCGCTGCCGGACGGCGCCTTCACACTCATTTACGTGGACCCGCCCTTCAACACCGGCCGGGCCCAGCAGCGCCAGGAAACAAGGATGGTGCTCAACGCCGGCGGCGACGGCGACCGGGTGGGCTTCAAGGGCCGCTCCTACGACACGATCAAGGGCGCCCTGCACCGCTACGACGACGCCTTCAGTGACTACTGGTCCTTCCTCGAGCCCCGCCTGGTGGAGGCCTGGCGGCTCCTGGCCGACGACGGAACCCTGTACCTGCACCTTGACTACCGTGAGGTGCACTACGCCAAGGTGATGCTGGATGCCATCTTCGGCCGCGAGTGCTTCCTGAACGAGATCATCTGGGCCTACGACTACGGTGCACGCGCCAAAAACCGCTGGCCCACCAAGCACGACAACATCCTCGTCTACGTCAAAAACCCGGCCAAGTACCACTTCAACAGCGCCGAGGTGGACCGGGAGCCCTACATGGCCCCGGGGCTCGTGACGCCGGCCAAGCGCGAGCTGGGCAAGCTGCCCACGGACGTCTGGTGGCACACCATCGTCTCCCCCACGGGCAAGGAAAAGACCGGGTACCCCACGCAGAAACCCGAGGGCCTGGTGCGGCGCGTGGTGGCCGCGTCCAGCCGTCAGGGTGACTGGTGCCTCGACTTCTTCGCCGGGTCCGGCACGCTCGGCGCCGTCGCTGCCAAGTTGGGGCGCAGGTTCGTCTGCGTGGACCAGAACCAGCCGGCCATCGACGTCATGGCCAAACGGCTCGGGGCGCACGCCGAGATCGCGTCCTACCCACCCGCGTAGGTAGGGAGTCAGCGGACCACGGGTGTCCCCGTCCCCAGCTCCTCGATCCGGTCGAGGACGTCCGGGGCGGTCAGGTTCTCGCCCAGCCTGTTCGGCTTGCCCAGGCCGTGGTAGTCCGAGGACCCGGTCACAACTAGCCCGTGCTGGGCGGCCAGCTTCCGCAGAAACTCCCGGCCCTCCTCGGGGTTGTCCCGGTGGTTGACCTCCAGCCCGGCCAGGCCGGCGTCGATCATGTCGTGGTACGTGCTTTCGCCCACCACCCGCCCGCGTGCGGAGGCGACAGGGTGCGCAAAGACGGGAACGCCGCCGGCGTCGCGGACCAGTTCGACGGCGAGGGCCGGCTCCGGCGCGTAGTGCTGCACGAAATAGCGCGAATGGGAGGTAAGGATCGAGGTGAAGGCCTCGGACCGGTCCGCCACCACTCCCGCCGCCACCAGGGCGTCGGCGATGTGCGGGCGTCCCAGCGTGGCCCCCGGCGCCACATGGTGGATCACGTCGTCCCAGGTCAGGGGGTAGTCCTCGGCCAGCAGCGTGACCATGCGTTCGGCGCGGGTCAGGCGGGCGTCCCTGGCCTTCGTGATTTCCTCGAGCAGGCCCGGGTGCGTGGGGTCGTGCAGGTAGCTCAGGAGGTGGACGCTGATCCCCTGCTCCGTCCGGCAGGAAATCTCCATGCCGGGCACCAGTGCCACGCCGTTGTCAATCGCCGCCCGGGACGCTTCCGCCCAGCCGTCCGTGGAGTCGTGGTCCGTCAGCGCAATGACGTTCAGCCCCGCCGCCGCCGCGGCTGCCATGACCTCCGCCGGGGTCTCCGTGCCGTCGGAAATATTCGAGTGGGCGTGCAGATCTATCCTCACCAGCCCAGCCTAGTAGATGGGGCGCCCCTGTGCCCGGGAAGGGCGTGATTCGCCCTCCCGCGCCGGTGTTGGCCTAAGCCGCTCGGCTGGTGAGACTATTGGACGGTGAACGATGCAGACAACACCCACCACGGTGAAAACACAGCTTCCCAGCCCCTGGAAGAGCGCGTCAACAACCGCTCCCAGCGGCCCAGTTCCGCCGCTTTCAAGGCCTTCATGGCCAGCAGCTGGGCGCCCGAGCCGCAGGTGACCCCTGAACGGGACGCCGTTGCCAGCCACGCCGCGAGGAGGCGCCGGGCCATCTCCGACCAGTTCAAGGGTGAACGCCTGGTGCTTCCGGCCGGCCCCCTGAAGGTCCGCTCCAACGACTGCGACTACCGGTTCCGGCCGCACTCCGGCTTCGCCCACCTCACCGGCCTCGGGCTGGACCATGAGCCCGACGCCGTGCTCATCTTCGAACCCGTAGGGGAAGGAAAGGGCGACGACGGCGGCAGCCACCGCGCCACGCTCTACTTCCGGCCGCTGGCCGGACGGGACACCGAACAGTTCTACGCCGACGCGCGGTCGGGGGAATTCTGGATCGGTGCACGGCCTACGCTGGCCGAGTTTGAGGCCCGGCTCGGAATCCCCACCGCCCACATCGACGAACTCGAGGTGGCCGTCACCAAGAACGTCGGCGCCCCCGAAATCGGCGGCATCTCCATCCGCCTGGTACGCAAGGTGGACGACAACATCGACGCGCTCGTGGACACCGCCCGCTACAACACCGCCAAGGATCCGGACAATCTGGACCTTGGCGTGCTGGACGCCCTCGACGAGAAGCTGTCCGAGGCACTCTCCGAGTTGCGGCTGACCAAGGACGAGTGGGAAATCGAGCAGATGCAGACCGCGGTAGCCGCCACCGTGGAAGGCTTCACCGAAGTGGTCAAGGCCCTGCCCCGCGCCCTGACGCACTTCCGCGGCGAACGCGTGGTGGAAGGCGCCTTCTTCGCCCGTGCCCGGGAGGAAGGCAACGAACTCGGCTACGACACCATCGCCGCTTCCGGCAACAACGCCACCGTCCTCCACTGGACCCGCAACACCGGCAAGATCAACGCCGGGGAGCTCCTCCTGCTGGACGCCGGCGTCGAGGCCGATTCGCTCTACACTGCGGACATCACCCGCACGCTGCCGGCCAACGGCACCTTCTCGGACGTGCAGCGCAAAATCTACGAAGCGGTCCTGGACGCGGCCGACGCCGGCTTCGCGGCCGCCAGGATCGGCGTGAAGTTCCGCGACATCCACACCGCCGCCACCACTGTCCTCGCGGAGCGGCTTGCGGAATGGGGTCTGCTCCCTGTCTCCGTCGAGGAGGCCCTCGGCGAGGACGGCCAGCAGCACCGGCGCTGGATGCCGCACGGCACCAGCCACCACCTCGGCCTCGACGTCCACGACTGCGCCCAGGCCAAGCGGGAACTCTACCTGGACGGCGTGCTGCGGGAGGGCATGGTTTTCACCATCGAACCGGGCCTGTACTTCAAGCAGGAAGACCTCGCCATTCCCGAGGAGTACCGCGGCATTGGCGTGCGCATCGAGGACGACATCCTGATGACGGCCGAGGGCCCCGTGAACCTCAGCGCGGCGCTCCCCCGCACCGCGGACGACGTCGAGTCCTGGATGGCAGGCATCTACCAGGAGATCGACGCCAAGGGTTAACCGGCGCCGGCTCTTGCGGCCGGCCGGCCTCTACGAGCGAAAAGGGATGGGCACCGGATTTCTCCGGTGCCCATCCCTTTTTGGTCTCACCTGTCGGGCTCGCCCGGCGCTAACGCTGCGGCTCGTCCTTGCTGTGCGCCGGCTGGTTGGCGTCGTTCACGCGCACGCCGTACTGCGGGCGGCCATCTGGCAGGTCGGGGTAGCGAACAGCCGCCGGACGCTGGCCAGCGCGCTGCGCGTCCGGGGTATCCGCAGCTTCCGGGGCCCGGCCGGGCTGGCCGGGCTGGCCGGGCTGGCCCTCGACGGCCCCATACTGGGGTCCATCCGGAACCGGTGTGCCCGGGCCCGGTTCGCCCTGCGCCTGGGGAGTCTGGGAGCCCTGGGCGTCATTTCCCTGGGCATCCTGGGCCCGCTGGCCGTAGGGGTCGTTCCAGCCTGCCGGCCGCTGCGGCGCCTGGCCGTGGGACGGGCCCTGCGGCGGTCCCTGGTGCCGGCCCGGCTGCTGGTAGGGCTGGTTCTGGTAGTCGTGCTGGGCGTGCGGCGCCGGACGCGCACCCGGGGTGGCGTCGGACGGCGTCATCGGGAGCTGCTGGAGCAGCCGGCGCGCCTCCTGGGCCGCCTCGAAGGCCACGACGACGTCGTAATTGGTGGCAACCACCTGGCTGGTGGACGTGAAGTCGCGCTTGCCGCGCTGCATGGCATAGGTGACGATCCCGAACAGCATGAAGAACGCCGCACCCATCAGCACCGAGCTGATGATGGAGAACGTCCCGCCGGCAGGCGTGAAGAAGGACAGCATGACGCCGACGAAGAGGCCGAACCACATGCCGCTCAGGGCACCGGAGAGCGCCACGCGCGGGTAGCTGAGGCGCCCCGTTACCCGCTCCACCATCTTAAGGTCGTTCCCCACGATGGAGACCAGGTGCACCGCGAACTGCTGGTCGGCGAGGTAGTCCACGGCCTTCTGGGCGTCCAGGTAGGAGGTGTACGAGCCGACGGTGTCCCCCGTGGGGACGGTCTTCGATTCGTCCGATCCGTTGGGCGCAGCCTTCGGAGCACCAAAAATGTTAGCCATAACCCCATTCTTGCCCATAAGGATGGGTGAAAGCTGAAAATTCAGCTAAAAGAGAGCAGACTCGGTAGCCTGTAGGGGTGAGCACGAATCCTACCCGCGTCTTTGTCGCGCGCCTTCTGGGACTGGACGTCTTCGACCCGTTGGGCGACCGTCTGGGGCGGCTGCGTGACGTCGTCGTGCTCTCCCGCGGAACCCGGGGCGCCCCGCACGTGGTGGGCATCGTCGTCGAAGTTCCCGGGAAGAAGCGCGTCTTCGTCCCCATGACCCGCATCACTTCCATCGACCAGACGCAGGTCATCTGCACCGGGCTGGTCAACCTCCGGCGCTTCGAACAGCGCGGCGCCGAAACGCTGGTGGTGGCCGAAATGTTCGACCGCCGTGTGACCCTGACGGACGGCAGCGGCGATGCCACCATCGAGGACATCGCCATGGACCAGCACCGCTCGGGCGACTGGTTCGTGAGCAAGCTGTTCGTCCGGCGCGGGCACTCCCTGGCGCCCCTGAGCAGGCTGCGCCGCAACGAGACCATGATCATCGACTGGGCCGACGCGCACCAGGGGGCCAAGACAGAACCGCAGGCCGCCACCCAGTTCGTGGCCAACCACGAGGACCTCAAGCCCGCGGACTTCGCCGAGGCACTGCAGGAAATGAGCGACAAGCGGCGCTTCGAGGTCGCCAGCGAACTGCAGGATGAGCGGCTCGCGGACGTCCTGCAGGAGCTGCCCGAGGACGACCAGGTGGAAATCCTCTCCGCCCTCGACGTCCAGCGCGCCGCTGACGTCCTGGAGGAGATGGACCCCGACGATGCCGCCGACCTCCTCGGCGAGCTGCCATCCGCCCAGGCGGAGGAGCTCCTTCAGCTGATGGAGCCCGAAGGTGCCGAGGACGTCCGGCGCCTCCTCGAATACGACGAGGACACCGCCGGCGGCCTCATGACCCCCGTCCCGGTCATTCTGCCGCCCGAAGCCACGGTGGCGGAGGCCCTCGCCCACGTCCGGCGCGAGGAACTCTCCCCTGCCCTCGCTTCGTCCATTTTCATCGCCCGCCCTCCGCTGGAAACCCCCACCGGCCGGTTCCTCGGTGTGGTGCACATCCAGCAGCTGCTGCGCTTCCCGCCGTTCGAGTCGCTGGGCAACCTCGTGGACAAGAACCTGGAGCCACTCTCGGACCTGGCCCACATCAGCGAAGTCGCGCGCACCCTCGCCACGTACAACCTGAACTCCCTTCCGGTTGTTAACCAGGCCGGCCGGCTGGTGGGCGCAGTGACAGTGGACGACGTCCTGGACCATCTGCTGCCCGACGACTGGCGGGCCAACGACGGCGAGGCCCCGGTCAGGAAGCTTGGTGGCCGCATTGGCTGAAAACACGGCAAAGACAACGCGACCCGGCGGAAAGCCGGCAGCCCAGGGAAGCCTGGACACGCCGCTGAGCGGCCGCCAGCGCATCCTCCCCAAGTTCTCGCCGAACCCTGATGCCTTCGGCCATGCGACGGAGGGCTTCGCCCGCTTCATGGGCACGCCGCAGTTCCTGCTCTACATGACCGTGTTCTGTGTCTTCTGGCTGGCCTGGAATACCTTCGCGCCCACGGCCTGGCAGTTCGACAAGGTCGAACTCGGGTTTACGCTCCTGACCCTGATGCTGTCCCTGCAGGCCTCCTACGCCGCGCCGCTGCTGCTGCTCGCGCAGAACCGCCAGGATGACCGGGACCGTGTGTCCCTGCAGCAGGACCGCCAGCGGGCGGAGCGCAACCTGTCGGACACCGAATACCTCACGCGGGAACTGGCCTCGTTGCGGATCGCGCTGCGTGAAGTGGCCACGCGTGACTACGTCCGGGCGGAACTGCGCAGCCTGCTGGAGGACCTGTTGGAGGCCCAGGAGGAGCTCCGCACGCACGAGCCGTCGGGGCCAGGAAGCCACGAATCACCGCGCGAACTGGTCCGGGAAAAGCTGAAGGAGAAGCGGGAGAAGCAACGCAATCCCCGCACGCAGCAGATTCCCAAGGTCAAGTCTGAAAAAACGCGGGGCCGGGCAGCCCACCGACCCACATCTCCCGAAAGCTGAGCACCACGGCATGAGCACCACCCTCCTTCAGGCAGTCAACGCTGCCCTGGCAACCGTCATCGACCCGGAACTCCGGCGCCCCATCACCGAGCTGGGCATGGTGGACTCCGTGCAGATCTCCGACGACGGGACGGTCCGCCTGGCGGTGCTGCTCACCATTGCCGGCTGCCCGCTGCGCGACACGATCACGAGGGACTCCGAGGCGGCGCTGCTGGACGTTCCGGGCGTGACAGCCGTCGAGGTGGACCTGAAGGTCATGACGCAGGCGCAGCGCGACGCACTGAAGGAGCAGCTGCGCGGCCCCGGCGGCCAGCGGGGCATCCAGTTCAACCAGCCAGGATCGCTGACCAAGGTCTTTGCGGTGGCCAGCGGCAAGGGCGGGGTGGGAAAGTCCTCGGTGACGGTCAACCTCGCCTGTTCCCTCGCGGCACAGGGCCTGCGAGTGGGCATCGTGGATGCGGACGTGTACGGCTTCTCGGTTCCGGCCCTGATGGGGATCACCCAGGCTCCCACCCGCGTGGACGACATGATCCTCCCGCCGGTGGCGTACGGCGTGAAGGTCATTTCCATCGGCATGTTCGTCACCGGCAACCAGCCCGTGGCCTGGCGCGGACCCATGCTGCACCGGGCCCTCGAGCAGTTCCTCACCGACGTCTATTTCGGCGACCTTGACGTGCTGTTCCTTGACCTCCCGCCGGGCACCGGCGACATCGCCATCTCGGTGGCGCAGCTGCTGCCCAAGGCCGAGATCCTGGTGGTCACCACTCCCCAGGCCGCCGCGGCGGACGTCGCAGAGCGTGCCGGTGCCATCGCCACCCAGACCGGGCAGACGGTGGCCGGGGTCATCGAGAACATGTCGTTCCTGGAAATGCCCGACGGCGGCCGGATGGATCTGTTTGGCACCGGCGGCGGGGAGGTGCTCGCCGAGAGGCTCAGTGCGTCGACCGGCACGGACGTGCCGCTGCTGGGCCAGATTCCGCTGGATATTCTCCTGCGGGAAGGCGGAGACTCGGGCAAGCCCATCGTCCTGGGCGGCCCGGACACTCAGGCCGCGGCGGCGCTGTCCGGCATCGCAGGGAAGCTCGCGGCCAGGCCGCGGGGACTGGCCGGGATGAAGCTGGACGTCCAGCCCCGCTGATTGAGCCGTCGCGAAACGCGGCTACGTCGCCTCGGAATCGAAGGGGGCCCGCTCGCCCACGCCGAGGCTTGCGATGATGCGCGCCGGCCGCTCCTCCGTGTGGGAAGCGGCGGCTGATGCCGCAGCGGCTACCGCCGCCGGACCGCCGGCGCTGACCGGCTTGGTGTCGTCTTCGAGGAGCGCTTCCTTGATGATGCGCCGAGGATCGTACTGGCGGGGGTCGTACTTCTTCCAGTCGACGTCATCGATGTCGATGCCGACTTCTTCCTTGATCTGCTCCCGCGCACCGGAGGCCATCCGACGCACTTCACGGACCAGGTTTGCCAGTTTCTGGGTGTATTCGGGCAGCCGCTGGGGGCCGATCACCAGTATGCCGATGAGCAGCAGAAGGATAAACTCCGGGCCGTTGATTCCAAACACTTTAGGAAGATTACCCTTTCCGGGGAGGCAGTGACGATTTTGACCCGGCCCTGGCCCTCTGGGGGGGCATGCCGCAGGGAGGGACGCGCCTCAAAGCCCCAACTGGCGGGCTATTTTGCGGAGGCCGCGTTCGACCCGGTCGACCCCGGTTTCCTGCGCTGCGCTGCTGTCTCCGGCCGTATCGGTCCCGGCGGCCAAACCCGGACCGGCCATGCTTCCGGGCGCTGCGAGCATCGCCAAAGCATCGTCAGCCGAGGTGGCGGGCAGGTCCGACACGTAGGTGAAAGTGCTCCGTGCTGTCTGGTAGATCGCGCTCCACGGAGGCCCCGCCTTGACCCAAACCCGGCCGTCCGCCGTCGCTCCCGGCGGGTCAGCGGCAACGTAACCGTCGCTTCCCGCCTGGTGGCCTGTCAGCGGGTTGACCGGGGACGGCGCAGTTGGCGACCCCTGGTGCTGTTCCAGAATCCTCGCCGTATGCTGCCCGTCGGTGAGGCGCAGCTCCACTGTGGGCCGGCCTGCCAGTATCGTCGTGCTGGCTGATACCAGGCGGAAACCCATGGCACGCAGTTCGGGGCAGGTCCAGCCGGAGGACCGCAGGGCGGCTAGGCGGCTGTCTGTTCCCGGGGAATGCCCGGACTGGCCATGGAGCGAGGCGGTGCCCGCGGCATACTGCCCGGGTTCGCCGGCAACCGTGTAGGCACCGGCGGCGACGGCCCCTGCCGCCACCACGGCCACCCCGCCGGCCAGCCCCGCCAGCCGCATCCGGCTGGGCCGGGCAGCGGGGGCCGGCGCCATGGCCAATTGCTGGGTGCGGAGCAGGAGCCGCGCGGTCAGTTCGTCACTGGCGGCCGGGACTGCGGCAGTACGGAGCCGCTCAATGTACTGACGCTGCCGTCGCAGCGCGCTGGCGCATTCCGTGCAAGCACGGATATGGTCCGTTGTCTGCGGGTGCCGTCCGCCGGCAAGCGGCGGAAACCCGGTGTTCTTTCTGAGCCCCTCCAGCAAGCGATGTAGCCGATGCATGTCGCCGATCAGAGAACGCCGGCGATGCGGGGCATCTTCAGCCGCGGCTTGCGCGCCTGCTGCGGCCGCGGATCCCTGTGGGCAAGCTTTTCGCGAAGCATGGTCCGGCCACGGTGAATGCGTGAACGCACCGTGCCCAGCTTCACGCCCAGGGCCTCGGCGACTTCGTCGTACGACAGTCCCTCAAGGTCGCACAGGACGACGGCGGCACGGAAGTCCGGCGGGAGTTCCTCGAGGGCGGCCTGGACGTCGAGATCCAGGTTGTTGAGTTCGAAGCTTTGCTCGGGGCCGGGTTCACGGCCCGGGAGCCGTGATTCGGCGTCCTCGGCCAGCGCGTCAAACCGGATCCGGCTTTTGCGCCGCGCCTGGTCCAGGAAGAGGTTGGTGGTGATCCGGTGCAGCCAACCGTCCAGGGTTCCCGGCTTGAAGTTCTCCAGGGAGCGGAAGACACGGACGAACACCTCCTGGGTGAGGTCCTCGGCGTCGTACTTGTTACCGGTAAGCCGGTAGGCGAGCCTGTACACCTTGGCGGAGTGGTTGGTGACTACTTCTTCCCACGTGGGCATGGCCCACTCGGCAGCGTGCTCTTCAGTTGCAGGGACAGGTGCCGCAACGGATGCTGACATCGTCCACTCCCCTCATGGATGTAATAACGCCTGACGTGCTTTACATCATTGGTTCGGCGCCGGTCACCACTTGGATGAGCGGATAATTATCATGTCAAAGTTGGCTGGGAATTTCCTGACTGCGGGGCCCCTCTTTGCTAAAAGCGCAACTTTTGGCCCGCATTTCCTGCCCGCATTCCGTAAATTTTCGTCACCCTCCGCCGGGCAGTAGAACAGTATCCGCCATCACAGGCGTGCCCGCTGTCACTTGCCCCTCGGGCGCCGTCCAACCAAGTACGCTGTAATAACATGCCCCCTGCCGCCCAGAAAGCGAAATCCATGAGCGCCGATAAGTCCACGAGCTGGTCCTATGCAGAAGATCTGCCTGCCGAGGATGAGGTCCTGCTGCGCGCCCGGGAGCGTTCGTTCGAGCTTGGCGTAACACCCATCGGCCGTGGCGTCGGCGCCGTCTTGACTGTGCTGGCGGCGGCATCCAAGGCGCAGACCGCCGTCGAGATCGGTACCGGCGCCGGCGTCTCTGGCGTCTGCCTGCTCCGCGGCCTCGGTCCGCAGGCCGTGCTCACCACCATTGACGTGGACGTCGAGCACCTGAAGGCCGCCCGGGAGGCGTTCCAGGAGTCAGGCAGTCCGGCCAACCGCACCCGCACCATTTCCGGCCGCGCCGGTGATGTCCTGCCGAGGCTCACCGACGCCGCCTATGACCTCGTCTTCATCGACGGCGACAAGCCCAACTTTCCCCGCTACGTGGAACAGGCCGTACGCCTGCTCAAGACCGGCGGCCTGCTGATCGTCAATGACGCCCTGGACAAGGACCGGGTATCCAACCCCGCAGCCCGCGACGCAACCACCGTTGTGCTGCGCCAGGTGGGCAGGGCCGTGCGCGACGACGACCGGCTGGCTTCCGCCATGCTCCCCACCGGTGACGGGCTGCTGGTAGCAGTCAAGAAATAGCCCGGCCCGCTGCGGCAGGCTCGGAAGACCAAAAAGGCAGGGCCCGCAACCTATCGGCTGCGGGCCCTGCCTTTGCTCTTATTCGGTGACGCCGACGAGGCAGTCCTTGAGGTTGGCCGCCTCTGCGGCATTAAGTTCAACCACGAGCCGGCCCCCGCCTTCGAGCGGCACACGCATAATCAGGCTGCGGCCCTCCTTGGTTACTTCCATAGGGCCGTCGCCGGTGCGTGGTTTCATAGCCGCCATGAGGAATATCCCCTCCAGTAGTCCCAGGACCGAGCAGCCCGGCCGGGCTGAGTCCGCGTAGTCAAAACAATGCCGCTCTGGCGGTCCCTTCGGCAGCCGCCATGGCTGAACAATGCGAATGCTTTTTGTCCTTGCTTACTACCTATTATCCTGTAATTACCCGCCTGTAGCTAATCGATGGACAATTCGTTCACGTGCGGATTCCTGCGCCCTTCTGCGGGCTGATCTGGGCAAACCTATCCGGGAACCTCCGGCCCGTCACGGCGGATAGTCCCCTCCGCCCGGCAGTTGCGCCCACGCCCAGAGCCACACCACCCACACGATCTGCAGCAGGACAAACATCGTGATCACCGCGCCACGGTACGCCCGCGACCGGGAAACCAGCGCGGCCGCCAGGGCAAGGGGAAACAGCGGCAGCAGCATGCGGAAGGTGCTGGTCTGTGGATGCAGGAACACCACGAGGTACCCCATGTAGCACACACACCACAGCCGGAGTTCTGTTCCCAGCCGACGCACCGGGGGCGAGGCCATCAAGAGCCCGAACACCGCCACGAAGACGAACGGTGCCACGAGCCCCAGCACTGGCCCGAACAGCTGGACGCCGGTGTCGAACCAGGGTTTGAAGGGCACCAGGTCGTGTCCGCGCCAGACCGTCTCGGTCTTCGTGTACGCAGCGATGTCACCGGTGACCGCCCATGCGATGGCGGGCCAGGCGAGGGCGCCTGCACCGCTGACGGCGGTCAGCCCGGCGAGGGACCACAGTTCGTTCCGGCCGTGGATCCGGCGCCCCTTGACGGCCATTCCGTGGTTCCGCGCCGCGAGCCATGCCTCACCGGCACGGAACAGGAACAGGATCCCGATGGTCGCCGCAAACGGAACACCCGTGGGCCGGGAAAGGCACATGGCCAGAACCACGGGAATGGCCCACAGGTAGTGCCGCCGGACCACCAGCAGCAGCGCAGCGGCCAGCAGCAGGAGGTTCAGGGATTCCGCGTAAGGCACCTGGAGCACCGGCGAGACAGGGAAGGTGGAGAAGAGCGCGGCGCCCCACAGGGCCGGCCAGTGAGCTGCCTTGGTGCGGAACAGCTTGTAGACCACCAGCGAGGCCGCCAGTCCGGCGCACATCGCAATCAGGATGAGGGCGGCAGCAGGGCCCATGCCCGTGGCAGCGGAGAGCATCCGCCCCAGCGTCGGAAACAGCGGATAGAACGCCCAGGTGTTCTCCTGCACGCTGCCGGCAGCGTCCACCGGCAGTTCGGACGGATACCCGCCGGTCATGACGGACTCGTACCACCGCGCATCCCAGATGTTGATGAAGTTCCAGTAGTCGGGCTTGGCCGGGAACCAGGGGTTGAATCCCTGGTGCAGGGCGGCCGACATGAAGATGCAGGCGCTGACCAGCCGGGCGGCCACATAGACCGCCGCCACCTGGGCCCACCACGGCCAGCGGGCCAGGCGGCCGCCGAGCCGTGCCGCGGCGGCCCGGAACGCCCTGTCCAGCCGTGTCCCGTCCAGCCGTGTCCCGTCCAGCCGTTCCCCGTCCCGCCGTGCCCCGTCCCGCCGTGTCCCGTGAGCCGACGACGGGAGCTCGGCTGCTGGCGGCACGGGGCCCGGAGGCGGCATTGGGGAGCTCACGTCCGGTCCTCGGCGGCCGTCTGTTCGCCGGGGGCCAATTGTGCTGCTATTTGTTCTGCGGCAGTCAATTGTTCTGCACGGGCGCGAAGCTGCTCCCGGAGGCCCTCTATTTCGGCGTTCCTGGCGGCCAGCTGGTCCCGCAGGTCGTCCAGCACCTGGTCCACCTGGTCCATCCGGTAACCCCGCAATCCCAGCGCAAACCGGACATGGTCGACGTCTGCCGGTTTTGCGTCGGCGGGGAGAAGCACCGGAGGCAGGGACGCCACGGGTTCATCGAACCCGTCCTTGAAGCCGTCTCTGGCGCGAGGCGCGCGGGTGCGTTTCCTCCGCAGCATGCCCGCCCCGAGGTCGGTCCCGATGAGGGCAGTGGCTCCAATCAGGACGATGGCGAGGAAAACGAGGAAGAAACTCACACCACCAATCGTGCCAGACGCAGCCCCGCCTGCCGCTAAGTAGGGCGGCTGCTGCCCGGGCGGCGTGCCCGGCCGGCTGCTACTCGGGGCGCTGGTCCCCATCGGAGGACGGCGCCCGGACATGGCCGTGGAGGACGAAATTCACTGCTTCCTCCGGGCTGTCCACTACCTGGATGAGGTCCAGGTCCTTCGCCGAGACCATTCCCTCAGCCACCAGGGTCCCCTTGATCCATTCGATCATCGGCCCCCAGAACGCAGCACCCAGCAGGACGATCGGGAACGAGGTCACCTTCTGCGTCTGGACGAGGACCATGGCCTCGAAGAGCTCATCCAGGGTGCCAAGGCCGCCGGGAAGAACGATGAAGCCCTGGGCGTACTTCACGAACATGGTCTTCCGCGCGAAGAAGTAGCGGAAGTTGATGCCGAGGTCCACCCACTGGTTCAGGCCCTGCTCGAAAGGCAGCTCGATGCCGAGGCCCACGGAGACGCCGTTGCCTTCCACGGCTCCCCTGTTGGCGGCTTCCATCGAGCCAGGGCCGCCGCCGGTGATGACGGCCACGCCTGCTTCGGCCAGCTTGCGGCCCACCTCCACACCCATGTCGTAGTACGCGCTTCCGGGCTTGGTGCGCGCAGAGCCGAAAACGCTGACCGCCGGGCCCAGGTCGGAAAGGGCGCCAAAGCCTTCCACGAACTCGCTCTGGATCCGCATGACGCGCCAGGGGTCGGTGTGGATGAAGTGGCCGGGGCCCTTGGTGTCGAGGAGCCGCTGATCCGACATCTCCACGGCTGCCTGCTTGCGGCGCAGTTCTAGGGGCCCTTTCCGGCGGGGCTGTACTGATTTTGACGGATCTGCGTTGATGCTCATCCCCCAAGGCTAACCTGCTGACCAGCAGGTATCTCTTGAATTACGATCAACCGGAAGTTGGGGTGATTACGGTCATAACCGAGCAATGTTCGCTAGATTCTTTCTTATGACTACTCAACTGCCAGGCGACGCACTCGTCTCCCTGAATGCCGTTAACAAGCATTACGGTCAGCTGCACGTTCTGAAGGACATCAATCTCCAGGTCCGCAAGGGCGAGGTGGTTGTGGTCATCGGCCCCTCAGGCTCGGGCAAATCCACCCTGTGCCGGGCCATCAACCGGCTGGAGACTATCGACGACGGCGACATCGCCATCGACGGCAAGCAGCTGCCTGCGGAAGGCAAGGAGCTTGCCCGGCTGCGCGCCGACGTCGGCATGGTGTTCCAGTCCTTCAACCTGTTCGCGCACAAAACCATCCTGGAAAACGTGACCTTGGGCCCCATCAAGGTCAAGGGCACCGCCAAGGCGGAGGCGGACAAGGAGGCCATGGCCCTGCTTGAGCGGGTGGGTGTGGGCCACCAGGCGCCCAAGCTCCCGGCCCAGCTCTCCGGCGGCCAGCAGCAGCGTGTGGCCATCGCACGTGCCCTGGCCATGAAGCCCAAGGTCATGCTGTTCGACGAGCCAACTTCCGCACTCGACCCGGAGATGATCAACGAGGTCCTGGACGTCATGATCCAGCTGGCCAAGGAGGGCATGACCATGATCGTGGTGACCCACGAGATGGGCTTCGCCCGCAAGGCTGCCGACCGTGTGGTGTTCATGGCTGACGGACAAATCGTGGAGGACGCCACTCCCGAGGAGTTCTTCACCAATCCCCAGAGCAGCCGCGCCAAGGACTTCCTGTCCAAGCTGCTCACGCACTGACAACCGATCCAGCACTCCCCACCCACTTCAAGACCACCCGAGTTCGCACCCAGGCCGTCACCGGCGGCCGCCCAATGAAAGGAATGTCATGAAGGCATTTTTGACCCGGAGGAAATCCCTTCTGGCAGCAGCATCCGCGGCCCTCGCTCTGACCCTGAGCGCTTGCGGCGGCGGCGGCACCGGGACCGGCTCCAACCCCACCCCGGTCGAGAAGCCCAGCTTCGCTGCAGGCACCACCATGGAAAAGCTCGCCTCGGCCGGCAAGGTGACCATCGGCACCAAGTTCGACCAGCCGCTGTTCGGCCAGAAGGGCCTGGACGGCAAGCCGGTCGGTTTCGACGTCGAAATCGGCAAGCTGCTCGCCGCCAAGCTGGGCGTCCCCGCAGACAAGATTGAATGGGTCGAGACCGTCTCCGCCAACCGCGAGCAGTTCATCAAGCAGGGCAAGGTGGACCTGATCGTGGCCACCTACACCATCAACGACAAGCGCAAGACTGAGGTCGCCTTCGCCGGCCCGTACTACGAAGCAGGCCAGGCGCTGATGGTGAACAAGGACAACACGTCCATCACCAAGCCCGAGGACGTCAAGGGCAAGAACGTCTGCTCTGTGACCGGGTCCACCCCGGCCTCCACCATCGTGGAGAAGTACGGCGCAGTCCTGGTGCCGGCCGCCACCTACTCGGCCTGCCTCGAACCGCTCCGCAACAAGCAGGTTGAAGCGGTGACCACTGACAACGTCATCCTGGCAGGCTTCGTTAACAAGGAGCCGGATGCGTTCAAGCTGGCATCCGACGAGACCTTCACCAAGGAGCCCTACGGCATCGGCGTGAAGAAGGACGACACCGAGTTCCGCAACTGGATCAACGACCAGCTGGAAAGCTTCGCCAAGGACGGCTCGTACAAGAAGGCCTGGGAAGATACGGCCGGCGCGGTCATTAAGACCGCACCGGAACTTCCGGCCATCGACCGCTACTAGAACGATCGTGGCGGTTACCGGCGGCTGTGCCACAGCTGCTGCCGGTAGCCGCCGCTTCCGTTTCCGCACATTCTTCTGAACGCAGCTAAAGGATCCTATGGACGTCATCATTGAAAGCCTCCCCCAATACTGGGACGGCTTTCTCAGAACCCTGTTCCTGGCCGCCGTTTCCGGCATCATTGCTTTGGTTGTGGGCACCCTGCTGGCCGCTGCCCGGGTCTCCCCTGTTGCTGCCCTCCGCGGCTTCAGCATGGCCTACGTGGAGGTGGTGCGTAACACCCCGCTGACCATCGCCTTCTTTTTCGCGGCGGTGGTCCTGCCCCGGCTCGGTGTGACCTTCCAGCAGTTCGAAGTCGCAGCGATCATCGCCCTGAGCGCCTACACCTCGGCATTTATCGCCGAGGCGGTCCGCTCCGGCGTCAACAGCGTTCCCGTCGGCCAGGCCGAGGCAGCCCGCAGCATCGGCATGAAGTTTAGCCAGGTCCTGTCGCTGATCATTTTGCCGCAGGCCCTCCGCACCGTGGTTCCGCCCCTGATCAACATCCTGATCGCGCTCGTCAAAAACTCCTCAGTGGCCGGTGCCTTCTTCGTGCTGGAGCTGTTCGGCTACGGCAAGCAGCTTGCCAACGATCACGGCGACGCCGTCATGTGGGTGCTGGTGGGGGTTGCAATCTTCTATCTCCTGATCACCGTGCCGCTGGGCTACCTTGCCCACCTGGTCGAACGAAAGGTGGCGATCGCCCGATGAGTTCGGTTCTCTACGACGTTCCCGGGCCCAAGGCCCGCCGTGTCTCGCTGATCGGCTCCGTGATCGGCGTCGTGCTGATCGCCGCCCTGCTGGCCTGGGCTGTCATGACGCTGGCGCAGCAGGGCATCTTCCAGGCGCAGCGCTGGGCGATCTTCGGCCAGGCGGACGTCTGGACACTCCTCGCCAACGGCATCGGCGCGACGCTGAGCGCAGCGGCGATAGCAGCGGTCATCGCCTTTCCGCTTGGACTCCTGCTGTGCCTGATGCGCATCTCCGATGTGGCCTGGATCCGCGTTCCCACCAGGATCGTGCTCGAGTTCCTGCGCGGCATGCCCGTGGTCCTCATGATGCTGTTCGTGCTGCTGGTCTTCGCCACCAGCTCGTTCATCGCCGTGGTGGCCGGCCTGGTCCTCTACAACGCCGCGATCTTCGCGGAGATCATCCGCGCAGGCATCCAGTCCCTCCCCCGCGGCCAGCGTGAAGCGGGTCTGGCGATCGGCCTGACCAGCTTCCAGTCCCGGCTGACCATCGAACTGCCGCAGGCGGTCCGCCGCATGCTGCCGTCCCTCGTGGCCCAGCTCGTGGTCCTGCTGAAGGACACGTCGCTGGGGTACATCGTTGCCTATGGTGAACTGCTGCGTGCAGTGCAGGTGATGGCGGACTTCCTGGGCCCGCAGTTCCTGTTCCCGGTCTTCTTCGTGGCGGCGGCCATCTACATCGCCATCAACCTGGCCGTGTCCCGGCTGGCCATCTGGATCGAGCGGCGCGGATCCAAGAAGGCCGCCGGCGGAGTGGCGAAGGCCCCCACCGCCGGCGTGTCCACCGTGGTGAAATAAAAAGGGCAGGCAGTAACAGCGAAGGGTCCGCAGCCAACCGGCTGCGGACCCTTCGTGTTTGTCGGCCGATACTCAGGACAGCCACGTCTGCAGTGCGCGCAGGCAGGTGCGGACGGCTTCCGCCTCCACGTGTTCGTTGTCCTTGTGGGCCAGCAGCGCGTCGCCGGGCCCGAAGTTCACCGCCGGGATGCCCAGTTCGCTGAAGCGCGCGACGTCGGTCCAGCCGTATTTGGGTTTCGGCTCGCCGCCCACGGCGGCAACGAAGGATGCGGCGGCAGGGTGGTTCAGTCCCGGGCGCGCGCCGGCGGCGCTGTCAGTGCGGACCACGTCGAACCCTTCCAGCAGCGCGCGCACGTGCTCTTCTGCCTGGTCGGGGGTCTTGTCCGGGGCGAAGCGGTAGTTGATCTCCACGACGCAGCGGTCCGGGATAACGTTGCCGGCGGTGCCGCCGTGGATCTTCACCGCGTTCAGGCTTTCGCGGTAGTCCAGGCCGTCCACGGTCACGGTCTGCGGGCTGTATGCCGCGAGGCGTTCCAGGATGGGCGCGGCGGCGTGGATGGCGTTGCGGCCCATCCAGGCGCGGGCGGAGTGGGCCGCCTCGCCGGAGGTGGTGGCGTGGAACCGCATGGTGCCGTTGCAGCCGCCCTCCACGGTGCCGTCAGTCGGTTCGAGGAGGATGGCAAAGTCGCCGCCGAGGAGCCTGCCGTGGTTCCGCACCAGCCGGCCGAGCCCGCTCTTGACGGCCTCCACCTCCTCGTGGTCGTAGAACACAAAGGTGACGTCCTTGCCCGGTTCCGCCCCGCCGTCGAACATTGAAGCGGCCAGTGCAAGCTGGACCGCAACGCCGCCTTTCATGTCCGTGGCGCCGCGGCCGTACAGGACGCCGTCGCCGGGAACCCCGGACGGCCAGGTGGACGGCACCGTTCCCAGCGAGTCCTCCGTAACGGGCAGCGGCACGGTGTCCAGGTGGCCTGCCAGGATGACCCGTTCGCTGCGGCCGAGGTTGGTCCGGGCAATGATGGAGTCGCCGTCACGTACCAGTTCGAAGCCGGGGAGCTGGCGGAGTGCCGACTCGACGGCGTCTGCCAGCTGGCGCTCGTTGCCGGAGACGCTTTCGATGTCGATGAGCGCAGCGGTCAGCAGTGCCACGTCCTGGTGCAGGTCAAGGGTTACGGGGGCTGTTTCGGCAATCACCATCCCACTGTATCCCGCGCCTGCCCGTCCCAACCGGGAGGCAGCCCAGGGGGTTCCCAGCGCCGGGAACGCCCTCAAATGCGACTCAGATGTGTGCCGACCGGTTTCGGCGCGTGCACCTCGTCTCGATAGACTTGGCGCATGACTGAAACCGCTTCTTCCGCCGTGCCCGCTGCCCAGACACTGTCCGACGAATCCCGTTCGGCCTATGGATTCGGCGTAGCCACCATCGCCACGCGGAACGGCGAAGCCACCGTGCTGGATGCCTGGTTCCCCGCCCCTGCCCTCGGTGTGGCCGCGGAAAGCCTTCGCGCCGTGGAAAACGCCGACGAGACCCTCACGGAAATCGCAGCCGCCGGCACCGACGCCGACCGCGGTACCGAGCAGAAGGTGGTGTTCGTCCAGATCAACCTGGACGCGGCTCCGGCCGACACCGCCGATGCCTACCTGCGCCTGCACCTGCTCTCGCACCGCCTGGTCCGGCCCAACAGCATCAACCTTGACGGCATCTTCGGCAAGCTCCCGAACGTCGTCTGGACCAACTTCGGCCCGTGCGCCGTGGACGGGTTCGAACTGACCCGCGCCAAGCTGCGCAAGCGCGGTGCTGTTACCGTCTACGGCGTGGACAAGTTCCCGCGGATGGTGGACTACGTCGTTCCCACAGGCGTCCGCATCGCCGACGCCGACCGCGTGCGCCTGGGTGCCCACCTCGCCGACGGGACCACCGTCATGCACGAGGGCTTCGTGAACTTCAACGCCGGCACGCTGGGGACCTCGATGGTTGAGGGCCGCATTTCCGCCGGTGTGGTGGCCGGGGACGGCACCGACGTCGGCGGCGGCGCCTCGATCATGGGCACCCTCTCCGGCGGCGGCAAGGAGAAGGTGTCCCTGGGCCAGCGCGTCCTGCTGGGTGCCAATTCCGGCGTCGGCATCAGCATCGGCGACGACTCCGTGGTGGAGGCCGGGCTGTACGTCACGGCAGGCACCCGCGTCCGCGTTGCCGGGCCCAGGGACGCCGACGGCGAGGACACCAGCAAGATCGTCAAGGCTGTGGAGCTGTCCGGCGTGCCGAACCTGCTCTTCCGCCGCAACTCCACCACGGGTGAAGTCGAAGTCCTGCCCCGCCAAGGCCAGACCGTGGAACTGAACGACGCCCTGCACGCCAACTGACGGCACGCCAACCGACCGTGAGGACACAGCCGGCACGCCACCCAGACGGGCGTGCCGGCGGATTGCTGGAGTAATAACGTGACACGCAGACGCAGGCTGCGCGGGGCTGTCATCGGCGGCCTCTCGCTCGTCCTGGTCGCCGGCGGCATCTACACCGCGGCCACTTTGCTGCAGCGCTCCGAGCAGTTGATCACCGAGGAATGCACCGCCGCCGTCGGCTCACAGCGGGCCGACCTGGCCACCGACCAGGCCGCGAACGCTGCACTCATCACGGCTGTCTCGGTGCGCCGCGGGCTCCCTCCGCGGGCAGCCAGCATTGCCCTGGCCACCGCCATGCAGGAATCCAAGCTTCGGAACATCGGCCACGGCGACCTTGCCGGTCCGGACTCCAGGGGCCTGTTCCAGCAGCGCCCATCGCAGGGCTGGGGCACCCAGGACCAGGTCATGGACCCGGTCTACGCCACGAACGCCTTCTACGACGCTCTCGTGAAGGTGCCCGGCTACGCCACCCTGGAAATCACCGACGCCGCCCAGCGCGTCCAGCGCTCCGCCTACCCGGCGGCCTACGCGGAGCACGAGGCGATGGGCCGGGCCTTCGCCTCGGCGTTGACGGGTGAGACGCCCGCTGCCCTGAACTGCACGCTCCGCTCACCGGATACCGCCGGCAATCCCGCTACTCTGCTCACTGGGCTGGAAGCCGCCTACGGAGCCATCCCCACGGCGGCCTCCGGCCAAACGCTGGAGGTGGACGTCGCAGATAGCTATGCCTGGTCTGTGGCCCACTGGGCGGTGGCGAACGCCAAAGAGTATGCGGTGGAACGCGTGGACGTGGACGGAAAGCGGTGGGACAGGAAATCCCGCGACGGGTGGCAGGATGCACCGGACACCGGCGGCCGGGTGGCCGTCACGCTTGCTGCTGCCGGGTCCTGAATCCGCGGACTTAGACGAGGATCTCCACGACCGGCTGCACGTAGCTGCGGAACACCTCGGGCTGCGAGAGCAGCTCGTGGCTCATGATGATCTTGTCCGGCTCCAGGTACCACGCCCGCTGCTCATCGAGCGGCAGCTCGATGATCGTGAGCGCAAAGTCCCGCGAATCCCGGCCCACCTCCAGCAGCCGGTCCTCCACGATGTCCTCGATAAGGTGCGCGGAGCCTCCGGCCACGCGTTCGGCCTCCAGTTCGGCATACTCCGCGCGCCGCTCCCTGGCCCACGTCAGGGCTGCGCCGAAGTGCGCCTGCAGGACCTTGCGCAACGCCGGCGAGTTGGCAAAGGAGCGGAATCCCGGGGGCGACAGTTCAGGTGACATCTGCGGGTGGGCCTTGAGGAGCTGCTCCCACCAGGCTTCCCACTCGGTTTTCAGAGCGCTGATGCCGCCCACTTCGGCGGTGAGGTGGGAATGATCCACGTGGCGGACCTTGGGTGCGGCATGCGAAAGCGGCGGAAAGCCGGCACCATCGAGCCCGGCAACATCACGTATATAAAGGGCAATAAGCATGGGACCCGACGTGTCCATAGTGATTCGCCAGCCTGGACCGCCTGTGTGCTGCATGCGTATGCCTCCTTGGCATCTCGTTTTTCCACCCCGTTTTGCCGGCCACCCGCTCTCCGGCTTTCAGTCTATTCCCCCAGCCCGGGGAGGTTAATGGCTGGCACCGACCCTCCTGCGAAGGCCCTCGATGTGGGATTCGAGCACGTCACGGCACATTTCCGGGGACATCCAGCCGGGCTGCAGCAGGGCATGCATGGCCAGCCCGTCCAGGGTGGCCAGCAGGTGTTCGGCGGCGGTCACCAGCTGCGGCGTGGCATCGCCCAACGTGGCATCGTGCCCGTGCAGGAACCGTGTGATCACCTGGCCGACAACGGCAGCCACGGCCCGGTGGCTCCTGTCCGCCTCGGCGGCCAGGAAGGGCCGGATCCGGGCGGCGTTCCGGAACGCCAGCCAGGCGCACGCATCCAGGGCGCGTTCTTCGTCCAGGGGCAGGAATTCGCCCAGCAGTGTTAATACGGCATGGCTCGTGTCCGGGCCACCGGCTGCGGGCCCGAGCCCGGCAAGCGCCGCCTGGAGGCGCGTCAGGATGCGGTCGGAAACAGCCGCAAAGGAGAAGGCCAGCAGGTCATCGCTGCTGTCGAAGTAGTGCCGCACCGAGCCCACCGCGAGGCCCGCTTCATCCGCCACTTCACGCAGGGACGCGCCTTCCAGTCCGTCTGTGGCGATGATCCTGCACACGGCGCCAACAATCTCCTGCCGGCGCTGCACGGCGTCCACAATTTTCGGCACCCTTGTTTTTAGCACGGCTGTGCCCTCAAACCGCGGCGGCGCGGCGAATGGGGCCACGCCAGCCGGGTTCCCGGAGCGAGCTTGCGAGTTCAGGGGCTGGTGGGGATGGTTAAAACCGCGACGGCGGCCACCCACCGGGAAGGTGGACGACCGCCGTCGTGAATTGGACCCTTAGTGGGAGCCGGTGGTGGGGACTACCGGGCGGGGTACTGCCGCTCGGGCTCGCCTGTGTAGAGCTGCCGCGGACGGCCGATCTTGGTGTTGGGATCGTTGATCATTTCGCGCCACTGGGCAATCCAGCCCGGCAGGCGGCCGATGGCGAACAGCACGGTGAACATCTTCTCCGGGAAGCCCATGGCCTTGTAGATCAGGCCAGTGTAGAAGTCCACGTTCGGGTACAGCTTGCGCTGGATGAAGTAGTCGTCATTCAGGGCCTTCTCTTCGAGGCGCAAGGCGATCTCCAGGAGTTCGTCGTGGCCCCCAAGCTTGCTGAGGATCTCGTGCGCGGTTGCCTTGACGATCTTGGCGCGCGGGTCGTAGTTCTTGTAGACCCGGTGGCCGAAGCCCATGAGGCGGACGCCGTCTTCCTTGTTCTTGACCTTCTCCATGTAGTCCTCGGGCTTGGTGCCGTCGGCCTGGATCTGGCGGAGCATCTTCAGGACGGCCTCATTGGCGCCGCCGTGGGCGGGGCCGAAGAGGGCGTTGATGCCTGCGGACACCGAGGCGAAGAGGTTGGCGTTGGAGGAGCCCACCAGCCGCACCGTGGAGGTCGAGCAGTTCTGCTCGTGGTCCGCGTGCAGGATGAGGAGCAGGTCCAGCGCCTTGGCGACAACCGGGTCCACCTCGTACTGCTCGGCCGGCAGGCCGAAGCTCAGGCGCAGGAAGTTCTCCACCAGGTTGTGTGAGTTGTCCGGGTACAGCATCGGCTGCCCGATCGACTTCTTGTGCGCGTAGGCGGCAATGACCGGCAGCTTCGCCATCAGGCGGATGGTGGAAACCTCCACCTGCTCGTCGTTGAACGGGTCCAGCGAGTCCTGGTAGAACGTGGACAGCGCGGACACAGCCGAGGACAGCACGGGCATCGGGTGTGCGTCCCGCGGGAAGCCGCCGAAGAAGCCCTTGAGCTCCTCGTGCAGCAGGGTGTGGCGGCGGATCTTCTGGTCGAAGTCCTCCAGTTCGGCCGGCGTCGGGAGGTTGCCGTAGATCAGCAGGTACGAGACTTCCAGGAAGCTGGAGTGCTGGGCAAGCTGCTCGATCGGGTAACCGCGGTACCGCAGGATGCCTGCGTCGCCGTCGATGTAGGTGATGGCCGACGTCGTGGCGGCCGTGTTCATGAAGCCAGGGTCAAAGGCAACGGCGCCGGTCTGCTTCAGTAGCTTGGAAACGTCGTAGCCTTCGTTTCCCTCAACAACCTTGATGCGCGGAAGTTCGAGTTCGCCGCCTGCGTGGCGCAAGAACGCGCTGGTGGTCTCAGTTGCGCTGGTGGTCTCAGTCATGGAGTCCCCTTCATGAGGCCTCTTGGCCTCCCTAGAAAGCTTGATCCAACATCAGGTGAGCCGAGCGGGATCCCGCACGGCGGGACATCCAACGGCCGTGCTGCCTTCTTGTAGAAAGCCACCATTGATAGTCAGTTAAAAACTACCGCCACTTGCGGGCTGCCACTAATCCGGAAGCGCCAAATTATCCCCAAAACGGGCATGTTGTGGCGCGAGTCACATCATTGTTACGGCGTGACGGCTATGCCAGGCGGGACACCGCGGCGTCGATCCGTTCGTCGGTTCCGGTGAGGGCCACGCGGACATAGCCGTGCCCCGCGTCGCCATAGAACACCCCCGGACCCACCACAATGCCCCGCTCGGCGAGGCGTGCAACGGTGTCCCAAGTTGCTTCGCCCGCCGTGCACCACAGGTACAGGCCGGCGGCGGACTCGTGCAGCGTCAGCCCGAAGGACTCGAGCGCCGGCAGGAGCCGCTCCCGCCGCCCGCGGTACAGGTCCTTCTGCTCCAGAACGTGTGCGTCGTCGCCCAAGGCCACGCGCATCGCTTCCTGCACCGGGTACGGCACGATCATGCCGGCGTGCTTGCGGCTGTTGACGAGGTTGGCCATGAGGGCCGCATCACCGGCGACGAAGGCGGCCCGGTAGCCGGCCAGGTTGGACTGCTTGCTCAGCGAGTACACGGCGAGGAGCCCGTCGTGGGACGCGCCTGCGACGCGCGGATCCAGGATGCTCGGAACAGCCTGTCCCCCGCGCTGCAGGTCCCACTCGCCCCAGCCAAGCTCGGCGTAGCACTCATCGGATGCCACCAAAGCGCCGATTTCGCGGGCCTGGTCCACGATCTTCTTCAGCGACGCGGCGTCCCGGACGCTGCCGGTGGGGTTGCCCGGGGAGTTGACCCACACCAGCCGGACCTTCGCCCGGGTGGCCGCGTCCAGTTCGTCGAGGTCATCAGCCGCAACCGCCGTGGCCCCGGCGAACGTGGCCCCGATGTCGTAGGTGGGGTAGGCGACCGTGGGCCGGACGACGACGTCTCCCGGCTTGAGGCCCAGCAGGAACGGCAGCCACGCCACGAGTTCCTTGGAGCCTACGGTCGGCATGACGGCGCGGGGGTCCAGCCCCTCGACGCCGCGGCGGCGGGCGAACCACGCGGCAATGGCCTCCCGGAGCGCGGGCGTGCCGTGCACGGTGGGGTAACCGGGCGCATCCGCGGCCGCCTTCAGGGCGTCCTGGATGACCGGCGGCGTCGGGTCCACGGGCGTGCCGATGGACAGGTTGACCGCACCGCCGGGGTGTTCAGCCGCTTTGGCGAGGTACGGCGCCATCGCTTCCCACGGGTAGTCGGGCAGGCTAAGGCCGAAACTGCGCACAGCTGTAGTCACGAAGGGGTCCGCCTCAGTGGTCCTGGTTCTGCGGCGGGAGCGCTGCAATCATCGGGTGGTCCTTGCCGGTATTGCCCACCTTGGCGGCGCCGCCCGGGGAGCCGAGGTCGTCAAAGAACTCGACATTCGCCTTGTAGTAGTCTGCCCATTCCTCGGGGGTGTCATCCTCGTAGTAGATGGCTTCCACCGGGCAGACGGGCTCGCATGCACCGCAGTCGACGCACTCATCGGGATGGATATAGAGGGAGCGATCGCCTTCGTAGATGCAATCGACGGGGCACTCCTCAATGCATGCCTTGTCCTTAACATCTACACACGGCTGCGCGATTACGTACGTCACGTCCCTTGCCTCTCCACGTTGATTCCCGGCGACTGGCCGGTTGCTGCATCCGGCCTGCATGCCGGGCTGTCCACTTCAGAGCCTATTATCTCCCAGGCCCTGCCCGCGAACGAAGCGGGCGCGTCACACTCCGGACGCGTCATACGATGGACCGGTGAGTCTGACAACACCAACGCCCCGGCAGTTCCTGGCCACGGCCCCGGCCGGAACGCGCGTGGTGGTGCGGTACAGGATCGACGGCGGCTTTACGGATGCCCTGGGAGACCTCCTGGAGTGCGGCGAAAGTGAGTGCACCGTACGGACCCGGAAGTCCGACGTCGGCATTTCCCTTGACAGCGTGGTGGCCGCCAAACAGGTGCCGCCAGCACCTCCGCGGCGTGGTTCACGGCTGACGCCGCCTGCCGCGGACTGACGTCCCGCACTCCGCCGGCCGCGCCAACGGTCATGATCAGGCCCATGCCCTGCGGCCCCAGCCCGAGATTGCGCAGCACCAGCAGCGGCGTCAGCGTGAAGATCAGTGTGCCGAAAAAGTTCATTCCGGCGGTACAGGAACGGCTTCAGTCCGGGCAGTGATTGGCATATGTCAATCGTTGATTGCTGGTTACACTGGCGTCTATGACACCCCCGCCGGAAAGCGATGATGCAGACCTGGTGGCAAAGGGCCGCGCCCTAAGTTCTCCGCTACGGCTGAGGATTCTTCGTCTATGCCTGCACCAGTCGCGTACCAACAAGGAGATCGCCGAGCTGCTCGGCCTCAATCCCGCGTCCAGCCTCCACCACGTCCGCACCCTGGTGCGGACCGGATTCCTGGTGGCGGAGGAGCGCAGGAAGGGGCGCCGGGGAGCCACCGAGGTGCCCTACATCGCCAGCCGCAAATCGTGGAGCACTCCCGTGGACAACGTTGCGCCCATCCTCATCGAGACGTTCCTGCTGGAAACCCGCGACCTTCCGCCCGAGGACATCGAGGTTTGGCGCCTCGGGGTGAAGTTCAACACCGCCAGGCGGGAGGAAATGCTGGCCAAGCTCCGCACCGTCATGGAGGAGTACATGGCACTTCTCGCAGACGACGACGGCGAGGCCACCTCACTTATGATTGCCCACCACCGGGACCCGGCCGCAGATTAGCCGCGCTGCCGCCGGCGGGCTGACGAGCGGCTGTACCGCCGGCACCAGGCCAGCATCGCGACGGTAACCACCACGATCCCGTAGACCCAGATTCCCCCGGCCAGGTCACCGGCGATGAGCCGCTTGCCCGGCTCCATCCCGGACCACCAGCCGGCCAGGGCATAACAAACCGCGCCGCACACCGCCGTCGGAATCAGCGTCCGGAACACCGCCCCGAGGAACAGCTGAAGCGATGCCAGGAGCAGCAGCGCCGCCACGGCACCCACCGGCAGAGCGGAACCGGCGGCGCCAAACTCCTGGCCGTGCAGCGCGGTTCCGGCGAGGGCTGCAAAAAGAGCTGCCGGCACGGCGGCGGCCAGGCCGCCTGCCATGCCGGCAGCTCTTCTGTTCACGATTTCAGTTCCCTGCGGGAGGGTGCCGTTATGCCTTCGCGCGGGCGCGGTTGGCCTTGGCACGCTCGTTGGTGTCAAGGATGACCTTGCGGATGCGGATGGCGTCCGGGGTAACCTCAACACACTCGTCCTCGCGGGCGAACTCGAGGGACTCTTCGAGGGTCAGGTCACGCGGCGGCGTCAGGTTCTCGAAGGTGTCCGAGGAAGCCGCACGCATGTTGGTGAGCTTCTTTTCCTTCGTGATGTTCACGTCCATGTCATCGGCGCGGGAGTTCTCGCCGACGATCATGCCTTCGTACACCTCGGAGGTGGGCTTGACGAAGAAGGAGCCGCGCTCCTGCAGGTTGATCATGGCGAACGGGGTCACGACGCCTGCACGGTCGGCCACCATGGAACCGTTGGTGCGGTATTCAATCGGGCCGGCCCAGGGCTCGTAGCCCTCGGAGATGGAAGCTGCGATGCCGGCGCCGCGGGTGTCCGTGAGGAACTTGGTGCGGAAGCCGATCAGGCCACGGGCGGGAACGATGAACTCCATGCGGCACCAGCCGGTGCCGTGGTTCGCCATGTTGGTCATGCGGCCCTTGCGGGCGGCCATCAGCTGGGTGACGGCGCCGAGGTACTCTTCCGGTACGTCGATAGTCATGTGTTCCATCGGCTCGTGGATCTTGCCGTCGATCGTCCGGGTGACAACCTGCGGCTTGCCGACGGTGAGCTCGAAGCCTTCGCGGCGCATCTGCTCCACGAGGATGGCCAGCGCGAGCTCGCCGCGGCCCTGGACTTCCCAGGCATCCGGGCGCTCGGTGGGGAGAACCTTGATGGAGACGTTACCGATCAGTTCCTTGTCCAGGCGGTCCTTCACCTGGCGGGCCGTGACCTTGGCACCCTTGACCTTGCCGGCCAGCGGGGAGGTGTTGATACCGATGGTCATCGAGATCGCGGGATCGTCAACGGTGATCAGGGGCAGCGGCTGCGGGTTCTCGACGTCGGTCAGGGTCTCACCGATGGTGATCTCCTCGATGCCGGCGACGGCGACGATCTCGCCCGGGCCGGCCGACTCGGCCGGAACGCGCTCGAGCGCCTTGGTGGCGAGGAGTTCAGTGATCTTGACGGTCTTCAGCTCACCGTTGGCGCGGGCCCAGGCAACCTGCTGGCCCTTGCGGAGGGTGCCGTTGTAGATGCGCAGCAGGGCGAGGCGGCCCAGGAACGGGGAGGCGTCCAGGTTGGTGACGTGCGCCTGCAGGACACCGTCCGGGTTGTAGGTCGGGGCGGGGATGTGCTCGATGATCGCGCTGAAGAGCGGCTCGAGGTCCTCGTTCTCCGGGGCAGTGCCGTCGGCCGGCTGCTCGAGGGATGCGCGGCCTACCTTCGCGGCGGCGTAAACCACCGGGACGTTGAGGATCTTGTCCAGGTCAAGGTCCGGAACCTCATCGGCAAGGTCGGAGGCCAGGCCCAGGAGCAGGTCCATGGACTCGTGGACGACCTCTTCGATGCGGGCGTCCGGGCGGTCGGTCTTGTTGACCAGGAGGATCACCGGCAGGTGCGCGGCGAGGGCCTTGCGGAGGACGAAGCGGGTCTGGGGCAGCGGGCCCTCAGAGGCATCCACGAGAAGAACAACGCCGTCCACCATGGACAGTCCGCGCTCCACTTCGCCGCCGAAGTCGGCGTGGCCGGGGGTGTCGATGACGTTGATGGTGATGGTTTCGCCGTTGGAGGACGGTCCGTTGTAGGCCACCGTGGTGTTCTTGGCCAGGATGGTGATGCCCTTTTCGCGCTCCAGGTCACCGGAGTCCATGACGCGGTCTTCGAGGTGGTTGTGCTCGGCAAAGGAGTTGGTCTGCTTGAGCATGGCGTCCACAAGGGTGGTCTTGCCGTGGTCAACGTGGGCCACAATCGCGACGTTGCGCAGGTCACTGCGAACTGCAGTTGCTACCGCGGTGTTGGTGGTGGTTTCAGACATGCGTTATTGCTCGATTCAGTGGTGAAGTCAGCTGTTGTATCGCGACATTTCCAACCGGAACGCACGACGGATCAGACCCTTAACACAGGGCACCTACCTCCAGTCTAAACGCTGAGCCATTTATTGGCCTAAAACGGCCGCTGGCACACGCACCGGCCCCGTTACCAAATCGTGAATCCAGCGGCGCGTCATGTGAGCAAAATCACTGGCTTTTCCAAAAGTGATCCACCACTATTGCTAGACCACTTACGAACAGGCCAGGAGTCCACGGATGTTACAAGCCTCGACGCGGGCCCTCCTGATTGGTCCGGTCATTGCCGCCAGCGTGTTTTTGACCGGCTGCGGCGCAGCCATGGAACCGGCGTCCGGTGCCGGATCGGCGGCGCCTCGTGCCGCCGCCCCGGTGGCTGCCCCCGGTGAGGCAGTGGCCGCCGGTTCGGCGGTCGTGAGCGATCTGGGGGCCGCCGTCGACCCCGCCAGCCTTCCGGCCGGGGCGCTGTACCGCAATCCGGCCAACGGGCGGGACGAGGTCATCGTGGGCAACATTGCCCACACCGCGCTGCTGATCGGCGACTCGCAGTCCGAGCCGCAGGCCAGCTGGCCGCGCCGGGCCCTGTCGGGGCTGGGCTACGACGTCTTCTTCTGCGGCAAGGGCGGCACCGGCTTCGTCGCCTCCAACGGCACCACCGGCAACTACGTCGATGCGCTGCAGCGCGGTGACTGGCACCTCCCCTATGGTTTCCCCCCGCTGGTGGTCATCGAGGGCGGCGGAAACGACGCGAAGCAAGGGGCCAGCAACGAGCAGATCCTGGCCAACGCAGACCGGCTTATTACGACGATCAAGCAGCGGTACCCTGGCGCGAAGCTGGCCATGGTGGGAACGCTGGGCAAGGGAGCGGACCACGGCGGCGCCCGGCGCGCCGAGGTTGACGCCCTGCTGGGGACGGTCGCCGCTGACCACGGAATTCCGTTCGTCAGTGTCGGGGACTGGCTCACCCGCTACGGCCTGGAGTCGCAGCTCAAGGACAGTGTCCACATGACCGGCGAGGGGCACCATGCTTTGGGTACGCTGCTGGGTGACAGGCTCGCGAAGCTGGGGCTGGGTCTTTCCTAGGGCCGTTCTTAAGCGAAATAGCAAGGGAGCCGGTGGCCGCCTCATGGCGGCCACCGGCTCCCTTGCTATTGCTTGACGCTCGACTACTCCGTCCCGGTGGCCAGCAGCTGTGCCCGCAGTTCCCGGCGTTCGCGCTGCTTTTCCGGATCCGGCAGCGGCACGGCGGCGAGCAGCCGCTGTGTGTAGGCCTCCTGCGGGTTCCGCAGGATCTGGTCGCGGGAGCCCTGCTCCACGATGCGTCCGCGCTGCATGACGCAGATGCGGTCTGCCAGCACGTCCACGACGGCGAGGTCGTGGGTGACGAACAGGCAGGCGAAACCGAGCTCGCGCTGGAGGTTCTGGAACAGCTCCAGGACCTTGGCCTGCACTGACACGTCGAGTGCAGACGTCGGCTCGTCAGCCACCATCAGCTTGGGCTTGAGCGAGAGTGCCCGGGCAATGCCGACGCGCTGCTTCTGCCCGCCGGACAGCTCGTGCGGGTACCTGTTCCGGTAGTTCCGCGGCAGCTCCACCTGGTCCAGCAGGGCCTCGATGCGCTTTTGCAGGTCGGCGCCCTTCGCCACGCCGGCAAGGTACATCGGCTCACCGATGCTTTCGCCGATGGGCAGGCGTGGGTTCAGGGACGAGGACGGGTCCTGGAACACCATGCCGATGTGGCGCCGCACCTGGTGCAACTGCTTGCCGTTCTTTTTCGCGGCGGAAATGTCCTCACCCACCACGCGCATCGTTCCGGCCGCCACCGGCAGCAGTCCGACGGCGGCGCGCCCGATGGTGGTCTTGCCCGACCCGGACTCCCCCACGAGGCCCACCACCTGCCCGGGATGGATGGTCAGGTTGGCCCCCTCGACGGCGCGGAAGGCCGGCACACGGCCCTGCTTCGGGTACTCGATGGCGACGTCGGTCAGCTCCAGGACCGGTTCGCCCACGGGTCCCCTGGATTCGGCGGCTGCCAGGGCCGCCGCGTTCTCCCGCTCGCGGCGGACCAGTTCATCGTGGTCCACGGAGTCGAGCTCTGCGTGGGTGGCAGCGGCCAGCGCTGCTGTCACGTCCACCTCCGGCGCGGCGTCCGTTCCGCCCTGTCCGAGGTGCGGCACGGCCGCCAGCAGCGCCTGCGTGTACGGGTGTTGGGGGTTGTGGAAGATCTGCTGGGCGGTGCCGGTCTCCACGATCAGGCCCTTGCGCATGACGGCGATCCGGTCGGCCAGGTCGGCCACGACGCCCATGTCGTGGGTGATCAGGACGATGGCGCTGTCCAGCTTGTTGCGCAGGTTCCTCATCAGGTCCAGGATCTCGGCCTGCACGGTGACGTCCAGGGCGGTGGTGGGCTCGTCAGCGATGAGCAGTTTGGGATCGCAGGACAGCGACTGGGCAATCATGGCGCGCTGGCGCTGGCCGCCGGAGAGCTGGTGCGGATAGGACTTGAACGCCTTCACCGGGTCCGGCAGCTCCACCAGCTCCAGCATCCGCAGTGCGCGCTCCTTGGCCTGGTCCGGTGAGACTTCGTTGTGAAGGCGCACAGTCTCGACGATCTGCGCGCCCACCGTGTACACCGGGTTCAGCGCCGTCATGGGCTCCTGGAAGATGACGGCCACATCCTTGCCCCGGACGCTGCGGATATTGGCCGCATCCGTGCCCAGCAGCTCCTTGCCGGAGAGCCTGACACTCCCGGACACCCGGCTGTTGCTGGGCAGCAGGCCGAGCAGCGCCATGGAACTGGCGCTCTTGCCCGAGCCGGACTCGCCCACGATGGCCAGGACCTCGCCGGCGCGGACCTCATAGTTGAGGCCGACGGCGGCCGGCACCCACTTCTTTTCGACGCCGAAGTCGACGCTGAGGTCGCGCACTTCAAGGACGACGGAACCCTTCCCGTCTGCCCTCCGCCGTCCGGCGCCGGGCTCAATGGGGTCTGGCTCCAGAGGGTCCGACGACGGACGGCCAGGGCTGATGTGGTCAGACATGTTGGGGTTTTCCTTCCACCCGGGCCAGCGGAGCAGCTGAGATTAGTGCTGCGGCCGGGAATACTGAATTATTGGGGGCATGAGCACTGTGCCGCATGCC
This sequence comes from Arthrobacter sp. AFG20, assembly GCF_002892795.1. GTDB lineage: Bacteria > Actinomycetota > Actinomycetes > Actinomycetales > Micrococcaceae > Arthrobacter. The sequence goes on along the minus strand of NZ_PJMC01000016.1, from coordinate 78,724 downwards.
GGAAACGCTGCAATCTTCAAAGCGCGCACCAACAAATGGTTTGCCGGATTTTCGTGGTTCGTGGCGGCCGCGGGGCTGGCCGGACTTGTTGTGGCGGGCGGAGTCCCCGCCCTGGCCGGTGCCGGGCCGCTGCTGCTCATCGCCTACCTGGGCTGGCTGCTGTTCTGGCGTCCCGCGGTGATTGTGCACGACGCCGGGGTCACCATTGAGAATCCGTTCCGTGCCATCACGGTGCCATGGGCTGCACTGGTGCAGGTGGACACCCGCTACGCGCTGACCCTCGTCACGCCCGGCCGCAGCTACGGGGCCTGGGCAGCTCCCGCCCCCGGCATCTGGGGCGGACGCAACGCCCGCCCCGAGGACCTCCGCGGACTGCCGGACAGCACGTACGGGCCGGGGAACTCCGTCCGCCCCGGCGACCTGAAGAGCACCGACTCGGGGCAGGCCGCGCAGCTGGTCCGTGCACGCTGGCAACAACTGGTCGAAGGCGGGCTGCTTGATGCCGGAGCAGCCGAGACCACTCCGGTCAACGTCAACTTCCGCTGGCGCGAGGCTGCGGCGACCCTGATCCTTCTCGGGCTTAGCTACTGGAGCGTGGCCGTCCTGTAGGCAGGAAGCACGCTGCGGCCGCCCGCGGCGTCGCAGCAGCACCTCAGGCTCCCCTGTCCCCGCCGGAGGTCCGGCCGTCATCTGCCCTGCTGTCCAGGGCCGCCACGGGCGTCGCCTCCGGAACTGTTGCCCCGGAGTCGCTGGCCTTCTTGGCGTTGAACTTCTTTTGCCGCGGGTCAAAGGCGTCCCGCAGGCCATCGCCGATGAAGTTGATGCTGAGGCAGATGAGGACGATGAACAGGCCTGGGAACCAGAACAGCCAGGGGCGGGTGGCGAAGGCTTCCTGGTTCTGGGAGATGAGCAGCCCGAGCGAGGTGTCCGGGGACTTGACGCCGACGCCGAGGTAGCTAAGGGCGGTTTCGGTAAGGATCGCCGCCGACATGGTGAGGGTGACGTTGACGATCAGCACGCCCACCGCGTTGGGCAGGATGTGCTTGAAGATGATCCGGGCGTTGCTGGCCCCGGAAATCCGCGCCGCGTCGACGAACTCGCGCTCCCGCAGGGAGAGGAACTCGCCGCGCATGAGTCGCGCCAGCCCCACCCAGCTGATCAGTCCCAGGAAGATGCCGAGGGCGAGGACACCGTTGCTGCTGGCGAAGGCTGCAAACCAGCTGCCCTCATCCCGGCGGCCTGCCAGCTGAGCCATGACGGCGGCGAGGAGCAGCGCCGGGACGATGATGATGACGTCGGTGAGCCTCATCAGGACAGCTTCCATCCAGCCGCGGAAGTAGCCGGACAGCGCCCCGACGACCACACCGATCAGGCCGGCGATAAGGCCGATGACCACCATGATCGTGATGGACTGCTGGGCGCCGCGCATGGTCATGGCGAAGAGGTCGCGCCCGATCCGGTCCTGGCCGAAGGGGTGCTCGCCCCAGGCCAGCGGCCACAGCGAAGCGGTGGGAGCGCCGTCGTTGACCAGTGGCGAGACGGCTTCATGGGTGTACTTCCACCATCCGGGGATCCCGGCGTAGCCCACGGACGTGAAGGCCATGACGAAGATGATGGCGAAGACAGCGAGGCCGACAATGGCGCCGGAGTGGCCAAGAAACCGCTTGCGGACAATCTGGCCTTGGCTCAGGCCCCGGGCTTCGGAAACGGGCTCGATGCCGGCAGCTTCCTGCCGCAGGCCGGCCTGCTCCGCCATGATTTCATCCTGCTGACTGGGCTGGCTCATGCTTTCACCCTTACTCGTGGATCCAGTGCGGAGTAGGCGAGGTCCGCGATGAGGTTGAACGCCATGGCCGTGATGGCGACGCAGAGAAAGACGCCCATGACCGGATTGGGGTCAACGTGCAGAATGCCATCCAGGAACAGGAAGCCCATGCCCCTGACGGAAAAGACCGTTTCGGTGATGACGGCACCGCCGATAAGACCGCCGATGTCGAAGGCCACGATGGTGGCCACCGGAATGAGCGCGTTCCGGAACGCGTGCCGCATCACCACTGCCCGTTCCGAAAGGCCCTTGGCCCGTGCCGTCCGGATGTAGTCCATGTTCATGATTTCCAGCATGGAGGCCCGGGTGAACCGCGTGTATCCGGCGAGGGAGATGAGGACGAGCGCCGTGGTGGGGAGTACGAGGTGGGTGAAGGAATCCAGTCCAAGGATCCAGAAATCACCTTCGATGTTGGGCGTACCGGCGCCGATGGTTGCGATCGGCCGTCCCCGCACCCTGCTGTTGTTGAAGTAGGCGGGCCAGGCCTGCAGGAAGCGGTCCAGCAGCATGAGGAAGCCCACGAGGAACGACGTGATGGCCGCCGCCCGCATGGACTGTCCCCGATCGTAACCGCCCATGAAGTAGCCAATGACCAGGCCGACCAGTACTGCCGCGATGGCCAGCAGCACGATCATCAGGAATGTGGCCTGGTTCAGCAGCGGCTGGATAAAGAAGTAGAGCAGCACTCCCACGCCCGCGGCAATCAGGGCGGACTGCAGCGCTTTGCGGTTCCGCAGGCCGGCAGTCAGCAGGGTCACGGCAAAGGCGATGCCCACGCCGGCGATGGCGATGACCACCGGCCCCAGTCCGGGGGTCTTGAACCACTGGGTCACGGAGAAGTAGACGAGGACGGCGGCGACGACGGCAAAGACGATGCCGCCGGTTACTACCCTGCGCCGCATATCGCCGCCTGCCACGACCACGGCCACTGCGCCGAGGACAACACCGATCCCAAGCGAGACAGGCAGCGGAATCTCCGGATTCCGGAGGAAGTTGTTGAAGCCGATGGCGCCGAATTCCTTGAGCAGGACGGCGACCCAGAAGATCGGCAAGGAGAAGAACAGGAAGGCCATGAAGGTCACGCCGTAATCCAGTGTGCTGTACTGGCGCAGGGCGGTGATGATGCCCAGGGTGATGCCGACCAGGATGGCCAGGATGGTGGCACCGGTGACGAGTGTCAGTGTCTGAATGAGTGCATGGCCCAGGGCGTCCGTGATGGGCTGCCCGGCAATGTTTTTGCCGAGATTGCAGGAGCCCGCAAAAGGCACGAGGCACTGGGCCGCGCCGCCAAGCCATTTGAAGTACCGCACTGGGGCAGGCGTATCGAGGTCCAACAGCGCGGATCTCGAGTCCATGAGCTGTTGCTTGTTCGGCGCACTGCTGGGGCGGAATTCCGCGAGCGGATCACCTGATGCCGCGGTCAGCAGATACACCAGGAAGGATGCGCCCAAGAGGATGAGTGCGGCGGTGACTAGGCGCCGGACTATGTAGGTCACCATTGTGATAGAACCTCAGGATTCGGGCCCAGGGATTGCCCGGACCGGTCGCAGGTTTGGCGGTGCCTTACTGCTTGTGCTGCCAACACAGGCACTGCCGGGAGATGGCGCTGCAAGGCGCCGGGACCGTGGTGCATGGTCCCGGCGCCTCAACTAGCTTGTTGTACTTCGTGGCACGGGCTTACTTCTCGGCCCACTCCCAGAAGTTCCACCAGACGCCCGTCTGGTTCGGCATGAACTTCACGCCGGTGATGCGGTCACTGTAGGCGTCAACACCAACGGACTGGAACAGCGGGAGGCCGTAGGCCGAGTCCCAGATCTTCTTGTCGATCTGCTTGATGAGGTCGTCCTGCTTGCTGCGGTCGGTCGTCACAATGAGTTCGTCCATCAGCTTGTCGGCTTCCGGGTCGCTGAACTTGTTGAAGTTGGAACCGTTGCCGGTGCGGAAGATCTGCGGCACGCCGGAGACTCCGACGCCCGGGTTAATCCAGCCGAAGATCGTGGCATCGTAACCGCCCTTGCCGAGGGCCTTGCCCCAGTCAGAGGCACCAAGTCCGCCGTCGACGATCTTGAAGCCAGCCTTGGTTGCGGACTCGCGGATGAGCGAGAACGCGTCCACACGGTTCGGGTTGTCCTTGTTGTACATGATGCGGATCTCAGGGGTCGCACCATTCAGGAGCTTCTTCGCACCGTCAACATCCGCGTCCTGGTAGGCCGAGGAGCCGTTGGCCTGCACGGAAGCGTCATAAGCCGGCTGCGCGGGAACGAACAACTGGGAGTCCAGGGGCTTTGCCTCCGGATCGAGCTTCTTGATGATCTTGTCCACAATGTCCTTGCGCGGAACCGTCTTGATAAACGCCTCACGAACGTTTTTGTCCGCCAACGGACCCGAGTAGTTCAGGTCGATGTGGTCGTAGGAGAGCTGGTTGCCCTGCTCCACCGTCACGCCTTGGCTCTCGAGGGCCTTGAGCTGTTCCAGGGTGTCAGCCGACGCCTGCGGCGCGATGATGTCAGCTTCGCCGTTCTTCAGCGCCTGCACCTGGGCCGGGGAGGAACCGATGTAGCGGACGGTGATCTCGTCCAGCTTGGCTTCGGGGCCCCAGTTGTAGTCCTTGTTGCGGACCATGGTCAGGGACTGATCCTGGTTGATGCTCTGGACAACGAACGGGCCGTTGGAGAGGAACAGGCTCGGATCGCTCGGCAGGGTCTTGGAGTCGAAGCCGGTGTTCCACATGTCGGACATGGCCTTGAGCTTGGCATCGGCGCTCTTGGGCGCCTTGGCGTCGCCGCGGGGCAGGCCCTTGAGGTGGTCGATGAAGGCCTGCGTGTCGGCCAGGCCGGCTTTCTTTGCCAGGACGTGGGCCGGAATGTCAATGCCCGGTCCGCCCAGCGCGATCTCCCAGTCAGCGAACGGCTTGGAGTACTTGATGGTCATGGAGCGGTTGCTGTCGCCGATTTCGGGGAAATCGGTGAGCGCCAGACCCGTGGGGTCGCCGGCGTAGGAGAAGTAGGACGTTCCCGCTTTGCCCTCGGCGTCGGCATCGTTGTAGTACCCGGAGAAGGCTGCCCACTGCAGGAGCAGGTCCGCTGCGGTAACGGGCGTGCCGTCCGACCACTTCACGCCTTCATTGATGGTGTACTTGACGGTCAGCGGATCGTCAGATGTCTTTTCCATCTTGCCGAACTTGTCGTTGTGGACGATGTTCAGCTGGTTGTCGATGTAGTAGAACCCGGAGTGTGTGGCGTAGCTGACCTTCGAGTTGATGTCAGTGTTGCCGTCGGCCGTGTTGGGGTTGAAGGTGTTGAACGCGTTGACCTCAACGACAGTGGCTGTTCCCCCCTGTTTGCCGGCCGCATTACTGGACGGGGTTGTCCCGCCATTGGTGCTCGCGCAGGCGCTGAGCGCCAGTGCAGCCGCGGCTGCAACGCCTACTGCTTTGGAAATACGACTGAATCGCATTCCGCCTCCTATGTTTCTGTGAGTGTGGAAAAGACCTTCGCTGTGGGCGCTGGCCAGACCCGCTACATCCCCCCAGTGAGATGTGGCGAGTCTCACATGACAAGTAGCCTAGACCCGAACCCGCCACCTGCGGTCCGAAAGTTGTCCCTCAGTAAAGGTTGTTATCGAGATGCAACCAAGCTGTTGCCGTGCGAAAAGTTCGCGCCCTTTTTCCTTGACGCCATGTTGCACGGAGGGTAGAGGAGCCAATCACAGAAAAAGCCCCGGTCCAAAGGACCGGGGCTTTTTGCCGTTAATACTCAATCACTGAGTAGCTCAGCGCAAGCTCACACGTTGAAGCGGAACTCCACCACGTCGCCGTCGGACATGACGTATTCCTTGCCTTCAATGCGGACCTTGCCGCGCGATTTGGCCTCCGCCATGGAACCGGCGTCGATGAGGTCCTCGAAGGAGACAACCTCCGCCTTGATGAAGCCGCGCTGGAAGTCCGTGTGGATGACGCCGGCTGCCTGCGGGGCGGTGTCGCCCTGGTGAATGGTCCATGCGCGAGCCTCTTTCGGCCCGGCCGTGAGGTAGGTCTGCAGCCCCAGCGTGTGGAACCCGACGCGGGCCAGCTGGTCCAGCCCGGATTCATCCTGCCCGTTCATTTCGAGCATTTCCCGCGCCTCGGCCTCGTCCAGTTCCACGAGGTCGGACTCGAGCTTGGCGTCAAGGAAGATGCAGTCGGCCGGCGCAACCATTGCGCGCAGCTCGGCCTGCTTCTCCTCGCTGCCGAGAATCCCTTCGTCCGCGTTGAAGACGTAAATGAAGGGCTTGGCCGTCAGAAGGCTGAGCTCCTTGAGGTGCTCCATCTCCAGCTTGTCGCTCTTGACGGAGGAGTAGATCGTGTCACCGCGCTCCAGAACTACCTGCGCGGCCTTGATGGCAGCGAGCTCCGCGGCCTCCCGCTTCTTGATCTTGACCTCTTTTTCGATCCGGGGAATGGCCTTCTCGATGGTCTGCAGATCGGCGAGGATCAGCTCGGTGTTGATGGTTTCCATGTCGGAGCGGGGGTCAACCTTGCCGTCGACGTGGATGACGTCGGGGTCGTCGAAGACGCGCACCACCTCGGCGATGGCTTCCGCCTCACGGATGTTGGCGAGGAACTGGTTGCCCAGGCCTTCCCCTTCGGAGGCGCCCTTGACGATGCCTGCGATGTCGACGAAGGAGACGGCCGCGGGCAGTACTCGCTGCGAACCGAAGATCCCGGCGAGCTGCTGGAGCCTGGGGTCGGGCAGGTTCACGACGCCGACATTGGGTTCGATGGTGGCGAACGGGTAGTTCGCGGCCAGGACCTGGTTGCGGGTCAGTGCGTTGAAAAGAGTTGATTTGCCGACGTTGGGCAGTCCGACGATGCCAATAGTAAGAGCCACGGACATTGATTCTACCCGTTCGGCCCCCGCATCCCGTGCCGGGCTGTTGCCTTTCCGATAAATGTCACAGCCCCGTGCCACAGTGAAGGCATGGAACCTTTTGCAGTCATTCTGGCCCTTTTGATGCTGTTGCTGGGCGCCGTGTCCGGCGCCGGCGCGGTATACGTGGTGTTGCGCCGGCGGAGCGCCGCCGTGGAAGCGGATTTCGACGGCGTTTCGGCGCGTCTTTCGGAAGTCAGCGCCCAGTTTGCTGCCGCGGATGCCGAGCGGAGGCTCCTGTCGGCCCAGAACCGGGAGCTGGGCATGTCGCGTGATCAGGATGGAAGCGTGCTGCGGGCCCTGGCGCCGGTGGCTGAGAAGCTGACGGCGGTGCAGCAGCAGGTATCCCTGCTGGAACGGGACCGGCTCGAACAGTACGGGCAGCTGGCCCAGCAGCTGCAGGAAGCCCGTCTCACGGACGAGCAGCTGATGCGGTCCACGCATGCCCTTGAGTCGGCGCTCCGGTCGAACAGCGCGCGCGGCCAGTGGGGCGAAGTGCAGCTGCGCCGTGTTGTGGAGGCGGCCGGCATGATGCGGCATGTCGATTTCCATGAGCAGCAGCACGGCACGTCAGGCGCCGAGGCCGCCGTCCGCCCGGACCTTGTGGTCCAGCTGCCGGGCGACAAGCAGCTCGTTGTCGACGCGAAGGTCCCCCTGTCCGCCTATCTTGAGGCGCAGGAGCTGGGGCAGTCGGCCGGCGACAAGCCCGGGCTCAGCCAGGCCGCGCAGCAAAACCTCCTGGCCGCGCACGCCAAGGCGCTGAAGTCCCACGTGGACGCCCTCAGCACCAAGAAGTACTGGGACATTTCGGGGAACTCGCCGGAGCTGGTGATCTGTTTTGTTCCGGCCGAGTCCATCCTCGCCGCCGCTCTCTCCGCCGATCCCGCGCTCCTGGATCACGCCCTGTCCCGGAATGTGGTGCTGGCCTCCCCGGGCACGCTGCTTGCGGTGCTCAAATCCGTGGCGTTCACCTGGCGCCAGGACGTTCTCACGGACAGTGCTCGGGAGCTCTTCGAACTTGCCCGGCAGCTGTACGAGCGGATGGGCACGCTCGGGGACAACGTGGGCAAGCTGGGGTCCTCGCTGAAAAGCTCGGTGGACCGCTACAACGCGATGGTCGGCACGCTTGAGGCACGGGTGCTTCCCACAGCCCGGAAACTGAACGCGCTGGACACCAGCGGACTGGTCACGCCTCCGGCTGTGCAGGCGACACCGCGGTCCCTCGCAGCCCCGGAACTTCAGGGCGAATCGCGGCAGCACGATGAACTGCATGCCACGGAGCTTGCAGCGACCGAACCGGAAGCCAACGAACTGCGCTCGACCGTGCAGGAAGAGGATGCCGCTTAAGAAGCCGCAGGATGGACGCCGGCTCGCGTGCTCCTGCTAGCGCGAGCGGCGTCCGCCGAGGGCGCGGGACACGTCCCCCGCTTCCTTGAGCGTGGCGCGGAGCTCCTTCGGCAGGGAGAAGAGCAGGTCCTCCTCCGCAGTCACAATTTCCTCGACGGCGTCGTATCCGTAGTCGGCCAGGAGGCGGAGCACGTCCTTGACCAGGACCTCCGGAACGGACGCGCCCGAGGTCACGCCCACCGTGGCAACACCCTCGAACCAGGACTCGTCCACCTCGTTGGCGAAGTCAACCCGGTACGACGCCTTGGCGCCGTACTCAAGCGCCACTTCGACGAGTCGGACGGAGTTGGAGGAGTTGGCCGAACCGACCACGATCACCAGATCAGCCTGGGGCGCGATCTTCTTGATGGCCACCTGACGGTTTGTCGTTGCATAGCAGATGTCGTCGCTGGGCGGATCCTGGAGCGTGGGGAACCGGTCCTTGAGCAGCCGGACGGTCTCCATGGTCTCGTCCACGCTGAGCGTGGTCTGCGAAAGCCAGATGACCTTTTCGGGATCCCGTACCGTCACCTTGTCCACCTCATGGGGGCCGTTGATGATCTGGATGTGTTCGGGAGCTTCGCCGGCCGTTCCTTCAACCTCTTCGTGGCCGTCGTGGCCGATCAGGAGGATATCGAAGTCGTCCTTGGCGAAGCGGACGGCTTCCTTGTGGACCTTGGTCACGAGGGGGCAGGTGGCATCGATGGTGCGCAGTCCGCGGTCCTCTGCGGACTGGACCACGGCCGGGGACACGCCGTGGGCCGAGAAGATGACCAGGGCGCCCTCGGGCACTTCGTCAGTTTCGTCCACGAAGATGGCGCCCTGCTCCTCAAGGGAGCTGACCACGTGCACGTTATGGACGATCTGTTTCCGGACGTAAACGGGCGGTCCGTAGTGCTGCAGGGCCTTTTCGACGGCGATGACCGCACGGTCAACGCCCGCGCAGTATCCGCGCGGAGCCGCCAGCAGAACCCTCTTCGGGCCCGGGACCGGTGCCGCCGCGAGCACTTCCTCCGGCGAACGCCGCCGACGCGGGACGGTGGGCATCGAAAGGGAAACTGCAGAGGAAGTCATTGCTCCATGCTACCGGCTGGGCCGCAGGCATCCGGGCATGCTCATCGTCCGCGGGCTGGACCGGCGACCAGCCTGAGCAGCAGGCCTGCCGCCACCAGGACCGCACCGACGATCGCCGCCGCAAGCGTCCAGGACGCAAACCCGGCAGCGGAAGCCGTAACGAACTCCCGCTTGAACAGGTCTGCCATTTCGTTTCCGCTCGCGGTGCCCATCACGGCGTCGGCGGCCCAGCGGGACGCCAGCGTCCACAGTCCGGAAAGCACCAGTGCGCCCAGTCCGATCCCGGCCAGGACTTTCCACCGCCTGCGCGCGGTCACGAGCGCTAGCAGGAACGCCACCCCGGCACCGACGGCCAGGCTGTATCCCAGCGGAGAGTAAGCCGAAACACGTTCAACGAGCTGGCGCTGGTTCGTCTGGCCGATGCTCACCAGGGTCTGGCCAGGGGCTTCCAGCGGAACACCAACCTGGCTGGAAATCTGCTTGGCCGCGAGGGCGACGAGCGGGGCCACATCCAGTGTCAGCGAGGTGCTCGAATCAGCTTCGGGGGGAAGGGACGCCGGATCGGCGAAGTTGAGCCGGTGGGTTTTTCGCAGCGTCTCTTCCCAGGCAGCCGGATAGTCGGGCAAGCCGGTGAGGGAGGTTGCCGCCTTCTCCAGCACCGGCCGGACCAGTTCGGCCGCCTGCGCCGGGATGGCGCCGCCGGTATCAATGCTGTTGACGGCGGCGGTCGCCAGGCGCTTCTGGAAATCCGGATCCTTGCCCAGCGGTGCCGCCAGGGCTACGAAGCCATCCTCCTGCACGATGTTGCGGTCCACCCAGATGGCCGGAACGGCGGCGGAGGAGAGGAGAAGACCAAGGATGACGGCCAAAGCCGCAAGAAATGAGCGCAAGGGGTTCCTAGCTGGTCGGGTTTCTCGGCTGGTCGGGTGCCTGGCTGGTCAGCAGGTCACTGCAATCCTAGGCGCGCCATCCCACTATTGAAAAAGTAGGGCGATCAAAGATGCCAGAGACCAAAAATGGCGGACCACCTAGTCTGCCGGGTCATCAGCGGTCCCGGCAAATGCCGGGTTATCAACAATGTCCGAGCCCGGTGATACAGCTATGGATAGAGTTGATTAACCCACCGCGCACGCACCATCCACAGGCAAAGGACCGCGACCATGCAACTGGCATTCGCCGCCAACGGGGCTGCACATGGCTGAAAACGCCACCGTCCCTGTACCCGGCACGGCCTCTGCAGCCGGCACCAGCACAGTGCCGGCCACCGCCGCCGACACGAGCCCGGACAACCCCTGGCCGCTGCAATTGCTCTCCCAGAAGCTCAAGACCCATATAGAACGGGCACCGGCAGCCTGGGTTGAAGGGCAGGTCATCGAACTCAACCGGCGCGGCGGCAATGCGTTCCTCACCCTCCGGGATGTAAACGCCGAGATCTCCCTGCCCGCTTCCATCTGGTCCAAACTGCTCGACCGTCAGGAGACGCCGCTTGAGCGCGGGAGCCGGGTGGTGGCCCTGCTCAAGCCCGAGTTCTGGCTGAAGACCGGGCGCCTGAACATGTCCGTGAAGGACATCCGCCCTGTTGGGCTGGGCGATCTCCTCGCACGGATAGAACGGCTCCGCCATGCCCTGGCCGCTGAAGGCCTGTTCGCCGAGTCGCGGAAAAAGCGTCTGCCCCTGCTCCCCCACCGGATCGGGCTCATCACCGGCCGCGACTCCGATGCCAAGAAAGACGTCCTGCGCAACGCTGCCCTGCGCTGGCCGGCAGTCGAATTCGAGATCCGCGAGGTCGCGGTGCAGGGCAACACCGCCGTATCCCAGATGGTCAAGGCGCTGCGCGAACTCGATGCCCGTCCCGAGGTGGACGTGATCGTGATCGCCCGCGGCGGCGGCGCGCTGGAGGACCTGCTGCCGTTTAGCAGCGAGGAACTCATCCGCGCCGTGGCGGCCACGGTGACCCCGGTGGTCAGCGCAATCGGGCATGAGGCGGACCGGCCCATCCTGGACGACGTCGCCGACCTCCGGGCCTCCACGCCCACGGACGCAGCCAAGCGGATCGTGCCGGAAGTTTCGGAGGAACTTGCCCGGGTCCGGCAGGCTGAAGCCCAGCTGCGGCGCTCCGTCACTATGATGGTGGCCCGGGAAACGGACCGTCTGGCCGCGATCCGGTCCCGCCCGGTCCTCGCGGCCCCCGAGAGCATGATCACAGCGCGCGCGGATGACGTGGAACGGCTGACCCGCCGGTCCACTGCGGCCATCAGTGCAGCCGTGACGAGGGCTTCCGACCAGCTGGTCCACCTCCAGGCGCAGGTCCGGGCATTGTCACCGCAGCAGACCCTGGACCGCGGCTACGCCGTGGTGCAGCTTTCCGGCTCCGCCGGGGCGGTTGTCCGCCAACCGACCCAGGCCCCTGCCGGAACACCGCTCGCGGTCAGGGTGGCCGGCGGACGGTTCGGCGCGGAATCCACCGGCGCCCCATAAGCCCGGCGCATGTGAAACCAGCACCCCATGAGCCGGGACGCATATGGGCCAGCACCTCAAATGACGCCAGCACCGAATGACAGCACCACCTACATGACAGGCCAGGAACCATGACAGATCCGACTATCAGCACAGACCAGCCGCACAGCACGGAACCAAGCACCGCAGCCCAGCCCGGCCCCGTGCTTCCTCCGGACATCGATGGCCTCAGCTACGAGGAAGCACGGGAACAGCTGGTAGCCGTGGTTTCCAAGCTTGAGGCCGGCGGGACCAGTCTTGAGGATTCCCTGGCTCTTTGGGAGCGGGGCGAGGCATTGGCACGGCGCTGCGAAGACTGGCTGGAAGGCGCCAGGAAGAGGCTCGCGGCTGCCCGCAAGGACAGCTGAAGCCAGCGGGATCCAGCCGGGGGTGAGGCCCGGCTGAGGACCGCCCGGCCTGGTCAGGACCGCTCGACGAGGCGGCGCTCGGCTTCAACGTCGAACTCGGCCTTGGGCCACTCCAGGTCGAGCTCGCCGAGCCCCTCCAGCAACAGTTGCTGCACGGCGATGCGCGCGTACCATTTCTTGCTGGCGGGCACGACGTACCAGGGCGCATGGTCCGAGTTGGTTTCGTCGAAGGCAGCCTGGTAGGCGGCCATGTAGTCGTCCCAGAAGGCGCGCTGTTTCAGATCCTCTGTGTTGTACTTCCAGTGCTTGGCGGGATTGTCCAGCCGGGCCAGCAGCCGTTCTTTTTGCTCGTCATTGCTGATGTGCAGCATGACCTTGACCACCTTCGTGCCCACCGCCACCTGCCTGGCCTCGAACTCGTTGATCGCACGGTAGCGGCGGTCAAGCTCCTTCGGGTCAGCCCAGCGGTGAACCCGGTGGATCAGGACGTCCTCGTAGTGGGACCGGTCAAAGACACCGAGCATGCCAGCGCCGGGGACTTCCCTTTCGATGCGCCACAGAAAGTCGTAAGCACGTTCCTCGGGCGTGGGGGCCTTGAAGGACTTGAACTGGACACCCTGCGGATCCATGGCGCCCAGCACGTGCTTCACGATTCCGCCCTTGCCGGCGGTGTCCATTCCCTGCAGGATCAGGAGGACGCGCTTGGTGCCGCCAAACTTGGACTCGGCAAACAGCTTCTCCTGAAGTTCCGCGAGCTTTGCGTCCAGCTCCTCGAGGAGCGCTTCGCCGTCGGCCTTGTTCCCCGGGTAACCGTGGGTGGCGTCAGGGTCAACGTCGGCCAGCTTGAAGCCCTTGCCCACTTTCAGAGTTTCGGAGGGAAGCTTCGTGAATTCCACCACGCCGGCCATCGGGTCCTCTTTCCACAGTTGTATGTGGGTAAAGGCTAGTTCCCCTGATACCTGCTGAGGAAGTCTCCCATCCGGCCGACTGCTTCCTCGATGTCCTTGACGTTGGGCAGGGTCACCATGCGGAAGTGGTCGGGCCGGACCCAGTTGAACGCCCTGCCGTGGGAAACCAGAATCTTCTGTTCCTTGAGCAGGTCCAGGACAAACTTTTCGTCATCCCGGATGTCGTAGACGTCAGGGTCCAGTTTGGGGAACAGGTAGAGGGCTCCCCGCGCCTGTTGGGTGCTCACGCCGGGGATGGCGTTAAGCATGTCGTACGCCTTGTTGCGCTGTTCCAGCAGCCGGCCGCCGGGCAGGATGAGGTCGTTGATGCTCTGGTACCCGCCCAGGGCAGTCTGGATGGCGTGCTGGGCCGGAACGTTGGCGCAGAGCCGCATGTTAGCCAGTAGGTTGATGCCTTCGAGGTAGTCGGCGGCCTCCTTCTTGGGCCCGGAGATGGCCATCCATCCCGCGCGGTAGCCACAGACGCGGTACGCCTTGGACAGCCCGCTGAACGTCAGGCACAGCACGTCGTCGCCGGTAAGCCCCGCCATGTTCACGTGCACGGCGTCCTCGTAGAGGATCTTCTCGTAGATCTCGTCGGCGAAGATCACCAGCCCGTGCTTTTCCGCCAGGGCAACGATCTTGCGCAGCGTGCTTTCCGGGTACACAGCACCGGTGGGGTTGTTCGGGTTGATCACCACAATCCCCTTGGTGCGGGGCGTGATCTTGGCCTCGAGGTCCTCCAGGTCGGGCTGCCAGCCGGACTCCTCGTCGCAGAGGTAGTGCACCGGACGGCCGCCGGCCAGCGCCACCGAGGCGGTCCACAGCGGGTAGTCCGGGGTGGGGATCAGGATCTCGTCGCCCTCCTCGAGCAGCGCCATCAGCGACATCGTAATGAGTTCGCTGACGCCGTTGCCGAGGTAGATGTCGTCCACGTGGATGCTCTGGATGCCGCGGGTCTGGTAGTACTGCGAGACGGCGGTGCGGGCCGAGAAGATGCCGCGGGAATCGCTGTATCCCTGGGCGTGGGGCAGGTGGCGGATCATGTCCACCAAAATCGCGTCCGGCGCTTCAAACCCGAAGGGTGCGGGGTTGCCGATGTTCAGTTTGAGGATGCGGTGACCCTCTGCCTCCATCTGCTGGGCGGCCTGAAGAATCGGTCCACGGATGTCGTAAAGGACATTATGAAGCTTGGTGGACTGCTTGAATTCTGCCATTCATCAAATATGCCACAAGCGGGATGTACTTCCGGGGAGACGTGCCTCACACGGACGGCCCGGACCTGCCGGAACCGCCAGTCAGTTGGGTTCGTCCCCCGCTTAACGACGACGGCGGCTGCCGGTCCCCGCGGACCCGGCAGCCGCCGTCGTACTCTCCTGGTCAGCCGCAGGGCCTACTTGACGATGCCCTTGTCCTTGAGCCACGCAGCGGCCGCGTCCTTGGCGTTCTGCTTCTGGCTTCCGCTCACCGCACGGTTAAGGTTGATCAGGTCCTCAGTGGTGAGGGTCTTGGAGACATTGTTGAGTGCCTCCTTGGCTTTGTCCGTCACCTTGGCGTCGTTGTACAGCGGCAGCACCTGCTGGGCCTTGAAGTTGTTCTTCGGGTCCTCCAGCACAACCAGGTCATTGTCGGCGATGGACGGCGTGGTGGTGAAGATGTCGGCCACCTGGACCTCATCGTTCAGGAGCGCCTGCAACGTCAGGTTGCCTCCACCGTCGCTAAAGGGCTTCAGCCCCTTGAGTTCGCAGTTGTAGTTCTTCTTGAGCCCCGGGAACCCGTAGGACCGGGTTTCAAACGTGGCAGGTGCGGCCATGGTCAGGTCCTTGCAGACCTTGGCCAGATCCTCGATCGACTTCAGCTGGTACTTTTCGGCGGTGGCCTTCGTGACCACCATGGCATCCTTGTCCTCCGCCTTGGACGGCTCAAGCACAGCCAGTCCCTGCGGCAGCTTGCCGGGAAGAGCCTTGTAGATGTCCTCCGGCGTGACCTCCGCAGCCTGCGCGTCGACGTGGGACAGCAGGTTGCCGGAGTAGTCCGGAACGACGTCCACTGACCCGTCCTGCACCGCCTTGAAGTAAATCTCCCGCGAGCCGATGTTCGGCTTGGTGGTGGCGGTGACTCCGGCCGCACTCAGGGCACCGGCGTAGATCTCGGCGATGATCTGGCTCTCCGGGAAGTCCGCGGAGCCGACGACGAGGGAACCGCCGGAGGTGGCGCCCCCGGTTGCACTCGTGGAGGGGGATGACAGCGGATTGCCGCTGCTGCAGGCGGACAAGGCGAGGGCGACGCCGACACCGGCGGCGAGGCCGCCCAGGCCACGGCGGGTAAGAGTCGTGCGGACGGGGTGCTTCATGCGGTGCCTCCTTGGACAGCGGCAGCCGCGGGCGCGGCAGCCGAGAGATCGGTGGCGGCCTTGCGGCCGCCTGTGGAACGTGCGGAAAGTCCCGGTGAAACGACCAGCCGCTGCACGGCGGCCAGGACAAGGTCGACGACGATCGCCAGCGCCGCGATGAGCAGCGAACCTGCCAGCATCCGTGGGAAGTCCTGGAGCACCAGCCCGTCGAACAGGTAGCGCCCCAGGCCGCCCAGCGGAAGGTAGGCCACCACCGACACCGTGGCGATCACCTGCAGCACGGCGGTGCGGATGCCGCCGAACATCACCAGAAGCCCGTTGGGTACCTCCACGCCGAACAGGACCTGGAGCTCTTTCATGCCCATTGCGCGGGCGGCGTCCACCACGTTTGGGTCCACGCTGGAAATGCCGGCGTAGGTGCCGGCCAGCAGCGGTGGCACCGTAAGAATGACCAGGGCCCACACCGGCGGCATGAGGCCGCTTCCCGCGACGAGGGCGAACAGCACCAGGAGCCCGAGCGTGGGCAGCGCCCGGAGGGCTCCGGCTACGGCCACGGCCACCACGCGGCCCCTTCCGGTGTGCCCGATATAGAGGCCGACCGGGACAGCGATGGCTGCGGCGATGAGCAGGACCAGGCCGCTGTACTGCAGGTGTTCGAGCAGGCGGACGGGGATCCCGCCCGGACCCGACCAGTGCAATGGATCGGCGAGCCAGGCGAACGTTTCGGTGAAGATGTTCATGAGCCTGCCCCCGCGTGGACTTTGGCGTCAGCGAGGAATTCGGCGCCGGACCGGGCGTGCGCGTCTGTCTTTACGGAACCGGCCCTGGTCCACGGTGTGAGGACCCGTTCCAGGATCACCAGCAACGCGTCCATCACCACGGCCAGCAGCAGGATGGCGACAATCCCCACCACCACTTCGGTGACGAAGTTCCGCTGCAGCCCGTCCGTGAACAGCATCCCCAGGTTTCCCACGCCCAGCAGCGCGGCGACGCTCACCAGCGAAATGTTGCTTACCGACACCACGCGGAGGCCGGCGAACATCACCGGCAGGGACAGCGGCAGGTCGATCTGCAGGAACCGGGCGGCCGGCTTGTAGCCCATGGCCACGGCCGCCTGCCGGAGGTCGTCATCGACGGAATCGAAGGCGTCCATGGCAGCCCGCACCAGCAGCGCCACGGCGTAGATGGTCAGGGCGACGATGACATTCAGCGGGTCAAGGATCCGGGTCCCCAGCAGCGGCGGGAGAATGATGAACAGCGCCAGCGACGGAATGGTGTAGAGCAGGGAGCTCACGGTGGCCACGAGTTGGCGCAGTGCGCTGTGCCGCCGCGAAAACTGTGCCAGTGGAATGGAGATCACCAGGCCCAGGACCATCGGAATCAGGGCCAGGACCAGGTGCTGGCCGGCCCGTTCAAAGACCATGGGGCTGTTCGCCAGGAACCACTCCATCAGCGGGCGCCCTGCCGGGTCCGGCGTGCGGACTCGATGCTGGAGAGCACCTCCGCGCCCTTGACGACGCCGGCAACCTTGCCGTCGCCGTCCACCGCGACGCCGAGCCCCGATGGGGAGGATAGCGCGGCGTCCAGGGCGCGCCGCAGGGTGTCGCCCGGCCGGAACAGGGAGCCGCCGGGGATGAGCTGGGAGTCGAGGCCGGGGCCTTCCCAGCCCAGCGGGCGTTGCTGGTCATCCACCACCAGGCGCCAACTGTCCGTATGTGAACCGGCCTCCCCGCCCCGGGTGACCGTGTCAACGGGGTGGACCGCGACGCCGTCGGCCGTGGTGAACGCGAGGTGCCGGAACCCGCGGTCCCGGCCCACAAAGGAAGCCACGAACTCGTTGGCCGGTGCCCGGAGGATCTCCTCGGGCGTGGCGTACTGCGCCAGCTTGCCGCCGACGGCGAAGACAGCCACCTTGTCCCCCAGCACGGTGGCCTCGTCGATGTCGTGGGTGACAAACACGATGGTCTTGGCCAGGTCCCGCTGCAGGCGCAGGAGTTCCTGCTGGAGTTCGTCGCGGACCACGGGATCCACGGCGCTGAAGGGCTCGTCCATCAGCAGGACCGGCGGGTCGGCGGCGAGCGCCCGGGCCACGCCGACGCGCTGCTGCTGGCCGCCCGAGAGCTGCGACGGGTACCGCTTGCCCAGCGACGGGGCCAGCCCCACGACGTCGAGCAGTTCCTCCGCGCGCTTGCGGGCGTCGGCTTTCGAGACGCCGTTCAGCCGGGGCACGGTGGCGATGTTGTCCACGACGGAGCGGTGCGGCATGAGGCCCGACGACTGCATCACGTAGCCCATGGAGCGCCGGAGCTCGGCTGCAGGCACGGAAGTGACGTCGCGCCCGCCCACCGTGATGGTCCCGGACGTGGGCTCCACCATCCGGTTGATCATGCGTAGGGAGGTGGTCTTGCCGCAGCCTGATGGTCCTACGAACACCGTGATGGAGCCACGGTCAATGGACATGCTTAGCTGGTCCACCGCCGGTTGCCCGCTCTGGTACTGCTTGGTGACGCTCTGGAACTCAATCATGGCTTCGGCCATACCCGGCTTACCTTACTGTTGGGCGGCAACATCGGACGGTAAAGCGAATTGATCATAAGCACGCTGTTTTTGGCTGTAAAGCGCATCTTGACCAAGCGTAACCAGTGCCTGAAGCAAAACCGCCGCAGGCACGGATACCGTAATCATTCGGACACAAACACGATTGATTCGGTGCCGTCTCCGGCCCGGATGGGTGGAGGAGTTTTTGTCCAGATAATGGGTCCAAATGCCACCGGAGCGGCCATTATCTGGACAAAAACTCCGGTTCACGAATGGCGGTAGCGTTCGGCGGCCCGCTGGCTGCGCCCGGCCACCACCACCTTCTGGTGCCATTCCCGCTGGTACGCCCTTCTCGCCGCAGCGTCGTGGCGCCGTGCCAGGGCGGCGAGTTCGCGCTGGAGCTTGAGGTAGCTGGCCCACCGCCGCTCCTTGAGGGATCCGTCGTCGAGCGCCGCCCGGACGGCGCACCCTGGTTCCCGGTCATGGGCGCAGTCGGAGAAGCGGCACTGCTCAAAGAGCACCTGCAGGTCGCCGAACATCTCTTCCATGCCGTCCTCGGCGTCGAACAGGCCGAAGCCGCGGACACCGGGAGTGTCCATCAGCACGGCGCCATTGGGCAGCGGCACCAGCTCCCGCGATGTCGTGGTGTGCCGCCCCCTGCCGTCGGTGGCCCGCACGTCCCCGGTGGACTGGACGTGGTGCCCCACGAGAGCGTTGATGAGGGTGGACTTCCCGGCGCCGGAGGGGCCCAGCAGGGCGAGCGTCCACCCCGGCTGCACCCTGGAGAGCAGTTCGTCGATGCCGTCTCCGTGCTCCGCCGAGGTGGTCACCACATCCACGCCGGCGGCCTGCAGGATCACCTTCCCGACGACGTCGTCAGCGATGTCCGCCAGGTCCGCCTTCGTGATGATCACCAACGGGGTGGCGCCGGAATCCCAGACGGCCACCAGGGTCCGTTCGAGCCTGTTGTGGCTCAGCGGACGGTCCACGGGAACAACCACGCCCACCATGTCGATGTTCGCGGCGAGGACCTGCCCCTCCGTGGACGGGTCGAACGCACGTTTACGGCTGAGCTCCGACGTGCGCGGAAGAACGCCGACGACGGCCGGTTCCGCCGCCCGGTTGCGGCCGAGCCAGACCCAGTCGCCGGTGGCCGGCACGGTACCGGGGGGATACGGCAGGTGCACCAGTCCGCCGGCCGTGGCCGCGACGATCCGGTTGCGGTCCACCCGGACGACGCGGGCGGCAGCCTCGGCGCCGCCGGCCGGATGGGCCGCGAAGTGCTCCGCCTTGGCCTCCGTGAAGCCGTACTGGCTTGGGCCGGGCACGGGCCCGGTGTTCATGAGATCAGTCTTTGTGAGAGGGGCCGGGTTAGGGGTTTGGTTTTGAAGCTGGTTGGCACGAGTGCCGGAAGAATTTTTCACTGTGAACCTCGGGTTGGCCCCGAAGCGCCGCCGGCCGGCAAAGAAGTGCGCTGTGCGCGCTGGGCTGGCTAAGAGTGGGCAGCAGCAGGGGCAGGAGTAATGAAGGTGATTTCGAGAAGGCGCGGAGCGCGCACGGATTCTGCAATCATCAGGTCCACCTCCCCCGTACGAAGTTCATGCCGGACTGGCCGCCGCCGGACAAAAAGGTCCGGGGACTCCCCCAGAATAGCCAGCGGGGCACCGGCTGGCTAGGGCAACTGGGCTGCGCCCGGAAATCAGTCCAGGAATCTCAGTCCAGTGACTCAAGCTTGCCGTTGACCGGCCGCTCCGAGAAAAGCCGCAGCGCGGCGTCCACCAGGGACACCCTGTTGAGCGAGTCGACGTCCCGCAGCGGAATCCACGCGGCGTGCGTGGTGGTGCCGTTCGTTTCGTGGGTGAGCTCCCCGCCCGTGACCCTCGCCTCGTAGACCAGGCGGAGCGCCTGGAAGTCGCGGTCCGCCCCGTCCAGCCGCGAATCCGCCGGCCAATGGCCGACGTCGATCCCGAGCATCCCGCCGATTTCGGCGTGGTACCCCGTCTCCTCGAAGACCTCACGGATGCAGCCGTCCACGGGGTGCTCGGCCAGGTCCAGCCCGCCGCCGGGCAGTGTCCAGCCTTCCTTGCCGTCTTGCTTCCAGTACGCCAGAAGGATGGCGCCGTCGCGGATGATGACTGCATAGGCGGCGGGGCGGGTGTCGAAGAGAACGCTCATGGCTCCAGCGTAGCCCCGCGCTATCCGCGTGCAGGCTGCCGTCCTAGAGTGGGACTGTGACGAATCTGGAGCTTCTCCCGCAGGAGGAAACCTGCCCGCCCGCCGGCCCGGAAACAGGGACGGGAGCGGGGCCCTGCCTGCAGCTGTGGCCGGCACGCGAAGTGCCGCTCGGCGGGGTCCGCGCGATGTCGGTGCTTCGCACACTGCCCCAGCGCGGCCTGCCGACGGTGGGTGCCTGGTGCTTCCTGGACAGCTTCGGTCCCGACCGGACGGCGATGTCAGTGCTCCCGCACCCGCATACCGGGCTGCAGACCGTGACGTGGCCGCTAGCCGGGCAGATCAGGCACCGGGACAGCGTGGGCAGCGACGTCATTGTCCGCCCGGGAGAGCTGAACATCATGACCGCGGGCCACGGCGTCTCGCACTCCGAGTTTGCCGTGCTGCCGGCGACGGACGACGGCACGGACGACGGCGGTGCAGGGCTTCCGCTGCAGCGCGGGCTGCAGCTGTGGGTTGCGTTGCCGGACGGGGAGCGGGACAGGCCTCCGGCCTTCGAACAGCACCGTGACCTGCCCACGGTCCATGGCCCGGGCTTCACCGCCACCGTGATGGTGGGATCCTTCGCCGGCGCTTCCTCGCCCGCCACGATGTACACGCCGATCGTCGGCGCGGACGTCCGCTGCGGCGGCGTCGCCGCTTTCCCGCTCGACCCGGCGTTCGAGCACGCCGTCCTGGTGCTCGACGGCGGCCTGACGGTGGACGGGCGGGCGATCGAACCGGGACCGCTGGGCTACCTGGGGGCCGGGCGTGAGGTCCTGGCCGTGAACGCCCTGCCGGAGACCCGGTTCGTCCTGATCGGCGGTGAGCCGCTCCAGGAGGAGCTGCTGATGTGGTGGAACTTCGTGGGCAGGACCCATGAGGAGGTCGCCCAGGCGCGGGCGGACTGGGAGGCCCAGGCAGAGCTGTCCGACCCGGCCGCGGAAGGTGCCCGCTTCGGGCTGGTCCGCGGCCATGGGCCGGATGCGGGCCGCGAGGCAGGAAGGATCCCCGCGCCGCCCTTGCCCGGAGTGCAGCTCAGGCCGCGGACCCGTTCCTAGGGGCCCTGGGTCAGGGCTGGTCGCGGACCAGCAGCGGGACACCGAAAACGGGGTCCTGTGCCAGGATCCGCACGTCGCTGACTCCTGCTGCGGCCAGGTGCTGCCGGAACGATTCCTGAAGCCGGCCAACGTTCATGCCCAGGCCGCTGCCCAGGATGACCGGACCGTCCAGCCCCAGCTGCTTCAGGACCTGGGCGGCCATCTCCGCCAGGTCCTTGCCCGCCTGGTCAATCAGGTCACGGCTGACGCTGTGGCCGGCGTCGGCCGCCTCCACCACCAGCCGGGCCTGCTGCGCCCAGAAGCGCCGTCCGGTGTCCGGGGAGTGGAAGAGCGCGATCAGCCTGTTCGGGTCATCGGTGTTGCAGGAATCCAGGAGTGCCCGCGTCAGCTCGTCCGGTTCCTGCCCCTGGTTCATGCGCCGCAGGCTGTGCCGGACCGCCTCGCGGCCCAGCCAGTAACCGCTGCCTTCGTCGCCCAGGAGGTAGCCCCAGCCGCCCGCCCGTGCCTCGTCACCGTCCCCGTTCGCGCCCCAGGCCGCCGAGCCGGTGCCCGCGATGACTGCGACGCCGGTGCTGGCGCCGCCGGCCGCGAGCAGGAGCCGGGAGTCGTGGACCACGGTAATCCGGGCCCCCGGGGCGTGCGGCTCGATGAGGGCGGCCAGGGCGGCGGCGTCCTCATCGGTGTCGATCCCGCCGGCGCCGGCGTAGACCTGCGCCACCGGCCCCCTGCCGATTTTCGCAAAAAGCTCCGCAAGGTGCGCCGCGGCTTCCGCACGGCTTACGTTCTGGACGTTGGCGCTTCCCACGCTCTGGTCGGCTACCGGTTCCCCGCGCTCGAAGCGGACTCCCCTCGTCTTGGTGCCGCCGATGTCGAGGCCGATCACGACGTCGCTGGCTCGGGCGGTACCGGACGGGAGCGTGCCGGGCGAAACAGCATTGGACGGGACAGCGCTGGACGAAGCAGGGGCCGCACCGGATAGGTTGTCAGAGTTAGTCACCTGAACAGATTACTGATTAGCCCCAAGGAGCCGGCCATGCCCCACGCCGAGATTGATTCCCGCATCATTGCAGCGCCCATGGCAGGCGGGACGTCCACGCCGGGCTTCGTCCAGGCCGTCCACCGCGCCGGCGGGCTGGGCTTTCTCGCCGCGGGGTACAAGAGTGCGGACGCGGTCAGTGCGGAGATCCGGGCCTGCCGGGACGCCGGCGTCCGGTTCGGGGTCAACGTTTTTGTGCCGGACCATGCACAGCTGAACCCCTCCCCCGACGCAGTGGCAAGGCTGGAGCAGTACCGGAGCAGCCTCGACCGGGACGCCGGGCGCTACGGCGTGAGCGTGCCGACCCTGGTGCTTGACGACGACGATGCCTGGCAGTCGAAGATCGACCTCCTGCTGCAGCACCCGGTTGAACTGGTCAGCTTCGCGTTCGGGCTGCCCGATTCGGCAGTGGTCGAGGCGCTTCGGAAGGCGGGGTCGACGGTCCTCGCCACAGTCACCAGCCGCGCGGAGGCCGGGCTGGCGGCGGACCGCGGATTCGACGCCCTCGTCGTCCAGCACAGCAGCGCCGGCGCCCATTCCGGCGCGTTCCTGCCCGCGGCCAAACCGGGCGGCATGCCGCCGTCGACGGCTGACCTGATCCGGGAGGTGGCGGCCGCCGTCGACCTGCCGCTGATCGCCGCCGGCGCGGTGTCCGACGCCGCCGCTGTCAGGTCGGTCATCGCCGCCGGGGCGGTGGCCGCGCAGGTGGGAACGGCGCTGCTGCGGACGGACGAAAGCGGCGCACGCCAGCTGCACAAGGATGCCCTGGGCGATGACCGCTTCACCGAGACAATACCCACCCGCGCGTTCACCGGCCGTTACGCACGGGCGCTGGTCAATGACTTTGTCCGCGACCATGGGGACGCCCCCGAGGGCTACCCCGCCATCCACCATCTGACCGCCCCCATCCGCGCGGCAGCAGCCGCTGCCGGTGACCAGCAACGGCTGAACCTCTGGGCGGGTAAGGGCTGGCGCTCGGCGAGGACGGGACGCGTGGCCGAGGCCGTGGGCGCACTCCTGGACGGTTAGCGCCCGGCGCCGGTTTGGGCCTGGCGCCAGGCGGCCGCTCAGGCACCTGAGCGGGCCCGGACCAGCCCCGCCAGAAGCCCTGGCCCCTCCTCCAGCACCAGCTCCCGGAAGAGCCTGACGGCGTCAGGTTCGCTCTCCCGCATGCTGCGGCGCTCCCGCCAGGCCAGGCCGATCTCGCGGTACGCCAGTTCCGATTCCAGCGCAACTTCGACCCAGCCCAGGTCGCCGGTGTCCGCCGTGACGCCGAAGCCCGGCCCGCTGCCTCCCTCCGGAGGGAGGATGCTGACACCCAACCCGGCAGACACCAGACCTCGCGCGGTGTGTGAATCCTGGCTTTCAAAGGCGATCCGTGGCCTGAAACCGGCCTCCCGGAACAGGGCCTCCGACAGGGAGCGCAGTCCGTAACCGGATCCGAGCGCAACGAAGGGATCTTTCCGGATCTCGGCCATGGCCACCGATTTCCGGTTGGCCAGCGCGTGCCGGTGGTGCACCACGAGCCGCAGCGGCTCCCGGTACAGCGCGGCTGAGCCGATGGTCCTGCTGGCTGGCGCCACGGGTGCGGTCAGGGCGAGATCGGCGGCGCCGGAGGAAAGTTCGGCAAGGCAGCTGTCGCGGGAGCCCTGGCGGAGGTCGAACTCCGTCTGCGGATAGCGGCTCCGGAATGCGCTGATGAGCAGGGGCAGCGTCGCCTCGCCGAATGTGTGCTGGAAGGTCACGGCGACCCGGCCGCGCACCACCTCCGATTCGTGCCGGACAAGGTCCAGGCCCGCACGGAACTCGGCGAGCGCCGATTCCACATAGGGCAGCAACGTCGTCGCGGCAGGTGTCAGCCGGACTCCCCTGCCGTCCCTGACCAGCAGCTCGGTTCCCACCACGGCGCTGGCGCGCGCCAGCGCACGGCTGACCGTCGACTGCGGAACGCCGAGCAGCTCAGCGGTTTCGGTGATGTGCTGCGTCCGCCCAAGCTCCGCCAGCAGCGGCAGAATCGGAAGCAGCTGCACCAGCTGCCTGTGCTCGATATCCACTGGTTTTCCTCCGTCATTCAATCCGTTCCAGCATGAATTAGAGACGAATCATGCATTGGATACTAGGTCAGCATAGATCTACGCTGAAGGCATGCCAACGCCCCACAAGCACGCCCGCGGAAACCTGGAGTGGAACGGGCACCCGAAAGGTTCCCAGGCCTACGGCAGGATCCTGGCCGGCCTCGCGTTCGCCGGCGTGGCCACCTTCGCACAGCTCTATTCCACCCAGGCCGTGCTCCCCGTGATGGCCGCCGAGCTCAGGGTGACCGCGGCGGAAGCCGCACTGACCATTTCGCTGGCCACCGTCGGCCTCGCCGTCACCGTCATTCCCTGGTCGTTCCTCGCAGACCGGATCGGGCGGGTGAAGGCCATGACCTGGGGAATCTGCCTGGCCACGGCGCTGGGCCTGATGGTGCCGCTGGCCACGTCCTTCCCCGTCCTGCTGGGCCTTCGGATGCTGGAGGGCATGGCTCTGGGCGGCATTCCTGCCATCGCCATCGCCTACCTCAACGAGGAAATCGACCGGGCACACGCCGCCGTGGCCGCGGGCAGCTACGTCGCCGGCACCACCCTGGGCGGCCTGGCCGGAAGGCTCGTCGCCGGACCGGCCGGGGAATTATGGGGATGGCGCGCCGCCGCGCTCGCGGTCTCCGTCCTGGCCACCGTGGCCGCCGTGCTCTTCCTGGTCCTCATCCCCAAGGCCCGCGGCTTCAGCCCGGCCCGGGGCATCGGCCTCCGCGGTGCGGCCAGGACCCTGTCCGGCCATCTGGCCAACCCGAGGCTGCTGGCACTCTACGTCCAGGCCTTCCTGCTGATGGGCGGCTTCGTGGCCGTCTACAACTATCTCGGGTTCCGGCTCTCCGGCGAGCCGTTCAGCCTTCCCGCCACGCTCATCAGCCTCATCTTCCTGGCCTATCTGTCGGGCACTGCGACCTCGCGCTGGGCCGGTACCCTGACACAGCGCTTCGGCCGCCGCACGGTACTGCTGGCCGGCATTGCGGTCATGGCGGCGGGCCTGGCCCTCACACTCACGCAGGTGCTGGCGCTAATACTGGCCGGGCTCGTCATCTTCACGGGCGGCTTCTTCGCCGCCCACAGCATCGGCGCGGGCTGGACCGGCGCCATTGCCCAGACAGGCCGGGCACAGGCGGCATCGCTGTACAACCTCGCGTACTACCTCGGCTCCAGCATCCTGGGCTGGGCAGGAGGACTGGTGTTCCAGGCCCTCGGCTGGCAGGCGCTGGCCGCTGCCGTCATCATCCTGGGGTGCACGACGGCGGTGATCACCGCCGTCGTGCACCCCGCCCCCGGGCGCCAGCGGCGGCAGCGGCATCAGGACAAGGCGAGCCTGCAGCGTTCCTGAATTATCGCCGCCCAACGGACCAGGAAACCTGCACATGTTCGGAAGTGCGGCGCGCAGGGGAATGTCTCGCCAACATTCGCGCCGCTAAGATGAACGGAGAACACATCAGGAGGATCCGTGAGCAGCAACGCGAAGAATATTCGCCCGGCGGCGGGGCACGAACCCCTCGACGCCATCGACGAGCGGCTTCTGGCGGCCCTCGTGGACGACGCCCGGATATCCAACAAGCAACTTGCTGAACTGGTGGGCATCGCCCCCTCCACCGCCCTCATGCGCACCCGCGCGCTCTCAGACCGGGGCATCATCCAGGGGTTTGAGGCGAAACTGAGCCTTTCCGCGATTGGCCGGTCAGTGCAGGCCCTCATCGCCGTCCGGCTCCGCGCCCACGACCGGGAGCAGATCGACCGGTTCACCTCCCGCGTCCCCAAGCTGCCCGCCGTGCTGTCGACCTTCCACACGTCGGGCTCGGTCGACTATCTGCTGCACATTGCCGTCGCCACCACCGAGGACCTGCGGGACTGGGTTCTGGACAACCTTGCCACCGATCCCGTAGTGGGCCACACCGAAACCACGCTGGTGTTCGAGCACATGCCAGGCAACCACGGGCCACTGCCGGACCAGGACTGAGCGGGCACGAGGACCGAGCCGGCACCGGGACAACCCGTCCGAGGCGACCTAGCGGCGCGAAAGCAGCAGGCCCGAGTGGGCTGCGCCGAGAAGGTCGCCGCGGAGAAGGCTCAGTTCATCCCGGCGCCGCGCGGCGTCCCGCTGCAACCGGACGGTTTCCTCCGGAACAAGCCGGCGCCGCTCCGCCCATTCCACCAGGCCGGCGCCGATACGGACCGCCACGACCTCCAGCACGGAGGCACGGCGGTAGCCGGGGACGGACTGGTTGACCGATAGAGCGCTCATGGCTCTTTCCTTTCGAGGCTCATTGACTGTTTGGTGCTGATGGATTCCGCCTGGGCGGTGTTGTGCTCCGCGGTCTGGGTCCTACCCTGGCCGCGGGTGCCGGCGGACGCGGGGACGCCGAGGATGGGGAAGGCGTTGAAGTGGATCTGGACCGGCCGGGCGCCTTCCTGCTCGTCCTCACCCCGGATCTCCTCCAGCAGGCGGTAGGAGTAGGCGTCCATCGCCCGTGTATAGGCAGCCAGCTGTTCTTCGTTCATTCGCACGTTGGCGGTGCTGACGATGGCCGCTTCCAGCCACGCGCGGTCCAGGGTGGCCGCCCCGTGGGCCATGAAATCGGCCAGCACGGCCTGGCGGCGGTGTTCGAACTCCCGGTTGACCAGCCGTGATGCTTCCTGGGTGGCGGGGGAACTTGCAAGCTCCGGTGACGAGACCTCAATGGCGCCGCGCGGCCGCTCCCACCACCGCTCACGTGCCGTGCCTTTTCCCTCGACTTCCCGGACGAAGTCGTGCTTCGCTAGCTGGCGCAGGTGATAACTCGTGGAGCCGCTGGACTCCCCCAGCAGCTCGCCGAGGCTGCACGCCGTTTGTGCGCCGTACCGGGACAGCATCTCCAGGATCTGGACGCGCAACGGATGTGCCAGGGCCTTGAGAGAGGCCGGGTCCATCTTGCGGACGGGGTACGGCAGATCCTGCACGCCGGGGGTTTCGGTGTTCGGCTTAGTGGCCATACCGCAAGGCTACGCTTGCAAAGATTTCTTTGCAATCATTTCTTTGCAATCGGTTCTTTGCAACTCTTTCTTTGCAGTCTCCCTGAGCGACGGCGGTCCCTCCCTTCGCTGCTGCCGGCGGAGGCCGCGGCGCCGAGGGAAGCGCTGTTACCGGCCGAGACTGCGGCGCCACGTGATCGCGGCCAGCAGCCCCGCCGCACAGGCGCACGCAGTCACGAATCCAGCGACGGCCGCGTCGAGGCCGTAGGCCGCGGTCGCGAGCCCCAGCCCCACCACCGGCACGGCACTTCCGAGGTAGGTGATCACATAAACGGTGCTGACGATCTGTGCGTGCCGGGACGCCTCCACCTTGCCCGCCACGTCGTTGAAGACGGTCCGGAAGGCGACTCCCTGCCCGGCGCCTGCGGCCAGGCTCGCCGCAACCAGCAGCCACGGGTTGCCTGCGGCAGCCGCGGCAGCGAGGAGTGCAACCGAGCCGGCCAGCACCGCCAGACCCGCCGGTACTGCGAACCTGCTGCGGACGGCGATCAGCTGGCTCAGGGCGGAGGCGCCCAGGGTGAGCCCGGCCAGCAGGCCGATCAGTGGCCGCGAATCGGTGCCGAGAATCGTCGCGAAGTAACTTGGCGCGAGGGACAGGCAAAAACCGAAAACGGCAAAGCTGAGGAAGCCGACGGCCGCCGCCAGCCAGAATGCACCACGGGCTTCCCGGGACACCGTCGGCCGTCGCGGCGCCAGGGCCTTCAGCGGGCGGGAGCCGGCAGCAGGTTTGATGGCGGGACGGGCGCGCAGCAGGTACAGCGGAATCAGCAGGGCGGCCAGGACGAGCGAATGGATGAAGTACGGCGTGGTGGTGGCGCCGGGCAGGAGGGAGAGGATCCCGCCGATCGCGGGGCCCGCCGCCACTCCCCCCGCCGAGGCCAGCAGCGTGAAGCGGGAGGCCCACTCCGGGCGCTCCGGCAGCAGCTCGCGCAGTGCTGCCGAGCTCGCCCCCGTGGCCAGTGCGACGGCAACGCCCTGCAGCGCACGGCCGCCGCACAGCCCGGCCAGACTGTCCGCGTTCGCAAAGAGCAGGCCGCCCGCGAGCCCCGTCAGCACGGCAAGGAGGAGGGCCGCACGGCGTCCGATGTGGTCGGACCAGTGCCCCGCGAGCATGAGCGTTGCCACGAGCGCCAGGACATAAGCGGCGAACGCGACGGTGATGCCAAGGGAACTGATGCCGAGCCGCACCTGCAGCAGCGGGTACAGCGGGGTCGCCAGGTTTGCTCCCACCAGGAGCGTGAAAATGACGACGCCGGCCATGGCCAGCCGTGAGGTGGTGGACGCATCCCAGCCCCAGCGGGTAGCTGGGGCCGGACGCATCCGAAGTTCGCTAAAGACAGTCATGCCCGTGCCCTTGCCTGTGTGTCCGTGGAACCGGCCCCTTGTGGGGGCTGCTCGCACGGATGGAATCGTGTACCTAAAGAATGCGGCAGGACTGCGTACCCAGTGCGTGATTTTGTGGGATTATTGAGCAAAACCATCAATCTTTGGCCGGATTCATGAACCGGAGTGACGATTTGAACACGTTGGACCCCACGGATCTGAAGATCCTGCTCGAGCTGATCCGCGACCCCCGGGTCCAGATCGGCGAGCTGAGCGAGAAACTGGGCATCGCGCGGAACACTGCCCAGTCCCGCGTACGCCGGATGCTGCGCTCCGGGATCCTGCACGACGGCGGACGCGAGATCGACCTCGAGGCGGTGGGATACGACGTCGTCGCCTTTGTGACCATTGAGGTGACCCACCGGGAGCTCGACGGCGTGATCGCTGCTTTGCGGCTGATTGCCCAGGTCCTTGAAGTACACGAGATCTCTGGCAGGGGTGACGTCTGGTGCCGCGTGGTGGCCACGGACACACAAAATCTCCAGGCCGCGCTGCGTTCGATCCTGCGTATCAAGGGCGTGATCCGCACCGAAACAGTACTGGCCCTCCACACGCACATCCCTTACCGGACCGAGCCGCTGATCAGCCGCCTCGTGCAGTCTGCCGGGGCAGAGTCGGAATAGGATTCGAGGATGGACTGGCTCTCTTACTTCTTTCAGGTCAACTGGCTTGCGGTGCTTCTTGCCTTCATTGCGAGCATGGCCATCGGCTTCGTCTGGTATCTGCCAGCCGTGCTCGGCAAGCGTTGGATGGCGGCCGTGCGCAAGACGGAAGCGGACCTCAGGAACTCGGAGGGCGGCGCCGCGGTCTGGGTGCCCATGATGGCGGCCGCAGCCCTGACAGCCATCCTCCTCGCAGTGCTGATCAGCAAGCTTGGACTCAACACCGCACTGGCCGGCGGATGGTTCGCTTTTGTGCTGGCCGTGGTGTTCCGGGTGGGAGGCCACGTAATCCACAACGGTTTCGCCGGACGTCCTGTTGCCGTGACGCTCATCGACTCCGGCCATGATGTCCTCGCTGTGACCGCAGCGGGAGTGATCATCGGCGCGATGTCCTGACCCAACAGACGGAGACCTGCAGACTGTGACCATCATTGACAACGCCGTTTACGTCGACGGCGTCCGCACAGCGGAGCCCGGAAACCTGGAACAGACGTTTGAAACGCTTGACAGCCACGGCGGCATGGCCTGGATAGGCCTGTACCGTCCTTCGAAAGCCGAGATGGCCGCCGTCGCGGAGGAGTTTGGACTGCACGACCTGGCCGTGGAGGACGCCATCTCGGCCCACCAACGGCCGAAGCTGGAGCGCTACGGTGACAACCTCTTCACCGTTCTGAGGCCGGCCCGGTACCGCGACGACACCGAAACCGTGGAATTCGGCGAGCTCCATATTTTCGTTGGCAGGAACTTCGTGGTGACCGTTCGGCATGCAGAAATGTCCGGTGTCGGACAGGTACGCCGCCGCCTCGAGTCCAGGCCGGATCTCCTCCGCCACGGACCGCCGGCAGTACTGTACGGGCTGCTGGACCAGGTGGTGGACGACTACGCTCCCGTGGTGGCCGGGCTGGAGAACGACATCGACGAAATCGAGGACCAGCTCTTCTCCGGCGACTCCGCGGTTTCCCGCCGCATCTATGAACTCGCACGCGAGGTCATCCAGTTCCAGCGGGCCATCCATCCGCTGCCGGCCATCATGCAGCAGCTCAACGAGGGATTCGACGACTTCGCTGCCGACGCGGAGCTCCAGCACAATCTTCGGGACGTCGAGGACCATGTGGAGCGGGTGATTTCGCGCGCCGATTCCTTCCGTGACCTCCTGCAGAACGCGCTGACCCTGGACGGCACGCTCACGGCCAACCGGCAGAACGAAGCCAGCGCGCAGCAGAACGAGCAGGTAAAGAAGATCTCGTCCTGGGCGGCCATCTTCTTCGCCCCGTCCTTTGTGGCCGGCGTGTACGGCATGAACTTTGACCATATGCCGGAGCTGCACTGGGCCTACGGCTATCCCATGGCGATGCTGCTGATGGCCGCCACCGCCGCACTGATGTATCTCATCTTCAAGCGGAAGGGCTGGCTCTAGTGGCCGGTTATGGTCAGGGCCTGCTCATCACGCCCGGCACGGAACGGCAGCTGGGCGCCTACGGGCTGTTCAGGCCCTCAGCTTCCCAGCAGGACGTTCTGGCACTGCCCACCGGTCCGCTGCCAGTGAAGGGCGCCGACCCGGACATCCTGTGGGCCAGCTTCGCCGAGCTGTGCGGCGGGGGCCGGGCGACTGCGGACTATGTTCTGCTGGCGGGGAGGTTCCCCGCGTGGGTAGTGGACGGCATCCCTTCACCTTCGGCGGAGTCCGCAGCCGGCCCGGCCGACTGGCAGCGGTTCCTGGATTTGCTGGATGTCCTCCACGAGCGGGACATCACTCCGTTCCTCATCGCCCCGTCACGGCATGGCGATCCCTTTGGTGCGCCGGAGGGCAGCGTCCCCATGGAACTGGCCGCCATCCTGTCACGCATCGGAGAGCGGCTGTCCGGGCTTCGCCGGATCGAGTCGGACGAACAGTTGCCCGATGAGCAGTCCGGCGGATGCTAGCAACAGCCGTAACCCGTCCGTCCTGAGCCGGTTGCGTCTGCTTACAATCGATTGACATCAACTACTGAGGGAAACATGAAGAAACTCACCACTGCCCTGCTTGCCGCCGGGTTCGTCCTCTCCGCTTCCGCCTGCGCCGCACCGCAGCTCACAACCGCACAGACGTGCGACCGTATCCGGACGGTTGTCTCGAACCCCGCGAACTCCGTCGGCAAGACCGGCATGACCCGCCTGGCCAACCAGATCCGTCCCATCGAGGCAGTGTCCTCCGACGAGCTGCGGCCCGCGCTGCAGGCCATCCTGGAATACACGGACGAGTCCGCGAAGGAAACCCCGGACGAGGCGAAGCTCACCGGCCTGAAGACCGGCTACGAGCAGGCCGGCAGCACCTACAGCAGGTTCTGCGGCGGCCAGTAGCCCGCATCTCTTACACGCTGGCGGCCACGGGCGGGGCACTCCTCCTGCCCGTGGCCGCCTTTCGCGTCGGCAAAGACGAGGCCGCCCCTGCGCTCACGCTGGGCAAACGCAAGTCTCGCAGCGCCTCATTCGCTGGGATTCGTCAAGACAGTCTCCCGAATGGTTTGAAACGAGCCAGGGCTGGCCGCGATTTCAATGCGGCCGACGTCCGACGCAAAGGTCACGACCTGGAACAGGCGTTGACTCACATATTTTGCGTCCTGCCGGCTGAGCAGCCGCGGAACGGATAGTGCTTCAATTCCCGTGAGGGCTGTGCTGCGGCCGGAAGGTTCCAGGGTGTCGTAGACGGCGGGCTGAAACTCGATCCTTCCCTGCTCCAGGGTGGCGACACCCATGTTCCAGATTCCACTCAAGGACCCGGGGCGGGCGTCCGGGTAGCGGAGGTAAAGCAGTATCTGCCCGCGCTGCGAGAGTCTGTCCGCCGTCTTCCTGCTGCGCTTCCAGGTGAAATACCCGATCACGGCGACGGCGGCCATCCAAAATGACGCGTTGAAAAGGGCATCCTCAAGTGGACGCCCGCGGATCATGTCCACGGCTACCACCGCGCCCCATCCAAGCACCACAGCCATGGCGGCTACCCGGAAGGGGTGCTCTGCGGCCCATCTTTTCATGAGAGCGATACTAGGCGAAGCTTGGGAAAACCTCGGGCATGCGGCGTCGAAACCCCTCCCGCAGGGGGTAAAAACGAAGCCCGACTATCAGGTAGCACCCGCATTTCATAATGTTCAGGCCGCAGACTGTTCCTGTCCCTGAAGCAGAAGGTAGCCGCGAACCATTGCTTCAGAACGCCGGGTCCGGAACGCATTCCCCCCGATGTACCCCGGACCCGGCGGACAATTACATGGGCGGCCAAGGGCCGCCGGAGCTTGCCGCATGCGGGGCCGGACTCCGCTCCCTGGATGGATACTGACGAACTCTTGATCCGAACCTGCGATGACGGTGGCAGGTTCTTGAGCTGTGTCCGGGACCATTTCAATGAGAATCACAGGACGGCGTGGACAACTGGATGAGGTGGCTGCATGGCGGAGGACCCGGACGCGGGCCAGGACCTTCCGGTCCTGGATGACGCGGCGCTGCAGGACCTCAGAGACGAAGCCGGCGACGATGCGGCGCAGAAGTTCATGGAGGAGTATCTGGTGATGCTCCCCGTGCGGGCGGCCAAGATCTTCAAGGGCCTCACGCGCGGCGATACCGAGACGACTCTGGAGGCGATCATCAGCCTGAGGGTCAGCTCCGGGATGGCCGGAGCGCGGCGCCTTGAATCCTACTGCGCCAGTCTCGAGAGCGCACTGAAGCACGGCCATTCCCCTGACATGACAGCAGTAAAGGCCGTGCTGTTCGCGAACATCCGGCAGGTAGTCCGTGAAGCGTCCCGGCGCGGCCACCTCCCGCCCAAATCCCACGGTTCTGCAGAGTCCTGACGTTCAACCGTGCCGTGGTCACGCGGCGAACTCGGCACTGCGGAAGCGCAGTTCCCGCAGCGGGCGAATCAAACAAATCGGCAATATCTTTCCGACAAGGGTGGAGCACGCGCCAACAAAAACACCCCCGTCCGAAGACCGGGGTGTAACTGTGGAGCTAAGGGGATTCGAACCCCTGACCTCTTCGATGCGAACGAAGCGCTCTACCAACTGAGCTATAACCCCGTGGCGCCGTTTCCCTGAGGAACTTCAACGCCGGTTTCCCTAGGCTACAAATTTTCCTGCCGGTTTGCCAACCAGACCTCAAATGTAGCGTGTCCGTAACGCTGATCAGGCGCAAGGTTCTTTCCTTCGCGCAGAAATCTGCCTGTCGATCCGGGCAGCGGCAGTTCTGTCACGAGGCCCCTGGCTCCGGTTATCCGCTTCCAAGTGCTGGCCAGCGACCCCATGCCCAGCACCGCCGGGCCTCCGACCGTCTGCACCTCGTGGGAATCACCTGACGGCGGTCCCAGTCCGGCTTCCAATAGCGCAGACGCCACGTCGGCCGGCGAGATCGGCTGGAACCGGGCACCTTTGATCACCGGCACCACGCCGACACGGGAACCCGCACCGAAAATCCCCGCCACCAGGCTGTGGAACTGCGTTGCCCGCACCGTCCGGGTTTCGAGCGGCGATCTCGCATACACGCGTTCCTTGTCCGCCTTGGACCGGTAGTAGGCGAGGGCGCTCTGGTCGCAGTTCACGATGGAAAGCTGCACGGCCCGGGCCACGCCGGCCGCCTTGGCCTCGCCCAGCAGCAGTGCGCCGCCGGCCGCATAGTGCCTGAGTGCCTTGCCGGTCCGCGCTTCGAGGCAATCGACGACGACGTCGGCGCCCGCCAGCGCTTCCGCCAACCCTTCTCCGGTGGTGACGTCCGCACGGAAGTAGGCGGCGCCGTCGTAATACTCCCGGGCACCCGGTGGCGGCGGGTTCCGGGTCAGGACGGCGACGGCGTGCCCCAGACCAAGGGCCTGGCGCACCACTTCACGGCCGGCTTCGCCAGTACCGCCGGCAACGCAGATGCGAACCACTACTGTGACACCTGATGCTGCACGGACGCCAGGCTACGCGCGGCGGCGCTGCAGGACGTCATCAAGGTTGCTCAGCGCGCTCTGGGCCTTGGTCAGCGGCTTGGCGGGCGCTGCATTCGGAGAGGCTACAGGAGGTGCGGCGGCCGGACCCTGCTTGAGTGAAGGCTTGCCCACGGACTTCGGAGCCTCGGGCAGCGCCAGCGGCTCGGGTGCCGGACGCTCGGCTTTGGGCGCCTCGACGTAGGTCGGCTTGGGAACCTCCACCGGTTCCCAGCTGGATTCAGGCGGGGCCGCCGGGCCCTGCACCGGGGCTGCGGCGCTTTCATCGCCGGCCGCAAGGGCAACTGCCAGTGCAGCCTCGCGAAGTTCGATTGCGGTGAGGGGCTTGGGCTTCGGCGCTTCGGCCTGGGCATCGAAGAGCGCACTTTCACGGGGCTTCTCGGGCTCCGACGCGGGCGCCGCCTCCGGGAGGCGCTCGGCGACCGGTACCCGGTCGTGCGTCCGGTCGGAGGGCGAGCCCATGGCTGCCCTGAAGGCAGCGCTGACTTTCCTGCGTCGGTCACGGACGGCAAGCCGCCGCAAAACCACGACGGCGGCAACACCGGTCAGGAGCGCCACTACCGGAACCCAGGGGTTACCAATCCCGAAGAGACGCAGGAGACCGGCAATGATCGCCGTCAGGAAGGACAACAGCCCAACGAATGCGATTGCCGTCCGTCCGTACCGGATCCGAAAAGCGCCGGCCCCCAGGGCGGCAGGCCTGCTGCCGGACGGAACCGGGGTAAGGCCTGTTGCTGGTTCGCTGCTCTTCCTGGTGTCCATGCGTTTCTCCTGCTGGGCGGCCATATACACAACCGTCCCGGCTTGCGGGTTTGCAGTTTCGGCGTCGACGCTGTCCAGCGTCAGGTCACCGGCAGTCTGGAACTGATGCCGGCCGTTGCGGAGCACGTAAGGGGCGACCCAAACGATCCAGAGCGCAACAGCAGCCACAAGGATGACTGAGCTGCTAAGGGGGAAGTCCACACACAAAACCGTATGAGGAATGTTGGGGCTCTTGTGGCATTCGTCTCGGTGTGTCGCGGCCGAGCTTCAAATCAATGGACTTATCCGTGGAACCCCGCTCTGACCAGCGGCTCTGCCAGGCTGCAGGTCAGGCGGGCCTGACCCGCAGCCACCGGTTGAGGAGTCCTTCTGGAATTTCCTCTGACGTCAGTGCGAACGCGCGGTGGTCGGCCCATTCACCGTTGATGTGCAGATAACGCGGGCGGTAGCCCTCGTCCCTGAAACCGAGCTTTTCCACGACGCGCAGGCTTGGGCTGTTTTCCGGACGGATGTTGATTTCCATCCGGTGCAGGCCAAGGGTCCGGAAACAATGGTCGGTTGCCATCGCCACCGCTGTAGGAGCGATGCCATGTCCGGCCCGGGCCTGGTCCACCCAGTAGCCGAGGGTCGCCATCAGGGCGGATCCCCACACAATGGAGGAGACGGTCAGCTGCCCCACAATGACAGGGTCACGGAATCCGGGTGTCCGCTCCGCGATCACAAACGGCAGAGCCGTGGCCTGGGCCGCCTGGGTGTTCAGGGACCTGACCATCTGCCGGTAATCGGGCAGCGCCCCGCCCGGGATCGGGTTGGAGGCCTCCCAGGGCGCCAGCCAGTCGCTGTTGCGCGAACGGACCTCGGTCCATTCCTTCCGGTCACGGTATCTGATGGGCCGCAGGACGATATCCCCGCACTCCAGCGTGACCGGCCAGATGTGGCTGACCCTCATGAAAGGTTACTCGGACAAACGGGCGGCAATTTGCGGAAGCCAGGCACGCAGACCTGGTCCGAGGTCGTCGCTGTCGATGGCGAGCTCGACGCAGGCCTTGAGGTAGCTGAGCTTGTCCCCGGTGTCGTAACGGCGGCCGCGGAAGATCACGCCGTACACGCCGCCGCCTTCACCGTCCCTGCTGGCCAGTTCCTGCAGGGCGTCCGTCAGCTGGATTTCGCCGCCGCGGCCGGGTTCGGTCTTTTCCAGCACGTCGAAGACATCGGGGTGGAGCACATAGCGGCCGATGACGGCCAGGTTGGAGGGCGCGTCGTCGACGTCCGGCTTCTCCACCAGCTTGTTGATCTTAACGAAGCCTTCGCCGTCAATCTCCGAGATATCCGCACACCCGTAGGCACTGATCTGGGACGGTTCCACCTCGATGAGGGCCACGACCGAACCGCCGGTCTTCGCCTGCACGTCGATCATGATGCTGAGGAGATCGTCGCGGGCATCGATGAGGTCGTCGCCGAGGAGAACGGCAAACGGCTCATGGCCCACGTGCTGGCGTGCGCGCAACACCGCGTGGCCAAGGCCCTTGGGGTCACCCTGGCGGACGTAGTGGATGTCGCCCAGGTTGCTCGCGGCCTGGATCGACTCCAGCTTGGCGGTGTCGCCCTTGGCCTCCAGCGTCGCTTCCAGTGTCGGAACGCGGTCGAAGTGGTCCTCGAGCGCGCGCTTGTTGCGGCCGGTGATCATCAGGACGTCGCTCAGGCCGACCTTGACGGCCTCCTCAACGACGTACTGGATGGCCGGCTTGTCAACCACCGGCAGCATCTCCTTAGGCATGGCCTTGGTGGCTGGCAGGAACCTGGTGCCGAGCCCGGCAGCGGGGATTACGGCCTTGCGGACTGAACAATTAGTGGAAGTCACTCGTCTAATCTATCCGAGGGAACATTCATACGGTAAATGCTTCCGGCAGAGGCCCGGCCGCTGCCGCTGCGACAAAGGAAAACACCCATGCCAACAGGGACCATGCCTTCGAAGGACGTTATCCGCTCCCGGCACCGGCAACTCCGGGCCACGATGACGGCGGCGGACCTCTCCAGTGCCGGCGACGGCATCGCCTCCCATGGCCTGCCCTGGGCCGAGTCCATCGCTGCGGGCAACCCGGCCACGTTCACCGCCTACCTCGGCGTCGATTTCGAACCGCCCACCCTTCCCCTGCTGCACGCCCTGCATGAGGCCGGCCACAGTATCCTGCTCCCGGTCTGCGAGCCTGACCGCGAGCTCAGCTGGGTCTTCTGGACGCCGGACAGCGAGTTCGTCCGCAGCCGGTATGCGCCCATCCAGGAGCCGGCCGGTGAGCGCCACGGCCTGGACACGGTGCGGACTGCGGCCGGGATGTTCATGCCGGCGACGGCCGTGGACCGCAGCGGCAACAGGATCGGGCAGGGCGGCGGCTACTACGACAAGTTCCTGGCCGCAGCCAACGCCGGCGGCCTGCACCTTCCGAAGGCCGCCATCATCTACGACTCCGAACTCCTGCCCGCACAGACCATTCCGGCTGAAGACTTCGACCGCCCCGTCGAAGCAGTACTCACGCCCTCCGGGCTGGTAGCCTTCGCGTGACCCCGCCCGGGCGGGGTGATAGAATTGGCACTCAGGCCCTGCGACTGCTAATGGAGTCATTTCCGCCGCGGTGATCCGTCAAGGAGAATCCGGCAAATGAACCAGGCAGCACGGGACCTGCCGTTTGTCCAAGAGGAGGATCTATAGTGCCCACGTATGCCTATGCCTGCAAAGATTGCAGCCATGCCTTCGACATCGTGCAGTCTTTCACCGACAGCACTCTGACGTCCTGCCCCGAATGCCAGGGGACGCTTCGTAAGAAGTTCAACAGCGTCGGCGTGGTCTTCAAGGGCTCCGGCTTCTACCGGACTGATTCGCGCGATTCCAAGGGAAGCACCGTCTCACCCTCCCCCGCTGCGTCAGCACCGGCTGCCCCGGCCGCCACCTCCTCGTCTGCATCATCCGCTGCCCCGGCGGCTGCAGCCGCGAGCTAGGCGGGTTCCCGCGGCACGTGCCGCCTTCAAGCTACGAGAGTCCGCCCGGGTTTACCCGGCCGGACTCTTTGCTTTGTGCGGGTATTCCTGGGTCTCAGTGTCTGTTCGCGCTTGCAAGCAAGTCCTTGATGCGTTTCGTGAGTGGCTTATCCACATACGGCTGCCGGTGCCTGTCGTCGGCCAGCGGGGGCCCGTAGCGTGGCGGCATGCCAGCTACCGGAGTTTTCCCCGCCAGGGCAGGCCGCCCGGCCGTTCGTCCCGGGCGCCGCAACGCACTGCCTGGTTCCGCCGCCCGTCCGCGTCCCCGCCGACGGCGCTTTGCGGGATGGCTGAACCGTAACCGGCGCCTTGCCGTGGCACTGCTCCTCTGCGCGGCCGCGGGGATCGCCGTTCACCAGCTGACTCCTGCCCCTGCCCGGACTGTGAGCGTCCTGGCCGCCGCCCGTGACCTTCCGGCCGGGGCAAACCTCAACGGCAGTGATGTCAAGACCGTCAGCGTTCCGCCGGCCATGGTGCCGGACGGGACCTTCGCTGATAGCTCCAGAGCGGACGGCAAGCAGCTGGCAGCGCCGCTCCGCAAGGGCCAGCTCCTCACCGATGCTCAACTGGTGGGTCCAGGCCTGCTGACGGGAGCGCCGCCCGGGTCCGCTGCAGTGCCGCTGCGGATGGCGGACCCGTCATCCATCCAGCTGGTATCTCCCGGACAACTCGTGAACGTGGTCCTGACAAGCGGCAACGGCTATGAGCAGGCATCTGCCTCGAAGGTACTCGCCAAGTCAGTGCCGGTCCTGTGGACCTCCGGTCAGGAAGCCCAAAGCGGCCAGTGGCTTGCTGCCGGGGATTCGGACGGGCTCCTGGTCGTGGCCGCCACCCCTGCGCAGGCCAGTGCCCTGGCGGGCGCGTCAACCCAGGGAAAGCTGTTTTTCGTGCTCGTGCGGTCTGGCGCCCGGTGAGCCTCCCAGTGCGCATCCTCGGCCCCAGGAGCCTTGGCTCCGCACGAATCCGCGGTATGTTTGCCCGATTGCTCAGCCCCAGTGCGGGGGCTTCTGCTCTTTCAGCCAAGCGTCGTGGTCGTTGCCGGATTCTGCATCGCCCCAGGTGCGCGGATCGTCCTCGGCAGCCCTTTTGGGGACCACGCCTGTCCGCTGCTGTCCGCGGCTTTTGCTGGGGCGCACCCGTGCGGGCTTCTCCCCCGCCGTGGCTTGCACATCCTTGCCCTCGGTCCCGTCCTTGCGTTCAGCCCCGCCGGCGGATGTCACAGCGGGCCCTCCTTCCATTCCGTGGCCGGCCCGTCCGGGCTAGCCTCAGAACCGAAGCCTACTCCGGCGCCCGCGGCGTCGTAACCGGAAGTGTCGTGATCCGGCTGGTCAACGGCCACGTGATCGGGACCGGTCTGATCAATCTCAAGCTGGTCCATGTCAGTCTGATCTCGGTCGGTCCGATCGGTGCCGGTCTGATCCGCGCCCGACGAAGCCGCGTTCCGCTGATCCGCGTCCGACTCGTCCGCGTCGTCACGGCTCAGCTCGTCGCCGAAACGGTCATCCAAGTTCTCGTACGCGGTCTCCTGCCCCGGCTCTGGCTCGAGGTCACCCACCGCGAGGGTACTGACGTCGTCATCCAGGAAGAATCCCGGTGCGCCAACCGAGCGCACCGAGGGCGAAGGCTTCTCAAGCCCGAGGTATCCGCCGATCCTGTCGGCGCACGCCGAGGGATCGGTGAAGACCTCGATGGTCCACAGCGGCATGTACCGCCAGCCGAGCCGCTCCAGCAGCTGGGGCCGCAGCCGGCTGCGTTCCCGGACTGTCATCTGCCGGTACTGCTCGGTGCCGTCCGATTCGATGGCAACCGGCCGCGGAATGTCGGCGTCGTCCTGGCCCATGGTGCTGAGCGGGTCCGCCGCGGCCACCACATCGATGGCGCCGTCGTACTGGTGCCATACGCGGGCACCCCGGGCCCGGAGCCGGTCACCGAGATCTGCAACCAGAGGATCGGCCCCCAGCGCCTGTTCACTTGCCGCTGCCCGGGATGCGGGAGTCCCCAGATCGGTGTTGCCGGAGATCTCGCGGTCCAGAAGTTCGAAGAGATCGACGGCGCCGTGGGCCAGCCGCGTCCGGTCAAGGTCCTCCGGCTTGAAGCACGTCAGTACGTGCAGCGACTGCCGTGCCCGGGTCATGGCCAGCGCGAACTTGGCCCGGCCGCCCTCGGCGGACAGCGGACCGAAGCTGTGCAGGGCCCGGCCGTGCGGCGTCCGCCCGTAGCCCGGCGAGAAGATCACACGATCGCGGACCAGCCCCTGGGCGCGTTCCAGGTCCACAACCCTGAAGGATTCTTCACCTGCCGTGAAGAACCCGGACAGCGAGGGATGGTTGGG
This sequence comes from Arthrobacter sp. AFG20, assembly GCF_002892795.1. Taxonomy (GTDB): domain Bacteria; phylum Actinomycetota; class Actinomycetes; order Actinomycetales; family Micrococcaceae; genus Arthrobacter. Next base: position 38,303 of record NZ_PJMC01000016.1, on the reverse strand, counting down.
CAGCTGCAGCCGGATGGACTCGCCGATGCGTGCCGCGTGCCGGAGGCTAGCGGTCACCACGGCCAGCGAGGTCCGGGGCCGGAGCCGCGCGTGTTCGAACACGAGTTCAACCACCCGGTTGACTTCGGCCACCACCGATTCGACGCCCTCATGGTCCGCGCTGGGCAGGCCGGTGCCGTCGGGCAGGTACTCCACCGTCAGCGCACGGTCCAGCCCGGTGGCCGACTGGCCCTCCGGCAGCCGGCGGAGGCCGCCGTCGTAGAAGTTTTTGCTGAGCTGCAGCACCAGGTCCTCGTCCACAGCGCGGTATACGGAGCGCAGCGGCGCCGTCGGCAGCACGGCCGAAAGCGCGGTGAACGCGCTTTCGACACTCTGGTGCGACTGTTCGCCGGCGGCAAGACGCTCCACCGCGACCGTAAAGGTGCGTGGGCTGGCGATCCTGTCGTCGCCGAAGGCGATCACCTGCCGGGCGCGGGCGACGGCCGGAAGCACCGCCTGCAGCGACGTCGCCTCGGCATCCAGGATCACCACGGCGTCAAACTTCTGCTCGGCCGGGAGGAGCCCGGTCATGAGGTAAGGGCTGACCGACCAGACGGGTACCAGCATGGGAACCAGCCCGGGCGCCTGCGCCGTCAGCGCAGCCAGCGTGACGCGGCCGTCCTTGAGCAGGCTCCGGAGCAGGTCCGCCTGGCGGGCATGCTCCTCGATGCCCGCGCGCCAGCGCTCGGCCAGCTTCCATCGCAACCGTCCGGCGCCGCTGGCGATGTGCGCGTTGTCCGCGAGCCGGTACTCCGCCTCAAGCTGGCGCAGCGCGTCTCCGTCGGACATGGCAAGGTAGTCGTCTCCGCTGATCATCGCTTCGAGCGCCGACTGCCACCAGGCCAGGTCAAGTTCGGCCGCGACGGACCCGGCCCCGACCTCGCGTTCGGAGAGGTCTGCCAGCAGCTCCCCCAGCCCGTGCTCGCGCATGTTCTCGATGAGCAGCGTGCGCTCGGGCAAGGTCTGCAGCGTCTGCGTGTCCGCGACCAGCCGTTCCAGTCGCTCCATGAGCTCCGGGTAGGGAATGTTTTCCAGCGAACCGCCGGCGGCCGTATGCCGCAGGGCATCGCCCAGCATCTTCATCTCGCGGGTCAGTCCGCGGTGCATGATGCTGATCTCCGCCAGGCCGGACGGCACCGCTGGATGCCGCTGCGTGGTGGCGTATCCGGCCCACTGGGCACGCTGTTCCTGGACCAGCACCAGCGAACTGTGCAGATCGGCGATATGGACTCCCGGGCGGACGTACTCCTTGGCCACCCGCCGCAGGCGGGACCGCTGCATCGAGGCCATGTCGATGCCTCGCTCCCTGCGCCAGGACGAGGACGCCGTCGCGGAAATCAGGTCGGTAACGGGCCGGTCAAAGATATCGGGGGTGAACTTGTCCAGGCTTTCGCGGACGGCCACCAGGAGCTTGAGCTGCGAGCCCCATTCAGCGAAGGTGGTGCCCAGGCGGATTTCTGCGTGGCTGGCCACGTCCTTCATCCGTTCCTGGAGCAGCGGCAGCTTTTTCGCCACCGCACGTGCCAGCTCCTGCGCTTCCTCGGTTTCCTTGCGCGTGACCAGCCGCGCACCGTGCCAGGGGCTGGTGGTCGACGCCCTGCTGAACGCACCGAGTTCGGCGGCGCGCTTCAGCCGTCCGGCGAGCTCCTCGCGGTCGCGGATGCTGTCCAGGACGCTGCGCTTCAGGCGGACGGTGGTGGCCGGGGCGGGCTGGATGGACGTCAGTTCCGCGAGCGACTGCATCGCCTGGTAGGGAGAGCAGCCCCACCGCTGCCGGACGTTGTGCAGCGACGCAACGTGGTCCAGGAGGGCATGGCGGTGCTCGGTGAGAGTCTTGTGCAGGCCGCCGAGCTGCGGCTCCTGGGCCTTCTCGTTACGCACGATGGCGCGCACCAACTGGCCCTTGAGCTGCTGCGGCGTTGCGTTTCCGGACAACTGGAAAAGGATGGAGTCCAGGCCCAGGTCCTCGAGGCGGCCGGCTACCTCGCTGAGGCTGGCACGCCGGTCCCCCACCACCAGGACGGTCTTGCCTTCGTCCACGAGCGCACCGATCGTGTTGATCGCCGTCTGGGTCTGGCCGGTGCCGGGCGGGCTGCTCACCAGCAGCGAGTCCCCTGCACGGACGGCGTCAATCACATACTGCTGGTCGGCGTCGGCGTCGAGGAGCAGCAGCTCTTCCGCCGGGTCCCGCTCGTCCACGCTGGGAAAGCGCCCGGGCTGGAGCGCGGGCACGTCGACGATCTCGCCCGACGCTGTCTTGGCCAGCGAGGCCACCAGTTCGTTCTGACCGTTGATCCACGGATCGTCGAGGTTCCCGGAAAGGTCCGCGAAGGTGGAGACGAGCAGGTTGTGCTCCACGTCGGCCCCGTGGATCGGCTTGACCAGGGTGCTGATACGGTCCAGCACGGGCAGGGGGTCGAACCGCGCGGTGCTGTAAGCCATCCGTGTCACCGCGTTGACGTCGAACACGATCCCGTGGATGGTTTTCAGGTGGCGGACCAGGGCCGGGTTTATCCGCGCCTGTTCCGTGAGCTGCAGTTCATAGTCGTCTTCCCCGGGGCGGATGGTGAGCGACATGGCGGTCAGCATCACCGGTGCCGAGACGCGCTGCGGTTTGCCCCCGACGGCCGAGGTCCAGACCACGGTGCCGGCCGAGAAGTACCCGGCCTCTATGCCACGGTCATTGGCCAGTTCGAAGATCTTGGAGCGCAGGTTCCGGGAGGCCCGCGCAGCCACGACGTACTGCTGCTGGTCACGGATCAGCGTGGAAAGCCTCGTGCGGCGCCCGGCCATGAGCTGCGCCAGGCCCGAAGGGTGCGCGTGCGTGAGGTCGATGGAACCCTCGGGCGTCTTGGTGAAGCGCAGCATGGTGTCTGCCCCCGTTACGGGCTTGAGCCCGGACAGCCACTTCCTGAGCTCCTCCGAACCCTCGGAGTCGACCTGACCTACTGACACTGCTGCCTTCTTTTCTGTGCTTGCGCGTGACGCCTTGGACCATACGGGCATAGTTTCGAGCGTAGCCGGAAACCGCCGCGGTTGAGAGACCGCAACACTGGGACGGTCCAAGTTGCGGCGCATTTCGCACAGTTGGCGGCCGTCCCGGACGCGATACCCGGGGATGCAAAATGGCCGGCCTCCCTGCGGAGGCCGGCCATTTTCACAACGCTATTCCCACTCGATGGTTCCCGGCGGCTTGCTGGTGACGTCGAGCACCACCCGGTTGACGCCGTCCACCTCATTGGTGATCCGGTTGGAGATCCGGGCCAGCAGGTCGTACGGAAGCCGCGACCAGTCGGCCGTCATGGCGTCCTCGGAGGAGACGGGGCGCAGCACGATCGGGTGGCCGTACGTGCGGCCGTCGCCCTGGACGCCGACGCTGCGGACGTCAGCGAGCAGCACCACGGGCATCTGCCAGACGTCGTTGTCGAGTCCGGCAGCGGTCAGTTCAGCGCGGGCGATGGCGTCTGCCTTGCGCAGCAGGTCCAGGCGCTCCTTGGTGACTTCGCCGACGATGCGGATTCCCAGGCCGGGGCCGGGGAAGGGCTGGCGGCCGACGATTTCCTGCGGCAGGCCGAGCTGGGCGCCCACGGCACGCACCTCGTCCTTGAACAGGGCACGCAGCGGCTCGACGAGCTCGAACTGCAGGTCCTCCGGCAGGCCGCCCACGTTATGGTGGCTCTTGATGTTCGCTGCACCCTCGCCGCCGCCGGATTCGACGACGTCCGGGTACAGGGTGCCCTGCACGAGGAACTTGATCTTTTCGCCGTGCGCTGCGGCGTCGGCGATGATCGCGCGCTCGGCCTCTTCGAAGGCCCTGATGAATTCGCGGCCGATGATTTTGCGCTTGGTTTCAGGGTCGCTGACGCCTGCCAGCGCCGCCTGGAACCGCTCCTGCTCGTTGGCCACGTAGAGGTTCACGCCGGTGGCGGCAACGAAGTCGCGCTCCACCTGCTCGGCCTCTCCTTCGCGCAGCAGCCCGTGATCGACAAAGACACAGGTCAGCTGGTCACCGACGGCACGCTGGACGAGGGCTGCGGCAACGGCCGAGTCCACACCGCCGGAGAGGCCGCAGATAACCCGGGCATCGCCGATCTGCTTCCGGATGCGATCCACCTGCTCCTCAAGGATGTTGCCCGTGGTCCAGTTCGGTTCCAGCTTGGCGCCCTTGAAGAGGAAGTTTTCCAGCACCTGCTGGCCGTAGGCGGAGTGCTTCACCTCGGGGTGCCACTGCACGCCGTACAGGCACTTCTCCTCGTTGGCGAAAGCGGCAACTTCCGCACCCGCCGTAGTGGCCAGCACCTCGAAGCCCTCGGGAGCCTCGTGGACGGAGTCACCGTGGCTCATCCAGGTGTTCTGGTGCTGGGGCATTCCGTCCAGGACGGAACGGCCTTCGCCCAGGATGGTGGTCTGGGTGGAGCCGTACTCCCGCAGGCCGGTCTTGTCCACCTTGCCGCCGAGGGCGTTGGCCATGGCCTGGAAGCCGTAGCAGATGCCGAAGACCGGGACGCCGGCCTCGAAAAGGTCGGCACCGACGCTCGGGGCGCCATCCGCGTACACGCTGGCGGGGCCGCCGGAGAGGATGATGGCGGCAGGGTTCTTGGCCAGGAGCTGCTCAGTGCTGTGGGTATGCGGAACCACTTCCGAATACACATTCGCTTCCCGGACGCGGCGGGCAATCAGCTGCGCGTACTGGGCACCGTAGTCAACAACCAGCACCGGCTTCTGGGAAGTCTGGGATGCAGTGGGAGTAGTCACCGTACTAGCCTACTTTGCGCGCTTGCCCCGACGCATCTTGAGGGGGCCCGCTGTGACGCACGGAACGCGGATCAGTAGCGGCTGGCGGCCTGGGGGTTGGCGGCCAGTTCAGCCTCAACCTCGGCGTGGAACTTCTTCTCCACGATGAAGGACAGCAGCGGGACCACGCCGCCGAGTGCCAGCAGGATCATCTTGCCGAACGGCCACCGCATCAGTGTCCACAGGCGGAAGTTGGACATCAGATACACGACGTACATCCAGCCGTGGACGATGAGCACGGTCACGGACACGTTGAATCCGCCGAGGACGCCCTTCGGTTCCGCCTGGGCGAAGCCGAAGCCGAACGGCTGGCCGGTCAGGGCGTCCGTTCCCCCGGCGAAGAGGTACTGGCCGAAGCCGTAGCGGGCCACCAGCTCCGCGCACAGCAGCAGCAGCATGGCACCCGTGAGGTAGGCCATGACCTTGTAGAACTTCAGGGCGGAGCGGATCTGCGCCTCCGTGCCGCCAAAGCGTCGCTTCTTCGGCGCCCCGGTAGGGTTCGAGGGCTGGACGGCCGGCTTGGGTTCGATCATGGCTGTACCTTTTGTTGGATCTCGTTGGGTTGGGTAGGTTCTGGTCTGCCGCTGCCACCGGCGTCGTTGTCCCCGCTGGCGGAATCCTCAGCGTCCTCGAGGCTCCTGCGGTAGTCGTCCTTGACCAGCCGCCACCAGATGAACAGGGCGAAGCCGGCGAAAACGATCCACTCCACGGAGTAGAACAGGTTCAGCCAGTTGACCTTCGCGGCCGGGGGCTGGGCGGCGATGCTGAGCGGCTCCAGGCCGCTGCCGGCGGCAGCACCGACGTCGGCCGTTCCCGACTTTTCCGCCGTGGCCGAAACGAAGGCCGGGTAGCTGCTGACGTTCCAGGCGTTGATGAGTTCGGCCACGGACACGGCCGTCGCCCGGCCGGGTTCAGGGGCCGTGTTGGGCACCGGGGCCTCGGACGGCAGCAGCCGTCCGGTCAGCCGGATTACGCCCGACGGCGGGGCGCTGGCGTCGGCGGGATCGGCGATCCAGCCGCGGGCCACCGGTATGTAGGTTTTCGGTGAGACTGCCGCGCCCTTGAGTAGCGGGGCGTCTGCCACCGCGAAGGCCGTAACCACCCAGTAGCCGGTCTTGCCGTCCTTGAGGCGGCCCGGAACCAGGACCTGCTTGGCCGGATCGTAGGCGCCGGATGCCGTGACCATCTGGTCCGCCACCGAGCCGCGGAAGAAGTCGCCGGGCTGCAGGGTTTTTGTCAGGGCCTGGACCTGCTCCGTGGTGGGGCTGACCGGCACTTCAGGCTGTGTGGAACGGCCGAACTGCCATTGGCTCAGGAGCACAAAGACACCCGAAACGGCGATCGCAAAGACCAGGCCTGCGATCCACCGGGGCTGGAGGGCTGTTTTCCACACCCCTTAACGTTACTTCGTCCGTGTGTAGAACAACGAAACGCCTGCCCAGGGCGGGGCAGCCTGCCTCCAATCGTCAATGGTCGAAGAAGACCAGGCTTGAGTTGATGAGCTCTGCGATGATGTCCGCATCGTAGGCCCGGCGCAGCGACTCGCGGAACGATTCCTTGGACAGGGAACGCGCCAGGGTGGCGAGGACCTCGAGGTGATCGGAGAACGAGCTCGCCGGCGTGGCGATGAGCAGGACCACGGTGGCCGGTCCGTCCGCGGCCCCAAAGTCCAGGGCCTTGCCGTACTTGGTGATTCCGACGGCGATCGAGGTCTCGGAGACAAACTCGCTGCGGGCGTGCGGCAGGCCCACTCCCCCCGGCAGGCCGGTGGCGAGCTGGTGCTCACGGGCGTTAACGTGTGCCAGGAAACCCTCGAGGTCTGAGACGCGGCCGGCGTCGAACAGCTTCCGGGCCAGCTGGCTGGCTGCGTCCACCTTGTCCTCGGCGTCCATTTCGAGGATCACCATGTCCGGTGTGGTGAGCTCGGCATCGTAACGGTCCAGTGGTTCCGCCAAGTGGTGTCCCTTCAGTGAGGCCGGGGCCCGTCCGGCGGCGGTCTGCGATCTCAGCGCAGCGGGACGATGTCCTCCGCGCCCAGCCGGGCAGCGTCGGCCGATTCATCATCGGGCTGCTGCTGGCTGAGCCGTTCGGCTTCCACCCGCGCCAGGTAGTGCTTGATTTCGCTTTCCCGCTGCGCATCGCTCCAGCCAAGAATTTCTCCCATAAGCTTAGCGACTACCGGGACGGCAGACACACCGCGGTCCCACGCCTCGATGGAAATCCGGGTGCGCCGGGTCAGGACGTCATGCACATGCCGGGCGCCCTCATGGGTTGCCGCGTAGACTGCCTCGGCCTGCAGGTAGTCGTCGGCGCCGGGCAGCGGCTCGGCCAGTTCGGGCCGGTCCTGGATGATGGCCAGCACCTCAGAGGTCATGGATCCGTAGCGGTTCAGCAGGTGCTCCACGCGTGCGACGTGCACCCCTGATTCCTCGGCGGTCCGGTTCCGGCGGTTCCAGGCGGCCCTGAACCCGCTGGCTCCGAGCAGCGGAATGGTCTCGGTGCAGCTCGGGGGCACGCGCTCGTCCATGCTGCGGACGGCTTCGTCCACGGCGTCCTTGGCCATGACGCGGTAGGTGGTCCATTTGCCGCCGGCCACCACCACCAGGCCGGGCACGGGGTGGGCCACGATGTGCTCGCGGGAAAGCTTGGCCGTGGAGTCGCTTTCTCCGGCCAGCAGCGGCCGCAGCCCGGCGTAGACACCTTCCACGTCTTCCCGGGTGAGGGGCCGCTTGAGGACCGTGTTGACGTGCTCCAGGATGTAGTCGATGTCCTTGCTGGACGCCGCGGGGTGGGCCTTGTCCAAGTGCCAGTCGGTGTCCGTGGTGCCGATGATCCAGTGCCGCCCCCACGGGATGACGAACAGCACGGACTTCTCCGTCCGCAGGATCAGCCCGACCGTTGACTGGAAGCGGTCCCGCGGCACCACCAGATGGATGCCCTTGGACGCGCGCACCTTCAGCTGGCCGCGGTCCGTGACCATGGCCTGTGTTTCGTCGGTCCAGACCCCGGTGGCGTTGATGACCTGCTTGGCGCGGATGTTGAAGTTGGAGCCGTCCTCGCGGTTCACCACCTTGGCGCCCACCACACGTTCGCCTTCGCGCAGGAAATCGACGACGGCGGTCTGGTTGACCGCGTGCGCGCCGTAGTAGGCGGCGGTCCGCACCAGGTTGGCCACGTACTTGGCGTCGTCCACCTGTCCGTCGTAGTAGCGGATCGAGCCGACGAAGGCGTCGTCTTTCAGGCTCGGGGCGGCGCGCAGAGTGCCGCGGCGCGACAGGTGCTTGTGGAACGGCACGCCGCGCTTGTGCCCGCCGGAAATGGACATGGCGTCGTACAGCGCGATGCCGGCGCCGATGTACGGCCGCTCGACGAAGTGTTTGGTCAGCGGGTACAGGAAAGGCACCGGCCGGGCCAGGTGCGGCGCCAGCTCGGAAAGCAGCAGCCCCCGTTCCTGCAGCGCCTCCTTCACCAGGGCGAAGTCGAGCATTTCGAGGTAACGGAGGCCGCCGTGGATGAGCTTGGAGGACCGGGATGAGGTCCCGGCGGCCCAGTCGCTGGCTTCCACGATGCCGACGCTCAGGCCGCGGGTGACGGCGTCGAGGGCCACCCCGGTGCCGACGATGCCGCCGCCGACGATGAGGATGTCCAGTTCCTTGCCCGGCTCCGTTGAAGCCTTGAGCGCCGCCAGTGCGGACTCCCGCGCCTCGGGTCCCAAGGCTCCCCTAGTCGCCGGCGGACGTTCACCGAAACCGGTCATGACAGGCCTCCATCCTCATCGAACGTTGTAGTTCACCAGACTACTTCGTACGCCTGCCGATGGGCAGGGCCGCGGACTGTGTTGCCGCGGCCGCAGGTCAGTTTCCGGCGTAGGGCGAAACCACGACGTCGACCCGCTGGAACTCCTTGAGGTCCGAGTAGCCGGTGGTGGCCATGGAGCGGCGGAGCGCGCCGATCAGGTTGGAGGTTCCGTCGGTGTGGTGGCCCGGCCCGAAGAGCACCTCTTCCAGCGGACCGACAGTCCCGATGTTGACCCTGTCGCCGCGGGGCAGTTCAAGGTGGTGCGCTTCCTGGCCCCAGTGCCAGCCCTTTCCGGGGGCCTCTTCCGCCCGGGCGAGGGCGGTGCCGAGCATGACGGCGTCGGCGCCCACGGCGATGGCCTTGACGATGTCGCCCGAGGTGCCCATGCCGCCGTCGGCAATCACGTGGACGTAGCGTCCGCCGGATTCGTCCATGTAGTCGCGGCGGGCGGCGGTCACGTCGGAGATGGCGGAGGCCATGGGCGAGTGGATGCCCAAGGCGCGCCGCGTGGTGGTGGTGGCACCGCCGCCGAACCCGACCAGGACGCCGGCCGCGCCGGTGCGCATGAGGTGCAGCGCGGGCGTGTAGCCCGCGGCGCCGCCCACGATGACGGGGACGTCGAGTTCGTAGATGAACTGCTTCAGGTTCAGCGGCTCATGGTCCTTGGAGACGTGCTCGGCGGACACCGTGGTTCCACGGATCACAAAAATGTCGACGCCGGCGGCCACCACGGTTTTGTAGTGTTCCTGGGTGCGCTGCGGGGTCAGTGAGCCGGCCACGGTGATGCCTGCGGCGCGGATTTCGGCCAGGCGCGAGGTGATCAGCTCAGGCTGGATGGGTGCCTTGTAGAGCTCCTGCATCCTGCGTGTGACGGCGGGGCTGTTGGTTTCGTCCGCAAGCTCGCCGATCTCGTCCAGCACAGGCTGCGGGTCCTCGTACCGGGTCCAGAGGCCTTCAAGGTCCAGGACGCCCAGGCCGCCGAGCTTGCCGAGCGCGATGGCTGTAGCCGGGGACATGGCGGAATCCATTGGGGCCGCGATAACCGGCATGTCGAACTTGTAGGCATCGATCTGCCACGAGACGGAGACGTCCTTGGGGTCACGGGTGCGACGGTTGGGGACGATCGCAATGTCATCCAGGGAGTAGGCACGACGCCCACGCTTGCCACGGCCAATCTCAATCTCGTAAGTCACTGCTCTAGGTTATCCCAGCTACAGTGGCCGAATGGGCGGACGCTGGGTCTTCGACGGCCACATCGCAGGGATCGGGACCGGCTCCGGCCTGCGCGCGGTGGTCGGGATCTGGCAGGAATCGCCCTTCGGTCCGTTCGCGGATGCGATGGTGCAGTTGCCGTCGGCGCGGCGGATACTGCTGGCTCCGGCGGAGGAGGTGGCTGAGTTCATCGCCGCCACCTACAGCTTCGAGGAGGTCCGCGTCGTCGACGTCTCTGCCGTGCTGGCCGGGCAGTCGTTGACGGTCGACGCCGGTCCCTTGGCTCTCCGGGCCACTGTCGGCGGCAGGGCCCTCCTGGGCTCTCTGCTGCGGGCGGTCCCCCGGCCCGTTGCCGTGAACACCCGCTGGCTGACCGCCGTCAGCCCGCTCGTGACCGCAGCCAGCCCCGGAACAAGGACCTTCGGCACGGCGGGGAACGGCAGGCTGGAGTATTACGGGGTGAGCGACCTGCACCACGTCAGCTCCGCCGTCGTCAGCTGGGAGGGCACGGACGCCGGACCGCTGTCCTCCATCAGCCCGCCGGTAACTTTCGGGTTCAGCAGCGTCCCGCCGCGGCCCAGCCTCGCCCGGGTCCGGACCACGGTGGCGGAAGCTAGATCCCCCCGGCCTCCTCAACACTGAGCTGGGACTCGAACATCCGGAAGTAGCGGCCGCGGAGCGCAACCAGTTCCCGGTGCGTGCCCTGCTCCACGATCCGGCCGTCCTCCAGCATGTACACGATGTCTGCCTTCTCGATCGTGGCGAGCCGGTGGCTGATGGCGATGATGGTGCTGCTGCGCTCGGCGAACAGCCGGGTGAAGATTCGGTGCTCCGCCAGCGCGTCGATGGCTGAAGTGGGCTCGTCCATGACCATGAAGGAGGCGTTCCGGTAGAAATTCCGGGCCATGGCCAGCCGCTGCCACTGCCCGCCGCTCAGTCCACTCCCCTTCCGGCCGCGCGGATCCTCCATCCAGTTGCTGACGTGGTTGTCCAGGCCGTTCGGCAGCTTGTTGATGAATTCCAGCGCCTCTGCATCGGCGGCCGCACGGCTGACCCGCGCATCGTCGCGGGGCGAGTCGACGTCACCGAAAAGGATGTTTTCGGCCGCGGTGGCGAACTCGTACTTGAGGAATTCCTGGCTGAGCACCGCCAGGTGGCGGTGCCAGGAGGTGACGTCGACGGCGGCGAGGTCCACGCCGTCGAGCATCACCTGGCCGGAATCCGGGCGGTAGAGCCCGGCCAGGATGCGGATCAGCGTGGACTTTCCGGCGCCGTTCTCCCCCACGATGGCGATGTGCTGGCCCTCGCGGATGGTCATGCTGATGCCGCGGATCACTTCGATGTCGCTGCCGGTGTACGTGAAGCGGATGTCCCGCAGCTCAACCGTCTTTGGCGCCTCCAGCAGCGGCGGTGCATGGCTGGAGTGCACGGGCAGTGCCATGAACAGTTCGTAGTCCTTGAGGTTGGCGAGGTCCTCGTCGATCGAGCTGAGCGAGGACACCAGGCTGTTCGCCGTGGACAGAGCCCGGCTGACGATCTGCTGGACGTAGAGGAACTGCCCGACCGGCTGGGCGCGGGCGATGATCTGGCCGACCACCCAAATGAGCGAGACAACCTCCGCGGCGTACTGCAGGGCGTCGGCGGCCAACTGCTTGGGGATGTACCGCTTCTGGAAGTCCAGCCGGCGCTTCTCGTCCGCGTCCCGGAGCCGGGAGCGCAGCCCCATGAGGTACCCGACGATCCCGTACAGACGCATCTCGGCGATGTGCTGGGGCCGGAGCAGGTTGGTCTCGATCATCCGCCGCTGCCGGCGCGAATCCACCTGGGTGTTCCAGTGCGCGATCTGCTCGCGGGACAGCTTGAACTGCAGGTAGACGCTGGGGACGATCGCGACGAGCACGATCACGGCGATCCACCAGCTCACCAGCAGGAGCGCGCCGATGGCCAAAATCACCGACACCAGCTGCGTGAAGATGGCCGCGATCCGGTCCAGGACCCTGGCGTACGAGTCGGAGAACCGCTTGGCACGGTCGTAGAGGTCCACCGTTTCCTTGTCGTCGTACCGCCAGAAGTCCAGCGCAAGGAACCGCTCGTACATCAGGTCCCCCACGATGGCACCCACCCTGAAGCTCATGAGCTGCTGGATGTAGCGGTCCACGCTGCCGAACGCGCCCCAGAACAGGCCGAGGGCGGCAGTGATGATGACGTACACGATGGCCTGCTGCCCGGCTGCGGCGTCCCCGCTGTAGGCTGCGGCCAGCGCGGTGGTGGTCAGGCCGGCGAAGTACGTGGTGACCAGCGGCAGCACCGCCGAGATCAGCGATCCGGCCACCTTCATGAGCACGGCACCCGGCGACGCGTGGAAACTGACGCGGAGCACCTGGGCCACGGCACGGGCATAGGGCTTCAGAGCCAGCCGCCGCTGGGGTTCCTTTTTTGGGTTCAGTTCGGCGGGATGGCGTGGTTGGGACATGGCTCCAGCCTAGCCCCGGCACCGACACGTCTGAGGCGGTGCAATCGACGACGGGCCGCCGGGAGGTATCCCGGCGGCCCGTCAGCGGCGGCTAGCGCGAACCGTAGTTCGGCGCCTCGACCGTCATCTGGATGTCGTGCGGGTGCGATTCCTTCAGTCCGGCCGGAGTGATACGCACGAACTTGCCGCGGGACTTCAGCTCGGGGATGGTCGGGGACCCGACGTAGAACATGGTCTGGCGGAGGCCGCCCACCAGCTGGTACGCCACCGAGGCCAGCGGTCCGCGGTAGGCCACGCGGCCTTCGATGCCCTCGGGGATGAGCTTGTCATCGCCGGAGACGTCGGCCTGGAAGTAGCGGTCCTTCGAGTAGGAGGTGTTCTTGCCGCGCGACTGCATGGCACCGAGGGACCCCATGCCGCGGTAGCTCTTGAACTGCTTGCCGTTGACGAAGATCAGTTCACCCGGGGACTCGTCACAGCCGGCCAGCAGGGAGCCGAGCATCACGGTGTCAGCACCGGCCACCAGCGCCTTGCCGATGTCGCCCGAGTACTGGAGGCCGCCGTCGGCAATCAGCGGAACGCCGGCCGGAATGGCAGCCTTCGCGGATTCGTAGATGGCGGTGATCTGCGGAACGCCCACACCGGCCACCACGCGGGTGGTGCAGATGGAGCCCGGGCCGACGCCCACCTTGATGCCGTCGGCACCGGCGTCAATCAGCGCCTGGGCGCCTTCGCGGGTGGCGGCCTGGCCGCCGATGATGTCCACGTGCGCAGCAACCGGATCGGACTTCAGGCGGCGGATCATGTCCAGCACACCCTGCGAGTGGCCGTTGGCGGTGTCCACGAAAAGGGCGTCAACGCCGGCGTCCACCAGCTTCATGGCACGCTCCCAGCCGTCGCCGAAGAAGCCGATGGCGGCGCCGACACGCAGCCGGCCCTCGTCGTCCTTGGTAGCCAGCGGGTACTGCTCGGCCTTGGTGAAGTCCTTGGTGGTGATGAGGCCCTTCAGGCGCCCCTGCTCGTCCACCAGTGGGAGCTTCTCGATCTTGTTCGTGGCCAGCTTGTGCGAGGCCTCTTCCCGGCTGATGCCGACGTGGCCGGTGACCAGCGGCATCTTGGTCATGACGTCGCTGACCAGGCGGATCGGGAAGTCGGATTCCGGCACGAAGCGGGTGTCGCGGTTGGTGACGATGCCGAGGAGCCGGTTCCCGTCGTCGACCACGGGAAGGCCGGAGACGCGGTAGCGGGCGCACAGCTCGTCGAGTTCCAGCAGCGTGGCCTCGGGGCCGATGGTGAGCGGGTTGGTGATCATGCCCGACTCGCTGCGCTTGACGCGGTCCACCTGGTCGGCCTGGTCGTCGATCGCGAGGTTGCGGTGGACGACGCCGAGGCCGCCCTGGCGTGCCATGGCGATGGCCATGCGGGACTCGGTGACGGTGTCCATGGCCGCGGAAAGCAGCGGCGTCTGGACGGTGATGCGCTTGGAGATCCGGGAGGACGTGTCCGCCTCGGAGGGGATCACGTCGGTGTGGCCGGGAAGCAGCAGGACGTCGTCGTACGTCAGGCCGATGAAGCCGAAGGGGTCGTGCTCGGGCTGGGTCATGAGTGCGCCTCTTACCTTGGTTTACAGGTTCACGGGTAGGGGTTGCAGCCGATGACCAGCCCGTCATTACGGGACTGGCCTGTGCAGAAGTATTGAATAAATTCTAGAACCTCTGCGGCGATCCCCATATTCCGGGACGGCTTTGTGAGCAAAGGCACGACCGAGGCGCTATTTCCAGTCGGTCGCCTTCAGCAGCCGCTTCTCGAACATCGGAATCATGGACTGGACGTAGGTCTTGGTGAGGTGGTTGTCGTCCTTGTAGACGTACACGTTGCCCACCACGGCCGGGCAGATGCCGCCCGCGCAGATGAAGTCGCTCATGTCCATCAGGTGCAGCCCGTCCACCTTGCCCCGGTACGCGTCCAGCGGGGACTTGGCGGCCAGTGATTCGCCCAGCGGCGGGTTGCACTCCGGAGCGTCGGTGCCGTACTTCTGGACGCATTCGGGCATGTTGGTGGCGAAGCGGGGGTTGTCCCGGACCCCCACCACGTCGATCCCTGCGTCGGTGAATGGCTTGATGCCCTCCAGGTAGCCGGGCACAGCGGTTTCGAACGGGGCTTCCTTACGCGTGAGGGAAGCCACGGTGAACACCGCGTCCGGCTTGTGCTCCATGACGTACGCGGCGCTGGCCTTGTTGAAGGCGTTGCAGTCGGCGTCGCGCTCCGTGGATTCGGCACCGAACCGGCAGTTGCCCTTCAGGAGGGTGACCACCTCCCAGCCGTGGTCCCTGGCGATGGGGCCGAGCGCGGCCATGTACTGCTGCGCGTGGGAATCGCCGAGCACCACGATCCTCTTGGTGACCTTGTCCGGCTTGCTGTTCTGCAGGCAGCCGTTGAGCAGCGGGTCGCTGGGGACGTTTTCGCCGGTGCACAGCCCGTCGATGTCCGCCCACTCGTTTTTCATGGCGGCAGGTGCCGGGATCACGGTGGCTTCCGGCGTCGCCTTGCCGGCGTTCTCCGGCGCCAGCGCGGCGGCACCCGGAGTCAGCTCGCGCGGCTGCGCGGCTGCTGCCGCTTCCTCTGCGGTCAGCTTGGTCTGCCACACCGCGACAGGCCCGGCCAGCAGGGCGCCGCAGGCAACAATCACGACGGCGGTGCGCCAGGCCCGCAGTTGCGGCCAGTGCCATTCGCGCAGCGGTTTCTCGACGAAGCGGGTGGTGAGCACGGCCAGGACCACGGAACCGGCAACAATGGCGAGGCCCTGGACCAAATTGGGCTTTTCGATGCCGGTGGCTGCAAGCGACAGGACAAGGATGGGCCAGTGCCAGAGGTACAGGGCGTAGGAGTTGTCCCCCAGCGCGACCAGCGGCTTTGCGATCAGGAGCCGGTCCACGCCGAACCGGCTGCCGCTCTGCCCGGCGACGATGATGGCGGCCGCCGCCAGCGTGGGCCACAGCGCGATGTAGCCCGGGAAGGACCGGTCAACGGTGAGCAGCAGGCCGCAGGAAAGCATGGCGGCCAGCCCGGCCCAGCCCAGCACAACGCGCAGCGCCTTCCCCGGCTTCAGGTGGGGCAGCACCAGTGCCAGCAGCGATCCCAGCGCGAACTCCCACAGCCGGGTCCGCGTATCGAAGTAGGCATAGGCCTGGTTGCTGGCCGTCTGGTCGATGGAGAACACCAGGGAAGCGATGAAGATGCCGCCGAAGGCAACCATCAGGACAGTCCGGTAGCTGACGTCCCGGCGGCGCCGCAGCAGCCTCCACACCAGGGCGGAGCCGGCGAAGATGAGGGGCCAGAGAATGAAGACCTGGCCCTGAATGGACAGCGACCAGAAGTGCTGGAGCGGGCTGGCTCCCGAGTGGTCCTGCGCGTAGTAGTCCACTGCGCTGTTGGCCAGCAGCCAGTTCTGCCCGTAGAGGAGGGACGCCCACGCCTCGTTGAGGACATCGGGCCAGCGGCTCTGCGGCAGGACCAGCCAGGTTCCGGCCAGCACACCGAGAATCACGACGACGGCGGCCGGGATCAGCCGCTTGAAGAGGTGCAGCCAGTGACTCACGAGGCGCAGCGGCGTGCCCTTTTCCACCTTGCGGACGAAGGACATGGTCAGCAGGAACGCCGAGATGAGGAGGAAAATATCCACGCCGCCGGAAACCCGGCCAAGCCACACGTGGTACGTGACCACCATGAGCACCGCGAGGGCACGAAGGCCCTGGACCTCGGGCCGGTAGCCCGGTTTGGCCTTCAGCCGGGCAGCCCGCGGCGCTTGATTTTGTCCCCCTGCCGGCTCCTCGCGCGGCATGCTTCTCAGCGGGTCAGTCGATCTCGCTTCTGGCACAGATAACCCCTCAAACGGCAGCACAAAGTACCCATGTTACCGATTCGTGATATTCGAGACGAATCAAACGCGCGGCATGTGACCCGCGTCTCGGCAGGGCAGATACCTGTTTCATGGGCACTATAGAGTCGCCCTAAGGGAATTTAGCGGCGTGGGATTGGAGAGCCCCGTGATTGTGCAGATGCGCATTTGCGTTCCGGCCGAACTGACAGCTCTCGTGGCTGACCTGTGCCAGCAGCAGGCCGGCACGGCCGAGGTTGCCCTGCATACCGGCGCCTCGATCCTTCCCAAAGGCGACGTGATTCTAGTGCACGTTGCCCGGGAATCGGTGGAGGAGCTGATGGAGAAGCTCCGGGCCCTGAAGATTGAGAGTCTCGGTTCGATCGCCCTTACAGCTCCGGACCTGGTTCTCTCCGACAGGGCCGACAAGGCTGAGGAAGCGGCGCCCGGAGAAGGCGCCGACACGGTGATCTGGGACGAGTTGTCGCGGCAGACCGGTGAAGAGTCCCGGCTCAGCTGGACTTTCCTGTCGTTCCTTGTGCTTGCCACCCTGCTTGCGGCCATCGGCATCGTCACCGACTCCACCATCGCGATCGTCGGTGCCATGGCCGTGGGTCCGGAGTTCGGGCCGCTGGCGGCGCTGGCTGTGGCTGTGGTGCGGGGAAACTGGCAGCTCGGCGGGCGCGCGGCGCTTGCCCTCGGTGTGGGCTTCCCCATCGCGATGCTCAGCACCGCGCTGATCACCTGGCTTGCGCTGCCCGCGGACCTCTTTCCGCGTGATGTGCTGGACCGCGCCCCGGCGGCCGAGTTCATCTACCACCCGGGACCGTTTTCGCTGATCGTGGCTGTCCTCGCCGGCGCCGCCGGGATGCTTTCCGTGATCAGCGGGCGCTCGGCCGCCCTGATCGGCGTCTTTATTTCAGTAACCACCGTGCCGGCGGGAGGCTTTGTTGCCGTGGCGCTGGTCCTCGGCGAGTTCAGCAAGGCGGCCGGCTCGGCCCTGCAACTGCTGGTGAACCTCGGCGGCATCGTGGCCGCCGCCGTCGCGGTCCTGTACTTTTACCGGCTGGTCACCAAACGGCTTCCCGACGGCGTCGCGCTGCGACTGCGCCGGCAGGCCATTCGCACCCGGAGGTAGCGGGCGCTAAAAGCCGGACGCCAGGAAGCGCAAAGGAGACCCGGCCAGCAACAGCTGGACCGGGCCTCCTCTGAGGAACCGCAAGAGCAGGCTGCAGCCTAGTGGCTGTGGCCTGCGTGCTCGTTTTCCTCGGCGGGCTTGTCGGCCACGAGGGTTTCGGTGGTGAGCACCAGCGCAGCGATGGAGGCTGCGTTGCGAAGGGCCGCACGGGTGACCTTGACGGGGTCGATGACGCCCGCCGCGATCAGGTCCTCGTACTCGCCGGACTTGGCGTTGAAGCCGTGGTTGTTGTCCTGCTCGGCAACCCGGGCCGCCACAACGTAGCCGTCGTGGCCGGCGTTCTGGGCGATCCAGCGCAGCGGCTGGACCAGCGCACGGCGGACGATGCCGACCGCAGCAGCCGCGTCACCTTCGAGTGCCGTGACAGCCGGATCCTCGTCGAGTGCCTTCAGCGCGTGGATCAGGGCGGAACCGCCGCCGGCCACGATGCCTTCTTCGAGGGCTGCACGGGTGGAGGACACTGCATCTTCGATGCGGTGCTTCTTTTCCTTCAGCTCAACCTCGGTGGCTGCGCCGACCTTGATCACGCCGATGCCGCCGGCCAGCTTGGCCAGGCGTTCCTGCAGCTTTTCCCGGTCCCAGTCGGAGTCGGTGCGGGTCAGCTCGGCGCGCAGCTGGGCAACACGTGCTGCAACGTCCTCGGCCGAACCTGCGCCGTCAACGATGGTGGTGTTGTCCTTGGTCACCGTGATGCGGCGGGCGGTACCCAGCACCTCGAGGCCCACGGAGTCCAGGCTCAGGCCCAGCTCGGGGGACACAACCTGGGCGCCGGTCAGCGTGGCGATGTCCTGCAGCATGGCCTTGCGGCGGTCACCGAAGCCCGGAGCCTTGACGGCAACCACGTTCAGGGTGCCGCGGATGCGGTTGACGATCAGCGTGGACAGGGCCTCGCCGTCGACGTCCTCGGCGATGATGAACAGCGGCTTGGAGCTCTGCAGCGCCTTCTCGAGCAGCGGCAGGAATTCCTGCACCGAGGAGATCTTGCCCTGGTTAATCAGGATGAGGGCGTCCTCGAGGACGGCTTCCTGGCGCTCGGTGTCGGTGATGAAGTACGGGGACAGGTAGCCCTTGTCGAACTGCATGCCTTCGGTGAGAACCAGTTCGGTCTGCGTGGTGGAGGATTCCTCGATGGTGATCACACCATCCTTGCCGACCTTGCCGAATGCCTCGGCGAGCAGCTCGCCCACCTCGTCGCTCTGGGCCGAGATGGCGGCAACGTTGGCCACCTGGGTGCCCTCGACGGGACGGGCGTTCTCCAGCAGGCGTGCTGCGATGGCCTCGACGGAGACCTCGATGCCGCGCTTGATCTGGCCCGGAGCGGCGCCGGCGGCAACGTTGCGCAGGCCTTCCTTGACCAGTGCCTGGGCGAGCACGGTGGCAGTGGTGGTGCCGTCACCGGCGACATCGTTCGTCTTGGTGGCGACTTCCTTGGCCAACTGGGCGCCAAGGTTCTCGTACGGGTCGTCCAGCTCGATTTCCCGGGCGATGGTCACGCCGTCGTTGGTGATGGTGGGGGCGCCCCACTTCTTGTCCAGCACGACGTTGCGGCCGCGGGGACCAAGCGTCACCTTAACCGTGTTGGCGAGCTTGTCGATGCCGGCTTCAAGCGACCGGCGGGCAGCGTCGTTAAACGCAAGCTGCTTTGCCATGGTTTTGTCCTTTCAAGACAGAACCCCGTGCAGCCGACCGGTCAGACAGAATCAGACACGGACGGCGGCACGGGGATCCAAAGAGTTACTTTACGACGATCGCCAGAACGTCGCGGGCGGAGAGCACGAGGTACTCGGTGCCGCCAGTCTTGACTTCCGTTCCGCCGTACTTGGAGTAGATGACGACGTCGCCAACGGCTACGTCAACCGGTACGCGGTTGCCGTCTTCGAAGCGGCCGGGGCCTACTGCAACAACTTCGCCTTCCTGCGGCTTCTCCTGGGCGGAGTCCGGGATAACCAGGCCGGAAGCCGTGGTCTGCTCGGCTTCGAGCGGGCGGACAACAATACGATCCTCAAGAGGCTTAATAGAGACCGACACTCGGACCTCTCCTTTTCGTCAAAATTCATGGACAGTAAAGCCGTTGCGCCTTGGCGGCAGACCGTCGTCGCGGTGCCGGCAGCAGCCAGGCTGGCAGCTCTTCGTGTGTTAGCACCCTCCTAGGGAGAGTGCTAATGATGACTCTATGTAAGGGGTTAGCACTCGGTCAAGGCGAGTGCCAGAAATTCATCCGCCGTAACCCGCGCGGACCCTTCGTTCAGCGCCCGGCGAGGTCGTCGAACCCAAGGTCCTCGCCGCCGTCGGCGTCTTGGTCGCCCGCTTTCCGCTGTTCGCGGACAAGCACGGCGGCGGCCGCCGCCGCGGTCACGACCGACACGATGAGCACCACGATGCCGCCGACACGCGCCCCCAGGTACAGGTCCCGGATCTGCCGGGCTTCCTCGGTGGCGTCACTGATGTTCTTGCCGCCCACCGAGTAGACGGTGGAATTGAAGGAGTCCAGCAGGAAGATGATCACCAGCAGGACAAGACAGACGACGGCGACAACGGCTCCGGCGATCAGCACCGGGCGTGCGTACCGGACCAGGCGGCTATGCTGTGCCGGACGGGGGCTGGTGCTTTCGGGCTGATCGGGGGCTGGCGTTTCGCTGGATTCCATTCAGACCACACTATCGGGAAGAGCTTGGGGCGGCCGCTCCACTAGGCTTGATCCCATGTCTGAAGCACCGCAGGACCAGATCGCCCCGCTCCTCACAGAAGAAGGATGGGAGCTGCTGGCCTCGCTCGGACCCTACCGGGAGGACCGCTCCTTCACCCTCAGCTCAAGCCTCCGCAAGGCCGGCCACTCCCCCGAACTCGTGTCCGCAGTCCTGACGCAGTCACGGCTCCGGACCAGGGCCGAGGCCAAGTTCGGTGAGTTTGCCCGGCAGATGCTCTTCACCCAGGCCGGCCTGGAGCAGGCCACCCGGCTCAACGTGGCGGCCCGGCACGCCCAGCGCTTTGCCCAGGCGGGCGTCGGCCACGTTGCCGACCTCGGCTGCGGCCTCGGCGCGGATGCCATGGCCCTGGCGTCGCTGGACATCGCTGTGACCGCGGTGGAGGTCGACGAGACCACGGCCGCCTGCGCCACGATCAACCTCATTCCCTTTCCGCACGCCACGGTGGTCCACTCGGACGCGACGTCGGTGGAGCTGGAGGAGGGGGCCGGCGTCTGGCTGGACCCCGCCCGGCGCACCACCAGCACGTCCGGCACCAAGCGGATCTGGGACCCCGAGGCGTTCTCTCCGCCGCTGTCCTTCGTGGAGTCGCTGGCCGCCGCGGGGCGCGCCGTCGGCGTCAAGATGGGCCCCGGCATGCCGCACGAGTCGGTGCCTGCCGGCTGCGAGGCGCAGTGGGTCTCGGTAGGCGGCGACGTCACGGAAGTCACGCTCTGGTTCAACGCCGTGGCCCGCCCGGGAATCCGCCGGGCCGCCCTGGTCATCGGTCCCGAAGGCGCCGCCGAACTCACCAGCGGGGAGGAGTTCGACGCCGGACCCGTGGCCCCTGTTGGCCCGGTGGAGGGCTTCCTGTACGAGCCGGACGGCGCCGTCATCCGAGCCGGGCTCGTGGCCGACCTCGCCCTCGACCTGGGCGGCCACCTCGTGGACGAGCACATCGCCTACATCTGCGCCCCGGAGCTGGTGGACACCCCGTACGCCCGGGCCTACCGGGTCCTGGAAGTCATGCCGTACAACGTCAAGGCGCTCAAGGCCTGGGTCCGGGAGAACGGCGTCGGCGTGCTGGACATCAAGAAGCGCGGCACCTCCGTCACCCCGGAGGAGCTGCGCAAGCAGCTGCTGGCTGGGGGTAAAGCCGCAGGCAAGGGCGCAGGCAAAAAGACAGCCACCCTGGTCCTCACCCGGATCGGGGAGGAAAGAGTGGCTGTCTCGGTGGAGCCCGTGTAACGCTGGTTGCTACAGCCCCTACTGGGCGCGGACGAACGCCTCGGCGTCCCGGACCTGCTCCTCGGTGGGGCGGATTCCCGTGTACAGCACAAACTGCTCCAGCGCCTGGATCGTGGCAACCTCAGCTCCGGTGATGACCTGCTTGCCGGCCGCCCGCGCCGCCTTGATGAGTGGCGTTTCCGCCGGCAGTGCCACGACGTCGAAGACGATCTTGGCGGCCTCGATGGTTTCGGCGGGGAAGGACAGCGAATCGGCTTCCGGACCCCCGGCCATCCCCACCGGCGTGACGTTGATGACCATGTCCGCGGAGGCCTCCGGGCCGCTGCCGAGCTCTCCGCGCCAGGCAAAGCCGTACAGATCGGCGAGCGCACGGCCGGTTGCTTCGTTGCGGGCGATGATGGTCACGTCCTTGAACCCCGCGTCGCGCAGGGCCGCGGCCGTGGCCTTGGCCATGCCGCCGGCGCCCTTGAGCAGCACCGACGACCCGGCAGGAACGGCGTTGCTTTGCAGCAGCTGCTCGATCGCCGTGTAGTCAGTGTTGTACGCGGTCAGCCGCCCGCCGTCATTGACGATGGTGTTGACGGAATCGATGGCCTTGGCGGACGGGTCCATGGCGTCCACCAGGGCGATCACGTCCTCCTTGTAGGGCATCGAGACGGCGCAGCCCCGGATCCCCAGGCCGCGGACGCCCGCGATCGCCTGGGCCAGGTCGGTGGGGGCGAAGGCCTTGTAGATCCAGTTCAGGCCCAGCTGATCGTACAGGTGGTTGTGGAAGCGGGTCCCGTTGTTGCTCGGCCGGGCCGAGAGGGAAATGCACAAGGTCATGTCTTTATTGAGAATCGGCACCCCTCCATTAAACGGCGGGGCCGGCTTTATTACCTGAAGCAGGTTGTTAGTTGCAGCCCGTGCCGGGCCGGTAGGGTCCGACGGCGGCCGGCAGCTTCCCGGGGGCGGCGGCCTTCCCCACCAGGACGGCAAGCAGCGCCTTGTACGCTCCGGGCGTGCGCCCGTAGAGGGCGATCTTCGTGGGCGCGACGGACTGCGCCAAGGACCACGGCGCATCCAGGGCCACCGCAATATCGCCCTTCACGGGCCCGCCGCCGTAACCGATCAGCGTGACCAGCGGCCCCGTTCCGAGCGCGATCCCCGCCTCCTTGGCCGCGGCGGCGAAGCGGGCCCGGTCCACTGGCGTGCCCCCTGCCACCCGCATGTGGCCGGCCACGGACGCACCCTTGCACCGGCCGGCCACCACGGTGATGGCCCGCGCCGAAATTTTCGCGGATAGCGCCTCGCCGCTCCCCGGTGCCGCCGGGGGCTTCGGCTGTGCGGTCCGTCCGCGCCAGATCATCATGGTGACCACCCGGCGGGCCGCCTCCTCGAGGCGCGACAGTGGGAGCTTCCCGCCGGTAACCGCCCCGACGACGGCGGCATGCGCGGCAGCGGCATCCGCCGGCATCAGCAGCAGGTCTGCCCCGGCTGCCAACGCGGCCGGCGCTGCGGAACCGTGAGGATAGCGGTCTGTCACCGCGCCCATGTTCAGCCCGTCCGTGACCGCCACGCCCTTGAAGCCAAGGCCGCGGAGCGCCGTGTAGGTCGCCTTCGAAAGGGACGCGGGCACGCCCGGGTCAAGGGCCTGCACTGCGATGTGGCCGGTCATGATCATCGGCGCTCCTGCCTTGACCGCGGACTGGAACGGCTTCCAGTCCCGCGCCTTCAACTGCCCAAGGGTGGCGTTTTGGACGGGAAGCCCCTTGTGGGAATCGGTGGTCACCGAACCGTGCCCGGGAAAATGCTTGACGGTGGGCAGCACGCCGCCGGCCAGCATGCCTGTGGCAAAGCCGGCACTCAGCGAAGCCGCGGCACGGGCGTCAGCGGACATGGACCGCGCGCCGATGGTGGGATCGGCGGGACCCATTGTGACGTCGGCCGCGGGGGCGAAGTCCACGGTGAAGCCCAGCGGCGCGAGTTCCGCTGCCAGCCCGGTGCCGGCCTCGGCGGCGAGGGGCACGCTGCCGGCGGCGCCGTAGCTCATCGGAGTGGGCCAGCGGGTCAGCGGTGCGCCGACGCGGCTCACTGCTCCGCCTTCCTGGTCAACGCCGATCAGGCCGGGCCAGGTGCGGCCCCCGGAGCGGGACGCCTCGTCCAGCCGCCGCGTCGCCCCGGCCAGCGCCGGGATGTCCACCAGGCCGGTGGCTGTTCCGGGCACGTTGTCGGCCATGATCATGGAGCCGGCAAGGTGGAGCCGTTCCACCGCGGCGGCCTGCGCTTCATGGTCAAGGCCGGTGTAGAAGGGCAGGAGCACCTGCCCGGCCTTCTCCTCCAGGGTCATTTTGGCCACCGCCGAGGCGGCGGCGTCGGCGTCCCGCTGCTGCGGGCCCCAGCCCAGCGCCGCCCTGTCCTTCGGTGCGGGCGCCGCCGCGGGCGGGGCCGGACTCTGTGTATTTGTCTGGGGTGAACCGGAGTGCGGTGAAGACCTCTCTGCCCCCTGCGGTGAGCCGGAAGCGGAAGCCGCGGGCGCCGTCGTCGTACCCTGTCCTGGTTCGGGTGCCGCCGGCGTGCACGACGCAACCGCGAACAGCGCCGCGAGCGCTGCCGCAGACGCCGCCGGTGCGTTGCGCGCAGGTGCAATGCCGGGACGTACCCTGGGGAAATTGGGGCGGCTGGTGGTGTGAACACTCTCACGCGCCCTGTGTAGCCAAGCCATCACTTCGATGCTACCCCTGCACTAGACTTGGATGACCGTTCCCCTGCCAGCCGTTCGCCAGGAACGGACGGCGACCGGACCCGGTGTCATTAGGCCAGCACACAGCGAGGAACACATGAAGATTGATTTCGCTTCATCCAGGCAATCAACTCTCGGTGTGGAATGGGAACTCGCGCTGGTGGATGCGCAGACCGGTGAACTGTCGTCGGTGGCCAACGAGGTCCTGCGCGGGGTCGTGGCACGGCATCCCGAGCTGAACGAGGACGACGAGCATCCCCACATCAAGCAGGAGCTGCTCCTCAATACCGTGGAGCTGGTTACCGGGATCTGCGAGACCGCCGCGGAAGCGAAGGAAGACCTCGCCCGCTCCCTGGCCGCCCTTCGTGAAGTCACGGACCCGATGGGCGTGGAGGTGTTCTGCGCCGGAAGCCACCCGTTCAGCCCGCCGCAGCTGCAGCCGGTCACGGACAAGGAACGCTACGCCAAGCTGATCGACCGCACGCAGTGGTGGGGCCGGCAGATGGTGATCTACGGCGTACACGTCCATGTTGGACTGGACCGGCGCAGCAAGGTCCTTCCCGTGCTCGATGGCCTGGTCAACTACTT
Organism: Arthrobacter sp. AFG20; assembly: GCF_002892795.1. Lineage (GTDB taxonomy): Bacteria > Actinomycetota > Actinomycetes > Actinomycetales > Micrococcaceae > Arthrobacter. The sequence goes on along the minus strand of NZ_PJMC01000016.1, from coordinate 13,670 downwards.
CCCGCATTTCCAGGCCCTGTCGGCGTCCAGCCCGTTCTGGGGCGGCGAGGACACCGGCTACGCCTCGCACCGGGCCCTCATGTTCCAGCAGCTGCCGACGGCGGGACTGCCTTTCCAGTTCGCCAGCTGGGAAGAGTACGAGTCCTACGTCCAGGACATGTTTACCACCGGCGTGATCGACGCCATCTCGGAGATCCGCTGGGACATCCGCCCGGTGCCGGCCCTCGGCACTATTGAGATGCGCATCTGCGACGGCCTGGCCACGCTGGAGGAGGTGGGCGCCGTGGCGGCCCTGACCCAGTGCCTGGTCCACGAATTCTCCGACATCCTGGACGCCGGCGGCAGCATCCCCACCATGCCGCCGTGGCACGTCCAGGAGAACAAGTGGCGGGCCGCCCGCTACGGCATGGACGCGATCATCATCCTCGACGCCGAGGGTAACGAGCGGCTCGTCACCGACCACCTGCTGGAGACGCTCAACCGGCTCGAACCGATCGCCGCGAAGCTGGGCTGCCCGGATGAGCTGGCCGACGTCGAAAAGATCATCAGCCGCGGCGCGGGGTACCAGCGCCAGCGGCGTGTGGCCGCCGAAAGCGGCGGCAACCTCCAGGCCGTGGTCCTCGATCTCGTGAAGCAGATGCGGAACGGCCCGACGGCGTAACCCGACGCCTCCGCGCCGAGCCGGACCGTCTGGCCTCAGGCGCCCGCGCTGGCGGGCGCCGTGTACGTGGCGGGCGCCGAGACCGTGGTCACCGGCATGGATGAGTCCGGCGCGAAAGCTATGCCGCTCGGTTCAATCCCGGCCATGACCAGCTGCGCTCCGAGCGCGGCCACCATCGCGCCGTTGTCCGTGCACAGGTCCAGCGGCGGAACGTGCAGCGTGATGCCGGCGGCCGAGCAGCGCTGTTCTGTCAGCTGCCGCAGCCGCGAATTGGCGGCCACTCCCCCGCCCAGCAGCACATCCGTAATGCCACGCTCCCGGCAGGCCAGGACCGCCTTGGACGTGATGACATCCACCACGGCTTCCTGGAAGGCTGCGGCTATGTCAGCCACCGGCACGGGATCACCCGCGGCTTCGAACTGCTCCACGCACCTGGCCACCGCAGTCTTCAGTCCACTGAAGGACCAATCGTACCGGTGACGGCCGGGCTCCTCCGCGGTGCCCATGTACTTGGGCTGCGTCAGTCCGCGCGGGAACCGGATGGCCTTGGCGTTTCCTTCGCGCGCCAGCCGGTCAATGGCCGGGCCGCCGGGGTAGCCCAGGCCGAGGATCCTGGCGACCTTGTCGTACGCCTCGCCGGCGGCGTCGTCGATCGTCGAACCGAGCAGCTCGACGTCGTCCGTGATGCTGCGGATCCGCAAAATCTCGGTGTGCCCGCCGGAAACCAGCAGGGCGCCGAGGTTGTCGGGAAGTATGGGGTTGTAGGCACCGACGCCGCCGGTGTTGCCCGTGTTGCCGGCGGCGCGCGGGTTGAGCAGGCCGACCCCCACATGGGCCACCAGATGGTTGATGGCATAGAGCGGCTTGCCCGTGGCGACGGCGAGCGCCTTGGCGGCGCACACTCCAACCATCAGGGCACCCGCCAGCCCCGGACCGGACGTCACCGCGATGGCGTCGATCTCGTCCAGCGTCACGTCCGCCTCGGCGAGGGCCGCCTGCAGGGCTGGAACGAAGGCGTCCAGGTGGGCGCGCGAGGCGATTTCGGGGATGACGCCGCCAAACCGGACGTGCTCTTCCATGGACGAGGACACCGTGTTGGTCAGGAGGTCGGTGCCGCGGACGATGCCTACGCCCGTTTCGTCGCACGATGACTCAATGCCGAGTACAAGCGGCTGCGAGCGGTTCATTTCTGGTCTGCCTCCGTGGGAGCGGTCTCGCCGGCGCGGCCGGCTTCATCAGTCTGCGCAGGCTCGGGTTCGGCGTCGTGCACGATGTCCTGGTGCACAGCGAGCACTTCCTCCAGCTGAAGCCGCATGATCAGGGCGTCGACGCCGTCGCGGTAGTACTTTTTCCGCACGTGGATCTGTTCGAACCCGAAACGGATGTACAACTGCTGGGCGCGCGGGTTGTCAGCCCGGACCTCGAGCAGGATGTCGGCTGCGCCGCGGCGCCGCCCCTCGGCGATCAGGTCGGTGAGGAGCGCCGTGCCGATTCCCCTGCCCTCATATTGGGGAACCACGGCGATGGTCTGGACGTCGGCGATCGGCTCCACGCACATCAGTCCCGCATAGCCGACGATGCCATCCGGAGCCTCGGCCACGAAGTAGCGGCGGGTTTCCGGCTGCATCAGTTCGTCCCAGAACATCTGCAGCGGCCATGCGTCCACCGGGAACAGCCGGACCTCCAGCTCGTGGACGGCAGGGATGTCCGCAGGAAGCATGTCGCGAATGGTCACGCCCGAGTCCAGCTGGCGCAGGACGGGCGCGTTACCGGGTGTGGGGTTGCCGGGCGTGCCGGAAGCACCGGGTGTGGGGTTGCCGGATGATTCGGGCAGCAGGTTCACAGGGCACGCTTTCGGGGGCCGGGGACCTGCGCGTCGGATTCACGGAGGTAGAGCGGCGTGGAGTCCAGGAGCTCCTCGCCCGCTTCCAGTCTCGCCAGCGCAAACTGGCCCAGGTACAGCGCGTCCGGCTGTTCGGTGCTGAAGTCCGGATCCGCGCGGAGGGCCTCCGGGTAGAGCCCTGCGCCCGCGCCGTAGGCCGGGAGCTCGGGAAGGTCCGCGGCGAAGCCCACGTGCGGCCCGTCCGTGAGCTTCGGCAGCTGTCCCGCGGCCAGGGTGTAGCGGGCCCAGTAGACCTCTTTGCGCCGGGCGTCGGTGGCCACGAGGAACTCGGCCGGCGCATCGGTGGATTCTGCCACCTCGAGGGCGACGGCGTCGAGGCTCATCATGCCGTGCAATGGTGTGTTCCAAACAAAGGCGAGGGTACGCGCCGTCGCAATGCCGGACCGGAGCCCTGTGAAGGGACCGGGACCAACGCCCACCACGATCGCGTCAATGTCGGCCCCGGTCACCTCGGCGTCTGCCAGCAGCCGTTCGATTCCCGGCGCAAGGACCTCGGCGTGGCTCCTCGTGTCCTCGGTGGAGAAGCTGCCCACCACGCCTTCCAGGGCGTCGTCGGACACCAGCGCGGCGCTGGCCACGGCGGATGTGTCAATGGCGAGAATGAGCATCAGGAGATTCCTTCCGCGGCGAGAACGGGCTGTTCGGCCCAGCGCGGCCCGAAGCCGCGGATGATGATGGTGCGGGGTTCGTCGTCGTCCTCGGACTCGAAGTCCAGGGCGCCGTTACCGGTTTGGTGGGCCGCGGTGGCGCCGCCCAGCTGGCGGTGCAGTTCCACCTCGAGCCGGCTCTCGGTCAGGTGCTCCACGCGGTCCCGGCCCCACTCCACCACGGTCACGGCGGAGTCCAGGGTGTTCTCCAGGTCAATGTCGTCGATTTCCGACGCCGATCCCAGCCGGTAGGCGTCCACGTGCACCAGGTCCGGCCCGCCCGGGCGCGGCCCGTCGGGGAGGTTGGGGTGAATGCGCACCAGCACGAAGGTCGGCGAAATGATGCCCTCGCGGACGCCCAGGCCCTCGCCGAGGCCCTGCGTGAAGGTTGTCTTGCCGGCGCCCAGTTCGCCCGTGAGCACCAGGAGGTCCCCCGCCCGGAGCACCTCTGCCAGAGCCGCGCCGAGGGCGTGGGTCTGGTCCGCCGTCGTGACCGTCAGGGTCCGGACCCACAGCGGAGCGTTGACGGTTTCCGGGATACTCACGGCGCCGGCGCTTCGCTGCTGGGCGATTCGTTGATGTACGTGCGGGGCACGCGGGGGCTGATGCGGGTGACAATCTCGTAGTTGTTGGTGCCGGCGGCGCGGGCCCAGTCGTCCGCTGTGGGGCCGCCGTCGGCACCGTCGCCAAAGAGTACGGCCTCTGCCCCGAGGACGCTGTGGCCGCCCCGGGTCACGTCCAACGGGCCGAGATCGATCACCATCTGGTCCATCGCGATCCGTCCCACCACGGGGTAGGTGACGCCCTCCACGCGGACGGGTCCGCCGGTGGCGACGCGGGGAACGCCGTCGGCATAGCCGAGCGGGATGAGCCCCAGCGTGCTCTCCCCGGCGGTGTAGTAGTTGAAGCCGTAGGAGACGCCCTGGCCGGAGTGCACATCCTTGCAGTGGGACACGACGGTGCGCAGGGTCATCGCGGGGCGGAGGCCGAGTTCCGCGGAGTTCTGCCCCTCGAAGGGCGAGAGGCCGTAGACTCCCAGCCCCACGCGGACCAGGTCGAAGTGCGTGTCCGGCCGGGACAGCGTGGCCGGGGTGTTGGCCAGGTGGCGTACTTCGGGGTCCACACCGGCGTCTTCCGCGATGGCCAGGACCTCGCGGAACGCGGCGAGCTGGTCATCGGTCTCCGGGCGTTCCGGCTCGTCGGCCACGGCAAGGTGGGAGAAGATGCCCACCACGCGCAGCAGCCCCTGGTCCTGGTACTCCACGGCTTCGCCCACCAGCCGGTCCCACACCTCGACGGTGGCGCCGTTGCGGCCCAGCCCCGTGTCCACCTTCAGATGGACACGCGCTGGCCGTTCCTGTTCCCGGGCCGCGGCCACGATCTGTTCCAGCTCCCAGCCGGAACACCCGATGTCGACGCCGGCCGCCACCGCCGCGCCGAAGTTGCTTTCCGGGGTGTGCAGCCAGGCGAGCAGCGGGGCTTCGATGCCTGCCGCGCGCAGTGCCAGCGCTTCGGAGATGTGCGCGACGCCCAGCCAGCTGGCGCCCGCCTCGAGGGCCGCACGCGCCACCGGCACGGCGCCGTGTCCGTAGGCGTCGGCCTTGACGACCGCCATAACCTTGGCCGGTTCGGCGGCCGCGGCGAGCCGGCGGACGTTGTGCCGGATGGCCGCGAGGTCGATCACGGCGGAGCGTTCATGGGCCGTCCGGTTGTAACCGTGGGCCGTCCCGACCGGGCCCGGTGCTGCCGGGCGGTCTCCTGTTGCTGCTGGATAAATCACGCTACTGATTCTAGTGCTGGCGCTTCGGGCCGAATAATTGCCGGGCCGGCGGCGTGCCGGGGACTCAGGCGTCCGAGAGGTGCGCGATGGTGGCGGCCGCGCGCCGCTGCGCCTGAAGAGGAACATCCCGGACGATGTCGGCGAGGAAGGAGTAGCGGCGCAGCCACTGGCTGCCGCGGCGTTCCGGCCGGGCGTTGGCGCGCTTCCACCAGTCGGCGATGTCGCCCCAGCCCGGCGCCGCGAGGGACCCGCCCACTTCCTGGACTGCCAGCGCGGCGCAGAGATTGGCGAACCGCAGCCGGTCGCTGAGGGGCCACCCCGCAAGGCTCCCGACGATGAACGCGGCCCCGAAACAGTCCCCGGCACCGGTCGGATCGAAGGCGGCCACCGGCAGGGAGGGTACCCACTCCTCCTCGCCGGTTTCCGAGTCCACTGCCATGGCCCCCTGCGCCCCCAGGGTCACCACCGCCACCGGCACCCGGTCCGCCAGGGAGTACAGCGCGGCCCAGGGATCGTCCTTGCCGGTGAAGGCCATGGCCTCGCGCTGGTTGGGCATGAAGGCATGGAAGTACTGCAGGTTGGCAAGCCGCGCGTGGGACCATTCGCCGGTGGGGTCCCAGCCGACGTCGCCGAACAGTTTCACTCCCTCCTTGTGCGCCGCGAGCGCCCACGGCTCCAGTTCATGGCCGAGGTCCGCCACAGCAGCCAGCGCGCGGGGCGGATTCCCAATCAGCTCGGAGGAGGTCACCGGCGCCGGGTGCCCGTGCGTGACCATCGAGCGGTCGTGGTCCACGCTGAGTGATACGGTCACCGGCGAATGCCAGCCCGGGATCCGGCGGGACAGGGACAGGTCCACGTGCTCCTGCCGGTCCAGGACTTTCCAGTTGTAGTCGCCGTAGCCGTCGTCGCCGAAGGCCGCAGCCAGCCCGGTCCGCAAGCCGAGGCGCGCGGCCGCGATGGCCTGGTTGGCCACGCCACCCGGGCAACTGCCCATCCCCTCGCTCCAGATTTCGGTTCCAGGCTCGGGCGCGTGCGGCAACCCGGTGAAGATGATGTCCTGAAAAACGGTCCCGGCCAGCAGCAGGTCGAGCTCTCCGGCCGCCTGGGTACGGACGGCCGCAAGCGGGTCGAAACGGCGTGCGGGATTCGCCTCCATGTTCGGCACATTACGCTGTGTACCTTGGCGTTGAAACCCCGCGATGTGGGGGTTGGAGTGCGACGGCGGGACTCCGGCGCCGCAGGTCAGGCCATGTTGTCGGCCGCTGCGCATAGACTCCTGCCATGCGGCTCATGATCGCCGGCGGCGGCGGATTCCGGGTTCCCCTCGTTTACCGTGCCCTGTGTTCCGGGCCCTATTCAGGCCTGGTCAGCGAGGTGGTGCTGTTCGACGTCGACGGCGGCCGGCTGGCCGCCATCGAGGCTGTACTGAGGTCCATGTCCTCGGACGTGGGGGGCGCTCCGGACGGAAGTCCCGCCGTCGGACGTTCCTGCTGGCGCCTGCCCGCCGTGACGTCCACGACGTCCCTCCCCCACGCCCTCAACGGGACGGACATTGTGTTCGCCGCCATCCGCCCGGGCGGAACGGCCGGCAGGGTTGCCGACGAACGGGTGGCCCAGGACCTCGGGCTGCTCGGTCAGGAAACCACCGGCGCGGGCGGCATCTCCTACGCGCTCCGGTCCATCCCTGCCATGTTGGAGCTGGCCGCCAGCATGCGGACGCACTGCCCGGACGCCTGGCTGATCAACTTCACCAACCCGGCCGGGATGGTCACCGAGGCGCTGGTTCCTGTTCTGGGCCGGAAGGTGATCGGCATCTGCGATTCCGCCAGCGCCCTGGTACACCGAGCCGCCCGGGCGGCTGGGGTGCCGCTGCCGGCGGGAAGGCTCGACGGCGTGGGCTACTACGGGCTGAACCATCTCGGCTGGCTGTACCGGCTGGAGAGCGCCGGCCGGGATGTCCTCCCCGACCTGCTGGCCGACGCGGATGCCATGTCCGGCTTCGAGGAGGGCAGGCTGTTTCCGCAGCCGTTCCTGCGCGATCTGGGACTGCTGCCGAACGAGTACCTGTTCTACTACTACGAGGCGGCGCGCGCGGCGGCTGGCATGCGGGCCATGGCCAGGACCCGCGGTGAGTCGATCCACGGCCAGCAGACGGAGCTGTATCCGCGGCTGGCCACCGCCGGCGACGAAGCGTACGGCCTGTGGGAGGCCGCGCGGCGGTCCCGCGAGGAGGGGTACCTGGCCGAGGCCAGGGCCGGCGGCGAGTCGCGGAACCCCGAGGACCTCGCCGGCGGCGGTTACGAGCAGGTGGCGCTGGCGGTGATGCGGGCGTTGGCCGGCGGTGCCGGCGCCACCGAGCTGATCCTCAACACACCCAACTCGGCTGGACAGTCCCTCGCCCTGGGGGGCGGTCCCCAGGGCGCGATTCCCGGGCTGCCGGCGGACGCCGTCGTCGAAGTTCCCTGCAAGGTTACGCCGGAGGGGGCAGTACCCATTCCGCAGGCCCGGCCCGCCGAGCAGCAACTCGGCCTTCTGCAGCAGGTCAAGAAGGTGGAGCTGCTCACTGTGCGTGCGGCTTCTGCTGGCGACCGCGAAGCGGCACTGGAAGCCTTCGCCGAACATCCGCTGGTCGGCTCGGCGGCGCTGGCCAACGCGCTGCTCACCGGCTACGAAAGCGCGTTTCCGGAGTTGCCCGGGTTATGGCGCCGCTGAAGGCGCGCACTGGTTGACTCTCACCGGTTGGTGGCAGGACACCGGAGTGGTCTTAGCAGCACCGTGCTACATCCGCCGGCCGCACTGGTTGGCGTGTGAAACACCACGTATGAAGCACTTGAAACGCCGCCGTTGCCGGGACTGTTCAGGAGTAGTGTTTTATCCGATGCAGTTCCAGCAGTACGGAGAGGAGGGAGGCTCATGTCTGTGATCAAGCGAGTGGCATTCCTGTCGCTGCACACCTCCCCGATGGAACAGCCCGGTTCCGGGGATGCCGGCGGCATGAACGTCTACATCCGGGGCCTCGCCTCCGCCCTGGCCGAAACCGGCATCGAAGTGGAAATCTTCACCCGCTCCACCGCCGCCGGCCAGCCCGCCGTCGAACACCCCGACCCCGGCGTCTGCGTCCACAACGTGATGGCCGGACCGCCCCGCAAACTCCCCAAAGAAGAACTCCCCGAACTGCTGCACAGCATGGTCGCCGAAATCGAACGCATCCGCGCCCGGCAGCCCCACGGCCGCTACGACCTCATCCACACCCACTACTGGGTCTCCGGCGTCGCCGGCCTCGAGCTCTCCGGCCTGTGGAACATCCCGCTCGTGCACACCATGCACACCATGGCCAAAGTCAAGAACCTCCTCCTGAACTCCGGTGAACAACCCGAACCCCGCCGCCGGGAAGACGGCGAACACCGCATCGTCGACGGCGCCACGCGGCTCATCGCCAACACCACCGCCGAAGCCGCCGAACTCGTCTCCCACTACGGCGCCGACTTCGACCACATCGATGTCGCGCCCCCCGGCGTCGACCTCTCCGTCTTCACCCCTGCCTTCCGGACCCGTTCCCGGACCGAGCACAGCATCGCACCCGGCACCTTCCACCTGCTCTTCGCCGGCCGTATCCAACGGCTCAAAGGCCCGCAGATCCTGCTCAAGGCCGCCGCCCTGCTCCGCCAACGGCGCCCCGACATCGACCTTAAACTCACCATCCTTGGCGCGCTCAGCGGCGCCAAGGACTTCAACCTCAAAACCCTCGTCAGCGCCGCAGGACTGGACGACGCCGTCACCCACCACCCGCCGGTCGGCGCACCGGAACTCGCCGCCTGGTACCGGGCAGCCGACGTCGTCGTCATGCCCTCCTACAGCGAATCCTTCGGCCTCGTGGCGCTGGAAGCCCAGGCCTGCGGCACCCCCGTCGTCGCCACGCGCGTCGGCGGACTCGCCCGCGCAGTCAGCCACGGCCGCACCGGGCTTCTGGTGGACGGCCACCGGGCATCAGACTGGGCCGACGCCCTCGAAGCCCTCCACGACGACCCCGCCACCCGACACCACATGGGCACCGCCGCCGCCATCCACGCAGCAAACTCCGGCTGGCAACGCACCGCCGCCATCACCCTCGACAGCTACCACGCCGCCGTCGACGAATATGCCTCCAGCCACCCCATGGCCGCCGTCTACGGGTCACGGCTCACCGGCTAACCACCTTCGGAAAGGACGACGATGTCTGACAGCACTCCCCTGACCGATACCGGCCAGCGCAGCACTCCCCTGAGCGACCTGGACATTGCCCGCAGGGCAGTGCTCCGGCCGATCGAGGAGATCGCCGCTGCCGCTGGCATCGATGCCGGGGCCGTGGAGCCCTATGGCCGCTTCAAAGCCAAGATCGACCCCGCAAAGCTGTCAGCCCCTGCGCCCGCCGGAAAAGTGGTCCTGGTTTCCGCGATGTCGCCGACGCCCGCAGGAGAAGGAAAATCAACCATAACGGTGGGCCTCGCGGATTCGCTTGCGCGGGCTGGCCACAAGGTGATGGTCGCGCTGCGGGAGCCCTCGCTCGGGCCGATCCTGGGCATGAAAGGCGGGGCCACGGGCGGCGGCCTGTCCCAGGTGCTGCCCATGGACGAGATCAATCTGCACTTCACCGGCGACTTCCATGCCGTCACGTCCGCCAACAATGCCCTCATGGCCCTCGTGGACAACCACATCTACCAGGGCAATGAACTGAACATCGACCCGCGCCGGATGACGTTCAAACGGGTACTGGACATGAACGACCGTTCCCTTCGCGAGGTGGTCATTGGTCTCGGCGGGCCTTCACAGGGTGTACCCCGCCAGGACGGCTTCGACATCACCGTCGCCTCCGAAATCATGGCGGTCTTTTGCCTCGCCACCGACGTGGCCGATCTCCGGGACCGGCTGGGCCGCATCACCTTCGGCTACACCTATGACCGGACGCCGGTCACCGTGGCGGACCTGGGCGTGCAGGGCGCACTGACGCTGCTGTTGAAGGACGCGATCAAGCCGAACCTCGTCCAGACCATCGCCGGCACCCCCGCACTGGTCCATGGCGGCCCGTTCGCGAACATTGCCCACGGCTGCAACTCGCTGATCGCCACGCAGACCGCCCGCCGGCTTGCCGACATCGTGGTGACGGAGGCGGGGTTCGGGGCCGACCTCGGCGCGGAAAAGTTCATGGACATCAAGGCGCGGATCGCTGATGTGGCGCCGGCCGCCGTCGTGGTGGTCGCGACCATTCGCGCACTCAAGATGCAAGGCGGGGTTCGGAAGGACCGGCTGAAGGAGCCGAATGTCGAGGCCTTGGCCGCGGGCGTGGTGAACCTGCGCCGGCATGTCCGGAATGTGGAGCGGTTCGGCGTGACGCCGGTGGTAGCGGTCAACAAGTTCCCCGCGGACAGCGTGGAGGAGCTCAACTGGCTACTCGGCTGGTGCGCCGGCGAGGGTATCCAGGCCGCGGTGGCTGACATCTGGGGAAAGGGCGGGGGCGGCGACGGCGGCGATGAGCTGGCTGCCAAGGTTGTCGCTGCGGTGAACGGACCGTCGTCGTTCCGGCATCTCTACCCGCTGGACATGTCCGTAGAGGACAAGATCCGCACCATCGTCCAGGAAATCTATGGCGCCGACGGCGTGGACTTTTCGGTGCCTGCCCTGCGCCGCCTGGCGGACATCGAGAAGAACGGCTGGTCCGGGCTGCCGGTCTGCATGGTGAAAACCCAATATTCGTTCACGGACGACGCCTCGCGACTCGGGGCTCCCAAGGGCTTCACCATCCACGTCCGCGACGTCATCCCGAAGACCGGCGCCGGCTTCATCGTGGCCCTGACCGGAGCGGTGATGACCATGCCGGGCCTTCCGGCCGTCCCCGCGGCCATGCGGATGGACGTGGACGACGACGGCAACCCGGTCGGCCTCTTCTAGACCCCTCCTCACCTTTCGTCGTTTCCACCCCAACCCCTCCTCACGTCCCGTCGCTTCCACCCCAACCTCTCCTCACGTCCCGTCGCTTCCACCCCAACCCCTCCTCACGTCCCGTCGCTTCCACCCCAACCCCTCCTCAGGCGTCATCGGCAAATCCCGACGCCTGAGGATGGTCCAGCCGACTCCTTCGCATTCCACGCTTGATCTGGCGGATGGCCCGGTCGAAGCCGTCAGCCAAATCCTTCTTGCCAAACACAACAACGGTCCACCCAGCAGCCTCGAATGCTTTGTCACGCCGCTTGTCGCTGAAGATTTGGGGCTCGAGGAGGTGGTGGCCGCCGTCGTACTGTATGGCCAGTCGCCGATGCCTGTAGCCGAGATCGGCAGTCGGACCAATGGTCTTGTCCTCTCGCAGTGGCACCTGCAGCTGAGGCTCCGGAAGGCCTGCGTCCTCCATCGCGAGGCGGAGTAGCGACTCGGGCGCAGAATCCGCTCCGACACGCATCCGCTCGATCGCGGCACGCGCCCGGACCACTCCCTGAAGATTCGGATGGCGGGCGACGAGGGACCGCAATCCCTCAAGCGTGTCGAACGGCTGGGTGCGGTCTTCGAATTCCGCTCTTGGAACGCGAATCAGTTCATCGCCCATGCAGACCAGTTCGCTCTCCGACAGCCGTCTCGCCATATCGAGCCAGGTGCGGGACCTGCTGCTGATACGGATGCCGTCGACGAATTCGATCTCACTTTCCGATGCCAGCACGCTGTGCCCGATCACCCCTCTTCGCCGCACTTCCGGGAGGGAATGGGGTTTGCTCAGATGCAGCTCAGTCGAGTCCGCCAGCCAAGGCGGAAGGATCTGCCTTCGAATCCGGGCCGCTGTGACGTGCGAGATCCAGGCGCCGGGTGATGCCGCAGAGAGTGCCCGCGCCGCCGCCTCAAGCTCGAAGCTCCAGGCAGTGGGGCGGTACAGATCACGACTTACATGCGCGACGTCGGCCCGTCGGAGTCTGTTGGGCGGAACACCTGAAGCTTTGGCGGATCCCAGGGTGAAGGGGGCAGACACCAGGCTGACAGGTAGATCGGTTCGTTTTTGCATACGGCATTGTTGCTCGAAACCGCCCCGCCCCGCAGAAGTTATCCACAGGCAGGGCTAGGAGCCAACCAGCAGCTGAGGAAGGGTTCCTCGTCAAGCGACGAAAGGTGAGGAAGCGTCGGGGTTGAAGCGACGGAAGGTGAGGAGGCGTTTGGGGGTGCGGGTACTACTTTCGGCCCGCCGTGCTCCCCGCTGGGGACGCAACTGCCGTGGGCTGCTCCACAGTCCGCATCGTGCCAGGGCGACGGCTCTCACCGCGCCTGAGCGAGATGAAGACGACGGCGACGCTGAGCGCCACCAGCGCGGCAACGTACAGCGCAGTCGGCAGATCCACGGCCAAGAGGCGAGGAATGGCACGCCCCGGAGCCGCGACGGCGAAGCCGAACGCCACAGCAATGCCGATGTAGCTGCCGATCATGTTCCCCCTGTGCGCCGGGATGTTCCGGCGAATCGCGCTGATCAGTCCAAGGGTGACCGTCACGATCGTGAACGCGGAGAGCCCGTGAAGCCAGCTGAAATGCCCGTCACTGACGATCCAGAAACTGCTGAAGCAGACATAATACATGGCCGCGACCCACAGATGTCCCATGGTCCGGTGGATGCGGTCCCGGCGGCGCCGAAGGATCTGCACCGGGCCAATAGCAAGGACAAAAAGGGCGGCAATGACGTGGCTGGCAAGCAGTACATTCCAAGGCTCCATGCCTCTAGGATAGGAGCACTATCCTATTGTGTAAATCAAGATAGCCAGCGCGGCAGCAGCTATCCAACCGGCTGCCATCCGCCGAGAAAGGAGCGGGCATGCAGCTGAAGGAACTCAGCGAGCGGACGGGAGTCTCCCCCGCCAGCATCAAGTTCTACCTGCGCGAGGGGCTGCTGCCCCCGGGCCGTTCGGTCCGCGCCACCCGGGCGGAGTATGGGGAACTCCACGTGAGCCGGCTGGAACTCATCCAGACGCTGCGGCGCGTGGTCGGACTGAATATCGCCCAGATCGGTTCCCTGCTCAGGATGGCCGACGACGGCGTGCCCCGCCTTGAGCTCCTGGCTGCGGTCCAGCGCACGGTGCTGGGCCTCGACGACGTGGGCAGGGAGCACGGCGACGTCCGCACACCGGCGGGCGACGCCGTCGTACGTTTCCGGAACTGGCCGGACGTACCGAGCGATGCCAGAAACTCCCTCAATGCCCACCTGGCCCTAATGGAAAGTCTCGGCGTGCCGGTAACCGATGACCTGCTCGACGCCTACAGCCTGGCAGTGGACGCCATTGCCACAGTAAATATTTCGGCCACAACCGCGCCGGAAGACGTCAATCAGCTGATCATGACGGCGGCCGTCGGAATGCATCTGCATGGCCAGCTGATCCTGAAGCTGCTGGCGCTCGCGCACGCGAGCCACGCGATTCGGCGCTACGAAACGGAGGCTTAAGCGGCGATGCTCCCCCACCCAAAGGTGAGGGAGCATCGCGCAAAAACCTGCAGGACCTGAGGAAGGATCCGGTCAAAACCTGCAGGACCTGAGGAAGGGTCCGGTCAAAACCTGCAGGATGTGAGGAAGGGTCCGGGGTCAGCGGTCGAGGTCGCCGCGGATGAAGGCCTCGACCTTTTCGCGGGCGAGGTCGTCGTTGAACTGCTCCGGCGGGGACTTCATGAAGTAGCTCGACGCCG
>NZ_PJMC01000014.1 GCF_002892795.1 Arthrobacter sp. AFG20 | reverse complement strand
GCTGGAGCAGATCCTCGAAGACCGCCTCACCATTCTGCGTGAGCGCCGCGGCGAACGGCGTTCAGCCTAGCCGCTGCTAGCCGGCAGGCAGGCGCCACAGCCAAAAGGCCGGATCGGCTGCATCCATGGATGCAGCCGATCCGGCCTTTTGCGTATCGGACCGGTTCTTGGTGCCAGCTAGTCGCGCGGGCTCTTGCCCGTCAGCTTCCTCCAGCGGGCGGTCAGGCCCCACTTCGTCACATTGATCATGGCCTCAACCACAATGTTGCCGCTCATCTTGGAAGCCCCGAGTTCCCGCTCCACGAAGGTGATGGGCCGCTCCACGATGTTCAGGCCCATCTTCGCAACGCGCCATGCCAGGTCCACCTGGAAGCCGTAACCGACGGAATCGACCTGGTCCAGGTTCAGCTTCTCCAGCGTGGTACGCCGGAACGCGCGGTAACCGCCGGTCACGTCCTTGATCTTGAGGCCGAGCATGATGCGCGCGTAAGTGCTACCGGTCCGGGAGATGGCCTGGCGGTACAGGGGCCAGTTCACGACGCTTCCGCCCTTTACCCAGCGGGAACCCATGGCGAGGTCTGCACCCTGGTCCACGGCCTCCAGCAGGCTAGGCAGCTGTTCGGGCTGGTGCGAGCCGTCGGCGTCCATCTCGACCAGGACGTCGTAGCCGGCGTCCAGTCCCCACTTGAAGCCCGCGATGTAGGCGGCGCCGAGGCCTTCCTTGCCCTTCCGGTGCAGGACGTGGACCTGGTTGTCCCCGGCAGCGATGCTGTCCGCCAGCTGCCCGGTGCCGTCCGGGCTGTTGTCGTCCACTACGAGGACGTCGGAAGCCGGCACGGCGGCGCGCAGGCGTCCCAGAGTCTTGGGAAGCGACTCCAGCTCGTTGTAGGTGGGGATGATGGTGAGGACACGCACAGGGAGGCCTTTCCTGGATGGGAGCGGTCAGCACGCGTGGAGCCCGGCGGGAACGCCGGCTCGTAAAGCGCAACTCCCCATTATACGGGCCTCACGGAGCGCTTCCGTCCGCGCAGCTTTTCTGTTCGCGCAGCAGGCGATGGGGCCGCAAGTGTCCGTTCGCGCTTGCTTTTCGGCAGCACGGGTGGCCGGGGTTGGGCTGCGCCACGGGCGGGTCCATGCGCTACGGGCCAGTTCCTGATGCCGCGATAAGCGGCTGGAGGAACTGTTTTCTGCTGCGTTTTGGACCCGCCCCGGAAGCTCAATGCTACGGACTGGCGGGGGGCTGTCAACAGCCCCCTGACCTGCCCGTTCATGTATCGCCGCAGGTCAAAGCCCTTTTCTAGGCGGGAATCCGGGCACGGCCGGGCGCTATGTGTCGCCGAATTAAGCCTGGTGCGCGTCAGGCGCGCAGGGCCCCTGCGGAGAACAGCTCCAGCCCGTTCCGCACGGTCTGCAGGCACCGGGGATCCGTGCCCGTATCCAGTGCCGGCAGCAGCGGCGTGCGGGCGCGGGGATCCGTGCTCCAGGACTGGACCCTGCCGTCTGCCACCTGGACCATGAGCTCGTCCACTTCCCAGACGGCGAAGGTGGCGGGTGCGCCCGGTACCAGCTGGCCGGCCATGGGGTTTTCGTACCGGGCGGCGCGCCACCCTGCCCGCGTGTGGCCGAGGAAGGCTGCACGGGCGGAGATCCGCTGGTCGGCGTCGTGGTGTTCGAGGCAGGCCCGCACGCTGGACCATGGACGGAGCGGCGTCACCGGGCTGTCGCTGCCGAAGCAGATCGGGACACCGGCCGAATAGAACGAGGCGAACGGGTTCATGCCCTGGCTGCGGGTGCCGAGGCGCTGCTCGTAGAGGCGGCCCCGGCCGCCCCACGCGGCGTCGAAGGCGGGCTGCGCGCTGACCGTCACGGAGTACTTCGCCAGGCGGGCGATGGCGTCGGCGTCGGCCATTTCGACGTGCTCGAAGCGGTGCCCCGCGGCCCGGACCCGCTGCTCTCCCACCTCGGCGGCCGCCTCCTCGAGCGCCTGCAGAGCCGCATCGAGGCCGGCGTCGCCAATGACGTGGAATCCGCCCTGGATACCCAGCACTGAACACGCCGCCAGATGCGCGGCCGCCTCAGCCACGGAAAGGTAGGCCGTACCGCTCTCGTCCGGTGCGTCGGCGTAGGGGGCCCGCAGGGACGCCGTGCGGGAGCCGATGGATCCGTCGATGTTCAGGTCCCCGGCAAATCCGCGGACCCGGACCCCAAGCTCGGCAAGGAGTGCCTCGGCGTCGGCCGCCGTCGGCGTCAGTTGCCCCCAGTACGGCAGCACCTCGGGCGCCGGGCGGGAGCCTGCCGCGCCATTCCATCCCGCTGCCAGCCGCAGGTCGTCGACGCTGCTGATTTTTGGTGCACCCATCTCGGCCAGCGCCACATACCCGTTGGCCGCAGCCTCGTCCAGAGCACGCCGCTGGTATTCCTGAAGGGCAGCGGATGACAGGCGGCGGGTGGCCTGCCGGGCGGCAGTGTGGGCCTGGCGCTTGACGTGACCGCCGGGCGCGTAGCCGTCCAGCTCCGCCAGCCTGGCACTGGCTATGAGTGACGGCGAGACGAGGGCCGAGTGCACGTCAACACGGGAAAGGTATACCGGACGGCCCGCGGCAGCCCGCTCCAGCTCTCCGGCATCCGGGAGCGTGGGGTTGTCCCAGCGGGACTCATCCCAGCCGTGCCCCAGCACTGCGCCGTCCCCGCCCGAGGCCGCGACGGCGTCCAGCAGCTCGCGGGCGGACCGGACGCCGCCCAGCTGCAGTGAGTCCAGGGCGATGCCTGTCTCCGTCAGGTGGGCGTGGGAATCGACAAAACCCGGGGCAACGAGGGCGCCGCGCAGATCGATGATGTCCATGGAGCTGTCGGCGATGGAAGCAGCAGCCTGTTCCGAACCGACCCACGCGATGGTGTCCCCGTCCACGAGCATGGCCGTGGCGAAGGGGTCAGCCGCGGTGTAGACGGAACCGTTGCGGTACAGCGTGACCTTTGAGGGTCCGGTTCCCTCCTGCGGGCGGGCGGGGGCATCGGCCATGGAGGCGCTCCTTGGGGTGTTCAATCGTGGTGTTCGGTGCGGGGTGTTCAGTACGGAGGTCGGGCCGTGCGGACCGTCAGCCCACCGTGGAGTAGGCGACGACGCCCCGCCTGATCAGCTTGATGGCCTCGGCGCAGAGCCGGGCCAGCCGGGGGTCAAGGCCGGGAATCTTGGCCAGCTGGTCCAGCAGGTCGATCACCTGCTTGACCCACCGGACGAAGTCGCCGGCGGCCAAGTCGGTTCCGCTGAGTACCTCCTGCAGATGCCGGCCGCGGGCCCACTTGTACATGGGCCAGACCAGTCCCAGTTCGGGCTCGCCGGTGAGGGGCAGCTTGTTCTGTTCCTCCACGTCCTCGAGCGCAGACCACTCATGGACCACGATGTCCACGGCCGTCTCAAGTGAGACGCTGGGCATGCGGGGGCGCAGGCCGCGGTCCTCACGCTTAGCCTGGTACACCAGCACGCTGGCGAAGGCAGCCACCTCCACGGCGTCCAGGTCATCGAACGCGCCCTGCCGCAGGGCCTGCGAAATCAGCAGGTCCTTTTCGCCGTAGATCCGGCGCAGCCGCTGGCCGTCGGTGCTGATGCGGTGCTGTCCGTCCGCGGTGGACTCGAGGTAGCCGTAGGCCGACAGGACATCGCACACCCGGTCGAACGTCTTGGCGATGGTGTTGGTGCGCCCCTGGATTTGGCGGACCAGCCCGTCGGTTTCCTTGCGCAGCTTCCACCAGCGTTCGGACCATCTGGCGTGGTCCTCGCGTTCGCTGCAGCCGTGGCACGGGTGGGCCCGCAGGGCACGCCGCAGGTCAGCGATTTTCTTCTCCTGGTTTTGCAGGGCAGAACCTAGCCCGAAATCGGTGTTGCGGCTGCTTCCCCTGGCCGGCGGCCGGTTCTCCCGCAATGCGTTCCGGACCGACGAGGCCAGGTCCCGCCGCGACTTGGGAACCTTGGCGTTGAACGACTTGGGGATCCTGATCCGCGTCAGCGGTGCAATGGGCCCCTCAAGGTCATCGACGCCGATCCGGCGCAGCTGGTTTTCCAGCGTCAGGATCGCGGGCCGGGGTTCCCGGGAGCTGTGGTCCGAGCTCAGCACCACGGCAAAACCTGGGGCCCTGCCGGCCGGGACATCCACAACATCGCCCGGCAGGAGACGGCTCAGGGAATCCTCGTTGAGCGACTTGCGGGCCCTCGACTTGCTCCGCGAAGTGAAATTCTCGGCGTCGGAAAGTTCCCGCCGCAGCCGGGCGTATTCGGTGAAGTCGCCCAGATGGCACGTCATCGACTTGGCGTAGCCGGCCAGCGATTCCTCACGGCTGCGGACCTGCCGGGCCAGCCCGACCACCGAGCGGTCAGCCTGGAACTGGGCGAAGGACGACTCCAGGATTTCCCTGGCCCGCGGCCGCCCGAACTGGGCCAGCAGGTTGATGCTCATGTTGTACGTGGGCTGGAAGCTGGAATTCAGCGGATACGTCCGGCGGGAGGCAAGGCCGGCCACGGCAGCTGGGTCCGTGCCCGGCTGCCACAGGACCACGGCATGGCCTTCGACGTCGATGCCGCGCCGGCCCGCCCGGCCGGTGAGCTGGGTGTACTCCCCTGCCGTGATGTCCACGTGGGATTCGCCGTTGAACTTGTCCAGCTTCTCCAGCACCACTGAGCGGGCGGGCATGTTGATGCCCAGGGCCAGCGTCTCGGTGGCGAAAACCGCCTTCACGAGGCCGTCGGCAAAGAGTTTTTCGACGACTTCCTTGAAGGTGGGAAGCATGCCCGCGTGGTGGGCAGCGAAGCCGCGGAGTAGCCCCTCGCGCCAGCTCCAGAAGCCCAGCACCTCAAGGTCGTCGGTCGGAATGTCCTGGCCGGCCTCGTCCACCCGCTGGGCGATGATGCCCTGCTCCCGCTCCGTGGTGAGCCACAGCCCGGAGGCTACACACTGGGCGACGGCGGCGTCACAGCCGGCCCGGGAAAAGATGAAGGTGATGGCGGGCAGCAGGTCCTGCCGGTCCAGGCTTGCGATGACCTGCGGGCGGCTTGCCCTCCGTGCCGCGGTGCGGGTCTCCTGCTGTTGGGGCCGGTCGCCGTAGCGCTGGCGCTGCTGGCGCCGCTGGCTCCGGCCGCCGTGGCCGAAGCGGCCCTGGAAGTTGAGCTGGCTTTCGGCCCTCGAGAGGGTCAGCAGTTCAGGATTGACCTCGAAACCCCGCTGACTGGCGTCGTCGGGTGACGGCGCCAGCGGCAGGGCAGCCGCCGCCGCAGGGCTGCCGGCGGGGGCGATTTCGTCGAAGGTGGTCTCGCCCGCGAAAAGGTCCAGAATGTCCCGGCCCACCATGACGTGCTGCCACAGCGGCACGGGCCGGTGTTCGGAGACGATCACGTCGGTGTCGCCGCGGACGGTGTCCAGCCAGGCGCCGAACTCCTCGGCATTGGACACCGTGGCGCTGAGGGAGGCGACCTGCACCTCGCTGGGCAGGTGGATGATGACTTCCTCCCAGACTGCCCCGCGGAAGCGGTCGGCCAGGTAGTGGACCTCGTCCATGACCACAAAGCCCAGGTCGAACAGGGTGTCGGAGTCGGCGTAGAGCATGTTGCGGAGGACCTCGGTGGTCATGACCACCACGGGCGCGTCGCCGTTGATGCTGGTGTCGCCGGTCAGGAGTCCGACGTTCGTCTCGCCGTACTTCTCCGTCAGCTCGGTGAACTTCTGGTTGCTGAGAGCCTTGATGGGCGTGGTGTAGAAGGCCTTCAGCCCGCGCTGGAGTGCCAGGTAGACGGCGAACTCGCCCACGATGGTCTTGCCGGCACCGGTGGGCGCGGCGACCAGCACCCCTCGGCCTTCCTGGAGGGACTTGCACGCCTGCCGCTGGAAGTCATCCAGTTCGAAGCTCAGTGTGCGGGCGAAAGCGCCCAGATGGGTCTTTGCTTCCGCGGCCCGTTCGGCGCTGGCGCGGTACCGTTCGGAGGGCGACGGAGTGGTGGTGGACATTCCTCAAGCCTAGCGGTGGCGTGCCTAGAGATTCTTCAGCTCACTGGTCGGAGTTGCGACATCGGCTGTGGCCTCGGTCTCAGCGGCGCGCTTCTCTGCCCGGCGTGCACGCCGGCGGTCGTTCAGGACGCACAGGCCGATCGCCAGGAAGAAGAGCAGGAGCATGGGGCCGGCAAGGTAGAACATGCTCATCGCGTCGCCGCCGGGGGCGGCCATGGCGGCGAACAGGCAGACAAGGAACACGGTGATGCGCCAGCTCTTGATGAGCTGCTCCCCGCGGAGGAGTCCGGCGAGGTTCAGCCCCACCAGGACAACCGGCAGCAGGAAGGCAATGCCGAAGGCGAGCAGCAGCCGCAGCACGAAGGAGAGATAGACCTGCGCGCTGATGAAGTTGGATCCGCCGGCCGGGGTGAAATCAGTCAGGACCCGGACGGCATTGGGCAGGACGAGCCATGCCATCGTCACACCGCCGATGAAGAGCGGCACAGCGGCCGCCACGAAGGACAGCGCCAGCCGGCGTTCCTTCTTGTGCAGTCCGGGTACGATGAACGCCCAGAGCTGGTATAGCCAGACCGGGCTGGCCAGGATTAACCCCAGGAACACCGACACCTGGATCATGAGGTCGAAGGAGCTCGCCACGCCGTCGAAGTTGAGCGACGCCTGCCGGCCCTCGCTCTCGTTGAGGTCCTTGATCGGTTTGATCAGGGCCGCGAGCATGGGCTGGTAGACCAGGAAACCCGCAACTGTGGCGAGCACAACCGCAATGGCGGACTTGAACAGCCGGTTCCTGAGTTCGCGCAGATGGTCCAGCAGAGCCATCCGTCCCTCAGGGTTGGATTGACGACTCATGGTCAGTGCCACTAAATCTTAGGCGCGGTTGGGCGGCGGAACGTCGTTCCCGTCTGCGGGACGGTTGTCCGTCGCGGTGGAACGCGGGTGGTTGACGACGGTGCCTTCGACGGGATCCGAGCCGTCCTTGGCTTCAGGGGCACCGTCCTTCTTCATTTCGCGGACTTCCGACTTGAAAATGCGCATCGACTGGCCGAGGCTCCGGGCCATGCCGGGAAGTTTCGGTGCAGCGAAGAGCACCAAAGCCAGGACGATGATGATGATGAGATGCCAGCCTTCAAGCCTCATGGTGGGTGTTCCTTTCGTTTAGCTACATCCTACGTTTATCTGAATTCGATGTCGCGCAGCGACTGGGGCTGGCCCCGTTCGCTCTTCCGGCGGACCCGGCGCTGGCGCCGGGCCTCCCTGCGGGCCTCTTTGGACACGTGGTAATCATGCTGCGCCTGGTGCGGTGAGGCAAAAGGCGCCAATCCTGGCCCAACCCCGGCGGCGTACGGGCCAGGCACCGGGCCGGCAGCGCCCGCGGACGCTGCCGCCGCGACCGGAAGGCTGGTGAGTTTGTCGCCCGCTTCGCCGAGCTCCTTGACTGTTGCCATGAACTGGCGGAACAGGCGAACGCCCATGAGCACGAAGAACAGCAGCGACAGTGACACAAGCGCCACCCAAATAAGGATCCAGGACCACCAAGGCATGCTGAGTAGTCTAACTGCCGGACAGGCTAGCTGTTGTACTGGCTAGCCGTTGTACTGGGCCAGAGCCGCCCCGATCCAGTCCCGCGAGGCGCGGGCAAGGGCCTCAGGTTCAAGTATCCGTGCCGTCCCGCCGTGCTGGGCCACAAACATGGGCAGCCATGCCGTGTTGCCGAACCGGATCTCCGCCACCAGGCCGCCGTCCGGCAGCGGCGCTGTCCGCTCGGCATAGTAATCGTCCGCAAGCCCGGCACCGCGCGCGGTGAGCTGGACGGTGACCAGGGTGTCGTCGTCGTTGGGGGTGAACAGCTTTGCCGGGAACCCGCCGTCGGGCTTTATCCCGGACGATACCGGCTTTCCGGTGGGGGTGAGGTCCTCGATTCGGTCCAGCCGGAAATTCCGCAGGCCGGCCGCCGAATGGCAGTAGGCCTCGAAGTACCAGGTGTTGTCCATGGAGTAGAGCCGGAGCGGATCCACGTCCCGTTCCGACAGAATGTCCTTCTGCGCGGAAAGGTAGATGAGGTGCAGCTGGGACCCTGATTCAATTGCGTCGCGGATGACCTCGAGGTTGGCCGAGTTGCCGGGTCCCACTTCCGGCCCGGAGAGGGCAGCGGCACGGAGCCCCTCCTCCCCCGCGGCCGCCATCAGCTTGAGCGTCACCGATTCCAGGGCGCTTCCTTCGGCCAGTTCCGGCAGGCCGTTCAGGGTCTCGAGGCCAGTGAGCAGCGCGCAGGCCTCGTCCACGGTGAAGCGGACCGGCCTGTTCAGCTCCATGGACTGGCTGATGAAAACGTGCCCTTCCTCCCACTGGATGTCCAGCAGCTCGTCCGGATATCCCTGCGGCAGGCCGGAGCAGATCAGGATCAGCAGATCGCCCTCCAGTTCCTGGCGGGTCACCCCGAACCTGTCGGCGACCTCCTCGATGGGCAGGCCCTGGTTTCGGACCAGGAACGGGACCAGCTGCAGCATCCGCTTGAGCTGGTCTTCCGACGTGCGCTTGCGGGTCCGTATTCCCGACCCGGCATGCGCGAACGAATAAGGCGGCACCGGAGCGTCGATGAAGGCGGCGGCATTCGCCAGGCGGCGCTGCACGGCGGCGGACAGTTCCGCGGGGCTCACCACCCTGACGTTCGGCCCGTAGGAGGCCAGCTCCTCCCCGAGCACCTCAACGTCCCGGTAGGGGACGGTCAGCCGGTCCCACCCGGCGTCGCCCTTTTTGTCCTGGGACGCGTCCGCCGCGGCCCGCTTGCGCAGGCCCAGCAGCTTGGCGCTGCGGACGTCCACGGCGGCGGCCCTGACCGGAAGCTCCGGAAGGCTGTTCAGCTCGGCGCGCACGTTGAAGCCGGCGGGCGGCGTAAAGGCCTCCCTGTCCAGGATGGTGACGGCCGAGGTGAGGCGCGACAACCGGAAGAAGCGCTTGGCGCCGCGGCCCCGGTCAAATCCGACGAGGTACCACTGGCCGAAGCGGCTGCCCAGGCCCCAGGGCTCAACGACGCGTTCCTCTTCCCGCCCCGTGCTGCCGGCCAGGTAGAGGAAGCGGACGGCGTGCTGGCCGTGCATGGCGGCCACGAGGTCCTCGAACGCCTGGCCCGCCGGCTTGATGCGCGGCTGCACGCCGGCCGGAAGTTCGACGTCGGCCAGGCCGCCCGTTGCCTGAAGCTTGCGGAGGGCGTTGCTCGCCGCCGTGCCCAGCGCCGCCTGCTCCCACAGCTGTGAAGCCAGCAGCAGGACTGCCCATTCGTCCGGGGTGAGTTCCACATCCGGGAGGCGGTTGGACTCCCTGCCGATCCGGTACCTGGTGGTGCCGGGATCGTCCGAACTCCAGCCCAGGTCCGTGACCGTCTCCACATCGAAGCCGAAGTCGCGCAGGTCGTTCTTGTCGCGTTCGAACATGCGGCCAAAGGCGGCGTCGCTGGCCGCGCCGCCGGCATAGATTTTCTCCCGCAGCTCACTGCGCCGGAGGCCGTACCGCGAGTTCAGCAGGGCGATCAGGAGATTCAGCAGGCGTTCAGTACGTTGGGCGGACACCCTCGTTACGTTACTAAAGCCGTTCGGGCAATAACGCGAAAGCGCGGCAACAATCCGGAAAATCCTTCCGATTGTTACCGCGCTTACGCAGGATTGGGGACTAGCGGACGCCCACCAGGTCCACGACGAAGATCAGAGCCTCGTTCGGGCCGATGGCTCCGCCGGCACCGCGTGAGCCGTAAGCCAGCTCCGAGGGGATCTCAAGGCGGCGGCGTCCGCCGACCTTCATGCCGAGCAGCCCCTGGTCCCAGCCCTGGATGACCTGGCCGACGCCGACGCGGAAGTCGAGCGGAGCGCCGCGGCCCCAGGATGCGTCGAACTCTTCGCCGGTGGACCAGGCCACGCCGACGTAGTGCGTGGACACGGTGTCGCCGGCCTTGGCCTCGGGACCGTCGCCCTCAATGATGTCCGTGATGACGAGTTCCGTGGGCACCGGGCCTTCGGGAAAGTCGATTTCCGGCTTTTCACGGTCGATTTTGCGCTGGCCAAATGACATGGTTACTCCTTCTGCTGGTGGGTGTTTGAGTTGCTTACTTGACGCTTGGCTTATTTAACACCGAGGATGTCGACGACGAAGACGAGGTCGCCCTTGGCGTCACCCTGGCCTGAGTCGCCGTAGGCGAGGTCCTTGGGGATGACGAGCAGGACGCGCGAGCCGACAGTCTTGCCGGCCAGGCCCTGGGTCCAGCCCTTGATGACCTGGTTCAGCGCGAACGAGGCCGGCTCCTTGCGGTCAAAGCTGGAGTCGAACTTCTTGCCGCTGGCCAGGGCCACACCGACGTAGTTGACGGTCAGGGTGTCCGTGGCCTTGACGGCGGCGCCCTTGCCCTTGATCAGGTCCTGGGCGATGAGCTTCTTGGGGGCCGCCACGCCCTTGACCGAGATCTCCGGGACGCCGTCCTTCTCGGTGACGGTCGGAAGGCCGGCCGGCGGGGTGACCGGATCGCCTTCAGGCTTCTCCAGGACCTTCGGGGCCTCCTTGGCCGAGAGCACCTTGATAATCAGGAGCTGGGTCGGCTGGGCCGCCTGGCCTTCAGCCGCTGCCTTGCCCGGGATGGCAAGGGCGAGCTGTGAGCCCACCTTTGCGCCCACAAATGCGTTGTAGACGATCGCGCTGCCGGTCTTGAGTTTGTCGTTCAGTTCAAGGGGCTCGGGATCGCGGGGGAAGCTGTCGTCCAGCGTGGAACCGTCCTTGGCGTTGAGGGCAAGGACGGAAATGTCGGCAATCTGGTTGGCCTTGACGCGGTCCCCGCCGCCTTCCGTGACAACCTTGACGGTAGGTTCGGTAACCTCCAGCGGCTTGGTGAACTCGACCTTGGGGGCTTTCTTGTCGCCGTTGTCCGTCAGCTTGAGCGAGTCGAACTTGGCGGTGTCACCCGCGGACTGGCTGGTCGGTTCCGGGGCTGCTGGCTCCTGGCCACCGCAGGCGGTCAGCAGAAGCAGCGCGGGAAGAAGGATTGCTAGTAGTCGGCGCACGTAAGAACTTTCGTCGGGGCAAGGTGGATGCCCTGCCGGTGGAGGTGCCGCACACGGCAAGGCAGTCAGGACCGCAGAACGGCCTCTTCCAGAGTAACGCGGAAAGCTGGGTATCAGCCCATAGAGTCCAGAAGGGCATCAACCCGCTCGTCAACGTTGCGGAACGGGTCCTTGCACAAAATGGTCTGGTGCGCGCGGTCATTGAGCTTCAGGTGGACCCAGTCCACGGTGTAGTCCCGGCCCAGTTCCTGCGCCTTGCGGACGAAATCGCCACGCAGCTTGGCCCGGGTGGTCTGCGGCGGGGCGTCCACGGCATCCTTGATAGCGGTCTCCTCGGTCACCCGGCGAACGGCGCCGCGGGACTGGAGCAGGTAATACAGGCCGCGGGAACGGGAGATGTCGTGGTACGTGAGGTCCAGCTGCGCGATCCTGGGGGCGTCCAGGCCAAGGCCGTGGCGCCTGCGGTAGCTGTCCATGAGCTTCTTCTTGATGGCCCAATCGATTTCGGTGTCGATGGTGCTGGTGTCGCCGCTTTCGATCGCGCGCAGAGTCCGCCCCCACAGGTCCAGGATCAGCGGCACGTGCGGATTGTGGGCGCCGTTTTCCTCGACGAACGCCGTGACCTTGCTCAGGTACTCCTGCTGGATCTCCAGCGCGGTAAGCTGGCGGCCGTTGGCGAGCCGGACCAGCGCACGGCCGCTCAGGTCATGGGAGATCTCCCGGATGCTGCGAATGGGATTTTCCATCCGCATGTCCCGCATGATCACACCGGCCTCAATCATCCGCAGGATCAAGTCCACGGTGCCCACCTTGAGCAGCGCTGTGGTCTCGGACATGTTGGAGTCGCCCACGATCACATGCAGCCGGCGGTAGAACTCAGCGTCGGCATGCGGCTCGTCCCGGGTGTTGATGATGGGCCGGGAACGGGTGGTGGCCGAGGACACGCCCTCCCAGATATGGTCCGCCCGCTGCGAAAACGCGTAGGTGGCCCCGTGCGGCGTCTTCAGGATCTTGCCCGCACCGGCGATGAGCTGGCGGGTGACGAGGAACGGGATGAGGATCTCGGCCAGCCGGGTGAACTCGCCGCGGCGCGGAATGAGGTAGTTCTCGTGACTGCCGTAGGAGTTGCCCGCGGAGTCGGTGTTGTTCTTGAAGAGGTACACCGTCCCGTTGAAGCCCTCGGCGGCGAGCCTGGACTGGGCCTCGTCCACGAGGTCATCCAGGATGAGCTCCCCGGCGCGGTCATGGGCGATCAGCTGGGCGAGGTCATCGCATTCTGCGGTGGCATATTCCGGGTGCGAGCCTACATCGAGGTACAGCCGCGACCCGTTGGTGAGGAACACGTTGGAGGACCGGCCCCAGCTGACCACCTTGCGGAACAGGTAGCGGGCCACTTCCTCCGGGGCGAGGGGCCGGGAGTCCGGGCTCGAATAGGAAATCCCGAATTCGGTTTCAATGCCGAAGATCCTCTTGTCCATGTCAGCTCTCCTCAGCCAGCAGTTCCACAACGTCCTGGTCGGACAATCTGCGGAAAGCCCTCCGCGTCCCCCTGTTGCTTTCCGAACTGCGGTCCAGCACCGCCACTTCCAAGGCCCTGGCCGGCAAATCGGGTGCCTCGTTGTCAGTCACGAGACCCCTGACGGCGAGCCGGATCGCCGCCGCGAACGAGAGGTCGCGCTGCCACCCGCCCTCGATCGCCCCGGAGACCTTGTCCGCCTGGCCGCCCATCACAATGAAGTTGTGCTCGTCCGCGATCGAGCCGTCGAACGTGAGGCGGTAGAGATGGTCGAGGTCCTGGCTGGCTCCCACCTCTGCCACGGCCAGTTCCACCTCGAACGGCTTCTGCTCCGCGGTGAAGACGGCGCCCAGGCTCTGGGCGTAGACGCTGGCCAGTCCCCTGGCCGTGACGTCCTCGCGGTCGTAGGAATAGCCGCGGACGTCTGCGTAGCGCACCCCCGCCTGGCGGAGGCTCTCAAACTCGTTGTACTTCCCGACGGCAGCGAAAGCGATTTTGTCGTAAATCTCGCCGATCTTGTGCAGCGAAGGTGACGGGTTCTCGGCCACCAGGGCGATCCCGTCCTCGCAGCTGACCACGATCACGGACCGTCCGCGGGCGATGCCTTTCCGTGCGAAATCCGCACGGTCCTTCATCAGCTGTTCGGGAGAGACATAGAACTGCTGCGTCATATCAGGCCTCCCTCCGGGCAGCTGCTCTGGACTCGATGATGTTTCCGGCTATGGCGGCGAGGTCGCGTTCCGACACCCGCCGGCCGCCGGCCCGGTTGACGGCATACACCACGGGCCACAGCTGCCGCACGGGGTCGGGGCCACCGGTGGCGGAGTCGTCGTCGGCGGCGTCGTAGAGGGACTCCACGGCGACGGAGATGGCCTCGTCCTCGGGCAGGTTGGGCCGCCAAAGCTTCTTGAGTGCGCCGCGGGCGAACATTGATCCGGAGCCCACGGCGTGGTGTTCCTGTTCCTCGTAGCGGCCGCCGGTCACGTCATACGAGAAGAGCCGGCCTACCCCGGCAGCGGTGTCGAAGCCCGCGAACAGCGGGACTACTGCGAGCCCCTGCAGCGCCATGGGCAGGTTGCCGCGGATCATGGCGCCGAGCCGGTTCGCCTTGCCGTCCAGGCTCAGCAGGGTGCCTTCGATCTTCTCGTAGTGCTCGAGTTCCACCTGGAACAGGCGGGTCAGGTCGATCGCGATGCCTGCCGTGCCGGCGATGCCGAGGACTGAATACTGGTCGGCGGGAAAGACCTTTTCGATGTGCCGGCTGGCGATGATGTTGCCCATCGTGGCGCGGCGGTCGCCAGCCATGACGATGCCGCCGGCATAGGTCATGGCCACGATGGTGGTGGCGTGGGGCACGGCCAGCGGCTGGGCGGCGGACGTGCCCGCAGCGAATGGTGCGTATTGGGGAAGTAGTTCCGGACGGTCGCGTTGGAGATGCTCAGTGAACGACGACGTCGCGTGGGCGGCTACCTTGTTGGCTGTTGTCTCCTGCACTGGTGCACTCCTTCAACGTCATAATTCAGCGGCTGTCCGGTAGCTCTGGCTTCCGTGCCCTGTGCGGGTGGCGTGGCTGCCGGTCTACTGGCCGCCCTTTTGCACGAACGCCCGGACGAATTCCTCCGCGTTGGACTCCAGGACGCCGTCGATCTCGTCGAGGAGATCGTCAACGCCCTGCGTCGAAGCGGATGCCTGTCCTTCTGCGGGCGCCGGTGGTACGGGGACCTCTTCCTCGACCTCGGTGTCGCGTGGCTGTGGCTGCTGTTGCTCCTGGCCTGCCATGTCCTTCTCCTTCATCCAGTCCCCCACTCCGGAGGGACATCCTGTATGCCCATATTGCCACGCAAAGGGCCTTTGCGGGGTGCATTATGCCGGTGGCGGAGGCGGTGCCGATCCGAGGAGTTCGGCAAGGAACGGCCCCGCCTCGCGATGCCTGGCAAACAGCCCTCCGGTCAGCGCCTTCGTGCCGCGCAGCGGTTCCCGGGTGGGGACGCGCTGCAGCCTTCCGTAGCCCGGCACGTCGAAGATCACCGAGTCCCAGCTGGCTCCCACCACGTCCTTGCTGAAGCTGCTGACGCAGCGTCCGCGGAAGTACGCCCGGGTGTCCGACGGCGGTTCCGTCACCGCGGCCGCGATGTCGGCGTCGTCCACGATCCGCTGCATGCGGTTCCGGGAGAGCAGGCGGTAGTAGAGCCCTTTTTCGGGCCGGAGGTCAGCCCACTGCAGATCGACCAGGCCCAGCCGGGCGTCATTCCACTGGAGCCCGTCGCGCTGGCGGTAGCCCTCCAGGATGGACAGCTTGGCCAGCCACTCCACCGACGTTGCGGCGGCGGACCGGTCGCTGTCCAGCTGTGTCAGGGTGGTGGCCCACCGCTCCAGCACGGCGTGCGTGTGGCCGTCGCCGTCGACGGCGTCCGAGACCCCCGTGTCCTGGGCGAGCTTGGCGGCGGCCTCGTGGTACATCCACTGCAGATCCAAGGCTGTCACCCGGCGGCCGTCGAGCAGCCTGACCTTGGTGGTCAGGGTGGTGTCGTGGCTGATGGCCTGGAGCGCGGCCACCGGCTCGTGCACCTCAATCCGCGGCGCGAGGCCCGCTTCGATCAGGCTCAGCACCATGGCGGTGGTGCCGAACTTCAGGTAGTTGGACACCTGGCTCAGGTTGGCGTCGCCGATGATGACGTGCAGCCGCCGGTACTTGTCCGCGGTTGCATGCGGCTCGTCGCGGGTATTGATGATGGGACGCCGGATAGTGGTTTCGAGTCCCACCTCCGCCTCGAAGAAGTCCGCTCTTTGGCTGATCTGGTAACCGGAACGGGAGCTGTCCTGGCCCAGGCCCACCCGCCCCGAGCCGCAGATGATCTGCCGTGACACGAAAAACGGGGTCAGCCCGCGGACAATGTCTCCGAACGGGACGGAGCGCGGCATCAGGTAGTTTTCGTGGGACCCGTAGGACACGGACTTGTTGTCGGTGTTGTTCTTATAGAGGTTGACGGCGGGCAGCTCCGTGTCGCTGGCCAGCCTGCGCACCGAAGCGAGGCCCACAAGGTCCCCGGCCGCGTCCCAGGCCACTACCGCGGCGGGGTTGGTAACCTCCGGGCTGGAGTACTCCGGGTGGGCGTGGTCCACGTAGAGCCGTGCCCCGTTGCCGAGCACCATGTTCATCAGCAGCGAGCCCGATTCGTCCTCGCCGTCCAGCTCAAGCTCCTCACGGCCGTAGGCAAGCGCCACCGCCTCGGCGTCCAGCACAGGCGGCTGGTCCGTCAGCTGGCTCGGGTGGGCCTGCCCGCGCTCGAGCGTCCATCCGCGGGCGTCGTGCAGCGGCTCCTCGTCCGTGTAGTCCCAGCGGGTCTCGGCGCCGCCCGCGGCCCGGAGCCGGGTGACCTGGGCGTAAGCCTGGACCACCCGGGCGGACATCATCGTGGCATTGGCCCCCGGAGCGGCCGGCGCGTGAATCCCGTATTCGGTTTCCGAACCCATGACCCGCATGGCGCCGCCAGCCGGCAGACCACCTCCCAGCACCGACTCGGAACCGGCCGTCACAGGTACTGGCCCGTGCTGGGCATGGTCTCGATGGATTTGCCGGGCTCCTGGCCGGCCTTGCCCTGGACAATGGTGCGGATGTAGGTGATGCGCTCACCCTTCTTGCCGGAGATGCGTGCCCAGTCATCCGGGTTGGTGGTGTTGGGCATGTCCTCGTGCTCGCGGAACTCATCGACGACGGCGCGCAGCAGGTGGTCGATGCGCAGGCCCTTCTGCTGCGTGGTGAGGAGGTCCTTGATGGCGTACTTCTTGGCACGGTCCACGACGTTCTGGACCACGGCTCCGGAGTTGAAGTCCTTGAAGTACAGCATCTCGGTGTCGCCGTTGGCGTAGGTAACTTCCAGGAACTCGTTGGACTTCTCCGTCGAGTACATCGACTCCACGGTGCGCTGGACCATGGCGTCGACAGTCTCCTGGACATCGCCGTCGTGCTCCACCAGGTCATCCTCGTGGAACGGCAGGTCCGGAGTGATGTACTTCCTGAAGATGTCCGCCGCGGCCTCGGCGTCGGGACGCTGAATCTTGACCTTCACGTCCAGGCGGCCGGGGCGCAGGATGGCGGGGTCGATCATGTCCTCACGGTTGGAGGCACCGATGACAATCACGTTGTCCAGCCGCTCCACGCCATCGATCTCGCTCAGCAGCTGCGGCACAATCGTGGTTTCAACGTCTGAGGAGATGCCCGTGCCGCGGGTGCGGAAGAGCGAATCCATCTCGTCGAAGAAGACCACAACGGGGCTGCCGTCCGAGGCTTTTTCGCGGGCCCGGGAGAAGATCAGCCGGATGTGGCGTTCGGTCTCGCCGACGTACTTGTCGAGGAGTTCGGGTCCCTTGATATTGAGGAAGTAGCTCTTCAGGTCGATGTTGCCCGAGCGTTCCGCGGCGCGCGCGGCCAGGGAGTTCGCCACGGCCTTGGCGATGAGGGTCTTTCCGCAGCCCGGAGGGCCGTAGAGCAGGATGCCCTTGGGAGCCTTGAGGCCGTGCTCGCGGTACAGGTCCGGATGCAGGAACGGCAGCTCGATGGCGTCCCGAATCTGTTCGATCTGCGGGCCGAGGCCGCCGATGTCCTCGTAGGTGATGTCCGGGACTTCCTCCAGGACGAGGTTCTCAACTTCGGACCGCGGGACCTTCTCGAGGGCGTACCCCGTGCGCGAATCGATGGAGAGGGCATCGCCCACCCGCAGCTTTTCGCCCAGGAGCGGGCCTGCGAGCCTGATGACGCGCTCCTCGTCGGCACGGCCCAGCACCAGTGCGCGGTCCGGGCCGAGCAGTTCCTTGAGCGTGACGAGCTCGCCCGCGCGCTCGTAGCCGAGGCCGGCCACCACCAGGAGCGCCTCGTTGAGGAGGACCTCCTGGCCCACGGCCAGCTGGTTGATGTTGACCAGGGGGCTGATGCCAACCCGCATTTTGCGCCCGGCGTTGAAGATATCCACCGATTCCTCGGTGGCCGCCTGGCCGCCGCCGGCAGCCTGCCGGCGCGGGTTCAGCTGGAGGACGGTGCCGAAGCTGTACGGCGGCTGTCCCTCCTGGTCCAGGGCGTTCTTCAGCCGGAGTATTTCGGCCTTGGCAGTTTCCAGCATTGCCACGAGCTTGGTGTTGTTCTGCGTGGCAGCTGCCAGCTGGCGGTCGATATGCCTCAGTTTGTCCCTGAGGATATTGACCTGCCGGTCCGCGACAGACAGTTCGTTGGCGCCAGCCTGTTCAGCCGGCGTAGGCACGGAGTCCTTGTTTGGCGTCTCCATGATGCATCAGCCCCTTCCTGCGCTCTTCTTAAGACGATAGCCCCAAGTTGGCTGGTAGAGCCGACGACATCCGAAATACGGACTAGTTTGTGATCTCCGGGTCGTCCTTCACGTTCGTGCCAGCGATCGCGTCCCGCGCCGCCCGGCGCAGCTTCTTGTCCGAGACCAGGCGTTCCCCCACCGCGCCCGGTGTCCAGGCGTTGACGTCCTCGTCGTTGAACTCGGTCTTGGACGGACGCCGCTTAACGGAGATGCCGGTGACGCCGTCGGCGAGCCGCCGGGTGACCAGCAGGAAGCCTGTGTGGGCGACCATGCGGTGGTCGGGGCGCACGGCGAGGCCTTCGAGGTGCCAGCCGCGGACCATGGATTCCCAAGCGTCGGGTTCGGTGAAACGCCCGTCCGCGCGGATGGCCTCGGCCGTGCGGGAGAGCTGGGTGACGGTGGCGACGTAGTTGATCCAGACGCCGCCCGGGGCCAGGACGGTGGCCACGGCGTCAAGACATTCCCACGGGGCCAGCATGTCGAGGACCACGCGGTCGATGGAGCCGGGCTCTTCGGCGCGGACCACTTCCTCCTGGAAGTCCCCGAGGGAGATCTGCCAGGCCGGGTGCGGGCCACCGAAGATGGTTTCCACGTTGCCGCGGGCGATGGCGGCGAATTCCTCGCGCCGTTCGAAGGAGTGCAGGTAGCCCTGGTCCCCCACCGCGCGGAGCAGCGAAATCGAGAGGGCGCCTGAGCCCACGCCTGCCTCCACCACGCGGGCGCCGGGGAAGATGTCAGCCATGGTGACGATCTGGCCGGCGTCCTTCGGGTAGACCACGGCAGCGCCGCGAGGCATCGACAGGACGAAGTCGGACAGCAGCGGGCGGAGCGTCTGGTACTGCTGGCCGACGTTGTTGACCACCACCGAACCGTCCACCTTGCCGATGATTTCGTCGTGGTTCAGGAAGCCGCGATGGGTGTGGAAGGCTCCGCCGGCCTCGAGGCTGATGGTGTTCATGCGCCCGCGCTCGTCCGTCAGCTGGACCCGTTCGCCTTCGCGGAAGGGGCCGCGCCGCCGGGCAGCGCCCACCGGCTGGTCCGCCATCCCGGCTGCAGTGCCGGAGGAAAGGCCCGTGCTGGTTGCGTTGGCGGCAGATTCGCTGCTCATGACTGTGTCCTCGCTCCTGTGAAAGCTGTCTTGGCGTGCACCGTGACGGTCCGGCAGGGCACCGTGCGCCCGCTGCC
Source organism: Arthrobacter sp. AFG20 (assembly GCF_002892795.1). GTDB lineage: Bacteria > Actinomycetota > Actinomycetes > Actinomycetales > Micrococcaceae > Arthrobacter. The sequence goes on along the minus strand of NZ_PJMC01000014.1, from coordinate 102,170 downwards.
GATTTCACGACCGGCACGTAACTCTACCGGTTCTGGACCTGCCGGCGCGTGTTTCAGCGGGGGGCCTTGCCTGTTATGGCCGTCACCACGGTGGACTGCCGCAGCAGGCCGGTGACCCGGCCGTTGTGGTCAACCACCGCGTAGTCGTGTCCTTCGAGCTGCGCCAGGTACTGGAGCAGCTCCTGGCCTTTGGACCATTCCGGCACGTAGGCGCCGGCGCCGAGCGGGTGGGACACGGCTCCGGCGGGGGTGGTGCCGGCCACGGCGGCGGGCACTGCGGCCAGGGCCGCGGGGTCCACCACGCTCTTGGGCCTGCCGTCCGGAGCGCAGAGCACGACGGCGGTCCGCCCGCCTGCCGACACGTGCAGGACATCGCTGACGCTCGCCCCTTCGGAAAGGCCGACGGCGGGTTCGGCCAACGCGGCGGCGCTCACCAGATGGAGCCGGCTGCGCAGGCGGCCCTGCTGGATTGATGCTGACGCGCCCATCCAGAGGAAGCCGCCGACCAGGATGGTGATGAGCAGCATGCTGGTATCCGGGACGTCTCCGCGGAGCAGCGGCAGGACAACGAAATACAGGCCCAGCGCGATGACGATGATGCGCCCGCCCCAGCCCGCGGCGACGGTGCCCTTGGCGTGACTGCCGGTGGCCTTCCAGACCACGGATTCCACCAGGCGGCCGCCGTCCAGCGGCAGCCCGGGCAGCACGTTGAAGATGCCGATCACGAGGTTCGCCCAGAAAAAGATGTTCAGGAGGGTGTCCGCCACGCCGGACAGTCCGCCCGCGGAGATCACCAGCCATGCCACCCCGGCGAGCACGAAGTTGGCGGCGGGCCCGGCCATGGCCACCAGCACGGACCGCCCGGGGGTGGCGGTGAAACTCTCAAACTGCGTGTGGCCGCCCCAGAGGTTGAGCACGATTTTCTCGCTGGGCCAGCCATAGATCTTGGCCGTCAGCGCGTGCGCGAGCTCATGGACGAGCACGGACAGCAAAAGCAGCAGCGCGTAGGCGAAGGCCACGTAGTACGCCCCGATGCCCAGGGACGGGGTGCCATGCTGCAGCACCGGCCCGTATGCAATCACCGTGAATGCGGCGATGATGAACCAGGAGTAGGCCAGGACGATGGGAATGCCGGCAATCCTGCCGAGCGGGATACCCTCGCGCCGGCTGTTCTTGGTCTGCACGTTCGGGGGCTGCTGACCGGATCCCGCGGGATCAGACACGTTCCGGGCTCCTTAGTTGACGTTCTCGAAGGTTGCGGCAGGTTCGCGCGGGCCGAGACGGAGCCTGACCAGCTCCTCGAGTTCGGCCACGGTGCGGTCCGCGAGGGTATCCCACGTGGTCCTGCGGGTGTCCTCCGGCAGCGGCACGATGTGCGGAATGGCCACGGTCACGGCGCCCGATGCCACAGCGGCGGCAGCGCCCGGTTCCGAGTCCTCCAGCGCCACGCAGTGGTCGGCGGTGAGCTCAGGGTCCTGCTGCTTCAGCAGGTCCACAGCCTTGAGATATGCCTCCGGGTGCGGTTTGCCCTGGGTTACGGTGTCGCCGGTGACGAGGAACTCGAAATAGGGCCGGGGAAAACTCGCCACAATCTCGCGGGCCAGCGGTGCCTCTGACATGGTCACAAGGGCACAACGCACGCCGGCGTTGAAAAGTTCATCCAGCAGTTCCCGGGCCCCCGGGCGCCACGGCACGTTCTCCCGGACGCGGCTGATGACCTGGCCGGTAAGGGTGTCGATGATCTCGCGGATCTCCAGGCGCACGCCGGCCCGCTGGAGGATGCCGGCCGAGTGGACCAGTGATTGCCCTACGAGCTGCATGGCCTGTTCGTGCGACCACGTCCCCCCGTAGGCCTCAACAAGCTTGTGTTCGGCTTCGATCCAGTACGGTTCCGTGTCAACGATGGTGCCGTCCATGTCCCATAAAACGGCTTTGAGCAAGGGCAGGGTGGCGGCAGATTCCATGGTTTCCACTGTACCGGGCCGCCCGGTGGCGCCCTGCCGCGGGCCCCGGCCGTACGCCGTCGGCGAATATCCGCGCTTCACCCCGCAGGGATGATCAGCAGGGACGATCTACAGGGATGACCGGGGGTTTGTCCGGATCTGCGGCGGTTCGTTCTATGCAACAGCAACGCTTGTGGACGTAGGGTGAAGGGATGAACAGCTTCGAAGGAGACACCAACGAACCGGGCACAGCGCCTGAGACGGAGCAGCTGCTGCAGCCTGTTCCCGAGGGCCAGCGTATTACTGTGATGCTGGCTGCGTTCGAGGGCTGGAATGACGCGGGGGAAGCTGCCAGTGATGCGCTCCGTTACCTCAACAAACTGTGGGGCGGGAAGAAAGTCGCCTCCATAGATGCCGACGAGTACTACGACTTCCAGTTCACCCGGCCCACGGTCCGCCGTACGGCCTCCGGAGAACGCAAGATCAAGTGGCCGTCCACGCGGATCTACAAGGCCAGCGCCCCCGGCACCAACGTGGATGTGATTTTCATCCAGGGCACCGAACCGTCCTATAAGTGGCGAGCATATACAGCGGAACTGCTTGTTCACGCCGAGGCGCTTCACGTGGATTATGTGGTCCTCGTCGGTGCGCTGCTGGCCGACGTGCCGCATAGCCGTCCCATCCCGGTCAGCACATCCACTGACGACAGCGTGCTGCGGGAACGGCTGAACCTCGAAGCCTCGCAGTATGAGGGACCCGTGGGGATCGTCGGCGTGCTGTCCGAGGTATCCCTGCTTGCCGGCATTCCCACCGTCTCCCTCTGGGCAGCGGTGCCGCATTACGTTGCACAGGCTCCGTCGCCCAAGGCGCAGCTGGCGCTCCTGCACCGCATCGAGGAACTGCTGCAGGTTCCGCTGGACACGCACGAGCTGGCTGAGGAGGCCGAGGCATGGGAGCGCGGCGTCAACGAGCTGGCCACCGAGGATCCCGAAATTGCCGCCTATGTGCGGCAACTGGAGGAGGCGAAGGACACCGCCGACCTGCCCGAGGCGAGCGGTGAGTCCATTGCGCGCGAGTTTGAGCGCTACCTGAAGCGGCGGGGCAAGGACAAGCCCTAGGGCTCCGCCGTTTAGAGTTCGACGCCGAGAAGAGCGTTGACGGCGTCGCGCACCAGGGCCTGGTCTGCTTCAGACGCGCTGTCCGTGTTGCTGACGCCAGTGTTGTTCAGGGCGGCGTCTGCCCACGTGTCCACGGCGGCCAGGGCTGCGGGGGCATCCAGGTCGTCCGCCAGGGCCTCGCGCATCTGCCCGATCAGTTCCGTGGCGGTCCCGGCCCGCGCCGCCACCAGGGCTGAACGCCACCGTTCCAGGCGTGCTTTCGCCTCGTCGAAGCCTTCCGCCGTCCAGGACCAGTCGGACCGGTAGTGGTGCGCCAGGATGGCCAGGCGGATGGCCGCGGGTTCTTCACCCGCGGCGCGCAGCTTGGAGACCAGGACCAGGTTGCCCTTGGACTTGGACATCTTTTCGCCGTCCAGTCCCACCATGCCTGCGTGGGCGAAGTGCTCGGCGAGCGGGACACCGGAGAGCGAGTAGGCGTGCCCAGCCCCCATTTCGTGGTGCGGGAAAACCAGGTCCGAGCCGCCGCCCTGCACGCTGAAGGGAGCGGGCAGGTACTTCTGGGCGATGACGGTGCATTCGATGTGCCAGCCGGGCCGGCCCTCCCCCAGCTCACCGCCGGGCCAGCTGGGCTCGCCGTCGCGGGCCACGCGCCACAGCAGCGGGTCGAGGGCCTGGCGCTTGCCGGCCCTGCCGGGGTCGCCGCCCCGTTCGGCGAACAGTTCAAGCATTTCGGCTTCCGGCAGTCCGGAGACGGCTCCGAGGGTCCAGGCGTCCACTCCGACGGCGTGCTTGCTGGCTGCCTCGACGTCGTAGTAGACATCGCCGTCGGGCTCGCCGGGGGTGCCGTTAACGCGGTAGGCCAGTCCCTGTTGCAGGAGCCGTTCAATCGCGGGGACGATCAGCGGCATGGCTTCGACGGCGCCCACGTAGTGATCGGGGGCGATGACGTTGAGGGCTTCCATGTCAGTGCGGAACAGCTCGATTTGGCTCTCCGCCAGCTCGCGCCAGTCAACGCCGGTGGCGTGGGCACGCTCCAGCAGCGGGTCATCGACGTCGGTGACGTTCTGGACGTACGCAACCTGCTGGCCGCCGTCGCGCCACGCACGGTTCAGCAGGTCGAACGCGACGTAGCTGGCAGCGTGACCCATGTGGGTGGCGTCATACGGGGTGATCCCGCAGACATACATCGACTTTTCGCCACCGGCATTCAGGGTTACGGCGCGCTGTGCGGTTGTGTCGAACAGCCGGAGCGCGGGCATTTCCCCCGGCAGGACAGGCACGGGGCGGGAGATCCAGGACTTCACAGACCAAGCCTAGTGCTAGGCGCTGATGACATTGAAACCGAGCAGGAGGTACAGCGCGAGGCCAAGGAAGATGCGGTACCAGACAAACAGCCGGTAGCTGCGCGTTGAAATGAACTTCAGGAACCACCCGATGATGACGTAGCCGACGGCGAAAGCGATCACTGTTGCCAGGGCCGTCTCCCCGAGCCCGTAGGGGCCGCTTGCTCCGTCCTTGGCGACCACCTTGAACAATTGGTAGAGGCCGCTGCCGAAAACCGCCGGGATGGCGAGGAGGAAGGAGTACCGGGCCGCCGCCTCACGGGTGTACCCCATGAGGAGACCCGCGGTGATGGTGCCGCCGGAGCGCGAAACCCCGGGAATCAGGGCCATCGCCTGGGCGAAGCCGTAGAGGACGCCGTGCTTGTAGGTGAGCCCGGAGAGGTCGCGGTCCTGCTTGCCGATGGCGTCGGCCACGGCCAGGATGAGGCCGAAAACGATGAGCATGGTGGCCACGATCCAGAGGCTGCGCAGGACGGATTCGATCTGGTCCTGGAACAGGAGGCCCAGGACGATGATGGGCAGGCTGCCCAGGATCACCAGCCAGCCCATCCTGGCGTCGGGGTCCTGGCGGGAGACCCGTCCGGACAGGGAGCCGAACCAGGCCTTCACGATCCGGACAATGTCGCGCCAGAAGTAGACGATCACGGCAGTCTCCGTGCCGAGCTGCGTGATGGCGGTGAACGCCGCGCCGGGGTCAGCCGCGTTCGGCAGGAAAGAGCCCACGATCCGGAGGTGGGCGCTCGATGAAATAGGTAGGAATTCGGTCAGTCCCTGCACAAGACCCAGCAGGGCCGCTTCAATCCAGTTCACGCTAAGACCCTACGTCATGATGTGGGTGGTTTCCCCGTAAGCTAACTGCTATGCAGCAGCGTTACATAGGCAACAGTGGGCTCCGCGCCTCCTCCCTCTCCCTGGGCACGATGTCGTGGTCCCGTGAAACGGACGAACAGGATGCCTCGGAACTGCTGCGCACGTTCGTGGACGCCGGCGGAACCCTCGTGGATACCGCGGCCTCCTACGCCGACGGCCAGGCCGAAGCCATGCTTGGGTCGATGCTCGGCGACGTCGTCTCCCGCACGGAAGTTGTCATTTCCACCAAAGCCGGGGTGTCGCCGTCGGACGGGCGGCAGCGGGTTGACGCATCACGCAACGCGATGCTGTCCGGATTGGAGGCCAGCCTGGCGCGGCTTGGCACCGACTACGTCGACCTCTGGTTCGCGCAGGCGTGGGACCCCAACGTCCCGCTTGAGGAGACGTTGTCCGCCCTTGACTTCGCCGTCCGCAGCGGACGGGCACGCTATGCGGGGATCGCCAACTACAACGGCTGGCAGACCGCCAAGGCGGCGGCGGTCGCCGGGTTCCCGCTCGTCGCCAACCAGTCCGAGTATTCACTGTTGCGCCGCAAGCCCGAGGCGGAACTGGTTCCCGCCGTCGAGGATGCGGGCCTGGGACTGATGGCGTGGGCGCCGCTGGGCCGTGGCGTGCTCACCGGCAAGTATCGCGGGCATGTGCCTTCCGATTCCAGGGCGGCGGGTACGCGCTTGGCCACATACGTGGAGCCTTACCTTGAGCAGCCCGCGTCGCAGGTGGTTGAAGCAGTTGCCATGGCCGCCCGCGGCCTGGGGCGGTCGTCCCTGGATGTTGCGCTGAGCTGGCTGCTGTCCCGGCACGGGGTGGCCACGGCCATCGTGGGCGCGCGCACGCCGGTCCAGCTCAAGGAAATCCTGGACGCCCAGCTCACGCCGCTGCCTGCGGAAATAGCACGTGCCCTGGAGGATGTCTCCAGCAGCCTGGCCTAGCCGGGTCCGGATCGCAGCGGCCTGGTTACCTCCCGGCCCGCGTCACTCCTCGACGATTTCCAGATCCTCGTCGACTTCGCTGTCTTCCTCTTCGTCTTCCTCGTCATCGAACACCTGGAGCGGCGTAACTTCGTTGTAGGCCTCGTAGAGGGCGTCCTCGTAGACTTCGAAGGCATCGGCAACTGCAAAGAATGCCGCCTCCACTGAAGGGTCACCATCCCCGCGGCGGGCTGAGGCGGCTGCAAGGTGTTCTTCCAGGGCGGCAGTCAGGGACTGAAGCGCGACACGCGGATCGATGCTCATGCCTTCACGTTAGCGGGAAAAGGACGAAAATGGAGAGCAATGAAGGAACATTTTCTGACCAGCTCGGTCCTGCGGGAACGGGACTATGCCCGTCAATACGAGTACCTCGTATTGACGGTCGGTCCTGAGGATTCCCTGCCCGAAGCCCGGCGCCGGCTCGTGGAACACTCCGAGTACGGCAAGTGGGAACTCGAGCGCAGCAGGCTCTACGTGGGAGGCGGCAGGCGCTTCTGGCTTCGCCGCCGGGTCACCCAGGTGCAGCGCACCGTCTAGGCCGCTCCGGCCCTCTGGGCGCGCAGCTTGGTTGGTGTGCGCCCACTTCACGCCGTCTGCTCTGGTTGTCCGCGCCGGTGACCGCTGCGGTTATTCTTCGAGCGGACCCAGCCAGGCGTTGGCAACGGTGTTGTGCGCCGACTCGTCGTCCGAGGGATGGAACATGCCGGCCAGGACGTCACGGTACAGGCGTTCCAGTTCCGACCCCCTGAAGTAGCTGGATCCCCCGGAGACCCGGACGGCAAGGTCCACCGCCGTCCGCGCGGTTTCCGTCGCCCGGATCTTGACGCCCACTAGCTTCGGAAACCACTGGCTGCCGTGGTCCGCCAGCCGGTCCACATCGCCGGCCACCACTGAAAGCTGGGGGTACAGGGCATCCATGGCGAGGGCGGCCTCGGCCACCTTCCAGCGGATATCAGGATCCTGGGCCAGGCTCCTGCCCCCATTTTTGAGTGATGTCCTGCGCTTGGCGGCTTCCACGGCCAGCACCAGAGCCCGTTCCCCGATGCCCGCATAGACGCCGGCAAGGAGGGTTTCAAAGCACGCGAAGATGGCGAAGATCAGCGGATCCGCGTTGGGGCCCACCGGCAGCTTACGGAAGATGCGGCCGGGCGGGACAACTGCGCCGTCCAGAATGGTGGTGTTGGACTGGCTGGCGCGCATGCCCAGCGTGTTCCAGTCCTCCATGATCCGGTAGCCGGCCGTGTCCCGCCGGATGAAGCCGTGCACCAGTTCACCTTCACCGTTCCGCGCGGCCGGGTCCTTGCCGAAGACGCCCAGACGCGTCCAGGCCGGCGAAAGGCTCGTGAAGATCTTGGTGCCCGTGAACGAGTAGCTGCCGTCCGGCAGGGGCTTGGCCTCCGTCAGCGAATCGAATAGAACGGAGTCGTTGCCGGCCTCGGAGTTGCCGAAAGCGAAGATCTCCCCCGCCGCTGCCTCCCGCAGCACGAAGTCCAGGGAAGAGTCGCCACGTTCGGCCAGGACGCGCGCCACCCCTGTCCAGACCAGGTGCATGTTGACGGCCAGCGCGGTGGCAGGGGCCGCCGTCGCCAGCCGTCGCTGGCAGCGGACCGCAGCCTCCAGACCAAGGCCGGCCCCGCCGTCGGCCTCCGGCACGAACAGCCTGAGGTAGCCGGCGGCGGTCAGTTCCTCGAGGTCCTCGGTGAAGAAGCTGTTCCGCTCGTCGTATCCCGCCGCTCTCCCCCGGATCCGTTCGAGCAGGTCGTCAGGCAGCAGCCGTTCGGGGTCCAGGGGCGTTTGGGGGTCCACTCGCGTCCTCAGTAGTTGGTGAGCAGCGTGTTCAGGACGCGTGCCCCGAACTTCAACGAATCGGCCGGGACGCGCTCGTCAACGCCGTGGAACATGCCGGTGAAGTCGAGGTCGTCCGGCAGCTGCAGGGGCGCGAAGCCATAGCCTGTGATGCCGAGTTTGCTGAGCGCCTTGTTGTCGGTTCCGCCGGACAGCGTGTAGGGCAGGACCTTCGCGCCGGGGTCCTCGGAGTGCAGGGCGTCGATCATCGAGTCAACGAGGTTGCCGGAGAACGGCACTTCCAGGGAGACATCCTGGTGGACGTAGCTGACGTCGACGCCGCTGCCCGCCAGTTCACGGACGATCTCCAGGACGTGCTCCTGCTGGCCCGGCAGGGTCCGGCAGTCCACCAGAGCTTCGGCCGATTCGGGAATGACGTTGTGCTTGTAGCCGCCCCTCAGGAGCGTCGGGTTGGAGGTGTTCTGCAGCGTCGCGCCCACGAAGCGTGCCACAGTGCCCAGTTCCTTCAGCAGCCGCTCGGGGTTGTCGGGATCAAACTCGACGCCGGTCAGTTCGGTCACGCCGTCGAGGAACTGGCGTGTGGTGGCCGTCAGCTCGATGGGCCACTCGTACTCGCCGATGCGGGTCACGGCGGCGGCGAGCCGTGTAATGGCGTTGTCCGTGCTGATCTGGGACCCGTGGCCGGCGCGGCCGTGGGCCACGAGGCGCAGCCACGAGATGCCCTTCTCCGCGGTCTGGAGGAGGTACGTGCGCTGGCCGCCGATGGTGGCGGAGAACCCGCCCACCTCGGAGATGGCCTCGGTGGCCCCCTCGAACAGTTCGGGCCGGTGCTTTACCGCGAACTGGGAACCGTGAGCGCCGCCGGCTTCCTCGTCTGCGAAGAACGCGAAGATGATGTCCCGCTTCGGCTTGCGGCCGGTGCGGGCAAAGTCCCGCAGGACGGACAGGATCATGGCGTCCATGTCCTTCATGTCCACCGCGCCGCGGCCCCAGATCAGCCCGTCCTTGAGTTCGGCGCCAAACGGGTCCACTGACCACTGCTCACGGAGGGCGGGCACCACGTCCAGGTGGCCGTGGACCACGAGGGCGCTTGCGGAGGGGTCCTCCCCCGCCATGCGGGTGACCACGCTGGCCCGGCCCGGCTCGGACTCGAAGATTTCCGCGTCCAGCCCCACCTCGCTGATGAGGCCTGCGGTGTATTCGGCCGCGGCACGTTCGCCGGGACCCGAACCATCCCCGTAGTTGGATGAATCGATGCGGATGAGCTCCTGGCAGATGGTGACGACTTCATCCTCTGGCCGGATCTGTGTCATTGATCACTCCTTGTAGCGGGAAAAACGCGGATTCATGCGGGCTGGGGCGGATTTTGGCTACCCGAACACCCAGGTTCAGCCTACCCAGTCCGCTCGATTCCATCTTTCCGGAAAGTTCGTGTTAGAGTTTTTCTCGCTGCTTCGGAGAGATGCGAACCGCTGAAAGGCGGAGAGAGTCCTCCGAAATACCACCTGCGCGGGTGGCGGAATGGCAGACGCGCTAGCTTGAGGTGCTAGTCCTCGAAAGGGGGTGGGGGTTCAAGTCCCCCTCCGCGCACAAAGGGAAGCCCCGGGAATCCATTGGATTCCCGGGGCTTTTTCGTTCTCCGAAACTACGGGATGCATGTCCATCCAGGCGTGTGTCGAAATGCGACATCCGGCAGTCTTGGTCTCTGGCCCTGCGCCACCACATCCATGCAGGAATCTCCGAGACAGCTGTCCTCTCCGCAATCGACGAGATCAGGTATGCCCACGTCACATTGACCTGCACCGCTCCGTGGTTACGATGCTGCCCTGAAACGGCGAACGCCCCGGCCGCGGGAGCGGCCGGGGCGTTCAGCTTGACAGTCTGGGGTCCGAAGGCGGCGTCAGCAGGCCGGAACCCCCGAATCCACGGGCCCGTCGGTCGGACGGATCCAGAGGTTGTTGATCACCTTGTACCAAACATTGCTCGTGGACCCGGTGGGGCGGCCCGTGGCTCCGTCGTAGATGGTGTATGCGGCACCGGTGGTTACGCACTGGACCTGCACCCGCGTGCCCTGCGCCACGAAGGTTCCGCCACCGGCGGCACAATTGGCCGCTGTGTCCGGAGAAGAGGTGCCGTTGGTGGGCCATTCGCAGGTACCGGGACTCGCCGTGCCGTTGTCCACCACGAGGTACTTCGCCGGGGCTGTCCTTCCGGTCGCCGAGACCGCTGTGCGCTGGCCGAGGTCATCCACGACTGTAACGGTGATGGAGATGGATTGGTCGTACCCGTTACCGGTGGTGACGGATCCTCCCCCGGCACCCAACGTGCCTGACTTCCCGTCCGATGACTGGTACTCCAGTGCCACGACCCGGCGTCCGTTGTTGACTACGGCACCGACGTCGAACCTCACGGTCGTGGTCACAGTAACGGGGTTGATACTCGCCGCATGCGGTTTGCCGTACGGCGCCACCGGGTTGGAGTTGGTGACCGGCCCTTCGTAGGTGGCACCGTCCGCGCTGTTAACGGCGCGCACCCCGATGGTGTAGTTGCCGTTGTTGGGCACACCGGACCGGATGACCTTGTCAGGCGGCACTGCCATGAAGCTGCTTCCGTTGACCTGGTACTGGTAGCTCGGTGTCGCACCGTTGCCCGCGGCCGCACCAAAGGAAAGCTGCACCGCGTTGTCCAATGGATCGGCCCGGACGCCGGGGACGGCACCAGGCGCGCCGAAAGCGCGGCGGGGGTCCGACGGCGCACTGGCGGCTGACGTACCTGCCTTATTTTTGGCCACAACCGTGAAGGTGTAATCGGTGGCGGAGTTGCCGACGGTCACAGGCACGCTCAGCTGACTGCCGGACACGGTGCTGCTCGCTACCGTGGACCCACCCTGCATTGCGTTGACAGTGTAGGTGTCGATGGAGGCGCCGTTGTCCGCTGCGGGCGTCCACGACACCACCATGATCGATTCCGTCCCGCCGGAGGTGGTGCGGGTGGTGCTGGGCTTGCCGGGGGCACCCGGTACGCCGGCCGGGATGGCGCTGGCTGAATAGGCGCTCCACTCCGATGGATCCGGCGCCTTGTTGGAAGCCTGGATTCTGACCTGGTACGGCGTCCCGTTCTGGAGGCCCGTCCACCGGTGGGACGTTCCCGTGACCTTGCTTGCCCGGATGTTTCCTGCCGGAGGTGCGGGTGAGATCTCCAGGTTGTAGCTCTCCACCGGTGAACCGTTGCTCTTTGGAGGTACCCAGTTCACGGTGAGGGATCTGTCGCCAAAGACCAGGGCCGGCGCTGCCGGGGTATCCGGCTTCGCATCGGGACGGGCAGGTGCGGAACCGGGAGACGGCGCTGAGTCCCCCAGTTCGTTAGTGGCTACCACAGTGAAGGTGTACTCCACGTTGTTGGTCAGACCCGTGAGCGTGCACGTGGTGGCAGGGCACTGCTGCGAGAACCCTCCGCTGCCGCTGACCTTGTAACCGGTGATCGCTGCTCCGTTGTTGGCGGGCGGCGACCAGTTGAGGACGACGGTACGGTCACGCACCTCTCCGACAGTAGGCGTGGACGGGGCATCCGGCTTGTCCTTGACGGTGAGCCGGACGCGCCCGTCAACTTCGCGTTCCGCGTCCTGGGTCTTGTCCTGGATCCGGTAGCGGACCACCATTGTGCCCACGAACTCCTCGGCGGGCGTCACGACGACGACGCCGCCCTCCACTGCGGCCGTGCCCCTTCCGGTCTCGACGGCGGCGCTCAGGATTTTCAGCGGTGATTCCGGGAACGGGTTGATGTCGTTGTCCAGCACCGGTACCGGCTGTGATTGCCCGGCCCGGGCGCTGGCGATGACGTCGTCGTTCGCTGCGGCAAGCGGACGCTTCGACGCGACCACGCGGACGTCCACGGCACCTGCAACCGGTGCGCTGCGCCCGTCCGAGACGGTGACCCGCACGGTCAGCGTGCTGCCCTTTGTTGCGGTGCCCACGGTGGCTTTAAAGAGGCTGCCGTCCAGGGAGGCTTTGATCCCGGCGGGCGGTGTCCCTTGCAGCGCAAAGGTGAGCTTGTCCTTGTCCGCTTTGTCGACGTCCGTAGCCACCTGGCGCAGGTCCAGGGTGGATTCCTCGCCCACTGCAGCGTCCACGGTGCTGGAGGGGAAAGCTGGCGGATGGTTGCGCCCCGGGTCGGGCAGGACCCTGATGCCGACGGTCAGGACCGCCGTACGCCCGTCAGGGTCATCAACGCTCACGCCGTCGGTGACCTCGAGGGAAACTGCTGCCGGGCCTTTGTAGTCGTCGGCGGAAGTGAACACGATGGTGGTCGCGTCCTTCACGAGCGGAGCTCCATTGGAAGCGACCGCCTGGACCTTGGTGTCCTGGGTGATGCGGGGGCTCTTGCCGGCACGGACCACCACCAGGTCCCGCAGGTTCATCGTCAGCTGCTGGCCGCTGACCACTTCCAACGGTGCGGTGCTCCGCAGAGCGGGCGCCTGCCCTTGCAGGCCGGGTACCACGATGAACGCCGTTGAGCTGAGCTTGTCGACGTCGGTGACGGTGTACGCGATGATCTGCGGCTGGCTCTCCAGCCGCACCGAAACCTTGCCGGGCGCCGAGATGCTGGCAGTGGGTGCGGCTTCCGGGAAGGTTATCTTCAGTTCCGCGGCCACACCGTCCGGGTCTTCGTCGTTCTTCAGGACGGGGACTTCGACGACGGCCTTGCCCAGGGTCTCTGCGAACGCCACACGGTCGTCCCGAGCGACGGGCGCCAATGTGGCGGCGTCCTTGCGCACCTGGATTTTGAGGGTTCCGACGGCGGTGCCGCCGCGGCCATCGCTGATCTCGTACCGGACAATCGCGGTGGCGGAGGCTTCGGAAGGCGTCGGGGCGGTGAGTTGCACCCGTCCGTCGATGACCTCGGCCTTCAGTTCCGGGGCCGCTTCCAGCCGGTTGGCTACGAGGGTGACGTTATCGCCGTCGGGGTCGGAATCATTGGCCAGCACGTCCACTGCCACATGCCGCCCCGGGAGAACGGTGATGCTGTCCTCAACGGCCCTGGGGCGCTGGTTGGATCCCGGCGCGGGTGCGATGCCCACGGCCACACTGGCGGTGGACCGTGCCCCGAACCGGTCCTCGACCACGTAGGTGAAGGTGTCCTGTCCGGCGGCGTTCGTTGGCGCCGTGTATTCGACATAGTGGGCACCCACCGCCGCTGTTCCCTTGCGCGGTGCCTGCTCCAGCCCCACCAAGGTGACAGAGTCTCCGTCGGGATCAATGCCGTCCAGGGGAATGGCGATCCTCGTCGTGTTGCCGGCTACGACCCGACCGGTGACATTGTGGGGAAGCGGCCTGGAGTTCGTTCCCTCGCCGCGAATGTGAATGGTCACCTGCGCCGAGTCTTCCTGCCCGTCCGGGCCGGCGACAGCGTAGATCGCGTGCACCGTTCCTCCGGCTCTGCCTGCCTTGAAGCGAAGCACGTCCCCCGACACTGCGAGGAGGCCTTGGGCGGGGGTGATTCCCTGGACGAGCACCGGCTTGAGCTTCAGCTTGGCGCCATTCGGGTGGGCGTCATTGGCAAGCACGGCGATGGTGGCCACGTCGTTGGCCCGCACTGTGATTTCATCCGGGGCCGCGACAGGCGGGAGCAGTTTGGCGGGCGCCGGAATGGGCAGGATGGTGACCTGCCCGGTTGCGCTGGCCACGCCGTTGGACACTGTGTACGTCAGGCTGGTGGGCGCAGTCAGGCCACGGACGTCGGTAATGCGCAGGATCTGGTGATTGACGACGGCGACGGCTACTGCCGTATTCCGGGGAAGCCCGACGGACTGGATCACAAGGACGCCACCGGCCGGGTCCGAGTCGTTGGCGAGCGCGTCCAGCAGCACTTCGCCGCCGACCGGCAGCAGAGCTGTATCAGCGACGGCGACCGGTTCACCCCGCCCCGCCCCGGCAGCACTGACATCGATCCGCACAAGTCCCTCAGAGCTGTCCGGTCCATTGGTCACCAGATAGGTCACGTAATACGTTCCGGCGTTGGATGCGCGGAATGTGAAGGTCCCCGCCTGGTAGTCGGGGGTGATTGCCTGCTCCTTGGCGCCTGCCACGCGTGTCAGCCGCAGTCCTTCGCCAGTGGGGTCGCTGTCATTCTTCAGCGGAGAAACCAGAATGTCCTGCCCGGCGGTACCCGAAACGTGGTCCGCGTTGGCCTTCGGCGGAAGGTCGCCTTTGGCGCGGACGTCCACCACCACTGTGCCCTCGACCTGGTCCCGGCCGTCGGAGACAGTTATCACGACGTCATTTTTGCCCAGGGTTGATCCCACGTCCTTGAAGGTCAAAAGGCCGTCCGCCCGGGTACGCACCTGGTCGCCTTCACTGGAAGGGCGTGCTCCCAGAAGCAGCAGGTCATCGCCATCGGGATCGGTCCAGTCGGTGAGGACGTTCTGGGAGATGCTTTTGCCCTGCTCCAAGATGATCGTGGGTACGCGTTTCTGTTTCGGCGGCCCGTTGGTGGCTGAGTCCCGTACGGTTAAGGTGACCGTGGCTCCGGCGGTGCCGCCGCGGCCGTCACTGGCCAGGTACCGGAACTGCGACGTTCCGGTCGCATTGGCCGGCACCTTCACTTGCAGGCCGGTTCCGTTGTAGACGGCCTGCACGCTGCCGACGTCGGGGTTGTCGCCCTGGAGCTGGACGGTGAGGACGTCTCCGTCCGGGTCCGAGTCGTTGTCCAGGACTGGCAGAAGCGTAGTCCGGCCGGGCCGCACTCCGAACTGGTCATCAGCGGCGGAGGGCGGCCGGTTCTCCTTGGTGCGGTCCGGGAGAGTGTCCACCAGGTTGTCTTCCGCGGCGGGGTCGTCCTGGTCCTCGGTTTTGTTCGGCGGCGGAATGATCTCGTCCCAGTTGGCTACGAGCCGCATGTTCTCGGTGACCAGCCAGACGTTCCCGGACGTGACGTCGTTTAGAACCACGATGTCCCGGTTGACGCGAAAGACCAGGTTGGAGCGGGCGGTTGCGCCAGGGATGTCAGCCCTCCGGCTATCAGCAGTGTTAGTGCAATCCCGCAGATATTTGCCTGCCCCGGACCACGCTGCGTAGACACAGCCGTTGACATGGACCGGGGTGGCAGGTGTTCCCGATGTTCCGAGCTCCACAACCGTCGCCGCCGAACCGTCCAGGGGCTGCTTGATCAGGGCCTTCTTTGTGGAGACGGCGACGAAGTCCGATGCAGGGCCGCTTTGCTGCAGCTTGGCCTCCGCCGCGTCCGGCAGCTGAGCCAGCCGGCCGGACGGAAGGTGGAGGGTTCCGGCATCGGCGTCGAATATAACGGGCTGGTCCCCGACGGCGGCGACCTGGACGTGTTCTTTATTGCGGATCGACTGGTGCTGGACGGTGTTGCGGGAATCCACTCCGCCGGTCGCATTCACACGAAGGGAAGTCACCTCCCCGCGCGCGGGGTCCGCGGCGTAAACGACGTCGTCGGCTCCTACCGTCGCGACGATGCCTTTGGCATCGCTCAGGACAGGTTCCTGGGAATCGAAGTCGACAGAGCCGAGCATGCTGCTCTGTGTCACCCAGAGACGGCCCGAGCCCGGATCAGCCAGCGCCACCGCTTTTTCCCCGAAAGCCGGGACCGCCGATCCCGGAAGCTGCTGGGGCGGTTCAAGGGTGACGTCGGAGACCTTGACCCGGCCCAGGGAGGCGTTGCCGCGGTCGGACACGAGCACGCTGCTGCTGTGCTGTAGGACGTCGAAGTCGGCGCTGGCTGCCATGAGGCCGCCATCCAAAGTTTTCGACTGGAAGTTCAGGTGCCCCACGAGGTTCATGTCGGAATTGGTTACCCACACGCCGCCGTCATTCAGGTCGATCTGCGTCGTCCGGAATCCCGGGTGGATGACTGCCACTGCCACAAGCAGCCCAATTGCCGAAAACGTCGTTGCCGACGCCAGTGCGCGTTGTTTTGCACGCGTCAATAAACGAAGCGGCATCTGTCCCCCAGTCTCGTGATTAGCCCCAAGCAAATATACGCAGTTATGGAGCCAGCGTTGGAGCCGAGGGCCACCACGGGCTCTTCCCGACTGCCACCGGCGGGCGTACAAAGGAACTGGAGGGCAACAGTTGTAACCTCCGCCTCACCGCTCTCCGGAGGTCCCGGAGCCCGGGAGACGGGCTGACAAGGAGGTCGTGGGGTGTCCCATCAAGATCGTCCTGACCCGGCACGGCGCCCCATCCCAGGGGCTCCCCCGGGCGCCGGACAGCCGACCCGCAACACAGCTACCCGCGGCCCGGCGCGCCGCGGGCGGTACGTCATCGCCGGCGTACTACTTTCGGTGGCGATCATTCTCCCGCTCATGCCGCAGACCTACTCGTTCAACGCCCCAACCCTGGGCGGCATGCCTTTCTTCTACTGGTACCAGCTGCTCTGGGTTCCCATTTCCGCAGGCTTGAGCGGCGTGGCCTACTGGCTGGTGACCACGGAAGACCGGCGACGGCGGGCGGCGGCCCGCGCGGGCGATGGCGGCCTCGACGGCGACGCCACGAACGGAGATGAGCGGCCATGAACGGCCGCGAGATCAACTGGGTCGCCCTCATCATTGTGGTGCTGCTCTTCGTCGCAGTCGCCGTCATGGGCTTTATGGCGGCCCGGTGGCGCCGGACAGCGGAGAGTGAGGGGCTGCACAGCCTGGATGAGTGGGGGCTCGGCGGACGCGGCTTCGGGACGTGGATCACGTGGTTCCTGCTGGGCGGCGACCTCTACACCGCCTACACGTTCGTTGCGGTCCCTGCGGCGATGTGGGCCACCGGCGCCGTCAGCGGCTTCTTCGCGGTGCCGTACACGATCGTCCTCTACCCGATTATCTTCATCATCATGAGCCGGCTCTGGTCGGTGTCCCACCGGCACGGCTACGTTACGTCGGCAGACTTGGTGGGCGGCCGTTACGGGAGCCGTTGGCTGTCCCTTGCCGTCGCCGTCACCGGCATCGTGGCAACCATGCCTTACATCGCCCTGCAGCTCGTGGGCATCAAGGCTGTCCTCACCGTGCTCGGCCTGGGCAGCTCCGAGAACGTGCTCCTGACAGACCTGCCGCTCATTCTCGCGTTCGTCGTGCTGGCGGCATACACCTATACCTCGGGGTTGCGGGCACCGGCGATGATAGCTGTCGTCAAGGACCTGCTTATCTATCTCGCGGTGATCGTCGCGGTCATCTACCTGCCGATCAAGTTCGGCGGGTGGGACGCGATCTTCGGAGCAGCGAAGACGAAGCTGGACACCGTGAATGAGGCGACGGGGAAGCCCACCGGGGTGTTCATCCCATCGGCCGCGAGCTACTCGGCCTACTGGACGCTGGCGCTCGGGTCGGCCATGGCGCTGTTCATGTACCCGCACTCCATCACCGGCGTGCTCGCGTCCAAGGAGCGCAACACGATCCGGCGCAACGCCGCGATTCTGCCTCTGTACTCCCTCATGCTGGGCTTCCTCGCACTGCTGGGTTTCGTGGCCATCAAGGCCGGCACCAGGCCGATCGACCTCAACGGGTCGGTCAACCCCCAGCTCGTGGTCCCGCAGCTCTTCCTGGACCACTTCCCCGCCTGGTTCGCCGGGGTGGCCCTGGCAGCCATCGCCATCGGGGCGCTGGTACCGGCCGCGATCATGTCCATCGCCGCGGCGAACATGTTTACGCGCAATATCTACCGGGACTTCATCCGGCCTGATGTCGACCCCAAGACAGAGGCAAAGGTGTCCAAGATCGTCTCCCTTGTGGTAAAGGTCGGCGCGCTCATTTTCGTTATTGCCATGGACCAGTCCGCGGCCATCAACATGCAGCTGCTGGGCGGCATCTGGATTCTGCAGACGTTCCCCGCTGTTGTCGCAGGCCTCTACACGCGGTGGTTTGACCGGTGGGCGCTGCTGGCCGGATGGGCCGTGGGCATAGCCTTCGGCACGGTCTCGGCCTACAATGTCCTCAATCCCGTCACGCACGCACACTTCGGCGGCTCCACGGCTCCCGTCCCTGGGACCGACTTCACGGTCTACATCGCCGTGTCGGCGTTCGTGCTCAACCTGGTTGTCGCCGTCGTACTTACCTTAGTGCTGCGCGCACTCAAGGTGCCCCAGGGAGAGGACAAGACGCGTCGGTCTGACTACGGCGCTGATGAAACGGACCCGAAGGTTGTGGAGATCGAGCGGACCCAGCGTTTCGTCGAACCCGGAGGGCCGTCACCGGTGTAGCCGGCCAGGGGCCTGGGGACCGATTTCTATAACCTCGAGGAAGAGCTGGTTCGGGTCGCTGCTGACTCGTAGGAGTCACCTGCTGAAAAAATAGTTGCTCGAGGCATTGACGTTGCGCCTCGTAGGGGCCACGATTCTGCTAGACGTTTGGGGGGCGCGAAGGCAGTAGCAATGGAGCCGCGCCGTGAACATCTATTTTGCAGTTGAGACTTTTTTCCCCGGTCACCTCAGCGTAGATCTGACCGTGAACCCGCACACAAGGCGTCCTGAAACGCAAAGAACCGCTGGACTGTCCACCAAACACCGACATCGCCGTCGGTATGGCGGCACTCCCAGCCTTTCATTGCCCGTGAAATCAGCGGGGATGACATTGGCGGTGAAAAGGCCATGATGGGCGCCATTCTCGGCTGGGTTCTGCAGTTCCGGATCCTTGTCCTGGTCGTGGCCGCCGGCGTCCTCGGGTACGGCTTCACCGCCCTGCCCACCATGCCGGTTGACGCCTTCCCCGAGTTCGCACCGCCGCAGGTCGAAATACAGACCGAGGCCCTGGGGCTCTCTGCCGGTGAAGTCGAACAGCTCATCACGTCACCCATGGAGGCCGACCTCCTCAACGGAGTGGCATGGGTGGAGGCGATCCGTTCCAAGTCACTTCCCGGCCTGTCCTCGATCCAGTTGGTCTTCCAGCCGGGTACGGACATGTTCCGGGCACGCCAGCTCGTCGCTGAGCGCCTGACCCAGGCCAGGGCGCTGCCCAACGTGTCGGCAGCACCCGTGCTCATGCAACCACTGTCTTCCACCAGCCGGGTAATGATGGTCAGGCTCACGTCCAAGGACATGTCCCCCATCGACATGTCCGTGCTGGCGCGGTGGACCATGAAGCCCGCGCTTTTGGCCGTTCCCGGAGTAGCGAACATTTCCATCTGGGGCCAGCGCGACCAGCAGTTGCAGGTACTCGTGGACCCCAAGCAGCTGGAAGCCAAGGGCGTGACACTGGACCAGGTCATCAGGACCACGGGTAACTCCGTGTGGGTGTCCCCGTTGAGCTACCTTGAGGCCTCAACGCCGGGCACGGGCGGCTTTCTGGAGACGGGACATCAGCGGCTGGGCGTCCAGCATGTCCTTCCCATCACCACTCCCGAGGACCTCGGAAAAGTCAGCATCCAGGGCAGCACTGACAAATTGCTCCTGGGGGACGTCGCACAGGTCCAGACTGATCATCAGCCGTTGATTGGTGATGCGCAGCCCGGCCAGGACGCTGAGCTGTTGCTGGTAATTGAGAAGTTCCCGGAGACAAACACCGCGGACGTCACAAAAGGGCTCGACGAGACTATGCGCGAGCTCCAGGCCGGGCTACCCGGCGTAACCGCCGACACCACCGTGTACCGGCAGGAGTCGTACGTCGAGCAGGAAATGGGCACCCTTGGTGTCGCGCTGCTTGTCACGCTACTGCTGGTCGCGGCGGCATTCGGAGTGATCTTCCGGTCCTGGCGCAGCGCACTGATCACCCTGATCACCGTACCGCTCTCGCTCATTGCTGCGGCCCTGCTGCTAACCCTGCGCGGGGCCGGGCTCAACACCCTGGTCTTCGCCGGCATGATCCTCGCTCTGACCGTCATCATCGGGGATGTAGCGGAAGACCTGAACTCCGCCGCCAGGGCCTACCGGGCATCCAAGGCAACCGGCCTCGGGGATTCGAGGATCGCCCTGCTTGCGGGTGCGTTACGGCCAGTCCGCACCTCGCTGTTCTACGCCCTGCTGATCATGGCGCTGAGCGTGCTCCCCATGCTCTTTGTCCCTGGCCAAAACGGCGCCATGTTCGGGCCCCTGGTAATTGCATATCTGCTCGCCCTGGCGGTCGCCATGGTCGTGGCCCTCACAGTGACAGCGGCCCTGACGTTCTTCCTGCCGCCGGCATCAGCGGCCCCGGGCCGCGAGCGCCAGGCCATGCAGCGCCTCCGTATCCGGTATGGGCGGGCACTGTCCCGCCGGCCCGGCAAGCCCGCGTTGGTCCTTGCCGCCGCGGCAGTCATGGCGCTCGCCGCCCTGGCGTTGGCGCCGCAGCTGGTCCCCAACCACCCTGTGGTGCCGGTGCTGGCAGACAACACGCTGGTGGTCCAGTGGAGGGCCGCGCCTGGCACCTCCGACCAGGAGATGGTCCGGATCACCGACACCGCGGCCCGCGAAGTGCGGGCGGTGCAGGGCGTCTCCAATGTGGCCACCGAGGTTGGGCGCGCCATTACGTCCGACCACGTGGGAGACATCAGTTCCGGGGAGCTGTGGGTGGGAGTGGCAAAGGATGCCTCGTACTCCAGCACCCTTGAGGACGTACAAAGGGTCGTGGCCGGGTACCCAGGGCTGAGCGCAACGGTCTCCACCTACCCGCAACAGAAAATCGACCAGATCCGGGAAGCTGCCGATTCCGGATTCGGGGTCAGGGTCTACGGCGTAGACATGGCCACCCTCCGGGCAAAGGCCGAGGAAGTGCGGCAGGTTCTCGCGCACACGGCCGGTGTGGTAAATCCCCGCGTTGATGCCGCCATCGAACAGCCGACCGTCCAGGTCAAGGTGGACCTGGCGAAAGCACAGAAGGCAGGGGTCATACCCGGCGATGTCCGGCGTGCGGCGGCCGCGCTGCTGCAGGGCATCGAAGTGGGTAACGTCTACGAGCAGCAGAAGGTCTTCTCCGTGGTGGTCAAGGGAACGCCTGCAACCCGGAACAGCCTCACCAGCGTCAGCGAGCTGCTGATCGACACTCCCAAAGGCGGGCATGTGCGTCTTGGCGACGTCGCCGAGGTCAGTATCGTTCCAAACGATGCGGTCATCGTGCATGACGACACTTCCCGGCGCGTGGATGTAAAGGCGGACATCCAGGGGCGCGGGCTGGCTGATGTGCAGCAGGACATCGAAAGAGGCCTGCAGCAGATCCAGTTCCCGGTGGCCTACCACGCGGAGATCCTCACCCGGTTCGCGCAGCAGCAGTCGGCCTTCCAGTGGCTGTGGCTGCTGGCAGCCGTAGCTGCCTTCGGCATCCTGGTTCTGCTGCAGACAGCGCTGGGCGGGTGGCGGCTTGCAGCCGCCGTATTCCTCGGACTGATCGCATCCCTCTCGGGCGGTGTCATTGCCGCCCTGGCAGACGGCGGGGCCAACTACCTGGCGGCGTTTGTCGCGTTCTCTGCCATCCTGGGCATAGCAGTCCGCAGCTGCCTGCTGCTCGCCGGCGAGGTCAGGAACCTCCGCGCCAGGCATGGCGAAGCCACGGGGCCCGCCCTCGTTATCCGTGCCGCACGCAACAGGCTCAAGCCGACCCTCGCGTCCGTGGTGACCACCGCCGCCGCCCTGCTTCCGCTCGTTCTCCTGGGCGGTGTGACAGGAACTGAGGTCATCCAGCCAATCGCCATCATCATCTGGGGCGGCCTGCTGACCACCACCCTTTTCGTCCTGTTCGTGCTCCCCGCAATCCTGCTCCGCTTCGAAGGCAGCCAGGCAGGGACACGAACAGCAACGACACAACCCGCAGTTGCCGACGCCCGCACGGGCTTGTGAAAGCCGGAATACATCATGACAACGACTACGCCGCGGGTGCGCGGCCTGATGGTTCTTACCGTCCTGGGTCTCCTGACCCAGGCATTGCCGGCATGCAGCCAGCCACCGTCTGAGGCTCCGGCAGCCGGCGACGTTGCCGCGAGCCTTGAGGAGGTACCCGGGACCGACCTTAAGCGCATCACGCTGAACGAACGCGCCGCCGGGAACATCGGCCTCCAGACGTCGACGACGAAGCTGGATGCCAAGAGCGGGAAACTCACTGCCCCCTATCTGGCAATCCTCTACGACAGTGAAGGAAAAACCTGGGTCTACACAATTGCCGGCCCCCGCGTCTATGTCCGCCAATCCGTCACAGTGGATCGGATCGACGGCGAGCTGGCCACGCTAAGCGACGGTCCGGCCCCGGGCACGACTGTGGTCACTCTGGGGGCCGAAGAGCTCTTCGGCGCTGAACTGGACGTGGCGAGCTGACATGCGGTGGATCGTAGGAATAAGCCTCAGGTTCAGGACGATAGTCGTTGCCCTTGCCTGCGTGGTGATGCTGCTGGGATCCGTCCAGCTCAGTAAGGCATCGCTGGATGTTTTCCCGGAGTTCGCGCCCCCGCGGGTCGAGGTCCAGACGGCCTGCCTGGGGCTCACGGCCCAGGAGGTCGAGGAACTCGTCTCAGTGCCGATCGAGGCGTCCCTCTCCGGAATGCCGGGCCTGGATGAGCTGAGGTCAAAATCGGTGCCCCAGCTGTCCTCGATCGTCCTGATCTTCAAACAGGGGACCGACCTGCTCAACGCCCGGCAGCAGGTTTCCGAGCGGATGGCTTCCGTGACGTCGGCCCTGCCCACGTGGGCCGCTCCCCCCGTGATGCTGCAGCCGCTTTCCTCGACCAGCCGCGTCATGAAAATCGGGATGACGTCGTCCAACCGGTCCCTGATCGAGATGTCCATGCTGTCGTACTGGACCATCCGGGCCCGGCTGCTGCGGGTCCCGGGCGTGGCCAACGTGGCCATCTGGGGCGAGCGGCTCCAGATGCTGCAGGTGCAGGTCCAGCCTGAGCGGCTCAAAGCCAAGAATGTCTCGCTCAACCAGGTCATGGAAGTAACGGCCGGGGCTGTGGACGCCGGCCTGCTCCAGTACTCACCCGGAAAATTCATCGGCACCGGCGGCTTCGTCGGCAGCCCGAACCAGCAGATGAGCATCCGCCACGTCCAGCCGATCACGAGCCCCGAGGATCTGGCCCGGGTGACCATCCGCGAAGACCACGGCACCGCACTGCACCTGGGTGACGTTGCCAGGGTGGTGGAGGACCATCAGCCGCTGATCGGTGATGCAGTTATCAACAACGGTCATGGACTGATGCTTATTGTTGAGAAGCTCCCGTGGGGCAACACGCTCGAGGTGACCAAAGGCGTTGAGGAAGCCCTCCACGAACTTCAGCCGGGTATGAGCGGTGTCACCTTTGACACCACCATCTTCCGTCCGGCGAGCTTCATCGAGGAGGCAGTTTCCAACCTCAGCCTCGCCCTCCTCCTGGGCTGCCTGCTGGTGGTCATGATCCTGAGCGCCTTCCTGTTCCAGTGGCGGACAGCGCTCATCAGCCTGATCGCCATTCCGCTCTCCCTGCTCACCGCCGTCATGGTGCTGTACCTCACCGGCGGTTCGGTCAACACGATGATCCTGGCCGGGCTGGTCATTGCGGTGGGGGTCGTCGTCGACGACGCGATCATCGACGTCGAAAACATCATGCGCCGATTGCGGCAGCACCGCAGCCGCGGCGGCGGCGAATCGACGGCCTCTGTGGTGCTGAAGGCCTCCCTGGAAATGCGGAGTCCTATCGTCTACGCCACCCTGATCATTGTGGTGGCCGCCCTGCCGATATTTTTCCTGGACGGGCTCACGGGGGTATTCTTCAGGCCTCTTGCCGTCTCCTACACTCTGGCCGTCCTCGCCTCGATGCTGGTGGCGCTCACCGTGACGCCGGCACTTGCCCTGATCCTGTTGGCCAGGGCAAAACTGGAGCAACTCGATCCGCCGCTGGTCCGCGTGCTCAAACGCGGCTACCACGCGCTACTGTCCCGCATCATGAACCGGCCGCGATATGGCTACGCCGGGTTCGGGGCTCTCGCGCTGGTCGGTCTGGCGATCGCCCCGCTGCTTGGGCAGTCCTTGTTTCCCACGTTCAAGGAACGCGACTTCCTGATGCACTGGGTGTCGGAACCCGGCACGTCGGCGGCGGAGGAATACCGGATTGCCCAGCGGGGCTGCGCCGCGTTCCTCAAGGTGCCCGGGGTCCTCAACTGCGGAACGCATATCGGCCAGGCCTTCCAGGCTGACGAGATAGTTGGCGTCAATGCCGGTGAACACTGGATCAGCATCGACCGCCACGCCAATTACGAGCAGACGGTCGCAGCCGTCCAGGAGGTCGTGGACGGATACCCGGGCCTGCACCGCGACGTGCAGACCTACCTGAAGGAGAGGATCGAAGAGGTCCTGACGGGGGCCAGCGAACCCATCCTCGTCCGGGTTTACGGTGACGATCTTGCCGTGCTGCGTGAGCAGGCCCAGAGGATCAAGGGAATCCTCAGTGAGATAGAAGGGACCGACGATCCCCATATCTCCCTGGAAGTCGACGTACCGCAGATTACCGTCAAAGTGAACCTGGCGGCGGCGGAAAAGTTTGGCCTTAAGCCCGGGGACGTGCGACGCGCTGCTGCGACCCTCGTGGCCGGGGAAGAGGTGGGCGACGTCTTCCGGGACGGACGGGCCTACGACGTCCAGGTGTGGAGCACACCGGAGACGCGGGCAAACGTCACCAGCATCGAGGACCTGCCCATAGATACGCCGGGCGGACAGCGCGTGCGCCTCGCCGACGTTGCCGACGTCAACGTGCAGGCCACCCCGAACCTCATCGACCGCACCAACGGGTCCCGCAGGGTCGAGGTTGGGTCCTTCATCGACCCCGGGGCGGACCTCGGCCACGTTGTCACACAGCTGCAGGAACGCCTGAAGTCCCTCAACCTGCCCGTAGGCTACAGCGTCCAGCTCCTGGGCGAATATACGGAGCGGCAGGCGGCCACGGAGCGCCTGACGATTCTCGCTGTCGCGGCGCTGATTCTGATCCTCGTGCTCCTGCAGGCGTCGTTCCGCAGCTGGCGGTTGGCGATCCTCGCCCTCCTGACCTTGCCTATTGCACTCGTCGGAGGAGTCCTGGCTGCGTATTTCACCGGCGGGGTACTGTCGCTGGGCTCGCTCGTGGGGTTCCTGACAGTCATGGGAATCGCCGCCCGGAACGGCATCCTGCTCATCAGCCACTGCCTGCATCTGGAAAGGATCGAGGGGGTTCCGTTCAACGGCTCGCTCGTGCTGAGGGGCGCCGGTGAACGGCTCTCCCCGATCCTTATGACCACCCTTGCCACCGGGCTCGCCCTGGTGCCCCTGGTCGTCATGGGGGACGTGCCCGGGCATGAGATCGAATACCCGATGGCCGTGGTCATCCTCGGCGGACTCCTGACCTCCACGCTGCTGAACCTGTTTATTGTGCCGTCGCTCTATCTGCGGTTCGCCCAGTCGAGGAAATCCCGGAAGGCGGCAGAACAGGAGCTCGCCCTGCAGAAACTCGCAGTTCAGTAGGCACCGCAGTTCAGTAGGCAGCGCAGTTCAGTGGGCAGAGTTCAGTAGCCAGAGTCCCTGTGCTTGACCGCCGGAGCATCATTCAGCCCGTGCTCCCGGCGGTCAGGTGCAGGTTGCGCGCCTCGATGAGCCTACGGAGGTAGCGTGCAAGGAAGAGTTTCTCCGCCGCGCGTCCCAGGAGCCCAAACAGCGCCGCGAAGTCGATCCGGTCCACCATGACGGTTCCGCCCGGGACTTCACTGAATTCGTGGACGTGGCGAAAGCGAAGGAACGGCCCCCGGACCTGTTCATCGACGAAGTAGTGAGGTGCCTGCATCTCCGCAATCCGGCTCGTCATCCGTATCGGCAGCCCGAAGTGCCAGGCACGCCAGGTCACCTCCTGCCCCAAGGCGATAAGCCCCGACGTGACGCCTCCAACGGCTTCCTCCCGGGAACGGGCCATCGAGTCCTTGTGGGCGTCGATGCTCCGGGAGAGGTTGAACAGCTCGGTCATCCCGAGGGTTGTCCGCGAGGTGCATTCGAAGGTGACGGCCATGATCAGAGTATGCCAGCAGTTTCACCGGCGCGTTGACAGCCCTGAACGCTTGCCCTCGGTACGGTTCACGTAGGCTCGGGGCATGTCAGGTCTTGGGCGAACACGGCAGGCACGCATACTTTTGGCAGGCCTGCTCGTGTCCGGCAGCATAGCCGGCTGCGAATACGCAACCGAACGAGATACGCCGGCGGATGCCGTGTCACCCGCCACGCGGCGCCCGGCGCGGCCGGCAGAGGATCCCGCGCTGGCTGCCCGCATCGCCAGCAACCGGGTCAAACTGGACCAGCTCCTTGGCAGCGCACCGGCCACCGGCCTCGTCCTGGCCGACTCCGTACTTGTCGGCGGCCAGTCCCTCGGCTCTTCCAAGACCGGACAGGTACCGGCGGCCGGCCACTACACGATCAGCTTCGCGTGCATTGGCGCCCCGGACGCGCAACTGACGGTCAGCCAGGCGAACCAGGCGGGCTCTGAGATCGTGGAGACTGCGTTCGACTGCGGGGAGGTTTCGGAGCACGTGGCCGACCTGAAGCGCGGTCCAATCCAGGCGCAACTGCTGCGGCTCGAGTCCGGGCAGCCCTCGGGCGCCGTGGCGGGCTTTCGGATCACGTCCCGCGGCCGCTGATAGGCAGGGCGCTCCTGCCGTCTTCGCGCCGCAGAAAGGCGCCGGGTCCACGGAGACCGCGCACTCGACGACGGCCTGGCGCACCTCGTTCGCAAGCTGTCAGAGGCAGGCATCCCCCTGGCCGCGGCCCGATCATCGCGGCGGCAGGCCTCCTTTAGCAGAAGGCAGAAAGAAAGGTCCCGCACCGGCGGGGCCTTTCTTTTGCTGTGCCTATGCGTTCTCGCGGACGCGGTCAGGCTCACGGTCAGCGGTTTCCTCCAGCCGGGCGAGGTAGGCCCACATCCTGCTTTCCTCTGCCTGCACCTGGGGTTCGGGGGTCTCGGCCGGCCTTGCTTCCGGGCGTCCCTCGGCCTCCTTGGCCGCTTCCTTCCTGTAATTCCGCCATCCCTCACACGATGAATAGCACATCACCGACCTCCTAACAGTTGATGTACTTTCATCGTCCTCCCATTGCCGGGAAGTGTCGATCGCCGTTCAGTGTCGATTGGCAGGCAGCGTCGACGGCTTGAAGGTTGCCCCGCCCCAGCCTGCTCAGGTCAGCCGCTGGCGGACGATATCGCTCACGGACTTGCCGTCGAAACGGCCTGCCACCCGGGCCGTGACCGGCTTCATCACGGCGCCCATGTGCCGCACGGACAGCTCCGTGCCGTCCGCCCGCAAACCCTCGATGACCTCGTCCACGATGCCCTCCACCTCGGCGGCGGTGAGGGCCTTCGGAAGGTATGTCTCAATAACCTCTGCTTCGGCGACTTCCGCGGCGGCCCGCTCCATTTCTCCCGCCTCGGTGTAAATGCGGGCGGTGTCGCGCCGTTTCGCCGCCTCCTTCTGCAGCAGTGCCGTCACCTGCGTGTCGTCGAGCTCCACCGGCGTCTTGCCCGACTTCTCCCGGGTCTCGATCTCGCCCAGGACGCTGCGCACAGTGCCCAGGGCCACCTTGTTGTGCTCCTTCAGGTGTGCAACGACGTCCCCGTGCAGGCGTTCCTTCAGCGTGGCCATGATGTCCTTCTCTCGGGATTCGTGTGTACCTCAATCGTGGACCCCGGCCGGGCTGCACTGCTAGAACCCCGCACTGCATCGGACCGGCAGCGTCCGGACCAGGTGTTGCCGCGTGTCTTTCGCTCCTGCCGACGGCCTTCGCACATATGTTCTATGTATGGAAGAGGAACATCCCGGTGAACTTGCCGGGCAGATGTCTATCAATGAGCTCCTTATCGCGATGGGCGAAGACCCGGTGGAAAGCATGCTGCATCTGGTGGTCCCTGACGACGCCTCATCGCTGATGGAGGATCCGCCTACCCTGCCCGGGCTGTGAGAGGGGCCCGAAAGCCAATGCCCCTGTAGCCTTGATTCCTATGGTTTATGTGCAAGTCCCCGGCCCGTCCCTGCCCGAACAATGGTGGGACCGGGTGGCTGCCGGATTCACCCAGGCCGCTGTTCCCGCGGTCTCCGTCACTGAGCTCCTCGCGGTCGTGCTCATCGCGGCGGCGTTGTCCGTTCCCAATGCCACATGGCGATATTTCGGACTGCTCGCCACGGTGACTCATGAACTGGGGCACGCCTTTGCTGCCCTGACCAGCGGCCAGCGGCTGGGCGGCATCCGGCTGCAGCTGAATCACGGCGGCACCACCACGTCCTATACGCGGGGACGCGCCGCCGCTGTGTGGTCAGGGTTCTGGGGCTATCCCGTTCCCGGAGTGACCGGCGCCGCCTTGGTATGGGCGGGCTTCAGCGGCTGGGGCCCGGCCGCCATGTCTTCAGGACTGCTGATCCTGCTGGCGTCGCTGATCTTCATCCGCAACGCCGCGGGCGTGCTCATCCTCCTTGGGGCGGTGGTGGCGGTGGCGGCCATGATCATCAATGTGCCGGCCGCGTTCACCGGCCACGTGGCCATCATCCTGGGCGTGGCCCTTCTCGTTGCTGCCGTCCGGGACCTTCTCAAGCTGACCAATGTGCACCTCCGCCGCCGCGACCAGCTGCGGTCCTCCGACGCCTATATCCTCTACCGCGCCACGGCAGTGCCCTCCGGCGTCTGGATTGCCCTGTTCTCCCTGGTGGTGGCGGCCTGCTGGCTACTTGCCTGGCAGCCGATGTCGCGGGTTTTTGGGGCGGCAACATAGTCTGGATCCATGAGTGAGAAGACCAGCACAGTCGAAGCACACGGCAAGGGACGCCACGCAGGCGAACCGCGCAGCCGGGAACTGCACGCTGCGGAGCCCCGCAGCACAGAACAACACGGCACAGAACAACACGGCGCGGAACAACACGGCACAGCACAACGCGGCGCGGATCAACACAGTGCCGATCAACACAGCACCAAGGGCGCGTACGTCACCGGCGGCGAGTTCACCCGGGACACTAACTACATCGAGGACCGCATCACCCGGGACGGTACGCCTGGCCCGAACGGTGAACCAGGCTGGCCCGTGGAGCCGGGCCGCTACCGGCTGATTGCCGCGCGGGCATGCCCGTGGGCCAACCGCACCGTCATCGTCCGGAGGCTCCTGGGGCTCGAGGACGTCATCAGCCTCGGCCAGCCCGGCCCCACCCACGATGCCCGGTCCTGGAGCTTTGACCTGGACGCTGACGGCAAGGACCCCGTGCTGGGCATCGAGCGGCTGCAGGAAGCCTACTTCCGCCGTTTCCCGGACTACCCCCGCGGCATCACGGTTCCCGCTGTGGTGGACATTGCCAGCGGCGCGGTGGTGACCAACAACTACCCGCAGATCACGCTGGACTTCTCCACGGAATGGACCGCGTTCCACCGCACGGGTGCGCCGCAGCTTTACCCGGAGCATCTGCGCGGGGAAATCGACAGCGTCAGCAAGCGCGTCTTCACCGAGGTCAACAACGGTGTCTACAGGTGCGGCTTCGCCGGGTCGCAGGAGGCCTACGATACTGCCTACACCCGGCTGTGGAACGCGATGGACTGGCTCGAGGAACGGCTCACCGGCCAGAGATACCTGGTGGGCGACTCCATCACCGAGGCGGACGTCCGGCTCTTCACCACGCTGGCGCGCTTCGATGCCGTCTACCACGGCCACTTCAAGTGCAACCGGAACAAGCTCAGCGAAATGCCGGCGCTGTGGGCTTATGCCCGGGACCTGTTCCAGACGCCTGGCTTCGGGGACACCATCGACTTCGTGCAGATCAAACAGCACTACTACATAGTGCACGAGGACATCAATCCCACGCAGATTGTCCCCGCGGGTCCGGACCTGACCGGGTGGCTGACCGCCCATGGCAGGGAGTCCCTCGGAGGAAGCCCCTTCGGCGATGGGACTCCGCCGGGGCCGGTGAAGGCCGGCGAGGAAGTGGCCGCCGGCCACGGAGCCGGTTAGCGCCGCAGGGCCGGGCCCTATGAGCACCTCGAAACAGCACCAGGCAGCTGCCCGTGATTCGCTGCCGCGGAGGATCTGGCGGTCGGCGGCCACCCGCGTTGCAAGGGCCCTCGCCGCGCCGCGCCTTCAACTTGCCGCCAAGGCGGGGCTGGCGGCCGGCATCGCGTTTTGGGCGGCGCCCCTCATGCCCGGGGGCGCCGCCCACTATGCGTACTATGCCCCGCTCGGCGCACTGGTGGCCATGTACGAGAACGTGTCTGGTTCGATACGCCAGGGCTTCCAGACCCTGGTGGGGCTGGGAGCCGGCATCGGCCTGGCGTTCCTCCTCTTCAGTTTTGGAGCCACGCCTGTCAGCGTGGCAGCGGTCATGGCACTCGGCGTCCTGCTTGCGGGGCTGCCGCGCCTGGGCGCCGGCCGGGACTGGATTCCGACGGCGGCCCTGCTGGTGCTGCTCGTCGGCAGGCAGAACCCGGACGATTTCTCCTTCGGCTACCTGCTGCAGATGGGGGTGGGTGTGGTGGTCGGCGTTGCCGTCAACCTGCTCGTGTTTCCGCCGCTGCACTTCAACGCCGCCGCCCTCAGCCTCGCGGAGCTCCGGTTGTCGCTGGCCCGCCAGCTGTCAGACATGGGCGCGGCGATGCACGAAAAATGGCCGCCCGAACACGAGGACTGGTCGCGCAGGTCCGAGGATCTGGCGCAGTCGGCCCGCTCGGTGCGGGCGGCGGTGCAGAAGGCTGACGCGAGCAGGGCGGCAAACCCGCGGCGCCGCCTCCATCCGCGCGACGTGGACAAGGACTACCAGAGCGTACGCGACCTTGAGCACATCACCTTCCACATCCAGGACATGACAGAGGTGCTTGCGGACGTCATTTGGAGCGAGGACATGCCCTTCACGATCCCCCTGCCCTACAGCGAGCCGCTCGCGGAGGCGCTTTCCGCCGTGGGTGAGGTGCTTCGTTCGGCGGAGGAGGACGACGCCGACCGGCAGGCCGAGCTCTACCAGACGGCCCGCTCGGCAGTCGCCTCGCTCGAGGACCGCACCGCGTCCGAGGACACTGAAGCTGGCACTCCGAGCGCCGCAGGATCAATCCTGCTGAGCCTGCACCGCATCCTGCGCGTGGCCAACCCGAAAGGCAGGTAGTCCCGGCTGCAGCACGTCCGCCGTGGTGCAGCACACCTCGTGCTACAGCGCCGCCACGGATCCGCTGAAGTGCTTGCGGCCGGACCGCGGACTCCAGGCCACGTAGCCGGACCGGAGCCAGCCGCCGTCCCCGGCCTCCGTCGTCGAAATTTCCAGCGCCACCCGTGCGGGAAGGAAAACCGGAGCCTCGAACGCCACCTCCCAGCGGAATGCGTCGCCTTTGGCAGCCCCCACGTCCGCCAGCGCCCTCGACGCCAGGTACATGCCGTGGGCGATGGACCGGCGCAGGCCCAGGGCCTTGGCGGAAAGTACACTCAGGTGGATTGGGTTGAAGTCCCCGGACACGGCAGCGTAGGCACGGCCGGTGTCCACGCCAAGCTGCCAGAGGGCCGTGGGGTCCGGAGCCGAAAAACCTTGCGGCGCGGCTGCTGCCGAGGCCTTGTCGATGCCGGGCAGGAACACGCCCTTGGCGAGATAAGTGGACACGCCGCTCCAGCAAATGTCGCCGCCACCGGAAGTGCGTACCTCCACTGCAATATCCACCTGGGTTCCGGCGCGGTGTGCCCGGAGCTTCTCCGCCCTGGCCACAATGTCCAGCGGTTCAGTGAACCTGACCGGCCTGCGGTACTCAATCACGTTCCGCAGATGGATCATCCCCAGCAGGGGCAGCGGGAAGTCGTCGCGGTTCATGACGCTCATGGCCACAGGAAACGCCAGGGCATGGATGAACCCCGCCGGCAGCACGTCACTGGCGGTCTCACCCAGGAGGTGCTGGTACGCCGTGAGGTTTTCGACGTCGGGCCGGACGTCCCGGACTTCGTGGCTCACGCCGGGCAGCACGCCGTCAGCATGCGAGCCCAAAATCCTGCGGCGGGCGGCCGTGGCCGCGGCGTTCACATATAGCTTGGAGAGGGACGGCATCTCCCCCAGGATGAGGGGCTGGCCGCCGGTCATGCCCCCACCAGGTTTTGTCCGCACACCCTCAGCACCTCTCCGGAAATGCCCCCGGCGGAATCGCCCGCGAGGAAGGAGATAGCCTCGGCGACGTCCCCCGGCTGCCCGCCCTGCTGCAGGGAATTCAGCCGCCGGGCAATCTCCCGGGTGGCGAAGGGAATCCGCGCCGTCATCTCTGTCTCGATAAATCCGGGTGCCACAGCATTGATCGAACCGCCGTATTCCGCCAGCAGCGGCGCCGTGGCCCGGACCATGCCCATCACCCCGCCCTTGGACGCCGCATAGTTGGTCTGTCCGCGGTTGCCGGCGATGCCGCTCGTGGAGGCAACCGAAACGATGCGCGGCGCGGAACGGAAGTGCTCGGAGGCCAGGAGTGCTTCATTGATGCGCAGCTGGGCGGCGATGTTCACCTCGATAACCGAACCCCACCGGGACTGGTCCATGTTGACCAGCAGCTTGTCCCGGGTGATGCCGGCATTGTGGACCACGACGTCGAGCCGGCCATGGCGGTGCACGGCGTGGTCGATGATTCTTTGCCCGGCATCGTCACGCGTGATGTCCAGCTGCAGCGCGGTCCCGCGGATCCCGTTGGCAACCTCCGCCAGGTGGTCCCCGGCCGCGGGAACGTCCACCGCCACAACGGTGGCCCCGTCACGGTGAAGTGTCCGGGCGATGGCCGCACCGATGCCGCGGGCCGCGCCGGTCACAACGGCGACCTTGCCCGCGAGCGGTGCGTCGGCGTCGTCGGGCAGGCTGCCGTCGGCGGAACCGACGCGGACGAACTGGCCGTCCACGAACGCTGACCGGCCGGAGAGGAAGAAGCGCAGCGCGCCCAGGGCTGACGGGGCGGTGGGACTGACGTCCTCCGCCAGGACGATGCCGTTACCCGTGGCGCCCGCGCGCAGTTCCTTGGCCAGGGACCGCAGCAGGCCGTCCACTCCTTGCCGGGCGGCGGCCGTGGCCGGCGTTCCGCCGGGCACGCGCGAGACAGTCACCACCCGTCCGCCGGGGGCAAGGTCGCGAAGTGCCGGTGCTGCCGCAAGGACCGGCTGCTCCAGGTCGCCGGGGGCTTCGAGGGCGTCGAGGACCAGCACGATTGCGCCGAGCCGTTCCTTGGGAACAGCGTGCCGGCGGACATCGAGTCCCCACGAAAGCAGTGCCGCCGCGATCCCGTCGGCACCGGGTCCGGAGCCGCCAACCAGGACCGGCCCGTCGATCAGGGGCTGGCCGGGCCGGTAGCGCCGCAGCTCGGCCGGCTGCGGCAGGCCGAGCTTCCGCGCGAGATCCCGTCCGACGCCGTGGTTAACCAGCCGTGCGTAGGTGTCAGTCATGGACTTCCCCCGCGGTGTTGCCGTCCGTGTACGCTTCGAGCAGCGCGACGACGCCCTGGCCGCCGGCGGCGCAGACGGAGACGAGGCCCAGAGCGGGACGCCCGCCGGAAGTGCCCTTTTCGTGAAGCATTTTCGCCAGCGTGGCCACGATCCGCCCGCCCGTGGCGGCGAACGGGTGTCCGGCCGCCAGGGATGATCCGTTGACGTTCAGCCTGGACCGGTCGACCTTGCCGAAGGCGCCGTCCAGCCCGAGGCGCTCGCGCCCGAACTCTTCGTCCTCCCACGCGGCCAGCGTGCTCAGCACCGTCCCGGCAAACGCTTCGTGGATCTCGAAGAAGTCGATGTCGTCCAGGGTGAGGCCGTTGCGTGCCAGCAGGCGCGGGACGGCGAACACCGGCGCCATCAGCAGCCCGTCCTTGCCGTGGACGAAATCGACGGCGGCTGCCTCGCCGTCCAGGACGGTGGCGAGCTTGGGCAGGTCGTGCCCGTCCGCCCAGTCCTCCGAGGCGAGCAGCACCGTGGAGGCGCCGTCGGTCAGCGGCGTGGAGTTGCCGGCCGTCATGGTGGCTTCGGAGCCCAGGTTCCTGCCGAACACGGGCTTCAGCGATGCCAGCTTCTCGGGGCTCGTGTCCGGCCTGAGGTTGGAGTCCCGGGTGAGCCCGCGGTAGGGCGTGAGGAGATCGTCGAAGAACCCGGCATCGTAGGCGGCGGCGAGGTTCCGGTGGCTGTTGAGGGCAAGCTCGTCCTGTGCCTCGCGGGAGATGTTCCACTGGGCCGTGGTCAGGGCCTGGTGCTCACCCATCGACAGTCCTGTGCGGGGCTCTCCCGTGTTCGGCGCGTCCGGGGCGAGGTCCTTGGGGCGCAGGCGGGCCAGAATCTGAAGCCGCTGCGGGAGTGTCTTGGCGCGGCTAAGGTCCAGCAGCACCTCGCGGAGGCCTTCGCTGACGGCAATGGGGGCATCGGAGGCGGAGTCCACGCCGCCCGCGATGGCTGAGTCCAGCTGGCCGAGCCTGATCTTATTGGCCAGGCCCAGCACTGTTTCCAGGCCGGTGGCGCAGGCCTGCTGGAGATCGTAGGCGGGGGTTTCCGGTGACAGCGCCGAGCCAAGGACTGCTTCGCGCGTCAGGTTGAAGTCCCGGGAGTGCTTGAGGACGGCGCCCGCGGCCACCTCGCCGATGCGCTCCTCCTGCAGGCCGAAGCGGGCGATCAAGCCGTCCAGGGCTGCGGTGAGCATGTCCTGGTTAGACGTCTTGGTGTACGCACCGCCCGTCCGGGCGAACGGGATCCTGTTGCCGCCGACCACCACGGCCTT
This sequence comes from Arthrobacter sp. AFG20, assembly GCF_002892795.1. Classification (GTDB taxonomy): domain Bacteria; phylum Actinomycetota; class Actinomycetes; order Actinomycetales; family Micrococcaceae; genus Arthrobacter. The sequence goes on along the minus strand of NZ_PJMC01000014.1, from coordinate 67,518 downwards.
CCGCACGGTTTGAGGCTGTCCATCCACGGGCATGTGCTATCTCCTTTGATCCGGCTGGTTATCGATACCCAGCGTACCTGATACGCTGGGTATCGTGAACTTGATTCCCCCGGCCGCGTCGCCGGACCCCACCTCCGAAGCCGTGGACGGCCGCGCCTCGCGCTGGCAGGGGCACCGCGAAGAACGCAGGCGGGAACTCATCAAGGCCGCCCGGCGGGCGGTGCACACGCTCGGCAGCGACGCGTCCATGGAGGACATTGCCGCGGCGGCCGGCACGTCGAAGTCGGTGTTCTACCGGTACTTCGGCGATAAGGCCGGTCTGCAGCAGGCGGTGGGGGAAGTGGTGCTGGGACAGATGCAGCAGCGCATCAAGGAGGCAGCGCAAAGCGCGCAGACGCCCCGCGAGGGTCTGTTCGCCATGGTCTCGGCCTACCTCCAGATGGCTGAAACGAGCCCCAACGTCTACACGTTTGTGACCCGGTACTCCGCTGCGGAGTCCGACGGCGGTCCCACCTCGATCACGACAGCCGGCGCCCTGGGCCACTTCTTTGCCGCCATCGCGGACATGATCGCCACGCCCATGCGGGCCCACCTCGGCGAAGGCAGGGAGTCCGTCATCGGCTACTGGCCCAATGCCGCCATCGGGCTTGTCCGCAACGCCGGCGAGCAGTGGCTGGCCAGTCCGGACTCCCCCGGCAAACCGGACCAGGAATCCATGGCACGCCAGATCACCGACTGGCTGTGCATCGGCATCGCGCCGGAACTCACAGACGTTCAATAGCACCGAAACCTGTCAGTACCAACGAAGGAATCGACATGACTGAAGTAGTTGACCGCCCGGCGCGCACAACCACCAATGCAGCAGCCGGAGGGACGGCAGGTCCGATGCCCGCCGTCAATGTCGCCGCGCTGGGTGAGCTGCTCCTGGGCAGGTGGGCAGACGTCCGCCGGCAGGCGCGTGACCTGGCCGCACAGGAGGAGCTCCACAAGACGGAAGGCCTCACGCACGCGGAGCACCGGGCGCGCACCTTCGGACAGCTGAAGCAGCTTGTGGACAGCGGTGCCGTCCACCGGGCCTTCCCGGCCAGCTTCGGCGGGTCCGATGACCACGGCGGCAACATCGCGGGCTTTGAGGAACTGGTCACCTCCGACCCGTCCCTGCAGATCAAGGCCGGTGTGCAGTGGGGCCTGTTCGGCTCGGCCGTGATGCATCTGGGCACGGCCGAGCACCACCGGAAGTGGCTGCCGGGCATCATGAACCTGGATATCCCGGGCTGCTTCGCCATGACCGAAACAGGACACGGTTCGGACGTCGCCAGCATCGCCACCACGGCAACCTACGATGCTGACGCGCAGGAGTTCGTGATCCACACCCCGTTCCGCGCCGCCTGGAAGGACTACATCGGCAACGCGGCGATCGACGGCCTCGGCGCCGTGGTGTTCGCCCAGCTGGTGACGCGCGGAGTCAACCACGGCGTGCACGCGTTCTACGTGGACCTGCGTGACCCCGCCACCAAGACTTTCCTGCCGGGGATCGGCGGCGAGGATGATGGCGTGAAGGGCGGGCTCAACGGCATCGACAATGGCCGGCTGCACTTCGACAACGTCAGGGTCCCGCGCACCAATCTGCTCAACCGCTACGGCGACGTCGATGCCGAGGGCAACTACACCTCGCCCATCGCGTCTCCCGGACGGCGGTTCTTCACCATGCTCGGCACGCTGGTGCAGGGCCGCGTGAGCCTGGACGGTGCCGCCGTCGTGGCGTCCAAACTCGCCCTGAAGACGGCCATCACCTACGCAACCGAACGGCGGCAGTTCAACGCCTCGTCCCCCGTCGAGGAAGAGGTCCTGCTGGACTACCAGCGGCACCAGCGCCGGCTCTTCACCCGGCTGGCCACCACGTACGCCGCGGGCTTCGCACATGATCAGCTGCTCGAAAAGCTGGACGACGTCTTCTCCGGCGCCCACGATTCCGACGAGGACCGCCAGGACCTGGAAACCCTGGCCGCGGCGCTGAAGCCGCTGAGCACCTGGCATGCACTCGACACCCTGCAGGAGTGCCGCGAAGCCTGCGGCGGTGCCGGGTTCCTGATTGAGAACCGTTTCGCGTCGCTCCGCGCCGACCTGGACGTCTACGTCACGTTCGAGGGCGACAACACCGTCCTGCTGCAGCTCGTGGCCAAGCGGCTGCTGGCCGACTACGCCAAGGAATTCCGCAGCGCCACGTTCGGTGTGCTGGCACGGTATGTGGTCAATCAGGCCGCCGGTACCGCCGTCCACCGCACCGGCCTGCGGCAGGTGGCGCAGTTTATGGCCGACAACGGCTCCGTCCAGAAGGCGGCCATCGCCCTCCGCGACGAGGAAAGCCAGCGCGCGCTGCTCACCGACCGGGTCCAGACGATGGTTGCCGAAGCAGCCGCAGCCCTCAGGGGCGCCAGCCGGCTGCCGCAGCGCGAGGCATCCGCGCTGTTCAACCAGCACCAGGACGAGCTCATCGATGCCGCCCGGGCGCACGCCGAACTCCTGCAGTGGGAGGCCTTCACCGAGGCACTGGGCAAGGTCACCGATCCGGGAACCAGGACCGTGCTGACGTGGCTCCGCGACCTGTTCGGGCTGTCGCTCATCGAGAACAACCTCTCGTGGTACCTGATGAACGGCAGGCTTTCGATGCAGCGCGCCCGGACCGTGGGCGGGTACATCAACCGGCTCCTGGTCAGGCTGCGCCCGCACGCACTGGACCTCGTGGACGCCTTCGGCTACGGCCCGGCCCACTTGCGCGCCGCCATCGCCACCGGCGCCGAAAAGGTCCGCCAGGACGAGGCACGGGATTACTACCGGGTGCAGCGCGCCAGCGGGTCAGCCCCCGTGCCGGAGAAGTCACTCCGCTCCCCAACCGCTCCCTAACCTCGCAAGCTCGGCCAGGGTAACCGGCGGTCGTGGCCCCAGGCTCAACCACCGACGACGGCGACGCTCCCCTTTCCGGGGACCGTCGCCGTCGTCATTCTTTTGCCTGTAGCTGACCCTATTTGAGGACGGAGCGGTAGACATCCAGCGTGGTCTGGGTGATCGACTCCCAGGAGAAGTGCTCCTCCGCGCGCTTGCGGCCGGCCTGGCCCATGGCGCGGGCGCGGTCCGGGTCGGACACGACCTCGGTCAGGGCCGCGGCAAATTCGCTGACGAACTTCTCCGGATCCAGAGGCGTGCCGGTTCCGTCGGTCACCTGCTCGAGGTCCACCAGCAGGCCGGTCTCACCGTGGTTGACCACCTCGGGGATGCCGCCGGTTGCACTGGCCACCACCGCAGCGCCGCAGGCCATCGCTTCAAGGTTCACGATGCCGAGCGGTTCGTAGATGGAGGGGCATGCGAAAGCCGTGGCGTGGCTCAGCACCTGGATCAGCTCATGGCGGGGAAGCATGCGCTCGATCAACACCACACCGCTGCGCTGGCTCTGCAGCTCCTCGATCAGCCGGGCCGTCTCCGCTGCGAGTTCCGGCGTGTCCGCCGCACCGAGGCAAAGAACCAGCTGGACGTCGGCGGGGAGCTTGGCGGCGGCCCGCAGCAGGTACGGGACACCCTTTTGCCGGGTGTTGCGGCCAACGAACACCACGCTGGGCCGCGCGGGGTCGATGCCCAGGGTGCGGATGACGTCGTCATTCTCGTCACGGTTCCACAGGCTGACGTCGATGCCGTTGTGCACCACCTTGACCTTGGCCGGGTCAACCTCCGGGTAGCTGCGCAGGATGTCCTGGCGCATGCCCTCGGACACGGCGATGATGGCGGCCGCCGCCTCATACGCGGTTTTCTCCACCCACGAGGACAGCGCGTAGCCGCCGCCCAGCTGCTCGGCCTTCCAGGGCCGCAGCGGTTCCAGGCTGTGGGCGCTGAGCACATGCGGGATGCCGTGCAGCAGCGACGCCAGGTGGCCGGCCATATTGGCGTACCACGTATGCGAATGCACCAGGTCGGCGCCGGCGACGTCCGGGACGATGCGCAGGTCCACGCCCAGGGTCTGCACGGCCGCGTTCGCTGCGCCCAGGTCCTCGGGCACCGAGTAGGAGGTCACGGAGGCGCCATGATAGTCGGCGTCCCGGGGCGCGCCAAAGGCACGCACCTGAAGGTCGACATGCTGGGCCAGCACCCGGCTCAGCTCGGCAACGTGGACGCCCGCGCCGCCATAGATTTCCGGCGGAAATTCTTTAGTCACAATGTCTATTCGCACGTTACCCAAGGTAGTCGTTACGGTGGAACTGTTCTAGTGTGAAGAAAGTCCGGACAAACCGGATTTTTTGGGGAGTTACGAAGGCGTACAGGAGCGACCATGCCGTTAACAAAGAAAGTCCTGGCCATTGTCCTTGCAGGGGGCGAGGGAAACCGTCTTATGCCGCTGACGGCAGACCGGGCGAAACCTGGCGTGCCTTTTGCCGGCAGTTATCGCCTCATCGACTTCGCGCTGTCCAACCTCGTCAACTCCCGGTACCTGCAGATCGTGGTCCTGACGCAGTACAAGTCCCACAGCCTTGACCGCCACATCTCCGAGACGTGGCGGATGTCCACGCAGCTCGGCAACTACGTCGCCTCCGTCCCGGCCCAGCAGCGCGTCGGCAAGAGCTGGTTCCTCGGCAGCGCCAACGCCATCTACCAGTCCCTCAACCTGATCCACGACGCCAACCCCGACATCGTCGTCGTGGTGGGCGCCGACCACGTGTACCGCATGGACTTCGCCCAGATGGTTGAGCAGCACGTCCTGAGCGGCGCAAAGGCCACGGTGGCCGCCGTCCGCCAGCCACTGAACATGGCCAACCAGTTCGGCGTGATCGAGGTGGACCCCGAAGACTCCCAGAAGATCGCCGCGTTCGTGGAGAAGCCCGCGTCCACCCCCGGGCTGGCCGCTGACCCCACCCAGTTCCTGGCCTCCATGGGCAATTACGTCTTCGACGCCGACGCACTGGTCGACGCCCTCCACGTCGACGCGGAACGGCTGGACACCAAGCACGACATGGGCGGGGATATCATTCCCTACTTCGTCAACCAGGGTCAGGCCGGCGTCTACGACTTCACCCTCAACGACATTCCGGGCTCCACCGAGCGGGACCGGACCTACTGGCGTGACGTAGGTACCATCGACTCGTTCTACGACGCCCACATGGACCTGATCTCGCCGCTGCCGGTGTTCAACCTCTACAACTCCGAGTGGCCCATCTACACCCGCCAGAGCATTTCCCCGCCCGCCAAGTTCGTCCGGGGCGAGAACAACACCGTGGGAACGGCCCTGGATTCAATCGTGGCCAGCGGCGTGGTCATCTCCGGCGGCATCGTGGAAGGCTCTGTGCTGTCCAACGACGTCTACGTCGGCTCGGCCAGCCGCGTCATCGACTCGGTGCTCATGGACAAGGTGCAGATCGGCAAGGGCGCCGTGGTGCGCCGGGCCATCATCGACAAGAACGTCAAGGTCCCCGCAGGAGCGGCCATTGGCCTCGACCCGGACCTCGACCGTGCGCGCGGCTTCAAGGTGACGGACTCGGGCATCACGGTGCTCTCCAAGCACCAGACCGTGCCGGAACCGGACGATGCCGAGCGTGCACTGTCAGCGGCGAACCTGCACCTGGTTCCGGACGCTGTGAAGGCCGCAACCGAGAACTGGCCCGAGATCCGCAGCTCTGTCGAGCACGTGGGCAAGGTCCAGGCCGCCGCCGCTGGTGTAAACTCCCCGCCCCAGCAGGCCGTCCGTTCCTGATCCCCATGTTCAAGCAATAATCTTGAGGCAGGTCTGACCCTCCACAGGCTGTAAAATCAGATCAATGAGCTCCGCCGATCTGACGCCTGAAGAGATTCAGGCCTGCCTCAAGGTTTTGAACACCATCCACGTTTACGACGAGGAGCACCCTGACTACGTCTCGGTGCGCCGCGCCACCGGCAAAATGTTCAAGGCCGTCAAGCGCCACCGCCGCGTCACCAAGCGAGACCTGATCGCCGAAGCGGACCGCGCCGTGCTGGCCCAGACCGCCACAGCTGCGCCGGACCGGATCGACGACGAGACGCGCGGCAACAAACTCGCCACGTCCGCCACGGGGAAGGTCGCCGGCCACCTCATCAGGTCCCGGCCCTGCTACATCTGCAAGCAGCACTACACCCAGGTTGACGCCTTCTACCACCAGCTGTGCCCCGAGTGTGCGGCGTTCAGCCACTCCAAGCGCGATGCCCGTACGGACCTCACCGGCCGGCGCGCCCTGCTGACCGGGGGCCGCGCCAAGATCGGCATGTACATTGCCCTGCGGCTGCTGCGCGACGGCGCGCACACCACCATCACCACGCGTTTTCCCAAGGACGCCGCGCGGCGCTTTGCGGCCATGGAGGACAGCGGGGAATGGCTGCACCGGCTGAAGATCGTGGGCATCGACCTCCGCGACCCGTCGCAGGTCATGGCCCTCACCGATAACCTCAATGCCGCCGGGCCGCTGGACATCATCATCAACAACGCCGCCCAGACGGTGCGCCGCTCCGGCAATGCCTACAAGCCGCTCGTCGACGCCGAGGACGAGCCGCTGCCCGCTGCCCTGGAGGCAGCCAACGGGGGCCCGGAACTGGTCACCTTCGGCCATGCGCATGACAAGCACCCGCTCGCGATTGCCAGCAGCGTCACCGAACACCCGGTCCTGGCCGGCGACGCCGTCACGTCCCTGGCCCTCTCTACCGGTTCGGCGTCCCTGGAGCGGATCGCCGCCGGAACGGCCATCGACGCCGGCGGCCTGGTTCCGGACCTGGCCACCATCAACAGCTGGACGCAGGTGGTGGACGAGGTGGACCCGCTGGAAATGCTCGAGGTGCAGCTGTGCAACGTCACCGCGCCCTTCCTGCTGGTCAGCCGGCTGCGGGATGCCATGAAGCGGTCCACTGCGCACCGCAAGTACATCGTCAACGTGTCCGCCATGGAGGGCCAGTTCTCCCGGGCCTACAAGGGACCGGGCCACCCCCACACCAACATGGCCAAGGCGGCCCTGAACATGATGACCCGCACCAGCGCCCAGGAAATGCTGGACTCCGACGGGATCCTCATGACGGCAGTAGATACCGGCTGGATCACTGACGAACGCCCGCACTTCACCAAGGTCCGGCTGATGGAGGAAGGCTTCCACGCGCCGCTCGACCTGGTGGACGGCGCAGCCCGCGTCTACGATCCGATCGTCATGGGCGAAAAGGGCGAAGACCAGTACGGCGTGTTCCTGAAGGACTACAAAGCCAGCCCCTGGTAGACCGCGGCTGTTTTCTGTGCTCCCCGTGCTCTGGCGGGTCAGCTGGCGCCAGCGTAGGCTCGGGGCCATGACGAACGTGCAGCCCGCCGAAGCATCCCACGAGTCCGTTGAACATCTGGACTCCGGCCAGTGCTGGGGCCTGCTCCGCCAGGTCTCCGTGGGCCGGCTGGCCGTCTGGGTCGATGACCACCCGGACATTTTCCCGCTCAATTACACGGTTGACCACGGCACCCTGGTGTTCCGCACCGGGGAAGGCGCCAAGCTCGGCGGTGTCCTCGGGGACACGCCCGTGGCGCTGGAGGCCGACGGCGTGGATGCCGAATCCGGGATGGCCTGGAGCGTTGTGGTCAAGGGCAAGGCGGCAGCCCTGAAGGGAACCGAGGAGATCCTCGATTCCGCGTCCCTGTTCCTGTTCCCGTGGCAGGCGGGCCAGAAGGACCACTTCATCCGCATCACGCCCGACTCGATCACCGGCCGACGTTTCAAGGTCACACCGCCGCTCACCTGGTGGACCCAGCTGAGCGGCGCGGTGAAGTCCTCGCCAGAGTAAAACTCCGGGAGCGCACCTCTCAGAGCGTGCACCTAGGCCAGGCGGGTGATCTCCACGCTTACGCTCAGGTTCGATCCCCCGCCGCCGGACAGGATGCCCTTAAGCGGCGGCACGTCCCGGTAGTCGCGGCCGCGGGCCACCGTCACATGGAAATCGCCGGCCGGCTTGTGGTTGGTGGGGTCCCAGCTGCGCCATTCGCCGTCCCACCATTCCAGCCACGCGTGGGACTGGCCAGCCACCGTCTCGCCGATGTCCGCCGTCGACCGCGGGTGCAGGTAACCGGAGACGTAACGGGCCGGGATGCCGCAGCTGCGCAGAGCACCGATGGCGAGGTGCGCCAGGTCCTGGCACACCCCCTGGCGCTGGGTCCAGGCCTCCTCTGCGTTGGTGGTGACGCCGGTGGTGCCTTTCATATAAGTCATCTCGCCGCGCATCCAGGCGAAGATGGCAAGGGCTGCCTCGTGCGGGTTCTTACCCTCGACAACACCCGGAATGATTGCCAGGACTTCCTCCCCCGGTCCAGTCAGCTGGGACTGCGGCGCCCAGTCGCTGAACTGGTTGAGCGTCTCCGGGGAGGCAAGGTCGTCCCAGCCCACGATGTCGGCCTCCGACGGTACACGCACGGCCCTGTGGACCTCAACGGTGGTGGTGGCCAGGACTTCCAGGTGCTCGTGCGGCATCTGCATGTCGAACGCGGTGACCCGGGTACCCCAGTAGTCGCGGTAGCTGCTGACCGCAGCCTGCGACGGCGTGACCTTCATGGAGGACTCCAGCACCACCTGCTGCGGGTCCGTCAGCGGGGTCATGCGGGCCTCGTTGTAGGACAGGGTGACGCGCCGCTTGTACTTGTAGCCAGTCCTGTGGACGATACTCAGCCGGGTCATGAAACTTCTCCCACCCAGGCCAGTTCATCCGCCTGATTGAAGTACTTACGGGAAATGGCGTCCGACGCCTGCGCGACTGCCTTCTGCACCCGCTCCATGTGCTCCGGAAGCTCGGACATGAGGTCATCCGTGCGGTGGAACTCCAGGAACGTGCGGGCCTGGCCCACAATCCGGCGGGCGTCGTTGATGAAGCCGACGCGCTGGGCCGAGGGGTCCAGCTTGGCCAGGCACTCGTCGGCGTCACTTAGGGCGTAGACGATGGACCGCGGAAACAGCCGGTCCAGCAGGAGGAACTCGGCCGCGTGCTGGTCGCCGAAGGCCGCGCGGCGGGTCCGCAGGAAGGATTCGTAGGCGCCTGCACAGCGGAGCATGTTCACCCAGGACATGCCTGCGGAGAGGACGTCGCGGGTGGAGAGCATCCGGGCGGTCATGTCGGCCCGCTCCAGCGAACGGCCCAGCGCCAGGAAGAGCCAGCTGTCGTCGTGGCTGACGGTGGTGTCGGCCAGGCCGCTGACCATGGCCGTGCGCTCGAGCACCCAGTGGCAGAAACGGTAGGTGCCCACCACGTCCTTGCGGTGCTGGTTCAGTCCGTAGTAAGTGGTGTTCAGGCTTTCCCACAGGCCGGACGAGACCGTCTCGCGGGCGCGCCTGGCGTTCTCGCGGGCAGCGCCGAGGGACCCCGCGATGGAGGTGGCGCTGTGCTTGTCGTAGGCGAGGGCGTGGAGCAGTTCCTCCAGCCCGAAGTCCGCACTCTGCGGGCGCGCCCCCATGACGCCGAGGAGTTCGCGGGCAACGCTGCGCCGCTCCTCGGTGGGCAGGTGGTTCAGGCGCTCGAGGTGGACGTCGAGGATACGGGCCGTGCCGTCGGCCCGTTCAACGTAGCGGCCAATCCAGAACAGGGATTCGGCAATTCGGCTAAGCATTCGCGGTTACCTCCTGCGCGTCAGAAATTTGCTGCTGCTGCTGTTCCGACTGCCGGTCGCGCCAGTTGCTCTCGACCGGCCACACGGAGACCCGCTCGCGGACGGTGATGGACTGCTGGGGCAGCCGCTCCACCGGCACCTGCGGTGAGCCGGCGAGCACCCAGGTGTCCTTCGACCCGCCGCCCTGGCTGGAATTCACGATCAGCGATCCCTCCTTGAGGGCCACGCGGGTGAGCCCGCCGGGCAGCACCCAGACGTCGTCGCCGTCGTTGACCGCGAACGGCCGGAGGTCCACGTGCCGGGGACCGAACTTGTCGCCGCTGAGTGTGGGCACGGTGGACAGCTGCAGCACCGGCTGCGCTATCCAGCCGCGCGGGTCGGCGATGACGCGCTTGCGCAGCGCCTCGAGCTCTTCTTTGGACGCGTCCGGGCCGATTACCAGGCCCTTGCCGCCGGAGCCGTCAACCGGCTTGACCACGAGTTCGTCGAGGCGGTCCAGGACGTGCTCGCGGGCTTCCTTCTCCTCCAGCCGGAAGGTGTCCACGTTGGCGATCACCGGTTCCTCGCCGAGGTAGTAGCGGATCAGGTCCGGGACGTAGCTGTAGACGAGTTTGTCGTCGGCCACGCCGTTGCCAACCGCGTTGGCGATGGTGACGCCGCCGGCGCGGGCTGCGTTGACCAGGCCGGGGCAGCCGAGCATGGAGTCGGAGCGGAACTGCAGGGGGTCGAGGAAGTCGTCGTCGATGCGCTTGTAGATGACGTCCACGCGCTGTTCGCCGGCGGTGGTGCGCATGTACACGCGGTTGCCACGGCAGATGAGGTCGCGGCCTTCCACGAGCTCCACGCCCATCAGGCCTGCAAGGAGGGTGTGCTCGAAGTACGCGCTGTTAAAGACGCCGGGGGTCAGCACCACCACTGTGGGGTCGTCCACGCCCGACGGCGCCGTCTTACGGAGCGCCGAAAGCAACCGGCGCGGGTATTCCTCCACGGGGCGGATGAGCTGCTGGCCAAAGGCTTCCGGCAAGCCCTTCGCCATGGCCCGCCGGTTCTCCAGCACGTAGCTCACGCCCGAGGGCACGCGGACGTTATCCTCCAGGACCCGGAACGTTCCGGCGGCGTCACGCACCACATCGATGCCGGAGATGTGCACCCGCACGCCGCCGGCTGGTTCAAAGCCGTGCACGGCGCGGTGGAAGTGCGCACTGGTGGTGATCAGCTGCCGCGGGATCACGCCGTCGGACACCACTGTCATTTTGTCGTAGACGTCGTTCAGGAACGCCTCGAGGGCGCGCACGCGCTGGGCGACGCCGCGTTCCAGCACGTCCCATTCGTCGGCGGGGATGACGCGCGGCACGATGTCCAGCGGAAACGGGCGCTCCTCCCCCGCGAAGTCAAAGGTCACACCGCGGTCCAGGAACGTCCTCGCCATCGAGTCCGCACGCGCGCTGACGTCCGCCAGGGACAGCTCCCGCAGGGCACCCGCAACCTGGCCATACGACTGGCGTGCCTTTTGCCCGGGGGCAAACATCTCGTCGTAGGCGCCGGTGCGGCCGGCAGCCTCGGAGTAATCCTGGAATAGGTCAGACATGGTCATTAGCCAACCACCTTTTTGTTGCGAATTCATTTCCCGTCCCGCCCTGGCGTGTTGGCGGGCTTCCGGTTGGTCTTTGGCGGCGACGTCCGGCAAGGTTGGGAGGTGCCAGACTTCCGACTTCCGCCGCCGCTGCTGTCGCAGTTGCGCGGGATGACGCATCAGAACTTTACCCGGATTCTGCCCGGCCTGCTGACCGCCGTCGTCGCACTGGCCTTCGCATTCGCAATACACTCCGCCGTGCCTGCGCTTCCGGCCATGACCCTGGCTGTGGTCCTTGGCCTGCTGGCAGCCAACATTCCCGGCACGGCGGTGTGGACGGCCGGCCGCGCCCGGCCGGGGCTGGACTTCGCCGGCAAACACCTCATGCGCGGCGGCATCGTGCTCCTGGGACTGAAAGTGAGCCTCTCGGACGTTCTGGGCCTCGGCTGGCTGGCCCTCCTGCTCATCACGGCGGTGGTGGTGGCCAGCTTCGCAGGCACCTACGGGATTTCCCGGCTGTTCCGGCTTCCGGCCGACACTGCGCTGCTGATCGCCACCGGGTTTTCCATCTGCGGCGCGTCGGCGATCGGCGCGATGGCCGCGGTACGGCGGATCAGCCACCGGGACACCGTCCTGCCCGTGGCGCTCGTGACGCTGTGCGGGACGCTGGCCATCGGCGTGCTCCCGCTGCTGGTCCACCCCCTGCAGCTGGGCACCGAGGCCTTCGGTGCGTGGACCGGCGCCTCGGTCCACGACGTCGGACAGGTGGTGGCCACTGCGCAAACTGCAGGTCCGGCGGCACTGGCCCTCGCCGTCGTCGTCAAACTCACCCGGGTGATCCTCCTGGCGCCGATGGTGGCCATGGCCGGGGCAGAACAGAGGATCCGGCACCGCCGGGAGGCAGGCGGCCGGGCCGGCAGCCCTGCCGCGGGCACGCCTCCGCTTGTTCCGCTGTTCGTCGTCGGCTTCATCGTGATGGTGGCGCTGCGCTCCAGCGGCTGGCTCTCCGCCGGATGGCTGGAAGCGGCGGCCGGCCTGCAGGACGTGCTGCTGGGCGCTGCCCTGTTTGGCCTCGGATCGGCGGTGCGTATCCGCACCCTGCTGCACACCGGGGCGCGCGCCGTGCTGGCCGCCCTCGCGGCGTGGCTGCTGATCGCGGTCCTGGGGCTGGCCGCTGCACTGCTCATGGTTCAGTAGCTCTTGGTGCAATAACCCGCGTGATTCAATAGCTTGGTGTCGAATCAGAACCTCCAGCGCAACGAAGCGGCAGAGCGGTCCGCCCTGATCACCACCCACAGCTACGACGTCTCGCTCGACGTCCGCAGCGCACCGGATCCGGACGCGGCGGGGTACACCAGCCGCAGCACCATCGCTTTCTCGGCAGCGGAGCCGGGAGCCTCCACCTTCCTGGACTTCATCGCCGGGGACGTGCACAGCGTGGCCCTGAACGGCGTCGACCTGCCGGTCCCCGATGTGGTGGACGGCGCACGGATCCGGCTGGACAACCTGCGGGCCGAGAACAAGGTGACGGTCACCGGAACCGCCCTCTACAGCAGTTCGGGCGAGGGCATGCACCGATTCTTCGACCCGGCCGACGGCCAGTGCTACCTCTACACCCAGTACGAGCCGGCCGATGCCCGGCGGGTCTTCGCGAACTTCGAACAGCCCGACCTCAAAGCCCGGTTCACCTTCTCCGTCACCGCCCCGGCCAGCTGGGAGGTGGCCTCCAACGGCGCCGAGGCAGCGCGCCTACCCCTGGCTGAGGATGCCGCGGCGGCCCGCTGGAACTTCGCCCCCACCCTGCCCATGTCCACCTACATCACCTCGGTGCTGGCCGGCCCATACTTCAAGGCCGAGGACCAGTGGAGCAGGACGGACGACGGCGGGACCCGCCTTGACGTGCCGCTGGCACTTTACTGCCGGGCCTCCCTGGCGCCCTCGTTCGACGCCGCCGAGCTGTTCAAGCTCACCAAGCAGGGACTGGACTTCTTTAACGGGCTCTTCCACTACCCCTATCCGTGGGGCAAGTACGACCAGGCCTTCGTGCCCGAATACAACCTCGGGGCTATGGAAAATCCCGGGCTGGTCACTTTCACGGAAAACTACGTGTTCACTTCACGGGCCGCCAATTCCCAGTACCAGGGCCGCGCCAACACCCTGCTGCACGAGATGGCGCACATGTGGTTCGGTGACCTCGTGACCATGCAGTGGTGGGACGACCTCTGGCTGAAGGAATCCTTCGCGGACTACATGGGCACCCTCGGCGTGGACCGTGCCACGGACTGGGACACCGCCTGGGTCAACTTTGCAAACAACCGCAAGGCCTGGGCCTACGTCCAGGACCAGCTGCCCACAACCCACCCGATCGTCGCCGACATCCCGGACCTCGAGGCGGCCAAGCAGAACTTCGACGGCATCACGTACGCGAAGGGCGCCTCCGTCCTGAAGCAGCTCGTGGCCTACGTCGGCTTCGACGCCTTCATTGCGGGGTCCCGGCAGTACTTCAGGGACCACGAGTATGGCAACACCACGCTGGCGGACCTGCTCGGTGCACTGGCGAGCTCTTCGGGCCGCGACCTCACCCCCTGGGCCCGGCAGTGGCTCCAGACCTCGGGCATTTCCACGCTGAGCGCCGAGCTGGAGACGGCTGTAGCGCCGGACGGAACTGAGACCCTGGAGCGCGTCACGCTGCTGCAGGACGCGCCTGATCCCGTCACCGGCCGGCAGGAGCCGCGCCCGCACCGGCTGCGCATCGGGCTCTACAACTTGGACGCCGCCGGCATGCTGGTCCGGACTGACTCGGTAGAGACCGACCTGGCCGGCGGGGCTGAGGAAATCAGTGCCCTGTCCGGGAAGGCCCGGCCGGCCCTGCTCCTGGTCAATGACGAGGACCTGAGCTATGCCAAGGTGCGGCTGGATCCGGTCTCGGAGGACACCGTCCGTTCCTCCCTGGACCGGATCAGCGACCCCATGGCCCGTGCCCTGTGCTGGTCCGCGCTGTGGAATTCGGCCCGGGACGCCATTACACCGGCTTCGCAGTATGTGGACGCTGTCCTCCGCTTCGCTGCGGCCGAGTCCGGAATCGGCGTCCTGCTGAACATCCTGGGCAACGCCACCACGGCCCTTGAACAGTACGTTCCGGCCACAGACCGTGAAGCACTGCGGAAGTCCTTTGCCGGGGGCACCGCCCGCGAGCTGTATGCTGCGGAACCCGGCTCGGACCAGCAGCTTGCCTGGGCCAGGACACTTGCCGCGGTCAGCCGCACAGAGGGCAGCCAGGCGTCGCTGCTTCGCGGGCTGCTGGACGGCAGCGAGCGGGTGCCCGGACTGTCCGTGGACGCGGAGCTCCGCTGGAGCCTGTGGCACGCACTGGCGGCCCTGGGCCTGGCCACGAAGCAGGAGCTCGACACCGAGCTGGCCAGGGACACCACCGCCTCCGGCCGGGCAGGCCATGCCACGGCGCTGGCGGCCCGGCCCGGGGCGGCGGTCAAGGCCGCGGCGTGGGAGGCAACGGTCCGCGGGAGGGAGCTCTCCAACCAGCTGCTCAGCGCTACCATCGCCGGTTTCAACACCGCCGCCGAGGAACTCCTGGACCCGTTTGTGGAGCCCTACTTCGAGTGCCTGGAAACCGTGTGGGCGGAGCGGAGCATCGAAATCGCGAGCCGGATCGTCCGCGGGCTCTACCCGGCCGTCCGGGACCTGGGCCCGGCCGGTTCCCCCGAGGACCATCCCGTGCTGGCACGCACCGACCGCTGGCTTTCAGAGCACCCGGACGCGCCGCGTGCCCTGCGCCGGATCATCATCGAGCAGCGGAGCCACCTGCACCGCGCGCTGTCCGCGCAGGCACTGTCGGTTTAGGGGACTCGATGGGTGTCAGGGCACCCGGTGCAGCCACGCGTCCGTGCCGAACTTTGATGCAACCCGTTCACGGGCCGTTTCCAGCTCCTGCGCCGTGATCTCCGACGGCGTGGCCCCGTAGCGTTCGGCGAACACCTCCATCATGGCCGCCACGATCTCCGCCCGGGCCAGGCCGGTCTGGCGGCGCAGTGGGTCCACGCGTTTCTTGGCGCTGGTGGTTCCCTTGTCCGAGAGCTTTTCCTTGCCGATCCGGAGAACGTCCACCATCTTGTCGGCGTCGATGTCGTAACTCATGGTCACATGGTGCAGCATGCCGCCGTTGGCGAGCCGCTTCTGCGCTGCGCCGCCGATCTTGCCCTGGCCGGTGGCGATGTCGTTGAGCGGGACGTAGAAGGCGTCGATGCCGAGCTTTTTCAGGGCGGCCATGACCCAGGCGTCGAGGAACGCGTAGGAGTCGGCGAAGCTGATGCCGTCCACGAGCGTCTGCGGCAGGTAGAGCGAGTAGGTAATGCAGTTGCCCGCCTCCATGAACATCGCTCCCCCGCCGCTGATTCGGCGGACAACGGTGATGCCATGCCGGGTCACGCCGTCGGGATGCACCTCATTGCGGTAGGACTGGAAGCTGCCGATCACCACCGACGGTTCCTCCCAGTCCCAGAAACGGATGGTGGGGTTGCGGCGGCCGGCGCCGACCTCCTCGGTCAGCACCTCGTCCAGCGCCACGTTCAGGTGCGTGGACAGCACGCCGGGCGCGATGATGTTCCAGTGGTGGTCCGTCCATGCGGTGGCCTTGGCCAGCGCCCTGCGGACGGCTATGGCGACGGCGTCGGCCGAGAACCCGAACAGCACGGCGTCCTCCGGGAGGGAGGCCTCCACGGCGGAGGCGATGTCGGCCGCCGTCGAACTTTCCGGCAGTCCCACCAGGGCGCCGTTAATGGCCAAGAGCGCTTCATCCGGTTCGAGGAAGAAATCGCCGCTGAGGGAAACGTCCGCGAAGGCACCGTCCTCGACGTCGAGGTCCACCACCACGAGCTTGCCGCCCGGGACCTTGTACTCACCGTGCAGCCCGGGGGCCGACTCTCCTCCTGCAGATATTGGCGTGGCAGTCATGCCTTCCATCCTGCCCCAGAAACGCGAAAAGCCCGCACCGTTGCCGGTGCGGGCTTTCCAAAGAACCTTGGGGAGAAGTGAATTACTTCTTGCCGCCGAAGCCCTTGAAGCGAGCGTTGAAGCGCTCGACGCGGCCAGCGGAGTCCATGATGCGCTGCTTGCCCGTGTAGAACGGGTGGGACTCGGAGGAGATTTCGACGTCGATGACCGGGTAGGTGTTGCCGTCTTCCCACTCGATGGTCTTCGAGGAAGACACGGTGGAGCGGGTCAGGAACTTCGTGCCGGAGGCCAGGTCGTTGAAAACAACAGCTTCGTACTTCGGGTGGGTGTTCGACTTCATAATGGGGCCTTTGTTCACGCAACTGGATTTTGCCAGCTGCCAGGTATGAATGGGATGGCTTCCATCCGTGCCTTGGCCGCCCGGAAGGACAGCGAAAAACACAGGGGAACCAGCTATCAATCATAGCGGATGGCGGGGGAACTAACGAACTGCCGGTCCGGCGAGTTTAGGCCCGCGGGCGCAGCTCCCAGAATGCGACGGCGGACGCCGCCGCCACGTTGAGCGAGTCCACGCCCGCGCGCATGGGAATCTTCACGGCGAGGTCGACGGCGGCAAGCGTCTCAGCGCTCATGCCGGCACCTTCCGTACCCAGCACCAGGGCGAGCCGCTCCGGGTTGCTTGCTGCCAGCTCGTCCAGATTCAGGGCGTTGTCGGTAAGCTCCATGGCTGCCACCGTGAATCCCTGTTCCTTAAGGAGGGCCAGGTCGTGGGGCCAGCTGTCCAGCCTTGCCCAGGGCACCTGGAAGACGGTGCCCATGCTGACGCGGACGCTGCGGCGGTAGAGCGGGTCGCCGCAGCGGGGCGAGACCAGGACGGCGTCGACGTCCAGCGCCGCCGCCGACCGGAAGATGGCCCCGACGTTGGTGTGGTCCACGATGTCCTCGAGCACTGCTACCCGCCGGGCTCCGGCCAGCAGTTCCGGCAGCGGGACCGGCGCCGGGCGGTGCATGGCTGCCATGGCTCCGCGATGCAGGTGGAATCCGGTGATTTCCTCCAGGAGACCGGCGCTGCCGATGTAGGCCGGAACGTCAGGGTGCTGCTCGAAGATGTCCGCGAGGTCCGGAAGCCATTTCTCGGCGAGGAAGAAGGACCGCGGCCGGTGCCCGGCGGCAAGTGCGCGCCGCAGGACCCGGGAGGATTCGGCGATGTACATGCCCTCGGCGGGTTCGCGGAGTTTCCGGAGGTGCACGTCCGTCAGCTGGGTGTAGTCGGCGACGCGTGGATCCGCAGCTGACTCGAGATAGTGGAAAGTCACCGGGCGATCATTTCGATAATCATTGAATTTCAGTAATCATTTGAGCAGGTTCGCGACCAGGAAGCCGAGCGCCACCAGGCCGAGGGCAAAGATGACGCCGCGCAGTACGGGCGGGGACAGCCGGCGGCCTACCTTGGCGCCAACGAGGCCGCCGATGAGGGAGCTGACGGCGATGATGGCCACCACTGCCCAGTTGATCCGGTCGAAGGCAAACAGCAGATAGGAGGCGGCCGCGATCAGGTTGACGCCGAGCACCAGGACGTTTTTCATGGCGTTGGCGTTCTGGATGGTGCCCGTCATGAACACGCCGAGGATGCCCACCAGCAGGATTCCCTGTGCCGCGACGAAGTATCCGCCATACACACCCGCGAGGAAAACGAGGACCACCAGCAAAACGCCATGGTGCTTGTCCCGCAGGGCGTGCTCGGGGTTTTCCTCACGGTTCCGCACCCACCGCTGAAGCCTGGGCTGGAACACCACCATCAGAAGGGCCAGAACAATGAGCACTGGCGCCGCGTAGTGGAAGACTTTCTCCGGCAGATGGAGCAGGAGCCAGGCGCCGGTGATGCCACCCAGCAGGGACGCCGGGAGCAGCCGCAGGAGCTGACGGCCGCGGCCCTTCAGCTCGCGGCGGTAACCCCACGCGCCCGCAGCGCCACCGGCTACGAGGCCCATGGCGTTGCTCATGGAGGCCGTCACCGGTGCGATGCCCAGGGCGATCAGCACCGGGAAGGTGACGAGGGTTCCGGATCCGACCACGCTGTTGATGGTGCCGGCCCAGAGGCCGGCGAAGAACACAAGGATGCCGCTGAAAAACTCCACGCTGTGCCGCCCGCGCCGCTAGCGGCGGGCAGTTGCCGTGTAACGGCCGGCATTCACCGAGACGTCGAGGGGCAGGCCGAAGGTCTCGCTCAGGTTGCCCGAGGTGAGGACCCCTTCGACCGGTCCGGCTGCCACCACTTCGCCGTCGCGCATGAGCATGGCGTGGGTGAAGCCCGGCGGGACTTCCTCAAGATGGTGAGTGACCAGCACGATCGCCGGGGCGTCCTCATCCATGGCCAACTGGCTAAGGCGGTGCACGAGGTCCTCGCGGCCGCCAAGGTCCAGGCCGGCGGCAGGCTCGTCGAGCAGCAGCAGCTCGGGGTCGGTCATGAGGGCCCGGGCAATCTGCACGCGCTTGCGTTCACCCTCGGAGAGCGTTGAGAACTTGCGGTTCAGGAGCGGGCCCATGCCCCAGTCGTTCAGGAGGGCGAACGCACGGCGTTCGTCGTCCTTCTCGTAGCCCTCTCGCCAGCGGCCGGTCACGCCGTAGGCGGCTGTGACGACGACGTTGAGCACCGTCTCGTATTCGGGGATCTGGTTGGCCAGGGCGGCCGAAGAGAGCCCGATCCGCGGCCGCAGTTCGAAGACGTCCACCTTTCCGAGGCTTTCGTCCAGGATGCCGGCGACGCCGCTGGTTGGATGGAGCCGTGCCGCGGCGATCTGAAGCAGAGTGGTCTTGCCCGCGCCGTTGGGGCCGAGGATGACCCACCGCTCGCCCTCCCTGACCTGCCAGTCCACTTTGCTCAGGAGCGTTTTGGCTCCGCGCACAACGCTGACGGCGGCCATTTCAAGAACATCACTCATAGAAGTAGACACTAGGACAAAACACGTTGCGACTGATAACCGGTAACGCCGCCCGCGGCGGGCCGTCCTCCTTTATGACACTATATGCGTATGAACGCAGATAAGCAGCCTTGCAGGCTCGACGTAGACAGCCAGTATGTGGAGCTCGCTGTGGAGATCTTCGCCATGCTGGCAGACGCCACAAGGGTGCGGATCATCCTGGCTCTGCGCGAGGGCGAGATGGCCGTGGGGGCTTTGGCCGAGGTGGTGGGAAAGTCACCGGCGGCCGTTTCCCAGCACCTGGCCAAAATGCGGCTGGCGCGCATGGTTTCCACCCGGCAGGACGGGACCAAGGTCCTCTACCGGCTCGAAAACGAGCACGCACGCCAGCTCGTCGCGGATGCAATCTTCCAGGCCGAGCATGCGCTCGGCGGGCAGCCGGCCCACCACCGCATGAAGGGAACCGCATCATGAGGGACCGGACCGAGACCTCCGGCGTGGCAGCGGGCGGAAGCGCCCCGGACTCCCACGAGCACGATCAACGCCATGGGCACGGCCACGGTCATGACCACTCACACGGCCACGGCCAGGAGTTCGAGGGGTATCACGGGCACGATCACTCACACGATCACGGGCACACTCATCACAAGGGGCTGAAGGGCTGGCTTTTCGAGCTGTTCGTCCCGCACACCCATGACGCGGCCGACTCGGTCGATGATGCCTTGGAGGCGAGCGCGCAGGGCATCCGAGCGCTGAAGATCAGCCTGTTCATGCTGCTCGGGACGACCGTCCTGCAGTTCCTTGTGGTCCTGGTGAGCGGTTCCGTTGCCTTGCTGGCCGATACCATTCATAACTTCTCCGACGCCCTGACCGCCGTTCCCCTCTGGGTGGCGTTCATCCTGGGGCGACGGGCGGCCACCCGCCGCTACACTTACGGCTTCGGCCGGGCGGAGGATCTGGCAGGGCTGTTCATCGTCACCGTCGTCGCGCTTTCGGCGGTGCTGGCGGCCTGGCAGTCGGTGGACCGGCTGATCCACCCGCAGGTGCTGCAGAATCTGGTCTGGGTCATGGGCGCAGGGCTGATCGGCTTTGCCGGAAACGAGGCGGTGGCGATGTACCGCATCAGGATTGGGCGCCGGATCGGCTCGGCTGCGTTGGTGGCCGACGGCGTTCATGCGCGGATGGACGGCTTCACGTCCCTGGCCGTGGTCCTCGGCGCCGGCGGCGTCATGCTCGGATTCCCGTTGGCGGACCCGATCGTTGGCCTGCTGATCTCGGCCGCCATCATCATCCTGCTGTGGGGAACGGTCCGCAGCATCGGGCGCCGGCTGATGGACGGAATCGAGCCGGAACTCGTTGACCGCGCCCGCTGCGCCCTTGAGGGTACGCCTGGAGTGATTGAAGTGAAGCGCGTGCAGCTGCGGTGGGTTGGGCACCGCCTTCAAGGTGCGGCCACCATCGCCGTGGATGACGACGCCAGTCTTCGGCTGACTGAACAGACGCTGCATGAAGCGAGGCGCCGGCTCCGGCAGGCCCTGCCCAAACTCGATGAGATGGCACTGACGCCCACGGCTGCGGGTATCCGCGCGTCCTAGTTTCACGGGCTTTTCATCCAGAACCGTTCCGGGCGGCGTCTGTGAACACCGCCACCGCTGCAATAGCCAGCGCCACCCCGAGGGAAGCCACGACGTCGGTGAGCCAGTGATAGCCCAGATACAGCCGACTCAAGCCAACCAGCGCGGTGACTGCAAAGGCCGCGGAGAACCCAAGCACCGCCGTCGTACGCGTTCCGGACCGTGACAAGACGAGGTAGGCGAGCACCACCGTGAACACCCCGATTCCCACGGTGTGACCCGAGGGGAACGAGAGCGCGTCGTCCGCGCCGAGCAGGAAATCCGACGACGGCGGGCGGGACCGGCTGACAAGTTGCTTGATGAGGGTGGTCAACACCACGGCCAGCACCATCGCGCCCATGAGCACAACCGGGCGCCATAACTCGCGCTTCCAGACCACCCACGCCAGGGCGAACGCTGCGCCGAACACCGTCAGCACTTCCGGCGACGTCACGGTGGTCAGGGCACCCAGCAGCACGGTGGCGGCAGGATTGCGGGAATCCACCATCAGGCTGTGCACAGGACCGTCCATCGCTGCCAACCCCGAATCGGACTGGATGGCAGCGAACATGAGCCAGAAAACAGCGTCCCCGGCCACGAGGAGAGCCCCGGCCCAGCCGAAAAGTACCTGCTGCGACGCCCTCAGCAAGGGCGCCGGGCGCAGGCGGGCAATCAGGGCAAAGATCATCGGGCCATTCTGCCGGATGGGCCTCCGGGTTGGCCGGACGTTTGCTGGGACCCGGCTGGGGGCCGCTGCGGTGTGCGCTGCGTTGTATGCCACCTGCCGGATGCCGCGCAACGGATTCGGGCGGCGGCGCCGCGCTGGATAAGATTGCAGCCATGACTTCGAACGTGACTGCGGTCAGCTACGGCCTGAAACTGTCCCCCTCGGAACCGGAAAACCTGCGGTCCCTGCTGGCGGACTCCGGTGCCACCTTCGAGGCTTCCTCCAGCTCAGGCGACGGCCGCTTCGACGTCTGCACCGTGGACTTTTCCGTGCCGTCGGGCTCCGCGGCGGACATCGCCGGCCTGCGGCACGCGATTGCCGCCGCCAAGGAGAACGCGGAGCGGACCGGCGTGGACACCGCGATCGTCCCAGCAGATCTGCGGAAGGCGGAGCGCAAGCTCCTCATCATGGACGTCGACTCCACCCTCATCCAGCAGGAGGTCATCGAACTCCTCGCTGCCTACGCCGGTAAGCGCGACGAAGTCGCCGCCGTCACGGAAGCCGCCATGCGCGGTGAACTCGACTTTGCCCAGAGCCTGCACGCCCGGGTGGCGGTGCTCGCCGGGCTGCCCGCCGACGTCGTCGACTCCGTGCGCGCGGAAGTGAAGCTGAGTCACGGAGCCGCGGAGTTGGTCGCGGCATTTAAGGCCGCAGGCCATGCCGTGGCGGTGGTGTCGGGCGGTTTCAACCAGATCCTGCGCCCCATCGCCGAGGACCTCGGCATGGACTACTGGATTGCCAACGAGCTGGAGATCGTGGACGGAGCCCTGACCGGCAAGGTCCTGGGGGCCGTCATCGACCGCGCCGCCAAGGAAAAATACCTCCGCAAATGGGCAGCCGCCGAGGGCATCGCGCTGGAGCACACCATTGCGGTGGGCGACGGCGCCAACGACCTGGACATGCTCGGCGCCGCGGGCATCGGGGTGGCCTTCAATGCTAAGCCCGCCGTCCGCGCGGTGGCTGACGCCGCCATCAACATGCCGTACCTTGACGCGGTGCGGCACATCGCCGGCGTCTGAACGACCGAACTAGAAGCCCGACGGCGGGGTGAACTGGCTTGCCGTGAAAACAGCCCCGCCGGGGTCCCGGATCAGGGCGGTCCTTGTCCATTCGGTGTCGTCCTGTCCCAGAACATTGCCGCCGAGGCGCTCCGCCTCCTGCACTGCACGGTCCCGGTCCGCCACCGTGAAGGACACATGCCAGTGCGGCCGCTCCCCCGGGGCAGTCGGTGCAAGCCAGCCCACGGCGTCCTCGAAGCCGGCCGGCACCGCATCTCCCGATTGCCGGGCCCGGATATCGGGGTCGATGGTGGCCTCCAGATGGTCGCCGTACCCGGGGCGGCGGATCATGATACCGAAGTCGAGGCGGTCGAACTCCCAGCCGAAGGCCCTGGAGTAGAAATCGGCGGCGGCATCCGTGTCTACAGTGTGGAGGTCGCTGAAGTTCCAGCCGCCCGGGAGGTTGACCGCCTGGGCGCCCGCCCGCTCCCCGGCCTGCCAGATGCGGAACTCCGCGCCCTCGGGATCCGCCAGCGAGGCGCGCACGCCTCCAGCGCCCGCATCGGCAGGGGCCGATGTCAGGGTTGCGCCGGCTGACAGCAGGTGCCGCACCGCATCGTCCGCATTGTCGACCGCGATGTACGTGTTCCAGGCCGGGACGCCGTGGGGCCCGGCGCTCAAACCGGTTATGGCGCCCGTCTCCTTGCCGCCGAGCCGGGCCACCACGTAACTGCCGCTGTCCCCGGGCGGCGCCGTACCGGCGTCGAACTCCCAACCCAGCAGTCCCGCGTAGAACTTCTTGGCTGCTTCCACATCGGGCTGCTGGCACTCCACCCAGCACGGCACGCCGGCCGGATAGCTCCGCTTCGGTACTGCTGCGTCCTCTGCCATGGCTATGACCCTAGGCGCCCCGGGCCGCGCGGACAACGCCTGGGCCGACTGATTTCGGCGTGGGTTAGGAGACAGCGAAGGCCCGGCGCTGATGCGCCGGGCCTTCGTGCAAGGAAGCCGCGGAGGGAGTGCCGCAGAGACTATTCGGCGTTCTTGCCGAAGTAGTCAGCGCCGCCGGCGTATTCCGTGTGGCCGGACTCGACGTCGGCGGTGGCCATGCTGGCAACCACTGCGGCAAATTCCTCCACGGAGTACAGCTTGCCGGCCTCGGCGCGGCGGGCCTCGATGGCGCCCGGGTTGGAGCGGTCCAGCAGCGTGGCGGTCACGGTGCCCTCGATCATGTCGCCGGACACGACCACCAGGGAGATGCCCTTGTCGGCCAGGTTCGGCAGGAGCTCACGCAGGGCGTCCTCGCCGGCGCGCTTGCTGCGGGCCACGGGCTCGTACTCGGGCATGGTGGGGACCGAGTTGATGAAGTGCGCCTGGTGGCTGGTCACGAACACCACGCGGGAACCCTCCTTCATGAGGGGCGCGGCGGCGTTGAGCATGTTGACCTGCGCGTCGCGGTTCAGCTTGAGGGCGTAGTCCTCTTCCATGCCCGATTCCATGCCGCCCGAGGCGTTCAGGACCAGGACGTCCAGCGAACCGAAGTTTTCCATGGCGGCGCTGGCCAACGCCTGCACGCCTTCGATGCTGGTCAGGTCGGCACCCACGGCGACGGCACGGCCGCCGTCGGCCTCGATCCCGGCCACCACCTTGTTGGCGCGCGGCGCCTTCTGGCGGTAGTTAACGACGACGGCGGCGCCCTCGCCGGCGAGGATCTTGGCAACTTCGGCGCCGATGCCGCGCGAAGAACCGGTGACGATGGCTGTCTTGTTGTCCAGCTGTCCCATGTGGGCTCCCTTGTCTAAAGCTATAACTTTGTTCAAAACGTCTAATTACTGATGACCTGAAGTCCATCATGCCAGCGGGCGCACCGGTTTCCTTTGTCGGAACGCGACAAAGAAGCCGGCGGCCAGCCGTGGGTCAAAAATCCCCTGATGACCCGGCGCGGCCCCGTGTCTGGTGCCTAGTGCCCCATGCCGAGGCCGCCGTCGACCGGAATCACGGCGCCGGAAATGTAGGCGGCCTCGTCGCTGGAGATCCAGCGAACCACGTTGGCCACCTCGGAGGCATCGGCGAAGCGCCCGGCGGGGATGCTGGACAGGTAGTCCTTCTGGGTTGCTTCCGGGAGTTCGGCGGTCA
Source organism: Arthrobacter sp. AFG20 (assembly GCF_002892795.1). Lineage (GTDB taxonomy): Bacteria > Actinomycetota > Actinomycetes > Actinomycetales > Micrococcaceae > Arthrobacter. Next base: position 42,975 of record NZ_PJMC01000014.1, on the reverse strand, counting down.
TGTCCGTGTTGATGAACCCGGGAGCGACGACGTTCGCCGTGATCCCGCGCGAACCGAGCTCGCGGGTCAGGGAACGGGCGATGCCCACGAGCCCGGCCTTGGAGGCGGAGTAGTTGATCTGCCCCGGCGCGCCGTACAGGCCCGAAACGGAGGAGATGAGCACCACACGGCCCCTGCGCAGCCGGATCATGCCCTTCGAGGCGCGCTTGATGACGCGGAAGGCCCCGGTCAGGTTGGTGTCGATGACGGACGTGAAGTCGTTCTCGCTCATGCGCAGCAGCAGCGTGTCCTTGGTGATGCCCGCGTTGGCAACCAGCACCTCGACGGGACCGTGGGCGGCCTCAACCTCGGCGAACGCAGCATCCACGGAGGCTTCGTCGGTCACGTCGGCCTTTACGCCCAGGATGCCCTCCGGCAGCTTCGATTCGCTGCGGTACGTCACGGCCACCTTGTCGCCGTTGGCCAGGAATGCCTCCGCGATGGCCAGGCCGATGCCGCGGTTGCCGCCGGTGATGAGGACGCTGCGGGCCGTGGTTGCTGCTTCAGACATGTGTGCTCCGGTTTTCTGCGGAGCGTGGCTCCGCCGTGTTGGCTGGATTTTTGACTGCCTCCGATCTTATCGCCCGATTGGGAGCCTCCTGTGGATGGTGAGAGAATTGGGGTAGCCATTGGAGCGTGATCAAACAGTCGTGACATCTGAACCCCAGCCCGGTCAGCAGTTGCCCGGGAAGCGTGACGCCACCTCCGGTCATCCGGAAGTAATCAGCATCACGGACGCCGCCGCGGCGCATTCCGAAGACATACGGGAGCGCATGATCAAGTACGCCCTCGCCATGTCCATCCGCATGGTGTGCCTGATCCTGATCTTTGTGGTGGACGGCTGGTTCAAGCTGGTTGCGGTGGCGGGCGCGGTCTTCCTGCCCTGGGTCGCGGTGGTGATCGCCAACGGTTCGGACAAGGCGGAGATCCACAGCGACGCGCTGCTCGACTACACGCCGTACGCTGAGCTGGGGGCGGCCGGGGAATCCGGGATGCCGGAAAGCTCCGATACAGACGATGAACCGACAGTGCTCCAGGGCGAACTCATCATCAATGACGAAGAAGACGACGACGGCCGGGGACAGAAAGCTTCATGAACATTTTCAACCTGGGTGGCGGCAGCGGCGATCTTGCCGGGCCGGCATCCTCGGCCACCTGCTCCCGCAAGGCCTGCCGGGCCGACGCGTCCTGGCAGCTGCTGTGGAACAATCCCAAGATCCACACGCCTGACCGGCGCAAGGTGTGGCTGGCATGCGGTGAGCACAGGGCGTGGCTGGAGGACTACCTGCAGACGCGTGGCCTCTGGAAGGAAACGGTGCCGCTCGAGGCCGCAGAGACCGGCGGGAACGGCTGAATGTACAAGTTCCTGTTTTCCAGCAAGTGGCTGGGCTACCTCCTGCTGGCCGCAATCTTCGCCACCGGCTGCGTCTTCCTCGGCCGCTGGCAGATGGACCGCCGGGCCGAGACCCTGGCCGAGATCCAGCGGGTCACGTCCAACTACTCGGCCACTCCCATCACCTTTGATCAGGCCCGCAACGAGTTCAATCAGCTGGACCCGTCCCGGGAATGGACCCAGGTTAAGCTTCAGGGCACTTACGACGTCGACGGGCAGCGGATCGTGCGCAATCGTCCCCTTAACGGGCAGCCCGGGTACGAAGTGGTGGTGCCGTTCAAGCTCGTGTCGGGCGAGACCGTGGTGATTGACCGCGGCTGGCTCCCGATCGGCAACAAGACCCCCGGCCGGCCGGACACCATTCCGGCGCCGCCGTCCGGGCAGATCACGGCAGTGGTGCGGCTTAAGCACAGCGAACCCACGCTGCAGCGCGGTGCTCCGGAAGGTCAGCTCGCATCCATCGACCTGCCGGCCTACTCCGCCGAACTTGGCTCCCCGCTCCTCACCGGCGCCTACGGGCAGCTCGCGTCGGAGACGCCGCCGGTGGCGGACATGCCTCAGCCGTTCCCCATGCCCTCGGTGGACGAGGGGACGCACCTGTCCTACTCGCTGCAGTGGTTCGCCTTCGGCGTCCTCATGTTTGTGGGCTTTGGCTACGCGGCCCGGCAGCAGGCGCGTAACGCCGCCATGGACGCCGAGGACGCCGGGTTGTCGGAGGGCGAGCCCGCCGCCACGGCCGCGGGAGCCCGCCGTCGTCCGCCGGTGCCCCGGAAGCGCAAGCGCCCGACGACGGAGGAAGAGGAAGACGCGATCCTGGATGCCCAGGGCTACTGAGAACAGGAGCACGGACATGCTTGCCGACCCGGTGGCCAACGTGCGCCGCGCCCTCACGGAAGCCGGAGCCCGCGACACAGTGACGGTTCTTCCCGGCGCCGTCCCGACGGCGGCCGCCGCGGCTGACGCGCTCGGCTGCGACGTTGCGGCCATCACCAACAGCCTGGTGTTCGAAGTGGACGGCACTCCCCTGCTGATCCTCGCCAGCGGCGCCGGGAAAGTGGACGTGCGCCTTGTCGCCTCCCAGCTGGGCACGGGACGGATCCGCCGTGCCGCGCCGGACTTCGTCCTGCAGCACACGGGCCAGGAAGTGGGCGGGGTTGCGCCGGTGGGCCATCCGGCCAAGATCCGCACGCTGCTGGACACCTCGCTCGAAGAGTACCCGACGCTCTGGGCCGGGGCCGGCGACCACCACTCGATGTTCTCCATCAGCTACGGGGAGCTGCAGCGCATCACGGACGCCCACGCATTGCGGGTGCGGTGACTTAGATGTGCAAGGTGGGCCGGTAGATGAGCTGCTGGGTGTTGCCGTCGAGCGTCCGGCTCTCGATCAGCTCGAGATCGAAGTCGGCGGCACCCTGGAAGATCGGCTCCTCTCCGGTCTGACCGGTGATCACAGGGAAGAGAGTCACCTGAACGCGGTCTACCAGGCCGGCGGCCATCAGTGCCCGGTTCATCGACAGGCTGCCGTGTGAGCGCAGCGGCAGTGCTGACTCCTCCTTGAGCCGGGCGACGACGTCGACGGCATTGCCGCCCGCGACGGTAGCGTCCGGCCAGTCGAGCGGACCTCGCAGCGTGCTCGACACCACCGTTGCCGGCAGGTTCCGCATCCGCGTAACCCATGGGTCACGGACGTCGGACTCCTCAGTGCTTGAGGCCAGCATCTGCGCGAACGCCCGATACGTGTTGGCCCCGAAGACCATCCGCTGCTCCCCGCCATACAAGGCGAGGCGGTGCTCGAGCAGCTCGGGGCCTTGTTTGCCCCAGTAGCCGCCCCAGTTGCCTTTGTGGGAGCCGAAGCCATCGAGGCTGGAAAAGACGTCGAATGTGTAGGTAGCGCTCATGGTGCTCTCCTCGAATGCGGCTGACCGGGTTGGGGAATGCAGCTGTCACAGCGGGAAGAGCTTAGCTACCGAGGGGAAGGATTGCCACCAGGCTGACCAGCGACGATTGCCCTGCATACGCCTGGCGCCATGCAGGTATCGTGGAACCAGTGATTCTTCATTCTTCTCTCTAGCCCACGGCAGCTGCCCTCTCGCGGCAGTGCTCGCTCGTTCCTTCATGGAGCGGTGATTCGGTGTGTCCGCCGAGGGAACTCGACGACGGGTTCCCCATGCGACATATACATCCGCATCATTCTTGGGAGATCACTTGAGCACCACATCCATTCGTCGTTCTGCTGCCATTCCCGGCCGGGACGAACTGCACCCCGACTGCGGCAACTGCTTCGCGCTGTGCTGCACCGCCTTTGGCTTTTCCCGATCCGCCGACTTTCCCCTCGACAAGCCGGCGGGCACGCCGTGCCCGAATCTCGCCGCCGACTTCTCCTGCGGCATCCACGACCGGCTGCGCCCGCGCGGCTTCCGCGGCTGCACCGTTTTCGACTGCTTCGGCGCAGGCCAGGCTGTGTCTCAGGGGCTGTTCGACGGCTTCAGCTGGCGCGATAAGCCGGACAGCAGGTCCGCAATGTTCGCGGTCTTCAAAATCATGCGGCAGCTTCACGAGATGCTCTGGTACCTGGCCGAGGCGCAGGAACGAGCCTTCGACCCCGAAACCGGCACCGCGGCGCAGGAGTTACGGCTCGCCATCAGGAAGGTCGCGGGAGGACCAGTGCCCGGACTGCTCGCCCTCGACGTCGGAACACTTCATCACCGGGTGCGCCAGATACTCGTTGAGGTCAGCGAGGAAGTCCGGGCCGCCTATTTCGCCGTTGGCGATGAGCTTGATGAAATGCTGCTGCCGGGGGCGGACCTGGCGGGCCTGAACCTTCGGACGCTCTGGCTCTGCGGCGCCGACCTTCGGGGCGCCTGCCTCATCGCGGCAGACCTGCGCGGCACTGATCTGGCAGCGGTGGACCTGCTGGGCGCGGACCTAAGGGATGCACGGCTGGAAGACGCCGATTTGTCCCGTGCCCTGTACCTGACGCAGCCGCAGCTCAACAGCGCGCGGGGCAGCCTCGGCACCAGGTTGCCCGGAGGGCTCGAAGTCCCTGGGCACTGGCAGGCCAATCAGAACCGCGGTGTCCGGGAGCTCTAGGCCAGCGTGATGAGGTCCAGGTAGTCCTCGTTCCAGAGGTCCTCAACCCCGTCGGGCAGCAGCACCACGCGCTCGGGGTTGAGGGCCTCGACGGCCCCTTCGTCGTGGCTGACCAGGACGACGGCGCCGGTGTAGTTGCGCAGCGCGCCCAGGATCTCGGCGCGGCTGGCGGGGTCGAGGTTGTTGGTGGGCTCGTCCAGCAGGAGAACGTTCGCGCTGGAGGCCACGATGGTTGCCAGTGCGAGCCGGGTCTTCTCACCGCCGGAGAGCACGCCGGCGGGCTTGTCGACGTCGTCACCGGAGAACAGGAACGAGCCCAGGATGCCGCGGACCTCCGCATCCTTCATGTCGGGGGCGGAGGAACGCATGTTCTCGAGGACGGTGCGGTCGACGTCGAGCGTTTCATGTTCCTGGGCGTAGTAGCCCACCTTGAGTCCGTGCCCCGGGACGATGTCACCGGTGTCGGGGCGGTCTACTCCGGCGAGCATCCGCAGGAGGGTGGTCTTGCCGGCACCGTTGAGGCCGAGGATGACCACCTTGGAGCCGCGGTCGATGGCAAGATCCACGTCCGTGAAGATTTCCAGCGAGCCGTAGGACTTGCTGAGGCCCTCTGCCGTGAGCGGGGTCTTGCCGCAGGGCGAAGGATCCGGGAAGCGGAGGGCGGCCACCCGGTCGTTTTCGCGCACTGCCTCCAGCCCGCTGAGCAGACGTTCGGCGCGCTTGGCCATGTTCTGCGCTGCCACGGCCTTGGTGGCCTTGGCGCGCATCTTGTTGGCCTGGTCGAACAGGACCTGGGCTTTCTTTTCGGCATTGGCGCGTTCCCGCTTACGGGCGCGTTCGTCTGTTTCGCGCTGCGTCAGATAGCGCTTCCAGTCCATGTTGTAAAAGTCGATCTGGGCACGGTTGGCGTCCAGGAGGAACACCTTGTTGACGGTGGCTTCGAGCAGCTCGGTGTCGTGGCTGATCACGATCAGGCCGCCCTGGTGGTTCTTGAGGAAGTCACGCAGCCATGCGATAGAATCGGCGTCGAGGTGGTTGGTGGGCTCATCGAGGAGCATGGTCTCGGCGTCCGAGTACAGGATGCGCGCGAGCTCGACGCGGCGCCGCTGACCGCCGGACAGGGTCTTGAGGGGCTGGTTCAGCAGGCGGTCCGGCAGGGCGAGGTTCGAGCAGATGGCTGCGGCCTCGGCTTCGGCAGCATAGCCGCCGGCGGCCAGGAACTCGGATTCGAGCCGGTCGTAGCGGTTCATCGCCTTGCGCTGGACCGCGGCATCCTCGCTGGCCATCTCGTCGTGGGCCTTCTTCAGCTTGCCGACGACGATGTCCAGGCCGCGGGCGGACAGGATTCTGTCCCGCGCCAGCTGCTCCATGTCCGGTGTCCGGGGGTCCTGGGGCAGGTACCCGATCTCGCCGCTGCGGGTCACCTTGCCGGCGGCAGGCAGACCCTCGCCCGCGAGCACACGGGTCAGCGTGGTCTTGCCGGCACCGTTGCGGCCCACGAGGCCGATCTTGTCGCCCTTGTCGATCCGGAAGCTCACCTGGTCCATGAGCAGGCGGGCGCCGGCGCGCAGTTCAAGATCTTGAACGGTAATCAAAGCAGGTAAGGCCTTTCACAACAGGGAAGCCGCAGCACGGCCGGTTGCATGCCGCACGGCGAAAAGTTTGGAACGCCGGGGATGCCGGCCGTGAGAACGGCCCGTTCAAGTCTACCGGCCAGCGCAACCCTGCCAGAACATGCCTTCCCCACCCCGGAAGGGCGCATTCCCGGTCCGGAGGGGCGAAGTTTTGTGCCTAGCACCAGATCCCGGGCAGCCCCTCTTGTAGAAGACCAACAAAATGCGGCTGTTACCGGGCCAGTAACGTCGAGACGAGCTGATAATTGTTTGTACTCCCCCGACAGGACTTCCCATGACCCAGACCCATTCCGCCGGCACCCCGCAGCCGGCAAAGCGCCGCCGCTGGAACGCCACCGACCTCGGACTCATCGCCGTCTTCGCCGCGCTCGTGGCGGCGTCAGCCCTGGTTGCGGCCATCCCCGTGGGCGGCCTCGGCGTCCCCATCACGCTCCAGACGCTCGCGGTAATGCTGACGGGGCTCGCCCTCGGCCCTGGCCGCGCGTTCGCCGCCGTCGGGCTCTACACCCTGCTCGGCCTCGCAGGCCTGCCCATCTTCAGCGGCGGACGCAGCGGCCTGGGCATCCTGGCCGGCCCGTCCGCCGGCTACATCATCGCGTTCCCCCTTGCCGCTGCCGCGGTGGGTTGGCTGGCCGCCGTCGTTATCCGCCGCACGGTGAAGTTCCGCTCCGTGCTCCTGTTTATCTCCGCGATGGCCACCAGCATTGTGTTGGTCCACGGCCTGGGCATCATCGGCATGATGGTCAACGCCAAGCTGGACTTCTCCAAGGCGTTCCTCGCCGACCTCCCGTTCTACCCGGGCGACATCATCAAGAACGTCCTCGCCGTGACGGTGGCCATCGCCCTGCACAAGGCCTTCCCCGACCTGCTGGTCCGCCGCGTCCGGCAGCTTCCGCAGAAGGCAGCGACGCCGGAGGCCGCGACGCCGGGAGCCGCAGCACCGGAAGCCTCCGCACAGCAGTGAGCACCATCTCCCTCAGTACAGCAGGGGTCAGCGTGGCCGTCGACGGCCGCGCTGACCCCAAGGTTCTGCTGCAGGACATTTCGCTGGAGCTCACCGAGGAGCGGATCGGCGTCATCGGGGCCAACGGGTCCGGCAAGTCGACCCTGCTCCGCCTGCTCAACGGCCTCGTGTCCCCCACCGAAGGGACCGTGACCGTCAACGGCGCCGACACGGTCCGGAATGTGCGGGCAGTACGGCAGCAGGTGGGTTTCGTCTTCACCGATCCCCTCTCCCAGCTGGTCATGCCCACCGGACGTGAGGACGTTGAACTTTCCCTCCGGCGTTCGGTCCGGAGCGGGAAGGAGCGCCGGGAGCAGGCCGCCGCCGCCCTGGACCGTTTCGGGCTTCTGCGCCTGGCTGACCAGAGCATCTACGAACTCTCGGGTGGGGAACGGCAGCTCCTCGCCCTGGCGTCCGTGCTGGCGGTGGAGCCCGGAGTGCTGGTGCTGGACGAGCCCTCCACGCTCCTGGACCTCCGGAACCGCGAACTGCTCCGCCGTACCCTCGCCGGCCTGAGCCAGCAGATCGTGATGTCCACCCATGACCTGGAGCTGGCGCTGGATATGGACCGGGTTCTGGTGGTCGACTCCGGACGGATAGCGTACGACGGCGGTGCTGCCGCCGCCGTCGAGCATTACCGCTCGCTGTCTGCACGGAGCCTGTCAGGCGGGGATTTCCGATGAGGGGCCACGGCTTCCTGCTCGCCAACTACGTGCCCGGCACGTCCCTGATCCACCGCATGCCCCTCTGGCTGAAGTTCCTGCTGGTCCTGGCCTGCGGGATGGCCTCGTTCCTGATCGTCGACTGGCGGCTGGCCGCCGGAGCACTCGCCGTGCTGTGCGGACTGTTCCTGCTCAGCGGCGCCGGGCCCATGCGCCTCTTCCGTGCGGTGCGGCCGCTGCTTCCCATCCTGCTGGTCCTTGGCGCGTTCCAGTGGTGGCAGCTGGGGGGCCCTGTTGCCGTGCGGATTGTGCTGAACATCCTGCTGTGCGTCGTGGCGGCGTCCCTGCTGACCGCCACCACACCGCTGCACCGCCTGCTCGACGGGGTGGTCTCCCTGGCCCGTCCGTTCCAGCGCTTCGGCGCTGACCCGGAGCGCTTTGCCCTGACCATCGCCATCATGCTGCGGAGCATCCCGTTCATCGCCGGGGCCTTTTCGGATGTCCGGGATTCGGCGCGTGCCCGCGGACTGGAACGCAACCCGCGGGCGCTGGTCCTGCCGGTGTTCATCACCACCGTTGCGTATGCCCGCCACACCGGCGAGGCGCTGGCCGCCCGCGGGCTGGGCGAGCCGGAAGACTGAGCGCTCCGATCTCAGGAACGTGCTCCTCCGGAAGGCAAGGCGCATGGGAGTCCCTCGTGGAGGGGGTACCAGCAGGGACTCCCACAGCGATGTAAACGCTGGTTAGGTGGAACGGCACCCCATCACCCGCCGTCGAACTGGCGGCAGCCCTTTACCCCCTGAACGGAGGCAGCGTGACTGTGACCGACGCTCCGGTGACCGCGCGCGAACAGGCAGTCGGACGGCCACTGGCAATTGTCCTCGGCCTGCTGACCATCTTCGGTCCGATTTCCATGGACCTGTACTTGCCCGTCCTGCCGGCCCTGACGGCGGAACTGCGGAGTTCCACGTCCACGGCGCAGCTGACCATCACGGCCTGCCTGCTCGGACTGGCCATCGGCCAGGTCATTGCGGGCCCGCTGTCGGACCGTTTCGGCCGCCGGCTCCCCCTGCTGATCGGCGTCGCCGCCTACACGGTGACGTCCGTTCTCTGTGCCATCCGCCCGACCGTTGAAACCCTGATCGCGGCCAGGTTCGTCCAAGGCCTGGCCGGCGCCGTGGGCATCGTGATTGCGCAGGCAGCCGGGCGGGACGTGTACGAGGGCGCAAAGCTCCTCCGCTACTACGGCCGCCTGACGGTGCTCGGCGGGCTGGCAGCCATCGTTGGTCCGGTCATCGGGGGCCAGCTCGCCACCGTCACAGACTGGCGTGGGGTGTTCCTCTTCCTCGCGGCCGTCGGCGTGGCGATCCTGATCGCCTGCCTCGTGATCTTCAAGGAAACACTTCCGGCCCAGCGGCGGGCGGCAGGAGGTTTTGCCCATACCCTGCAAGATTTCCAGCGCTTGCTTGCGGACCGCGTATTCGTCGGGGCGGTGCTGATCACGGGCTTTACGTACTCTGCGATCTTCGCCTACCTCAGCGGCGCCACGTTCGTCCTCCAGGGCATTTACGGGCTCTCCCCGCAGGGATATTCGTTTGCTTTCGGCCTAAATTCGCTGGGATTCATGATTTTTGGCTTCCTTGGCGGCCGGCTGGCCGAACGGTGGTCGGAGAAGGCGACCCTGGTGATCGGGCTAGCGATGGCCACTGCCGGTTCCCTTGGACTGCTCGTCACAGCGCTCCTGCACCTGCCCCTGGTTGCCGTGATCCTGTCCCTCTTCACCATGGTGGGTGGCGTGGCAGCGGCCAGCCCGCCCGCTACCTCTCTGGCGCTGAAGGGCTACCCGGACATCGCCGGCACCGCGTCGTCGCTGCTCGGCCTGGCAAGGTTCTCCTTCGGCGGCGTGGCGGCGCCGCTGGTGGGGATCGACGGGGCGGATAATGCCCTCCCGTTTGGGATCGTCACGGTGGTGTCCGTCGCGGCGGCGGTGGCATGCCTTGGGCTGATTAGGGCGCGCACGACGCCGGGGTGAACCGGCTTTTCATGTTAGCGGCGTTCGCTTTGGGCTTGGCCTTTTCAAGCTTTGCTGGGCCAGCTATCCGACTGTCAGGAGCCAGCCTTCTTTTCCGCCCTCTGGCGCGCGTTCGAGCGCGCGATAGACGGTGGAGCGGCCAACGGAAAACAGTTCGGCCTGCTCATACATGGTGTGTTCGCCAGCGTCATGCAGCTGGACTAGGAGCGCTTCCTGTTTCGCCGATAGTTTGGGCTGTTTCCCACGCAGCAGCCCCTTGGCTTTGGTTATTTTCATGCCCTCCCGCGTTCGAGCCCGAATGAGATCGCCCTCGAACTCAGCAACCATGGCCAAGACCTTGAAGAGCAGCTTGCTATGGGGTCCGCGGGATCATGTAACGAACCACCGATGTTTAGCTTCACTCCGCGCCCGGCGAGGTCGTCGGCGATCTGGTGCGCGTCCCGGACGGACCGGGCCAGCCGGTCGAGTTTGGTCACCATGAAGATGTCGCCGCTTCGGCACGCAGCCAGCGCTTCACGCAGGCCTGGACGGTTGGTGTTACTGCCAGTAAGACCATGATCGACATAGATGCGACCAGCGTCGCCCCCCATGCCCGCCAAGGCATCCCGTTGGACGGTGAGGTCTTGTTCGTCGGTGGAAACCCTTGCGTAGCCAACCTTTATTTCACCCATGAACAGGAGTGTCCGCATAAGAGGAGCAGTGCGCCATATAGGAGCCCGCCACCGGACTTTTCATCGGACCGGTCCTGCGGGACGGTCGCCTCGAGCTGGACGCGATACTGCAGATCAAATGGCGGTGCATCCGGTAAGTGACCGGCTTACGGGCGCGTTGGATGCACGACTCACGACATCGCAAATCCTGGCCGGTAGAGTTCCGGTCATGGCTCGAACCGTGGGACAACCTAACAAGACCGGAGTTATCTGGGTCGCGGTTACTTGTGCGCTGATCATCACCGGTCAACTCTTGACGATCAGCGGCACCCCCGGCGCTCACATAGTGTCGTGGATACTCATTGGCTGCACGGTAATTCTCTTTATCACCGTAGTGGTCTCGTACCTTCGCAAGGCAAGAGGCCGAGGCTCTCCGCCCGATTGACCTAGATCGTCCTCCCTCTGCTGGGCTATGGCAAACCGGCCAGCTCAAAGTCGTGTCGGGTAAGGGGTCCCCAACTGGACGCAATGCCCCGATGACTTCCGTGGTGCAAGAATCGCCGCATGGATGAGGATGAGCGGCAGATAAGGCAAGAATTGATGATCGTCGATGCCCTGGTGCAGGCGATGGATCGGCGTGACGAGGTCTTCCAGATGATTGAGGATTCAGAGGACAGGGACGAAGCAATGCGTCGGGTGGGTCAGCTGTTGGGTGTGGGAGAGTTGGGCAGCCGGGCTGTCCTCGACCTGCAGGCTAGAAGATTCACCCGGGACCAGCGCCAGGCCATCGCTTCCCGTGCAGAAGAACTTAGAACAAAGTTGCCTGATGGCCACTGAGGACCTGGTGTTCTCCGTCCATAACCGGTTCGGCTTATGGGCCGAGACGCCATTCCAGGCTGTCCACGTTGGCGCTCACGACCGGGACCGCACCGGGGCTGTACAGCCGACGCCGGTGTTCGACACGCGCTTCACCTTGAAGGTAGGCGCCCATGACGCAGCATAGTCTTCGAAGCTCGCCTGCCTTTTCCTGCTCCACGTCGTCGTAGTCGAAGACGATGGTTTGCACGTTCAGCCCGGGGATGAAAGCGTCCATCCACTCGTCGGTGGCACGAATGATTGCCGTGCGGTCCTGTTCGCGCCGCCGACTGACCACGCGGACGCTTGCCCAAAAGGATCGTCACTGGAAGTCGCATCCATCTTTCACGGTGAAGTTCTGTTGGAACACCTCCGCGACGATCCGATAAAGCATGGCTTTTGATGTCGATGCTCACAGTGACAGTTTTCGCACCCTGCAGACCGACTCGGCCCGCGCACCTGGAGGAGACCATCGGCGCCCAACCACTGAACGTGATCGGCGAGGATGCGATCACATGCTAAGCTCCCCAGAATCGCCAAACGATCGCGTACAAGTCGCAATCACTCAGGAGGTTCGCGGTGCCAGACACGACCTGCCATATGTCGATCTCGCTTGACGGCTTCGTCGCCGGGCCGGACCAGAGCCGCGAAGACCCCCTAGGCAAGCGGGGGCGGGAGCTGCACGGCTGGCATATCGGCGACCCGCGAGCCAACGATGCCGACAAGGTCGCGAACGAATGGCTCATGCGCCCGCGGGGCGCGTATGTGATGGGTCGGAACATGTTCGGCCCGATCCGCGGGAACTGGGATGAGGAATGGACCGGGTGGTGGGGCCCGGAACCGCCTTACCACGCGCCGGTGTTCGTGCTGACCCATCACGGACACGACCCGATCGAGATGGACGGCGGGACGACCTTCCACTTCGTCACCGAGGGCTTCGACGCAGCCTACTCGGCAGCGTGCCAGGCCGCCGGGGACAACGGCGTCGACATCGCCGGTGGGGCCTCGACCGTCCGCCAGGCACTGACCGCCGGCGTGATCGACGAACTCACCCTCGACGTCGCACCGGTCCTTCTCGGTTCGGGCGAGCGCATCTTCGACGGGGTTGAATCCTTTGGCTTCGAACCCGCCGAGGTGCTCCACTCACCGCTGGCCACCCACATCCGCTATCGCCGCGTTAGCTAGTTCCACAGGCGCGGCCAGCTCCTGCGCAGCAGGACGGTCAATCAACCCGCGGGGTGGACGCCTTCGGCGAGGAACCGATGGAGTTCGGCGATTACGGTCGAGCTGGCGCGGTGGTGAAGAAACGTTTGCAGAGCTGGAGCAACTTGGCGGCCTATAGCTTCCCTGAGTAGATCCACCCGCCAGACAAGCTCGCCGTTATGACTGGTCCAATCCCGCGGCTGCCAACCCGTTCGAGGTATTCAAGCATCAAGACGTTCGAGTTCCGACTGCGGTGCAGCATCCGGCCCACCCGTCCACTAGCGAGGAGCGGAGCGGTGTAGGACTCACGGGCAGTGATCTCCCGACCGATGCGATGGTCGTCCGGTCCAGCATCTTTGACGATCACCGTGCGAGCATGCGTGCAGGCCTGGAGTACCTTTTTGCATCCGCCTGTCCCACGATAAGTCGGAGATGACTTCGGCCGTCCCGAGTCACACTCTCGTGAGCTGGGCCCGAAAAACTTCCCGGTGGGGTTCGCCAAAGCGACCTGGGCTGACGCATAAGGGCGCAGCGTCCTATGCGGTGTCTCCAACAATTCGCCGGTCGCCGACCGGGCCGCTGAGCTGAACGTAACCGACGAGGCTCACTTTCTGCGCGGTGCACGGGCTATCGAACGATGCCAAGGAAGGCGCGCCGGTGACCGCGATGACGATCTCCGTCGGCGTTTCCTGGAGATGCACCACAGACGGCACCGCGCAGCCAACCTGTCCGGTCGACAGGTAGATGCGGTTTGTCACGTTATCGATATTCACCAGAGTCCATGGAACTGTCTCGCCGGTACCCGGCGAGCTGTCTGTAGGAAGCCGGTTCGAATGTGGAGTAATGGCATGGATGGACGGGCCTGTCCTTGCCGGCGGTGCTGCCGGTGGAGTAGCGAATGCGGGTTGGCTTCCTTCTGGCGGGGTCTCTCCAGCGCTGCATGACATAGGGCCAAAAAGGGCGGCCACGGCAACAAGCGTCGAGGCGGCGCGTCGAGTAGCTTTGGACTTCGCGCGCTGGCGGCTAGCGGGCCGCGGTGACAGCGAACATCTGCTGCTGATGCTAAACATCGGAGAACAAGACTGTTTTGCCGCCACGGCACCGGTCAGGAAGACTTGTCCTTTTCGGGGAGCTGTCATTCCTCACCATAACCTGCGAAGCACTCCTGCTGAAGCGGCCAAGAAGTCTTTTGTGTACCCCAAAGCAACCACGAGATCCACAATTTGGAAGCGGTGCAATCCCGCAATCTGCAGAGTATGTTGTGGTGCATACACACGGTGATGGGCAGCGCCGGTGGTTACACACCACTCCTTGGAGCTCTTGAAGCGGCAAAACCTTTGGATGTCGTCAAAAGGGCCGAGCCCTTGGCCACCCGCCTCATGGCCCGCCGCCGAGTCAGGAGATTCATCCGCGGCGACACCACCGGCATCCCGTTGCACACCATCCTTTCTGACGTACCCTTCGGAGCATGGTGGATGGCAATCTTCCTTGACCTCTTCAATGACGATGGTTCCCGCCAGGCCGCCAAACGGCTGGTGGCCTTGGGTGTCGCGTCCGCTGTACCACTGCCCTCTCTGGCTGGGCGCAATGGACCACCAAGGTCCGGCCGATAAAGCGCGTTGGTATTGTGCACGCGGCCAGCAACGCCGCTGCCATCACCGTCTACCTCGTCTAGCGGCCCTAATTCGTGCGATCGCGAGTATGCCGGCCGGGACCTAGCTGGCGGGGCCGTACTGGAAAACGCGCACCTCCTGCGCGCAACGGCAGGCGACCGCGATCCTCGCGGCCCACTCCAACGCGGCGTCGTACGAGGGCAGCTCCAGCACCGAGTAGCCGCCTTCGAGCTGCGTCGTCTGCGGGTAGGTCCCCTCGCTCACGGTCCCATCGCCGTCGACCATGACAGGCGGGATGCTCTCATCGATGCCGCCGCCGAACACCCAGACGCCGGCGTCCTTCGCCTCCTGAACGACCGCGTACGACGCATCCGAAACGGCTTGCGAGTCTTCGTCAGGGAAGACCATAGCGGCACTCGGAAACGAGATCAGATACTTGGTCATCGCGTCGACTCCTTCTCGCAGCACGGGGGATCGCATTCATCCTCGCCGATGCCATCGTAAACTCCAACGGCTTCGAACTAGAGCTCGTTGCCACCGCCGAGGAACCACAACCGGACCCTCAAAACGCATAGCGGATGCGGCAGTAAGGCGCGATCTTCTCAATAAGCGTGGTCAGTTGCCGCACGTAGCCCGCCTTGGCTCTTGAACGGTACCGGACGTTAGTGAAGCCGTTGGACGACACCTTCGATTCCTGGAGGTCCGGACGCCACAGCACGTTCTCGGCCTGCGGATGCCACCCTAGGTTGACCTCGTGGAGCCGCTCGTTGTGGGTCAGGAAGATGACTTCTGCCGCGAGCTGGGCCTTCGCGGCGTCTGACAGGGTGGCATCGAGTTGGCGCAGCAGCTGCTCCCAATCGCTGAGCCAGGTGTCCGTAATGATCACAGGCGAGAAGTTCACGTGCACCTCGTAGCCTGCCTCCACGAAGTCGTTGATTGCAGCCATGCGTTCCGAAACCGGCGACGTGCGAACGTCAATCGATTTGGCCAAATCCGCGGGCATGAGGGAAAAGCGGATCCTGGTGTGACCGCCGTGGTCCCAGTCGAGCATTGCTTGGTTCACGTACTTGGTGGCGAAGGACAGCTTGGCTGTCGGCAGGTCGCGGAAGAGCGTGACGAGATCCTCCACGTTGTCGCTGATCAGCGCATCGACGGAGCAGTCGCTATTTTCACCAATGTCGTAAACCCAGAGTTCAGCGTCGCACTGGTTGGGCTCCAGCTTCATGCCCTGGCGTGTGGCGTGACGTTCAAGCGCCCCGGCAATCTGGCCGATGTTCGCGAACACAGTTACCGGGTTGCTGTACCCCTTGTGCCGGGGTACGTAGCAGTAGGCGCATGCCATGGCACAGCCGTTCGCGGTTGAGGGCGCAATGAAGTCGGCGGATCGGCCGTTCGGCTTGACGGTCAGCGCTTTCTTAACGCCTAGGACCAGCGCCTCCGTCTTGATCCGGGACCAGCGAGGGACGTTCGTTTCATCACCGTGCACCTCCGGGATGTTCCAGTGGTTGTCGACAAGCACGACGTCTGCATCCGGCCAGCGTTCGAGGATCTCCTGGCCCCTGGGAAGATCCAGTGCAGCACGCTGCGCATAGATGCGCCGGATCTGCAGCAGCCGGTTGAATTCCATGATTCCATTCTCCAGAAAGGCAGAGGATGCCGTGGGAGGTTAAGCCCACGGCATCTGCTACTTCGGCGAAGCAACTCATCCGCGCTGGCAAGGAAGGGAACGACGCCGTCACCAACCTCCGCGCGTTGGCGTATGTCCCTTTCGGGCATCGTCGGGCATGGGCATTTCGGCCCGCAGGCCCAGGAGCCGGATTGGACGGTTTGCTTCGATTCCGGCTGCGAGGTCCAGGACCCGCGCCAAGATTTCGTTCCGGTCGAATGTCTCGGGAATCTTTCTCGCGTGGGTCTTGGTAAAGAACGGTGCGTACCGAACCTTGAGAGTCAGCCCAACCACAGGCCGTCCTTCGGCCACAACATCCTCAAGGACACGCGCTGTCAGCTCCCTCACGGCGTCGTCCACCTGGGCAGGCTCGGTCAGGTCGTGCTGGAAGGTGGTCTCCCGGCTATGCCCGCGGGCAACCCACGGGGTGTCGTCCACAACACTCGCGCCGTCCCCGCGTCCTAGCTCCGCGTACCAAGGACCCATCTTGGGGCCGAACTCCGGGACCAGATCCTGAGGGTTGGACGCGGCGAGCTCAGCAACTGTGTTGATACCGAGTTTGGCCAGCCGGCCGGACACTTTCGTTCCGACGCCCCAGAGGTCCTTGGTGGGCCGACTGCCCATGACGTCGAGCCAGTTTCCGGAAGTGAGACGAAAGACGCCGGCCGGCTTGCCGAAACCGGTGGCGACCTTGGCTCGGACCAGGGTGTCGCCGATGCCCACGCTGCAATGGAGCTGCGTTCGCTTCAGAACTGCCGCCTGCACCTGCCGGGCGTAGGCTTCCGGATTCTCTGTCTCAGTGCCTACGAAGGCTTCGTCCCAACCCAGCACCTGCACGGTGGCGCCGGGCTGCGAGCGCAGGGTAGCCATCACCGTTTCAGACGCCGCGAGGTAAGCCTCCTGATCGACGGGGAGAATCACAGCGTCCGGCACCTTCCGGGCCGCAATGCGCAAGGGCATTCCGGACCCCACGCCGAACGCCCTTGCTTCGTAGGATGCGGTCGACACCACAGCTCGTTCCGTCGGGTCGCCCCGACCGCCGACAATGATCGGCTTGCCTGCAAGCTCCGGCCGCCGGAGCACTTCGACCGCCGCGATGAACTGGTCGAGATCGACGTGCAGCACCCACCGGATTCCGCTCACGCCACCAGTGTGCACCAAACACACCTGGCAAGCACCACCGCTGCAGGCCGCAGCGCCCAAGGAACCGGGCAGCTAAAGCTCACCGCGGACAGCGCGGAGCTGCGCACGGCGGCCTTGCAAATAGGGCTCAATGTCGGAAACGCGGCGCAGGGACAGTGCCCTTACGTCCAGTCCCGTCGTCCCTTCCAGAACCAGGTCCTCGCCATCATGCCGGCCCGCGGCCCACCAACGGCCGGCGCCAGGCCATACGTCGAACAGTTCCTCCGCGCCGTCGACCGGTATAGACACTTCCTCGCCCCGCTCCGAAGTAAGCATGCGCAGCCTCCGTGACAAGTCGTCGCCGCTGGCAGGAGGGCCGTCGGCAAACAGCCGTCGGTGGGCAATGGTCAGCCGCGGATCCTGACTGGTGGTGGTGACCTGGACCATGGGGCCCGCTTCGCCGGAACCAAACACAACGCTTACCGCCGCGGGTGGGCGGCTGCCGAAATCCCACTCACCTGCGACTGGCCCCGACCACTTGTCGAGTCCGTAGCAAGGCAATTCGCCGAAGGACTCCCGAACGAGTTCCTCCATGCGCTCATACTCATCCCAGAATTCGTCCGGCGAAAGCCACCCCGTCACCTTCATAGCGAAAGTATGGCAGCGCCGGCACCCACTACCGGCGCTTATTCGTCCGCGCCAGCCGGCAAGACCGTCCCCGCGCCACCGTCCACAACGACGCGCTGCCCCTCGGCCAGGATGCCCGTGCCTGTGCCGGTCCGCACTCGACGCTGCGGACATGCCAAGCGGACGAACAGCGCGCGGAGGGCGGCGCCGTCGGCCGTGTTCTCATTAGGAGCCTCCAGGGCGGCACCTTCCCGCCCGCGGCGGCGATGTCCGCCTGGCCCAATTCACCCAGGGGCCAGTTGTCCTACGTGTCATCGGGCGCTCCTTGCACCGGCTGGCAGCAGCGTCTTCACTGGCGGACGCTTCGGTGCCATCCGGGCATGTAAAAAGTACTCCACTGTCACTTCGCCCGTACAGGGTTTGCACCAAGTCGGCCCGACCCGGCCGGGTTGCGCGAGATGACGGGTGCCTCTTGACCCCTTTCTGCATCGGGGCCACACTCGTTACTGATCACCAATTTAGAAATTCGTGAATTCTTTTCGGCACGTCAAAGACAGCGTGGTGTTGACGGGCCGGCGCCACGATGGGGGCAGGTGGGCATGAGTACCTAATCGATGTGTGTTTTGGCTATTTCTGCACGTCATGCGGCGCCGTGAGGCGTAAACCCGGCGGCCGCGTCGATTAATGTAAGGTCTCAAATCCGAGGAGCACTTCATGGGCCAAAGGCCGATTGTTCGATGGTGGAATGAGCTTGATGAGACCACAAAGAAGTGGCTCGTTGAAAACCCCGGTTGCGTTGTTCTTCCGCGGACCGTGGCGAACGTTGTTCAGCAGGTCTCAGGCGGCCATGTCGCCCAGGACCAGCACGGCGAACTGCAGCTTTCGGAGGCGGAGCAGTCCTTCATCAGGGCCAAGTGCAAAGCCTCAGAGGTATCGGCCGGCAAGCGCGCGTGAATCCATAATTTACTCATGATCAGGCAGCGCAAGCGGCGATGGACCGCTACCGGCCGATGGTCAGGGGCTTCACCGGCAATACACACGATGCCCGCTGCAACTGAACGACGGCAGCCCCCGCCACCCGGTTGTTTCTACCGGTGTCGTCGCACCAGTCAACGTTGTACGGCACTGCCGTGACCGTCGCCTTGCCCGGCGCAGTCCGTGCGGGGACGACGAAAGTGTAAGAAAAGCCGCCACCGTCGTTCATTGCGGAAGTAGTGTTGACGACTTTCGCCTCTGAGGAATCGGTAACGCTGATCTGAATCCGGGCGTTCGCACCATAGCGGGGGTTGCAATCGGTGTCCTGTGCTGCAACAGTCACGGGCTCCCCCGGCCTGGCTTCTGACGGCCGCACCGAATATGGCGGCGGAAAGCAGGGCGGTTCCCCAGCCGAGGAGGAGCCACACCCCGCAGCGGCAATCACCACCATTGCGCCGGACCAAGCAACGGCCGCGAATCCCCGATACCCCAGGTAGGAAGCCACACCGTCATTATGGCCCGGAATCAGCTGCTCACAACAGGGCCAGCACGGTAGCCCTAATGGCTACTTTTCGGTATACCTAAATTTCGGTATCCTCGTCTTATCGGTACCCCCCAATGACGAGGATGGATGATGGCTGTTTCGACCCTTTCAGAGCGCACCGCACCGGGTCGGGTGTGGTCGCGCCTGCTGTTGCTGGGTCCGGCGTTCGTGGCGGCCATCGCGTATGTCGACCCGGGCAACGTGGCAGCGAACCTGACCGCCGGGGCGAACTACGGCTACCTGCTGGTCTGGGTGCTGGTGGCGGCCAATGCCATGGCTGTGCTGGTGCAGTACCAGTCCGCCAAGCTGGGCCTGGCCACCGGCATGAGCCTTCCCGAGATTCTGGGCAAGCGCCTGGGGACCCGCCGCCGGCGGGCGTACTGGGCGCAGGCGGAGATCGTGGCCGGAGCCACCGACATGGCTGAGGTGATCGGCGGGGCCGTCGCACTGAACCTGCTGTTCGGGCTTCCGCTGCTGGCCGGCGGGATCATCATCGGACTCGCGTCGATGCTGCTGCTGTCGCTGCAGTCGAACCGGAGCCAGAGGTCCTTTGAAGTGGCCATTCTGATCCTGCTGGGCGTGATCGCGGTCGGGTTTGTGTCCGGGCTGTTCGTCAATCCGCCGGACGCCGGCAACGCACTGACCGGCCTGGTGCCGCGCTTCGAAGGAACAGACACCATCCTGCTCGCCGCGAGCATGCTCGGCGCCACGGTGATGCCGCACGCCATTTACCTGCATTCCGCCCTTGCCCGGGACCGGCACGGCTTCTCCGAGAACCCCGCCGTGCGGACCCGCCTCATCCGGGCCACCCGGTTCGACGTGGCGGGCGCCCTGTTGTTGGCCGGCGTGGTCAATATCGCCATGCTGCTGCTGGCAGCCTCCAGCCTGCGCGGCGTGGAAGGGACCGACACCATCGCCGGCGCGCACGCCGCGGTGACGTCGGCACTGGGTCCGGCGATCGGCGTCGTATTCGCCATCGGCCTGCTAGCCTCGGGCCTGGCGTCCACCTCCGTGGGCTGCTACGCCGGCGCCACCATCATGGGAGGCCTGCTGAAGGTCCGCATTCCTCTGCTCACCCGGCGCGTGATCACGCTGATTCCGGCGTTGGCAATTCTTGGCGCCGGCATCGAACCGACGCTGGCCCTGGTCCTGAGCCAGGTGCTCCTCAGCTTTGGCATCCCGTTCGCCCTGATTCCGCTGATCCGGCTCACCGGCAAGCGTGAGGTCATGGGCATCCACACCGATTCGACCCCACTGAAAATAGCGGGCTGGACCAGCGCCACGCTCATCGTTGGCCTGAACTGCGTGCTCATCGTCCTCACCGCGCTCGGCGCGTCCTGACGGTCCGGCCCGCCTTAGTCATCCCGCCGCGGCGGGCAGTTGGACACGGCGGCGCCCTTGGCATGGCGGAACAGCCCCAACAACCAACGGAAGCAAGTCCAATGACCACATGGCTCATCACAGGCTGCTCGACCGGACTCGGCAGGGCCCTCGCCCAGGCCGTGCTCGCCCACGGCCACAACGCCGTCGTCACCGCACGGAATGTCAACGCAGTGAAGGACATCGCGGCCGATTTCCCTGGCACCGCGCTGGCCCTCCCCCTCGACGTCACCGACAAGGAACAGATCAGCTCGGCGGTGCAGCAGGCACAGGCCCGGTTCGGCGGCATCGACGTGCTCGTTAATAACGCCGGCTACGGCTACCGTGCCGCCGTTGAAGAAGCGGACGACGCCGACATCCGCCAGCTGTTCGATACGAACCTTTTCGGCGCCGTCGACATGATCAAAGCAGTCCTGCCGGACATGCGCGCCAAGCGAGCGGGGGCGATCCTGAACATCTCCTCCATCGGCGCGCGCATCTCGCCGGCCGGTTCCGGCTACTACTCCGCCACCAAGGCGGCCCTGGAGGGCCTGTCGGGCTCGCTGCACAAGGAACTACAGCCGCTCGGGATCAGTGTCACGGCCATCGAACCCGGTGCGTTCCGCACCGACTTCGCCGGCCGCTCACTGACGCAATCGGCGACGGCTATTCCGGACTATGCGGAGACGGCCGGCAAACGCCGCAAGGAGAACGACACTGTCCACGGCACCCAGCCCGGAGACCCCGGCAAGGCAGCGGAGGCGATCATCGCCGTCGTCGAAAGCGCTAACCCGCCGTCGCTGCTGGTCCTCGGCCAGGACGCCTATGGTGCGTTTGCCGCCGTCGCCGATGTGCAGCGCGCAGAACTGGACCAGTGGCGCGAGCTCAGCCTCAGCACAGGCATCGACGAATAAGAACCGCCACCGCCACGCCGTGCCCCTGAGCGTTGCTGGCCGGCAGCCGCCCTCTACTTTCTTGCGCCCCGTGCTGGCTGCAATCAGCTACACGCCCGTGTCCGATGCTTCAGGCCCGCTGGGCAGGGCCGACAGCTACCCGCTGCTTGGCGAACAAATCCGACGGCGCCGGTTCCTGCAGGCCGCAGATGACTACTGGGAGCGGTGGAGCTGACAGCCCGCTGCACGCAGCCGGCCGGCTACTCCGATTCGAAGCCGAGGCGGTCGCGGACAAGCTGCGCGACGACGGCGGCGTGCTGCTTGTTGTCCGAACGGGCATCCGATTTCAGCGTCGCCAGATATGCAACGTACGCGGCAGTCCGGGTGTCATATGCCGCGGCGCGCGTTTCGAGCGCCAGGGCAAGGGTGGCATGGGCCTGGGCCAGCCTGGTCTGCAGTTCGGCGTCGACATCGGCGCCTGAGAGTGCTTGCTCTGCGGCGGAGAGAAGGGACCGCGCGACGTCGGCGTGCTCGTTCGCGGCACGCTGGCCAAGGTCGGGCTGCATAGGCTCTGCCTCTCTTTCGCTCGCGACGGGCAGACGCGAGATGTGGAGTAAGCCTAGATCACAATGTCCGTTCCTGTGATGTACCTTCAGTCCGTCCGGGGCAGACCGGCCGCAATTTCTTCGACGGCCTCGACAAGCGCGGCCACCGATTCAGGACCTCCATGCCCTTCGTTCTCGATGACGGTGAGACGGCTGTTCTCCCAGCGCTGATGAAGCATCCAGGGCGTGATGGCGGGGCCGCTAACGTCTCTCCGGCCGTGAATGAGGTGGCCGGGAATTCCGTTAAGTTGCTGGACCCTTTCCATGATGGCCTGTCCACCCGTAAGGAAGCCGTTATGGGACCAGTAGTGGGTGACGAGAATGGCGAAGGTCATGCGCTCGCGGTCATCGCCGAACATCGCCCCGGGCTGCCACAGCGGATCCAGCGAGATGTGCACGGATTTCCAACGGTCCCATGCGCGGGCCGCCGTCTCGGCGTCGTCCCGATCCACGCCGGCGAGGCGGCGGGCATACGCATCCACCACCCACTCGCCGGGCAGGCACCTGGCCGCGCGCGAGAACTCCTCCCATGCTTCCGGGAAGATCCTGCCAACGCCCTCGGTGATCCACTGAACCTCGTCACGGCTGCTCGTGGTCACGGCCATCAGCGCGAGCCCGTGCACACGGTCCCGGTGCTCAAGGGCATATGCCAGAGCGAGCGTGCTACCCCACGACACCCCTGTAACAATCCACTTCCCGATACCAAGATGCTTGCGCACGGCTTCGATGTCCTCGATCAAGGTTTGGGTGGTGTTTGCGCCCAGGGAGCTCAGGTCGTCCTGAACGGACGGCGAGCTTCTGCCGCAGCCGCGCTGATGCAACCCGACGGTCCAGAATCTTGAAGCGTCGTGGCGGGTCCGGTACCCCTGGCCGGGAGCAGCGCCGGGGCCACCGTGGAGGTACAGCACGGGAATCCCCGCGGGGTTCCCCGACGTCTCCCAATAGATTTTCGCTCCATCGACTTTCACCCAACCAACACTCGCCCCAGTCACGCAGCAAACACTACGAGACGGGCGCCGGCAAGGGTAGGGTCGGGGCAAGCGTCAGTTTGGGATTTGGGGGAACCGATGAAGCTTTACGGCAATAGCGTTGCTAAGGCAGAGGAAGGCCAGGCCGCAACACACCGTGCTCCATCGGCCCGCGCCGTCGCTGCGGCCGTGTGGCTACTCGCCGCCGGCACGCTCTCGTGGTTGCTTGTGGGCGGAGCTACCAGAGCCGCAGGAGAGGCAGCGCCCTGGCTGATCCTTCTGTCCTGGTTCGTTTACGTTGCCCAGTGGCGGCCATGCCTGCGCGTTGACGGCTGCGGGTTCGAAGTCATCAATGGCTTGCGCGATCACCGGATACCGTTCCGGACGATAGAGGACATCGAGGTTCGCTTCACTACGGTTATCTTGGCGGCCGGCAAGAAGTATGTCAGTTGGGGCGCACCCACGCCGCCTCCAGCGCTTGGAGCAGGGTTCCAGCATCTGAGCGATTTGAAGAGCCGTCCCTACAGCATTCTTCCGAGCAACGAGCGGATCAGCCAGCCCGTGGCGAAAACCGGACGGGACGCCGTGGTGGCCGCCTGGCACGACGCCCGCCCCGGCGGAATCACCCCCGGTCGGGATAGAGTCACGTCAACGTGGAACAAACCTTTGATCGCCGTCGGGGTTCTTGCAGTTCTTGCGGTGGTCATTACCGCGTCCTTTTAGGTACCCGCACGCCGCCTGCTGGTTCGCGCGGCCGGGACGCGTTCGCTCCTTGCGGATCCATCGGTAGGCTATTTCGCATGGGGACAAGGAATAAGACCAAGGTATTTGCTGCATTCGCAGGGCTATTGGTGATGGCCATATCGCTATTCGGCGCCCTCTGGGTGAACGGCAACATCCCGTTGCCGGCAGCCATCGCCACCTCGTTGATCCTGGGCGTGGCGACGTTTTTGGCGACAGGCCAAGGAGCCACGCGCAAACCGCGATAGCGACCGCCTGACAGCCTGTGACCGGCGTCGGTAAGCTCGCACGATGACGGATCTTGTGGTTCAGAACGCGTACGCCACTCGGGCGGCGGAGTACATGGCGCTGTTTGGGTCACGTCCGGACCACGCGCCATGGTTAGCACTCGTGTGTAGTCTGACGAATCGGTTTGAGGGACGGCCCCTGCAGGGCGACTACATCCGGAGTTGCCCAGCTCCAGGGCCGCAAGGAAATCATGGAAGCCGGCCAGGTTTTTCGGGCGCGGCTGGCACTCGGCTGCGTCCGTCCGGTCTACAGCCGGATATGGCGGAACAGCGCCGCCGTGCCCATGCCGCCGGCGATGCTGATCATGGCCAGGGCTAGCTTTTCCTGGCCGGGCGCAGCCGGTGTGTGCCGGGCCTGCGCCAACAGCCTAGTGACCAGCACGGCCCCGGACGCCCCGTAGGCGTGACCCAAAGCCAGCGCCCCGCCGTCGGCGTTGGCCCGAAGGGAGTCAATTCCGAGATGGTCAAGGCAGGCGAGAGTCTGCGCGGCAAACGCCTCGTTGAACTCCACGAGGTCCACGTCCGCGGCATCCAAGGACTTCGCGGCCAGCAGGCGTGAGGCGGCGGCCGCGGCACCGATGCCCAGGAGCTTCGGTTCCACACCGGCCGTCTCCGTGCCCAGCACGGCCAGGGCGTCGGCAGCGCCCAGTTCCCGGGCCTTGGCCAGCGAGGTGATGACGACGGCGGCCGCCCCGTCTGCGTCGAAGCAGGAATTTCCGGCGGTGACAGATCCGGATTCCACGAACGCCGCAGGGAACCGTGCCATCAGGGCCTCGCTGAGTTTGGAGCGGGGACCGTCGTCGGCCGTGACGATTTCGGATTCCGTCGCGGTCCCTGACGCACCCGGCAGCGGGACTGTCTCCCGGGCAAACATGCCGCCGGCTTGTGCGGCCACCGCCCTGCGGTGGCTGCGCAGCGCAAACTCGTCCTGCCGCGCGCGGCTGATGCCGTACTCCTGGGCCACGTTCTCGGCCGCGACCCCCATATCCGGGTCGCCGTGGCGGTGCGGCGCAAACTGGGCGCGGCTGAAGAAGGCGGGTTCGCCGTCGTCGTTCCGGTGTGCGCGCAGCGGCGCGGTGCTGATGCTTTCGACGCCGCCGGCAAGGTAGGTTCCGCCGCCTGCGGCGACGAGCCGCGATGCGAGGACGATGGC
This sequence comes from Arthrobacter sp. AFG20, assembly GCF_002892795.1. Classification (GTDB taxonomy): domain Bacteria; phylum Actinomycetota; class Actinomycetes; order Actinomycetales; family Micrococcaceae; genus Arthrobacter. The sequence continues at coordinate 17,861 of NZ_PJMC01000014.1, read as the reverse complement.
GTCGAGGCCGGAGCCGCACTGCCGGTCGACGGTGAGGCCGGGGACGGTGACGGGCAGGCCGGCTTCGAGGGCAGCGAGACGCGCAACGTTGCCGCCCGCACCCACGGCGTTGCCGATGACGACGTCCGCCACCTCACCCGCATCCACTGCCGTTTCGGCGAGCAGGGCCCTGAGGACCGGGGCCAGGAGCTCGTGGGAACGCAGGTGCTTCAGCACACCGTTCGCCCGGCAGACGGGCGTGCGCAGCGCGGCGATGATCACCGGCTGCCGGTCGTCGGGCAGTTCGAGCTGCACGCCAGACGCCGTGCCCCTAGACAAGGTGCCGAACCCGGCTGTCCCGGGCCGCAATCCAGTCCAGCAACAGCCGTCGGCTCACCTTTCCGCGATCCGTCACGGGAAGCTCATCCAGGGCGTAGTACTGCAGCGGCCGCTTGTCCTTGGCCAGGACGTCCTCGAGGCCGGTCTTCAGCTGGGTGGCGGTGACTCCGCCGTGTGAGGGAACGATGCCGGCTACCACGCGCTGGCCACGGAGGTCGTCGTCCATGCCGGCGGCGATGGCCGAGGCCACCCCGGGGACGGAGGACAGCGCCAGCTCCACCTCGTGGGGGTAGACGTTCTTGCCTGCAGTGATGATCATGTCGGCGCGCCGGCCGAGGATGTGAAGCACACCGTCCGACAGGTAACCCTGGTCCCCCACGGTGAACCAGCCGTCGAAGCAGCGCAGCGCCTGGCCGTCGTCGCCCCAGAGGTAGCCGTTGCTGACCATGCCGCTTTGGACGCTGATGTTGCCGGCTGCCCCGTCGGGTAGCTCGTTTCCTGAGTCGTCCAGGATCCGCACCTCGACGCCCGGGAACGGCCGGCCGATCGCGGTGCTCCCGGCGGCGAACGGCTCCCCGGCGGCCAGGCCGGCGCCGGAGACGAAACTGAGCTCCGACGCGCCGTAGTACTCGAAGATGGTGGCATGCGGTGCCCACCGGCGGGCCGCTTCCAGCGTGCGCGCATCCAGCTTCGAGCCCGCGCAGATGATGGTCCGGACGCCCGACGCGTCCACACAGCCCAGCAGTCCGCGTTCGCTGAGCAGCCGCAGCATGGTGGGCACCAGCACCAGCCGGGTGATGCCGTCGTGGGTGATGGCGGCGTGGACATCGCCGACGTCGAAGGATTCCAGCGTGTGGAACTCAGAGCCGGCGTAGAGGCACTCGGCCAGGGCATACAGGTTGAGGCTGGCGGCCAGCGGACCGGGCGCAAGCGTTTTGTCCTGCTGGCCGAGCCCGAAGAACTCCATCGAGGCCTCGAAGGACTGCTGCCAGGAGCGGCGCGAGCGGGTGAACGCCTTGGGCACGGACGTGGTGCCGGAGGTCAGGCCGATGAGGAACGAGGACGCCGGGTCCCCGTCCGCCAGCTGGGCGCCGGCGCTCCCGGGCACCGGGTCAACGCCGCTGCCCAGCCGCTGGACAATCTCGTCCTGCAGCGCGTTCGGCCAGGTGGGGTCCAGAACCGCGCACTCGCGGTCGCCGGCGACGGCTGCGGCGAACTCAATGGCGAACCGGGTGGAATTCGGCTCGGCGAGGACCGTGACAGGCGCCGCGCTGGAGGCTGCGGCGAACTGCGCGCCGTCGCGCAGTTCGGCCCAGCTGAGCCTTTTTCCGGCCACGACGACGGCGGTGTCGTCGGGGCGTTCATCGGCCCAACGCTGAAGGCTGTTGAGAAAAGGCATCGGACCAACTTTACCGGCCCGGACCCGCCACCGCCCTGCCGTGAAGACTATTGTGACAACATGAGCTTCAATGACGGGGTCGAGCTGGACCCATCCCAGGTGGAAGACCGGCGCGGCGGTGGAGTAGGCCGCGGCACAAAAATCGGCGGAGGCATCGGGGGCGGCGTCGTCCTCCTCCTTGCTGCACTCTTCGGCATCAATCCGCAGCTGCTCGGGGGGCTCCTGGGCACCGGCCAGGAACAGCCCGCCCAGAGCACGGGAACACCCCTCACCAACTGCAAGCTGGGTTCCGACGCCGACAAGGACCTCGACTGCCGGATTGCCGGGACCGTGAACAGCCTCAACACGTTCTGGCCGGCTTACCTCGCCGATTACAACGTGAAGTACCCGCGGCCGAAGGCTGTGCTGTTCGAGGGCGCCACGCGCACCGGCTGCGGCACGGCCACGTCCGAGGTGGGCCCGTTCTACTGCCCGGCGGACACCACGGCCTACTTCGATCCCGGGTTCTTCCAGGACCTCGTGACCCGCTTCGGCTCCTCGGGCGGTCCGCTGGCCCAGGAATATGTGGTGGCCCATGAGGTCGGCCACCACATCCAGAACATCCTCGGCGACCTGGACAAGGCGCAGCAGGATCCGCAGGGCGCGGAGTCCGGCGCCGTCCGGGTGGAGTTGCAGGCTGACTGCTACGCAGGGCTCTGGACCCGGTACGCCACCACGCAGAAGGAACCGAAGACCGGCAAGCCGTTCCTGGAGCCGCTGAAGCAGCAGGACCTGAACGACGCGCTCTCGGCTGCCTCCGCCGTGGGCGACGACAGGATCCAGAAGGCCGCCACGGGAAGGGTCTCGCCTGAGGGCTGGACGCACGGGTCCAGCGCCCAGCGGCAGAAGTGGTTCTACCAGGGCTACAAGACCGGCGACATCAACCAGTGCGACACGTTCAGCGCCCCGACGCTCTAGGTTTAGATCGACTGGGGAACGACGACGGCCGGTCACCTCCGTGAAGAAGGTGACCGGCCGTCGTCGTACTTTTTTGGGTTTTAGATGTTGAAGCCGAGGGCCCGCATCTGGTCCTTGCCGTCGTCGGTGATCCGCTCCGGACCCCATGGCGGCATCCATACCCAGTTCAGGCGCCAGTCGTCCACTACGCCGTCCAGCGCCTTGCCGACTTGCTCCTCGAGCACGTCGGTCAGCGGACAGGCGGCCGTGGTGAGGGTCATGTCAATCAGCAGCGCGCCGTCGTCCTCCGAGTACTTCAGGCCGTACAGCAGCCCGAGGTCCACGATGTTAACCCCGAGCTCGGGGTCAATGACATCCTTGAGTGCCTCTTCGACATCCTCCAGCCCGGTGCGGGCTGCGTCGATTTCTGTCATGGCGTGTCCTTACTAGGCCTGGGCTGCGGCGGCAGCGATCGAGGCTGCGCCCGCGCCCTTGGCGTAGCGGTCGTAGCCCTCTTCTTCAAGGCGGTCGGCGAGCTCCGGGCCGCCCTCTTCAACAATCTGGCCGTCAACGAAGACGTGGACGAACTCGGGCTTGATGTAGCGCAGGATGCGGGTGTAGTGCGTGATGAGCATGGTGCCCATGTTGCCTTCGGCGTGGGCGCGGTTGACGCCTTCGGAGACGATCTTCAGGGCGTCGACGTCCAGGCCGGAGTCGGTCTCGTCAAGCACTGCGAACTTGGGCTTGAAGAGCTCGAGCTGGAGGATCTCCACGCGCTTCTTTTCGCCGCCCGAGAAGCCCTCGTTGACGTTGCGCTGTGCGAAGTCCGCATCGATGCGCAGCTGCTGCATGGCAGCCTTGACGTCCTTGGTCCACGTACGCAGCGCCGGCGCCTGGCCGTCGATGGCGGTCTTGGCAGTCCGCAGGAAGTTGGTCATGGTGACGCCGGGAACCTCCACCGGGTACTGCATGGCCAGGAAGAGGCCGGCGCGTGCACGCTCGTCAACGCTCATCGCGAGGACGTCTTCGCCGTCCAGCGTGATGGTGCCGCCGGTGACGTTGTAGCGCGGGTGGCCTGAGATGGTGGATGCAAGAGTGGACTTGCCCGAACCGTTGGGGCCCATGATGGCGTGGGTCTCACCGGTGCGGATGGTCAGGCTGACGCCCTTCAGGATCTCCTTGGTGCCCTGCTCGGTGTCGATGCTGACGTGCAGGTCCTTGATCTCAAGAGTAGACATGTGTCTTGTTCTCCTCTGCACCGTGCCGTTGGGGCAGCGGTGCGGTCTTTTGGTCTGGAAGTTGTTTAGTTCTGGTACAGGCCGGGCTAGCTGAAGTTCGGGGCTTCGGCGCCGTTGAGGACGTTGGTGAAGTCCACGTAGACCTCATCCCCGACGATCTCCACCGCGAACACGGGCACGGGGTCGTAGGCCGGCAGCTGGAGAGGCTCGCCGCTGCGCAGGTCGAACTGCGACCCGTGGCCCCAGCATTCGATGGCACAGCCCTCCACCTCGCCCTCCGAGAGAGAGATGTCCGCGTGCGAGCAGGTGTCGCCGATCGCGTGGATCTCTCCCATGGAGTCCTTGACGATCGCGACGGGGAAGTCATCGATCAGGATCCGCAGGGCCTGCTTGGGCTGGATCTCGTTCACGTTGCAGACGAGCTCGCCCTTTGGCTGTTCAGTCATCCGTTGTCCTGTACTTTCCGGGGCTGCTTAGTTCTCGGTCGCGGCGAGTTCACGCTCAACAGCCTCGGTCAGGCGCTCTTCGAGTGCCGGGACCTTGATCTGCTGGATGATCTCGTTGAGGAAGCCGCGCACGACGAGACGCCGCGCAACCTCTTCCGGAATGCCGCGTGCCATGAGGTAGAACAGGTGTTCGTCGTCAAAACGCCCGGTGGAGCTCGCGTGTCCGGCGCCCTCGATGAGACCAGTCTCGATCTCGAGGTTCGGAACAGAGTCGGCCCGGCAGCCGTCCGTCAGCACGAGGTTCTGGTTCTTCTCGTACGAGTCGGTGCCCAGGGCCTGCTTCTGGATCAGGACGTCGCCGACCCACACGGTGTGCGCGTTCTTGCCCTGGAGGGCGCCCTTGTACAGCACGTTGGACTTGCAGTTGGCCACGTTGTGGTCAACGAAGGACCGGTGCTCCAGGTGCTGCCCGGCGTCGGCGAAGTAGAGGCCCAGCAGCTCGGCCTCGGCACCTTCACCCGCGAAGCGGACGTTTGAGTTCAGGCGCACGATGGATCCGCCGAGGGACACGGCGATGTGCTTGTACACAGCGTCCTTGCCCACCTGCGCGTCGTGCTGTGCGAGGTGCTTGGCGTCGTCTTCCCAGAGCTGCACCGAGATCACGGTGAGCTTTGCGCCCTCGCCAACGATGACTTCCAGGTTGCCGTTGTGGTCGGCGGCGCCCGTGTGCTCCAGGATCACCACGCTGCGCGAGTTGGCCCCGGCCTCCAGCACGTAGTGTGCGTTGGAGCGGCGGCCGGCGCCCCCGCCGTGGACCAGGATGCGCACCGGCTCAGCCGGTTCGGCTTCCGCCGGGATGACCACGTGCAGGGCCTCGTCGGTGTTTGCGGAGGCGACGACGGCGGCCCGGTCGGCCGGGGTCAGTACGGTTCCGCGTGGGGCGGCTCCTTGTGCCAGGCTGCCGCGGACGTAGCCTTCGGGGGCTTCCACGGAGAATGCGGCCGCTTCGCCGTCCGTCGCTGCGTCGGAGAGCAGGTTGGCCAGTCCGCGGACCGGGCTGAAGCGCCATTCCTCTTCACGGCCGGTGGGTAGCGCAAAGTCGGCGACGTCGAAGCTCGTGAGGCGCTCGGCGCGGGAGGACATCACGGTGAGGCCGTGGTTGTGGCTGTGGTCCACCTTGGCGGAAACCAGGCCCTCCCCTTCCTCGGTGAAGCCTGCGATGGAAGGCGCTCCGATGCGGGCCTTTTCAGTAGTAATTTCGGCAGTCATTAACCGACGGATCCTTCCATCTGGAGTTCAATGAGGCGGTTCAGCTCGAGGGCGTATTCCATCGGCAGCTCGCGGGCGATCGGCTCGATGAAGCCGCGCACGATCATGGCCATGGCTTCGTCTTCGCGCATGCCGCGGGACATGAGGTAGAAGAGCTGCTCTTCGGAAACGCGCGAGACAGTTGCCTCGTGGCCCAGCTGGACGTCATCCTCGCGGATGTCGATGTACGGGTAGGTGTCCGACCGGCTGATGGTGTCCACCAGCAGGGCGTCGCAGCGCACGGTGTTGGCCGAGTGCTTGGCGCCTTCGCGGATCTGGACCAGGCCGCGGTAGGCCGCGCGTCCGCCTCCGCGGGCCACGGACTTGGAGATGATGGAGCTCTTGGTGTTCGGCGCGATGTGGACCATCTTGGAGCCGGTGTCCTGGTGCTGGCCCTCGCCGGCGAACGCGATGGACAGGGTCTCGCCCTTGGCATGCTCGCCCGTGAGGTAGACGGCCGGGTACTTCATGGTGACCTTGGAACCGATGTTGCCATCGATCCACTCCATGGTGGCGCCTTCTTCGCAGATCGCGCGCTTGGTCACCAGGTTGTACACGTTGTTGGACCAGTTCTGGATGGTGGTGTACCGGACGCGGGCGCCCTTCTTGACCACGATTTCCACGACGGCGGAGTGCAGCGAGTCCGAGGTGTAGATCGGGGCGGTGCAGCCCTCGATGTAGTGGACGTAGGAGTCCTCGTCCGCGATGATCAGCGTGCGCTCGAACTGGCCCATGTTTTCCGTGTTGATGCGGAAGTAGGCCTGCAGCGGAATGTCCACGTGGACGCCCTTGGGCACGTACACGAAGGAACCGCCGGACCATACGGCCGTGTTCAGCGAGGCAAACTTGTTGTCTCCCACCGGAATGATGGTGCCGAAGTACTCCTGGAAGATCTCCGGGTACTCGCGCAGTGCGGTGTCGGTGTCCAGGAAGATGACGCCCTGGGCCTCGAGGTCCTCGCGGATCTGGTGGTACACGACCTCGGATTCGTACTGGGCTGCCACACCGGAGACCAGGCGGCTGCGCTCGGCTTCCGGGATGCCGAGCTTCTCATACGTGTTGCGGATGTCCTCGGGAAGGTCTTCCCACGTTGCGGCCTGCTTCTCCGTGGAGCGGACGAAGTACTTGATGTTGTCGAAGTCGATGCCGGACAGGTCCGCGCCCCAGGTGGGCATGGGCTTGCGGCCGAAGTACTTCAGGCCCTTCAGGCGCAGGTCCAGCATCCATTCCGGCTCGCTCTTCTTGGCCGAAATGTCGCGGACGACGTCCTCGTTGAGGCCACGGCGTGCGTTGGCTCCGACGTCGTTCTTGTCGGCCCAGCCGTACTCGTAGGTACCGATTCCGTGGAGCTCGGGATTCTTTTCGAGAATCTCCGAAATCACAGCAGTCTCAGCAACCGTCTTCTCTGATAGTTGGTCCGTCATCACGGCCTTTCTTGCAGATGGTTGGATACTTCGTCCAGGTTGTCCGGGGCGCCGCTGGTGGCCGTGGCCACCGTCACGGCCGGACGGCCTGTGGGTATGTGGGTGGTGCAGACGTGTCCCCCGCGGGCGAGCGTGGAGAGCCTGCGGACATCGACACCGACGAGGCGCGAAAACATTTCCGTTTCCGCGTCGCAGAACACGGGAAACTGGGTGGCCAGCTGCTGGATGGGGCAGTGGCCCTGGCACAGCTGGACGCTGGAGAGTGCGGCGGGCAGGGGTGCCTTGGCTTCGATCGAGGCCGTGGAAGCCACGAAGCCGTCCCGGGAGAGGGCGGCGGAGAGCGCCTGGGCACGGGCGGTGATGTCCGTTCCGGCCGCTTCCACCTCGGGGGCGTAGCGGCGTTCCATCTCCGCGAAACGCTCGACGGCGAACTGGCGGACGGCTTCATCCCCCGCCACCGCGCCGAGCTGCTTGAGCGCCAGGGTGGCAATGTTCAGGTAGTCGTCACCCAGTGAGGACTGGCCCTGGGAGCTGAGGACGTAGCGGCGGGCGGGGCGGCCGGCACCGGCGCCTGCGCGGGCCACGCGCTTGACCTCGATGACGCCCGCGCGGGACAGGTGGTCCAGGTGGCGGCGGACGGCCGCCGGGGTGAACCCGAGCATGTCGCCCAGTTCGGCTGCGCTGACGGGCCCGTGCTCCAGGACGGCGCTGAGGACGCGGTCACGCGTGCGCTCGTCGGCGTCGGCCGCTGACGGCACGGATGCCAAGGCAGCACGTTTTCCACCGCGCAGCGCACCCGCAGGCGCGCCCTGCCCGGCCAGAGGCACGGAAGTGGTGTTGGTCATGGAATACACAACACAATCATGTCGTAATTTATTGCGGGGTTCCAGTAAGGCAAGGCTGACCTGCGTCCGGCCGGGGCTTCGCCGGTCCGGCGGCAGTACGCCGGCTCAACAGTGACAGTACTACTTCACGTAGAATGCTGGGGTGCGATCCCCCAAATCCCCTGTCTTGACTATCGACGGGCTCATCAAGGACGTTGGTCCGCTCCCCACCCTCGATGGCAAGATGCTCAGGGTGGTGAGCGACGTCTCACTCGTCGCCGGCCGCGGCGAGGTCACGGCGCTGCTCGGTGCCAACGGCGCCGGCAAGACTACCACCATAGAATGCGCGCAGGGGCTTCAGAAGCGCACGGGCGGAAGTATTACGTTGCTCGGCTCGGACCCCGGCACCGCCGGTGCGGAACTGCGTGCCCGCGTCGGCGTCATGCTCCAGGACGGCGGCCTCCCGCCGTCGGCCCGTCCCATCCCACTGCTCCGCCACATTGCCGGCATGTACCGCAATCCCAGGCCGGTGGATGAGTTGGTGCAGCGGCTGGGCATCGACAGCTTCAGCAGGACCAATGTCCGCCGGCTCTCCGGCGGCCAGAAGCAGCGGCTGGCCCTCGCCGCCGCCCTGATCGGCAACCCGGAGGTCCTGTTCCTGGACGAACCGAGCGCCGGGCTGGACCCGCAGTCCCGGCAGTTGGTCTTCGAACTGATCGCGGAGCTCCGGGACAGCGGGATGGGGATCATCCTCACCACCCACCTCATGGATGACGCACAGCGGCTGGCCGACTACGTGTACATCATCGACGCCGGCAGGAATGTTGCGGAGGGCACCGTTGCCCAGCTGCTGCAGCACAACATGCCGGAAGCGCCCCACAGGGACCACGTCCGGACGCTGCACTTCGAAGCACTGCCGGGGCTGGACTTCACCGGCGTTCTGGCGGCCGAGATCGAGATCCGCGAGACGCGTTCCGGCAGCTACACGGCTACCGGCGCGCTGACGCCGGATGACCTCGCAGCGCTGACCGCCTGGTGGGCACACCACGGCATCATGCCGGGCTCCCTGAGCATGGAGGCCCGCAGCCTCGAAGATGTATTCCTTGACATTTCCGGAAGGGAAATCCGATGACGACAGCCACGGGCAGCGCTCCCGCTCCCCTGCTCCGCCGGATCCTGCTGCAGGGCAAATACGAGGCCGCGACCATGCTCCGGAACGGCGAGCAACTGATCCTCGCGGTGGTCCTGCCCCTTCTTGCCCTGATCGGCCTGACGGTCACCCCGCTGCTCGACGGCATGGGGGACAGCCGGGTCAACGTTGCCGTCCCCGGCATCCTCGCGCTCTGCGCCATGTCCACTGCCTTCACCGGGCAGGGCATTGCGACCGGCTTCGACCGCCGGTACGGCGTGCTGCGGTTCCTGTCCACCACGCCCCTGGGCCGCGCCGGCCTGATCGCAGGGAAGATCCTGGCGGTCCTGGCCGTCCTGGTGATCCAGGTGGTCATCGTCGCCGCCGTAGCCCTTCCGCTCGGCTGGCGGCCCAATCTGTTGGGAGTGCTGCCCGGCCTCGGCCTGCTGGTGCTGGGTGCGGCCGCGTTCACCGCACTGGGGCTGCTGGTGGCCGGAACCGTCCGGCCTGAGGCGACGCTGGCCATCACGAACCTGCTCTGGATCTTGCTGGGCGCCCTGGGCGGCATTGTGATCCCCATGCAGCGGCTGCCGGAGCTCGCCCAGAACACCGTTCACCTGCTGCCGTCCGGATCCCTCGGCGAAGGGCTGCGGGACGCATTCCTGCACGGCGCCGTCAACGGCAACGCCGTCCTTGTCCTGCTGATGTGGACGGTTCTCGCCGGCGCAGCAGCCATCCGCTGGTTCAAATGGAATTGAGAATAAAGTGAGCACCGCTTCGCGCCTCCCCCAGTTCGTCGGCCGCCTGGCATCCAAACTTCCCGTCACCGTCGATTCGACCGTCCGCCGCCTCGCCGTGCTGTCCCTGATCGGACAGACGGTCCTGGTGGTCACCGGCGGCGCCGTCCGGCTGACCGCCTCGGGCCTTGGCTGCCCCACCTGGCCCAGGTGCACAAACAATTCCCTGGTGAATACCCCCGAGATGGGCATCCACGGTTTCATCGAGTTCGGGAACCGGCTGCTGACCTTCGCCCTGGCCGCCGTCGCCGTGCTCATGCTCGTGTACTTGTGGAACCTTCGCAAAGAGCGCAAGGACCTGTTCCTGCTGGCCCTGGGCCTGCTGGCGAGCATCCCGGCGCAGGCAATCATTGGCGGCATCACTGTGCTGACCCAGCTGAACCCCTGGGTGGTGGGCCTGCACTTCCTGGTGTCCATGGCCCTCGTGGTTTTCGCCATGCTGCTGGTCAATCGTGCCTACGGGAGGACGGGCCAGTTCCGGACCCTTCCGCTCACCCCACTGCCGGGAGTCCTGCGTCCGGTGATGACCGCCGTCGCTCTCTTCTCCGCGGTCGCCGTCATGCTGGGCGTCGTGGTGACCGGCGCCGGACCGCACGCGGGTGACGCCAATGCGCCCCGCAACGACCTGGACTGGGACCTGTTCTCGCACATCCATGCCGTGCCCGCCTACCTCGTCACCGCCGGTACGCTGCTTGCCGTGTACTTCGTGTTCCGCCGCGGCATCTCGGGGACGTTCCGGACGGCCGTGCTGATGCTGCTCGGCGTCACCGTGCTCCAGGCCGTCATTGGCTTCACGCAGTACTACAACGGCATTCCGGCGCTGCTTGTGGGCGCGCACATGCTGGGTGCGGCCCTGCTGATGGCCGCAGCAACCAACGCCGCCGACATCGCCCGCTCCAGCCCCGTCAAGTAATTCGGGGCCGACTCAGGCCGACGCTTCCTCACATCCCATCGCTTTCCCCCCGACGCTTCCTCAGGTCCCGCCGCTTCATCCCCGACGCTTCCTCAGGTCCCGCCGCTTCATCCCCGACGCTTCCTCAGGTCCCGTCGCCCTATCACTCGGCGCTTGCGTCTCGCCGCGTCGGGTTAGACAAGAAATGCTCCCTCACATGAGTGAGGGAGCATTTCTGCATTCAGCGCGGGATCTGAGGAAGCGTCAGAGGAAAACCCGCAGGATCTGAGGACGCGTCGCAGGAAAACCCGCAGGATCTGAGGAAGCGTCCTGCAGGGATTTAGCCCATGATCGGCGAGCCGACAAACGGGTCGACGGCCAGCGCGATGAAGAGCAGCGTCAGGTAGCTGATGGAGCCGTGGAAGACCTTCATGGCGCCCTTGTCGGAGAGGTCCCCGCCCTGCGCCCGGTTATACAGGGCGTGCGACTCATGCAGGAACCAGGCACCGGCCAGCACGGCAACAGCGGTGTAAACCCAGCCTGCGCTGCCGGCCGGGATCATGAGCAGCGAGCATGCGACCATGGCCCAGGCGTACAGGACCACCTGGACGGACACGACCTTGGCGCCGGCGATGGCACCAAGCATCGGCACGTTGGCGTTGCGGTAGTCCTCGCCGTAGCGCATGGACAGCGGCCAGTAATGCGGGGGGGTCCAGAGGAAGATCACCATAAACAGGACGATGGCCGGCCACTCGACCGTGTTGGTCACGGCGGACCAGGCGATCAGCACGGGGAAACAGCCCGCGGCGCCGCCCCAGACGATGTTCTGGGCGGTGCGGCGCTTGAGGATCATGGTGTAGATGACGACGTAGAAGACGATGGCACCCAGCCCGAGCCAGGCGGAGAGCGGGTTTGCGCCGAACCAGAGGATGGCGATCGCCGCGGCGCCCAGCAGCCAGGCAAAGATCAGGGCCTCGCGCGGCGTGACCTCACCGGTGACCAGGGGCCGCTTCTCGGTGCGGTGCATCAGCTTGTCGATGTCGCGGTCGATGTAGCAGTTGAAGGCACCCGCGCTGCCGGCCGCGAACGCGCCGCCCACGAGGGTGGCCATGATGAGGCCGAGTGACGGGAAGCCGCGCTGCGCGTAAATCATGGTGGGCAGGGTGCTGACCAGCAGGAGTTCAATGACCCTGGGCTTGGTGAGTGCAAGGTACGCCTTCGCCTTGCGGGCTAGTCCGGCTCTTCCGTGGACCCGGGAAGAGGTCAGCGGCGTATCTGTTGTGCTCACGTGGCAGTCACTCTGTTTCTGTCTGGCTGTTTATCTGATCAGTGCGCCCGGACTCGCGGTCCGGACCGATCCCTCATCGGCGGCTGACGGGGCTGTCATGTTGCGCACTAATGCCCGCCCTGCCCGCCGGTGGCCTTCCGATATCATACCGCGGTCCCGCATGGATCGCTGGCATCGGTGTGTGACGGCAAATCACTGAAAATGATTCGTTCGTGCTTGCTTTAATCACATTAACGCAGCCTCACCGCACGGATGATTCACAAAAGAGAAATTGCGTCCAACTGGTGAGATTTTGGCCGCCCGAAGTGTGGAATAGAGCTAAGCTGTCTGCAGATCAGCGCACACTGGAAGACGGGCAAGAAACCGCATTCCGATCCGTCCGGCGACTGAATGAAGATCAACGTTTCAATGGTGAACGGCTGGTAGACAACAAATGCAGCGGGCACCAATTATGCCCTGCCGCTGTGTGTCCTAACCGCTTGCCGTTAACACAGAGAGGGGCCCGGATTCCGTGGCACATGTGAAAGAGCAAGAACTGACCTGGACCGACCTCGACCAGCGCGCCGTTGACACTGTGCGTGTCCTGGCCGCCGACGCCGTGGAGAAGGTGGGCAACGGCCACCCCGGTACCGCGATGAGCTTGGCTCCGGCCGCTTACCTTCTGTTCCAGAAGCTGATGCGGCACGACCCGAAGAACCCGGACTGGATCGGCCGCGACCGTTTCATCCTCTCCCCCGGCCACACGTCCCTGACGCTGTACATCCAGCTGTTCCTCTCCGGCTACGGCCTGGAACTCAAGGACCTCGAAGCACTGCGCACGTGGGGCTCACTGACCCCGGGCCACCCGGAATACAAGCACACCGCCGGCGTGGAAATTACCACCGGCCCGCTGGGCCAGGGCCTGGCCTCCTCGGTGGGCTTCGCCTACTCCCAGCGCCGCCAGCGCGGCCTGTTTGACGCCGACGCCGCCCCCGGCACCAGCCCGTTCGACCACACCATCTGGGTTATCGCTTCCGACGGCGACCTCCAGGAAGGCGTGACTTCCGAGGCCTCCTCCCTTGCCGGCCACCAGGAGCTCGGCAACCTCGTGGTCATCTACGACGAGAACCACATCTCCATCGAAGACGACACCGACATCTCCTTCACCGAGGATGTCCTGAAGCGCTACGAGGCTTACGGCTGGCACACCCAGCGCGTTGACTGGACCAAGACCGGCGACTACAAGGAAGACGTCCAGGAGCTGTACTCGGCGCTTCTGGCGGCCAAGGCGGAAACCTCCAAGCCGTCCATCATCTCGCTGCGGACCATCATCGGCTACCCGGCCCCGAAGAAGCAGAACACCGGCAAGATCCACGGCTCCGCCCTGGGTTCGGAAGAAGTGGCAGCACTGAAGGACGTCCTCGGCTTCGACCCCGAGAAGTCCTTCGAGGTGGACGAGGACGTGCTGGCTCACGCCCGCGCCGTCGTCGACCGCGGTGCCCACGCACGCAAGGAATGGGAAGAGTCCTTCTCCGCCTGGCAGTCCGCCAACCCGGAAGGCGCTGCTCTGCTGGAGCGCGTCGAATCCCGCCAGCTGCCCGCCGAGCTCGACGGCGTCCTGCCGGTCTTCCCGGCCGGCAAGGACGTTTCCACCCGCGCCGCGTCCGGCAAGGTCCTGAACGCCATTGGCCCGGTCATGCCGGAACTCTGGGGCGGCTCGGCCGACCTCGCCGAATCCAACAACACCACGATCGAAGGCTCGCCGTCGTTCGTTCCCGCGGGCAAGCAGACCAACGCCTGGTCCGGCAACCCCTACGGCCGCGTCCTGCACTTCGGTATCCGTGAGCACGCCGCAGCGTCGATCGTGAACGGCATCAGCCTGCACGGCAAGACCCGCGCGTTCTCCGGCACGTTCCTGATCTTCAGCGACTACCAGCGTCCGGCCATCCGCCTCGGCGCCCTCATGGGCGTGCCGTCCCTGTACGTCTGGACGCACGACTCCATCGGACTCGGCGAGGACGGCCCGACGCACCAGCCGGTTGAGCAGCTCGCTTCGCTGCGCGCGATCCCGGGCCTCGACGTCGTCCGTCCGGGCGATGCCAACGAGGTCGCGGCAGCGTGGAAGACCATGCTGGAGAACCACGAGAACCCCGCCGGCATCGTCCTGACCCGCCAGAACATCCCCACCTACGAGCGTGGCGAGGGCGCGGCCGAGGGTGACACCTTCGGCTCGACCGCAGGCGTCGCCAAGGGCGGTTACGTCCTGGCCGAGGCGTCCAAGGACGGCAAGACCGTGGACGCGCAGGTCATCCTGATCGGCACCGGCTCGGAAGTCCAGCTGGCTGTCCAGGCCCGCGAAGCACTGCAGGCCGAAGGCATCGCCGCCCGCGTGGTGTCCATGCCGTGCGTCGAATGGTTCAACAAGCAGGACGCCGCCTACCGCGAGGCAGTCCTGCCCGCAGCGGTCAAGGCCCGGGTTTCGGTTGAGGCCGGCCTGTCCCAGGGCTGGCGCGAATTCGTCGGCGACGCCGGCCGCTCCATCAGCCTCGAGCACTACGGCGCATCCGCCGACTACAAGCGCCTGTTCCAGGAATTCGGCATCACGGCAGAAGCTGTTGCCGCCGCCGCCAAGGATTCCCTCGCCGGACTCCAGTCCTGATCAGCACCCCCACAGTTCAAGGAGATTAGAAATGACTAGCACTCCCACCCAGCAGCTTTCCGACGCCGGCGTTTCCATCTGGCTCGACGACCTCTCCCGCGGCCGTCTGAAGACCGGCACGCTGCAGAAGCTGATCGAAGAGAAGAACGTTGTTGGTGTCACCACGAACCCCAGCATCTTCCACGCCGCCATCACCTCCGGCACGGACTACGACGCCACCATCGCGGCCCAGGCCGCTGCCGGCGCCTCCATCGAAGAGACCATCTTTGAAATCACGACGACGGACGTCGCCGACGCCTGCGACCTCTTCGCCCCGATCGCCGCGGCGACCAAGGGTGTGGACGGCCGCGTCTCCATCGAGGTGGACCCCCGCCTCGCCTGGGACACCGCCGGCACCATTGCCGAAGCGAAGCACCTCTACAAGAAGGTCAACCGCGACAACGTCCACATCAAGATCCCGGCCACGCTTGAGGGCCTGGAAGCCATCACGGCAACCCTGGCTGAGGGCATCAGCGTCAACGTGACCCTGATCTTCTCGCTGGAGCGCTACCGCGCCGTCATCAACGCCTTCCAGAACGGTCTGGAGCAGGCCAAGGACAACGGCCACGACCTCTCCAAGATCCACTCCGTCGCGTCCTTCTTCGTCTCGCGCGTGGACACGGAAATCGACAAGCGGCTGGACGCGATCGGCACCGAGGAAGCCAAGGCCCTCAAGGGCAAGGCCGGCGTTGCCAACGCCCGCCTCGCCTACCAGGTCTATGAGGAGCTCTTCTCCACCGAACGTTGGGCCGTGCTGGCCGAGGCCGGCGCCCTGCCGCAGCGTCCGCTGTGGGCTTCCACCGGCGTGAAGGACCCGGCTTACCCCGACACCCTCTATGTCACCGAGCTCGTTGCCCCGAACGTCGTGAACACCATGCCGGAGAAGACCCTGGACGCCACCTTCGACCACGGCGTGGTCACGGGCGACACCGTCACCAACGGCTACGATGAAGCGAACGCCACCCTCAACGCCCTTGATGCCCTCGGTGTGTCCTACAACGAGGTCGTTGCCCTGCTGGAATCCGAAGGACTGGACAAGTTTGTTGCCAGCTGGAAGGAACTCCTGGCAGACGTCGAAGGCGCCCTCGCCACCGCACGGAAGGCCTCCTAACCCAACATGAGCACACTCAGCTACGACGCCACCGGTTCCGCCCGGAAGGCCCTTGAGCAGCACCTGCCCGCCCTCGTGGAAGACCGCGTTGCCACCCGGATCTTCGCCAAGGACCACACCCTGTGGGGCCCCGATGCAGAGGCCGAGTCGGCAATCCGCCTCGGCTGGGTGGAGGCGGCCACCGTCTCCCGGCCCCTGGTGGACGGCATCCTGGAACTCCGCGATGCCCTCAAGGCGGAGGGGGTTACCCGCATTGCCCTCTGCGGCATGGGCGGCTCCTCGCTTGCTCCTGAAGTCATCGCCGGCACCGCTGGCGTCGAGCTGACTGTGCTGGACAGCACCGACCCCGAACAGGTCGGTGCTGCCCTCGCGGACCGCCTCGCTGAGACCGCGATCGTGGTTTCCTCGAAATCCGGTTCAACCCTGGAAACCGATTCGCAGCGGCGGATCTTCGAACACGCCTTCACCGAGGCCGGTCTCGATGCGAAGAGCCGGATCATCGTGGTCACGGATCCCGGGTCCCCGCTGGACAAGGCCTCACGCGAGGCCGGCTACCGTGCGGTCTTCAACGCGGACCCGAACGTGGGCGGCCGCTACTCGGCGCTGACGGCCTTCGGGCTCGTCCCGTCTGGCCTGGCCGGCGTGGACATCGCAGCCCTGCTGGACGAGGCTGAAGAAGCCGCGGAGATCCTGAACGAGGACGCTCCCGAGAACATCGGGCTGGTCCTGGGAGCTGCCCTGGGCGGCACCAACCCGCTGCGCGACAAGATCGTCATCGCGGAGGACGGCTCGGGCATCGTGGGTTTCGCTGACTGGGCCGAACAGCTCATCGCTGAATCCACGGGCAAGCTGGGAACCGGTGTCCTGCCGGTGGTCGCGGGGCCGAACGCTCCGGAAGTCACCTCCGGCGCTGAAGACGTCCTGGTGGTCCGTCTCGTGAGCGCTGATGCCGACGTCGAACTCGGCGAGAACGAAGTTGCCATTGCCGGCGGTCTCGCCTCGCAGATGATGGTGTGGGAATTTGCCACCGCTGTGGCCGGGCGTCTCCTGGGCATCAACCCGTTTGACCAGCCCGACGTCGAAGCCGCCAAGGTGGCTGCCCGTGGTCTGCTGGACGCCCAGCCGGAACCGACGCCGGCCAACTTTACCGACGGCGCCATCGAGGTCCGCGGCGGAGAATGGCTTGGCGACGCCGCCTCGGCAACCGACGCGGTCACCGCGTTGCTGGCCCAGCTGGGCAGCGACGGCTACCTGAGCGTCCAGGCCTACTTCGACCGCCTGGCCTACGCACAGCTCGAGGGCGTCCGGGACGAACTCGCCGCCGTGAGCGGCCGGCCTGTCACCTTCGGCTGGGGACCGCGCTTTCTGCACTCCACTGGCCAGTTCCACAAGGGCGGCCCCGCAATCGGTGTCTTCCTCCAGGTCACGGCGGCGTCCGCCCAGGACCTCGCCATTCCGGAGCGTCCGTTCACGTTCGGTGAGCTGATCACGGCCCAGGCCGCCGGTGACGCCCAGGTACTGAGCGAACACGGCCGGCCCGTCCTGCGCCTGCACCTCACCGACCGCGCAGCGGGCGTGGCCCAGCTGCAGGAGATCGTTTCGTCGCTTGCCAGCCAGGCAGCATCCGCCACTGAGAGCTAAGGCACCGAAATAACCATGCCAGATACCTTGAACGGCAGAAGGTCAGCGGCCCGGTCCGGGAACCCTTTGCGGGATCCGCGGGACCGGCGGCTGAACCGGATTGCCGGGCCGTCCTCGCTTGTGCTCTTCGGAGTCACCGGGGACCTTGCCCGTAAGAAGCTCATGCCCGCCGTGTATGACCTCGCCAACCGGGGCCTGTTGCCGCCCAGCTTCGCGCTGGTCGGTTTCGGCCGGCGGGACTGGGACAACGAGGACTTCGCCGCGGAGGTGAAGGACGCCGTGAAGTCCTACGCACGGACCCCGTTTGATGAGGCGGTCTGGAACCAGCTCTCCGAGGGCATCCGGTTCGTGCAGGGCGCGTTCGACGACGATTCGGCGTTTGAGCGGCTCGGCGAGACGATCAAGGAACTCGACGAGAACCGTGGCACCCGCG
>NZ_PJMC01000015.1 GCF_002892795.1 Arthrobacter sp. AFG20 | reverse complement strand
GTGCGTTCCGCCTGGCGTTTGGCTCCGGCGACTTCCGCCGCGACACCGGCATGGCGAACACCCAGGAGGCCATGGCCTACCCGCGCGCCAAGCTCGTCGTGGCCAGCCGGGTGGGCAACCTGCCGGGCCCCATCGACGGGCCCACGGTCGGGACCAACCACCCGATCCTGCGCGAGCAGACCGGCGTCACGGTGATGATGGGCATGACCGGAAAGCTCTGCCTGGCTATCGACCAGACCAGCGTCATCAACGAGGTCATCAGCCCCACGCCGTCGGACGTCGCCTGGGCCACCGACTTCATGGCCGACTTCGAGGCCAACGGCCGCGTCATCCGCGACGGCTCCGACCTGCCCCGCCTCGGCCGCGCAGAGAAGATCATGAAGCTCGCGGTAGCGTTTGGCGTGCAGCCCGCGCTGTAGGTGCCATCAGCATTACCAGGGGCCCCGTGACCGATACCCGTTATCTGGTGCACGGGGTCTTTTGGGATGGACCGCCGGCCGTTTAGTGCCCACGCGGTCCGGGGCAGCCAGTGTGAGCCCTGCCAGCTGGCAGACGACACCCGGCTGATCCACGACTTCCCCGTGAGGGTGCCGTCATGACTGGGTAAACTGGCACGGTGCTGCACGAATTCTGGGTCACCGCACCCAAGTCCTATAAAATCCTGGTCTTCACCGCAATGGGCCTCATCGCCGCCGGCCTGATCCTCAACATCGTCGGCAACGTCACCGCCAACCAAGTGCTCATGATCGCGTCCCTGCCGGTGATCGGCCTGGGCCTTGTGCTGCACATGGTGGGTCTGGTGGTCCGCGGCCAGAGGGTCCGGAAGAACATCCCGAAATAGGGGACCTGCACGCCCGCCCCGATAGGCTTGAACCCATGACTATCAATCCGGACCTGCAGGGACGCAGCTACCCTGCCGCTGAGGTGTACGACGTTGGCCGCGAGAAAATCCGCGAGTTCGCCCGCGCCGTCAAGGCCACCCACCCCGCCCACTTCGATGTTGACGCCGCGCGGGGCCTGGGCCACCCCGACCTCGTGGCCCCGCCCACATTCGCGATCATCATCGCGCAGCGCGCCGACGCCCAGCTGATCGAGGATCCGGAGGCCGGCATCGACTTCTCCCGCGTTGTCCACGCGGACCAGCGTTTCACCCACCACCGCCCCATCTTTGCCGGCGACCGGCTCGTGGCGGAACTGCACGTCGACGGCGTGCGCGCCATGGGCGGCGGTGCCATGATCACCACGCGCAGCGAAATTTTCGCGCTCAAGGACGGGGACGGGCGCGAGCCGGTATCCACCACCAAGTCATCCATCCTGGTCCGCGGAGAGGGACAGTAGCCATGAGCCCCACATTCGAAGAACTCAGCGTCGGCCAGGACATCGGCAGCCGCAGCATCGAGGTTACCCGGCAGGACCTGGTCAAGTACGCCGGCGCATCGGGCGACTTCAACCCCATCCACTGGAACGAGGCCTTCGCCACGGGCGTGGAGCTTCCCGGCGTCATCGCCCACGGCATGTTCACCATGGGGGCCGCCGTGGAGCTGGTCAGCGACTGGGCCGGTGACCCGGCCGCCGTCGTCGACTACCAGACCCGCTTCACCAAGCCGGTGCTGGTTACCGACACCACGGGAACCGGCGACGCCGGTGCCGTGATCGACGTCAGCGGTGCCGTCGGCGCGCTGGATGCCGACGTGCGCACCGCACGCGTGGACCTCACCGTGGTGTTCGACGGGCAAAAGGTCCTGGTGAAGGCCCAGGCCCTCGTCCGGTTGGCGTGACGTGATGGTGACCCCTCCAATGCTCTCCGATCTGACCACGGCCGCCGTCGGCGGTCCCGCCGGCAAATACGTTGAGGCCCGCACCGAGGCTGAGATCATCGAGGCTGTGCGTGCCGCGGACGCCGCCGGTGAGCAGCTGCTGATCATCGGCGGCGGGTCCAACCTCCTGATTTCCGACGACGGGTTCCCCGGAACCGTCCTGAAAATCGCGTCGGAGGGGTTCACCGTCAACGCCGAGGACTCCTGCGGCGGTGTATCCGTGGTGGTGCAGGCCGGCCACAACTGGGATGCGCTGGTAAAGCACGCCGTGCTCCACGCCTGGTCCGGCATTGAAGCGCTGTCCGGGATCCCCGGCGCCACCGGGGCCACGCCCGTACAGAACGTCGGCGCGTACGGTGCGGACGTCTCGCAGACCATCGCCGCGGTCCGCACCTGGGACCGTGAGCGTAACGCCGTGAAGACCTTCACCAACTCGGAGCTGAAATTCGGGTACCGGGATTCGGTCCTCAAGCAGACCACCGTCAGCGGCTCTCCGCGTTACGTCGTGCTGACTGTCGAGTTTCAGCTGCCGCTGGGGCGCATGAGCGCGCCCATCCGCTATGCCGAGCTGGCGCGGGTTCTGGGCGTGGAGCAGGGCAAGCGCGCTTATTCGAACGACGTTCGCCGCGAGGTGCTGCGGCTGCGCGCCTCCAAGGGCATGGTGCTGGACCCGGCGGACCGCGACACCTACTCCACGGGCTCCTTCTTCACCAACCCGATCGTGCCGTCTTCCGTGGCGGACGGACTGCCCGAAAACGCTCCCCGGTACCCGGGCGGCTCCGACGGTGCGGTCAAACTGTCCGCGGCGTGGCTGATCGACAACGCCGGGTTCGGCAAGGGCTTCGGGCTGGAGGACGGGAGCGTCTCCGGCGGCCGGGCCTCGCTGTCCACGAAGCACACCCTGGCCATCACCAACCGCGGCTCGGCCAGCGCCACCGACATGGTGGCGATCGCGCGCGAGGTGCGTGCCGGCGTCGTCGGGCGTTTTGGCATCGAACTGCACCCCGAACCGCTCCTGATCGGACTCTCGCTCTAGTTCTGGCAGCGCCTGCTCCGGTACGGGCGCTCCATTAAGGGGAGCCCTAGGATGGGTGCATGGCAGCAGCGGTGAGGATCCGGGTTTCGCCCAGGGTGATGGGCCGGCTGAGGCTGGCGTCGCAGGGGCTGCTGGGACCCGGGTTCGACGGCGTGCCGGATGCCGTCCGGGCGATGACCGCGATGCAGGCGCAGGATCTCCAGTCAGCGCTGTGGGCCGTGGGTGTCCGGGTTCCCCGCGCAGGGCTGAGCGACGTCCGCCGGGCCCTGGAAGACGGTTCGGTGGTCCGGTCATGGCCCATGCGGGGCACGCTGCACCTGCTGGCGCCCGGGGATCTGCGCTGGATCCTGAACATCACCACGGCCCGGATGATCCAGGGCACGGCCGGTCGGCATCGGCAACTGGAAATCACCGGCAGCGACGTCGAGGCCTGCCGGGACGAAGCCCGCGGTCTGGTTGACGGCGGGAGGGCCGCCAGCCGGGAGGAACTGTTCGCGGCCTTCGAGGCGGCCGGGCAGCCCACCAAGGCGCAGCGCGGGATCCACCTGCTGTGGATGCTGTGCCAGAGCGCCTCACTGGTGCCCGGGCCGCTGGACGGCAACCAGCAGAAGTTCGTTGCGTTCGACCACTGGATCACAAAGTCCCGTGACCTGGGCCGTGAGGAGGGGATCGCCGAGCTGCTGCTGAGGTACCTGCGCGGCCACGGACCCGCCACGCTGCGTGACTTCGCGTGGTGGTCCAGCATTCCGCTGACCGAGGTGCGGCGGGCCCTGCCAGCGGTGAACAGGGAGTTGGTGGAGCTTGAGTACGATGGGGCTCAGTACTGGATGTCACCGGAGGTCGCGGCACTGCTGGACGAGGGCGTGCCGGGACAACGCTCGGTTCTTGCCCTGCCGGGATTCGACGAGTTCGTCCTCGGCTACACGGACCGGAGCATCGTGCTGCCGCCCGAGCATGCGCAGAAGATCGTTCCTGGCGGCAACGGCGTGTTCAAGAAGGCCGTCGTAGCCGGCGGCGAGGTGACCGGCACCTGGGCGAGGCTGGGGAGTGGGCGGAAGGCCGCCGTCGTACCCGTTCCCTTCGATGACTCGAAGCCCCTGGGGCCGGCGGCCCTGGCGGGTTTCCGCCGGGCAGCGGAACGGTATGAGCGCTTCCTCGTGTCCTGACAGGCTTCCGCCCCCTGGCCTCGACCGCCCGGGCCGAGACGCAAAACCGGCCCCGCTCCGCTTGAGTGGCCCGCGGGGAGCAGGGCCGGTCGTGCGGGGCGGGGCCGGTTGAGTGGCGCGAAGCTGGTTACAACGTGCCGGTGGCGATGTTGAGCATGCGGCGCAGCGGCTCGGCGGCACCCCAGAGGAGCTGGTCGCCAACGGTGAAGGCGCTGATGTACTGCGGGCCCATTTCGAGCTTGCGAATGCGTCCCACCGGAATGGTCAGGGTGCCCGAGGCAGCCACGGGAGTCAGGTCGGCCATCGAGGCTTCCTTGGAGTTGGGCACCACCTTGGCCCATTCGTTGTCCTCGTCGAGCAGCTTCTCGATCTCGGCGACGGAGAGGTCCTCGCGGAGCTTCAGGGTGAGCGCCTGCGAGTGGGAGCGCATGGCGCCGATCCGCACGCACAGGCCGTCCATGATCACGTGGTTGTCATCCGAGGTGCCGAGGATCTTGTTCGTCTCGACGCCTGCCTTCCACTCCTCCTTGGACTGGCCGTTGCCGAGGTCGGCGTCGATCCACGGGATAAGGGAACCAGCCAGCGGCACACCGAACTGGGTGGCGTCGATGTCGCTCCGCTGGTGGGCCAGCACCTTGCGGTCGATGTCCAGGATGGCCGACGCCGGGTCATCCAGTTCCGTGCTGACCTCGGCGTTGAGTGTGCCGAACTGGCTAAGCAGCTCGCGCATGTGCCGCGCGCCACCGCCGGAAGCCGCCTGGTAAGTCATGGACGTGCCCCACTCGACGAGGCCGTTCTTGAAGAGGCCGCCGAGGCCCATCAGCATGCAGGACACGGTGCAGTTGCCGCCGACGAAGTCCTTGGTGCCGTTGACGAGCCCCTTGTCGATGACGTCGCGGTTAATCGGGTCCAGGACGATGATGGAGTCGTCGTTCATGCGCAGGGTGGAGGCGGCGTCGATCCAGAGGCCGTCCCAGCCGCGGCTGCGCAGTTCGCCGTGGACCTGCTTGGTGTAATCCCCGCCCTGGGCGGTGACAATAATGGGCAGCTTCGCCAGCGTGTCGACGTCGAACGCGTCCTCGAGCTTGCCTGTGCCTTCAGCAAACGAAGGCGCGGCACCTCCTGCGTTTGAGGTGGAGAAAAATACGGGGTTGATGTTGGCGAAGTCGCCCTCTTCCTGCATGCGCTGCATCAGGACGGAGCCGACCATGCCACGCCAACCGACCAGTCCAACGGACGGAGTAGCTGCTGTAGTCATTGAGTCAGTTTATCTTTGGATTCGGCGGGCCGCAGTCGGTTACGTCACTGCCGCGACGGCAGCCGGCCCAAGGACCTCAGTGAAGCGGCCAGACGGACTCAGTCCCTCGCAGAGTTACGCCTGGTGGGCAGCTCGATGGTTTTGCCGCTCTGCGTTCGGAGGCGCGCTGCCTTGCGCTCTTTGAAGTAGTAGGCCCAGGCTGTGGGAACGATCCAGAGGCCGAAGGCAACAGCGAACACAATCTGGCCCCAATTGGGCTCCTCCGTGCCGTCGACGACCAACTTGACGAGGAGCACGGCTACCACGGTCATGATCAGCGTGATCAGGATGCTGAGGAAGAGCAGGCCGCCAGCCGAGTTAACGGGTTTGACAACACTGCCGACGTCCCCCTTGTAAACTCCGTACTCCTCGACGGTGAGACCTTGACGTGCTGCCTCGGCCTCCACTTGGCGTGCGTAGTAGCCCTTCCTGCGACCCCGTTGGCGCTGGTTTTCCGGCTGGCTCATGCCGTGGCCTCACCGCGGGTAGCGAGAATACGGCCCAACAGCCCTGCGCCATCCAATCCGGTGGTTTCGACCACATCCTGTGTGGGATCCGGAACTTTGCCAACTGCCCAGCCACCGGCGTCGGGCCTGATGAGAAGGTGATCCTCACCGTCGATCGTCCGCACTCGGATGAAGGCCGTCCCCTCCGGGTGGTTGCGGACGTGTTCTTCAATAATGGAAAGCTCGGCCTCGGCGCCGCGGACTGCCGGGTCCTGGGCGAACACAAACCAAGTCTCAAGCGTTCTCGGCTGGAGTAGCAGGGAGACATTGTCGGACTCGAGGTGGACCACCGTATCGGTGTATTCCGCGGTAATCAGGCTTATTTCCGTCCACCGGTCCGCTTTGGCCAGCGCGTACGCCACAGCAACAGCAGGTCCTTCCAGTTCGAGGTCTTCACCGATGCTGGCGAAGCCTCGGGCGAGCAGCGATGACGCGCCAGCCACGCAAAGGCGCTCAGTGGCTAATTCCCTTTCCAGCCGAAGCACCTCAGCCGACTTCTTGGCGGCCGGCGTCCCGAACATCCTGAGCATGTAGGCGATCTCGGCAAAGCCGAAGCCAATGGCTGAGTCGCTGGCCGTTTCCTCTTGCATTGTGGTGGTCATCCTTCAGCTCTCTTTGTCCCGCACTAGCCGATTCCGAGGAATTTGGCTGCGCTCTTGCCCATGTCGGCGAGGTTCTTGCCGGTTTGCACTGCAAACGCTGCGCTTTCGGTGGCCGTCTTGGCTACGACTTTGCCGGTGTCCTCCAAAGCGCCGTTTACGAAACTCTTGACGGCAGGTATTTCGTAGATCGCGATGCCCGCGCTTGCCACCTGGCAGACGGTTCCCGCGGGAGGCGGGAGGAAGCAGGCTACGCCCAAGGCGGTCTTCGTCCCTGACCAGATGGCGTCGCCGGTTTTGCCTTCCGCGATGTACCTGGCGGTGTCAAGGCCGTTGAGCCCAACGCCCAGCCACCCCACCCCGCGGCCGAGTCCACCCTTGCCCAAGGCCTCCAGGACAGGGCCTTTTCCTTTGAAAAGCAAGGGGGCCTCCTCGAAGAAACTCCTAAAATTACTGAGGGGCGGGAAGTACTTGAAGAGGTTCTTGGCGCCCAGGAGATCCGAGCCAGAGTCAAGGAGGTTGTAGGTGATACTTTGGCCCGGGAGGGCTTTCCATGCGGCAGCGTCCTTAAGGACCTCAGCTCCCTGGCGTCCCAGGACCGCGAGCCCAAAGACATTCTTCGGCAAGTCAAAGCCGGCCTTCAACTGGCTGCGAGCCCCCCAAAAGTCCCGGAACGGCGAACCCTTGGCCAGCCAGTCCGGCCCCCAGGGATTCTCCTTCGATCCGGATCCGGAACCGCCGGGCTCGCCCGCGCCGGTGCCTCCAGGAATTGGCCCACCGCCGGAGCCCGGGGCGGCGTCGCTGGCCTTCTCCTGCTCGTTGGCGTTGTCCAGTAGCTTGCGGGATTCGTCCTTGAGGGCGCGCACCGTCCGCTGGATAAGAGCCCTGTGGTTGCCGTTCCAGTCCGAACGGAACTGGGTGGCATCGTTGCCCTTCCAGGAAGGGTTGCTGTTGATCTGGTTGGTCAGTTGCAACGACGTCTGCATCAAATGGTCGGAGACATTCCCGAACTGCTGTGCGAGTGTGCGAAGTTGCGCGACGTCGGCGCCCCACAAATTACCTGTCACATCGTCCCCCAAAATCTGACCGTTCCAAACGGGCACGGTTGCTGCTAAGTCCAGCCATCACTCTAGTTCGCGCTTGAGTCCGCCGCGATGGGCAGCACTCCCCATCCGGACCCCGGACGCTACTGGCGGTCGGGCTCCTCCAGCAGCGCGCTCTTGCGGGCGCGCAGGGCAAAGAAGGCGCCGAAGGCAAACATCTGCGTCACCACCACCAGGACGATGATGCCGGCGATCTTGTTGCCGCCCAGGATCATCGTGAGCCCGACAATCGCGGACAGCAGGGCAAGCAGCGGCAGCAGCATGTAGCCGAGCACAAAGAGGGTTTCGGGTTTACGCAGCATGTTCTAACCTTCCGAGCGGTTCCACTTGGTGAACCGGTAGCGGGTGCCGTTGGCGCCCGTCAGCCAGCCGTCTGAGGGCACGGATGTGCCGGCCACCCAGTCGTCGCCGAGCTCCGGGGCGTACGTGTCGCCGTCGGCGTCCACATCGATGGTGGTGACCACAGCGACGTTGGCCAGGGCGGTGGACTCCTTGAAAATTTCACCGCCGCCGAGGATCCAGACCGCTTCGCAGCCTGGGGCGAACTGTGATTCCAGCAGGGCATCATCGAGGGATTTGACGACGACGGCGCCCTCCGCCTCGGGCGAGCTGCCCCAGTTCTCCTGCCGGGTGATGACGATGTTGGTTCGGTTGGGCAGCGGGCGGTACTTCGCCGGGAAAGACAGCCAGGTCTTGCGGCCCATGATGACGGGATGGCCCGTGGTGACCTTGGTGAAGTGTTTCAGGTCCTCGGGCAGGTTCCACGGCATGTCACCGTCTTTGCCGATGACACCGGCAGGCGTCTGGGCCCACACGAGTCCGATCCCGGACATCCCTGCGGCGATATCCTCGCTGAAAGCCTGCGCATCCATAGTGCCCCCCGTGCTCATACGGCGATCGGCGCCTTGATCGTGGGGTGGTGCCGGTAGCCCACCACTTCGAAGTCGTCCAGGGTGTAGTCGAAGATCGATTCCGGCTTGCGGGTGATCTTCAGCTGCGGGTACTCGTACGGTTCCCGTTCCAGCTGCTTCAGGACCTGGTCCATGTGGTTGTCGTAGATGTGCACATCGCCGCCGGTCCAGACGAATTCACCCGGTTCGAGACCAGCTTGCTGGGCCAGCATGCAGGTCAGCAGTGAGTAGGAAGCGATGTTGAACGGCACGCCCAGGAACATGTCCGCAGACCGCTGGTACAGCTGGCAGGAGAGCTTGCCGTCCGCGACGTAGAACTGGAAGAACGCGTGGCAGGGCGGCAGCGCCATGTCCTTGAGCTCACTCACGTTCCAGGCCGAGACGATGTGCCGGCGCGAGTCCGGGTTCGACTTCAGGCTCTCCACGAGCTCAGCGATCTGGTCGATGTGACCGCCGTCCGGCGTGGGCCAGCTGCGCCACTGGACGCCGTAGACCGGCCCGAGTTCGCCGTCGGCATCGGCCCACTCGTTCCAGATGGTCACGCCCTGGTCCTGCATCCACTTAACGTTGGAGTCGCCGCGGAGGAACCAGAGCAGCTCGACGGCAACGGACTTGAAGTGCACCCGCTTGGTGGTGATCAGCGGGAAGCTTTCGCCCAGATCAAAGCGAATTTGGCGGCCGAAAACGCTGCTGGTTCCGGTGCCGGTGCGGTCTGATTTGTGCGTGCCGTTGGCCATGACGTCGCGCAGAAGGTCTTCATAGGGCGTTGGGGTGCTCACCCGTCCAGTCTATTCGACTGGCCTATTCCAACGAGCCAGGGCCGGGGCGCCGCTGCAGACCAGCGCGCAGCAGCGCGAGAAGCTCCTCGTCGGGCAGTCCCGCCTTGGTTCCGGCCAGGATGAGACGCTCGACGGCGGCACCCAGTTCCGCTGCGGCCGCACCGGGGCCGGCGGTAATGGAATCGGCCCCTCCGGAGCCGGGCACACCGGTGTCCTGCCCACGGTATGTCGGGAGCCCGACGACGACGGTTCCGTTCCGGCGCCGGGTCTCGATCAGCCCGGCCTGTTCGAGTTCCTTGTACGCGCGGGCGACGGTCCCGGCGGCAAGCCCCAGGTCTGCCGCGAGGCTGCGGACTGCCGGCAGCCGCGTCCCGGCCATGAGCCCGCCCGCGGAGATCAGCGCGCTGATCTGCAGCCGGATCTGCTCGTATGGGGGAGTGGGGGAGCTCAGGTCCACCGAAATGCCCGCTGTCATCGCGCAGGTGCCACCGGTGCGTGCCGGGCGGCGGGTGCGCTCCTGGGGCCGAAAGCGGTCACGGGAATCAGGGAAAGCACCACGGCGGCTGCCACCAGCACGTACCCGGTGGCGGCCGCGGCTCCTTGCCACACTTCGGCCGGAACCGTCTGCGTTCCCAGCAGCGCACCCCATGCCCGGTGTGCCGCTATCAGCAGGCCACCCGCCTGTGCCAGCAGGAAGGCGGCCAGAATCCGCACGATCCTGTTGAGCGTGACGGCGCGCAGCGCCGCGTCCAGTCCGTCCTCCAAGGTGACGATGCCGCGGCGCCGGCGAACGGCTTGGATGGCGGGCACAGCCGTGACAGCGACGGCGGCAGTGGCCGCCGCCGTCGGTATCCAGCCCGGGATCACTGGCGTTCCGGACCGAAGTGCTGCTTCTCCGACGGCGGTCATCACCGTCACGACTGCCAGCAGCAGCAGGCCAATGATCGTGGCGGTGAGGAGGGCGGGCGCCACCGGCTGGACGGGCCAGCTCCGCACTGCAGAGGCGGCGCCGTAATTCCGTTCGAGGAGCAGCTCCCCGGCCAGGATGGCCAGCAGGACGCACCCGGCCATCACAGCCGAGATCACGGTGGCACGGGCCGGATTCGTGGAGCCCAGAAAGAACAGGACTGCCATCCCCGGCGCCACCGCGGCCAGTCCGAGGAGTGCGCCGAGCGACACGGTGAGCACTGCGGCCGGATGCTTCGCGCTACGGAGGTTCCGGACGCTCTTCCGGCCGGAAGACGAAGCCCGGCGGATTTGGGCTTTGCGGGGCCGGAGGCTTGCCAGCTGGGGCGGCTGCCACAGCCACATCACGAACAGCACCACGGGGGCCACCAGCCCGACGGGGTTGGTCCATGAGGTGGCAATTGCCGGCTCCGGACGGGACGCAAAGTTGCCGGCGATGGCCGCGAGCCCCGCGGCAATGGTGGAGACAGTCCGCAGCAGCCGGTTCATCGCGATCGTGCGGAGGAGGGCGTTGTCGCCGGCATCCAGGGCTTCCAGCTGCCGGCGGCGGGAAATCAGCCACAGCACCAGAACGGTACCGGCCGCGAGCAGAAGCAGCGCGGTAGCCAGGCAGGCGGCCAGTTCTGTGCCGGGAATCCGTCCGTCATCGAAGAAGCTGGGGCCGGTAGCGCCGTCCGGCGGAGTAGCAGGCGGCACCGGACGGTACGCCGGCTGCATGGCTGCCCATGTGACGGTTGCGGCGGAGGCGGCGAAAATGCCGAGCGTCGTCCAGGCGAGCTTCCAGGGCAGAAAGTCCCTGACCCGCCGGACGGAGAGGGTTGCCAGCCGGCGCGAACCACGTGGACCCGGATAGCTAAGCTGGCCCAGCGCATGGACACCGAGGCAACCGACTACCGGCCAGGCCAGCGCCTCCAGGATGTCCGCAGGCTGCTGGAGCGACGGCGTCTGCGGGCTGGAGGGGATGATGCCCGCGTTCGCTGCTCCCTGTAATGTGCTCGCCAGCCAGCCGATGACGCCCACCCAGAGCGCGTGGTCTGAAATGGACCTGGGCGAGGTGCCGCCGCCCGGCGCCCAGACAACCCAGCGCAATAACCCGTAAATCCCCATTGCAGCCAGCAGCGGTCCCAGCAGCGCCATGGGCGGCAGCTCAAACAGTATTGGCATCAGATCCCCCAATGATCCTCAAACGCCTGATCCCGAAACGCCTGATCCCGAAGCGCCTGATCCCGACCCGCTATCTTTGTATCAAGTATTTGATACAAAGATAGCGGGGTCAAGCGGGACACCTGGACGGCGGTGGAGACTCAGTCGTCAAAGGGTTTGAACTGCTCCACTGACACGATCCTGCTCTTACTGCCGTGCGCTACGTGACAGATGATCATTTCCCCCGGGGCGAGGTAGGGGTCCGCCACCGGCAGCAGGCCCTTAAGCCGCGGGGTCATGTAGCCGGCGAGCTGGCCCAGCACGGTGGGGAGGGCCGGCCGGTGCGTGCACAGCACCACTGCGCGCTGCTTGTCGAACAATGCGTCCACGACGGCAGCGGTCTTTTTGGGGTTGCGGGCATGCCGGTGCTCCGTCAGCGCATCCACGAGTTTCACCTTGGCGTCCGCTGACTTGACGTAGGGAGCGATGGTCGCCACGCAGCGCAGCCACGGGCTGCTGACTACCCGCATGGGCTTCCACGCCTTTAGCAGCCTGTGCACGGCCTGGGCCTGGCGGATGCCGGTGGCTGCCAGGGGCCGTTCGCCTTCTGCCTTGGTCCACGACGATCGCGGTTTGGCCTTGGCATGGCGCACGATGACGAGCGGCCAGGTCTGCAGTTCCTTGCGGGCGTGGGCCGCCGCCAAGTATTCCAGCGGCGCCCGGTCTGACGGGTTGGACAGCAGCGCGGCCGCACGCTCCGGTGCGCACCACATGACGCTGTCCACTTCCTTGCCGTCGGGCCGCAGGGAATTGCCGGTGACCTCAACGGCCCAGTAGTGCACAACCTTCAGCCCGGCGGAGACATGGTAGTGGATGGGCGGGAGGGGGATGCCCAGCGGCGCCACGAGGCCGATCTCCTCCTCCACCTCGCGGACCGCGCACTCGGGCACAGTTTCGCCGGGGTCGAGCTTGCCCTTGGGCCAGGACCAGTCGTCGTACCGGGGCCGGTGGATCAGGAGGACCTCCAGCTGGTCCTTCTTGACGCGCCAAGGCAGG
Organism: Arthrobacter sp. AFG20; assembly: GCF_002892795.1. GTDB lineage: Bacteria > Actinomycetota > Actinomycetes > Actinomycetales > Micrococcaceae > Arthrobacter. The sequence continues at coordinate 98,382 of NZ_PJMC01000015.1, read as the reverse complement.
GCGCCGGCGGCCGTGACGGCGACCGGCTCGCCCGGGTGGTCGGTCTGGTCCGCTATGGGTGAGTCGCTGCTCTTCAAAGGCCGGATTCCTACCGCCGGGCGACGGCGCGCTGCCGGGAGCGTGATGCCAGGAGCCAGGATTGGACGTCGTCCAGCTTCCTGCCGTCGTCGCCGATGTGGTGGCGGGTCCACTCGCCGTCGCTGTCCAGGTGCCAGCTGGACGTCTCGGGGTCCATGTACCGGCGCATCAGGTCCAGGACGTAGGCGGTATCTTCGCCCCCGGACAGCTGCACCAGCGCCTCCACCCGGCGGTCCAGGTTGCGGTGCATCATGTCCGCCGAGCCGATGTACACGACGGGGTCGCCTCCGTTGCTGAAGGCGAACACGCGCGAGTGTTCAAGGAAGCGGCCAAGGACGGAGCGGACCGTGATGTTCTCGCTCAGCCCGGGGATGCCGGGGCGCAGGGAGCAGATGCCGCGGACAATGACGTCCACCTTCACGCCTGCCTGGGAAGCGCGGTACAGGGAATCGATGATGGACTCATCCACCATGGAGTTCACCTTGATCTGCACCCGCGCGGGGATGCCGGCGCGGGCATTGCGGATTTCGGTTTCAATCCTGTCGATCAGTCCCGAACGCACGGACCGCGGGGCCACCAGGAGCCGCTTGAAGGTCGACTTGGGGGCGTACCCGGACAGCTGGTTGAACAGCTTGGACAGGTCCTCGCCCACCTGCTCGTTAGCGGTCAGGAGTCCGAGGTCCTCGTAGTAGCGCGCAGTCCGCGGGTGGTAGTTGCCGGTTCCTATGTGGCAGTAGCGGCGCAGCCCGTCCACCTCCTGGCGGACCACGAGGGAGAGCTTGCAGTGGGTCTTCAGGCCCACGATGCCGTAGACCACGTGGACGCCGGCCTGCTCCAGCTTGCGGGCCCATGAGATGTTCGCCTGCTCGTCGAAACGGGCCTTGATCTCCACGAGGGCCAGCACCTGCTTGCCCGCCTCGGCAGCATCGATCAGGGCGTCGACAATGGGGGAGTCGCCCGAGGTGCGGTACAGGGTCTGCTTGATAGCCTGCACCTTGGGGTCCGCCGCCGCCTGTTCCAGGAACGCCTGCACGGACGTGGAGAACGAATCATAGGGGTGGTGCAGCAGGATGTCGCGGCGGCGCATCGCGGCGAAGACGTTCGCGGCCTTGGACGTCTCGGACTCGTTCAGGTACCGCGAGGTGTGGGGCACGTGCTTGGGGTAATGCAGGTCCGCACGGTCGATGCCGCCGATCACGGACAAGCCGCGCAGGTCAAGAGGCGCCGGAACGGAGTAGACCTCGGACTCGTCCACGCCGAGCTCGCGGATCAGCAGTGCGCGGATGTTCGGGTTGATGTCGTTGGTGACCTCGAGCCGGACGGGCGGGCCGAACCGGCGGCGCAGCAGTTCCTTCTCAAGCGCCTGCAGGAGGTTCTCGGCGTCGTCCTCTTCCACCTCGACGTCCTCGTTGCGGGTCACACGGAAGGTGTGGTGCTCCAGGACCTCCATGCCGGCGAAAAGCTGGTCCAGGTGGACGGCGATGACTTCCTCGAGGGCGATGAACCGTGCCACGCGGCCGGGCACCGAGCCGGCCCGGGGGCCATCGATGGAGATCAGGCGGGGCAGCTGGTCCGGCACCTTGACGCGGGCGAACAGCTCCTTGTCACTGACCGGGTTCCGGACCACCACGGCCAGGTTCAGGGAAAGGCCCGAGATGTAGGGGAAGGGGTGGGCGGGGTCCACGGCCAGCGGGGTGAGGATCGGGAAGACCTTCTCCGCGAACATGGCGCTGAGCCGGTGCCGGGCTTCGTCGTCGAGCTCGTCCCAGTGCATGAGGTGGATGTGCTCATAGGCCAGGGCCGGCCGGATCTGCTCGGCGTAGACCTGGGCATGCCGCTGCTGCAGGCGGTGGGCTGCCTCGCCGATCTGTTCCAGGACCTGGACGGGGCTTAGCCCGGCCGGGGAGGGGACGGCCAGCCCGGTGGCGATGCGGCGCTTCAGGCCGGCCACGCGGACCATGAAGAATTCGTCGAGGTTGGAGGCGAAGATCGAGAGGAAGTTGACGCGCTCCAGCAGGTACAGATCGGGGTCTTCTGCCAATTCGAGAACCCGGGCGTTGAACGCTAGCCAGCTCAGCTCGCGGTCCAGGAACCGGTCCGGGCTGATCTCCCCGTCCGGCTCCAGGATGGCAGCGAACTCAGGGATATCGATCCGGTCCTGCGTGGCGCGGGAGGCCGGCACTTCGGAGGAGCCGAACCGGGCGCGCGCAGGGGCAGCCTTGATTTCGGTGGTGGCTGTTCCGGCGGATTCCGGTTGCATGCGCTCTCCTTGAGTACTGGCGGGTTTATTTTCAACCTTACAAGCATTCACGGGTCCGGGACCCGAAGATTTCGGGACGGCCGGACCAAGCGTCAAAGAGCCGGTTAACGCCCCTCAACCGGCCCGTACATCACGTCCATGTCCCAGCGTGTGAAGCCCAGTCGCCGGTACAGCGAGACAGCCGGAGTGTTGTCCGCATCCGTGTACAACATGACGGCGTGCAGGCCCTGCTGCTGGAGGTGCCGGATCCCGGCGATGGTCAGCGCCTTGCCCAGGCCCATGCCCTGGGCGGCCGGAGTAACGCCCACCACGTACACCTCGCCGATGGCAGGGTGTGTCCCGTGCCGTGGATGCACTTTGGTCCAGTGGTAGCCCAGGAGCCGCCCGTCCCGGCCCTCGGCCAGCAGGAAACCGGCGGGGTCGAACCAGGGTTCTTCCATCCGGGCCTGCAGGTCGGCCCTGGTCAGGGATCCTTGCTCCGGGTGGTGCGCGAACGCTTCACGGTTGGCCACGAGCCAGGCCTCTTCGTCCTGGCCCGGCACGAAGGCGCGGATCGAGACGCCGTCCGGAAGACCGACGTCGGGCAGGTCAGCGGCGGCGGTGGTGAGCCGCATCTTCCACAGTTCCCGAACCGGGCCATAGCCGTACCGGGCGGCCAGGTCCGCGGCGGCCTCATGGTTGCCGTGCGACCAGGCCCTGAGCCCGTCGAGACCGCGCGACGACTTGAGCGTGCTGGCCAGCCGGTCTGCCACGCCCTGGTTCCGATAGCTGGGGTGCACTGCGATTTCCAGCACGCCTGTCCCGTCCGGCTCCTCGACGACCACGGCGAAGCCGGCCAGGTCCTGTGCCGTGGCGGGGTCCGACCTCTCATCCGGGGCGTAGAGGGCAAGGGTCAGCAGCGTGTGCGGGCCTGTGTCAGCCGCGCGCATGGTCACGAGGGTCTGTTCGGAAATGGGCGGATTGCCGTCCGATTCCTCGGCGGCGGCGAGCAGGGCGCGGACATCCCGCAGCTGCTCTTCATCCACCCCGCCCTTGATGACAAGGACGGGCCAGTTCTCCGGGTGCGCAGGACTCATGCTGTAAGGCTATACGGACGCGACCCGCGCACGCCCGATTTGGAACAGGCCGTGGCGCCCCGTATAGTCGTTACCTCAGCCGGCATTCATGGCAGGTTGCGAGGGGGATCCACCACTGGGGTGGCCTCGATACGTTCGACCCGTATGTCCTCCACTCATAAGTAGAAACGCAGAATGGCCCGGCTCTGGTGAGCCGGGCCATTCTGTATTTCTGCTGAGGTTGTGCCGGGGTAGAGGCACTCTGCGGCCGCAGAGGGGGTCCGCCTGAGGCCTACGCCTCGGTGAGTTCGTCCTCCTGCTGGCGGATTAGCGTGAGCCGGTAGCCCACGTTGCGCACCGTGCTGATCAGGTTCTCGTGGTCGGCGCCCAGCTTGGCGCGCAGCCGCCGGACGTGGACGTCCACGGTCCGGGTGCCGCCGTAGTAGTCGTAGCCCCAGACTTCGGTGAGGAGCTGTTGCCGGGTGAATACCCGGCCGGGGTGCTGCGCCAGGTACTTCAGGAGTTCGAATTCTTTGAAGGTCAGGTTCAGTGCCGCACCGTTGACGCGCGCCGTGTAGCTCGCCTCGTCAATAACGACGCCGGCAGCCCGGATCTCGGAGGGAGCCTCGTCCTGCTCTGGTACAGCCCGGGCGACAGAGAGGCGGATTCGTGCCTCCACCTCGGCGGGGCCGGCCGAGTCGAGCACGATGTCATCGACGGCCCAGGCTGAGGAAACGGCCGCCATGCCGCCCTCGGTGAGGATCAGCACCAGAGGTGCGCTGAGTCCGGTGGCCTTCAGGAGTTGGGTCAGGGAGCGGGCGCCCACGAGGTCTTTGCGCGCGTCCAGGAGGACGATGTCGCAGGGATCTGTCTCGAGTAGGGCGGTGGGCTCGGCGGGAAGGATGTGCACCCGGTGGTTCAGGAGCTCCAGGGCAGGCAGAATGTCCACCGATGACCCGGTGCTGTTGGTCAGTAACAGGATGTGCGACATTATTCCTCCAAGGGGCTGTCCGCGCATCGTTGGGCGACTGAGCTGATGTCTGAGTATACCCAACGGCTCCCTGACGGACACGGATGAGGCGTACCCGCGCGCCTTGTTTACGACATATGGCGGTCACATAGGGCAGGATTGAAACCGTCAGGGGGCCGAGCCCCTGCCCGTCAACGGCACAGCCAGGATGAGGTCGCAGCAGATTTGAGTGCAGAGTCCGAGATGAGTACGCCACGGCCTGCCCCCGAGGTCAGCGCTCCTGTCGCTGCGGGCCGGACGCTCCAGTCATGGAGCATTGGAGTCGTTGGCCTGGCGGGCCTGGCCACGCTGGTGGCCAGCGTCTTCCGGACTCCGGACGTCCTCCTCGCGGTTGCCGTGCTTTTTGCCCTGGGGATCGGCGTCGGCTGGCCCCACTACCTGGGAATCCCGGCCAAGAAAACCCTCGCGGCCGTGATCGGACTGTCAGGGGCCGGCTCGGCCCTTGCTGCCACCTTCGCCGCCGCCCCGGGCTACCTCAACTGGACGCCCGGCTTCATTGCCCTGGGCGTCACCGCCGTGTTCCTTGTCCAGCTGGTCCGCGGCACCGGCCAGGCGCAGCGCCTCGAGTCGACACTCGGCTGCAGCGTGGGCGTCCTCCTCTCCTGCCTGGGCTCCGGATGGATCGCCAGCGCCCGGTTCAACGGTGTCAAGGAGATGGTGCTGGTGGCCGGCATCAGTGCCGCCGTCGCGCTGTTCGCCGGCCTCATCCGGTGGCCGGACCGGATCATTGCGCCCCTGGGCATCACCCTGGCCGGACTAGCCGGGCCGCTCGCCGGCCTGGTGTTCTCCGACATCGCCGTTTTGCCCGCGGCCGTGTTCGGTGTGGTGGTCGGGGCGGTCCTGGTCAGTTTCCGCCGGCTCGTGACTCTCCGGGGTGCTCCGCTGAACTTTCCGGCCGCTTTGGGAATGGGCCTGGCGCCGATTTCGGCGGTCGGATCGCTCGCCTACTTCATAGACAAACTACTCATCTCCTGACGGGTTAGGATGGCATCATGTCCGTACTTGCATTTGAAATCTTCTTCCTTGTCCTGCTCGGCGTTGCCAGCCTTTCCATGGCCTGGTTTGCCGGTTTTGTTGTCTACCGGCTGTTCAAAGGACAGCGGTAAACCCCTGCTCAGCAGTTTCGAGAGGTAGCGGCTGTGCCTATTGAAATTCCTACAGACCTGACCCCCGAACTGGTTCCCCTGTCCTGGCTCATCGGTGAGTGGGAGGGCCGTGGCCGGCTCGGGGCCGGTGATGAAAGTTCAGAGCACTTTCTGCAGCATGTTTCCTTCACCCACAACGGTCTGCCGTACCTGCAATACCGTGCGGAAAGCTGGCTGACCGACGAGGACGGCACCAAGCTCCGGCCGCTCACAGTTGAGACCGGATTTTGGGCCCTGGAGCGCAAACAGTTGGAGGCCGACAGCGGCCCCGGCCTGGTTCCCGGGGACATCGTGCCAGTGCTGAAAAGCGCCGACGAGGTTGAGGCCCTCCGCAACAAGGATGGCGGTTTCGACATCTCGGTGTCGATCAGCCACCCGGGTGGAATCTCGGAGCTGTACTACGGGCAGATCAAGGGTCCGCAGATCCAGCTCAGCACCGACATGGTGATGCGTGGCAGCCACTCCAAGGACTACAGTGCGGCCACCCGGATCTTCGGGCTGGTCGAGGGCAACCTGCTCTGGCGGTGGGACGTCGCTACCGGCAGCCCGTCGGGAAGCGCTGGGGCTGCGGAACCGGGCAATGGCCTGGAGGCACACGCCTCGGCGTTCCTTAATAAGGTCACCTGACCGCGGGGCCAACCCCGCTGCTCCGAAACCCTGTTCGGCGGCGCTCCTTTCGGCTACTTTGGCCTCAGGTCTCCATGCCTGAGTCCGCAGCAACCCGATGGAGTGTCCGATGGATGAGTCCCAGCCCCCGGCTGACTACAGCGACCTCAAAGCCCTGTACTTCAACGGCACGCTCAAGCGTTCGCCGGAGACGAGCAATACCGAGGGCCTGATCACAGTGAGCCGGCTGATCATGGAGAAGCAGGGCGTGGCCACCCGGGTCATCCGGACCGTCGACCACGACATCGCCAGCGGCGTGTACCCGGACATGCGCGAGCACGGCTGGGCAACCGATGAATGGCCGGAACTGTACCCGGCCGTCAGGGACGCGGACATCGTGGTGGTGGCCGGACCCATCTGGCTGGGGGACAACTCCTCGCAGACCAAGAAGCTCATCGAACGGCTCTACGCCCATTCGGGGCAGCTCAACGATAAGGGCCAGTGGGCCTTCTACCCGAAGGTGGGCGGCTGCCTGATCACCGGCAACGAGGACGGCATCAAGCACTGTTCCATGAACGTCCTCTACAGCCTGCAGCACATCGGCTTCAGCATCCCGCCGCAGGCCGACGCGGGCTGGATCGGCCCCGTCGGGCCGGGACCCAGCTACCTGGATGAGGGTTCGGGCGGTCCGGAGAGCGACTTTACGAACCGGAACACCACGTTCATGACGTGGAATCTCCTGCATCTGGCACGGACGCTCAAGGATGCCGGCGGAATTCCCGCCTATGGCAACCTTCCGGAAGAATGGAAGGCCGGAACCAAGTTTGGTTTCGAAAACCCGGAGTACCGCTAGGTGGCCGGAATACCCTCCCAGCCAAGGACGTTCCCCTTCATATGACTACCAAGAGCCCTCTGCTGTCGCGCCCTGGCGCCGTTGAAGCGGGCGGCGCCGACGCCGGCGTCGCGTCCCACTACGGCGAACCGCTGCGGGAGCAGCGCGCCCTCGCTGCCGGGACCGCCGTCGTCGATCTTTCCCACCGCGGCGTGGTGACGGTCACCGGACCGGACCGCCTGAGCTGGCTTAACACGCTGTCCTCCCAGCAGGTCACGAATCTCCAGCCCGGTGAGTCCAGCGAGCTGCTGCTCCTGAGTGTGCACGGCCGCATTGAATTCGACGCGCGCGTGGTGGACGACGGCGGGACCACCTGGCTGATCGTCGAGGCGGCCGAAGCGGGTCCCCTGGCCGAGTGGCTGACCAGGATGAAATTCATGCTCCGGGTCGAGGTGGCGGACGTGTCGGCCGGCTGGGCAGTGGTGGGATCCACCAAGGCCGTGCCTGAATGGGCTGGCCTGCAGGTGTGGCAGGACCCTTGGCCGCACGTCGGGGCGGGAGGGTACGCCTACTCCGTGGTCCCCGAGGACACGCACCCGGGCGCCGAACGCCCGTGGTTCGAATATCTGGTGCCCGCGGCGGAGCTCGAGCAGACGGTGGGGGACCGCAAGCTCGCGGGTGTCCTCTCCGCCGAAGCCCTGCGCGTGGCTGCCTGGCGTCCGCGGCTTGGCGCCGAAACGGACGACAAAACCATTCCGCATGAACTGGACCTGCTGCGCACCGCCGTGCACCTGGCCAAGGGCTGCTACAAAGGCCAGGAGACGATCGCGCGCGTGCACAACCTTGGCCACCCGCCGCGGCGCCTGGTGTTCCTGCAGCTCGACGGTTCCCAGCACACCTTGCCGGCCGCCGGCAGCGAGGTCCGGGTGGGGGAGCGCAAGGTTGGCGCCGTGACGTCTGTGGCGCAGCACTACGAGATGGGCCCCATCGCGCTGGCAGTCATCAAGCGTTCGGTCGCCCCGGATGAAATACTGACGGTAATGGACGGGGACGAACCGTACACAGCCGCGCAGGAAGTGATCGTGGCGCCCGACGCCGGCCAGGTGGTCGGAAGGCAGACAGGATTCCTGAGGGGGACCCACAAATGACAGACTCCACCGCGCCCGGGGACCAGGCTCCGCAGCAGCCGGATGAGGAAACCCTCGCCCTGGCGCATACCCTCTTCGATGCCGCCCGCAATGGCGAGACCGAGCTGCTGCGCAGCTACCTCAACGCCGGCGCGCCGGCCACGCTGACCAACTCCGCGGGCGACTCGCTGCTCATGCTCGCCGCGTACCACGGCTTTGCCGAGACCGTGCAACTGATCCTGCACCACGGCGGTGACGCCAACGCTGCCAACGACCGCGGGCAGACCCCGCTGGCCGGCGCCGTTTTCAAGGGCTACTCGGACGTCGCCCGGGTGCTGCTTGACGCGGGAGCAGATCCCGACGCCGGCACCCCCTCCGCGCGTGCCGCCGCCCAGATGTTCGCCCGCGCCGACATCCTGGAATTGCTGGGCTGAGCTTTTGGAGAACGTCAACAGGCCCTGGCCTGCACTCTGGTCCCTCGTCATCGGGTTCTTCATGATCCTGATCGACACCACGATCGTTTCGGTGGCAAACCCGCGCATCATGGAGGGGCTGGATACGGACATCAACGCCGTCATCTGGGTCACCAGCGCGTATCTGCTGGCCTATGCCGTGCCATTGCTGATCACCGGCAGGCTCGGCGACAGGTTCGGGCCCAAGCGGCTCTACCTGTCCGGGCTCGTCGTCTTCACGCTCGCGTCGCTCTGGTGCGGGCTCTCCGGCAACGTCCAGATGTTGATCGCTGCGCGCGTTCTCCAGGGACTCGGCGCAGCGCTGATGACCCCGCAGACCATGGCCGTGATCACGCGCATTTTCCCGCCGGACCGGCGCGGCGCTGCCATGGGGCTGTGGGGTGCCACTGCCGGCGTGGCCACGCTGGTGGGCCCGATCCTCGGTGGGGTGCTGGTGGACGGGTTTGGCTGGGAATGGATCTTCTTCATCAATGTCCCCATCGGGATCGTTGGCTTCATCCTCGCCTGGCGCCTGGTGCCGTCCCTGACCACCCACCCGCACAGGTTCGACATCCCCGGCGTGGTGCTGAGCGCCGTCGGGCTTTTCCTCCTCGTCTTTGGTCTTCAGGAAGGCGAAACCTACAACTGGGGAACCATAACCGGTCCGGTGACAGTCTGGGGCCTGATAATCAGCGGAATCGTAGTGCTGGCGCTATTCGTCGGTTGGCAGGCGGTTAATAAAGGTGAACCGCTGCTCCCGCTGGGTCTCTTCAAGGACCGCAATTTCTCGCTGGCCAACATCGGGATCACCACGGTGGGCTTCACGGTCACGGCCTTCGGCCTGCCGCTGATCTTCTACTACCAGATGGTACGCGGCATGACGCCGACGCAGTCGGCCCTCATGATGGTGCCGATGGCGCTGATTTCCGGCGGTCTGGCCCCCCTGGTGGGCAGGATCATCGATCGCGTGAACCCGAAATACATAACGTCCACCGGCCTGCTCCTCATGGCGGTGGCGCTGTTCTGGAATTCAGCACTCATGCATCCGGACACGCCGGTGTGGCTGTTCCTCCTGCCCAGCGCGGTGCTCGGCTTCGCGAACGCAGGCATCTGGGCGCCCCTGAGTTCAACGGCCACCCGCAACCTGCCGCCACGCCAGGCGGGTGCCGGCGCCGGCGTGTACAACACCACGCGGCAGATGGGTGCCGTCCTCGGCAGTGCCGCCATCGCCGTGCTGATGCAGGCCCGGCTTGCCGCGGAACTTCCGGCGGCACCGGGCGGGACGCCCGGGAGCGGTGGTGAAGCCGGCGGCCAGTTGCCTCCCGCCCTCCATGACGGCTTCTCGACGGCGATGGGCCAGTCGATCATGCTGCCCGCGGCGGTGATCGTGCTCGGCGCCGCGGTGGCCCTGTTCTTCGCCCGGCCCAAGGCGGTCCAGGGCTGGGGCGGGCAGCAGCCCGCCGCCGGTCAGGACGCGGAGGCGACAACGCGCTAGCGGCTTGGGGGCGGCTAGCCGAGCAGCACGCTGGTTTGGATGCCGCCGGTGGAAAAGCCCAGGCTGCGTGCCGTGGCCAGCGAGCCCTTGTTGCTGACGTCGGTGCGCCACTGCAGCGTCAGCCCCGCGGCCAGGGCTTCATGGGCGGCCACTGAGGCCGCGAGCGATCCCAGTCCGCGGCGGCGCCACTCCGGGGCAACGAGAACCCCCATGTTGGCCAGGATGCCTTCCCATTCGGAGTAGGCGCCGCAGGCAACCGGGGCGCGCTGCCCCTCGTCGTCGTGCATGAGGGTGTACCGGCTCTCGAGGTCGGAGAGGCCCACCTCGTTTACGTCATCCGGCGGGCAGAGGCCCTCAAGTTCGATGGCCTCAGGGTTGCCGTGCGACACCGTCAGCTCCTCCGCGGGCTGCAGCAGCGGCAGGTCGTCGGCGAAGAAGAGAGCCGCGGAGCCCTTGCCGTGGCCGCCGTGCCTGCGGGTGATGGTCAGCAGGGTGACGTGCTGGGCCATCTCCTCATCGGAAATGCCTGCCGCGGCATCCAATGCCCACTGCGGGCCCACCAGGGCCGAGCTGCCGAACAGCCGCACGAACTCGACCGAGTGCGCGGAGTCGTCAACCCTGGTGATCCGCTCGCCGGTTTCCAGCGCGCTGGCGAAAGCGCCGTCGTCGAGCCCCAGGCGGCGCGACCAGGCAAGCTGGATGATGGCGGCGGATCCGGGGTCAAGACTCATGATCCCAGCCTACCGATCCCTGCCGCCCATCAGGCGCGAACGTACAGTTGTGGCCCCTGACTCCGGAGAATCAGGGGCCACAACTGTACGTTCGCACTGAGAGAAGCAGCCGTGGTCCGGCTTAGCCGAAGAGGACCGCGGCCTCGTCATAGCGGTGCTGCGGAACGGTCTTGAGCTTGCCCAGTGCGGCTTCGAACGCCACGTGGTCAATGTCGGTGCCGCTCAGCGACACCATGGTGCCCCAGCGGCCTTCGACCACGGAGTCGACGGCGGCCATGCCCAGCCGGGTGGCCAGGACGCGGTCGAAAGCGGACGGGACGCCGCCGCGCTGGATGTGGCCCAGGATGGTGGCGCGGGTCTCGATGCCGGTCCTGGCTTCGATTTCCGGGGCCAGCTGGTCGGCGATCCCGCCCAGGCGCGGCCGGCCGAAGGTGTCCAGCCCGCGTTCGGAGTGCGGCGATTCCATGTGCTCCGGCACGAACCCCTCGGCTACCACCACCAGCGGCGCGCGGCCACGGTCATGGGCCTCGGTCACCCATTTGGTGATCTGCTCGATGCTGGTCTTCTGCTCCGGGATCAGGATGGCGTGTGCGCCCGAGGCCATGCCTGCGTGCAGGGCGATCCAGCCGACGTGGCGGCCCATGACCTCGGCGATCATGCAGCGGTGGTGGGATTCGCCGGTTGTCCGCAGCCGGTCGATGGCCTCGGTGGCAATCTGCACGGCCGTGTCGAAGCCGAAGGTGTAGTCCGTGGCGTCGAGGTCGTTGTCAACGGTCTTGGGGACGCCGACGATCTTCAGGCCGGCGTCGGTGAGGCGCTTGGCGGCCGCTAGGGTTCCTTCGCCGCCGATGGCGATGATGGCGTCGATCCCCAGCCGGTCCATGTGGGCTTTGATGACGTCCGGGCCGCCGCCGTTCTCGAACGGGTTGGTGCGGGACGTGCCCAGGATGGTGCCGCCCTGCTTGGCAATACCGCGGACAAGGGTACGGGGGATGGGGATGACGTCACCCTCAACCACTCCGCGCCAGCCGTCGAGGAACCCCACGAATTCGTGGCCGTGGATGGCAATGCCTTTGAGGACGGCGCCGCGGATAACCGCGTTAAGTCCGGGGCAGTCGCCGCCGCTGGTGAGGATTCCGATTTTCATTTTCTTGGCTCAAATCCTGGTTCGAAGGTTTTACGGGCAGAGCGCCACGCTGAGCTCAATTAGAGATTCTAGTGCGGAGTGTGGGGTAGGACACAAACGGTTACAGCCCCGGGGGTCCGGGGGCCGGGGCCCGGACACCGGGGCGGGTAAGGGCCGGGACGGCACAGTGCCCCCGTTCCGGTGGGAATGGGGGCACTGCATAAACGGACGACGGCGGCTGCTGGCGGGGCGTTCAATACCGGCCCGCGGTTGCTACCGGCCTGTGCCGCGCTTTTCGAGGAAGGACTCAAGCGCGATCGAGTTTTTCTGGTCCGGCAGGATCAGCCACGCCGCCAGGTAGAACACGACGGCCGGGCCCGGCAGCAGGCAAAAGATGAGGAAACCGATCCGGACGAATGCCACGTCCACGTTCAGCTTCTCGGCGATTCCGCCGCACACGCCGCCCAGCCAGCGCTGGGGTCCGCGCTTCAGGCCAATGCCCCTGACAATGCTGTAGAACTTTTCCATGGCTTAAGACTTCCCGTTTGTTGTGCTGTTGTCACGTTTCCGTGCCGAGAGCAGCCCGCCGATCACCAGCGCGGCCCCGGCCCCGATCATCAGGCCGATCAGCACATATGTCCCGTTCAGGACCACGATCCCCAGCTGGGAGACGGTGATCAGGACGGCCAGGGCGAGGACCACGAGTCCCCAGACGATGGTGCCCACCCGTGCGGGCGCTTCGGCGGGTTCATTGTTGCCCGCGGCGGGCGGTTTGGGTGCGGGGTTTGTTTGTGACGGATCAAAACTGCTCATGTCAGTTTCCTTCCTGGATGGTTACGTTGCTCACGGTGCCGTCGATCTGGAGGATCAGCCGGGCCCCGGGCTTGTCCGAGTTGTAGCTGCTTTGCCGGGAAGTGATGCCGCTTCGGCTGTCCGCGCCCTCGTTCAGGTTCCCCAGGGTCATGTCGGCCCGGACATCCACCGGCACGGTGCGCGGAATCACGACCGTCACATTGCTGGCTGTGGCGTCGAGGGGAATTACGACGTCGGTGCCCAGCGGCGGGTTGAGGTTCAGGCCGGTCAGGTCCGCAGTTCCGCGGCCTCCGGTGATCTGGAAGCCCTGGCGGGCCTGTTCGATGGTGGCCGGGTTCCAATCCGCATTCTGGAAGCGGAACCGGTCACCGTTGGGCACGGCGCTGAAGATGCCGCCGACTATGAGCGCCACCACGGCGAAGAACCCGAGAACACCCGAGGTCCTGCCGCGCATCCCAGCCAGCAGGATGCCCAGGCCAAGGACCGCTGCACCGGCTGCCCAGACCACGGCGTTGGCCGAGTCGCCGAGATCAATCAGGTTGCCGGCGTCGAGCGCCTTGAGCGTGCCGCCCGCCAGCAGCGCCAGTCCGGCGGTAATGGCCACTGCTGGCGCGCCCGGGCCGCTCGGCCGCGGCTTGGGTGCCGGCGTCGGGACCGGAGCGGGCCGGCGTGGCGGGATGCCGCCACCGTAACGGGCTGTGGAGCCGTACGGGGTTGCAGAGCTGTAGGACGGGATGGCGTCCGGAGTCGGCGGCACCGTGTAGGGCTGGGTGGGCGTATGGCTTCCGGCAGCGAAGGTGGACGCCTGGAACTGTGATGTGGAGGACGGAGATGCGGAGGATGCAGCCGCGGGTGCGCTGCCGGTGCCAGCGTAGCCGTAGGCCGACCGGCCGCCGGTGGTGCCGTTCATCGTTGCACCAGTGCGGTTCTTGTTGCGCTGGGTCAGGAAGTAGATGAGGTAGATGACGCCGCCGATCCAGAACAGCGCCCAGAAGAAGCCGAAGCCGTCGTGGCCCCATCCCCAGAAGCCGCCGCCCATGCCGGTGAGGCCGATGATCGAGGTGATGAGCGCCCCCGTCATGCCCGTGCTCCAGCGGCCGGCGCCCGCCTCCTGGGTGTGGATGCGGCCATCAGGCTCCGGCAGCAGAGCCCAGCCGAGGCCGTACAGGAGGACGCCGATCCCTGCGAACAGCGTCAGCACGATGAAGACGCCGCGCACGATCAGGGGATCGATGCCCATCCTTTCCGCGATGCCGCTCGAGACGCCGCCGATCCAGCGGTCACGTCCCCGGTGTATGCCGTGGCTTCGGATCCAGTCGAAGAAGTTCAGCGGCTGTGCGGCACGGCCGTAGCCGGGAGCGGAATACGCCGGAGCGCCGTTTGCGGGAGACGGGAAGAGCGGCTCCGTGGGATTCTCCGGCGCAGTGTGGCTTTCCGGTTCCGTGTTTTCCGCCGCGGTCTTTTCCGGCCCTGCGGGGAGTTCCGATTCCTGGCCGGTGCTGCCCTCGGACGGGGTGCCCGGCTGCTGGCCTTCATTGGGGTTGGGGTTCTGCGAGTTCATACTTCGATACTGCCGTTTATGCTGGTCAGTCCTCTATTGGGGAACACCCTGAGCTGTCCCTGACTTACCCCGGGTTCACCCTCACAACGGGACCCGGGAACCCTGATCCGTGTTTGGATTGATGCATGACCACAGCCCCTGTCCGCACACCTCTGGTCCGCAGCAGCGACCGCGTGATCGCCGGTGTCTGCTCCGGCCTGGCGGTCCATCTTGGCTGGCCGGTGCGCATGGTCCGGATCGGCATGGTGGTGGCTGCTTTCGCCGGCGGCGCAGGGCTCGCGTTCTACGCGTGGCTGTGGATCATGGTTCCCACCGCGGACGAGAACGCCAAGCGCAATGCCCGCCGGCCGGCGTCGCCCATTGCCCCCGCCGTGAGCCTGCCGCCCGTGAGCTTGCAGCCCGGACCGGCCGCCGCCGTCGTTCCTTTTCCTCCGTCCGTCCCTCCGCCCGTGGGGGAGTACGACGCCGGCACCGCCTCCCAGGCCCCCTCGCCTGCCGCCGCTCCCGGGTCCGGCACATGGTTCCGGATCCGGAGCATGCGCTACGGCAAGGAGATCCTCTTGGGCGCCGGGCTCCTGCTCGTCGCCGCGATCCTGATTGCCAGGCTGCTGGGCGTGGAGGTTCCCCTCGGCACACTGATCCCGGCGGCTGCGATACTCGGCGGTGCCGCAATCGCATGGATGCAGCTGGATGAAACCCGCCGGGCCGGACTGGTGGACAAGACCAAGGCGGACCAGGCCGGCGGCTGGGCCCGGCTGGCGGCGGGCCTCGCGCTGGTGGTGGCCGGGGTGCTGGTCATGGTCTCCGGGTCGGGCTCATGGCAGCAGACCTGGCTCGCGCTGCTTGCGTCTGTGGCCGTGCTGGGCGGGGTGGCGCTGGTGCTGCTGCCCTGGGGCCTGAAGTTCTGGCGGGACCTCGAGACCGAACGGGCCGGCCGCGTGCGGGAAACCGAGCGGGCCGAGATCGCCGCCCACCTGCACGACTCCGTGCTCCAGACCCTTGCCCTGATCCAGCGCCGGGCCGGCAACGAGCACGACGTCGTCCGTCTGGCCAGGGCGCAGGAGCGTGAGCTGCGGGGCTGGCTCTTCAAGGACCCAGCCCGAGACGCCGGCCAGCTCTCGGACCGGATCAAGGCCGCCGCCGCGGAGGTTGAGGACGGGCTCGGAAACGCCGTCGACGTCGTGACCGTGGGCGACACGGAGATGACCGAGGGCCATGAGGCGCTGGTCCAGGCAAGCCGCGAGGCCATGCTGAACGCTGCCCGTCACGGCGGTGGTCCCGTTTCCGTCTACCTCGAGGTGTCCGACGGCGGCGCGGAAGTCTTCGTCAAGGACCGCGGCCCGGGCTTCGAACTGAATTCGGTCCCGCACGACAGGCTGGGCGTCCGCGAATCCATCATTGGCCGCATGAAACGGCACGGCGGCAACGCCGCAATCAACAGCAGTCCGGACGGCACGGAGGTTCGGCTCAGGCTGCCGGCGGACGTCGCGGACAACGGGGAAGGAAAGTCATGAGTACATCAGCAGGGGCCGGCGCGGCGGGAAGAACCGTGCGGGTGGTGATCGTGGACGACCACGCAATTTTCAGGTCGGGCCTCAAAGCTGACTTGGACCCGAGCGTGGTGGTGGTCGGCGAGGCCGGCACCGTGGAGCAGGCCGTCGAAGTTATTGCCGCAGCACGGCCCGACGTCGTGCTGCTGGACGTGCACCTGCCGGGCGGGCGCGGCGGGGGAGGGCGGGAAGTCATCACCGGGTCCGCAGCGCTCCTGGGAACCACGCGTTTTCTTGCCCTGAGCGTCTCCGATGCGGCCGAGGACGTTGTGGCCGTCATCCGCGCCGGTGCCCGCGGCTATGTTACGAAGACCATTTCCGGTGCGGAGATCACCGACGCAGTATTCCGGGTTGCCGGCGGCGACGCTGTCTTCTCCCCGCGACTGGCAGGCTTCGTCCTGGACGCGTTCGGCACCGCCCCGGCCGACATTGCCGACGACGAACTGGACAGGCTCTCCGCCCGGGAACTCGAGGTGATGCGGCTGATCGCCCGCGGCTACAGCTACAAGGAAGTGGCCAAGGAGCTCTTCATTTCCATCAAGACCGTGGAAACCCACGTCTCGGCCGTGCTCCGGAAGCTGCAGCTGTCCAGCCGCCACGAACTGACCAAGTGGGCCGCCGAGCGCCGCCTCCTCTAGCCCAAACGCGTCCTCACGTCCTGCCGCCCAAAAGACAAACGCTCCCGCACCATTTTTGGTGCGGGAGCGTTTAAGGAATCTCTGCAGGATCTGATGGAGGGTTTGGGTTACTGCGCCTTGCCGAGGAAGTCCTGCAGGCGGCCGACGCCCGTGGCGAGGTCCTCGTCGCCCAGTGCGTAGGACAGGCGCAGGAAGCCGGACGGGCCGAACGCCTCACCGGGAACCACTGCGACTTCCACCTCATCCAGGATCAGTGCGGCCAGCGCGGCCGAGGTCTCCGGGCGGACCGTACCGTTCGCCGTCGGGAATTCCTTACCCAGCAGCGCGCGGACGTCCGCGTAGACGTAAAAGGCACCCTTCGGCGTCGGGCATTCAACGCCCTCAATCGCGTTAAGCCCGTCCACGATGGCCTTCCGGCGGCGGTCAAAGGCGACCTTCATCTCATCCACCGCGGTCAGCGGGCCGGAGACGGCTGCCAGGGCAGCGACCTGCGGGATGTTGGACACGTTGGAGGTGGCGTGCGACTGCAGGTTGGTGGCGGCCTTGATGACGTCGGCGGGCCCGATCATCCAGCCCACGCGCCAGCCGGTCATCGCGTAGGTCTTGGCCACTCCGTTGAGGATCACAACCTTGTCGCCCAGTTCAGGGGCGGCCGTGGCGATGGAGGTGAAGGGGACGCCGTCGTACGTCAGGTGCTCGTAGATCTCGTCGGTGACCACCCACAGGCCCTTGGCGGCGGCCCACTTCCCGATCTCGGCAACCTGCTCGGGTGAGTAGACGGAGCCGGTGGGGTTCGACGGCGACACGAACAGCAGGATCTTGGTTCGGTCCGTCACGGCTGCTTCGAGCTGATCCACGGTCACCAGGTAGTCCTGTTCCGGGCCGGCAAAGACCTCCACCGGGACGCCGCCGGCGAGGCGGATGGCCTCGGGATAGGTGGTCCAGAACGGTGTGGGCACGATCACTTCGTCGCCCGGATCCACGAGGGTGGCGAACGTGTTGTAGACGGCCTGCTTGCCGCCGTTGGTCACCAGCACCTGGGACGGGTCCGCCTTGTAGCCGGAGTCCCGGAACGTCTTTTCGGCGATTGCCTTCTTCAGCTCGGGAAGGCCGGCGGCGGGGGAGTAGCGGTGGTACTTCGGCTGGCTGGCGGCGTCGATGGCGGCCTGGACGATGTAGTCCGGAGTGGGGAAGTCGGGCTCGCCCGCACCGAAGCCAATCACCGGCCGGCCCGCCGCCTTCAGCGCCTTGGCCTTGGCGTCGACGGCCAGGGTGGCGGATTCGGCAATGGCGGAAATGCGTTGGGAAACGCGGGCGGCAGACATGGCGGGTCCGTTCTTCGCTTGCAGCTGGAGAGCTGAATGGTGGAATTCGACGGAATCTACTCTATGCTGTTCACCGGATCGTTCGAGGTGGAACGCGGATTTGTGACTGCGGTGCGGCGCGGATTCTGAAGCTGAAAAACGGTCCGAAATGAGGCTGGTTCGACGTAAGCGCAGTTGTTGCGTAGACTGGTTCTCCGGTGTTGAAAACACGGATGATGACTTGCGCCCCAGATGGCCTTGGGGAAGTGCGGCCTTCATCGGTTTTTGATCCATAGGGTAGTGGCGCAATTGGTAGCGCAGCGGTCTCCAAAACCGCAGGTTGCAGGTTCGAGTCCTGTCTGCCCTGCGCAGGCTGTTCCGGCGAAAAGCCGGAGCAAGCGCAGCAACCAAAGGTTCAGTTCAGAGCCGGGTAATCCGATTTGCGAGGATGAGTGAGGAACAGGTGACCGAAACAGCTGCAAGCAGCTCCAAGGGCCGCCCCGCAAAGAAGGCCGCCAAGGCCGGCTTCTTCGCTCGCATCGCACTCTTCGTCCGCCAGGTCATTGGCGAACTGAAGAAGGTCGTCGCCCCCACCCGCAAGGAACTGATCAATTACACGCTCGTGGTGCTCGTATTTGTGGTCATCATGATGGTGATCGTCACGCTGCTGGACCTCGCGTTCGGCACCGCGGTGGGCTGGGTCTTCGGCGGTACAGGCGCCCTAGACCGCTAAGGCGATCAGTCCGCAGACTGCGTGGACTCCCGGCCGGAATCGGCAAGGAGCTGCGGGGTGTGCGGAATTGAGCCATTTAACTAGGCAATTAAGCAATGAGGAAGCAGGAGACCAAGTGTCTGAGCAGGAGCTCGAGGTAACTGAGACTGAGCTGGATGAAACCCAGAACCCCGCGGCTGAGTCCGCTGAGGGCTCTGAGGTTGAGTCTGCTGCGCCCGATTCCGAAGGCGATGCCGAGTACGACGGCGACGTTGAGGCCGATGCTGACGCCGACGAGGAGACCGGCGCCGCTGACGCCGAGGCCGATACTGACGTCGACGACGAGACCGACGCTGACGACGTGACCGGAGAGGACGCCGAGGAAGGCGCCGAAGGGACCGACGTCTTGGCCGCTGCTGCCGCCCAGGCCACCGATCCCGCTGCAGAGTTCAAGTCCAAGCTGCGCCGCCAGGAGGGTGACTGGTACGTCATCCACTCCTACGCCGGCTACGAAAACCGCGTCAAGGCCAACCTTGAGACCCGCATCCAGACCCTGGACATGGAAGATTACATCTTCGAGATCCAGGTCCCGATGGAAGAAGTCGTTGAGATCAAGAACGCTCAGCGCAAGGTCATCAACCGCGTCCGCATCCCCGGCTACGTGCTGGTCCGCATGGACCTGACCGACGCCTCCTGGGGTGCCGTCCGCCACACCCCGGGCGTCACCGGCTTCGTGGGCAACGCCCACAACCCCGTGCCGCTGCGCCTCGATGAGGTCTTCTCCATGCTGGCGCCGGTGTTCGAAGAGGAGCAGGCAGAGAAGGGCAAGCCCGTCAAGCAGGCTGCCGCTCAGGTCGACGTCGACTTCGAGGTCGGCGAATCGGTCATCGTCAAGGAAGGCCCGTTCGAGACCCTTCCGGCCACCATCTCCGAGATCAAGGTGGATTCCCAGACCCTCGTGGTGCTGGTGTCCATCTTCGAACGCGAGACCCCGGTCACGCTGGCCTTCAACCAGGTCACCAAGATTTAACTGATCACCACAGATTTCGCTCCGGAACGGCCCGCTTTAGCAGTTCCGGAACGGCCGGCCGCCTCGCCATGGCGGTCAACCACCTGAGGCACGCTCCTGTGTCCCAGGACGCATTTGAGAGAAGGACCCTACATTGGCTCCCAAGAAGAAGGTCACCGGCCTCATCAAGCTGCAGATCCAGGCAGGTGCCGCTAACCCGGCTCCGCCGATCGGTCCTGCGCTTGGCCAGCACGGTGTCAACATCATGGAATTCTGCAAGGCGTACAACGCTGCGACGGAAGCCCAGCGCGGCAACGTTATTCCTGTTGAAATCACCGTCTACGAAGACCGTTCGTTCACGTTCATCACCAAGACCCCGCCGGCTGCAGAGCTCATCAAGAAGGCTGCAGGCGTTGCCAAGGGTTCGGCTACCCCGCACACCGTCAAGGTTGCCAAGCTGACCCAGGCACAGGTCAACGAGATCGCCACCACCAAGATGGAAGACCTCAACGCCACCAGCCTGGAAGGCGCAGCGAAGATCATCGCCGGCACCGCCCGTTCCATGGGTATCACCGTCGAGGGTTAATTCCCTCACCCGCCGGGAAACCGGCACCACTGAAACATTGAAATGTCAGCAGTCCATCCCGGACAGCTGACTGTGGCAGGGCCCAGCGCGGTCCGCAGACCACAACTGCACAAGGAGAAATAAGCAGCATGGCAAAGCGCAGCAAAGCATACGAGGCAGCCGCAGCCAAGATCGACGCGGAGAAGTTCTACGCGCCGTTCGAGGCAGTGACGCTCGCCAAGGACACCAACCCGTCCAAGTTCGACGCCACCGTTGAGGTTGCCTTCCGCCTGGGTGTTGACCCCCGTAAGGCTGACCAGATGGTCCGCGGCACCGTCAACCTGCCGCACGGCACCGGTAAGACCGCCCGCGTCCTCGTGTTCGCCACGGGCGAGAAGGCCGAAGCAGCAATCGCTGCTGGCGCCGACTTCGTTGGTTCCGACGACCTGATCGAAAAGATCGCCGGCGGCTGGACCGACTTCGACGCAGCCGTTGCCACCCCTGACCTCATGGGCAAGGTTGGCCGCCTCGGTAAGGTCCTGGGCCCGCGTAACCTGATGCCGAACCCGAAGACCGGCACCGTCACCCCCGATGTCACCAAGGCTGTCAACGACATCAAGGGCGGCAAGATCGACTTCCGCGTCGACAAGCACTCCAACCTGCACTTCATCATCGGCAAGGTTTCGTTTGACACCGTCAAGCTGGCCGAAAACTACGCCGCTGCCCTCGAAGAGGTGCTCCGCCTGAAGCCGTCCGCTTCCAAGGGCCGCTACATCCAGAAGGCAACTGTTGCCACCACGTTCGGTCCCGGCATCTCCGTTGACCCCAACGTCACCAAGGTTCTCATCGAGGCATAAGTCTCGCGAACCTTGGCCGGTTATCCGGCCAAAGCAGAAGGACCGTCCGGCGTTTGCCGGGCGGTCCTTTTTGCATTTGCGGGCCCCTTTTCGTTACCGCTGAAGTACGACGGCGGGACTCCGGTAAGCGCGCCGGCTCGCTCTTGGAGGGGCTCTGTCGGACTCAGGGCGTTGCGGCTAGGCTGATCCGGTGACGACGCCCTCCTACCGGATCGAGCCGCTGTTCCTGCCTGCGTCACTGGACGCGCCCGACGCCACGGACTTCCTCGAGTTCAGCGACCTCAGCGATGCCGTGGTGCTGGAGCTTTGGGGCAACCTGGACCGGGCAGCGCCGCCGAAGGCCAGGCTGGAAGCGTGGCGCGACGACGACTACGCGAAGCTGCGGCTCTTCTTCGTGCGGCTGGACGGCCGCATGGTGGCAAGGTGCTGGGTCAGGCTTACGCAAAAGGAAAACCTCCAGGATGCGTTCCTCAGGGTGGACGTCCTCAACGGGTTCAGCGGCCGCGGCATCGGACGGGCCCTCCTGCGGCACGCAGAGGCACTCGCCGGGGAAGACGGGCGCAGCACCCTGCAGTCCTTCACCGAGCACGCGCCAGGGTTCGACCTGGACGGCCCGGGGATCCTCAGGCCCGGAACGGGGACCGGCGGAGTCCCGGCCGCGGCGCGCGGCGTCCGTTTCGCCGTGGCGGCCGGTTACACCCTCGAGCAGGTGACGCGTTTCAGCGCACTGGACATGCCGCCGTCGGACGGTGTCCTGGACGCACTGGAACGCGAGGCCGCCGGCGTTGCCGGGGACCCGCATGAAATCCTCGGCTGGACGGACCGATGCCCGGATGAGTACGTGGAACAGATGGCCGCGCTCATGTCCAGGATGAGCACGGACTCCCCGGCAGGTGCGCTGCACTACGACGCCGAGGTGTGGGACGCCCAGCGCGTCCGGCATGTCGAGGACGAGTGGAAGCGGACGGGCCTGGAGTCGCTGGTGGCGGTGGCCCGGCACAAGGCGAGCGGCGAACTGGCAGCCTACTCGGTCCTGCAGCACTCGGACGAAAAACCGTGGCTGGCTGAGCAGGACGACACCCTCGTGGCCAAGGCGCACCGCGGGCACCGGCTGGGGATGCTGGTCAAGGTGCGCAACCTGCGGCGCCTGCAGCAGGATCATCCCGAAGTGGAACGGGTCCTGACATTCAACGCCGCAGAGAATGACCACATGCTGGCCATCAACGTGGCGCTGGGCTTCCGTCCGGCAGGGTACGACGGTGAGTGGCAGCGCCGGCGCTAACCGGCATATGCTGGCGACGGATACACCGCATGGACTCAAGCCCGCAGCCTTCATGGCAAGCGGCGGAACGGCTGGGGATGATGGCAATAGAGGTGCGGATCGAGCGGCTGTGGATTCCGGACTCAGTGGATGCTGCCGACGCAGCGGATTTCCTCGCCGCGGTGGAGGTGGGGCGCAAGGTCCGGATGGAGACCTGGGGGAGTGACGACCTCGCCTACACGCCGCTGGAAAAGCTCCTCGAACTGGAAGACCCGTACGAGCGCCAGGTCATCCTCGTGGCAAAGGTCGGCGACGACATCGTGGGCACCGTGGACATCGCCCTGCCCCTTGCCGACAACCTGGACCTCGCCGAATTCACCCTGGACATCCTCCCCGAGTACCAGCGACAGGGCGTGGGCAGGCAGTTGCTGGAAGCCGCCGAGCACTTCGCCCGGAACGAGGGCCGCACCATGATCCTGGTGGACACCAACCATCCGGGGGCGTCCCTGCACGAATTCGCGCCCGAGCAGCTGGTGCCCGGATCGGGCCAGGGCTATGTGCCCTTGGGCAGCCGCGAGGTGGAATTCGCGCAGCGCACCGGTTACACGCTTCAGCACATCGAACAGTTCAGCTCGTGCGCGCTGCCGCTGGACAGCAAGCTCGTAGCGGAGCTCGAGGCAGAGGCGCAGGAAGCCAACAACGGCCGCTACCGCCTGCACCACTGGACCGACCGCTGCCCGGAGCGCTGGCTGGAATCGGTGGCAGCCCTCGAAAACCAGGCGGGCGGCGACGCCGGACCCGTGGAGGGGACCGACGACATAGTCTTCGATGCCCGGATCCTGCGGGAAGCTGAGGAAGTCATGATCTCCCAGGGGCGGCGCACGGTGGTGACCGCCGTCGAACACATTGCCACCGGGACGCTCGTGGGGCTGACGACCATCAGCGTCCTGGCGCAGCGGCAGGACGTAGTCTTCCAGGACGACACGGTGGTGCTGCAGGCGCACCGCGGCAACAAGCTCGGCCTGCTCATCAAGGTGGCCAATATGGAACGCCTCACCGAGCAGTTCCCCGCTGCGCGGGTGATCTACACGTGGAACGCGCCGGAGAACCGGTACCTCCTCACGGTCAACCACCAGCTTGGGTTCACGACGGCGGGGGTCACCGGAATCTGGCAAAAGGAACTGCCGGATCTTGGGCCGAGGAGGAGTTAGGTCCTGGTGGCGCAGGAGCGGCCGATTTGGTAATGCACAGGGCCGTCCCCTAAGCTTGAACTACCAAAGACCGTCGGTTGTTGGATTCCCACTCTTTCGAGCTCAGCTCAACTCTGCAGCTGTGTGCGAAAGAGCCAGTGGGTTTCCGGACGAAGGACCCTGAACATAGGGCGGCCGGCGCAGGTGAACGAAGCAAAGTTCCGCTGGTTGAACAGCGTTGAGCCAAGCCCCGTGCATCTGCGCGGGGCGTTTTTAGTTTTAGCTCATCTGAGCGGGGACCCGGAATACCGGCACTATCCCCGGAAGGAGGGTTATGGCAACGCCTACCAAGGTTTCAGCAGTAGCTGAGATCACTAACGATTTCAAGGAATCGAACGCCGCTGTCCTGACCGAATACCGTGGGCTCACCGTTGCACAGCTCAAGCAGCTGCGTGTTTCTCTCGGCCAGGACACCAAGTTCGCGGTCGTCAAGAACACCCTGACCGCCATTGCAGCCAAGGAAGCTGGTGTCGAAGCATTCGACGGCCAGCTCGCCGGCCCCACTGCAATCGCGTTCATCAAGGGTGACGCAGTTGCAGCTGCCAAGAGCCTGACGGATTTTGCCAAGGCTAACAAGCAGCTGGTCATCAAGACCGGTTACTTCGAAGGCAAGGCACTGAACGCCAGCGAAGTTGCTGCCCTGGCAGCACTCGAGTCCCGCGAGCTGCAGCTCGCCAAGGTTGCAGGCATCCTCAAGGCCCCTGCTGCCGCTGCTGCACGCATCATCGACGCACTGCGCCTCAAGCTTGAAGAAGAGAACGGTGCTCCGGCTGAAGCCGAAGCTCCCGCCGCTGACGAAGCTCCTGCCGCAGAGGCTGACGCAGAAGCCGCAGCTGAGGCTCCGGCCGAAGCCGCCGCCGAAGAGAACTAATTCTCTCTCCCAAAAAGACTCCGGTGGATCGGAACGGCATCAAGCCCCCGGCCGCCTTTATAGGAAGGACGCCACACCATGGCGAAGCTCAGCAACGAAGAGCTCATTGAAGCTTTCAAGGAACTGACCATCATCGAGCTCTCCGAGTTCGTCAAGCTCTTCGAAGAGACCTTCGAAGTTACCGCTGCTGCTGTAGCTGTTGCCGGCCCCGCCGGTGGCGGTGCCGCTGAGGAAGCCGAAGAGAAGACTGACTTCGACGTCATCCTCGAAGCTGCTGGCGACAAGAAGATCGCAGTGATCAAGGAAGTTCGCGCCATCACCTCCCTGGGCCTCAAGGAAGCCAAGGACCTGGTTGACAGCGCTCCCAAGGCTGTTCTCGAAGGCGCCACCAAGGAAGCTGCCGAGAAGGCAAAGGCTCAGCTCGAAGAAGCTGGCGCCACCGTTACCCTCAAGTAACACTGCTTGTTCAGGAATCCCCGTCCACTCCGGTGGGCGGGGATTCCTGCGTTTAACAGCAACGAGGGGTCATTTAGCGCCCAATCCAGACGTCGAATTGGGCGCTAAGTGACCCTCCCCACCCGCACCCTAGCCTCGCAAGCTCGGCCCGGGGACCCTGCGGGTGTGGGCCCCCGTTGCTTTGAGGCGCGTCAGTTGGGTTCGCTGATGTCCGCGAGCACCGCGCCTAGGGCCGAGACCAGGGCGTCGGCGTCGACGAAGGCGCTGTAGCCGTGCTGGCCCGCGCCCATGGAAATCCGCTTGCCGGCGATGGTCCGGTCCGCATAGACAGGCCATGCCGTGGTGCTGCCCAGCGGTGTGATGGTGCCGCGCTCGTAGCCGGTCGCCTCCAGGGCCACATCCGCCGCCGGCAGCGAGAGCTTGTTGACGCCCACCAGGCTGCGCAGCTTGGGCCATGAGATCTGGCGGTCGCCCGGAATAAGGGCGAAGAGGAAGCTGCCGTCCTTGTGCTTCACCACGAGGGACTTCACAATGTCCGCCGGGCTGATGCCAAGGATCGCGGCCGCCTCCTCGAGGCTGTGGGCGGCCAGCCGTTCGACGAGCTGGACGTCCAGGCCCCGCGCGGCGGCGTCGGCAAGGAACCGCTCCCTGCCGTCCACCAGTCGCGTCATCAGTCGCGGTACAGCAGGAGGGCCTCGCCCTGGCCGCCGCCTCCACAGAGCGAGACGGCAGCCTTGCCCTGGCCGCGCCGCTTCAGTTCATGCGCCGCGTGGAGTGCCAGCCGCGCACCGGAGGCACCGATCGGGTGTCCCAGCGCAATGGCACCGCCATGGATGTTGCACTGCTCCAGCGGGTAGTCCAGATCCTTGAGGGACTGCACGGCCACCGAACCGAATGCCTCGTTGATCTCGATGAAGTCGAGGTCGGAAGTGCTCCAGCCGGCACGGTCCAAGGCTTGCCCGATCGCGTTGGAGGGCTGCGAGTGCAGGGAGTTGTCCGGCCCCGCCACCTGCCCGGGCTTGCCTACCACGGCCAGGTACTCCAGGCCGTTCTCCTCCGCGAACTTCCGCGAGGTCAGGACCAGGGCGGAGGCGCCGTCGGACAGGGGAGAGGAGTTGCCGGCCGTGATGGTGCCGTCGGTGACGAAGGCGGCCCGCAGCCCGGCCAAGGACTCAACGGTGGTGTCCGGCCGGACGCCCTCATCGGTGGAGACCACCACGGGATCACCCTTGCGCTGCTTGACGCTGATCGGTGAGATCTCGTCGTCGAACACCCCGTTCTTCGAGGCGATCGCTGCGCGCTGGTGTGAACTGGCGGCCACGTTGTCCTGCGCGGTCCGGTCAATGCCCAGCGTAAGGTTCTTGGCTTCAGTGGAAAGGCCCATCGAGTGGCCGTCGAACGCATCGGTCAGGCCGTCGTGTGCCGCAACGTCCAGCACCTGGACGGTGCCGTAATTCCAGCCCTGGCGTGAACCGGGAAGGACATGGGGCGCCCGCGTCATTGATTCCTGGCCGCCCGCGACGACGACGGTGGCGTCGCCGGCACGGATCATCCGCGCCGCGTCGATCACCGCGGTAAGCCCGGAGAGGCAGACCTTGTTGATGGTCACCGTGGGCACGTTCCAGCCGATGCCCGCGCCGATGGCGCTCTGGCGTGCCGGGTTCTGGCCCGCGCCGGCTTGCAGGACCTGGCCCATGATGACGGCGTCCACCCGATCGGCTTCCAGTCCGCTGGCCGCGATGGCCGCCTTAATGGCGTGTGCCCCGAGCTCGACGGCGGTGAAGCTCGCCAGCTGCCCGTTCAGCCGGCCCTGCGGGGTGCGCGCGCCGGACAGGATGACAACATCGCCGTTGTCCGCGGAATTGCTCATGGTTGTTCTCTTCCGATCTTTGGTCGATGGTTGGCCTAAGGGTACCGTGAGCCCAGTCACCTATCCATTTAAACGCTGGGGAGGCGGGGCGCATTCCGGTTAGGTGCCCGTGGCAACGGTGCTTGCATTCTGCTGGCAAGTGGGGTAGACACGCGTGGGGTTTTGCCGTATCGTAGATATTTGCGTCTTCCCTGTTTACCTTCAGCCTTCATATAGCGGTGGGCTTAGCCTGTTAGCTGCTCCATCAATGTGCCGTGAACAACGTCACCAGCATGGGCAGAACCAGGTCCCGGGTCATATAGCGGAACCGGATGGTAGCACTGCGAAGTCACTTCGCAGGGTGAAAAGCGGGGGAGATCTGAAAACGCCTGAAGGTCTGTGGAAGGATCCCTCTTGGTCGCCTCGAGCACCTCTAATAACGAAACCGCTAATACGGCAAGCACCGATGGTGCGACTCGCCGGCTCTCATTCGCAAAGATTCACGAACCTCTTGACGTTCCGAATCTGCTTGCCCTGCAGACGGACAGCTTCGACTGGCTGGTCGGAAATGAACGCTGGCAGGCCCGCGTTGCGAAGGCCGTCGAAGAAGGCGACCTGAGCGTCGCCACCACCTCCGGTCTTTCCGACATCTTCGAAGAGATCTCCCCGATTGAGGACTTCCAGGGCACCATGTCCCTGAGCTTCTCCGATCCGGAGTTCGCTGATCCGAAGTACACCATGGCTGAATGCAAGGACCGGGACGCCACGTACTCGGCACCGCTGTACGTCAAGGCCGAATTCATGAACAACAACACGGGCGAAATCAAGCAGCAGACCGTGTTCATGGGTGACTTCCCGCTGATGACCGAGAAGGGCACCTTCGTCGTCAACGGCACCGAGCGTGTCGTCGTTTCCCAGCTGGTCCGGTCCCCGGGCGCCTACTTCGAGCGCGCCGCTGACAAGACCAGCGACAAGGACATCTTTACCGCGAAGATCATCCCGTCCCGCGGCGCCTGGTTTGAGCTCGAGATCGACAAGCGCGACCAGGTCGGTGTGCGCCTCGACCGCAAGCGCAAGCAGTCGGTCACGGTGCTGCTGAAGGCCCTCGGCTGGACCGAAGGCCAGATCCTCGAGGAGTTCGGCCAGTACGACTCCATGCGTGCAACGCTGGAGAAGGACGCCACCGAAACCCGCGAAGACGCCCTGCTGGACATCTACCGCAAGCTGCGTCCGGGCGAGCCGCCCACAGTCGAGGCTGCCCAGTCCCTGCTGGACAACCTGTACTTCAACTCCAAGCGCTACGATCTGGCCAAGGTTGGCCGCTACAAGATCAACCGCAAGCTTGGCATCGACCGCTCCCTTGGTGACAAGGAAGCTTCGGTCCTGCACGTTGAAGACATCGTCGCCATGATCAAGTTCCTCGTCGCGCTGCACGCCGGCGAGAAGACCCTCATGGGCAAGCGCGACGGCGAAGACCACGAGCTGCGCGTCGAGATCGACGACATCGACCACTTCGGCAACCGCCGCATCCGCGCCGTCGGCGAGCTCATCGAGAACCAGGTCCGCACCGGCCTGTCCCGCATGGAGCGCGTCGTCCGCGAACGCATGACCACGCAGGACGTCGAGGCCATCACGCCGCAGACCCTGATCAACATCCGTCCCGTTGTGGCAGCCATCAAGGAGTTCTTCGGAACCTCCCAGCTGTCCCAGTTCATGGACCAGAACAACCCGCTCTCGGGTCTGACCCACAAGCGCCGCCTGTCGGCGCTGGGCCCGGGCGGTCTGTCCCGTGACCGTGCAGGCATGGAAGTCCGAGACGTTCACCCGTCCCACTACGGACGTATGTGCCCCATCGAAACCCCTGAAGGCCCGAACATTGGTCTGATCGGTTCGCTGGCGTCCTACGGCCGCATCAACCCGTTCGGCTTCATCGAGACGCCGTACCGCCTGGTCAAGGACGGCGTCGTTTCTGACGACGTCCAGTACCTGACGGCCGACGACGAGGCAGAGGTCCTGATCGCACAGGCCAACGCTCCGCTCGACGAGAACAAGAGCTTCGCTGAAGAAACCGTCCTGGTCCGTGCCCGCGGTGGTGGAGGCGAGCCCGTGCTCGTTCCCGCCGCTGACGTGCAGTTCATGGACGTCTCCCCGCGCCAGATGGTGTCCGTGGCAACCGCCCTGATCCCGTTCCTTGAGCACGACGACGCCAACCGTGCACTCATGGGTGCCAACATGCAGCGCCAGGCTGTGCCGCTGGTCCGTTCCGAGGCCCCGTTCGTGGGTACCGGCATGGAGCGTGCAGCAGCCGTCGACGCCGGTGACGTCACCATCGCCAAGAAGGCCGGTGTGGTAACCGAGGTCTCCGCCGAGCTCGTCATCATGCTCAACGACGACGGCACGGAAACCAACTACCGCATCAACAAGTTCGCCCGCTCCAACCAGGGCAACTGCTACAACAACCGCGTCCTGGTGAACGAAGGCCAGCGCCTGGAAGTTGGCGGCATCATCGCCGACGGCCCGGCAACGGACCAGGGCGAGCTCGCCCTCGGTAAGAACCTCCTCGTGGCATTCATGTCATGGGAAGGCCACAACTTCGAGGACGCCATCATCCTCTCGCAGCGCATCGTTGCCGAGGACGTCCTTTCCTCCATCCACATCGAGGAGCACGAGATCGATGCCCGCGACACCAAGCTTGGTGCCGAGGAAATCACGCGTGACATCCCCAACGTGTCAGAGGAAGTCCTGGCAGGCCTGGACGAGCGCGGCATCATCCACATCGGTGCCGAGGTTGAAGCCGGCGACATCCTGGTCGGAAAGGTCACCCCGAAGGGTGAAACCGAGCTGACCCCGGAAGAGCGCCTGCTCCGCGCGATCTTCGGCGAGAAGTCCCGCGAAGTGCGCGACACGTCCCTGAAGGTTCCGCACGGCGAGTCCGGCACCGTCATCGGCGTCCGCGTCTTCGACCGCGACAACGACGACGAACTGCCCCCGGGCGTCAACCAGCTGGTCCGCGTCTACGTGGCTGCCAAGCGCAAGATCACCGACGGCGACAAGCTCGCCGGCCGTCACGGCAACAAGGGTGTTATCTCCAAGATCCTGCCGATCGAGGACATGCCCTTCCTTGCCGACGGTACCCCCGTTGATATCGTCCTGAACCCGCTGGGTGTTCCGGGCCGTATGAACGTCGGCCAGGTGCTGGAAACTCACCTCGGCTGGGTCGCCAAGACAGGCT
Source organism: Arthrobacter sp. AFG20 (assembly GCF_002892795.1). Lineage (GTDB taxonomy): Bacteria > Actinomycetota > Actinomycetes > Actinomycetales > Micrococcaceae > Arthrobacter. The sequence continues at coordinate 68,517 of NZ_PJMC01000015.1, read as the reverse complement.
GGAAGATCGAAGGCGAGCCGGAGTGGGTCAAGCAGCTGCCGAACCTGCCGCGCGAGAGTGGCCAGACCACTGTTGCAACGCCGGTCTTCGACGGCGCCCGCGAAGAGGAAATCACGGGCCTGCTCGACTCCACCAACGTGACCCGCGACGGTGACCGCCTGATCGACTCCTCGGGCAAGACGCGCCTGTTCGACGGCCGCTCCGGCGAGCCGTTCCCGGATCCGATCTCGGTCGGCTACATGTACATCCTGAAGCTCCACCACCTGGTGGACGACAAGATCCACGCCCGCTCCACCGGCCCGTACTCCATGATCACGCAGCAGCCGCTGGGTGGTAAGGCACAGTTCGGTGGCCAGCGCTTCGGTGAAATGGAAGTGTGGGCGCTCGAAGCCTATGGCGCCGCCTACACGCTCCAGGAACTCCTCACGATCAAGTCCGATGACATTCACGGTCGCGTGAAGGTCTACGAGGCGATCGTCAAGGGCGAGAACATCCCTGAGCCGGGTGTTCCCGAATCCTTCAAGGTGTTGATCAAGGAAATGCAGTCGCTGTGCCTGAACGTGGAAGTGCTTTCCACCGACGGAACCACAATTGAAATGCGTGACTCTGATGACGCAGTCTTCACGGCTGCGGAAGAACTGGGCATCGATCTGTCTCGTGCAGAGCCCAGCTCCGTAGAAGAGGTCTAAGGAGTCCGACGACGGCGGGCGGGCCGTCCGCCGTCGTCCTCCTCCCTCTTCCCGCAAGCAAGACTTCAGAATTTAGAGAACAAGAGAGAACAGGGACCATATGTCCAGCGAATCCTCCTTCGGCCTCATGCAGATCGGCCTCGCCACCGCGGAAGACATCCGCGGCTGGTCGTACGGCGAGGTTAAGAAGCCGGAAACCATCAACTACCGCACGCTCAAGCCCGAGAAGGACGGCCTCTTCTGCGAGAAGATCTTCGGCCCGTCCCGTGACTGGGAATGCTACTGCGGCAAGTACAAGCGCGTGCGCTTCAAGGGCATCATCTGTGAGCGGTGTGGCGTTGAGGTCACCCGTGCCAAGGTGCGCCGTGAGCGCATGGGCCACATCGAACTGGCTGCTCCCGTCACCCACATCTGGTACTTCAAGGGTGTTCCGTCCCGCCTGGGATACCTCCTTGACCTGGCTCCGAAGGACCTCGAAAAGGTCATCTACTTCGCTGCCTACATGATCACCAGCGTCGACGAAGAAAACCGCCACGCGGAACTGCCCAACCTGCAGGTTGAGCATGACGTCGAGAAGAAGCAGCTGATCGACAACCGCGACTCGGACATTGCCGCGATCGCCCGCGACCTTGAGAACGAGCTTGCCCGGCTCGAGGGTGAGGGTGCCAAGGCTGCCGACAAGAAGAAGGCACGCGACTCCGCTGACCGCCAGATGGCGAACGTCCGCAAGCGCGCCGACGCCGAGATCGAACGCCTCGAGCAGGTCTGGGACCGCTTCAAGAACCTGAAGGTCGCTGACCTCGAAGGTGACGAGGGCCTGTACCGCGAGCTGCGTGACCGCTACGGCATGTACTTCGAGGGCTCCATGGGTGCCGAGGCCATCAAGAAGCGTCTTGAGAACTTCGACATGCAGGCTGAGTCCGACAACCTGCGCGACATCATCGCCAACGGCAAGGGCCAGCGCAAGACCCGCGCCCTGAAGCGCCTGAAGGTGGTCAACGCGTTCCTGACCACCAACAACAGCCCGCTCGGCATGGTGCTGGACGCCGTCCCGGTGATCCCGCCGGAACTGCGCCCGATGGTCCAGCTGGACGGTGGCCGCTTCGCGACCTCCGACCTCAACGACCTCTACCGCCGCGTGATCAACCGCAACAACCGACTCAAGCGACTGCTTGACCTGGGTGCTCCGGAGATCATCGTCAACAACGAGAAGCGCATGCTTCAGGAAGCCGTTGACAGCCTCTTCGACAACGGCCGCCGCGGCCGTCCGGTCACCGGACCGGGCAACCGTCCGCTGAAGTCCCTGAGCGACATGCTCAAGGGCAAGCAGGGCCGTTTCCGCCAGAACCTCCTCGGCAAGCGCGTCGACTACTCCGGCCGTTCGGTCATCGTCGTCGGCCCGCAGCTGAAGCTGCACCAGTGTGGCCTGCCCAAGCAGATGGCACTGGAGCTCTTCAAGCCGTTCGTGATGAAGCGCCTGGTTGACCTCAACCACGCGCAGAACATCAAGTCGGCCAAGCGCATGGTCGAGCGTTACCGTCCGCAGGTCTGGGACGTGCTGGAAGAGATCATCACCGAACACCCGGTGCTGCTCAACCGTGCACCTACCCTGCACCGCCTCGGCATCCAGGCATTCGAGCCGCAGCTTGTTGAAGGCAAGGCCATCCAGCTCCACCCGCTGGTTTGTGGCGCGTTCAACGCTGACTTCGACGGCGACCAGATGGCAGTCCACCTGCCGCTGAGCCCCGAAGCCCAGGCTGAGGCACGCATCCTGATGCTGTCGTCGAACAACATCCTGAAGCCGTCCGACGGCCGTCCGGTGACCCTGCCTTCGCAGGATATGATCATCGGCCTCTACCACCTGACCACCAAGCGTGTGGGTTCAGCCGGTGAAGGCCGGATCTTCGGCTCGGTTTCGGAGGCCATCATGGCCTACGACCTGCACGAGCTGCACCTGAACTCCCAGGTCAAGATCCGTCTTGACGGCTTTGTTCCTTACGCGGGCTGGGAAGCTCCGGAGGGCTGGGAGCCGGGTCAGACCGCGCTGGTCGAGACGTCCCTGGGCCAGGTCCTCTTCAACGAGACCCTGCCCGAGGACTACCCGTGGGTTGAGGCTGTTGCCGACAAGGGCGAACTTTCCCGGATCGTCAACGACCTCGCGGAGCGCTACCCGAAGGTTGTCACGGCCGCAACGCTGGACAACCTCAAGGATGCCGGTTTCTACTGGGCCACCCGCTCGGGCGTCACCGTCGCCATCTCCGACATCGAGGTTCCGGTGGAGAAGCCGGCCATCCTTGCCGGTTACGAGGAGCGCGCCGCCAAGATCCAGGGCCAGTACGACAAGGGCCTGATCGACGACGACGAGCGTCGCCAGGAACTGATCGAGATCTGGAACAAGGCAACCAACGAGATCGCCCAGGTCATGCGCGACAGCCTGTCGCCGATGAACACCATCAACCGCATGGTGTCCTCCGGTGCACGTGGTAACTGGATGCAGGTCCGCCAGATCGCGGGTATCCGTGGCCTCGTGGCCAACCCGAAGGGTGAAATCATCCCGCGTCCGATCAAGTCCTCCTACCGTGAGGGCCTGTCGGTGCTGGAATACTTCATCGCGACGCACGGTGCACGTAAGGGTCTTGCCGACACCGCGCTGCGTACCGCCAACTCGGGTTACCTGACCCGTCGTCTGGTGGACGTCTCGCAGGACGTCATTGTCCGTGAAGAGGACTGCGGCACTGAGCGCGGCCTTGTCACGCCGATCGCCGTGGCTGACGCCAACGGCGAGCTGGTACTGGACGAGAACGTCGAGAACAGCGCCTACGCCCGTACGCTGGCCGTGGACGTCGTTGACTCCAAGGGCAACGTCCTGGCTGCCGGCGGTACCGACTGCGGCGACGTCGTGATCGCTGAGCTGTTCGCAGCCGGCATCACCGAGGTCAAGGTCCGCTCTGTGCTCACCTGTGAGTCCAGCGTCGGCACCTGCGCCCTGTGCTACGGCCGTTCGCTGGCCACCGGCAAGACCGTGGACATCGGAGAGGCTGTTGGCATCATCGCCGCACAGTCCATCGGTGAGCCCGGTACCCAGCTGACCATGCGTACGTTCCACACCGGTGGTGCTGTTTCCGCCAGCGGTGGCGATGACATCACCCAGGGTCTGCCCCGTATCCAGGAGCTCTTCGAAGCCCGGACCCCGAAGGGTGTGGCGCCGATTGCGGAAGCAGCCGGCCGCATCACCATCGAGGAATCCGAGCGCCAGATGCGCCTGGTGATCACTCCGGACGACGGTTCCGAAGAGATCGCCTACCCGGTCCTGCGCCGGTCGCGCCTCCTGATCGAAGACGGCCAGCACGTCACGGTGGGCCAGAAGCTCATCAACGGTCCGGTCGACCCGAAGCAGGTCCTGCGCATCATGGGCCCGCGTGCCGCACAGAAGTTCCTCGTGGACGAAGTGCAGGGCGTGTACCGCAGCCAGGGCATTGGCATCCACGACAAGCACGTGGAAGTCATCGTCCGCCAGATGCTGCGCCGCGTCACGGTCATCGAATCCGGCGACTCCGACCTGCTCCCCGGTGAGCTGGCCGAGCGCAGCCGGTTCGAGGACGCCAACCGCCGCGTTGTATCCGAGGGCAAGACTCCGGCTTCCGGACGTCCCGAGCTCATGGGTATCACCAAGGCGTCGCTGGCCACCGAGTCCTGGCTGTCCGCAGCTTCCTTCCAGGAGACCACCCGCGTCCTGACGCAGGCGGCCATGGAAGGCAAGAGCGACCCGCTGCTCGGCCTCAAGGAGAACGTCATCATCGGTAAGCTGATCCCGGCTGGCACGGGCCTCCCGCGCTACACCGAGATCACGGTGGAACCGACTGAAGAAGCAAAGGCCAACCTGTTCACCGGCCCGAGCGCATTCAGCGATTTCTCCTACGACACGCTGGGCGGCGACGGAGCTCCTGAGTTCCACGCCATCCCGCTGGATGACTACGACCTCGGAAACGACTTCCGCTAGAGTCCAGTCGCAATGCAAAGGAAGGGCCCCGCACTCAGTGAGTGCGGGGCCCTTCCCCGTTTGCGCCATACACCCGATTAAGGCTCCAGATCAAGCCATGCTAGACTTTGTGTAATTGTTCTGTGTGGCAGTGGATGAAGGCCGCCGCAGCATCATTTCGGTTTTGTTCTCATGATGCTGGGTGGAGCCTGTTTCCGGGTTGCGGGCTACGTGCGCAACGAATGCCGCACTTTTGCACGCCCACGGACCCTTTCGGATCCGAAGCCGCAGGGACAACGCCAAAGCTCTCACGCAACACAGGCTGTCGCCTGGCGCGGGGCAGAGATCAACCAACGGAGAACACGAAAGTGCCTACGATTAACCAGCTGGTCCGCAAGGGCCGCACGCCTAAGGTCAAAAAGACCAAGGCTCCCGCGCTGAACGGCAGCCCGATGCGCCGCGGTGTTTGCACCCGCGTTTACACCACCACCCCGAAGAAGCCGAACTCGGCTCTGCGTAAGGTTGCACGTGTGCGCCTCAACGGTGGTATCGAAGTTACCGCCTACATCCCCGGTGTTGGCCACAACCTCCAGGAGCACTCCATTGTGCTCGTTCGTGGTGGTCGTGTGAAGGACCTTCCCGGTGTCCGCTACAAGATCGTCCGTGGTGCCCTCGATACCCAGGGTGTGAAGAACCGTAAGCAGGCGCGCAGCCGCTACGGCGCAAAGATGGAGAAGAAGTAATATGCCTCGCAAGGGTCCGGCCCCGAAGCGGCCGCTCGTATCAGATCCCGTCTACGGCTCCCCGCTGGTCACCCAGCTGATCAACAAGGTGCTGGTTGACGGCAAGAAGTCCACCGCGGAGCGCATCGTTTACGGTGCCCTCGAAGGTGCCCGCGCGAAGTCCGGCGGCGACCCCGTTGCAGCCCTCAAGAAGGCGATGGACAACGTCAAGCCTTCCCTCGAGGTCCGCTCCCGCCGTGTCGGTGGCGCCACCTACCAGGTTCCGGTTGAGGTCAAGCCGGGCCGCTCCACCGCACTCGCCCTGCGTTGGCTGGTCGGCTACTCCAAGGCCCGCCGCGAAAAGACGATGACCGAGCGCCTCCAGAACGAAATCCTGGATGCCTCCAACGGTCTCGGTGCCGCTGTGAAGCGTCGCGAAGACACCCACAAGATGGCCGAGTCCAACAAGGCCTTCGCCCACTACCGCTGGTAAAACTTCCCGTACGCCGCCGGCTCAGACGAGCCGGCGGCGAACGCGTAGTCCATCCGAAAGGGAGACACCGTGGCACAGGACGTGCTTACAGACCTTAGTAAGGTCCGCAACATCGGCATCATGGCCCACATCGATGCCGGCAAGACCACCACCACCGAGCGCATCCTGTTCTACACAGGTGTGAACCACAAGATCGGCGAAACGCACGACGGCGCTTCGACCACTGACTGGATGGAACAGGAGAAGGAACGCGGCATCACCATCACGTCTGCCGCCGTGACCTGCTTCTGGGAAAACAACCAGATCAACATCATTGACACCCCCGGCCACGTGGACTTCACGGTTGAGGTTGAGCGCTCCCTGCGCGTCCTCGACGGTGCAGTTGCCGTCTTCGATGGCAAGGAAGGCGTTGAGCCGCAGTCTGAGACCGTTTGGCGCCAGGCTGACAAGTACAACGTTCCGCGTATCTGCTTCGTCAACAAGATGGACAAGCTGGGCGCTGACTTCTACTTCACTGTGGACACCATCATCAGCCGCCTCGGTGCCAAGCCGCTGGTCATGCAGCTGCCGATCGGTGCCGAGAACGACTTCATCGGCGTCGTCGACCTGCTGTACATGCGTTCGCTCGTATGGCCTGGCGATGCCAAGGGTGACGTCACCATGGGCGCCAAGTACGAAATCCGCGAGATCCCGGAAGACCTCAAGGCCAAGGCCGAGGAATACCGCGCAAACCTCGTGGAAGCCGTCGCAGAGTCCTCCGAAGAACTCATGGAGAAGTACCTCGAAGGTGAAGAAATCACCATCGATGAACTCAAGGCCGGCATCCGCAAGATGACGATCAACTCCGAGATCTACCCGGTGTTCTGCGGTTCCGCGTTCAAGAACCGTGGCGTTCAGCCGATGCTCGATGCTGTTGTCGACTACCTGCCGAACCCGCTCGACGTCCCGCCGATGATCGGTCACGATCCCCGCGACGAAGAGAAGGAACTGACCCGCAAGCCTTCCTCCGAAGAGCCGTTCTCCGCTCTGGCGTTCAAGATTGCTGCGCACCCGTTCTTCGGCCAGCTCACCTTCATCCGCGTGTACTCCGGTCACGTGGAAGCAGGCGCACAGGTGGTCAACTCCACCAAGGGCAAGAAGGAGCGCATCGGCAAGCTGTTCCAGATGCACGCCAACAAGGAAATGCCTGTTGAGGGCGCTACTGCCGGCCACATCTACGCAGCGATCGGTCTGAAGGACACCACCACGGGCGACACCCTGTGCGACTCCAGCAACCAGATCGTCCTCGAGTCCATGAGCTTCCCGGAGCCCGTGATCTCGGTTGCCATCGAGCCCAACACCAAGGGTGACCAGGAGAAGCTCTCCACGGCCATCCAGAAGCTCTCCGCTGAGGACCCGACCTTCCAGGTTTCCCTCAACGAAGACACCGGCCAGACCATCATCGCCGGCATGGGCGAGCTCCACCTGGACATCCTGGTGGACCGCATGCGTCGCGAGTTCAAGGTCGAGGCCAACGTTGGCAAGCCGCAGGTTGCTTACCGCGAAACCATCAAGCGTGCTGTTGAGCGTCACGACTACACGCACAAGAAGCAGACCGGTGGTTCCGGCCAGTTCGCAAAGATCCAGATTGCGATCGAGCCGATGGACACCTCCGAAGGCGAGCTGTACGAGTTCGAGAACAAGGTCACCGGTGGCCGCGTTCCGCGCGAGTACATCCCCTCGGTTGACGCCGGTATCCAGGATGCACTGAACGACGGCGTCCTGGCCGGTTACCCGGTTGTTGGCATCAAGGCCACGCTGATTGACGGCGCCTACCACGATGTTGACTCCTCGGAAATGGCGTTCAAGATCGCCGGCCGTATGGCTTTCAAGGAAGCTGCACGCAAGGCGAACCCTGTTCTGCTCGAACCGCTGATGGATGTCGAGGTCCGCACCCCTGAGGAATACATGGGTGAAGTTATCGGTGACCTCAACTCCCGCCGTGGCCAGATGCAGTCCATGGAGGATGCCCAGGGCGTCAAGGTTGTCCGCGCGCACGTACCGCTGTCCGGCATGTTCGGCTACATCGGTGACCTGCGTTCAAAGACCCAGGGCCGTGCTGTGTACTCCATGACGTTCAACAGCTACGCCGAGGTCCCGAAGGCAGTTGCCGACGAGATCATCCAGAAGTCCCGCGGCGAGTAGTCCTTAGGACTGTCCACGCGACAAGCTGCGAAAAACCGGGTGGGTTTCCCCTGCGGAACACACCTAGTGCGGATGGCCGGAACACTGGTTCCGTCCTGGTTCCGGCCATCAGCACGAACAGGCTCTAGGCACTAGTATTAGTTCCTGAATCTGAAATTTCACCAATCCAAAGCCCCCAAGTAGACTTACTGGAGTTTCTGCCGCGATAAGCGCGGTCGAAGGTAAGCCATTTGAAAAACGTTCTAGGAGGAACCTGTGGCAAAGGCAAAGTTCGAGCGGACTAAGCCGCACGTTAACATCGGTACCATTGGTCACGTTGACCACGGTAAGACGACGTTGACGGCCGCCATTTCCAAGGTGCTGTACGACAAGTACCCGACTCTCAACGAGAAGCGTGACTTCGCGTCGATCGACTCTGCTCCCGAAGAGCGTCAGCGCGGCATTACCATCAACATCTCCCACGTTGAGTACCAGACCGAGAAGCGCCACTACGCACACGTAGACGCTCCGGGTCACGCTGACTACATCAAGAACATGATCACCGGTGCTGCTCAGATGGACGGCGCAATCCTCGTGGTTGCCGCTACTGACGGTCCGATGGCACAGACCCGCGAGCACGTTCTGCTCGCCCGCCAGGTTGGTGTTCCCTACCTGCTGGTCGCGCTGAACAAGGCAGACATGGTTGACGACGAGGAACTCCTCGACCTCGTCGAAATGGAAGTTCGTGAGCTCCTGAGCTCGCAGGGCTTCGATGGCGACGAAGCACCGGTTGTCCGCGTTTCCGGCCTGAAGGCTCTGGAAGGCGACCCGGAGTGGGTCAAGTCCGTTGAGGACCTGATGGCTGCTGTCGACGAGTCCGTTCCGGACCCCGTACGTGACCGTGACAAGCCGTTCCTGATGCCGATCGAAGATGTCTTCACCATCACCGGTCGCGGCACCGTTGTGACGGGCCGCGCCGAGCGCGGTACCCTCGCCATCAACTCTGAGGTCGAGATCGTCGGCATCCGTCCGGTCCAGAAGACCACGGTTACCGGTATCGAGATGTTCCACAAGCAGCTCGACGAAGCATGGGCCGGCGAGAACTGTGGCCTGCTGCTCCGCGGTCTGAAGCGCGACGACGTCGAGCGTGGCCAGGTTGTCGTCAAGCCGGGTTCCATCACCCCGCACACCGACTTCGAGGCCAACGTCTACATCCTCTCCAAGGACGAAGGCGGACGTCACAACCCGTTCTACTCGAACTACCGCCCGCAGTTCTACTTCCGTACCACGGACGTAACCGGCGTCATCACCCTGCCGGAAGGCACGGAAATGGTTATGCCCGGCGACAACACTGAGATGACCGTTGCGCTCATCCAGCCGATCGCTATGGAAGAGGGCCTCGGCTTCGCTATCCGCGAAGGCGGCCGCACCGTTGGTTCGGGACGTGTCACCAAGATCAACAAGTAACTCTTGCTGATTGCGGATCGAAGGGCCGGCTAACGGCCTGACGTGATGTTCGAAAACAGCCCCGCTGCTACTCGCAGCGGGGCTGTTTTTGTATCCGCAGTTCCCTCCACTGGGCAGCGGGGCAGCCTGATAGGGTTAGTGCTCGCGAGAGAGAGGAACATCATGGGTTGGCTTATTTTCCTGCTGGTGGTTGCCGCCGTAGTGGTGGGCGTTGTTTGGGCGAAGAAGCACTTCCGCCACGAAATTGAACGCGCCAAGCGGATCAACAGGTCCAACAAGAACCAGTAGCCGCGCCGCGCGCACAAGGGGAGTGTCCCGGTGGTAGAGCGTGGCCATGGGGGAGATTCCCGCGGCCAGCAGCAGGTCCACGAGCCTGCCGTAAAGTCCAGTCCCCGCGGGTTGGCTGATGTGGCCGGAATCGGCGTCCCAGCCTGACGACCCGGGGCCGATTCGCTTCCTCGGACAAATTCCGGCATACTAGATGAGTTGTTCAAGTGCTTCTTCGCGTCCCGATCCGGATAATGCCGGGTGTCAGGGTCCAGGCTGAAGCCCAAACATAACCCACCCCCCAAGGAAATGCGGGCTCGTGCGTTTTGCAAAGCGCGACACGCCCGACCGCGGGGGTCGGTTACGTCGGCAGGTTGAGGAACCCGGATTCATCCGGATTCAGCTTGTGCGGCGGGTGGTAGTTACGACTTCAAATGCTTCGGCAGCCACATGCAACACGCAAGTAAACAGAGCAGCACTTACTGAAAGAGAGTCAGGCGACATGGCGGGACAAAAAATCCGCATCCGGCTGAAGTCATACGACCACGAGGTCATTGACGTTTCAGCACGGAAGATCGTTGAGACGGTCACGCGCGCAGGCGCAACGGTAGTCGGCCCCGTGCCGCTGCCCACGGAGAAGAACGTGTACTGCGTTATCCGCTCTCCCCACAAGTACAAGGACAGCCGCGAGCACTTTGAAATGCGCACGCACAAGCGTCTGATCGACATTATCGACCCCACGCCCAAGGCTGTTGACTCGCTCATGCGTCTCGACCTGCCGGCCGACGTGAACATCGAAATCAAGCTGTAGGGAGGTGCTGAGAGACTATGACCGCAACCCGTAACGTAAAGGGCCTGCTGGGCACGAAGCTCGGCATGACCCAGGTCTGGGACGAGAACAACAAGCTCATCCCCGTCACTGTTGTCCAGGCTGACTCGAACGTCATCACCCAGCTGCGCAACGCAGAAGTTGATGGCTACGTCGCCGTTCAGATCGGCTACGGCCAGATCGATCCCCGCAAGGTCACCAAGCCGCTGGCTGGTCACTTTGAAAAGGCAGGCGTCACGCCTCGCCGTCACGTCGTCGAACTCCGTACCGCAGATGCTGCTGAGTACGAGCTGGGCCAGGAGCTCTCTGTAGAGGTCTTCGAAGCCGGCCAGAAGATCGACGTCGTTGGCACCACCAAGGGTAAGGGCTTCGCCGGTGTTATGAAGCGTCACGGCTTCCACGGCGTTGGAGCTTCCCACGGTGCCCACAAGAACCACCGTAAGCCCGGTTCAATCGGTGGCGCATCCACCCCGAGCCGCGTCTTCAAGGGCATGAAAATGGCCGGCCGCATGGGCGCCGTTCGTCACACCACGCTGAACCTCACTGTTCACGCGGTTGACGTCGAGAAGTCGCTGCTCCTGATCAAGGGTGCCGTCCCCGGCGCCCGCGGCCAGGTCGTACTCGTACGCACCGCCGTGAAGGGAGCCTAGTTAAATGACTAGCACTGTCAAGGTTGACCTGCCTGCAGAGATCTTCGACGTTCAGACCAACGTGCCGCTGCTGCACCAGGTCGTCGTTGCACAGCTCGCTGCTGCTCGCCAGGGTACCCACAAGACCAAGACCCGCGCCGAAGTTTCCGGTGCAGGCCGCAAGCCGTTCAAGCAGAAGGGTACCGGCCGCGCCCGTCAGGGCTCGATCCGTGCTCCTCACATGACCGGTGGTGGCGTTGTCCACGGTCCCACCCCGCGTGACTACAGCCAGCGCACCCCCAAGAAGATGATTGCTGCTGCACTGCGCGGCGCACTGTCTGACCGCGCCCGTAACGGACGCATCCACGTTATTGCTGACCTGGTTGCCGGCGACAAGCCGTCCTCCAAGGAAGCACTGGCAACGCTGCGCGGCGTCTCCGAGCGCAAGAACCTGCTCGTTGTCATTGAGCGCGCCAACGATGTTGCTGCACTGTCCGTGCGCAACCTCGAGGAAGTTCACGTTCTGTACGCAGACCAGCTGAACACCTACGACGTTCTCGTTTCTGACGACGTAGTCTTCACCAAGGCTGCCTACGAAGCATTCGTTGCTGACAAGGCTGCAAAGAACGAGGAGGATGCCAAGTGAGCGCAGCCACCATCAAAGACCCGCGCGACGTCGTGCTTGCACCCGTCGTCTCGGAAAAGAGCTACGGCCTGATCGACGAGGGCAAGTACACCTTCCTGGTGGACCCCCGCTCGAACAAGACCGAGATCAAGCTGGCCGTGGAGAAGATCTTCTCCGTCAAGGTCGAATCGATCAACACCATCAACCGTGCCGGTAAGCGCAAGCGCACCAAATTCGGATGGGGTACCCGCAAGAACACCAAGCGTGCCATTGTGACCCTCAAAGAAGGCACTATCGACATCTTCGGCGGTCCGCTCGCGTAGCGGAGACCACTTTAACGAGGAAATAAATTATGGGAATCCGTAAATACAAGCCGACTACGCCGGGCCGTCGCGGCTCGAGCGTAGCTGACTTCACCGAAATCACGCGGTCGACGCCGGAAAAGTCGTTGGTACGTCCGCTGCCCAAAAAGGGCGGCCGTAACAACACCGGTAAGATCACCACCCGTCACAAGGGTGGTGGACACAAGCGCCAGTACCGTCTGATCGACTTCCGTCGCCACGACAAGGACGGCGTCAACGCCCGCGTTGCCGAAATCGAGTACGATCCGAACCGCACGGCTCGCATCGCCCTCCTGCACTACGTTGATGGCACCAAGCGTTACATCATCGCCCCGAACAAGCTCTCCCAGGGCGACTTCGTGGAAGCCGGCGCCAACGCTGACATCAAGCCTGGCAACAACCTGCCCCTGCGCAACATCCCCGTGGGTACCGTTATCCACGCGGTTGAGCTGCGCCCGGGCGGCGGTGCCAAGATGGCCCGTTCCGCCGGTGCTTCTGTTCAGCTCGTCGCCAAGGAAGGCCGTTTCGCCCAGCTGCGTCTGCCCTCCGGCGAAATCCGCAACGTTGACGTGCGCTGCCGCGCCACGATCGGCGAGGTCGGCAACGCCGAGCAGTCGAACATCAACTGGGGCAAGGCCGGCCGTATGCGGTGGAAGGGCGTTCGCCCGACCGTCCGTGGTGTCGCCATGAACCCGGTTGACCACCCGCACGGTGGTGGTGAAGGTAAGACCTCCGGTGGTCGTCACCCGGTCAACCCGAACGGTAAGCCTGAAGGCCGTACCCGCCGCCCCAACAAAGAGAGCGACAAGCTTATTGTTCGTCGCCGTCGTACTGGCAAGAACAAGCGATAGGAGCCTGGACACATGCCACGCAGCCTGAAAAAAGGTCCTTTCGTTGACCAGCACCTCTTTGTGAAGGTCGCAAGGGAAAACGAAAAGGGCACCAAGAACGTCATCAAGACCTGGTCCCGCCGCTCGATGATCATCCCCGACATGCTCGGGCACACGATCGCCGTGCATGACGGACGCAAGCACATCCCGGTGTTTGTCACCGAGTCGATGGTCGGGCACAAGCTCGGCGAATTCGCTCCCACGCGGACATTCCGCGGCCATGTCAAGGACGACCGTAAGGGCAAGCGCCGCTAGGCGCCTGCACTTACGTCAAAGACGAGAGAAGGAAAGCAATGGAAGCCAAGGCAATTGCGCGCCACATCCGCGTAACGCCTATGAAGGCCCGGCGCGTCGTCAACCTTGTTCGTGGAAAGCAAGCGAACGAGGCTCTGGCAATTCTGAAGTTTGCCCCCCAGGCAGCTTCGGAGCCGGTATTCAAGGTAGTTCAGTCGGCAATCTCCAACGCCCGGGTCCTCGCGGACCGCGACGGTGTTGCGTTCGACGAAGGTGACCTCATCATCAGCGAAGCGTTTGTTGATGAAGGCCCGACCATGAAGCGGTTCCAGCCGCGTGCTCAGGGTCGTGCATTTCAGATCAAGAAGCGCACCAGCCACATCACCGTGGTAGTCGCTACCCCGGAGAAAGAGGAGGCTCGCTAAGTGGGACAGAAAGTAAACCCGCACGGGTTCCGACTCGGCATCACCACCGATCACGTATCGCACTGGTTCGCTGACAGCACCAAGTCCGGCCAGCGGTACAAGGACTTCGTTCGCGAAGACATCCGTATCCGCCAGCTCATGTCCACCGGCATGGAGCGCGCCGGCATCGCCAAGGTCGAGATCGAGCGCACCCGCGACCGTGTCCGCGTGGACATCCACACGGCACGTCCGGGCATCGTCATCGGCCGCCGCGGCGCCGAGGCAGACCGCATCCGCGGCGAGCTCGAAAAGCTCACCGGCAAGCAGGTTCAGCTGAACATCCTCGAGGTCAAGAACCCCGAGATGGAAGCCCAGCTTGTTGCCCAGGGTGTTGCAGAGCAGCTGACTTCCCGCGTGGCATTCCGCCGTGCGATGAAGAAGGCCATGCAGTCCGCACAGCGTGCCGGTGCCAAGGGTATTCGTATCGCTTGCTCGGGCCGTCTGGGTGGCGCAGAAATGTCCCGCTCGGAGTTCTACCGTGAAGGCCGTGTGCCCCTGCACACCCTCCGCGCGAACATCGACTACGGCTTCTACGAAGCCAAGACCACCTTCGGCCGCATCGGCGTGAAGGTCTGGATCTACAAGGGCGACGTCACCTCCAAGGAACTGGCTCAGCAGGCAGCTGCTGCTCCGTCCCGTGGCCGCTCCGGCGACCGTCCGGGCCGCCCGGGTGGCGCTGACCGTGGTGACCGCCGTCGTCGTAACGACCGTCCGGCAGCCGACGCAGCACCTGCTGCTGCAGCTCCGGCAGCCGAGGCAGCAGCACCGGCACAGGCAGCAGAAGGAGGACAGGCTTAAATGCTTATCCCACGTCGAGTCAAGCACCGTAAGCAGCACCACCCGGGTCGTTCCGGCGCTGCCACGGGCGGTACCAAGGTCTCCTTCGGTGAGTACGGCATCCAGGCCCTGAGCCCGGCATACGTCACGAACCGTCAGATCGAATCTGCCCGTATCGCGATGACCCGCCACATCAAGCGTGGCGGTAAGGTCTGGATCAACATTTACCCGGACCGTCCGCTGACCAAGAAGCCTGCCGAAACCCGCATGGGTTCCGGTAAGGGTTCGCCGGAATGGTGGGTCGCCAACGTCAAGCCGGGCCGGGTTCTCTTTGAACTCTCCGGTGTCAGTGATGAGGTAGCTCGCGAGGCCCTGCGCCTGGCGATCCACAAGCTCCCGTTGAAGGCACGCATTGTGCGTCGCGAAGGTGGTGAATAGAAATGGCAGTTGGGTCAAAGGATCTTGCACCCGCACAGCTGGACGGTTTCGACAACGAGCGTCTCGTTGAAGAACTCCGCAAGTCCAAGGAAGAGCTGTTCAACCTGCGTTTCCAGTCCGCCACCGGACAGCTGGAGAACCACGGTCGTCTGCGCGCGGTAAAGAAGGACATCGCACGCATCTACACCGTTCTCCGTGAGCGCGAGCTGGGCATTCGTGCCGAGGTTGCCGCACCGGTTGTGGAAGCCAAGGAAGAAAAGAAGTCCAAGAAGTCTGCAGCTAAGAAGGCTGAAAAGCCTGCCGAGGCTGAGACCGAGGAGGACGCCAAGTGAGTGAAAAGGACGAGAACGTGACGGAAACTGCTACGGCAGCTACGGCTGAGCAGCGCGGTTACCGTAAGACGCGTCGCGGCTACGTGGTCTCTGACAAGATGGACAAGACCATCGTTGTTCAGGTTGAAGACCGCGTGAAGCACGCCCTGTACGGCAAGGTCATCCGCCGCACCTCCAAGGTCAAGGCACACGACGAGCAGAACACCGCCGGCATCGGCGACCTGGTTGTCATCGCCGAGACCCGCCCGCTGTCCGCCACCAAGAACTGGCGGCTCGTGGAGATCCTCGAGAAGGCTAAGTAACACCTGCAGCACGCCCCTGGCGGCTGTAACGGAAACCCCCGTTCCCTTTGGGAGCGGGGGTTTCCTCGTTAAGCGGGGGAGCCCGACGGCGGCTGGCGGGCTCGGTAGGGGAGTGGCCCGGCCCCTGCCGGTTGTGATATGGGGATGCCCGGGAAATGTGCTAGGATATTGAGTTTGTATGGCGCCTGTTGTGCGCCGGACAGCAAACCTCGTAAACAATTGTGCCACGGCATAGTGTTCCCCTGCGCCCCCACGGGCTGGGAAGCAACTGTTTGTGGCACGGGCGTTTAGGCCTGGTCTGGCAAAATCCAGTCAGGTCAAGAGACACCCCGATCAACCGTTCCGCAAGGCTCATTCCGTAGGAAGATTTTCGGTCTGAGAACCGGCGCGACGCAAGGAGTAAATAGTGATTCAGCAGGAGTCGCGACTCAAGGTCGCCGACAACACGGGTGCTAAGGAAATCCTTACCATTCGCGTTCTCGGTGGATCTGGCCGTCGCTACGCAGGCATTGGCGACGTAATCGTCGCAACCGTCAAGGATGCAATTCCGGGCGGCAACGTAAAGAAGGGCGACGTCGTCAAGGCTGTCATCGTCCGTACCAAGAAGGAACGCCGCCGTGCGGATGGTTCCTACATCAAGTTTGACGAGAACGCAGCCGTCATCCTGAAGAACGACGGTGACCCCCGCGGTACCCGTATCTTCGGACCGGTTGGTCGTGAACTCCGTGACAAGAAGTTCATGAAGATCGTTTCTCTGGCTCCGGAGGTGCTCTAGTCCATGGCTAAGATCAAGAAGGGTGACCTGGTTCAGGTCATCACTGGCGCCAAGGCTGAGCGCGGCGGCGACCGTGGCAAGCAGGGCAAGGTCCTGCGCGTGTTCCCGGAAACTAACCGCGTGCTGGTTGAGGGTATCAACCGCGTAACCAAGCACACCAAGGTCGGACAGTCGCAGCGCGGCACCAAGACCGGCGGCATCGAGGTTGTCGAGGCTTCCATCCACGTTTCCAACGTGGCTCTGGTTGACCCGTCCACCAAGAAGCCGACCCGCGTTGGTTTCCGCCTCGACACCGTAGAGAAGGACGGCGTCAAGAAGACCGTCCGCATCCGCGTGGCCAAGAGCTCCGGGAAGGACATCTAATGACTGAGACTCTCGAGACTCCGGCAACGAAGATCGTTCCTCGTCTGAAGACCAAGTACGCCGATTCCATCAAGAGCGCGCTTCTTGAGGAATTCAAGTACGAGAACGTGAACCAGGTTCCCCGTCTGGTCAAGGTTGTAGTGAACATGGGTGTTGGAGATGCCGCCAAGGACTCCAAGCTGATCGACGGCGCTGTCCGCGACCTCACCCTGATCACCGGCCAGAAGCCGCAGGTCACCAAGGCCCGCAAGTCGATCGCCCAGTTCAAGCTGCGCGAAGGCATGCCCATTGGTGCACACGCAACCCTGCGTGGCGACCGCATGTGGGAATTCGTGGACCGTCTGGTCACGCTGGCCCTGCCCCGTATCCGCGACTTCCGCGGCCTCAGCGGCAAGCAGTTTGATGGCAACGGCAACTACACCTTCGGTCTGACCGAACAGGTTATGTTCCACGAGATCGACCAGGACTCCATCGACCGCACCCGCGGTATGGACATCACGGTCGTGACCACCGCCAAGACCGACGACGAAGGCCGCGCGCTGCTCAAGGCGCTTGGTTTCCCGTTCAAAACCGAAGCTTAATTAACTACGTAAAAGGTCCGGCCACTTTGATCCCCCAGGGACAGAATGGCGGAAACCGTTACGAGGAAGGGCAAGTGCCCAAATGACTATGACAGATCCTGTCGCAGATATGCTTACGCGCCTGCGTAACGCAAACTCGGCATACCACGATTCCGTGTCTATGCCTTACAGCAAGCTCAAGGCTCGCGTTGCTGACATCCTGAAGGCCGAAGGTTTCATCGCCGGCTGGAAGGAAGAGGACGCAGAAGTTGGCAAGAAGCTGACCCTTGATCTCAAGTTCGGTCCGAACCGCGAGCGTTCAATCGCGGGTGTCCGTCGCATCTCCAAGCCGGGTCTCCGCGTTTACGCGAAGTCCACCAACCTGCCGCACGTGCTGGGTGGCCTGGGTATCGCAATTCTGTCCACCTCTTCCGGCCTCCTGACTGATAAGCAGGCCGGCAAGAAGGGCGTGGGCGGCGAAGTCCTCGCTTACGTCTGGTAACGGGAAAGGAAGAGAATAATGTCACGTATTGGACGTCTCCCCATCACCGTTCCTGCCGGCGTTGAGGTCAAGGTTGACGGCTCTGTCGTCAGCGTCAAGGGTTCCAAGGGCGAGCTGACCCACACTGTGGCCAGCCCGATCGAGGTTGCGCTGGAAGACAGCACCCTGACCGTCACCCGCCCGAACGACGAGCGCGCCTCCCGTTCGCTCCACGGCCTGACCCGCACCCTGATCTCCAACATGATCCAGGGCGTCACCGCAGGCTACGAGAAGAAGCTTGAAATCGTCGGTACCGGTTACCGCGTTCAGGCCAAGGGATCTGACCTTGAGTTCGCTCTCGGCTACAGCCACCCGGTCAGCGTTACCGCTCCGGCCGGCATCACCTTTGCAGTAGAGGGACCGACCAAGCTCTCTGTCTCAGGCATCAATAAGCAGCAGGTCGGCGAGGTTGCTGCCAACATTCGCAAGCTGCGCAAGCCTGACCCGTACAAGGGCAAGGGCATCCGCTACGCGGGCGAAGTCATCCGCCGCAAGGTCGGAAAGGCTGGTAAGTAACCATGGCCATCGCCATTAACAAGAAGCGTACGAACAAGAGCAAGTCTGCTTCGCGCAGCCGCCGCCAGCTTCGTATCCGCAAGCGCATCTCCGGAACGGCTGTACGTCCTCGCCTGGTCGTCAACCGCTCCGCACGCCACGTATTTGTCCAGGTTGTCGACGACACCATTGGCCAGACCGTAGCAAGTGCGTCCACTCTGGAAGCTGACCTTCGTGCATTCGACGGTGACAAGACCGCCAAGGCCAAGCGCGTTGGCGAGCTCGTAGCCGAGCGTGCCAAGGCTGCCGGCGTCGAGGCTGTTGTCTTCGACCGTGGTGGTAACAAGTACCACGGCCGGATCGCCGCCGTCGCTGACGGTGCACGCGAAGGTGGGCTGTCACTGTGACCGAAGCAAACAAGGAAAAGGACACTGTGTCTGCAGAAGAAAAGGCCCCCGAAGCCGCAGCTGCTGAGACCACTGCCCCCGCTGCCGAGGACCGCCGTGGTGGCGCGCGTCGCGGCGAGCGTGGCGACCGTGGCCAGGGCCGCGGCGACCGCGGTGGCCGTGGCGGCCGCGATGGCGGACGTGAAGCCGAGAAGAACCAGTTCGTAGAGCGCGTTGTCACCATCAACCGCGTTTCCAAGGTCGTCAAGGGTGGTCGTCGCTTCAGCTTCACCGCACTCGTCGTCGTTGGTGACGGCAACGGTATGGTCGGCGTCGGCTACGGCAAGGCCAAGGAAGTTCCCGCTGCTATCGCCAAGGGCGTTGAAGAGGCCAAAAAGTCCTTCTTCCGCGTTCCCCGCGTTGGCAACACCATTCCTCACCGCGTTCAGGGTGAAGCCGCCGCTGGTGTCGTAATGCTGCGTCCGGCTTCCGCCGGTACCGGTGTTATCGCCGGTGGTCCGGTCCGTGCAGTACTGGAGTGCGTGGGCATCCACGACATCCTCTCCAAGTCGCTCGGTTCCTCCAACGCCATCAACATCGTTCACGCGACCGTTGATGCCCTGAAGCGCCTCGAAGAGCCGGCAGCTGTGGCAGCACGCCGCGGCCTGCCGCTCGACGAGATCGCTCCGCCGGCACTGGTGAAGGCTCTGATGAACCAGAAGGCAGGTGTCTAGGTTATGGCTAAGAACCTGACTCCCTCCGACGCTCAGTTGGAGATCACCCAGATCAAGGGCGTCATTGGCGCCAAGCAGAACCAGCGCGACACCCTTCGGTCGCTCGGCCTCAAGCGCATCGGACACACCGTTGTCCGCACCGCTGACGCCGTGACCGTCGGAATGCTCAACACGGTTCCGCACCTCGTGAATGTTGAGGAGGCGAAGTAATGGCAGAGAAGAACACCGCCGAGACCGCCGCTGCTGAGAAGCAGAGCGCTCTTAAGGTTCACCACCTGCGTCCCGCCCCGGGTTCCAAGACCGCCAAGACCCGTGTTGGTCGTGGTGAAGGTTCCAAGGGTAAGACCGCCGGTCGCGGTACCAAGGGTACGAAGGCCCGCTACCAGATCAAGGCTGGCTTTGCCGGCGGCCAGCTGCCGCTGCACATGCGCCTGCCGAAGCTGCGCGGCTTCAAGAACCCGTTCCGGGTTGAGTTCCAGGTTGTAAACCTGGACAAGCTCAACGAGCTGTTCCCGGAAGGTGGCGCAGTCACCGTGGAGAACCTGGTCGAGAAGGGTGCCGTTCGCAAGAACCAGCCCGTCAAGGTGCTTGGCACCGGCGACATCACCGTCAAGGTTGACGTCACCGTCCACGCATTCTCGGCCAGCGCCGCAGAAAAGATTGCAGCAGCCGGCGGCAGCACCACCGCGCTCTAAGGGATTCTGTCCCGGAGCCGGTGGGCAATAGCCCGCTGCGCAAACTCCCGGCACGGGGGCCGAGGCCCCTGTGCCGGGAGTTTTTTCATACCTATTGGGTCTTCCGGATTGTTCGCACGCCGCAAACACCGGTTAGACTCGGTTGTTGGGTTTATACATCTGCATCACGAGACTTATCAACTAATGAGGAGGACGCTTGCTAAGCGCATTCGGCCGGGCGTTTCGAACGCCTGATCTGCGACGCAAGTTGTTGTTCACGCTGGGAATCATCACAATCTTCCGCTTGGGAGCCTTTATCCCCTCGCCCGGTGTGAGCTACCAGAATGTCCAGCAATGCTTGTCGAACGGGCAGACCCAGGGCGGGATCTACCAGCTCGTCAATCTTTTCAGCGGCGGTGCATTGCTGCAGGTCTCCATTTTCGCCCTGGGCATCATGCCGTACATCACGGCGAGCATCATTGTGCAGCTGCTGCGCGTGGTCATCCCGCGGTTCCAGCAGCTTTACGAAGAGGGTGCCTCCGGGCAGTCCAAGCTGACGCAGTACACGCGGTACCTGACGATCGCCCTTGGCCTGCTGAATGCCACGACACTGGTGTCGCTGGCACGGTCAGGCCAGTTGCTGCCCGGCTGCAACTTGCCGATCATCCCGGACCAGAGCGTCATCACCACGATCCTCATCGTCATCACGCTGACGGCCGGCACCGGCCTCATCATGTGGATGGGTGAGCTCGTGACCGAGAAGGGCGTCGGCAACGGCATGTCGCTGCTGATCTTCACGGCCATCGCTGCCGGCTTCCCCACCTCGCTGGGCGCCATCTGGTCCGCGCAGGGCCCGGGCACGTTCTTCATTGTCATCGTCATCGGCCTGCTGACGGTTGCCCTGGTGGTCTTCGTGGAGCAGTCCCAGCGCCGCATCCCGGTGCAGTACGCCAAGCGGATGATCGGCCGCCGCACAGTGGGCGGCACCAGCACCTACATTCCCATCAAGGTGAACATGGCCGGCGTCATTCCCGTCATCTTCGCCTCCTCGATGCTCTACCTGCCGGCGTTGATCTCGCAGTTCAACCAGCCGAAGGCGGGGGAGTCCATCCAGCCGTGGGTTGAGTGGATCAACAACAACCTGACCCGCGGCGACCACCCCATCTACATGGTGATGTATTTCGCCATGATCGTTTTCTTTACCTACTTCTATGTGGCGATCACCTTCAACCCTGAAGAGGTCTCCGACAACATGAAGAAATACGGCGGCTTCATTCCGGGTATCCGTGCCGGCAAGCCGACCGCGGATTACCTGCAGTACGTCCTGTCGCGCATCACGCTGCCCGGCGCCATCTATCTTGGCTTCGTGGCACTGATTCCGCTGGTGGCGCTCGTGCTGATCAACGCGAACCAGAACTTCCCGTTCGGTGGCACCTCGATCCTGATCATGGTGGGCGTTGGCTTGGAAACCGTCAAGCAAATTGACGCGCAGCTACAGCAGCGTCACTACGAAGGGCTATTGCGATGACCAGAATGTTGATTATCGGACCACCGGGTTCGGGCAAGGGCACGCAGGCGGAACGCATCTCGGACCGCCTCGGCGTCGTTGCGATTTCCACCGGTGACATCTTCCGCGCCAACGTGAAGGGCGAGACTCCGCTCGGCGTTGAGGCCAAGAAGTACATGGACGCCGGGGACTTCGTTCCGGACAGCGTGACCAACAAGATGGTCCGCGACCGCCTCAGCGAAGGCGACGTCGAGAACGGCTTCCTGCTGGACGGCTACCCGCGCACCACCGCCCAGGTTGACTACCTGGACCAGATCCTGGCCGATGGCGACCAGAAGCTGGACGTCGTCCTGCAGCTCACCGCTGATGACGAGGAGCTCGTAGCCCGCCTGCTGGGCCGCGCGAAGGAAACCGGACGCAGTGACGACAACGAGGCCGTCATCCGCCACCGCCTGGACCTTTACCACGAGCAGACCGAAGCCGTCGTGGCCAAGTATGCCGAACGCGGTATCCTGACCCAGGTTGACGGCATCGGCCAGATCGACGAGGTCACCGACCGCGTCATGCAGGCCATCAAGGAAGCTCAGGCCGCCTGAAATTAGTTCCAACGCTGCGAGGCTCCTCCCGGACCATGGGGAGGGGCCTCCGGCTTTTAGCCCCGCCCTTCCGGCCGCATCCTGCGGCCGGAAGGGCGAGGCGCATTGAGAGGAAGCACCGCAGATGGCATTCGGCCAGCCACGGATTGAATACAAGACCAACGCCCAGATGCGCACCATGCACGAGGCCGGGCTCGTCCTGAGCCGCGCCCTCGACGCCGCCGTGGCCGCGGCAGCGCCCGGCGTCACCACCAAGCAGCTCGACGAGGTCTTCGCTGCCGTGCTGCTCGAGGCGGGCGCCAAGTCCAACTTCCTGGGCTACCACGGGTTCCCCGCCACTATCTGCACTTCCGTCAACGAGGAAGTGGTCCACGGCATCCCGGGCGACAAGGTTCTGCAGGACGGGGACATCATCTCCATCGACGGCGGCGCGATTGTCAACGGCTGGCACTCCGACTCGGCGCGGACTGTGATCGTGGGAACGCCCGACCCGGAGGACCAGCGCCTCTCCGACGTCACCGAGACCGCCATGTGGCACGGCATCGCCGCCCTGGCCAAGGGCAAGTTCGTGGGCGACATCGGCGCGGCGGTGGACGACTATGTTTCCTCGGTTCCGGGCAAGCCCCTGGGGATCCTCGAGGACTATGTGGGCCACGGCATCGGCTCCGAGATGCACATGGCACCCGACGTCCTGAATTACCGCACCAGCCACCGCGGTCCGAAGATCCGCCCCGGCCTCTGCCTGGCCATCGAACCGATGCTGGTCCGCGGCGGCATCGAGACGGCAGTGCTGGAGGACGACTGGACCGTGGTCACCACCGACGGAAAGCGCTCCTGCCAGTGGGAGCACTCCGTAGCCGTGCACGAGAAGGGCATCTGGGTGCTGTCCTCGCCCGACGGCGGCGCGGCCAGGCTCGTGCCCCTTGGCGTGGTGCCGGTCCCGATCCCCTAGGTTTCCCCACCTAACTCGCAGTTGGGTGGGGCAGAATGGGAGCCATGGGACCGAGTGACCGAGCCACGGCGCCTGGACAGATCACCGATGTGCCGGGCATCCGTGTGGGGCACCGGCAGAAGTCCGACGGCGGGTGGCTGAGCGGGGTGACCGTGGTGCTGCCACCCGCGGGGACCGTCGGTTCGGTGGACGTCCGCGGGGGAGGACCCGGAACCCATGAGACCGATGCCCTCGACCCCACCACCCTGGTAAGCACCGTCGACGCCGTGGTGCTCACCGGCGGCAGCGCCTACGGGCTGGTCACCGCCCACGGCGTCCAGCGCTGGTGCGAGGAACAGGGCCGTGGCTTCACAGTAGCCGGAGGGGTGGTGCCCATTGTTCCGGCAGCCGCCATCTTCGACCTCGGCCGCGGTGGCGACTTCAGCGCCCGCCCGGATGAAGCCATGGGCTACGCGGCGGCTGTGGCCGCCGGCGCGCAGGCTGAAGGGCACGACGTCGAACGCGGCAACGTGGGTGCCGGCACCGGAGCCGTCATCGGCCGCGGGAAATACAAAGGGGGAGTGGGCACAGCGTCGGCCACCCTGGCGAACGGCGTGGTGGTCGGTGCCTTGGCGGTGGTGAACGCGCTGGGCCTGCCGCCGGGGGTTTCGCCTGCTGGGACGGAACCCGGCGCAGCGCTCAACACCACGCTCGTCGTCGTCGCCACTAACGCGACGCTGGATGTGGCTGAGTGCAAGCGGACCGCCTCGGCTGCCCATGCGGGGCTGGCACGGGCGCTGAATCCGAGCCACACCCTGGCTGACGGGGACACCGTGTTCTGCCTCGCCACCGGGGGCCAGGAGCTGGACAGGAGTACGGAAGCCGCCCGGCAGGTAAGCCTCATTACGCTACAGAGCGCGGCAGCCGACGTCGTACGTTTGGCCATCCTGGACGGGATCAGCAGCGCCCCGGCTGTCACAACTCCGGCGGGTGAATTTGGTGCATACCCGGGCGATGTGCGCTAACATGGCTGGATTTAACTTTCCGGGCCTAATGCCGTAGAGTTGCATGTTGGTTGTCTGCCCTGCCACGCCCATTTGCGGCCGGAGGGCGACGATCAATCAAATCAAAAACGTCCGCAGTCATGCCCGGCGCCAGCCGGAGGTCTGTGGCAAACAACAGTTAGCGGAGGATATGGCCAAGAAGGACGGGGTCATTGAGATCGAGGGCGTAGTGACTGAGGCGCTGCCCAACGCGATGTTTCGTGTTGAGCTCACCAACAAGCACGTCGTCCTGGCACACATCTCTGGAAAGATGCGCCAGCACTACATCAGGATTCTCCCTGAGGACCGGGTAGTGGTGGAGCTGAGCCCTTACGACCTGACACGTGGTCGTATCGTCTACCGCTACAAGTAAACGTTGGGCGGCCAAGGCAATTGCCTAAGGCCGCTCCATCGGCCCAACTGCTATCACGCAAAGGAACGCCATGAAGGTCAAGCCGAGCGTCAAGCAGATCTGCGAAAAGTGCAAAGTGATCCGCCGTAACGGCCGGGTCATGGTGATCTGCGAGAACCCGCGCCACAAGCAGCGCCAGGGCTAATTCCCGTCAGGGAATCCCTGGGTTGCTAACCCACGCAAGTAAATAAAGGCAGCACAAGCTGAACTGGGACGCATGAGCCCGGACAGCTAACCCCCGGTCGGAGGCTGGGGCCGCACTGAAAGTGCGGGTGTACTGCCTACGACCTCCGGTTTATTCAAGGAGTACCGCCACTATGGCTCGTCTCGCTGGCGTAGACATTCCCCGCGAAAAGCGGCTGGAAATTGCGCTTACTTACATCTACGGCGTGGGCAAGACCCGTGCACACGAAACCCTGACTGCCACCGGCATCAGCGCTGACGTTCGGGTCAAGGACCTGACGGATGCGCAGCTGGTAGAGCTGCGTGACTACATTGAAGGCAACTACAAGGTTGAGGGTGACCTTCGCCGCGAAGTAGCAGCAGATATCCGCCGCAAGGTTGAAATCGGCAGCTACGAAGGCCTGCGTCACCGCAAGGGCCTGCCCGTACGCGGTCAGCGTACGAAGACCAACGCTCGTACCCGCAAGGGCCCGAAGCGTACCGTCGCCGGCAAGAAGAAGGCCCGCTAAACCGCATTTGCCTGACGGCAAATGTGGGATCAGCACGGCCTTCCCCCAAATAACTTTCTGTAGGAGAAGAAATGCCCCCGAAGACTCGTGGCGCGGTTCGCAAGCCGCGTAAGAAGGACAAGAAGAATATCGCGCTTGGCCAGGCGCACATCAAGAGCACGTTCAACAACACCATCGTGTCCATCACGGACCCGTCCGGTGCTGTGATTTCCTGGGCTTCCGCCGGTGAGGTTGGATTCAAGGGCTCGCGTAAGTCCACCCCGTTCGCTGCGCAGATGGCTGCCGAAGCCGCCGCCAAGCGTGCACAGGAGCACGGCCTGAAGAAGGTTGACGTGTTCGTCAAGGGACCGGGTTCCGGACGCGAAACCGCCATCCGTTCGCTGCAGGCTGCCGGCCTCGAGGTTGGCTCCATCCAGGACGTCACCCCCGCCGCGCACAACGGCTGCCGTCCGCCGAAGCGCCGCCGCGTCTAAGTATTTTCCGCAGCCGGAGCTTGCCCGGACCCGTTTCGGGTCCGGGCAAGCCCGCCGCGTTAAGTCCTCAGACCGATTTTCCACCACCTGTGTTGCGTCATATAGCGGATGCTCGCCGAAAGGAAACCTAAGTGCTCATTGCACAGCGCCCCACCCTCTCCGAAGAGGTCGTCTCCGAAAACCGCTCCCGGTTCATCATTGAACCGCTGGAGCCGGGCTTCGGTTACACCCTCGGAAACTCCCTCCGCCGTACCCTGCTCTCCTCCATCCCCGGTGCCGCTGTAACCAGCATCCGGATCGATGGCGTGCTGCACGAGTTCACGACGGTTCCGGGTGTCAAGGAAGATGTCACCGAGATCATCCTCAACATCAAGAACCTGTCCGTGTCCTCCGAGCACGACGAGCCGGTTGTTGCTTACCTGCGCAAGCAGGGCCCCGGAGTCGTCACCGCCGCGGACATCGCTCCGCCGGCCGGCGTCGAGTTCCACAACCCGGATCTGCACATTGCCACGCTGAACTCGAAGGGCAAGTTCGAACTCGAACTGACCATCGAGCGCGGCCGCGGCTACGTTTCGGCAGCTCAGAACAAGTCCGGCGACGCAGAGATCGGCCGTATTCCGGTTGACTCCATCTACTCGCCGGTGCTGAAGGTTACTTTCCGCGTGGAAGCCACCCGTGTTGAGCAGCGCACCGACTTTGACAAGCTGATTGTCGACGTCGAGACCAAGCAGGCCATCGCCCCGCGCGATGCCGTTGCTTCCGCTGGCACCACCCTGGTGGAACTGTTCGGTCTGGCCCGCGAGCTGAACACCGCAGCTGAGGGTATCGAGATTGGCCCGTCGCCGACGGATGCTGCCCTGGCAGCAGACATGGCTCTGCCGATCGAGGATCTGGACCTCACCGTCCGTTCCTACAACTGCCTCAAGCGTGAGGGCATCCACACCGTGGGTGAACTCGTTGCCCGCTCCGAGGCTGACCTGATGGACATCCGCAACTTCGGTGCGAAGTCCATCGATGAGGTCAAGGCAAAGCTGGTTGAACTGGGTCTGTCCCTGAAGGACTCCCCTCCCGGTTTCGACCTGGCAGCCCGCGCCGCAGCCATCGAAGAGGACGACGCCGCGTTCAGCGACGACGAGCTCTAACAAGCAGATCTTGGCCGAGGGGCTGGCCCGCACCGCGTAGTGCGCAGCCTCCCGGCTTCCATATGAGGAGAAACAATTATGCCTACCCCCACTAAGGGTCCGCGCCTCGGAGGCGGCCCGGCTCACGAGCGTCTCATGCTCGCGAACCTGGCAGCAGCACTGTTCGAGCACAAGCGGATCACCACCACGGTCACCAAGGCCAAGCGCCTGAAGCCGTACGCAGAGCGCCTGGTCACCTTCGCCAAGCGTGGCGACCTCGCTTCCCGCCGCCGCGTTCTCGGCCTGATCAGCAACAAGGGCGTCGTCCACGAGCTGTTCACCGACATCGCTCAGGCTGTGGAGAACCGCGACGGCGGCTACACCCGCATCACCAAGATCGGCAACCGCAAGGGCGACAACGCTCCCATGGCTGTCATCGAACTGGTCCTCGAGCCGGTTTCCGCCAAGCAGGCTGTTGTAGCCGAGGCCACCCAGGCTGCTGCCGCTGCTGCTCCGGCCGCTGAGGAAGCTCCCGAGGCAGAGGTCGTTGAGACCGAAGCTGCAACCGAAGAGGCTCCTGCCGCTGAGGAAGCTCCGGCTGAAGAAGCTGCTGCTGAAGAGGCTCCGGCCGAGGAAGCTGCCGCTGACGAGGCTGTTGCCGACGAGGCCAAGGACGCGAAGTAATTCGCTAAATCCTTCGCATAGACTTGAGTCTATGACCCACCAGGAACCCGCTGCCCCCGTTTTGGGGGGCGGCGGGTTCCTGCGTATCCGGCTCGATCTGGCGTACGACGGCGGCCCGTTCAGCGGGTGGGCAGTGCAGCCGGGACGGCGTACCGTTCAGGGTGTTCTCGAAGACGCCCTGGAGCTGCTGCTCCGCCGCCCCATACGCGTCACGGTGGCCGGCCGTACCGACGCGGGCGTGCACGCCCGGGGCCAGGTGGTCCACCTGGACCTCACGGAAGCCGAGTGGCTGGGACTGAACCGTGGTGCGGCCGTCGATCCCGCCGTCGCCCTCCTGCGGCGCCTGCGGGGCACGCTCAGCCGCGGGCTGGGGGACCAGACCGGCGCCATCATGGTGCACCACGCCGCCGTCGCCCCGGAAGGGTTCGACGCCCGGTTCTCCGCCCTGTGGCGCCGCTACAGCTACCGGATCGCGGACGGCCCGGAGAAGTGGGATCCGCTCGGCCGGTACAACACTCTCTGGCACAAGACGCCCCTGGACGTGGACCTGCTGAATGAAGGCTCGGCGCAGCTGCTGGGCCTGCACAACTTCCTGTCCTTCTGCAAGCCGCGGGAGGGTTCCACTACCGTCCGCGAGCTGCAGCGCTTCGAGTTTGCCCGCGGGCAGGACGGCGTCATCGTCGTTACCGTCCAGGCCGACGCCTTCTGCCACAACATGGTGCGCGCTTTGGTGGGCTCAGCGCTGTACGTGGGGGAGGGGCAGGAACGTCCGGAGTGGCTGCACGAGCGCCTGCTGGCCAGGAAACGGGACGCCCGGTCCGTCCTGGCCGCGCCGCACCCCCTGGTGTTCGAGGAAGTGGCCTACCCCTCCGACAGCGAACTGCTGGCCCGGGCAGAGCTCACACGGGCGGTGCGCCAGTAATACCCTGCCCCGGTTTTTGCCCCGCGGCTAGTAGGCTGAGACGCAGTCTTTAATCATGCGGTCCTTACAGGGGGTAAGGGATGAATGATCGTCGCGTCGTCGTCGTTATCGACCGGGACGAGGAAGTCCGGTCCCTTTTGCGGACCACGCTCGGGGACGCCGGTTTCGAGGTGCACTGCGCTGCCACCGGCGAAGCGGGGCTTGCGTTGGTGCGTGCCAAGCAGCCGGACACCGTCACGCTGGATCTGGTGCTTCCGGACATCGACGGCTATGAGGTGCTGGGGCGCATCCGCGAATTCAGCCACACCTACATCCTGATCATCACCGCGCGAAGCGGCCTTGGAGCGACCTTGAAGGGCTTCGATGCCGGGGCTGACGACTACATGGTCAAACCCATCCGGCCCCGGGAGCTGCGGGCCCGTGTTGACGGCATGTTGCGCCGGCCGCGGCAACTGACGGTCCCGCCGATCGTGACGCCGCGGGAAGCGCCGCTGATTTCACCGCGGCTGCGGGCCTCGGCCAAGGCGAAGACCATGCCTGCACCCGCTCCGGCCGGCGGCCTTGCAGTAGCGTCCGGCCTTCCAGCAGCGAACGGCCTTCCAGCAGCGCAGGGCCTTGGATTAGCGCAGGGCTTTCCAGCAGCCCAGGCCTTCGAGCACAACGGGCTGGAGATCAACAGCGCAACGCGGGCCGCCACACTCCGCGGCCGTGCCCTGCAGCTGACCCGTACCGAGTTCGACCTCCTGTTCATCCTGCTGCAGCGCGGCAGCGGCGTCGTCACCAAATCGGAACTCGTCGGGCTTTTGGGTCTCGCGAAGCGGGAAGCAGGAGCCATGGCCGGAGGCAAGGCCGGTGCGCGGGACCCTGGCCGGATTATCGAAACCCACGTCGGCAACCTGCGCCGCAAATTGGGGGACGACGCGAGGCAGCCCCGCTGGCTGAAGACTGTCCGCGGGTCCGGCTACACCCTGGCGTAGGGCCGTCGTCCGGACGTAGCCGCAGGTCAGGGCGCAGCTGCGCCATTGCTTTCCAGGACGCTCAGAATGCGCCCCTGCAAACGGGGGACACGCCGCCAAGGTTACAAGAAAATAACAAGGCACGGGGCGCACGGTTAAGGCATGAAATCACTAACAAGCGACGACGTCGTCGCAGTCCGTGGCGTTCTTACCGATACGCATCCGGTCGATTTCTACGTGCTTGGCGTCGCGGGGGCGATTGACCGTTTGGCCCTCCCGCTGCGCGAACGTGGGATCGCCGTGCACCTCGAGGCGCCTCATCATGGAATGGAAGTGGACAGGAAGTCCGGCACGCTGCTCTACCGGGCGGCGCAGGAGCTCCTGAGCAACATCCATAAATATGCCGACGCGTCCTCCGTGACCGTCCGGCTTTGCTGCGTCTGCCGTTCCGGGGACAACCATGCGGTCCAGCTCCGCGTTACCGACGACGGCGGCGGCTTTGACGTTGAGGCTGCCACGCACGGCAGGCACTCGGGCATGGGGCTGAGGCTCATGCGCCTTGCCGTCGGTTCTGCGGGAGGCAAGATGGCGATAGAGTCGGCTCCCGCCGCGGGAACGTCCGTCACGGTGACCCTGCCGTTGGATTAGGGCACGTCTCCATATTGACGTGCGATTCTATGCTGCTGTGGGCGATGCCCAGTCGGGCCACGGATCCAGTGGCAGTTGTGGTTCCGGGCCTTCGAAGGCCTCGTGGCTGTCGAAGCTGCCGGGGTCGATGACGTCCTCGGGAGTGACGCAGCCCTCGAAGCCGACGGTGGCGTCGGAAAAGTCCGGCGGCTCGGGCAAGCCTGGTGGTATGGGCCATTCCGGCGGCTCGGGCCGGTCGGGCGGCAGCGGCCAGTCCTGGCCAGACTGTAGAGCCAGCAGCGGTTCTGGCCACTCGGGTGGTTCCCAGTCCTGGTGTTCGGCCTGGTAGGAGCGTCCCCTGGGTGAGATCCAGCCGGGCGATTCGTTGGCGGTGGCGCCGGCCGGTCTCCACGCTGTGGAGTGTTTCAGTCGGTGGTGCTTGGGGCAGGGCTGGCCAAGATTGGTGACGCCGGTTCCGCCGCCGTCGGCCCAGGCGAGGATGTGGTCGGCGTCGTTGTCCAAGGAGTGGTTGTTGCAGTTCGGGAACGTGCATTTCGCGTCGCGGAGCCGCAGCCATTGGCGCATCGGCTTCGTCAACCGGTAGCTGGTCCGTCCGATCTCCAGCGGCGCACCGTCGCGGGGGTCTGTGAGGACCCGAAGGAATGACGTCCCGCCGTCGGCGACGAGACGGCGGGCCATGGACGGCGGGATGGGACCATAACCGTCCAGGGTGGCCGGTTCCTCCGTCAGTCCGAGCAGTGAGAACACCGGAACGGTCACCAGGACCTGCGCTGCCGGGGACGGCACATCGCCGCTTGGCGTAGAACCTGAGGCCTCGCCGTCCACCCCGCGGCCTGCCGTGAGCATCCAACCCGACGCGACATCTACGCGGAGCTGGGTTAGGGTTCGGGATTCGGTGGGGCCCTGCATTGCACGTGCCGTGGCGGTGGCGCGGTTCCAAATCCCGGCGGCCTGGTCCGCGGGCAGGTACGCCGAGAGCCAGGCCATGCCGTCGCGGTCCGGAACGTATTCCAGCCGCCGGTCCTTCGCGCTCTTGGTGTGCCGGGTTTCGATGCTGACCGGGTGGTGCCGCTCCCGCCAATAGCGGGCCTTGGCCCGGAACCTCGCCGGTGTCAGCTCTCCCGCTGGGCAACCCCGAGCCGCGTTGGGCGCGTCCGGGTCCAGGAAATGCGCCTCAAAAGCAGCGGCCGCGGCCGGATCCAGCCCGTCCGTTTCGTCGCACATCACCCGCG
Source organism: Arthrobacter sp. AFG20 (assembly GCF_002892795.1). Taxonomy (GTDB): domain Bacteria; phylum Actinomycetota; class Actinomycetes; order Actinomycetales; family Micrococcaceae; genus Arthrobacter. The sequence goes on along the minus strand of NZ_PJMC01000015.1, from coordinate 37,131 downwards.
CGTGCTGCCAGGACATGGTTCCGGCCTGTAGGGCGGCTAGCGTCAACGGAAGGTCCCTCGTTAGTGTGGCGGATTCGACGAGCAGTCGATCCGCCGCCCCTTCGCTGACAGTCAGGGCGCCAGCAATCTCAGCTGTCGCGGACATCTGCCGGACGGTGTGGTCTTGCGCAGACGCGTCAGGCGGAGTCATGGCCTCCTCCGCCGCGGAAAAACCGGCGGCGAGATGCACCTTCACGGCCGCCAGCCGGGCCTCCATCCCAGCCACATCGGCCAGCCCGCCCAGGCACGCATCCGCCTGAGCATCCAGCGGATCTGACTCATCTTGCGGCGGTTCCGCCTCACCCGGCAGCGAATCCACGCCCGCCGGACCAGGATCAGCGGCCTTGCGGAGCTTGGCAGCCAGCGCCGCGGCAGAGGCACTAATCGCCTCCAACGCATCCGCAGCCGCACTGTCATCCATACCCAAAGCATGCCATCGGCCTATGACAAAAACGACGCTGCCCGGGGGCTATGTGGAAAACCGGATGGGGCCTGACCCCGCGTCAGGATTCGGGGGCGCCCTCGGCCGGCAGCGTGAGGGTGAAGGTGGTGCCCGCACCGGGTTTGCTCTGGCAGGAGATGTCCCCGCCGTGCCGCTCCACAATGGTTTTGGTAATGGACAGGCCCAGCCCTACCCCGGGAATAGCGGCCTGGCGCGCGGCCTGGGTGCGGAAGAATCGCGTGAAGATGCGCGATGTTTCTTCTTCGCTGATGCCCATGCCCGTGTCCTGGACCTTCAGCTGCACCCACGATTCGCTCCGCCGGGCACTGACGGTGACTTTGCCGCCGTCGGGCGAGTATTTGATGGCATTGGACACCAAATTGTCCAGCGCCTGGCCGATGCGGAGCGGGTCAGCATGCGCCCAGAGGGGCGCCGGAACGTCGGTGGTGAGGGAAACGTTGCTGGCGTCTGCCTGGGCCTGGACCGAGCCGATGCTGTTCTCGATGAGGCCTGCCAGATCGGTCCGACGGGGATGCACGGCCAGAACGGCCGACGCCGACACCAGAAGCTCGGAGACGAGGGAGAGCAGCCGTTCGGCGTTGCGCTGCACCACTTCCAGCCGGTGCACAGCGTCAGGGGACAGGGCGTCCGCTTCATCGAGCACCAGGTCCACGTTCCCGAGTACTGACATCAGGGGACTGCGGAACTCGTGGGAAACGTTGGAGATCAGTTCTTCCTTGGCGGAGAGGGCTTCCACCAGGCCCGTGACGTCACTGTAGACGACGACCGCACCACTGAACCCGCCGTCGTCGTTCTTGATAATCCGGGCAGCAGTGGCGACCGCCCTCTGCGAAGGTCCCTCGCCCAGCCACACCAGGTAATCGGCGAAGGTCTCCCCGGCAACGGCACGGCGGATCGGGCGCTTGTCCAAAGGAAGCGGGGTTACCCGGTCCTGCCCGAACATGAGCTGCTGGGCTTCCAGCGGCTGCTCCGTGCCGGCGGGAGCCGCCGCCTGACGGAAGCTTTGCTGCTGGTCGTTGACCAGAACCTTCTGGCCATCTGCATCCACGGCCACAATGCCCACGTCCGTGGTGTCCAGGATGGTCTTGAGCAGCCGTTCGCGGTTCCTGCTTTCCACGAGCAGTTCGCGGAGTTCGGCGTCCTTCTTTTCCAGCCGCTGGCGCTGCAGGCGGACGTTGGCGCTGGCAAACCTGATCGCCAGCGATACGGCCAGCATCATTAGCGGCAGCAGAATTGCAGTGGCAATGTCCGAAGGTGAAATCTTGGGAAACTTTTGCACCAGCGTGGGAATGCCGATGAGGAGTGTGCCGAAAAAGCTCAGGAATATGGTGGTGCGCGGGAAGTTGTCGGAACTGGAAAGCCAGATCACCGGGAATATCGCCAAAACTCCAAGTCCCGCAACGGCGGGAACCGCGCCGTTGCGGGCGAGCCCGATGACCACCATGTCGAGTATCGGAATAACCAAGTAGGCGTTGGGCGGTAGCCGTTCCCAGGGAACCAGAAAGCAGGCGAGAAACGTCGACACCATCATGACGATGGCGGCAATGAATACTGGGCTCTCGATCAGTGTGGGCCACACTGCGGGCGCGGCAATTGCCAGCGCGGCGAGGATGACCGTTACCGGGAGCTGGCAGAGCGCCACCTGGATGCGGGGCTGCAGGCGGCGGAAGAATCGGTCCGTGTCGCGGACCAGCACGTGCTCACCCAACGCGGCTGCGCCCGGTATTGGCCTGCTCTTCCGAATTCAAGGACCGCTCGTGGTTATACGAAGACATGATGCCCATTATGCACACCTATTCTTCGCTATTTGGAGGGGACGGCACCAGTGTCCGGTGTGCGGCTAAAAGATATCCGCAATTTTCGGACTTTCGGCCTCTCTACGTTGTAGCGTAGGTAATCTGGTAACGGTTACCGCGTTGCGCTGGGCTGTGCGGTGGTTTTTACCTGGATAGAGGTAGTGGTGGGCGAACTTGGTGTTGCCGTGGTTATCGAGGACGACGATGACGTCAGGAATCTCCTCGACGCGGTTTTGCAGCAGGCTGGTTTTGAGGTGCATTCGGCAGGGACCGGCCGTGACGGGGTTGATGTGGCCAGGCAGCGCCAGGCAAACGTCATAACCCTCGACGTCGGCCTTCCGGACATTGACGGCTTTGAAGTCCTTCGGCGCATCCGGCAGTTCAGTGACGCCTACGTTGTGATGCTTACCGGCCGGGATGAGGAGCTTGACACCATCACGGCACTCCAGGGCGGTGCCGACGACTACATCGTCAAGCCCTTCCGGCCGCGGGAGCTGCGGGCCCGGATAACGGCGATGCTGCGCAGGCCCCGGGTTTCTTCTGGTGATGATGCGCCGTCCTCCTCCGCTGTTGCGGAGTCCGGATCGCTTGGCTCCTCCAGTTCACGCCGTGGCAGCGTACTGCTTCACAACGGGCTAGCTCTCGATACCGAAACCCGGACCGTGGCCCTGCGCGGCACGCCCCTAGGGCTGACCCGGAGCGAATTCGACCTGCTGCACGAGCTGCTGAAGGGAACGGGCGCGGTGCGCTCTCGGGCCGACCTGGTGAGGGTAGTGCGGGGCGAGTACTACGGCGAGGACACTTACATCAGCGAAGCGGACGAGCGGGCCGTTGAGGTTCACATCGGCAACCTTCGCCGCAAGCTCCGGGAGGATCCGCAGGATCCCCGGTGGCTGGTCACAGTGCGCGGCGTCGGGTACCGGCTGGCGCCGAAGCGGGCTGAGTAAGGGCGCCTTCCGTAGGCTCCTGGGCTCTCAAGCTTCCGGCGGGAGGTAACCGTGCTGGAGGCCGCAGACGGTTTGTTCGCCGGTAAGCGCCACGAATGGCAGCAGCCTGCGGACACCGGGCAGGTCTCCGCCCTTTACAAGGCGTTCCAGGTTTACCGCCAGCTGGGCCAGCCGTGAGGCGCCCACCATCATGGCCGAGTTCTTCAGGCTGAGGACGGCGTCCATGGCTGCGTCAGCGTCGTCGTGTTCGACCGAGGCTTCGAGGTAGGTTCGGCGCTTGTCCCAGATCCTGATGTAGTCCCTTGCAAAGTTGTGCGCCACACCGGTGCTGCCCATGTCCTCTTCGAGGTCGTGGAGGACATCCAGGTCTAATACGGGCAAGGCGGCACTCTCCGATTCGTTGTGAGCCATACCACTGGAGCCGGACGCCGGGACGCAGACGCCGCTGGCGCTGCTGTCGGCTGCTCCGGAACCTGAAATGGACATGACTTAAGGCTACTTTCTGAGGTTGGGAAAACCCTGATTGAGCTTGGATCCTGTGGAAACCCTGCGGGTACCTTGTGGTGGGGGGTAGGCTTGGGGATTCCACAAGCCAGTGCTGTCTCAGCCCGCCGGGCGCACCGCGTCGCCCGGAGAGAGACCCAGTCCCGTTCAAAAATCTTGGAGGTTGGCCCATCTAGTTGGCGTTGCCAAGCGGGCAAGATTTGACTGATCGAGGATCGGCGATGTTGAGGCTACCACGGGAGCAGGCAGCTGTGGTGTACTTTCATCCGCTGGCGAAGGTGCCCTTTGATAGAGGCTGGCGGACGGGCCGGGAATGAAGAGTCATCACATGCCGCTCAAGGTGTTGATTACGCTGATAGCTGCAGGTCCGAGCATGGCAATGAAGAGAACGGGCAGGATACAGACCATGAGCGGGAAGAGAACTTTGACAGGTATCTTCATGGCCTTCTCTTCGGCCCTTTGCCGGCGCTTGCTGCGCATCTCGTTGGCCTGCGTCCGCAGAACGGCGGAGATGGAAATACCGTATTTATCGGCCTGCAGGATGGCGTTTACGAACCGGCGAAGATCCGGGGCTCCTGTACGGTCAACGAGGGCCATGTAGGCCTCGCGGCGTGACATGCCGATTTGCATGTCCTGAAGGGTCCGGACGAGCTCGGCTGCCAAGGGTCCTTTGCCATTGTGTCCCGTGCGTGCCATGGCGGCGTCAAAGCCCAGTCCGGCTTCCACCGCGATGGTCATCTGGTCCAGCGTATCGGGCAATTCCAGCGCGATGGCCGCCTGACGCTCCTGGCCACGGCTGTAAATGAGTAAATCGGGGACGAAGTAGGCCACGACTGTGACGGCGCCCGCGATCCACATGTTCTTAGCGCTGGGATCGCCTTGCAGCAGTAACAGCCCAAAGACTATGGCGAGTCCGGCGGCCACAAATTTGCCAGCCATTAGTCGCTTCAGCGGCCATGCCGGAGGCCGGCCTGCGAGGGCAAGCTGGCGGTCCAGGTTGGCCACCAAGCGTTTGGGCGTGAAACGTCCGGCGAATGATTCGAGCAGATTGCCCCGTGCGTTGGCTGGCTGCTTGGTTACGGTCAGACCGCGTGAGAGGTTTTCCTGGATCGATTCCTTGCCTGGAACGGTCGACGCGATAAAGGTCCACGCCATGAGGGCGAAGGCACCAATAATCGACCCGATACCCATGATCGCGATGGCTGACATCTCTGCTTCTTTCTCCGGCTGTTCTTTAGAATTTGAAGCTGACGACTTTACGCAGCCAGAGCCCGCCGATAACGAGGAGCACTAAGGACACGCCGATCATCACCAGCCCGATGGGGGACTCCACCATGGGATCCATGTAGCCAGGGCTCATCACCATCAGTGCTCCGGTGATGGCCAGCGGCAAAAATCCCAGGACCAGGGCCGATATTCGGCCTTCTGCGCTCAGTGCCTTGACTTGGCCCCGGATCTGGTTGCGTTCGCGGATGGTGTGGCCCACTTGGTCAAGGACGTCCGCCAGGTTGCCTCCGACCTCACGATGAATGGCAATCGCTTGTGCGATCCATTCGAAGTCCTCCGAGCGCATCCGGGTCGCGGCCTCGTCCAGGGCTTCACCCAAATCGCGCCCCAGCCTGGTTTGGTTGATGACGCGGGAAAATTCCTCGGATGTCGGAGCCTCTGCTTCGCCGGCGGCTGCGTCGATCGCACGCAGGAGGCTATGCCCGGCACGAAGACCACCGGCCAACAGCTGTACGGTCTCATCGAGTTGCGCTGCGAATTTTCCGCGCCGGCGGGAGGCCAGGAACCGCAACGCGAATCGGACACCAAACGGGCCGATAACCAGCGCAGCGAGAGCAGGCAGCGGACCAGCCAGGATGAGAGCGCTCCCGGCAAACACCGCCGTTCCGGCAAGGGCAAGGACCACGAACTCAGCAGCTTTGACACTTAGGCCTGCCTGCTCGAGGGCACCAGCCATGGACGCCGTGTAGTTCCGGCGTTTTAGCAGGGCCTCAACCGCGACTGTGCTGCGCTTCGCCAGACCAGCGGTAAAGGTTCTGTGACCGGTACTCGCGGTCGTCCTGCGGTTCAGGACGTTGACCGGCGGGCGGGGCGCCGCGACGAACAGGACTGCTACTGTCAGGGCCGCGTAGCACGACAACAGTCCCGCGATAAGAGCTGTGACTTCTCCATCGGCTGCGTTCATCGTGCGCTGCCCATCGTCGCGGCCTGCTGGAAGACAGCGGGGGAGAGCTCGATGCCCAATTCTTTGAACCGGTCGGTGAAGCGCGGGCGCACGCCGGTGGGGACAGGCTTACCCAGGAAGCGGCCGTTGACATCCACCCCTGCGCTGTAGTCGAAGACGAACGCATCCTGGAGCGTGACGATCTCTCCCTCCATGCCCTGCACTTCGGTGACGTGGGTGACCCGGCGTGTTCCATCCCGCAGGCGCGTGAGCTGCACGATAACATCCACAGCCGAGGCGATCTGCTCACGCACCGCGCGCAGGGGCAAGTCCATGCCGGCCATCAGGACGAGGGTCTCCAGCCGGGAAACGGCGTCCCGGGGTGCATTTGAGTGGACGGTGGACAGGGACCCGTCATGGCCGGTGTTCATGGCCTGCAACATGTCCAGCGTTTCGCCGCCGCGGACCTCACCCACGACGATCCTGTCCGGGCGCATCCGGAGCGAGTTGCGGACCAGGTCGCGGATGGTGATTTCGCCCTTGCCCTCGATGTTGCTTGGCCGGCTCTCCAGCCTTACGACGTGGTCCTGCTGTAGCTGGAGTTCAACTGCATCCTCGATGGTGACGATCCGTTCACCTGCCGGAATGAAGGAGGACAACACGTTGAGCAGCGTGGTCTTACCGGTGCCGGTGCCTCCCGAGACGATGATGTTCAGGCGGGCCTTGACACAGGCGTTGAGCAGTTCCGCCATTTCCGGGGAGAGGGTTCCGAAGCCAATGAGGTCCTGAACCTGAAAGGGGTCTGCGGCGAATTTACGGATTGTGAGGGAAGACCCGTTCACCGCCAGAGGCGGTACGACGGCGTTAACGCGGGACCCGTCGGCCAGGCGGGCATCGACCAAGGGTGAGGACTCGTCGATGCGCCGGCCTACCCGGGCGACGATACGTTCGATCACCTTGCGCAGGTGCGCCTCGGAGGCGAACCTCTCCCGGCTGCGGGTGAGCTTGCCGTTTTGCTCGACGTAGATCATGTCGGGCCCGTTGACCATGATTTCGCTGACGGTCTCATCATCCAGGAGGCGCTGCAGCGGGCCGTATCCGAGCACGTCGTCGTTGACGCCTTTAATGAGGCGTTGCCTTTCATCCCGGGTCAGTGGAACTTCCTCGGCTTCAACAACCTCAGTGAGTTCCTGCTGCACGAGCACATGAAGCTGCTCTTCGGTCAAGGACGTGTCAATCAGGCGGGTACCGAGCCGTTCGAAAAGGATCGCACCTGCCCGGTCCTTCAATTTGGCCAACGCGTCGCGAACGGGCGGCTCCACCACATTTTTTCCGGATCGAGGGATCGGGGCGAGAACCGGGGAAGAGACGGCAGCCCGCGTTCCCTGCTCCGCGAATGCTTCGGCTGGCCCGCTGTCAGGTCTGCTGGCAGGCCCGCCGGCAGATGCGTCAGGCGCTTGGGGAGCCGGTGGTGCGACGTGGCCACGGGCAGCTTCAAGTCGTCGGGCGAGGTTCATCAGGATCCAATCCGGTGTCGGGGTCCGTGCTTGCGGGGCGGAGCGGTGGGTGCGACGAAACGTGCGAGCAGTTGCTGCAGTGCCTTGGGGACAGGCCCCCGGGACGTGCCCTGGAGCAGCGGAATTCCCTGGTTGGTGGAGATCCTGACAGCCCGGGCGTGTGGGATCACCACGTCCACGCTCGTCCCCAAGGCGGTCTCTGCGTCCTGCCGCGAGACACCGGCCTTGAAGTCTGCGCCGTTCAGGACCATGTGCCGCTTCAGCGGGGTCATTCCCAACTCAGCCAGCACGTCCAGTTCTTTGCGCATCCCGCGCACCCCTGGAACGTCCATGCTGCTGACGAAGACGAAGTCAGTGGCTTTGTCCAGGGCGGCCAGGGTATGGTCGGAGAGGCCCGCACCGGTATCGACGACAACGTACCGGTATTGGCTGGCCAACTGCACGAGCAGGTGTGCGATGTCTTCACCGGTCAGGTGGTCCGCAGCGTCCGGTGACTCCGGCGCGCACAGGGCATAGAGGCCACTGGGGTGGGCGGTGAGGAAGGTTTTTAGCACCATGGTGTCCCGGCGGGCCGGTCCGTGAACAGCGTCCGTGACGGAGTGCTCCGGTGAAATCGCCAAGGCGTTGCTGACGTCGCCGAACTGCAGGTCGAGGTCAACCAGGACCGTTCCGTGTGGTGCCGACTTGGCCAGACCGACCGCAATGTTGCTCGCTATTGTCGTTTTGCCCACGCCGCCCTTTGGTGAGACGACGGTGATCACACGCCCCGCAGCCCCTTGTGTTGAGTGCCTGTCTTGAGGGTTCGCGGCGCTTCGGCGGATTGCTGTGCTTCTCACGGCCCGACGGAGCAGGTCCGTGACCATTGCAACGTCAGCTTCTGGTTCCATGACGTCCCGGATCCCGGCGCGCATGGCGGCGAGGACGACGTCCGGGCTCGGCCGTGCTGCCAGAAGTACCGTCACGTCGGGGACCTGGGTCTCAAATTCTCCTGCCAGCCTGAACGCCGCTTCCATTGGCATGCCGGGCCCGAGGATAAGGACGTCGAGGGTGGAAGGGGCCGCAAGCCGGACGAGCACGTCATTGGGGCTTGCCGGAAACCCCCCGCCTTCCCACACCTGGACCTCACCGGCGAGATCACCGGTAGCCGCGGCTCGGAGACTGCGCAGGAAATCGGGATCGTTGCTGACCACCGCGTAGCGGCTCACTTGTAGATTCCCTCCTGGGTCAGCTCGCGCGTCCCCTGTTCGATTGCGGCAGATGATTCCTTCGAGAGCCAAATGGTCCCGAATTCCTGGGCGTGCACGATTTTCTCGGCATCTGCCGCGGTGCGGGCTAGCGTGACCAGCACTTTCTCGGACGAGCTGCTCGAGGACGATTTTTTCTCCTCGTTCGCCTGCGGCCCGCCCTGCACAGCCGTAACAAGGACTTTATGCAGGGCAAGGTGCGTGACGTTTTGGGCCGGCTTCGTGATCCCGGCCCCTATCGATATGAACACCCCGACCGTATCTCCTGGTTGCAGCTGCCCGCCCACGGATCGCTGCGGCTCCAGGAGGATCGAAACCTCCTGCATCCCTTTCGGAACGGTGACTTTCCCCGAGGTCTCCGCCTTGCTCGGATCAGCGAACCGGGCCTTCAGAAGCTGTTCTCCGGGGACCAGGTCCACGGTTGTTACCAGACCACGAAGGGCGGTTTCGTCGGTGACAGCGTCGGCGGGTACCGTTTTCGCTGCCACGGTTTCCCGTTTGATGCTGTCCAGGACAACGTCAGCGGCCGTCCCCGCGGGGACGGCCTTGCCGACCAGCAGCACTTCGGATGTCTGCGTTCCGGCGAAAGCCCGCTGGTCCGCACCCTTGACGTAGGCCACGAGTAAGACGGTTCCGAGGGCCGCGAGCAGGACCGCTGCTACCGATGCTATGACTCGGCTTTTCACTGGGGTGCTCCTATTACAGGCTGAGGGTGACAAAGAAGGCGTTGAAGGAATCTCCGCCGAGTTCTTCGACGCCGTAGGTCTGCAGATCCGCCAGCGAGACCAGGGTGATGAATGTTCCTCTAATGCCGGTGCACTTGTTACAATCGGACACCGAGAGTTGCTGGTTCGGCCAGCTATGGGCCGTCACCTTGAAGGCGGCGAACCCGGCGATCGAATAATAGACGTTGTTACCCTGTCCCGATTTGCTGTCATAAACCGGCAAAAGAATGGTGCTGCCGTCAACGTTGCAGTTGGTAGGGCCGCTTTTGCCCGGTTCTCCGGTCATGATCTGGTCCACGTCCACCGAGGCACGGCAGCTCTTCTTATCGGTTTCATCAAGCCAGCCGAACGCCCCCGGCAGGGATTTTCCCCCAGTGCCCGTGCAGGTGGAGGTGCTGGTGATCCACAGTTCCGTGTCTTTCGGCGCAGTGTCGAACATGCACCGGGGCGCGGTGAACGGGAAGACTGTCGCTTTGGACGGGCTGCCCCAGGATGCCTTTGCAACGGCCTGCACCTGGGTGGAATCTATCCCCAGGATGGGGGCCAACCAATGCTTCACTGCAGTGCCCCCATCCGGGGTGGCCGTTTTTGTCCGGACCGTTACGGTGTTGTTGTCCGAAATGACGGCGGTGGCGCCGGAAACACCGTCATTTGCGTTCTTGCCGGCAAGTTCAGTCGCCGTCGCAGCGGTCTGGGAGCAGTTTCCGACTGCGCAGTCCTGGGCGATCGCGAGGGCCGCCGCGTCGGCGCCGTTCTGGAGCTGGAACCGCTCGACGTAAATCATGCCCACATCGATCACGATCGCGGCGACACCGAGCAGAAATACGATGAGCAGCGCGGTCATCACAGCCACCGCACCGTCTTCGTTGCCGCTCACCCTCCGCATCGCATGACCGCCTTTCCAGTGAGCTGGACCGCGTCGGCGAACAGGCCTGAGAGCAGGTCCACTGAGTAGGTGATAGTAACTGTCACGTCAGATGCGGCCGCGCAGGAGGTGGGAGAGACTTGCACATTTGCGGCGGTGAGCGCCGGACTGAGATGCGGAGCGGCGGCAACGGCCGCACCGGTCGCAGTGTCGACCTGTTTCTGAATGGCCATGACCCGGACCGATTCGCGGGCTGCGGCCGTCAGCTGGAGTTGCGCGTTGTAGATCCGGCCAAACTCGACCATGCCGATCAGGAGGAGCAGGAGAACCGGGGCGATGAGGGCGAACTCGACAGCTACCGCGCCGCGTTCATTCCGTGTTCGTCCCACTTGTTACTTCCTTCAAAAACTGCGGTGGTTCAAACCCATGTGCGGTGACTGCGGGATGCAGCCACCGCACATTCGGACGACTTTTCGTTTGGCTTTTGCCAGTCTGATTCAGTCCTCTTAGAGGCCCAGATCGGCGAAAAGGGTGTTGAAGAAGCCGTTGAGCGAACCGCCGAAGGCGCCTACGCCGACGACGAGGGCGACGGCGATGAGCGCGACCATCAGGCCGTATTCAACAGCGGTGGCGCCCTTCTCGTCCTGGCGGAGGCGGGACGAAACGGTGAGGCCGAGGGTGTGAAGAGTTGCTGCGATGCGAGCGAACATTTGAGACTCCTGTGACGTGTGATGGCTGGCCCAGCGCCAGCTCTGAAATAAAATTAGCAACGGAAATTGCGGCTGGGCACAGATCTTGCAGCATCCTGCGCGAAGCCTTGCCAAGCCGTGCAAATCCCAAGATTCCTGCGCTAATCCTGCGCCTTTGTTGCGGGAATAGGGGCCATATCCTGGAGCCCCGGATACATGGAAAGACCCCTCGGGCAGGGGGAAGCCCGAGGGGTCCGGTCTCAAAAGGCGGCGCCGGCACGTAGCCGGGAGCCGCCGTCGTCCATTCAATAGACGCACTTAAAAAGGCAGGCCGGCACACCCGGCCAGAGAATTACCCCGCAAACATCGAAATAATGCTCATCACCGTCGGCCCCAGAACCACGATGAACAGCGTGGGCAGAATGAAGAAGATTAGCGGGAACAGCATCTTCACGGGCATCTTCATGGCGTGCTCCTCGGCGCGCTGCTTCCGTTTGATCCGCATGTCCTCGGCCTGGGTCTTGAGTACGCCGGCGATGGCAACGCCGTACGCGTCCGCCTGGACCACGGCCCGGATGAAGCTGCGGACGTCCGGCACGTCCACGCGCTCTGCCATTGCGAGATAGGCGTCCTTCCTCGACGGGCCCACCTGGATGTCCTGGAGCGTGCGGATCAGCTCCTCAGCCATGGGGCCGTTTCCGCTGGTGCCGGCGCGTCCCATCGCCGCTTCGAACCCGAGGCCGGCCTGGACCGAAATGAGCATGTGATCCAGAGCGACCGGCAGTTCCAGCCGGATGGCCTCCCGCCGCTTCTGCGCCCGGTTGCGCACCAGAAGGTCCGGGGTGAAGTAGCAGAGGGCCGTGACACCCAGCAGAATCAGGAACCGCTGGGCCGAAGGCCCGCCTCCGAAGTACAGATATCCAAGAGCGGCGCCCGCGAACGCGAGCAGCGGCTTGACCATGATGACCCGGGCCAGCGGCCAGTCCTTGGGCCGACCGGCGCCGGCCAGCTGCTTGTCCAACCAGCCGGCATAGCCCTTCGGCATGATGCGCTGGCTGGCCAGCATCAGTTTCTCGTTGACACTGAGCGCAGGACCCTTGGCCTTGGATACCCGGCCGAGGTTTGCTTGGATGTTGCGGAGCCCCGCCCGGTCGCCGGTGAAGACAAACCACGTCATGACAGTCACGGGTGCGATCACTGCCAGAATCGCCGCATAAGCCGCAGGCTGCATAATGACCACCTTCTTTCTAGAACTTGGGTTTGACGATCCGGCTGAGCCAGAAGCCACCGGTGGTGAGCAGCACGACTGCCGCGGCGATCATGAGGTAGCCGGACAGGGTGCCGGTGAAGGTGCTGGAGTACATCTCGTTGAACAGCGTCAGCCCGATGAACATCACCACCGGCAGGGCCATGAGGACGATCGCCGACATCCGGCCCTCAGCACTTAGCGCCCGGACCTGGCCGCGCACCTGGTTGCGGTCGCGGACCGTATCGCCCAAGTGGTCCAGCACTTCCGCCAGGTCCCCGCCCACCTCCCGGTGGATCTCGATGGCCTGCGAGATGGAGAGGAAATCCTCGCTCCGGGTCCGTTTGGCCACGTCTGCCAGGGATTCGCCGAGGTCCCGGCCGATCCTGGTCTCGTTAACGATCCGCCCTAGCTCTTCCGACATTGGCGGCTGGCTTTCCTGCCCGGCCGCATCCACCGCCCGGAGCAGGCTGTGGCCGGCGCGAAGACCGCCCGAGAACATCTGGAGCGTGTCCGGCACCTGCTGATCAAACTGCGCACGACGGCGGCCGGCCAGCACGTTCAGTAGCAGGTGCAGTCCCAGCGGGGCTAGGAGGGTCAGGAAGACGGCCGCAAACAGCCCGCCAAGGAAGAAGCCGACGACGGCGGCCGTCAGGGTGATCACGCCCGCCATGATCAGGTAATCGCCCGGTTCCTTTTTGAGCCCGCACTCATCCAGCCGGTCCTGGGTAAGGAGGCCAGGCCCCCGCTTCTTGAGGCCCTTGTTCAACGCGCCCACGGCCTGATTGGTGAGCCTGGTCAGGGGCGAAGTCTGGGTTGGGACATCGGGCCGCCGGCGTGACATCGGAAGGCTTGAGCCGGACCGGAGGGCCACGCCGAAGACCAGGAAGATGGCGAGGTAGAGCAGTACCAGCGCCAGCACGAAAACCCCGGAGTCACCTGGCACTGTCACCGCCCCCTTGAAGGGGTCGGGACCGAGGGTGCAAAGCTACTGAGGGCTGCTCCGAACACGGCCGGCGAGATCTCGATGCCGAGTTCGGCGAAGCGCTCGGTAAACCGAGGCCGGACGCCCGTCGGCACCGGCTTCCCGAGGAAGCGGCCGTTGGCGTCCATGCCGGCCGAGTAGTCAAACACGAAGGCATCCTGAAGAGTGACGATGTCGCCTTCCATGCCCTGCACCTCGGTGATGTGGGTGACGCGGCGGGAGCCGTCGCGCATCCGGGTGATGTGCACCACCAGATTGATGGCGGAGGCCAGCTGTTCGCGGACGGCCCGGAGCGGAAGATCCATTCCTGCCATCAGGACCAGCGTCTCCAGGCGGGCGATTGCGTCCCGCGGTGAGTTGGCGTGCACCGTGGAGATGGAGCCATCGTGGCCGGTGTTCATGGCCTGCAGCATGTCGAGGCATTCGCCGCCACGGACCTCGCCGACCACAATCCTGTCCGGCCTCATGCGCAGCGAATTCCGGACCAGGTCCCGGATGGAAACTTCACCTTTGCCCTCGATGTTCCGCGGGCGGCTTTCGAGGCGGATGACGTGGTCCTGCTGGAGTTGAAGTTCGACGGCGTCCTCGATGGTCACGATCCTGTCCTCCGGCGGTATGAATCCGGACAGCACATTCAAAAGGGTGGTCTTGCCCGTGCCGGTGCCGCCGGAAACGATGATGTTTAGCCGAGCCTTGACGCAGGCGTTCAGGAGCTCGGCCATCTCGGGGGAGAGGCTGCCCAGGGAAACGAGGTCGTGGACCGTCAGCGCCTCCCGGCCGAATTTCCGGATGGTTAGGGCAGGACCGTTGACGGCCAGCGGGGGAATGATGGCGTTGACGCGCGATCCGTCCGCAAGCCGGGCGTCCACTAGGGGGGAGGACTCGTCGATGCGCCGGCCCACCTTGGACACGATCCGGTCGATTACCCGCCGTAATGCGTCCTCGGAGCTGAACTTTGTGTCCGTGGGGAGGATGCGGCCCTGGCGTTCCACGTAGACCTGGTCATGGCGGTTCACCATGACCTCCGTAATGGAAGGGTCATCGAGGAAGCGCTGGATGGGGCCGTGGCCCAGGACATCGTCGATGATGTCCCGGATAAGCCGCTGCCGCTCAGGCCCCGACAACGGAACCTGCTCTTCGTCCACAACGGTCTTCAGTTCATCCCGGACGAACTGGTGCAGTTCCTCGTCCTCGAGGGCGGAATCGGTGAGCCGCGAACCCAGCCGCTCAAAAAGTGCCTGGGTAGCCCGTTCCTTCAGGGCGTTCAGGGCTTCGCTGGCTACGGAAGCAACGGCTGGCATCTCCAAGGCTGCGGTGGCGTTCGCTGCCGAGCCTGCAGCCTGCTCCTCATGCTTCCTGCCGAGCGTGGTGGCAGCCGGCTTGGGCTTGAAGACGTCGGCATGCTGTGACTTTTCGGGGCCCGGCTTGGACTCGCCCCGCAGGTTCTGGAACCGGTCTGTGAGGTTCACTGGACTACCGCCCTTCGGTGCAGCTTCTTGTGAGGTCTTTCTTCCCAATTCGGTTTGAAGCGCTCCACCAGCTGGCGGAGGCCTTTGCCGGCCGAGTCCCGGCTTCCGTCCTGCAGGACGGGCACTCCCTTGTTCGTGGAGTAGGGCAGGGTTTTGGAGCGGGGGAGCGCAACGTCAACAGGTGAGCCAATGGTGGCTTCGATGTCCTGCAGCGTGAGGCCCGCCCGGCGGTCCGTCATGTTCAGCACCACGTGCCGTTTCTCCGGGACGAGTCCGAGCTCAGCGAGGATCTGGAACCCCGTCCTGAGGCCCCGAATGCTGGGAATATCCATTCCGCAAATCCAGACAGCATCCGTGGCCTGCTCCAGTGTTGCCAGGACGTGCTCACCTAGTCCCGGTGCCGTGTCCACCACGATGTAGTGGAACTCGTCGCGCAGCTGGTTCAGGAGCCGGCTGACCTGTTCGCCGGAGATCCTGTCCATTTCGATCGGGTTTCTCGGCGCACAGAGGGCGTATATCCCCGCGGGGTGGACGGTGAGGTACGCCTTCAGGACCATGGAGTCCTGGCTTGCGGCGCCCACCACGGCGTCGGTGATGGTGTGTTCCGGGTCCAACATCAGCCCGCTGGCAACATCGCCGAACTGCAGGTCCAGGTCCACGATCACCACGCTCATGGGGGCGGCCTTGCCAAGACCGACGGCGAGGTTGGTTGCCACAGTGGTCTTGCCCACCCCGCCTTTGGGGGACATGACCGCGATGACCCGACCGCCCTCGCCGTGGTCGGCGTGCTCGGAAGCCCCGGGGGCCAAACCCCGACGGCGGCCAGCCGCCGCTAGGCTCGCACGTTCCAGCAGGACGCGGATGGCATCGGGGTCGGCGGCCGGATCGAGCAGGTCACGAACCCCCGAACGCATTGCCTGGAGGACTACTTCCTTGGTTTCAGGTACCACCAGGACAACGCTGATTTCCGGGTACTGCAGATCCATGACCGACGCCAGTTTCAGGGAGCCGTCAACGGGCAGGCCCGGTCCGAGGATCAGTACTTCAGGGGGCTCGCCCACGAGCTGCCGGAGGAAGTCCTGCGGACTCTCGGGGAGGTAGTCCGCTTGGAATACCCGCAGCGAACCGTGCATACCGGACACTGCCAACTGCATGCGGCGTTCGAACTCGGCTTCCGGCGTGATAAGGATGAAGCGGCTCATCGGAACAGTCTTCCGGTGTTCACTACGCCGCCCGACGTGCCCTCCGAAGCGTTCGCCGGCTCCTTGGAGAGGTAAACGCTTCCAAACTCGGTGGCGAAGATGATCCGCTCAGCGTCGGCGGAGTTGCGCGCCAGGGTGATGAGGTAGGTGCCATTCGACGACGTGGACTTCTTGGAGTTGAGGGCACCCTTCGATGAATCGTCCCCGGCCGCGGTCTCGTGGGATGTGGCTGTGCTGCCGTTGCTGAACTGCGCTGCCGTCACCAGGACTTTGTGGAAGGTCAGCTGCGTACCGCCGGACTTTGCCGCGGAATCCTCCACGGAGAGGAAAACGCCTACGGTGTCCCCGGCCGTCAGAGTGCCGCCCACCACGCGCTCTATCGGCAGCTTGAGGGTGATCTCCTGCATTCCCGTCGGAACCTGGACGCGGGCCGGCCCGAGGAGGGAATCGGCGTCCACCATGCGGGTGGTGAGGAGCTGCTCGCCCGGCATCAGGTCTACGGCGGCGACCTTCTGGCCAACCTGGTTCAAATCTGTCACGGCTCCTGCCGCCACAGCCACTCTTGGTACTTCTTTCCGAACGACGGCGCCGGCAGCTTTATCAATTCCACTTCCGGCTGCGATGGTTTTCTCCACCACGTATACGGATTCGGTTTCCGTGTCCGCGAGGGCGCGTTTATCCGCATTTTGCACGTAGTTGACCAAAAGAACCGTTCCAATAATTGCCACCAACAGGGCGGCAATTCCTCCTATGAGGCGAGTTTTCATTTCATCCCCCTAGCTGAGTGATTAGTTGGTGAGGCGAATGTAGACGGTTCCAAGGTCGTCTCCGGCGCCTGAATTTCCTTCGAATGCATCAATGGACTCGAACTTCTGGAATTTGCCGATGATGCCCCGGCAAGGATCCACGCAGGCTGTAGCCGGAGTGGGGGAATTGTTGTACGTCCGGGGGCCGCTCGAGCCGCCGCCAAACTTCCAGCCGACCATTTGAAACGTGGCATAGCCCCTGATGTGGAACCAGCCTTTGCCCTTGTCCTTGCCGGCATTGTCAAACACGGGGAAGACGCCGAGAACTTCGTCGCCGGCTTGGATGGTGCTGATCCAGCCCTGGAGGACGGAATCGCAGTTTTGGCCCGGCTTGTTGGGGTAATCGGCGCCGGGATCGTAGGCGGCGTTGTCCTCCGTATCGGTGGCGGCTTGGCACTGGCCGGCATTCTGGTCCAGCCAGCCGAATCCGCCGGGAATGGCATGGCCGGACGTCGAGGTGCACCCTGCCATCCCTGGCTTGTACCGGATCTGCAGGAGGACGCCGGTTTCCACGGCATCGCTGAGGCCGTACTGGCATTCGGACAGGGCAAGCGGAAAGCCTGCGCCGGAGCCTGGAACCTCGACGGAAGCCGTGGCATGTGCGCCCACGCTCACCGCCGGCGCATTCAGGACGCTGGCAAAAAGCTTGGCGAGGACACTGCTGCTGCCGTTCTGGGTAGTGATCCGGACCGTCACCTGATCGGCCACAGAAATGTCTACTTCAGAAATGTTTGCGTCGCCGTCATTGGCATTGCCATTGGCCAGCTCAGCGGCCAATTCCTCTGCTTCGGCCTGGGTGCACCCCGCTTTGTGGCACGCCTGCGCAACGCCCAGGGCTCCTGCGTCCGCACCGTTCTGGAGCTGGGCCCGCTCCGAGTAGATCTGACCCACATCGACGGCGAGTGCGCCGGCCCCGATGAGCACCAGCATCATGACGGCAACCAGAACGCCTGCCGCGCCACGCTCGGCGTCAGGCCGCGGACGTCCTAACCTTCGCATCGCATGGCTCCTGTTCCGGTAACAGTGACAGTGCTGCCGAAAATGCCCGTCAGGGTGGCTGCCGGGTAGGTGATGGTGACAGTCATGTTCTCGCCAGCGGTGCAGGTTCCGGGGGAGAAGGCGTACTCAAAGTCCCCGGTAGAGAGTCCGGGCGCGCCTGCGGTTGCGGCAAGGGCTGCTGCGTCCTGGTCGTCCTCGATGGCCATCTCCCGGGCCGCTTCCCGGGCAGCCTGCGCGACCGAAATCTGCAGGTTGTAGGCGTGCGAGAACTCGACGATGCCTGCCACCAGCGCCAGAAGGATGGGTGCGACTAGGGCGAACTCGACGGCAGCTGCGCCGCGCTCTCCTGTGGTGGAGCGTTGACTTTTGCGTTTCACTTGACCCCTCCGCGAGTAGATGCCGCCGGATTTGGGGGTGTGTTGCGTCCATCCATGCAGACGCGACACACCCCCATTCGACGGTTGGACTATGGGGTAGCCACGCCGGCTCCGTTGGACCAGCCCGCGACGGTGCCGCCCAGTTCGTTGAACCAGGTGGACAGGTTGTTGCCGAAGATCGTTACACCACCGATGACGGCGAATGCAATAAACGCAATAAGCAGCGAGTATTCGGTTGCGGTGGCGCCTTTTTCTGATGCCAGCCGGTCCTTGATTCCGGAAACGAAGGCAAGAACCGAGACCGTGAGAGTAGACATTGTTTTTCCTTAAGCTCGATGGAATAAATTCATCGAATTCCAGCCTCCCCCATACCGCGAAAGGGCTGGTGCTTCGATAGCTAAAGAATCCACCGAAAAGCAGTTTGGCAACAATGCGTAGTTCTACCCGACTTTCCCCCCACGGAGATAAGTATTCCCCCCAAGCGGGTACTCACACTAGGAAAACTGCAAGCACTGGGCTACTTGGAAACTCAAGAAATCATCAAGGTTGTTGTAGGAAATTCAAGGTTTCAGCGCAAATACCGGTTTTCAGGATGCCAATAAAACAGTACCCAGGGCGGCGGCCAGCATCGAGGGGCCAAAGGCGATTTCCGAACCCAAATTGGCGCGCTTCAGCCTAATCAAAACGACGGATAAAATACCGCCCAGAACAAAGCCCAGTGCTCCGCCGTAGAGCAATTGGCCCCACCCCAAGTAGCCCAAGTAGAGGCCCACCGGGGCGGCAAGCTTGACATCTCCCATGCCGATGCCATTTGGCGAGATCAGGGCCAGAATCAGGAAAATGCCGAACAGGATGGCCGCCCCGGTGGCCGCGCGGAGCAGTTCGGCCCACTCTGCCGTGGCGGAGCTGCCCAGAAAGAGGAGCGCCAGGCCGGCCACCAGTAGCGTGAGCACGAGGGGATTCGGCAGCAGATGATGGGCGACATCTATTCGGGCCAGCTGAACGCCGAGGACGGCCAGCAACAGGTAAGCCGGCAGCGTCCACTCCATTCCCAGCCGCAGCGCAAGGGCGCCGAAGAGCACTCCAGTGAGTGCCGCCGTCGTAATTCTTGTCCGCGCGCCCGGAAGCCTGCCGAGGCGGGGGAGGGTGCGGGCAATGGCGTATTCAGCAAGCAGGCTCAGTAAAATACCTGTGAGTCCCACGGCCAGGGCAATAGGCGTGGCGATACCTGCTGAAGTCACGTGCACTCCTGGATGGAAGGGCCCGGCGCTGGCGCAGGAGTCCACGACCCCCGCCACCGGATACCCCATTTTGACCCTGGTGCCCGGTTCACGCTATTCTTGGTAGTCGTTGTGCGTGTCCTTTCTCGATGATGCGTGCCCGCTTGGGGATCCAGTTGCAGGATCGCTACCCGACGGGCATTTTTCGGGACTAGGGGATAACTGGTCCATAGAGCCCTCACCTCTGTTCCGGTCGCGCATAGATAGTAGGCGCACCCCGCGTGACGCCTAAAACAAGAACGCCAGAACAAGAACGAGGCAAACACCGTGCGTACGTACACCCCGAAGCCCGGCGATATCAACCGCCAGTGGCACGTCATTGACGCCACCGACGTTGTCCTGGGTCGTCTTGCCAGCCAGACCGCAACACTGCTGCGCGGAAAGCACAAGCCGACCTTTGCGTCCCACATGGACATGGGCGACTTCGTCATCATCATCAACGCTGAAAAGGTTGCCCTCACCGGCGCCAAGCTGGAGCAGAAGCGGGCATACCGCCACTCCGGTTACCCGGGCGGCCTGACCTCCGTCAACTACGCGGAACTGCTGGAGTCCAACCCGGTCCGCGCCGTTGAGAAGGCCATCAAGGGCATGCTCCCGAAGAACTCCCTCGCTGCCCAGCAGCTGAGCAAGCTGAAGGTCTACCGTGGCGCCGAGCACCCCCACGCAGCCCAGCAGCCCAAGACTTTCGAAATCACCCAGGTCGCCCAGTAGTCCTGGCCACCAACACTTTTATCTACAAGGAGAACCGTGGCTCAGAACGATGAACTGACCACCGAAGCCGTTGAGGCTGAGGAAAACCTGACCAGCTACACCTCGGAAAGCGGCGCTACCGAAGCTGCCCCGAAGAAGGAGCGCCCGGCACTGACCGTTGCCGGCGCAGCTGTTGGCCGCCGCAAGGAAGCCGTTGCACGCGTTCGCGTTGTGCCGGGCTCCGGCAAGTGGACCATCAACGGCCGCGAGCTGGATAACTACTTCCCGAACAAGCTGCACCAGCAGGACGTCAACGAGCCCTTCAAGATCCTGGATCTCGAAGGCGCCTACGACGTCATCGCCCGCATCCACGGCGGTGGCCCCTCCGGCCAGGCCGGTGCGCTGCGCCTCGGCATCGCCCGTTCGCTGAACGAGATCGACGTCGAGAACAACCGCGCCACCCTGAAGAAGGCCGGCTACCTCACCCGTGACGCCCGCGTCATCGAGCGTAAGAAGGCCGGTCTCAAGAAGGCACGCAAGGCTCAGCAGTACTCCAAGCGCTAAATCCGCTTGCCGGGGCGTTCCGCCTCGATCAGAAGCCCGTTCCTCCATATGGCGGAACGGGCTTCTGCCGTTAACCAGAGTTACGGGACATGCTCCCGCTGAGCAGGGAAAACGTCCCCTACCCCGCCAGATGACGCCGGTCAAGGCGGGGGCGGGCGCCTGAATCGTCTAAACTTGGACGCGATGTCTACATTATTTGGAACAGACGGTGTCCGGGGCCTGGCGAATGGCCTGCTGACAGCCGAGCTCGCATTGCAGCTGGCCCAGGCCGCCGCCGTCGTGCTTGGCCATGAACGCACCAGCGAAGGTGCACGGCCGCGCGCCGTAGTGGCGAGGGATCCCCGTGCAAGCGGCGAGTTCATCGCCGCGGCCGTTGAGGCCGGGCTTTCCAGCTCCGGCATCGACGTCTACGACGCCGGCGTCCTGCCCACTCCCGCGGCCGCCTACCTTGTGGCAGACCTGAAGGCTGACTTCGGCGTCATGATCTCCGCCTCGCACAACCCGGCTCCCGACAACGGGATCAAGTTCTTCGCCCGCGGCGGCCAGAAGCTCCCCGATGAGGTGGAGGACGCCATCGAGGCCCAGATGGGCAAGGAGCCATTCCGCCCGGTGGGCGGGGAAGTGGGCCGCATCCAGCGCTTCTCCGACGCCGAGGACCGGTACATCGTCCACCTCCTGGGAACCCTCCCGCACAACCTCCATGGCGTCAAAGTGGTCCTGGACTGCGCGCACGGTGCCGCCAGCGGCTGTTCCCCCCAGGTCTTCAAGGACGCCGGTGCTGACGTAGTTGTCATTGGCGCCGAACCGGACGGCCTGAACATCAACGAAGGGGTAGGCTCCACGCACCTCGGCCCGCTCAAGGCGGCCGTGGTGGAGCACGGTGCTGACCTCGGCATCGCCCACGACGGCGACGCCGACCGCTGCCTGGCCGTGGATCACGAGGGCAACGAGGTGGACGGTGACCAGATCATGGCCATCCTCGCCGTCGCGCTGAAGAAGGCCGGCAAGCTCAAGGACGACGTCCTCGTGGCCACTGTGATGAGTAACCTCGGCCTCAAGATCGCCCTTCGCGACGCCGGCATCGCCATCCGCGAGACGGGCGTGGGGGATCGGTACGTGTTGGAGCAAATGCGCGACGGCGGCTACAACCTGGGTGGCGAACAGTCCGGCCACGTGATTCTTGCCGACTACGCCACCACGGGCGACGGCGTGCTGACCGGCCTGCAGTTGGCGGCGCAGGTGGCACTGACCGGCCGCCCGCTCAAGGAACTCGCGACGGTCATGACCAAGCTGCCCCAGGTCCTCATCAACGTGAAGGACGTGGACCGCACCCGGGTCGGCGGAGACGCAA
Organism: Arthrobacter sp. AFG20; assembly: GCF_002892795.1. Lineage (GTDB taxonomy): Bacteria > Actinomycetota > Actinomycetes > Actinomycetales > Micrococcaceae > Arthrobacter. The sequence continues at coordinate 15,203 of NZ_PJMC01000015.1, read as the reverse complement.
CCCTGGCCGCAGCCGTGCAGGCTGCCGAAGCCGAGCTGGGCGACACCGGACGGGTGCTCCTGCGCCCCTCCGGCACGGAGCCCGTGGTGCGCGTCATGGTGGAGGCCGGCGACCAGCAGACCGCCCAGGTCATCGCCGAACGCCTCGCCCAGGTTGTGAAGACCCAGCTGGTCCTCGAACTCGTCGACTGAGTTTCGCACTGCCCGCAACGTGAAGAGCAGCCCGCCTCCGTGACGGAGGCGGGCTGCTCTTTCACTGGCCTTGGTGGCCCGGCCGGTGGCTTCCGGGCCGGTGCTACTTGCTGGACTGGCTGCGCAGTGCGTCCCGGATCTCGGTGAGCAACGCAATTTGCGGGTCCTCGGCGGCCTCCTCCTTGACGTCGGGCTGGATGCCAAGCCTGCGGTTGCGGCGTTCGATCATGTGGTTCATAGGCACAACAACGACGAAGTAGATCGCGGCGGCAACCAGCAGGAAGTTGACCACCGCGGTGAGCAGCACGCCGAACCGCACGTCGCCGAAAGCGAGGAAATCGTCAAAGTTGGGCTGCCCCACCAGCAGGGAGATTAGGGGCATCATGACGCTCTTGACGAGGGCATCAACGACGGCGCCAAAAGCAGCGCCAATTACGACAGCAACGGCAAGGTCTACGACGTTGCCCTTCATGATGAAATTCTTGAATCCTGTCAACATGTGACCAAAGATATAGCAACCTCTGTAAACCTGACCGCGGCAAAACGGAACGTGCGGGGAATACTTTCGGAACTCTTGCTGGAACGATTCCGTCAGCGGTAGCCGGGGGCCGCCTCCAGGCCGAAATACTGCTCAAGGGTGGCAATGCCGCGTTTCCGCATGTCCGTGGCTGCCTCAACACCGATGTACCGCAGGTGCCACGATTCGTAGAAGTACCCGGTGATGGCGTGCTGCATAAACGGGTAGCGCACCACGAAGCCGAAGCGGTGCGCGTTGGCCTTGGCCCAGACGGCGGCTGGCTGCTCGGCGAAGCAGGGCTGGAAGCTGCAGGCGCCGCCGCCGTCGCCAATGTCGAACGACCATCCTGTCTGGTGTTCGGAATAGCCCGGCCGGGCCGAGGCGGTGTCCGCCGCGGCCCGCCCCTGGGAGCCCACCCAGCCGTTGTAAGTGACGGTCTGCGTTGCGTAGGAACGGTAGCCGCTCGCCAGGGTCAGGGTCACGCCGCCCGCCGCTGCCGCCGCGAACATCCGTTCTGCGGCAGCCGCCGTCGTGCGGTTCAGCTGCGCCGCCTCGCCGGTGACGGCGAGGGCAACACGGGGCTGGACCAGATCGGCCGGTACGTAGTTGGCCGGCTTGAGCGGGCGGTGCTTGTTGACGATCACCCAGGGGCTGGCGGGCGCGGTCAGAGAGTACTGCTTGGGCAGGCGTGCAGCGGCCGACGGCGGGGCTGCCGCCGCCGTCGTGGTTGGTGCGGTTGCTGCCGGAGACGTGGCGGACGCGCTGGCCGGGGACGCAGCGGAAGCGGAGGCTGCTGGGGAGGCGGCGCCGGAAGCGGCCGGGGAGGACGCCGGGGACGCCGAGCCCGAAGCCGTCGAAATGGTTCCCGTAGCGTTCGGAGCGGGGTCAGGGGTGCACGCCGCCAGGGCAGACAGGCCGGCGCCTGCCATCAACAGCCGTGCCACCGCGCGGCGGCTGGGCCGATCCCCGGGCCGGGCCTCGGCGGAGGGCTCGGAAGAGCAGTTGTAGCACATGCGTGCTAGACCTTTCTCAGCAGCATCCGGCGGACGGAATGATCCGCTTCCTTGGTGAGCACCAGCTGCGCCCGCCCCCGGGTGGGCAGCACGTTCTCTTCCAGGTTCGGCTCGTTGATGCGCTTCCAGATGTCGCGGGCGGTCGCTTCGGCCTCGGAGTCGGACAGCGTGGCGTAGCGGTGGAAGTACGACTCCGGCTGCGCGAAGGCGGTGCTACGGAGCTTGCGGAACCGGTCCACGTACCATTCCTCGATGTACGACGTCTTGGCGTCCACATAGATGGAAAAGTCGAAGAAGTCGCTCAGTGCCAGCCCCTGGCGGCCGTCGTGCCGGGGCCGGGCGGGTGCCAGCACGTTCAGGCCCTCGACAATGAGGACGTCCGGGCGCCGGACCACCACTTCCTTGCCGGGGACGATGTCGTAGGTGACGTGCGAATACCAGGGCGCGCGCACTTCCTCGGCGCCGCCCTTGATTTCGCTCACGAAGCGCAGCAGCGCGCGGCGGTCGTAGGACTCCGGGAAGCCTTTGCGGTCGAGCAGCTGCCGGCGCTTGAGTTCGGCCAGCGGATACAGGAAACCGTCGGTGGTGATGAGCTCGACGTTCGGCGTGCCCGGCCAGCGCCGCAGCATCTCGCGGAGAACACGGGCAATGGTGGACTTGCCCACGGCCACGGAACCGGCGACGCCGATTACGAAGGGGGTGCGCTCGGTCCGCTCACCGAGGAACGTGGTGGTGGCCGCATGCAGCTGCCCGGCGGCTTCCACGTACAGATGCAACAGCCGTGACAGTGGGAGGTAGACCTCGCGCACCTCGCTGATGTCCAGAGGGTCACCGAGGCCGCGGAGGCGCAGCACGTCCTCTTCATTAAGGGGCTGCTCCATCTGGGCCGAAAGCCGGGACCAGGTCTGCCGGTCCAGCTCCACGAACGGGGAAACACCCTCTCCGTTCGCTTCATTGCGTTGCAAAGTCACCCTAGAGATTCTGCCCCGCCCGGCGCCGAGAGCGAAATGCAGCCTGCCGTAAAGTCCCTGATGAAGGGCATTCCGGGGCCATTGACACGGTGTGGGCAGGGCCAGAACGTCGTTTAGCCGGGGCGCTCCCTGAGATGTCATCCGACGTTGGTTACCCGCAAAGCCGGTTAGGCTTATACCCATGTGTGGAATCGTGGGTTATGTAGGCCGTACGTCGGGCCGGGCTGATGCCGGGCACGGTGCGTTGGATGTTGTTCTTGAGGGGCTGCGCCGCCTGGAGTACCGGGGCTATGACTCGGCCGGTGTCGCTGTCGTGGCTAACGGGGAGATTTCCTCGCGGAAGAAGTCCGGAAAGCTGAGCAACCTGCTGGCCGAGCTGGAGGAGCGGCCGCTGCCGGAGTCGCTGACGGGCATCGGGCACACGCGGTGGGCCACGCATGGTGGCCCGACGGATCAGAACGCGCACCCGCATCTGTCGGATGGCGGGAAGCTTGCGGTGATCCACAACGGCATCATTGAAAACTTTGCTGAGCTGAAGCAGGAGCTGCTGGCCAAGGGTGTCGTCTTCGCGTCCGAGACGGACACCGAGGTTGCCGCGGCGCTGCTGGGCGACATTTTCCGGAACAAGCTGGGCGGGGACGTCTCCGACGGCGGCCTGACCCGGGCGATGGAGCTGGCCTGCCAGCGGCTGGAGGGCGCGTTCACGCTCCTCGCGGTCCACGCCGACCAGCCCGACGTCGTCGTGGCCGCACGCCGGAACTCGCCGCTGGTTGTCGGACTGGGCGAGGGCGAGAACTTCCTGGGTTCGGACGTGTCCGGATTCATCGACTACACCCGCCGCGCGGTGGAGCTGGGCCAGGACCAGATCGTGACGATCACCGCTGACACCGTGGAAATCACCGACTTCTTCGGCGCTCCGGCAGAGGGCAAGGAGTACCACGTTGACTGGGACCCGGCTTCCGCGGAAAAGGGTGGCTTCTCCTCGTTCATGGAGAAGGAAATCCACGACCAGCCCGACGCCGTCGCGCAGACCCTCCTGGGGCGCTCGGACCTGAACGGCAAGCTCACGCTGGACGAGCTGCGCATCGATCCGCAGCTGCTCAAGCAGGTGGACAAAATCATCGTCCTCGCGTGCGGCACGGCCGCGTACGCGGGCCTGGTGGCCAAATACGCGATTGAGAACTGGTGCCGGATCCCCACGGAGGTGGAGCTCGCGCACGAGTTCCGCTACCGGGACCCGATCGTGGATTCGAACACCCTGGTGGTTTCGATCAGCCAGTCCGGCGAGACGATGGATACGCTGATGGCCGTGCGGTACGCCCGTGAACAGGGCGCCAAGACCATCTCCATCTGCAACACCAACGGCTCCACCATTCCGCGTGAGTCCGACGCCGTGCTGTACACGCACGCCGGCCCGGAAATCGCCGTCGCCTCCACCAAGGCCTTTCTGGCCCAGATCACCGCGGCCTACCTCCTCGGCCTGTATCTGGCGCAGCTGCGCGGGAACATCTTCTCCGGCCAGATCAAGGACGTCCTCGCGGACCTGGGCAAGATCCCGGCCAAGATCCAGAAGATCCTGGACAACGCAGGCCCCCTGCGTGAGCTTGCGCGCAGCATGAAGGACGAGAAGTCCGTCCTGTTCCTGGGCCGCCACGTGGGCTACCCGGTGGCGCTCGAGGGTGCGCTCAAGCTGAAGGAAATCGCGTACATCCACGCCGAGGGCTTCGCCGCCGGTGAGCTCAAGCACGGCCCGATCGCGCTGATCGACGAGGGCCAGCCGGTGTTCGTGGTTGTTCCGTCCCCGCGCGGCCGCGACTCACTGCACTCCAAGGTTGTCAGCAACATCCAGGAAGTCCGCGCCCGTGGGGCCCGCACCCTGGTCATCGCTGAGGAAGGCGACGAGTCGGTCAGGGACTACGCGGAGCACGTGTTCTACGTGCCCGAGACGCCCACGCTGCTGATGCCGCTGCTCACCACGGTTCCGCTGCAGATCTTTGCTGCTGAACTGGCTGGCGCCAAGGGCTACGACGTGGACCAGCCGCGCAACCTGGCCAAGAGCGTCACAGTAGAGTAAGCCCATGATTGTTGGCATCGGCGTAGACGTAGTGGACATCGAGCGCTTCGGACGGCAGCTGGAGCGCACCCCCGGACTCCGGGACCGGCTGTTCGTGCCGGCCGAACGGGAACTGAACACCCGCTCCCTGGCGGCGCGGTTTGCCGCCAAGGAGGCCGTGGCCAAGGTCCTGGGCGCGCCGGCCGGCATGAACTGGCAGGACTGCTGGATCGGGCTGGACCAGAACGGTCCCACCGTCCAGGTCAAGGGAACGGTGCTCGCGGTGGCCGAATCCAAGGGCGTCAAACGGTGGCACCTGTCCATGAGCCACGACGGCGGCATTGCCACGGCCACGGTCCTGGCCGAGGGCTGACCCCGGACCGACTGACCAAAATGATCAGCGCCTATACCGGAACCCAGATCAGGGAGACTGAAAAGCCCCTGCTGGATTCAGGTATGGGCGCTGTTCTCATGCAGCGGGCGGCCCGTGGCATGGCCAAAGCAGCCATCGCGGAGCTCCGCGGCCGCGGCCGCCGCCTGTACGGCTCCAGCGTTGTTGTCCTGGCCGGCAAGGGCAACAACGGCGGTGACGGCCTCTTCGCCGCCGCGCACCTCGCCGGACGGGGAATGCGGACGACGGCGGTCCTCGCCTCTGACACGGCCCACCCGGACGGCCTGGCCGCCTTTCGACGCGCCGGCGGCCGGGTGCTGACGCTGACCGACGCGAACGCCGGCGAGCTGGCAGCGCTGGCCGGCAGGGCCGACGTCGTTATTGACGCGCTGCTCGGAACTGGCGCCCAGGGCGGACTCCGGGGCGCGGCGGCGGAACTCGTGTCGCGGCTGGCGGAAGGGTCCCGCGGCCTCGTGGTGGCGTGCGACGTGCCGAGCGGCGTGGAAGCGGACACCGGCGAGGCGGCCGGACCCGTGCTGCCCGCGGATATCACCGTCACGTTCGGCGGGGCCAAAGCCGGTCTGCTGGCGGACCCGGGAGCGGACTTCGCCGGCCGGGTAGAGGTGATCCCGATCGGCATCGAGGACTCGCTCCCGTGGCCCGCCCTGCGCCGCCTGGAAGCCGCCGACCTGGCCGCCCTGCTCCCTCGCCCCGCGCGGCGCGCCCACAAGTATTCGCGCGGAGTCCTCGGGGTGGTGGCCGGATCCCCGGCCTACCCCGGCGCCGCCGTGCTCGCCTGCCGCGGGGCGCTTGCCGCCGGCGTCGGGATGGTCCGCTACGTCGGGCCGCCGGAGGTAGCCGACCTTATCCGCCACAGCTGCCCCGAGGTGGTCTGCAGCACAGGCACCGTGGCGGAAACCCACGTCCAGGCGTGGCTCGTCGGATCCGGCATGGACGGCAAGGACGAGGAAGAGATGCAGCGCGTCCGCGACGCCGTCGACTCCGGGCTGCCCACCGTGGCCGACGCGGGCGCCCTGCCCGTGCTGCCCGATGTGCTGGCCCCGCAGGTGGTGCTGACGCCGCACGCCGGGGAACTGGCCACCCTGCTGCAGCGCCTCGGCGCCGACCTGGACCGCGACGCCGTCGAGGCCTCCACACTCGCTGCCGTACGCCGCGCCGCCGGCCTGACCGAGGCCACCGTGCTCCTAAAGGGCGCCAGCACGCTGGTGGCGTCGCCGTACCAGGATTTCTACAGCCAGTCCGAGGGAACGCCCTGGCTGGCCACCGCCGGAAGCGGTGACGTGCTGGCCGGAATCATCGGTGCGCTGCTCGCCCAGGTGGGGTCCGACGTTGGGCGCTTCCGGGGCCTGGGCATCGATCCGGACGAACGCTGGGCGGCCATTGCCGCCATGGGGGCGAGCCTGCACGGCCTGTCCGGAGCGGCGGCTGCAGGCGGCGGCCCGCTGACGGCGGGACGGATTTGCGAAGCCTTACCCGAAATATGGGGTAAAGTCAGCATGCTTAGTAATTAACGGTGGGTCACGTAATAGTCATACCCACCAGTTACGGTAAGACCAAGTTCCGTGCAGGTCGTGCGTGAAGACCTGCCGGACGCAGTGTTGGACGAGGTATAGGAGCACGAATGGAAATCTGGCCCGGTTCGGCTTACCCGCTGGGAGCCACGTTTGACGGCACCGGAACCAACTTCGCATTGTTCAGCGAGCACGCGGAGAAGGTGGAACTCTGCCTCTTCGACGACGAGGGGACCGAAACCCGCGTCACGCTCCGCGAGGTCGACGGCTATGTGTGGCACTGCTACCTGCCGCAGATCCAGCCAGGGCAGAAGTACGGCTACCGCGTCCACGGTCCTTACGACCCCGACAACGGCCAGCGCTTCAACGCCAACAAGCTGCTCCTTGACCCGTACGCCAAGGCAGTCGCGGGCCAGATCGACTGGGATCCCGCCCTGTTCTCGTACAACATGGGCGACCCCTCATCCAAGAACGACGCCGACTCCGCGCAGCACATGATGATGGGCGTGGTCATCAACCCGTTCTTCGACTGGGACAACGACCAGAACCTGCGCATCCCGTACCACAAGTCGGTCATCTACGAGGCGCACGTCAAGGGTCTCACCGAGCTGCACCCGGAGATCCCCGAGGAGCAGCGTGGCACGTATGCCGGCGTTGCACACCCGGCCGTGATTTCCCACCTGCAGAAGCTGGGCGTCACCGCGATCGAGCTCATGCCCGTGCACCAGTTCGTCAACGACGGCACGCTGCAGGAGAAGGGCCTGAGTAACTACTGGGGCTACAACACCATCGGCTTCTTCGCGCCCCAGAACACGTACAGCTCCACCGGGGACACGGGCCAGCAGGTCCAGGACTTCAAGGCGATGGTCCGTTCGCTGCACCGGGCTGGCATCGAGGTCATCCTCGACGTCGTCTACAACCACACCGCCGAAGGCAACCATCTCGGCCCCACCCTGAGCTTCAAGGGCATCGACAACGAGGCCTACTACCGCCTGGTGGAGGACGACAAGCAGTACTACATGGACTACACGGGCACCGGTAACACGCTGAACGTCCGCCAGCCGCACTCCCTGCAGCTGCTCATGGACTCGCTGCGCTACTGGGTCACCGAAATGCACGTGGACGGGTTCCGCTTTGACCTCGCCGCCGCTTTGGCCCGCGAATTTTACGACGTCGACCGGCTCTCCACGTTCTTCGAACTCATCCAGCAGGATCCTGTGGTGTCCCAGGTCAAGCTCATCGCCGAGCCGTGGGACGTCGGCCCCGGCGGCTACCAGGTGGGCAACTTCCCGCCTCAGTGGACCGAATGGAACGGCAAGTACCGCGACACCGTGCGCGACTTCTGGCGCGGCGAACCTGCCACGCTCGGCGAGTTCGCCTCGCGCATCACCGGCTCCGCGGATCTCTACGAGCACTCCGGCCGCCGCCCGGTCGCGTCCATCAACTTCGTCACCGCGCACGACGGCTTCACGCTGCGTGACCTGGTGTCCTACAACGAGAAGCACAACGATGCCAACGGCGAGGACAACAAGGACGGCGAATCGCACAACCGCTCCTGGAACTGTGGGGCGGAGGGCCCTTCGGACGACCCCAAGGTCCTGGCGCTGAGGGCGCGGCAGCAGCGCAACTTCATCGCCACCATGCTCCTCTCGCAGGGCGTGCCCATGATCCTGCACGGCGACGAGATGGGCCGGACGCAGCAGGGCAACAACAACGGGTACTGCCAGGACTCGAAGCTCACCTGGGTCAACTGGGACAGCGTGGACCAGCCGCTCATCGAATTCACCGCGGCGGTCAACTCCCTGCGCGCCAAGCACCCCACCTTCCGGCGTAGCCGCTTCTTCGACGGCCGGCCCGTCCGGCGGGGCGAGGGCGAGCGGCTGCCGGACATTGTATGGCTGGATCCCGACGGCAACGTCATGTCCCCGGAGGACTGGGACAGCGGCTTCGGCCGCTCGGTGGGCATGTTCCTCAACGGTGATGGCATCCAGGGTCATGACGACCGCGGCCGCCGGATCACCGACGTGAACTTCCTGCTGTACTTCAACGCCCACGACGGTGACGTCGAGTTCACGCTGCCGCCGGACGAATATGCACCGGCCTGGGACGTCATCATCGATACCGCAGGTGAAGGCGCGGACTCTGAGCCGGCCAACGCGGGCAGCCTGCTGTCCGTCGCCGCCAAGTCCCTGGTGGTGCTCCGCGCCCACAGCGCCCCGGAGGAGGAGCCCGACCATTCCGTGGCCGCCTCCCTCGCGGCACTGACCCAGACCGCCACCGCTGAGAACGCCACGCTCACTGCACCTGCCATTCCCGAACCGGCCAAGACGAAGAAGCCGGCGGACCCGGTTGCGGAGTCTGCGGCTGAACCGGCCGCGGAGCCTGCTGGTGAGCCTGCCTCGGAGCCTGCGGCTGAACCGGCGGCGGAGGAACAGCCGGCGGAGAAACCGGCAGGAAAGCCTGGCGGGCGGCGGAACAACCACTTGAAGGCGGTCAAGCCCGCAGGGGAGGACGCATGAGAACGCCAGTTTCCACGTACCGGCTGCAGATCCGGCGGGGATTTACGCTGTTCGACGCCGCCGAAACCGTGCCGTACCTGCACTCGCTCGGCGTCGACTGGGTCTACCTGTCACCGGTCCTGACCGCCGAACAAGGGTCCGACCACGGGTACGACGTCACCGATCCCTCCGCCGTCGACCCCGAACGGGGCGGCCCGGAGGGCCTGGCCGCCGTTTCCAAGGCGGCCCGCGCCGCGGGCATGGGCGTGCTGATCGACATCGTGCCCAACCACGTCGGCGTCGCCACGCCGGTGCAGAACCCCTGGTGGTGGTCGCTGCTCAAGGAGGGGCGCCAGTCCCGGTACGCGGAAGCGTTCGACGTCGACTGGGACCTCGCCGGGGGGCGCATCCGGCTCCCGATCCTCGGCAGTGACGATGACCTGGACCAGCTCGAAATCAAGGACGGGGAGCTCCGGTACTACGACCACCGCTTCCCGCTGGCTGACGGCAGCTACACCGAAGGCGACTCCCCCCGCGACGTCCACGCCCGGCAGCACTACGAGCTGATGGGCTGGCGGCGCGCGGACAACGAGCTGAACTACCGCCGCTTCTTCGCGGTGAACACGCTCGCCGGCGTCCGCGTGGAGATCCCCGCGGTCTTTGACGAGGCACACCAGGAGGTGGTGCGCTGGTTCCGTGAGGGGCTCGCGGACGGCCTCCGGATCGACCACCCGGACGGCCTCGCCGACCCCGAGGGGTACCTGAGGCGGCTCCGGGAAGCCACTGGCGGAGCCTACCTGCTGGTCGAAAAGATCCTCGAGCCGGGGGAGCAGCTGCCCGCCAGCTTCGAATGCGAGGGCACCACGGGCTACGACGCCCTCGCCGACGTCGACCGGGTTCTTGTGGACCCCAGCGGCCAGCCAGCTCTGGACCGGCTGGATGCCTCGCTGCGCGGCGGTGAGCCTGCTGACTACGAGGACATGATCCGGGGGACCAAGCGCCGGATCACCGACGGCATCCTCCACTCAGAGATTCTGCGGCTGGCCCGGCTGGTTCCGGGCGACGCCGGACTGTCCGCCGACGCCGCCGCGGACGCGATCGCCGAAATCATCGCCGCCTTCCCGGTCTACCGCACGTACCTGCCGGAGGGTGCGGAAGTCCTGAAGGAGGCGTGCGAGCTTGCGGCGCGCAGGCGGCCGGAACTCGACCAGGCCATCCAGGCTTTGCAGCCGCTACTGCTGGACACCGACCTGGAGCTTGCCCGGCGCTTCCAGCAGACTTCGGGAATGGTCATGGCCAAGGGCGTGGAGGACACCGCGTTCTTCCGCTACAACCGCCTGGGCACCCTCACGGAAGTGGGCGCCGACCCCACAGAGTTCGCCGTGGAGCCGGGCGAGTTCCACGCCAGGATGGCCCGCCGGCAGGCCGAGCTGCCGCTGTCCATGACCACGCTCAGCACGCACGACACCAAACGCAGCGAGGACACCCGGGCGCGGATCTCGGTCCTCTCCGAGGTTGCCGGCGAATGGGAGAAAGCCCTGAACCGGCTGCGTGAACTGGCCCCGCTGCCGGACGGCCCGCTGTCCGCGCTGCTGTGGCAGGCCATCGCCGGCGCCTGGCCCGCCAGCCGGGAACGCCTGCAGTACTACGCGCTGAAGGCCGCGCGTGAAGCCGGGAACTCGACTAACTGGACCGATCCCGATCCGGCGTTCGAGGAGAAGCTGGCCGCCGCCGTCGACGCCGCGTTCGACAACCCTGCCGTCCGGGCCGAAGTCGAGTCGCTCGTGGAACTCCTGGAGCCGCACGGCGCCTCGAATTCCCTCGCAGCCAAGCTTGTGCAGCTCACCATGCCCGGCGTTCCGGACGTGTACCAGGGCACGGAGTTCTGGGACCGGTCGCTGACGGACCCGGACAACCGGCGCCCGTTCAGCTTCGACGACCGCCGCGCGGCGCTGGAGCAGCTTGATGCAGGCGACCTGCCCCCGTCATTCACGGATGAGCGCACCAAGCTGCTGGTGACCTCGCGTGCACTGCGGCTGCGCCGGGACCGGCCCGAGTTGTTCGCCGGCTACCGCCCGGTCCAGGCGAGCGGCCCGGCCGCCGGGCACCTGCTCGCGTTCCACCGCGGCACCCCCGTAGCGCCGGGTGCGGTGACCCTCGCGACCCGGCTACCCTACGGACTGGAACAGTCGGGCGGATGGCGGGACACCGCCGTCGAACTTGAGACCGCCATGAAGGACGAACTGACCGGCGCCGGCTTCGGACCGGGGACCGTGAAGATCACTGACATCTTGCGGACCTACCCCGTGGCGCTGCTGGTGCCGCAGACAGCAGTGACGCAGACAGGAGGAAAGTCATGACGCAGACAGGCCAGGCAACATACCCGCGCGAAGCCGCGAAGCCCGTGCAGGGCCCGGAACGCTTCGACGTCTGGGCGCCCGACGCCGGATCCGTGGTGCTGCTGGCCGGCGGGGAGCGCTACGCCATGCAGCGCCGGCCCGGCACCGGACCCGGGAACGAGGGCTGGTGGACAGCGCCGGAGGCACCGGCCACCGGCGAGGTCGACTACGGGTACCTCTTGGACGGCGACGAAACCCCGCTGCCGGATCCCAGGACGCGGCGCCAGCCAGACGGCGTCCACGCGCTGTCCCGCACCTTCGACCCCTCCGCGCACAGCTGGCAGGAGGACGGCTGGCAGGGCCGGGAACTGCAGGGGGCGGTGATCTACGAGCTCCACCTCGGTACGTTCACACCCGAAGGGACGCTGGACGCGGCCGCCGGCAAGCTGGACTACCTCGCCGGCCTGGGCGTGGACTTCATCGAGCTGCTGCCCGTGAACGCGTTCAACGGCACGCACAACTGGGGCTACGACGGCGTGCAGTGGTTCGCCGTCCACGAGGCGTACGGCGGACCGGAAGCGTACCAGCGGTTCGTCGACGCCGCCCACGCGGCAGGCCTCGGCGTGATCCAGGACGTGGTCTACAACCACCTCGGCCCCAGCGGGAACTACCTGCCGCGGTTCGGGCCCTACCTCAAGCAGGGCGAGGGCAACACCTGGGGTGACTCCGTGAACCTTGACGGGCCCGGCTCCGACCATGTCCGCCGGTTCATCCTGGACAACCTGGCCATGTGGCTGCGCGACTACCGCGTTGACGGGCTGCGGCTGGACGCTGTCCACGCCCTGAAGGACGAGCGGGCGGTCCACATCCTGGAGGACTTCGGGGCGCTGGCCAGCCAGATCTCCGCCGAGGTGGGACGGCCGCTGACGCTCATTGCCGAATCCGACCTCAACAACCCGCGGCTGCTGTATCCGCGGGATGTCAACGGGTACGGGCTGGAAGGGCAGTGGAGCGACGACTTCCACCACGCCGTCCACGTCAACATCACCGGCGAGACCACGGGCTATTACAGCGACTTCGACTCGCTTGGCGCCCTCGCCAAGGTGCTCCGGGACGGCTTCTTCCACGACGGCAGCTACTCCAGCTTCCGCGAACGGCACCACGGCAGGCCGATCGACGTTGACGCCGTCCACCCGGCCGCCCTGGTGGTCTGCTCGCAGAACCACGACCAGATCGGCAACCGTGCCACCGGGGACCGGCTCTCCCAGACCCTGCCGTACGGGAGCCTGGCGCTCGCCGCGGTACTGACCCTGACCGCGCCCTTCACACCCATGCTGTTCATGGGCGAGGAGTACGGTGCCAGCACGCCGTGGCAGTTCTTCACCTCCCACCCGGAGCCGGAACTCGGCAAGGCCACCGCGGAAGGCCGGATCAAGGAGTTCGAGCGCATGGGGTGGGATCCCGCCGTCGTGCCCGATCCCCAGGATCCGGAGACTTTCCGCCGGTCCAAGCTGGACTGGGCGGAGGCCGCCGAAGGCGACCACGCCCGGCTGCTGGAGCTGTACCGTTCGCTCACCGCGCTGCGCCGCTCCACGCCGGACCTCACCAAGCTGGGTTTCGAGGACACGCAGGTGGAGTTCGACGACGACGCCCGCTGGCTGCGGTTCCGGCGCGGCGGCGTGCAGGTGCTGCTCAACTTCTCGGAGCAGCCGGTGAGCCTGGAGGGCGCGGGGACGGCCCTGCTGCTGGCCACCGACGACGCCTTCCGGCTGGAAGGTGAGCGCGCGGAGCTCGGCCCGCTCAGCGCCGCCGTCGTCAGTGACTGACTGAAGTGCCCGGGGTTGGCGTCCACCGGCGGTGACCGGATGGTGGACGCCAGCCCCGCAGCCTTGGTGCGGCTGGCAGGATGGAACATATGACTTATGTGGCCTCGGACACCCGCTATGACACCATGCCGTACCGCCGCGTCGGACGCAGCGGCCTTAAACTGCCCGCCATCTCGCTGGGCCTTTGGCACAACTTCGGCGACGACAAGCGCTTCGACGAACAGCGCGCCATCCTGCGCCGCGCCTTCGACCTCGGCGTCAACCACTTCGACCTCGCCAACAACTACGGCCCGCCGGACGGCTCCGCGGAGACCAACTTCGGCAGGCACCTGCAGGACGACTTCAGGCCTTACCGTGACGAGCTGGTCATCTCCACCAAGGCCGGTTACTACATGTGGCCCGGCCCGTACGGCGAGTGGGGCTCCCGGAAGTACCTGATCTCCAGCCTGGACCAGTCGCTGCAGCGGATGGGCCTGGACTACGTGGACATCTTCTACAGCCACCGCCCGGACCCGGAGACGCCGCTGGAGGAGACCATGGGCGCGCTGGACTACGCCGTGCGCTCCGGCAAGGCCCTGTACGCGGGCATCTCCTCCTACACCCCGGAGCAGACGCTCGAGGCCGCCCGCATCCTGAAGGACCTCGGCACCCCGTTGCTCATCCACCAGCCCAGCTACTCCATGTTGAACCGCTGGACCGAGAACGGGACTCCCAACCTTTACGAGGCACTGGATCAGGTGGGGGCAGGTTCCATCGCGTTCTCCCCGCTGGCCCAGGGCATGCTGACCGACCGCTACCTCAACGGTGTCCCGGCCGACTCCCGCGCCGCCAAGGCCAGGTTCCTCTCCGAATCTTCGTTGACGGAGGACAAACTGGACCGGGTGCGCGGGCTGAACGCCATCGCCGCGGGCCGCGGACAATCGCTGGCGCAGATGGCCATCGCCTGGATCCTGCGCGACCAGCCCAAGGGCTCCCCGGTGAGCTCGGCGCTCGTCGGGGCGTCCAGCGTCAGGCAGCTCGAGGACACCCTGGCCGCCATCGACAACCTTGAGTTCAGCGGCGACGAGCTGACAGCGATCGATGAGTTCGCCGTCGAATCCGACATCAACCTTTGGGCGCAGCGGGTCTGAACGTGCCGCGTCAAAAACGGGCGTAATCAATCGGCCGGGGCCGGCGGGAACAAAGCCGGGCCCGGCGGCGTTTGGTTAGACTGATAAGCGCGCCGCGTGGCGCGGTGCCCGTCAGACGCCGTCGTACAACAATGTACAGACGCGCAGGGCACTTGAAGTTTGTTCTCAAAGGAGTTCCGTGTCTTCAAAACCGATTCGTGTAGCTATCGTCGGCGTGGGTAACTGTGCCGCTTCGCTGGTCCAGGGCGTCCATTACTACCGGGATGCCGACCCCCAGGCCACGATTCCGGGTCTGATGCACGTGGAGTTCGGCAAGTACCACGTCAATGATGTGCAGTTCGTGGCCGCGTTCGATGTTGACGGCAAGAAGGTCGGCGTTGACCTGGCCGATGCGATCCTGGCGAGTGAGAACAACACCATCAAGCTCGCCGAGGTCCCGCCGACCGGTGTGACGGTCCAGCGCGGGCACACCCTGGACGGTCTGGGCCGGTACTACCTGGAGACCATCGAGCAGTCCACCGAGGCGCCGGTCGACGTGGTCCAGGCCCTCAAGGACGCCCAGGTTGATGTCATGGTCTGCTACCTGCCGGTCGGCTCCCAGGAAGCTGCGGAGTTCTACGCCCAGTGCGCGATCGATGCCGGAGTGGCGTTCGTGAACGCGCTGCCGGTGTTCCTCGCGGGCACCAGGGAGTGGGCTGACAAGTTCACGGCCGCGGGTGTGCCGATCGTGGGCGATGACATC
>NZ_PJMC01000012.1 GCF_002892795.1 Arthrobacter sp. AFG20 | reverse complement strand
CCATCGAATACGCCAACGCGCTCGACGTCGGACTCGGCGCCTCGGTCTGGTCCCCGGATCTCACGGCCGCCCGCGAAGTCGCTGCCCGCATCGAAGCAGGTACCGTCTGGATCAACAAACACGGCGCCGTGGACCCCCGTGTCCCCTTCGGCGGAGCCAAGCAGTCCGGCTACGGCCTCGAATTCGGCGTCGAAGGCCTCAAGCACCTTGGCGTCCCCCAAATCATCAACGGCTAACCGGACCACCTGAATGTCAGGGCCGCCGTCGCTGCACCGCGACGGCGGCCCTTTCTTTTGCGGTTCCGGGGCCGGTCATCCGACGGACTGCAACCGGTCCGTTGGTTCCCGGTCCGTGGCAGCTCCCGCAATAGACTGAAGCCATGCCCCAGACCGGACTCTCCGCCAGCAGACGTTTCCTTCGCGGCCGGATCAGGACTGGGATGGTCCGGAGCCGGAACTCACTGGTCCCCGGGATCCAGATGACCTTCGGCGCCGTGGGAGCCTACGCGTTTGCCGAGTACGTCCTGGGCCACACCGGACCGTTGTTCGCCGCCACGTCTGCCCTGATCGCCCTCGGTTTCTCCCGCGACCTGCGCATGCGGAGGGTGATGGAGGTGGGCCTGGGTTGCACCATCGGCATCGCCGTGGGCGACATGCTGCTCCACTGGCTCGGGGCCGGGATCTGGCAGGCCGCCGTCGTGCTTTTGACCTCCATCCTGCTGGCCCGCTTCCTGGACAGCGGCAACATCTTCACCACCCAGCTGGCGTTGCAGTCGCTGCTGGTGGTGCTGTTGCCGGCGCCTGCCGGCGGCCCCTTCACCCGCAGCATCGACGCCGTTGTGGGCGGCGTGGTCGCGCTGCTTGTCACCATCCTGGCGCCCAAGGATCCCCGCCGGGAGCCGCGAAAGGACGTCCAGAAGCTGCTTCATGAACTCGCGGAAGTGCTGCGGGAATGCGCTGCGGCACTGGTTGAGAGCGATTCCACCCGGGCCTGGCACGCCCTGGTCCGGGGCCGGAACAGCCAGCCGCTGGTGGATGCCATGCGGCACTCGCTGCGGGCATCCGGCGAGGTGGCAACGCTGGCGCCCGCCTACCGGCGGCACCGGGATGAACTGGACCGGCTGGAGCAGTCGCTTGAGTACATCGACCTTGCCCTGCGCAACAGCCGCGTCTTCGCACGCCGGCTCACGAGTTCCATCAACCACGCCGCACTGTCGGACGAAGCCACCGAGAACATTGCCGAGGTGCTGCTGGAGACAGGGGCGGCGGTGGATGAGCTCTCGCTCGGCCTCGCTGAGGTGCAGGAGGGTGCCCGCGATGCCCACCTGCGCAGCGCGCGGCAGGACCTGGGCGAGATCGCCGGGCGGCTGCATCCGAGGATGCTGAAGGTGCAGAAGCTCGAGGGCGAAACCGTGGTGATGCTGTTCCGGCCGCTAATGGTGGACCTGCTGGAAGCCACCGGCATCGATTCCCGCGAGGCGCGCGACCTCCTGCCGCCGCTGTAGGGTGCGGTGGTGGGCCCACGGCCGCCGGGTTCCCTGGCCGAGCTTGCGAGGTTAGGGTGCGGTGGTGGGCCCACGGCCGCCGGGTTCCCTGGCCGAGCTTGCGAGGTTAGGGTGCGGTCGGGGATTGTCACAGCCCCCGGTTAGTGTGGAGCAATGGCTACAAAGACTTCCCGGGTTTCCAAGGCGCCGGGCTATAAATGCGCGGAATGCGGCTGGACTGCGGTCAAGTGGGTGGGCCGCTGCGGTGAGTGCCAAGCGTGGGGCACCGTTGAGGAAACCGGCGCCGCGGTGGCACGTACGACGGCGGCCACAACAGTTCTGGAGCCAGCCCGCCCCATTGCCGAGATTGACGCCACCACGGCAGCCTACCTGCCCACCGGCGTGGACGAACTGGACCGCGTGCTCGGCGGCGGCGTGGTTCCCGGTGCCGTCATCCTGCTCGCGGGCGAGCCCGGCGTGGGAAAGTCCACGCTGCTGCTGGACGTGGCTGCCAAGTTCGCCCGGACCGGGCAGAGCGTCCTGTATGTGACAGGCGAGGAATCGGCTGCCCAGGTGAAGCTGCGGGCGGAGCGGATCAGCGCGATCGCAGACACCCTCTACCTCTCAGCGGAGACCGACCTTGGCCAGGCCCTCGGCCAGGTGGAGAAGGTGGAACCGAAGCTGCTGGTGGTGGACTCCGTGCAGACGCTCAGCAGCGCGGACGTGGAGGGCAGTTCCGGTGGCGTCTCCCAGGTCCGTGAGGTTGCCGCCTCCATCATCTCGGCGGCTAAGCGCCGGAACATGACCACGCTGCTGGTGGGACATGTGACCAAGGATGGCTCCATCGCCGGGCCCCGCCTGCTGGAGCACCTGGTGGACGTCGTGTGCCAGTTCGAGGGCGAGCGCCACTCCCGCCTCCGCCTGCTCCGGGCGGTCAAGAACCGCTACGGGCCCACCGACGACGTGGGCTGCTTCGACCTCACCGAGGACGGCATCCTGGGCCTCGCCGATCCGAGCGGGCTGTTCGTCACCCGCACCAAGGACCCGGTATCCGGCACCTGCATCACCGTCACCATGGAGGGCCGCAGGCCGCTGCTTGCCGAGGTGCAGTCCCTGCTCGCCGAGACCCAGAACTCACAGCCGCGCCGGGCAACCAGCGGCCTGGACAGTTCCCGGGTGGCCATGCTCCTGGCAGTGCTGCAGCAGCGTGCCGGGTGCCAGCTGCAGAAGGACGATTCCTACGTGGCCACGGTGGGCGGCGTGAAGCTCGGCGAGCCGGCCACCGACCTCGCTGTAGCCCTGGCAGTGGCGTCCGCGAAGCACAAGAAACCCCTGCCGCAGCGCCTGATCGCCTTCGGTGAGGTGGGCCTGGCCGGCGAGGTCCGCCCGGTCCCAGGCATCAACCAGCGCATCCATGAGGCCCACCGGCTGGGGTTCACGCACGCCGTGGTCCCCGCCAGCCCCACCGGTCCTGGCCCGGTCCCGGCAGGCTTCACCGTGAAGGAAGTGGGCCACCTGACCGAGGTCCTCGAACTGCTCATCACCAAGCCGTGAGCATCAGCTAGGCCGGCGCATCTGTTCGCCGTTCAGCCGAAAGCGGCCCGCGCCGTCCCTGGCAGCTCCAGGAGATGGCGCGGGCCGCTGCTGTTTGATGCAGCCCTCGTTGATACAGCCCTGGCTACTTCTTGACCGCCCGGGTGCGGACCAGGGCCGTGGCGCCCGCGGCGAGGCCAAGAAGACCGGCTACCAGCCCGATCCAGCCCGCGGCCTGGCCGCCGTTGGAATCTGTAGCCTGCGTTTCCGACGCCGGCGCGGCCTCCGGCGTGGCCGTTGCGGAACCATCAGCGGCTTCCGCTGCCGTGACGACGAACGAGGGCGCGGGGTGGTGCTCCTTCGCTTCAGAGGCCGGAGCAGAAGCTGCGGCGGAGGAGGTTACGGACGCGTGGTCGTGTTCGGACTCGGCCGCGTCGGCCCAGTTGACGGTGGTGCCGTCAGTGTAGCCCTGGGCCGCGGGCAGCATCAGGGTGGTCCCCGCTGCCGGGAGCCGGCCCACGGACAGAGTGAAGGTCTGGAATTCCTTTTGCCCGATCTGGTGGTCCGCATCGGCGGTCCAGATCACGCTGGTGGGGGCCTTGGTAACCGTTGCGCCCGCAATTTCCACCGGCTTCGGCAGGGTGGTGGTGACCACCTGCGCCTTCCAGCCGTCCATCGGCTTCACGGAGACCGAGGTCAGCGGGGTGTCGGTGGGGAGCTTGACCTCCAGCCGGTTGGTCTTGGCCGTCTCCGATTCGTTCGGAACGCTGAACGTCAGCTTGGTGAAGCCGCCCTCGGCGGTTGCGGAGGGGTCGACCGTGACGTGCGCGGAGGCGGCGGCGGCACCGGCGGCCAGGAGGCCGGCGGTGAGGGAGGCGGCGGCGGCGGTCTTGAGGGTACGGCGAATGGAGGTGTTCATGGGGGCAATGCCTTTCAAAGAAAAAATCAGTCAGGGGCCCGTGCACCATCAATGCGCCATCAAGGCGACACGGGCAGGTAGCTGCACGCCGCCGTCGGGCCCTGCCTGAAAAGCGGAACCGTCCGTGAAGGACCAGCCCGTTCTGAAAGGAACCCGTCTAGGCGGCCAAAGGCACCGGCGGCCCACGCCGGGTTGGCAGCCGGACGCCCAGGCGCGTCCGCGGGAGGAGCGCCGGGGCTGGAAATGGCGCGGGGACGCGGGCGGGAAGGATAACTGCCGGTATGGGCAGGCGGATAAGCGGCTGCAGCCAGGAAGCAAGGGCTGACAGCACGCGTTCCCCGCGCGCCAGCAGGACGGCGGTGCAGAGGGTGGCCACGGCGTGCGCGGCGAACATGATGCCGTCGGATGCCGCGGAATGGACGCTTCCGGCGGCTGCCGAGCCTGCGGCGGCCAGCGCGTCTGGAGTTATGGCACCCGGATGCAAAGCACCCGCGTGGCCGGCATGGTCGCGCATCAGCGCAGCGGACTCCGGTGCGGCCGGACCCGCGCCGCCCAGCGCATCGAGGGCCCAGTGCAGCCACAATTGGCCGGCACCCAGCAATGACACCAAGGCAGGGCCGGAGAGGCGGAACCGCGTCAGTGCGGCGACGGGAACCAGTGTCACGGCGAACAGCGCCGCCAGGATGGCCGCTGAGGGAAGCTGGCCGCCGCCCGCAAGGTGC
This sequence comes from Arthrobacter sp. AFG20, assembly GCF_002892795.1. Classification (GTDB taxonomy): domain Bacteria; phylum Actinomycetota; class Actinomycetes; order Actinomycetales; family Micrococcaceae; genus Arthrobacter. The sequence continues at coordinate 162,578 of NZ_PJMC01000012.1, read as the reverse complement.
CCGCCAGCGGCAAAGCCGATAATGAGCGAGCCGATCAGCCCAGTACGGAAAAGCCGGAACGAGGCACGGGGCGTCATCAGCGGTCCTTTCCACAAGATCGGCGGGCAGAGCGGAGGTCACAGCAATTCTACGGGGCAGCCCCTGCCGCTGCTGCTTCCGGACCACCATTCCGGGCCGCCCAGAGCTGTAACAAACCGGGGCGGGGCCCAAGGTTTTCCCACGCTGCCGTGTTTACGGTCGGGGTGTCACAGCAGCTCCGGGCCTGATGGAGGGAGGCACCGATGGAACTCCGAGGTCCCCTGCGCCTCTTCCGCGCAGCCCTGGTCACTTCACTGGCGGTCTCCCTTGCCGTGGCCGGCCACGTGCTGGGTGGTGGGCAGCTTCCGGGCATCGGGACTGTTGCCGTGACGGCAGCAGTCCTGTTGGCCCCGGCCGCCTGGCTCGCACGGCGGCAGCTGTCGTTCGCTGTCCTGTTCGGCGTTCTTGGCGCCGGCCAGCTGACGCTGCACACGGCCTTCGCAGCTTTCTCCCCCGGTGCTTCCTGCCTGCCCCAGCTGTCACTTGCCCCACTGATGCACTACGGGCACGCGGGGCTGAACTGCACGGCGGCAATGGAAACCGTTGCCATGGACCACGGCGCCGATTCGCCCGCCATGCTGGCAGGCCACCTCCTCGCCACCCTGGCAACCGCCTGGCTGTTGCGGAAGGGCGAGGCCGCACTGTGGCAGCTCCTGGCATGGCTCCGGCCGCTGGTGCGGCTCCCCCGGCCCGCCGGGCTCACACCCGCCAGCCACCGTCCTGCGGCCTGGCCAACGGTCTTCGTCGCTGCTGAGCGCCGCAACCTGAGGCATGACACTCTTCGCGGCCCGCCCTTGGCTGCCCTCCCGCGCACCATTCAGTAACATACCTGCGTATGGCCAACCAGCCTGCGGAGGGGTGCCGGGACGCTGCCTGACCATCCATCCCCCTGCTGCCCCTCGACACGAGCGCGGCAGCACCCGCGAAAGGCCCTGTCATGGCTACCTCAAACACCCGTGCAATGAAGTACCGGACACCGAAAACTTCTGCCTCGAAAGCCTCCGAACTGAAAACTTCTGCCCTTAAAACCGCCACAGTTATCACGGCGGCGGCTGGCCTCATGGTCCTGGGCGTGGGCTCAGCATCCGCCCACGTCCACGTGGATCCCGCCTCAACCGCCGCCGGCGGCTTCTCGCAGCTGACCTTCCGGGTTCCCAACGAGTCCGCTGCCGCCAAGACCACCAAAGTCACCGTCACGCTGCCCACGGCAACGCCGTTCACCTCCGTTTCGGTCAAGCCCATGGACGGCTGGACGGCCAAAATCGCCGAGGCGGCCCTGCCCGCGCCGGTCACCGTGGAAGGGGCCAAGATCACCAAGGCCCCCGCCACGGTCACCTGGACCGCGGACGCCGCCCATCAGCTTGGCCAGCATGAGTACCAGACGTTCTCCATCTCCGTCGGGCGGCTTCCGGAGGCCGGGACCACAGTGGCCCTGCCTGCCGCACAGACCTACTCCGACGGAACGGTGGTGAACTGGAACCAGCCCGAAACCGCCGGCCAGCCCGAGCCCGAGCACCCGGTCCCCTCGTTCGTCACCACTGCGGCCGCGGACGAGCATTCCCATGCGGCACCGGCCGCCGCAGCGGCTCCCGCCGCAGGCAGCACGACTGCAGACACAGCAACTGCGGACACGGCTGCGGCAGCGTCGACCACCCCGGTCGCCGCCGCGCCCGACAACACATTCGGCATCGTCGGCCTCGGCGCAGGCCTGCTCGGCCTCGCCGCCGGGACCGCTGCCCTGGTTCGGACAAGGAAGCGTTGAGCGTCAGGCGCGCGTGACCACGAGCGCCGCGCTGTGCCCGCCGAACCCGAAGGCATTGACGAGTCCCGCCGCCGCGGTGCTGCCGCTGACGGTGCCGGTGATGACGTTGAGGTCCACCTCGGGATCAAGGGCAGCCACGTTGTAGGTGCCGGGCAGGTCGCCGGTCCGGAGGGCCTGCAGCGTGGCGATGGCGGCCAGCGCACCCGCTCCGCCGAGCAGGTGCCCGGTGAGCGACTTCGTGGAGGTCACCGGGACCTGGTCACCGGCAATGGTCTTGATGGCCTGCGCCTCCAGCCGGTCGCCCACGGGAGTCGAGGTGGCGTGCGCGTGCACGAAGCCGATGTCCGTCCCGTGCAGGCCGGCGGAGGCGAGGGCCTTCTCCATGACCCGCACCTGCATGTCCGGATCGGCTGCCACGATGTCGTTCGCGTCCGAGGTCACGGCTGCCCCGGCTATGCCGCCCAGCACTTCCGCACCCCGGGCACGAGCGTGGTCTTCGCTTTCCAGCACCACGATCCCTGCCCCCTCGGACAGCACGAACCCGTCGCGGTCCCGGTCGAACGGCCGCGAAGCCCGCGCCGGATCGTCGTTGCGGGTGGAGAGCGCCCGGATCTGGGAGAAACCGCTGATGATCAGGTCGTTGACGCAGGCATCAACGCCGCCGGCAATTACGACGTCGGCCGCCCCGGACCTGATCATTTCGGCACCCTGGGCAATCGCCTCAGCCCCGGACGCACAGGCGCTGACGGGAGTGCGTGCCCCGCCCTTGGCGCCGAGGTCGATGGAAACCCACGCGGACGGCCCGTTCACCATGAGCCGGGTCAGGGTGTGCGGCGAAACCTTGCGCGGGCCGCCGTTGTCCAGTTCCCTGACCTGCGCGAGAACGGTGTCCATGCCGCCGTAGGCCGATCCGATCACGACGGCGAACCGCTCCGGTTCGACGCCCGGCTTCCCCGCCTGCTCCCAGGCTTCGCGGGAGGCAACGAGCGCCAGCTGCCCGCACCGGTCCATCCGCTTCAGCTCGCGGGTGCTCAGGAACGCGCCCAGGTCCGCGGTGACCCGGCCGGCGATGCGCACCGGCAGGGCTTCAGCCCAGCCGTCCTCCAGCGCCGCGATGCCCGAGCGCCCGGCCAGCATGGCCTCCCAGGTCTCGGCCACGGTGGCCCCGAGCGGGTTCATGGAACCCATTCCGGTCACGACGACACTGGTTGCTCCTGTAACAGGTGCTGCTGCAGACGGCTGGTTAGTGGACACGGCGATACCTTGCTTCGTTGGTTGGGAGACCGTTCCGGAGCCGGAGCCCCGCGTTGGCGCGGTTATTTTGCGGGGTTGTGCGTCCCGATAGGCAGCAGCGTGAGGTCGGGATGGTTCTTCTCGATGCGGCGCAGGGCCCAGACATCGTTGAAGAGGGCCAGGTATTCGCCGTCGGACCGCAGCAGCACCTCGGCGCCCGGCACGTTGGCCAGCGCCGGCATGGCGTCCGCCGTCGAAATCCTGGCCATGGAGTACGGAAGGCGTTCCAGCCGCATGGGCGCGCTGAAGTCGTGCGCCATGCGGTCCTCCACCACTTCGAACTGCATGGGCCCGACGGCGGCAAGCACGGGCGCCTGGTCGCCTCGCACGTCGGAGCGCAGCACCTGGATGACTCCCTCGTGCTCGAGCTGCTCGATGCCGCGGCGGAACTGTTTGAAGCGGCTGGGGTCCTTGGACCGGGCAACTTGGAAGTGCTCGGGGGCGAACAGCGGGATGGCCGGGAACTCCACGGGCTCCTCGAGGAACAGGCTGTCGCCCACGCGCAGCGAGGACGCGTTGACCAGGCCCACGACGTCGCCCGGGTAGGCCTCGTCGATGACCTCGCGTTCCCGGCCGAAAACCTGCTGCGCGTACTTCGTGGCGAACGACTTTCCGGTGCGGGTCTGGGTGACCACCATGCCGCGCTCGAACACGCCGGAGCAGACGCGGATAAAGGCAACGTGGTCGCGGTGGGCCTTGTTCATGCCTGCCTGGACCTTAAAGACGAAGCCGGAGAACGGCGACTCGACGGCACGCGGGGTGCCCTCGATGTCAGGCCGGGGCGCAGCCGGCGGGGCGAAGTCCACCAGGGCGTCCAGAAGTTCCTTGACGCCGAAGTTCAGCGCCGCGGAGCTGAACAGGATGGGGGTGGCCTTGCCGGCGTGGAAGCTCTCGACGTCGAAGGCGAGGTTGGACTCGATAACCAAGCCAGCCTCGTCGACGGCGTCCGTCCAGTTGCCGCCCTGGCTTTCAGCGGCCTCTTCCGGAGTGAAGTATTCGGTGAGGGCGATGCTGGCGCCTGCGTTGTTCCGCTGGAAGCGCGCGAACCTGTCGTTGCGCAGGTCCCAGACGCCGCGGAAATCGCCGGAGATGCCCACAGCCCAGGTCAGGGGCATGGGCTGCAGCCCGGTGCGCTCGGTGATCTCGTCCATGAGGGCCAGGGCGTCCAGGCCCGGGCGGTCCCACTTGTTGATGACCGTGATGATGGGGAGGTTCCGCTGCTTGCAGACCTCGAACAGCTTCATGGTCTGCGTCTCAAGGCCCTTGGCCGCATCCACGAGCATCACGGCGCAGTCCACCGCGGCGAGCACGCGGTAGGTGTCCTCGGAGAAGTCCGCGTGGCCGGGGGTGTCCAGCAGGTTGATCACGGTGTCCCGGTAGGAGAACTGCAGGGCGGCCGAGCTGATGGAAATGCCGCGGTCCTTCTCCATCTGCATCCAGTCCGAGACCGTCTCCTTGCGGTTGGCCTTGCCGCTGGAAGCACCCGCGGTGCCGATCACCTTGGCGTGGAGGGCCAGGGCCTCGGTGAGCGTCGACTTGCCGGCGTCCGGGTGGGAGATAACGGCGAACGTGCGGCGGCGGGAGGCCTGCTTGTGGATCTCGTGCACTCGGGCGGGGCTCTGCACTTCTTGGGACACGGTGCTACTTTCACTGCGATCCGCGGGGGATCTGATTGGAAAAGGTGGCGGCGGAACCTGCCAGCCAAGGCTTCAAGTTTATCGCAGGGCCGGAATCCGCACCGAAGGCAGGCCAAAAGTGCCCCTCAGCCGGCCGCCGTCGGACGCACTCCGGATGTGTGTTCCGCAGGCCCCCGACGGGGCACTTTAAGGCTTGCCCGTGCGGTTGCTGGGGTAACCTACCTCTAGGATGGTGCATGCGGGAAACCGAGTACTTTTGATCCTGCCGGCGGACTATCGAAAACCGGCAAACCTGCAGGCCCGCCTGCACCTTTGAAGGGAATATCTATGGCTCGCAGCCCTGAAGAATCGCTCAAGGCGACTTTGGGGAGGGTGGCCCCGGGGACCGCGTTGCGGGACGGCCTGGAACGCATTCTCCGCGGACGCACCGGCGCGCTAATCGTGTTGGGCTCGGACCGGACCATCGACTCGATCTGTTCCGGCGGCTTCGACATCGGCATCGACTTCTCACCAACGAGGCTCCGCGAACTGGCCAAGATGGACGGTGCCATTGTTTGCGACAAGGATGCCAGCAACATCCTGCGCGCGGCAGTTCAGCTCGTCCCGGACTCGAGCATCGAAACCCAGGAATCCGGCACCCGCCACCGGACCGCCGAGCGCGTGGCCATCCAGACCGGCGTGCCGGTGATCTCGGTGAGCCAGTCCATGCAGATCATTGCCCTCTACGTCAACGGGCTGCGGCATGTCCTCGAGGGCTCCGAAAAGGTCCTGGCCCGCGCCAACCAGGCCCTGGCGACACTGGAACGCTACCGTTCGCGGCTGGACCAGGTGACCAGCTCGCTCTCCGCCCTGGAGATTGAGGCCATGGTCACCGTGCGCGATGTGGCCGTGACCCTGCAGCGCCAGGAAATGGTGCGCCGGATCTCCGAGGAGATCTCGCAGTATGTTCTGGAGCTCGGCGAGGACGGCAGGCTCCTGTCCCTCCAGCTGGATGAGCTCACGGTGGGCCGCGGCCCCGGCAGCGACATCATCATCCGTGACTACGCCGGGCCGAACGCATCTCCGGAGGACATCGAGGGCGCGGTCAGCGCGCTCCTCAACCTCGGCCCCACCGAACTGATCGACCTCAGCAAAATCGCCGGAATCATCGGCTTCGCCGGCGGCGTGGAGACCCTCGACGCCGTGGTGCAGCCGCGGGGCTACCGGCTCCTGTCCGGGCTCAAGGCCGTGCCGAAAGCTGTTGCGGACAGGCTGGTGGACCACTTCGGCGGCCTGCAGTTCCTCATGGCTGCGACCATTGACGACCTGATGACCGTGGACGGCATCGGCGACCAGCGTGCCCGCACGGTCCGCGAGGGCCTCAGCCGGATGGCCGAGGCCAGCCTGCTGGACCGTTTCCTCTGATTTCCATCGCAGCGTCAGCTGAGCTGGAAGACCGTCGGCGGGCTGACCTTGGCGCCAAGCTTCGCGATGAACACGTAGTACCCGCTGCCGGCAACCGAACCGTCCGGCACCTTCTCGCAGCCCTGCACCGAACGGTTGCGCGGCCACGGGAAGTTCGCCGTTTCGCTCTTGCCGGGCGCAATGGTCTTGACCAGGTCAGTGCTGGCAGCCTGGCAGTCGGCGGATGAGAACACGCGATCCGAGCCGCTGGTGACCAGGAAGTCCATCTGCGATGTGCCGATGTTCACCTTACAGGGAAGCTTTCCGCCGTTGGTGACCGTGAGGCTCAGCACCGGCTTCTCATCTGCGGCGTAGGACGTCTTGTTGGTGGCCGCCTTGACGGTCACGAGCTTCTGTTCGCACGTGGGCGAGGCGGAGGGGGTGGCAGAAGGGCTGGCCGACGGCGTTGCCCCCGGCTGCGCCGTGCTGCCCTGCGCCGACGAAGCCTGCGAGGAGTCCTGCGCGGAGACGGCCCGCTCGGCGCCGCCGAGGAGGCTGGTAACCGTGGCGACACCGCCGGCGATCAGGCCCAGGACCAGCAGCAGCGCCACTCCGGCAAAGAGCCGGCGGCGGCGGTACACGGCGGGGCTCGGCTTACGGCCCGCGCGGGACACCGTTTTCGCGGGTGCCGTTTTCTGTGCCGCCGGTTTCGGTGACCGGTTCCGGCCCGCGCCGGAGTTCGGAGTGTCTTGCCTGCCCATCCTTCTAGGCTAAGGAACGGCCGGGTTTCTGCTGCACCACCACGCCGACACCGCCCCACCATGTCCGATTCGTGACTCAAATTCGGGTGACAACTGTCAGCACACTTACTAAAATTGAATCCCGGATACCACTTACCGGGCCGAGTTGGGAGAGGACTACTGATGGTAGATCACTTGTTTGGCGGTCACCTCGAACGCGTCCTGCTGCCGCTGACGTTTGGCAAACATCAGAGCCAGGGGATCGAGTTCACGGTGCTTGCGGTTGAGATCTGGGACACCGGCATAGTGGTGAACCTGCACCTCGCATCAGTCAATGAGGACGAGCCGCAAACCCCCGCAATCGTTGTCCATGACCACTTTGGCACCGAGTACAGGTTGGATGAGGTGGCCACTGTCGGCGCCCGCCAGCTGCAGTTCTTTGCGCCCTCAATACCGGAAGGAACGCGCAGCCTTACCATCCGCTCCGGGGACCCGAACAGTGCCAGCTTCGTGGTGGCCCTTGCTGTTCCGGCGTCCAACGGGCGCGGCGGTGAAACCCTGCACGGCCATGTGAGGCGGCTGCCCGCGCGGCGGGAGGAACTGCCTTCGGCGGAGCAGGAGGCCAGCTGACGGCGCCGGGCCGGGAACCGCCGTCGGGGTTTTCAACTAGAGTGTTGGCATCAAAACCACAACCGATTACCCAGACCTGACTGACGTCCATTCCTCACTGGAGGACTGGTTCGACGCCGAAGCCCGGGATTTGCCGTGGCGTGCGGCCGACTGCTCGCCCTGGGGCGTGCTGGTCAGTGAGATCATGCTGCAGCAGACCCCCGTGGTGCGCGTGCTGCCGGTCTGGGAAGAATGGCTGCGTCGGTGGCCGGAGCCCGCCGCACTGGCACGGGAACCCGCCGGTGAAGCGGTCCGCGCCTGGGGCCGGCTGGGCTATCCGCGGCGCGCGCTCAGGCTGCATGCTGCTGCAATAGCCATCGAACGAGACCACGGCGGCAGGGTCCCGCAGGACTACCCCGAGTTGCTCGGACTGCCGGGGGTGGGCAGCTACACGGCGGCCGCCGTCGCCGCTTTCGCCTTTGGGCGCCGCGAGACGGTGGTGGATACCAACATCCGCCGCGTCCACGCACGGCTCTTTTCCGGCTCCGCCCTGCCCGCCCCGGCCCTGACAGCCGCGGAGATGCGGCTTGCGGCCGAACTGCTGCCGTCCGACGCCGGAAGTTCCGTCCGCTGGAACGCTTCGGTCATGGAGCTGGGGGCGCTGGTGTGCACGGCCCGGGCACCCAAATGCGCCGAGTGCCCCGTACGCGACCGGTGCGCGTGGCTCGCCGCCGGTGAGCCGCCGCCGTCGTACACGCCCAAGGGCCAGGCGTGGCAGGGCACAGACCGCCAGGTCCGCGGCGGCGTGATGGCGGTCCTCCGGCTGGCGGCCGCGCCGGTGCCGGCGGAGATGTTCCAGCAGGCCCCTGCCGACCTCGGGTTCGAGGCCGCCGGCATCGGCGTACCGCTGGCCGCTTTGCACCGGCTGAACTGCGCGCCGGAGCAGCTGGAACGGGCGCTGGCGGGCCTCCTGGCGGACGGCCTGGCCGAGCTGCACCAGGGCGGGTACCGGTTGCCGGCCTGACCGCGTCGCCCCGGTCCGCCTGGCACCCGCCGCACGGGTTTTGGTCTCAATTAGGCACCTACGGCACGGGCGCGGGTAACGATGAGGGCGCCAGTTTGTGCCGCCCCGGTTCCACCGCCGAAGGGCGGATCTACCCTGAAGTATGGGCAAGACAGGGGTACTTTTGGCCACAATCACGACGACGGCACTCCTTTCGGGGTGCCATGCCTTCGAGGTGGCGTGCCCGGCCATGGCCCAAGCGTCAGGGGTCGCGGTCACGGTGGCCGCCGGCTACGCGCCCGCAGTGAAGACGCTTCATGTGAAGGCCTGCCAGGACGGCAAATGCAAAGAGGACACGCTCGAGCTCGTAGCGGGCTCCGTACCTGTTGACCTGGGCTGCGCCGACGATTCCAGGCCCGATGCCGTGTGCGCGGCGACCGCCAAACCGGACGGCACGCAGCGGGGAATGCTGAATCTGGACACGCTGGGCGAGTCCCCGCTCGACGTCACCGCCACTGGGCGGTACACCAACGGCAAGCCGTTGCCCGCGCGCACGCTGACCTTCGCCCCCAGGGCCAGCTACCCGTTCGGCGAGCAGTGCGGACGGTTTGTCTCGGCTTCCGTGGTGCTGGATGCGGCAGGCCTCAGGCAGGACAGGTAGCCCGGGCCTGAACCCGGCCTGCCTGAATCCTCTCAGGGTTCCCCGAAACCGTCCCGTACCAGCCCCGCCACATACTCCACGGCGCGCTCTGCGTCGGGTCCGTACGCTTCCACGTGCAGTACCGATCCCTTGCCGGCAGCCAGTGTCATCAGTCCCGTCATGGAGGCGCCGTCCATTCCGTTCACGGTCACGTCCGCATCCAGCGCCGACAGGCCACCGGCTATCTTGGCGGCCGGCCGGGCATGCATGCCTGCCAGGTTTACGAGCTCGAAGTCGCCGCTGGCATCAGGTGCCGGGGCTTCCGGCTCACCCGCGGCCGGGTCATGGGCAGCGGGCTCCTTTCCGGCAGTGGCAGCGGCCGGGTAATCCTCTGCCTTGGGCCGCGGCGCGGGATACCCATGGGTGGCTTCGGCTGCACGCCGGACAGCATGAACACTGGCTCCTCCCTGCGCCGCCACCGCGGCCGCCACGAGACCCTCCACAATGGGGGCGTCGGCGAGGAGCACGGGGCCGCTGCCTTCGGCGAATTCCATTGCCGATTCCGCGGTCATCACGGCCGAGCCCAGATCGGTCAGCACCACCACGCCGTCGCCCCCGGCAGCGGTTTCCAGCGCCGCCGTCACCTTTTCCATGCTGGTGCCGATCCGGCCGTCCGACGTTCCGCCGGCCGGCACCATCATTACGTCCGGCGCCATCTGGGCCGCGAGTTCCACGGCGCCATCGGCAATCTTGTCACTGTGCGAAACCACCACGATCCGCACCGTCATGCGGCGGCTCCCGCAGCGGCGCGGAGGATGAGGGCACTTGAGGCGGCTCCGGGGTCCCGGTGGCCGGCGCTTCGCTCCCCGAGGTAGCTGGCCCTGCCCTTGCGCGCCACCAGCGGATCAGTGGCCACGGCGCCGGCCTCGGCAGCCTCCGCCGCGGCGATCAGGACTGCCAGCGTATCGCCGTCGGCCGCTGCCGCTGCGGCCGCGTCAACGGCAGGGGTCCAGGCATCAACCATTGTCTTGTCGCCCGTCTCGGCCTTTCCCCTGGCCACGATGCCGTCCCGCGCCGCTGCGAGCGCTGCAGCGAGCACAGCGGCGTCGATGTGTGCAGCGTCCCCCAGCGTGGTTGCGGCCCGCAGGAATGCCGTGCCGTAGAGCGGTCCCGCAGCCCCGCCGACCTTCGACATCAAAGCCATGGCCGTCAGCTTGAGTGCTGCGCCGGGGGTCTCGGGAGGACTTTCGGCGAGCTTGTCGAGCACCGCCTGGAAGCCGCGGTCCATGTTTTCGCCGTGGTCAGAGTCGCCGATGGCCCTGTCCAGCTCGATGAGCTCCACCCTGTGCTCCGCCATTGCCTGGGCCGACAGCGTCAGCCATTTGACGGCCCAGGTCACGTCCAGCACCACTGCTACACGCCCCATCGAAGGGCCGGCGTGTGCACGGGCGCGTCCCAGAGGGCCGTCATCTCGTCGTCAAGCCGCAGTACCGAGATGGAACAGCCCTGCATCTCGAGGGACGTGATGTAGTTCCCCACCAGGGAACGCTCCACCGTGAGGCCCCGCTCCGCCAGGATCTGGGCGGCCCGGCGGTAGACGATGTACAGCTCGCTCAGTGGCGTTCCGCCCATGCCGTTGACGAACAGCAGCACCTTCTCCCCCGACGCCGTTCCGAGGTCGCTGAGGATCGGTTCCAGCAGGCGGCTGGTGATGCCGTCGGCATTTTCCATGGCGATCTTGTGCCGGCCCGGCTCGCCGTGGATCCCGATGCCGATTTCGATCTCGTTGTCCTCGAGGTCGAAGCTCGGTGTGCCGGCGTGCGGTACCGTGCAGGCCGAGAGCGCAACACCCATGGTCCGCACGTTTTGGTTCACGCGGTCGCCGATGGCCGCCACCGCGTCGAGGTCGTCGCCGCGCTCGGCGGCGGCTCCGGCGATCTTCTCGACCAGGACCGTACCGCCCACTCCCCTGCGGCCGGCCGTGTACAGCGAATCCTCCACCGCGACGTCGTCGTTGACGAGCACCGTGCGGACTTCCACGCCCTCGGCCTGGGCCATCTCGGCCGCCGTTTCGAAGTTCAGGACGTCGCCGGTGTAGTTCTTCACGATATGGACCACCCCTGCACCGGAGTTCACCGCGAGCGTGGCCGGAAGGATCTGGTCGGGAGTCGGTGAGGTGAAGACGGCGCCGGGCACAGCGGCATCGAGCATCCCGCGCCCCACAAATCCGGCGTGAAGCGGTTCATGCCCGCTGCCGCCGCCGGACACCAGGCCGACCTTGCCGGCAACGGGGGCATCCTTGCGGGTGACGTACTTTGGATCGGCGCTGACGGTCACAAGGTCTGCATGGGCTAGCCCGAATCCCTCGACGGATTCGTCCACAACAGCGCGGGGGTCATTGATGAGCTTTTTCACGGCCGGCTCCTGGGCTCTCGGTGCTTCATTGACATCGGTCAGGATGTGCTTTGACCCTACTACCGGCACCCGCTGCGCGGTAGTTCGGAAACGGCGGAAGGGACAGCCCCCAATGCTGTCCCTTCCGGTCCCCACGAGTTTATCCAGCAAATTTATAAAAGGAAAGGAGTGTTACGCGGCAGCCGTGGGCGGATTTTGATCCCTGCCAGAGCCAGGCCGAGATTGGGGCAGGCTCTAGAGAGCCTTGATCATCCGCGTGTTGCCCAGTGTGTTGGGCTTCACGCGAGCAAGGTCCAGGAACTCCGCCACGCCTTCGTCATGCGAGCGCAGCAGCTCGGAGTACACCTGCGGATCCACTGCCGACTGGTCCGCCATGACCTCGAAGCCGTGCCGCTTGAAGAAGTCCACCTCGAAGGTCAGGCAGAACACCCGCGAAACGCCCAGCGCCGCGGCCTGCTTCAGGAGACTCTCAACGAGGACGTGCCCCACTCCCCTGCCGCGCCAGGCATCCGAGGCGGCAAGGGTCCGGACTTCTGCGAGATCCTCCCACATGACGTGCAGGGCGCCGCAGCCGATGACCTCGCCGGCCGCCGACTCAGCTATCAGGAACTCCTGCAGGCTCTCGTAGTAGGCCACCGTCTCCTTGGCCATCAGTATTCGCTCTTCCGCCAGCGGTGCCACCAGTTTCTTGATGGCAGCAACATCGCTGGTCCGGGCAGGGCGAACGGTGAAGGAGTCAGTCACAGCCCCCATCTTACGGCGACGGCCGCGGTCACCTCCGGCCCGGAAGTCAGAGGCCCAGATCCGCCGGCAGCTCGATGTCCCTGCCGAGGACGTTCCTGGCCAGGAAGTGTTCAACCACGCCGTACCAGACCTTGGCGTGCTGCGGCTGCAGGATCCAGTGGTTCTCGTCAGGGTAGAACAGGAACCGGTGGCTCGTCTGCCCGTTCTCGTCGGACGCGAGCTGAGACTTGGAGAGCAGTTCGTACCAGAGCCGCAGGCCTTCCCCGATGGGCACCCGGTAGTCCTTGTCGCCATGGATGACCAGCATGGGCGTCCGGATCTTCTCGACGTGCAGGTGCGGGGAGTTCTCCAGCGCCATGTCCGCCGTCATTTCCTTGAGCCAGTAACTGGACGCATCGGTGGTGGGTCCGAATTGGTCCAGCGCCCACAGGCTGGCATGGGTCACGATCGCGTTAAAGCGGTCGGTCTGCCCGGCCACCCAGTTGGCCATGTACCCGCCGAAGGAGCCGCCCATCGCGGCCGTGCGGCTCTCGTCGATGTCCGGCCGCTGCACCACCGAATCCGTGATGGCCATCAGGTCCGTATACGGCGCCTTGCCCCAGCCGCCCCAGCCCCGCTGGATATATTCCTGGCCGTAGCCCGTGGACAAAGCGGGATCCGGGAGCAGGACAGCGTAGCCGCGGGCCGTGAGCAGCCACGGGTTCCAGCGCCAGGTCCAGGCGTTCCAGGATCCCAGCGGGCCGCCATGGATCCACAGCAGCAGCGGCGCGGGGCTCTCGGCGGAGGCCCCGGCGGGCAGGGCCAGGTAAGCAGGCACCCGCGAGCCGTCGGCCGCCGTCGTCTCCACGCGCTCCAGCGCCCCTTCGGTTTGCGGCCGCTCCGCCGGGGACGGCAGCCGCGTCACGTTTCCGGTGGCAAGGTCGATCCGGACAGGCTCGGCGGGGAACTCGTACGAGCTCCGCAGCGCGTAGGCGCTGCGTCCGTCGGGTGAAACGACGACGTCGGTGTAGGCTGCCGCGTCCGGCGTCACCCGGGTGACACTCCCCCGGGCGGCACCCGCCGCGACGCTGACACTGAAAACCGGCGACGCGCCGTCGTCGTCCGCCGTGACCAGGAGGGCGGATCCGTCCGGGAGCCACGCCTCCGGGTGGGGCCACCGGTCCCACCCGTGCGCGAGAGGCTCCAGGTCCTCCCGGCCGGCTTCGCCGGAGACATCGAGGAGATGCAGCTTGACCTGCGGGGCCCGCTGGGGCGTGGTGTCGCTGACGCTGAGGACGGCGAGCAGGCCGCCGTCGGGGCTGACCGGCCCGGGGAAGTAGTTCACGCCCTCCTCGTCGAGGAGGACCCGCTGAGTGCCGGTGGCGACGTCAACGGCGGCGAGGACCGAGCGCAGGTCCGCCTTTGGCAGCGGCCTCAACAGGCTCGTGTAGATGGTCTTTCCGTCCGGGCTGACCACCGAGACGGCCTCGCGGAGGCGGGAGCCCGCCTCCGGGGTGAGGTTGCGCAGGGTGAGGGGCGCGGTCCTGTCCACGGTGGCGGGCTTGCCGGGTTCCGGCTCGGGCCCCGGCTCCACCGCGAAGAGCCGCGGCTGGGCAGGGCCGAGGTCCGCGTCCCAGTACCGCACCGGATACTCGCTGTGCAGGATGGCCGCCACCTTGTTGTCCTTGCGGCTCTTGCGGCGCTCGGCGTCGGCCTCCTCGTCGCCGGAGCCGGCAAGAACGGACGCGGTGACGAAGGCCGCGTTGGCGTCCCTGGCCGCCATGACCTTGTCCACGCCGCCAGCCCGCGACAGCACCACGCGGGCCTCGCCGCCATCTGCGGGGAGAACCCAGAGGGCACTGACGGGATCACCGTCGGCCTCCCTGTCCGGATCCGGCCGGGCGGACGTGAAGTAGACGTCGCCGTTGGCCGCGAACGTGGCGCCGGCTTCGCCCTTGGCGCTGCGGGTGATACGGCGGGCCTGCTTCCCGCCCGCCGGGTCCAGCTCCCACAGCGCCGTTCCGTATTCGGTGCCCTTGCTGTTGAGCGTGGCGACCGTCGTTACCAGCCGCTGGCCGTCAGGGCTGAGGGCCAGGCCACTGACGCGCGGGATCGCCAGGTAGTGGTCGAGGTCGTGGAAAGGGGTCGCCGGTTGCTCACGCAGGATCGCTGCATCTTCAGTTGACATGTGCCGATTCAACACCTCCTGTGCACTGGATCACAGAAGGGTTCACTATTAGTGAAACAGTACTTTCAGACCTCTTTTGCCGGCGGGAGCGCAAGCAAAAGGCCCCGCCTGCTCCCTTTCGGGGGCTGACGGGGCCTCTTGGCGCTGGAGTGCGGCTGGGTGCCAAGCGCCCAGTGCTAGGCGCTCGGGGCGATTTCCGGGATGCGCGGCTTGGCGTTGCCGGCGAAGGTGAACTTCGCGTCGTCGCCTTCGCCGTCCACATCCACCACCACGATGTCGCCGGGGTGCAATTCTCCGAAGAGGATCTTCTCGGAGAGCTGGTCCTCGATCTCGCGCTGGATGGTGCGGCGCAGCGGCCGGGCACCCATGGCGGGATCGTAGCCGCGGGTGGCCAGGAGCACCTTGGCCGCCTTGGTCAGCTCGATGCCCATGTCCTTGTCCTTGAGGCGCTTCTCCAGGCGGGTCACGAACATGTCCACGATCTCGATGATCTCGTCCTGGGTCAGCTGCGGGAACACCACAACGTCGTCAACACGGTTGAGGAACTCGGGGCGGAAGTGCTGCTTCAGCTCCTCGGTGACCCGGGCGCGCATCCGGTTGTAGCCGGTGGTGGTGTCCGTGCCGGACTGGAAGCCAGTGGCAACGCTCTTCGAAATGTCCCGGGTACCGAGGTTGGTGGTCATGATGATTACAGTGTTCTTGAAGTCCACCACACGGCCCTGGGAGTCGGTCAGGCGGCCGTCTTCCAGGATCTGCAGCAGTGAGTTGAAGAGGTCGGCGTGGGCCTTCTCAACTTCGTCGAACAGGACCACGGAGAACGGACGGCGGCGGACCTTTTCGGTCAGCTGTCCGCCTTCTTCGTAGCCGACGTAGCCCGGAGGTGCACCGAAGAGCCGCGATACCGTGTGCTTCTCGGAGTACTCGGACATGTCCAGGGTGATCAGGGCGTCCTCTTCACCGAACAGGAACTCCGCGAGGGCCTTGGCGAGTTCGGTCTTGCCGACGCCTGTGGGGCCGGCGAAGATGAACGAGCCACCCGGACGCTTGGGGTCCTTCAGGCCTGCACGGGTGCGGCGGATAGCCTGGGACAGGGACCTGATGGCCTCGTTCTGGCCGACAACGCGCTTGTGCAGCTCGTCTTCCATCTTCAGCAGTCGCGAGGATTCTTCCTCGGTCAGCTTGAACACCGGAATGCCCGTGGAGTTCGCGAGGACTTCGGCGATCAGGTCCTCGTCCACCTCGGAGATGTCGTCCATGCCGCCGGTCTTCCAGTGGCGTTCCTTCTCGGAGCGCTCGGTGATGAGCTTCTGCTCCTTGTCGCGCAGCGACGCTGCACCTTCAAAGTCCTGCGCATCAATCGCGGACTCCTTCTCCATCTTCAGCTCGGAGATGCGCTCGTCCATCTCCTTGAGCTCCGGCGGAGCGGTCATGCGGCGGATGCGGAGCCGGGCACCGGCTTCATCGATGAGGTCGATCGCCTTGTCCGGCAGGAACCGGTCCGAGATGTAGCGTTCGGAGAGGTTCGCGGCCGAGGCGAGGGCGCCGTCGGTGATGGTGACGCGGTGGTGCGCCTCGTAGCGGTCCCGCAGGCCCTTGAGGATCTCGATCGCGTGCGCAACCGAGGGCTCCTTGACCTGGATGGGCTGGAAGCGGCGCTCGAGGGCGGCATCCTTCTCGATGTGCTTCCGGTACTCGTCCAAGGTGGTGGCACCGATGGTCTGCAGCTCGCCGCGGGCCAGCATGGGCTTCAGGATGGAGGCCGCGTCGATGGCACCTTCAGCGGCACCGGCACCCACGAGGGTGTGGATCTCGTCGATGAAGAGGATGATGTCGCCGCGGGTGCGGATCTCCTTGAGGACCTTCTTCAGGCGCTCTTCGAAGTCACCGCGGTAGCGGGAGCCGGCCACGAGGGAGCCAAGGTCCAGCGTGTACAGCTGCTTGTCCTTGATGGTCTCCGGCACGTCGCCGCGCACGATCGCCTGGGCCAGGCCCTCGACGACGGCGGTCTTGCCGACGCCGGGCTCGCCGATCAGTACGGGGTTGTTCTTGGTGCGGCGGGAAAGGACCTGCATGACGCGTTCCATTTCCTGCTCGCGTCCGATCACAGGGTCCAGCTTGTTCTCGCGGGCAGCCTGCGTCAGGTTCCGGCCGAACTGGTCCAGCACAACGGAGCCGGCGGGGGTACCCTCTGCCTGGCTTTGGCCGACGCCGGCGCCGGTGGTCTCTTTGCCCTGGTAGCCGGAGAGCAGCTGGATGACCTGCTGGCGGACCCGGTTCAGGTCGGCGCCGAGCTTCACCAGCACCTGGGCTGCCACGCCCTCACCCTCGCGGATGAGTCCCAGCAGGATGTGCTCCGTGCCGATGTAGTTGTGGCCGAGCTGCAGGGCTTCGCGCAGCGAAAGCTCCAGCACCTTCTTTGCACGCGGCGTGAACGGGATGTGGCCGGAAGGAGCCTGCTGGCCCTGGCCGATGATCTCCTGCACCTGCTCGCGGACGCCGTCGAGCGAAATGCTCAAGGACTCAAGAGCTTTGGCGGCAACGCCCTCACCCTCATGGATCAGACCCAAGAGGATGTGTTCGGTACCAATGTAATTGTGGTTCAGCATGCGTGCCTCTTCTTGGGCAAGCACAACTACGCGACGGGCACGGTCCGTAAATCGCTCAAACATTTCGCCACACTCCTAGCTACGACGTACTTTGATGCTACGTGGGGGAAGCCTGACTTGGGGAGCTTGTTCGCCACAGGGGAAACCGGGGGGCCTTGCGGGGGTCTCCTCAGCTGCCGTACCAGCCTTGCGGCGCAATGCCGGAGTAGGCCTGGATAGCATCCGGGTGCCACCAAGGCGCCATTTATTGTTTCGCTGGGCAGGGTGTCCGAAATCAACCGCCTGGAATGTTCCATAGGGCCCGGATCATCTTGCCCACCGCCGGCGTAAAAGCGCCCGGATTGCCGCGGTGCAGGTTTTCCGGTTGGAGAGCATTGTCGGATTCCGCTGTCCGGCGGACCGGATTACCCGTTCGGCCGGCGGCTCCGATTAACAGTGGTTCTGATTAATGCGACTGGCAACGGCGGGTTAAAGCGCAGCGCCCCCGTCAACCGGGGGCGCCACGCATATATTCAGAACGTTTTGTGCACTAACTGGCTGCCAGGGCACCGGGCTAGGAATTGGCCTTTTGGTAGGCTTCCTGGATTTCCGCCTGAATACGGCCGCGCGCGTTTACGGTGTAACCGTGATCCCGCGCCCACTGGCGTATCTGGGCAGAGTCCTGGTTGCGTCCGCCCGATGCCTTGACGCGGGCAGGCCGGCCGCCGGACGTTTTGCGGCCCGCTGAAACAAAACGTTCCAGTGATGACCGCAGTTCTGAAGCATTGGCCGAGGACAGGTCAATTTCATAACCGACGCCATCCAGGCCGAAGCGAACGGTTTCGTCCGCAGATCCCCCATCCAGATCGTCCACAAGGACGATATTGACTTTCTGTGCCATCAAAAATCTCTCTTTTGGAAAGGACGTGTAATCAGATAAGCAGGATGTATCCACGTGAAGTATCTCCCCCAATAAGGCAACGCGTCAAAACACGCAATGGTTCCTTGGGGATAACTGGCGGTATTAAAAGTCGCCTGTTATTTGTCTGATTCAGTCGGCAACTCGGGAGAATCATCTCCGGCTGCCGCCTGTGCGTCAGCTTCAGCCTGTGCGCGGGCTTCGGCCTGGCGTTCGGCCTTGTCCGCGTTAAAGATGGACTTCATGGCGAACCAGAAGATCAGGCCAACCACCAGCGAGGGCAGCAGCACGGCGACATAGTCCATCATCAGTGGCCTTCGGGCTTGAGGAGCGGGAAGAGAATTGTTTCGCGGATGCCGGCGCCGGTAAACAGCATGACCAGGCGGTCGATGCCCAGGCCGATTCCGCCCATGGGCGGCGCACCGTATTCCAGCGCGCGGAGGAAGTCCTCGTCCAGCTGCATGGCCTCGACGTCACCGGCGGCGGCGTGCCTGGACTGCTGGGTGAGACGTTCGCGCTGGATGACCGGGTCAATGAGCTCGGAGAACGCGGTTCCGCGTTCCATGCCGCCGATGATCAGGTCCCAGGCCTCGATCAGGCGGCCGTCTTCCCGGTGCGGGCGCGCCAGCGGCTGGGCGGACGGCGGGTAGTCGTAGACGTACGTGGGGTTCAGCAGGGTGGGTTCCACGATTTCGCCGAAGAGTTCCACGGCCAGCTTCTCGGCGTCCCACTTGGGATCGACCTTGACATCGTGCTTCGCGGCCACGGCGCGCAGCTCCTCAAGCGTGGTGTCCGGGGTGATCTCCTGGCCCACTGCCTCGGAAAGCCCCGGGTACACGGCAACCCAGGCCCAGTCGCCGTCGAGGTTAATCTCCCCGGCTTCGGTCTGGAGCACGCGTCCCGCACCCACGGCGTCCGCGGCGTCCAGGATGATCTCCTTGATGCGCTCGGCCATGACGAACTGGTCTGCCCAGGCCTCGTAGCACTCAAGCGTGGTGAACTCCGGGCTGTGGGTCGAGTCCACGCCCTCGTTCCGGAACACGCGGCCCATGTCGTAGACGCGGTCGATGCCGCCCACGACGGCGCGCTTGAGGTACAGCTCGGTGGCGATGCGCAGCGTCATCTTCTGGTCGAACGCGTTCATGTGCGTTTCGAACGGCCGGGCCAGGGCGCCGCCGTGGACCAGCTGCAGGATGGGCGTTTCCACCTCAACGTAGGTGTGGCGGAACAGGGTCTCGCGGATGGAGCGGGTGATGGCGGCGCGGGTGTAAACCATCTCGCGCGCCTCGTCGCGGACCATCAGGTCCACGTAGCGCTGGCGGACGCGGGTTTCCTCATTGAGTTCGGCGTGCAGCACCGGCAGCGGGCGGAGCGCCTTGGAGGCCATGGACCAGGACTCGGCCATGACGGAGAGTTCACCGCGGCGCGACGAGATGACTTCGCCCCTGATGAAAACGTGGTCGCCCAGGTCAACCAGGGCCTTCCAGTCCGCGAGGGCCTCTTCGCCCACGTTCGCCAGGCTGAGCATGGCCTGCAGCCGGGTGCCCTTGCCGTCCGTGCCGCCTTCCTGCAGCGTTGCGAAGCACAGCTTGCCGGTGTTCCGGACAAACACCACGCGTCCGGTGACGCCGACGACGTCGCCGGTGGTCTCGTCGGCCTGCAGGTGGGCGTACTTTTCGCGGATCTCACTGAGCGAGTGCGTGCGCTCAACACCCACCGGGTACGCCTCCGACCCGCGTTCGATCAGCTTGGCGCGCTTCTCCATGCGGATGCGCATCTGTTCGCTGGCGTCGAGCGGTTCTGGGGCGTTCTTGGGGGCGGGGGTGTTTTGGGAAGTCACAGTCATCAAGTTTACCGGGACTTCCCGCCCAGGAGTTCGGGACTTCCCACCTTGGAGTTTTTGTCCAGATATTCGGACTTCCGGGGCCATTTGGGCACGATATCTGCACAAAAACTCAAGAGGGGGTGGGGCATAGACTCGGGCTGTGGAGACCTGGACAGTTGAGACGGACGACGACGGCAACCGGCTTGAGGTGCACTCCTTCAGGCCCGCCATGCTCACCACTGCCGACGGCGGCAATTCCGACGGCTCCGCCGCCAGCACCGCCGCCCAGGGTGACCCGGCCCCGGTGACGGCGCCCGGCGTCGTCGTCATCCACGGAACACTGGTGACCGACGCGCTGTACCGGCCGTTCGCCCGGAACCTAAGCCTCCTGCTGAGCCGGCCGGTGCACTGCTACAACCGCCGCGGCCGCGCCGGTTCCGCTCCGCAGCCGGACGACTATTCGGTCGCGACCGAGATCCGGGACCTCGCCGCCGTGATGAAGGCGACGGGTTCTGAGGACGTGGTGGCGCACAGCTTCGGCGGCTTCGTGGCACTCCAAGCGGCACGCGACATGCCGCTGCGCAGGCTGGTCACGTACGACGCCGCGGTGTCCCTTTCCGGCAACCTGCACCACCGCTGGCGGCCGGAACTGGAGCAGGCCGTGACGGACGGGCAGCTCAACCATGCCTGGGCGCATCTGGTGCAGGGGCTGGCCACGGCCGGCCCGCTGTCTTACCTGCCCCTCGGCGCGCTGCGGATGCTCAGCATCATGTCAGCCCGGACCAACGTGGGCGCGGAAATGCGGGAGCTGCTGCCCACGGCCGTTAAGGAAATGCGGGCCGTGCTCGACGCCGACGCGGAGCTCGCGGATTTCACGGAACTGGCCACCCCCACGCTCATGCTCAGCGGCGGCTGGAGCCCGGGATACTTCGCCGACACCGGCCGGCAGCTGGCGTCGGCGGTGCCGGCGATCGACTTCGCGGTGGTTCCGGGCCAGCTGCACGAGGGGCCGATCCGGCCGGGCAAACGCCTGGCCATTCGGATTGCCCGCTTCCTTAATGGCACCGACGGGACCATTAGTCCCCAGAGCAGGAAGCGCCGGCACGGGTAGCCGCCGGCTGTCACCAGCGGCTGGCTGTCGGCACACGCCGGCCTCCGATAGGCTCGGAACATGACTCGCGAGATCATCAGCACACCCGACGGCGGCAAGCTCGAGCTGTTCAGCACGGGCGAGGAACTGGCCCCTGCCGGCTCCGGCGTGGTTGTGGTTACGGCCTCCATGGTGACGGCGGCGGACTACACCCGCTTCGCGCAGAAGCTCAGCGCCGCCCTCGGCCGGCCGGTGCACACGTTCAACCGCCGCGGCCGGGGCGCCTCCTCAGAGCAGGCCGGCGACTACACCCTGGACGTTGACATCCGCGACCTCGATACGGTCATGAAGCACACGGACAGCACCGACGTCTTCGGGCACAGCTTTGGCGGGGCCGTGGCCCTGCACGCGGCCAGGACCCTGCCAGTGGAGCGGCTCGCCGTGTACGACCCCGCGGTCTCCGTCAACCACAGTGTCACGGCGGGCTGGACCACCGAATACGAACGGGCGACGGCGACCGGAGACGACGACCGCGCCCTCGCCGTCCTGCTCCGCGGGCTCGAGGCTGAAAGCGCCTTCTCCTCCCGCATGCCGCTGTCCATGATGACCCTCGCCAATAAGCTCACGGCGGGAACCACGGTGGGCAAGCAGATGCGCGAAATGATGCGCACCGGCGTCCGGGAGATCAAGGCAATCATCGCCGCGGACATGCCGGCCGAACCGTTCCTGGCGCTGCCGCTGGAGACGCTCATCATCGTCGGCGAGAAGAGCCCGGCCTACTTCGGCGTGGCCTGCGGCCAGATCCACGACGTCCTCTCCGGCTCCAGCTACACCATCCTGCCCGGCTTCGGGCACGACGGCGTCAACCGCGCCCCGGACAGGCTCATCACCGAGCTCAGCGACTTCTTCGCCGGCTAATCAAAGCAACGCGGGGTCACTTCGCGCCCTTTGAGCCTCCGGATTGGGCGCGAACTGACCCCGCGTTGCTT
This sequence comes from Arthrobacter sp. AFG20, assembly GCF_002892795.1. Taxonomy (GTDB): domain Bacteria; phylum Actinomycetota; class Actinomycetes; order Actinomycetales; family Micrococcaceae; genus Arthrobacter. The sequence continues at coordinate 140,699 of NZ_PJMC01000012.1, read as the reverse complement.
TTAATGTGCGCTTAGTGGGCCGCGGGTGCGCCTTCGGCGCCTGCTGTCTTCCGCATCATCGAGGAGAGGACGACGGCGGCAACGGCTATGACGGTTGCCGTCAGGAATGCTGCGTTCATGCCCGCAACGAGGCCGGAGCCCGCCGAAACGACGGCGAAGATGGACACGAGCAGCGCCGTGCCCGCCGCGCCGGCCACCTGCTGCAGGGTACTCATGATGGCCGAGCCGTGCGAGTACAGGTGCGGCGGCAGCGGGTTCAGGCCGGTGGTGAACGCGGGCGTGAAGAGCAGCGCCAGCCCGAAGCTGAGCCCGACGTGCAGGGTGACGATCCACCAGACCGGAGTGCCGGCGTCGAGCATCGAGAACTGCCACAGCGTCAGGACCATCAAAGAGGATCCGGTGACCGTGAGCGGCAGCGGCCCCACCTTGTCGAACAGGCGGCCGATCACCGGGCCGAGCAGGCCCATGGCGAGGCCGCCGGGCAGCAGGGCCAGCCCGGTCTCGAGGGACTGCAGGCCGCGGATTTCCTGCAGGTACAGCGGCAGCAGGATCACGGCGCCGAACAGGGCCACCATGGACACCACCATCAGCAGCACGGAGACGGTGAACATCCGGAAGTTGAAGGCCCGCAGGTCCAGCAGCGGGGCCTCGGACTTCTGCAGCCGGAGCTGGCGGAACGTGAACGCGGCAAGGCCGGCGACGCCAAGAACCAGCGCCACGACGGCCAGCGTGCTCGGGCCGCTGCTGCCGCCGTGGCCGCCGCCGATCTGGCTGAGGCCGTAGACGAGGCCGCCGAAGGCCGGGACGGTCAGCACCACGGAGAGGAAGTCGAGCCTGGACTTTTCGGTCTCGCCGACGTTGGTCAGGAACTTTGCACCGATGGCCAGCGCGGCCAGTGCGATGGGCAGAACGAAGATGAACATGAAGCGCCACGAGAAGTGCTGCAGGATGAACCCGGAGACGGTGGGCCCCATGGCCGGTGCAACGGAGATGGCGATGCTGACGTTGCCCATCACGGCGCCGCGGCGGGCCAGCGGCACCAGCGTGAGGATGGTGGTCATCAGCAGCGGAAGCATGATGGCGGTGCCGCCGGCCTGAATGATCCGTGCCAGCAGGAGGATCCCGTAGCCGGGCGCCGCTGCGGCAAGCGCCGTACCGCCGGCGAACAGGCCCATGGCCAGGAGGAAGACGGACCGCGTGGACAGCCGCTGGAGGATGAAGCCGGTAGTCGGAATCACCACCGCCATGGTCAGCATGAACCCGGTGGAGAGCCACTGCACCGTGGGGGCATCGACGCGCAGGTCCACCATGAGCCGCTGCAGTGCAACGTTCATGATGGTTTCGTTCAGGATCACCACGAAGGTGGCCACCAGGAGCGTGACGATAACCGTCACGGACTCGCGGGACATCCTGTCCGAGGTAGTTGCTGCGGCCGGGGCCGGCGCTGCGGCCGGGGCTGCAACGGGAGCGGCCGGCTCCCGGGCAGGTTCGCCAGACGAATTGGACGTGACTTTGGTAGACATGGCGAGGCCCTCAGGGTGTTGGAATTGATGGCTGGCGATCAGCGCCGCTGCAGACTCCAACAGTGTAGTGGCCGGACCCATTCCCGTATATGGGATTTAACCAGCCGAGATTCAGGTCACCCGGGAATGGAGCGCCGGGCCCTTTATCCGTCAGGAGCTGAGCGGCACGTTGTCGATCAGCCGCACGGCACCCACCTTCGCGGCAACCAGTGCCAGCCCTTCACCGCGGAAGGGTGTCTCGTGGCAGTTCTCGGCGAGCGGCTCCAGCGCGACGGGATCGACGACGTCGAGGTAGTCGAGCCGGACCAGGGGCTGGGACTCTATCAGGGCCCTGGCCGAACCGACATCCAGCGGCTCGTTCGCGTTCGCCCGCTCCTCAATGAGGCGCAGCGCGCGGGACAAGACCAGCGCTGCCTCGCGCTCCTCGCCGGAAAGGAAGCGGTTCCGGCTGGACAGCGCCAGCCCGTCGGCGTCGCGGGCGGTTGGCACGGCAACGATCTCCACGGGAAAGTTCAGGTCGGCCACCATGCGGCGGACCAGGGCCAGCTGCTGGGCGTCCTTCTGGCCGAAGTAGGCGCGGTACGCCGGCAGCCCGCCGCCGGAGCCGGCAACGAAGGCGCGGCCGCCGGGCAGGCCGGTGCCGGGGATGCCCAGGTGCAGCAGCTTGGCCACCACGGTGAGCGCGCCGTCGAAGTGGCCGGGCCTGGATGCGCCCTCCCATTTCTCCCCCAGCGGGCCGGAAGTGATCCTGACCATCGGCTGCCCGCCGGGGTACATCTCCTCCACTGACGGCGCGAAGACCAGATCCACGCCCTGCTCCTCCAGCAGCGCCACGTCCGCCTCGAGGGTCCGCGGATACCGGTCCAGGTCCTGTGCCTCGCCGAACTGCAGCGGGTTAACAAAGATGGACGCCACCACAACGTCATTCTGCTCGGCGGCGGCCCGCGCCAGCCGCCCGTGGCCCGCATGCAGGGCGCCCATGGTGGGAACTAGGCCCAGGGACGAGCCGTTCTTTTGCGTCAGCAGCAGCCGGCTTTGCGCACGGAGGGAATCCGCCGTCGTTACGAGTCGGATTGCCATGTCAGTGTCCTCCCTTGGCCCCGTGGCCGGTTTCATGCACGGCCGTCATCCTGGCCGGCGTCGTCTGTGCCCTCAAGTGCGGTGCGAATATTGTCCGCCTGGTCCGGCTTCAGGAGGCCCCGTCCTTCAGCGCGCCTGGCGGTGGCCTGCGCCATGGCGAGGTACGCCGCGAGGACGTCGCCGCCGGTCCCGCCGTCGTGCTCCCGCAGCGCGCGGGCGTGCGCCTTCACCGTTCCGGCGTCCCCCCGCGCCACCGGGCCCGTCAGGGCCGATTCGCCGGAGGCGAGAGCGTTCTCGAGCGTCGCCCGGAGCAGCGGCCCGAGCATGCGGTCCGGCGCCTCGACGCCCACCTCGGCCAGCAGCTGCGACGCCTGCGCCACGAGCGTGACCAGGTGGTTCGAACCGTGGGCCAGGGCCGCGTGGTAGATGGTGCGGTCGCCCTCGGCGATCACCACGGGTTCGGCCCCCATCTCGACGACGAGCGCCTGTGCGATGGGAAGCATGGCGGCGTCCGCCGTGACACCGAACGTGCAGTCCAGCAGCCGGGTCAGGTCGAGGCTCATGCCGGTGAAGGTCATGGCCGGGTGCAGCGCCAGCGGCACGGCACCCGCCGCCCGGACCGGATGCAGCACGCCGACGCCGAACCGGCCCGATGTGTGCGCCACGAGCTGGCCGGGCTGCCACGCACCGAGCTTGGCGAGGCCCTCCACCAGCCCGCCGAGGGCATCATCCGGAACGGACAGCAGCACCAGTTCCGCGCGCTCCACGATGTCCTGGATCTCCAGGACGGGAACGCCGGGCAGCAGGGTTTCGGCCCGTTCACGGCTCGCCTCGGAGACGGCGGAAACCCCGACGACGGCGTGCTCGGCCGCGCGGAGCGCCGCACCGAGGACAGCGCCCACTTTGCCGGCACCGATGATTCCGACGCCGAGGCGTCCTGGCTTAACCACGTTGCTGGCCTTCCTGTTGGGATGCTGGAGTTGGTCGTTGATCGAGCTGGGCCAGCCACTGTTCGCTCGTCTGCCGCCGCCGGGCCGCCCTGGCACGGGCCGCCTGGGCGTCGAAGAGCGCCTGCGCCTCCCGGAGGTCCGCCTGGATCACCCGTGGGGCGACAGGCCCTGCAGTGGTGTGCAGCACGACGTCGGCCAGCCCGAACCTGCGCGCCAGGGGTCCCTGCTGCAGCGCGATCGACTGCGTCCGCTGGTGCGGGACCACCACAAGCTGCCTCCACCAGCGGCCCGACCGCATGAGCAGCGCAGTGTCCGTGGCAGCGAAGGCGTTGCGCCGCCAGCCCAACGGCGCGAGCAGCCGCGCCCGGCGCGGCGTGGTGACGAAGCCGCCGTCGGAATCCATTCCGTTCACACCCTGCTGGAAAACGCGCAGCGGATCAGCCGTTCCGGGGTCCGGCAGCACGAGGGCCATCATGTTCAGGACGTCATCCATCCTTCCCACCGGCAGCAGCGTGGTGCGGGAGCCCCCCTCGCCGTTGTTCGCCCCGGCCCCGTAACCGGCGGCGTTAACCTGCATCCGGTACCAGCCGAAGAGGCGCCACAGCGGCGGCTGTGCCACCTTCAGCGCCTGGATCCGGCCCGGCGGCAGTGTCTGCGCCTGCGTGTCGAGCAGCCCGTACCGGAGCCGGATGCCGTCCGGGGAGATGGCCGCCGTGAAGTTGTAGCCCTTGTTGAATGAGCTCCAGTATGCGGCGACGAAACCCAGCGCCGCGGGAATCAGGTAAAGGAAGAAAGCCCTGTTCTCGGTCAGCGCAGACAGCACCACGGACGCCGCGGCACCCAGGACAATGAACACCGTCTGCTCGCTGAGCAGGAGCGAGCCAAAGAGGCGCGACGGCGGGACCTGGAGGACGTGCTGCTCCGGCGCCTCGGGAGCGGCTGCTTCGGGCTGTGCGGGATCCAGCCGGACGCCCGAGGCGCGGGCGAGGATGGTGGCGCGCAGCTGGCGGGCATCGCCAATGCGCAGGTAAGCCAGGCGGACGGCCGACTCGCCGGCGTCGGCCACTTCGAACTTCAGTTCCGCGAGGCCGAAGATCCTGGCGAGCAGCGGCTGGACGATGTCGATGGCCTGGACCCGGTCCAGCCTCGCCTGCCGCTGCTGCTTGAACAGGAAGCCGGTGTTGACGCGGACGTAGCCCTCCGCCACCTGGTACCGGGTGAAGTACCAGGACAGGATGAAGCTCAGGACCGCCAGCACCAGCATCAATGCCCCGGCGCCCAGGAGCCACGGGGCACGCCCGGCGATGCGGTCATCGATCAGCGGCTGGCCCTGGAGCATCCGTTCGAAGCTGTCACGGCCGAAGAAGTAGCCGATGGCGGCCAGCGCAACCCAGCCACGTACGAAAGGTGTGGCCGGGTGCACGCGCAGCCACTCGCCGTCGGGCTTTCCGGAAGCGAGGCCGCCGGCGCTCACAGCCCGGCCAGCCTGGCTTCGCCGCGCGCCGAGAGCTGTTCCCTGAGCCGGGCGCCTTCCTCGGCGGGAAGGCCGGGGATGCCGGCGTTGGTGCCGGCCGATGCCGTATGCAGCTTCAGGCTGCACAGGCCCAGCCCGCGTTCCACCGGGCCGGCGCTGATGTCCACGTACTGCATGCGGCCGTATGGCACCACCATGACGCGCTGGAAAAAGATGCCGCCGCGGATGAGGAGGTCGTCCTCGCGCTCGGCGTAGCCGATGGCCCGTACCTGCCGCGGGATCAGGACCAGGCGCCACAGCGCCAGCAGCAGCATGAAAGCCGGAAGGCCGATGGCCAGCCAGAGCGGCGGCCACCGCCACCAGCCGAGCCGGACAAACACCAGCGGCAGGCTCAGCACGGCCACCATCACCAGGTTGCCGAGGGCCCACTCCACGAGCCGGACCGTGATGTACTTCGGGGACACACGCAGCCAGCTGATCCCGGGGGGATCAATCGCCGCGGTAGGCATACTCGCCTTCCCCCTTGGCCTTGCCCCGGCCATGGCCCGGCAAGCCCTCTGCGGCGTCCGTCTCGCCGTCCTCCGGCGGGATCTTGCAGAAACGTTCGACGACGAGCCCCACCACGATCATGACCAGACCGCCGCCGGCCATGCCGAGGGCGAGCCAGGTGACGTCGAGCCCGCTGCGGATGCTCCAGAACCGCAGCTGGTCCAGGAAGATCCCGGCGTGCCAGCCCAGCAGCATCGCGCCGGTGTAGGCACAGGCCTGGGCGAGGACCAGCGTCCAGGCCGCCAGGATGGGATTCAGCATTTTCTTCTTTTTGCCGTTCCGCCACCGGAGTACGCGGATGCCCAGCACCAGGGTCAGGGCCACGATGACGCCCATGCTGACCAGCGCAGCGGCCGGCAGGACCGGCGTGGCCATGCCGTAGCGGACGGTCAGGACGGCGGCGGACCAGCCGGCGATGGCAAGGGCAAGGCCCACGACTGCGAGGAGCAGCGGGCTCACGGGTTTCACGGCTGCTCCACCGCCCCGACGTCGGGCACGCCGTCGAAGTCTCCGAAGCCGTCGAACGGCAACAGGTCCGGGAAGTCGGCGGCCCTGGCGGCCAGCTCCCCCACCGGCTGCCCGTTCAGGGTGGCCGAGGGGTCCATCTGGGACCAGGGATAGAGCACGAAAGCGCGCACTGCGGCGAACGGGTGAGGCAGGGTCAGCACAGGATCGGAACTTTCGATGTCCCCGTAGACGATCACATCGACGTCGAGCGTGCGCGGACCCCAGTGGACCTCACGAACCCGGTGGTGCTTGTTCTCCACCGCCTGGCAGTGCTTGAGCAGTTCGAGCGGTTCCAGCGATGTTTCGACCGAAATCACCATGTTGAGGAAGTCCGGCTGCCCGGCGGGGCCGCCGACGGCCTTGGTCTGCACTATCGGCGAGACGGCCAGGAGCCGCACCTCCGGGCGGTCCACAAGGTCCGCCACGGCCTCGGACAGCGTCTCGTTGCGCGCCCCGAGGTTGCTGCCCAGCGCCAGTACCGCGCGGGAATAGCTGGTCTTCGCCGCGGCCTTCCCGTGCGCCGGCTTCCCATGCAGTGCGGGTGCCGGATTCATGTCCGCTCCCGGTAGACGCTGACGGCGACGTCGCCGAAGGGAACCTCAATGGGCGCCTTCGGTTTGTGCACCGTGATTTCCACGGCCTGGATCTTGAATTCCTGGAGCAGGCCCTCGGCCATCCGCACCGCCAGTCCTTCTATCAGGTTCAGGGGCTCGCCGGTGATCCAGTCGGTGATCCGGCCGGCCACCTCGCCGTAGTGGGCGGTGTCGCGCACGTCGTCCGACGCCGCAGCCTGGCTGAAATCCAGATGCAGCACGGCGTCCACAACAAACGGCTGGCCCTCGCGGCGCTCAAAATCGAACACCCCGTGGTAGCCGGTGGCGGTGACACCGGTCAGCGAGATCCTGTCCATGGCGGTTCTGCTCGGCCTTTCTGGTCAGCGGCCGTGGTCCGGGGCCGCCATGCGGGCGGCCACCTTGACGGCGTCAAGGCTGGGTCCGACGTCGTGCACGCGCACGGCCCAGGCGCCGCGGGCGGCGCTGATGGCGGTGATGGCGGCCGTGGCGGCGTCGCGCTCTTCCGGGAGCGCGGCCTTGCCGGCGACCGTCAGGAGCGTGCCCAGGAAGCGCTTGCGGGACGCGCCCACCAGCACCTTGTGGCCCATGGCATCCAGCCGGTCCAGGTTCCGCAGCAGTTCCCAGTTCTGCACGTCCGTCTTCGAGAACCCGATGCCCGGGTCCACGATGATCTGCTCGGGCAGGACGCCGGCCGCATACAGCTTGTCGCGGACGCCGCTCAGTTCGGAGACGACGTCGTCCGCAACGTCGTCGTACTCCGTCAGGGACGTCATGGTCTTGGCATCGCCGCGGCGGTGGGTCAGGACATACGGCGCCTTGGTCTTCGCCACGAGCTCGGCCATGCCGGGCTCGATGGTAAGGCCGGAGATGTCGTTGACGATCGCCGCACCGGCATTCAGCGCGGCCTCGGCGGTGGAGACGTGGGTGGTGTCGATGCTGACCAGCGCGCCCGCCTTCACGAGGGCTTCGATGACAGGCACCACGCGCCGCTGCTCCTCCTCCGGGCTGACTTCCTCCGCGCCGGGGCGGGTGGATTCGCCGCCGACGTCGATGATGTCGGCACCCGCGTAGAACATCCGGAGGCCCGCGGCGATGGCGGTGTCCGCCGTCGCGTGCTTGCCGCCGTCGCTGAACGAGTCCGGGGTGACGTTGAGGATGCCCATGACGAGCGTGCGGTCGGTGGGCAGGTCGTCGAACTTGGCTGCCGGCCGCGGTTTGCGCAGGATGGGCAGGGGTGAAGTTGCGGGTCCGGTTCCAGGTGCTGCAGCTAGGGAATCCATAGTCTGTTTTTTACCTTCCGAGTATGAGGCTCATGGCTTCGGCACGGGTGGCCGGGTCATGAAGTTGCCCGCGAACCGCGCTTGTCACGGTTTTGGCTCCGGGCTTGCGGATGCCGCGCATGGACATGCACATGTGTTCGCATTCCACCACCACAATGGCTCCGCGCGGCTTGAGGAATGTGACCAGCGCTTCGACGATCTGGGTGGTGAGGCGCTCCTGCACCTGCGGGCGGCGGGCGTAGATGTCCACCAGGCGTGCAAGCTTGCTCAGGCCCGTCACCCTGCCGTCGTGCGAGGGGATGTACCCTACGTGCGCCACGCCGTGGAACGGAACCAGATGGTGCTCGCAGGTGGAGTAGAACGGGATGTCCTTCACCAGCACGAGTTCCTCGTGGTCGAGCTCGAACGTGGTGCCGAGCACGCTGCCCGGGTCCTGGTGCAGGCCGGCAAACACCTCGGCATAAGCCTTGGCCACGCGCTTGGGCGTGTCCTGCAGCCCGCCGCGGTCCGGGTCCTCGCCTATGGCCAGCAGGATTTCCCGCACGGCTGCTTCAATCCGGGGCCTGTCCACCTTGTGGTGGTGGCCTGATCCGCCCACCGCCGAATGGTCGGCGGTGGGGGTGAGGTCGTCGTCGTCGAAGTGAGTCACACCAAAGAGCTTAGCCGCGGTGGCCGTCTGGTCCCGCTTCCGTTACTCCGCCCTGAAAGGAGGCATCCTCCGGAACTCCCTGGGGGTGCGGCGGAATAGCGTCCAGCGGTTCCTCGAGGCGCGCTTCTTTGGCTTCTTCCTGGGCCTCGCGTTCGGCGCGCTCCTGACGGGACTCCACCGGACCGGCAGTCTGCACCGGGCGGGTTTCCTTGGACAGCCATACCTCGCGGAAGTCGCGCTTGCGGATGTCGCGGAAGATGTCGGCGATTTCCGACTGGTTCAGCGTTTCCCGTTCCAGGAGTTCCAGGGCCAGCCGGTCCAGGACGTCCCGGTTTTCGGTGAGGATGGCGTAGGCCTCGTCGTGGGCTTGGTCGATCAGGCGGCGGACCTCCTCATCCACGATGTAGGCGATCTGGTCGGAGTAGTTCCGCTCGTGGCTGGCATCCCGGCCGAGGAACGGCTCGCCGCCGCCTTGGCCCAGGCGGACCGCACCCACGCGCTCGCTCATGCCGTACTGGGTGACCATCTGACGGGCGGTGGCGGTGGCCTTTTCGATGTCGTTCGAGGCGCCTGTGGACGGATCGTGGAAGACGATCTCCTCGGCAACGCGGCCGCCCATGGCGTAGGCCATCTGGTCCAGCAGTTCGTTGCGGGTCACGGAGTACTTGTCGTTCTCCGGGACCACCATGGTGTAGCCCAGGGCGCGGCCGCGGGGCAGGATGGTGATCTTGGTGACCGGGGCGGAGTTACGCAGCGCCGCGGCAACCAGGGCGTGCCCGCCTTCGTGGTAGGCCGTGATCTTGCGCTCGTGCTCCTTCATGACGCGGCTGCGCTTCTGCGGGCCGGCCATGACGCGGTCAATGGCTTCGTCCAGTGCGCGGTCGTCGATCAGGTTGGCGTTGGAGCGGGCTGTCAGCAGTGCGGCCTCGTTGAGCACGTTGGCCAAGTCGGCACCCGTGTAGCCGGGGGTCTTCTTGGCCACGGCCTTGAGGTCCACGCCCTGCGCGATCGGCTTGCCCTTGGCGTGGACCTGGAGGATCTGGTCGCGACCGATCAGGTCCGGGGCTTCCACGGAAACCTGGCGGTCGAAGCGCCCTGGGCGCAGCAGCGCCGGGTCCAGCACGTCGGGCCGGTTGGTGGCCGCGATCAGGATGACGTTGGTCTTGACGTCGAAGCCGTCCATCTCAACCAGGAGCTGGTTGAGGGTCTGTTCGCGTTCGTCGTTGCCGCCTCCGATGCCGGCACCGCGGTGGCGGCCGACGGCGTCGATTTCGTCGACGAAGATGATGGCGGGCGCGTTGGACTTGGCCTGCTCGAACAGGTCACGGACACGGGAGGCGCCCACACCGACGAACATTTCCACGAAGTCCGAGCCCGAGATGGAGAAGAACGGGACGCCGGCCTCGCCTGCGACGGCGCGCGCCAGAAGGGTCTTGCCGGTGCCCGGAGGGCCATAGAGCAGCACGCCCTTGGGGATCTTGGCGCCTACGGCCTGGAACTTTGCCGGCTCTGCAAGGAATTCCTTGATCTCCTGGAGCTCCTCGACGGCTTCGTCAGCGCCGGCGACGTCCGCGAAGGTTACCTGCGGCATGTCCTTGCTGACCATCTTGGCCTTGGACTTGCCGAACTGCATCACCTTGGAGCCGCCGCCCTGCATGCGGGACAGCAGGAACCAGAACAGGACGCCGAGCAGCAGCACCGGCACCAGCAGCGAGAAGAGCCCCGAGAGCCAGTTGCTCTCGATCGGCTGGTCCGTGTAGCCCTTGGAGGGGTTGGCGGCAGTCACTGCCTTGACGACGTCCGGGCCGCGGTCATTGACGAAGAAGAACTGGACGTTCTTGCCCTTGTCCTGGCCGTCGATGACGAGGTTGTCCTTCAGCACCAGGTCGACGCGGTTTTCGCCGTCGAAGATCTTGGCCTGTTCAACCTTGCCGCTCTGGGCGAGAAGCTCGAGGCCCGGCTGCGTGTCGATGCGCGTCGAGCCGCCCGGAGCCAACGTTGCAAAGGCCAGCAGGAGCATGCCGACCACCACAATGATCCAAATGCCCGGGCCCTTGAAGAAACTCTTAGCTTTCATCTGTTCGGGGGCTGGCCCCGTCCCTCCTGGTAGTGCTGCACGGCGCGAGGACTGCGCGCGTGTGGTGCTGCGTCGCTTCTAGCTATACACCGTCAGGAGTAATTCACGCACGGTGTAATACAAAAGTTCCCTCTGGGCGTAGTGGCTGGTCGGGAGCGCGAACGGACACTTGCGGCCCCTTCCCCGAGGGCCTCAAGTGTCCGTTCGCGCCGTGCCTGTTCAAGCGGCACATGTCTTAAGCGGCAGCGCCGCCGTCGAACCCGTGTTGTCAGGGCTCGAGGGCGGCGCGGCCGGCGGAAGCGGTGCAGGAATGCTGTTCGGCGGAGGCGTTTACTCGTAGACGTGCGGGGCGAGGGTGCCCACGAAGTCCAGGTTGCGGTACTTCTCGGCGTAGTCCAGGCCGTAGCCCACCACGAACTCGTTGGGGATGTCGTAGCCGACGTACTTGACGTCGATTTCCACCTTGGCGGCGGTCGGCTTGCGGAACGCGGTGCAGATTTCCACCGATGCGGTGCCGCGGGATTCGAGGTTGGTCTTCAGCCAGGACAGGGTGAGGCCGGAGTCGATGATGTCCTCGACGATGAGCACGTCCTTGCCCATCAGGTCCGTGTCGAGGTCCTTGAGGATTCGCACCACGCCCGAGGACTGGGTGCCGGAACCGTAGGAGGAGACTGCCATCCAGTCCATGGAGATGTGGCTGTGCAGTGCACGCGCTAGGTCAGCCATGACCATGACCGCACCCTTGAGCACGCCCACGATGAGGATTTCACGGCCTTCGTAGTCCTTGTCGATCTGCGCCGCGAGTTCAGTGATGCGTTGCTGGATCTGTTCCTTGGTGTAGAGAACGTGCTTGAGGTCTGCCTGGACGTCGGATGAATCCACCAATTGCTCCTGTGTAGATGCGGGTGCGACTATTTGCGGGACGGTTTATGAAGCCGGAATACAAGCTTCCCACAGCGGGCGGCCTCGCGGGGAACGCCTTCGGCCCCGCCATTCCCCTGGGCACCCTCCCGGTCCTGCAGCTCGGCAAGCGAAAGACGGTATACGCTGACCCCGCCGGGCAGTTCCACCGGACCGGCCGAGCCCTTCCGCCGCAGCAGTGCTTCCGCCGCCAAAAGGCGCTGATAACTGGGCTGTTGACCGCCGACGCCGGCAGCCGCCTTCGCGATCACCCGGAACCTGATGGCCGGGGCCAGTTCAGTCAGGGCAGCCTCCGGGAGGCTGGCGTCCGGGCCGTCGTGCTCAACGAGCGAGGTGTAAGTGCTGTTGGCCACGTCTTCCAGGTAGTCGGCATCCAGCTGCAGGATGGCAGCCGTGCGCGCCAGGGATTCTGCCACTCCCGGGCCGAGTTTTTCCTCCAGCACCGGCATGACCTCCACCCTGGTCCGCGAGCGGGCGAAGGCGGGATCGGCGTTGCTGGGGTCATGCCAAGCGTCCAGCTCCTCGGCACGGCAAATTTCCAGGGTGTCTGCCCTGCGCAGGCCAAGGAACGGCCGGAGCAGCTTCCCCCGCGCGGGCCGCATTCCGGCCAGGGACCGTGTCCCCGAGCCGCGCGCCAGGCCCAGCAGCACCTGTTCCGCCTGGTCGTCGAGCGTGTGCCCCAGCAGGACGGCGCCGGCTCCCCACTCCCCCGCCGCCGCGTCGAGTGCGGCGTGGCGGGCATCCCGGGCTGCGGCCTCCGGTCCGAAACCGGTCGAGGCGACATCGACCGTGCGGATCTGCACCGGATCCAGGCCGAGCTCCCGCAGGGTCTCGGCGGTTCTCGCGGCAACGCCGGAGGAACCGGCCTGCAGCTGGTGGTCCACCACCACCGCGCCCACGGCAACCGGCCGGCCATCCACGTGGCCGCGCCGGGCGAAGTAGGCGGCCACAGCGGCCAGGGCCAGGGAGTCGGGGCCCCCGCTGCAGGCAACCAGGACCCGTTCCGGGTACCCCGCTTCGGCCAAGGCAGCCTGCAGCATTTTCCGTGCCGTGCCGAGAACCGGAGCCAGCCGGCCCGGCCGCCGCCGGCCGCTGGGAACCGGGCCGTCTGAAGTGTTGGGGACGTGCTGCACGAAAATCTAGAAACCCATCCTGTCGAGCCAAATCCGGGCGTTGTGGATTTCCTCTTCGGTGGGCAGGTTCGCTGGAGCCTCCCAGACCCGGTTGAAGCCGTCCATCCCGGCCACGTCCACCACAGCCCGGACAAATTTGGCGCCGTCGCTGTACTGCTTCATCTTGGCGTCGAGTCCCAGCAGGCTGCGGATGAACTTCTCGACGATGCCCCTGTCCTTGCCGCGGGCGTTGAACCGCTGCCGGATGGTCTTCACGGACGGGACGATGCTGGCGTCCACGGCGTCCATCACCACGTTGGCGTGGCCTTCGAGCAGGCTCATGACCGCCGTGAGGTGGGACAGCGAGGCCTTCTCCTCGGGGTCCTGCAGGAGATCAAGGATGGCGCCGCGGCCCGGAGTGGCACCCGAGCCGGCACGGTCCTTGAGCGAGCGTGCGGCTGCTGAAGCACGTTCCATCAGGGAGTCCATGTTGCCCAGCAGGTGCCCGCTGAGATTGTCGATCTCGTTCAGCATGTGGTGCCGGAGCCAGGGTGCCGCGGCGAACTGCACCCTGTGGGTCTGCTCGTGCAGGCACACCCAGAGCCGGAAGTCCGCGGGATTCACATTGAGCTCCCGCTCGACGGCGACGATGTTGGGCGCGACGAGCAGCAGGCGGCCGCCCGACGGCGCCTGTGATCCTTCGGCGAGGGCGGCGAAAGGATCGTATTGGCCCAGGACCTTGCTGGAGAGGAATGCCAGCACAGCGCCCAGTTGGCTGCCGGTGATGGCGCCGCTGACGGTGGCGGCTCCTGGGCTGATGGTGCCGCGGCGGCTCTCCAGCATCTTTTCGATGGCGGGCTTCAGCATCACCGCGAAGCTCTGCGTGTTGGCCTTCGCCCAGGAGGCACGGTCCACCACCAGGACTGATGAGTCACGGAGGTCGCGCGCAGCCTCCAGCCCGGTGATCTGGTGAACGTGCGGAACGGAGGCATCCGCCAGCTCGCGCAGCTGGGAGACGGCGTCCCCGATCTCGGCGGCAGTCAGCGACGGACCCGGCGGAGCCAGCCGTGCTGCGGCGGACGCGGCAATGTCCCAGTTGATGAGGGCCTGGGCAGGGGCGGATGACTGGCTTGCAGTGGACTCCATACGGTCCATCAGAACATACACGCCCGTCAGCGCGCCTTAAGTTCGCTGACCGGCGAACCGGCACGGGGCTGACCCGGAAGCCGGAGGCAGCCCTAGCGGCAGCCGCAGCCTGCCAGCGCCGTGGCCGCCGTGTCCAGTGCCGGTTTGTTGCCCTCGGCTCCCGGCGTCAGGCCGTTGCCGATGAAGGAGAACACCAGGAGCCGGCCGTCGGCGTCCACCACGTACCCGCTCAGGGCGATGACGGTGTTAAGGGTTCCCGTTTTGGCCCGCACCAGGCCGGCGCCTTCGGCCGTGGACTCGTCGATATATCTGTCGCCGAGCGTGCCCGTCAGCCCCGCCACCGGGAACCCCGCCAGCGCGGCCCTGAGCCGGGTGTCCTTGCCGTTGGTGATGGCGCGCACCACTTCCGAGAACTGGCGGGCGGACACCTGGTTGGCCAGGGCCAGGCCGGAAACATCCGCGGCAACCATCCCATCCGTGGGAATGCCCAGGCCGGCGAGCTGCCCCAGCACGGCGGCCCTGGCCGACTCGTTGGTCGCCGGCTGGCCGCCCGCCACCGCAATCATGCGGCCCAGGGTTTCGGCGAGGTAGTTGTCAGAGGTCTGGAGCATGAGGTCCACCTGCTGGCTGACCGTCGCGGACTGCACCGCGGCGAGGACTTTGGCGTCCGCCGTCGGCTTCCCGTCAAGACGTACGACGGCGGGTGCCACCGTGAGGCCCGCGGCCGCACTGGCCGCTTTGAGGCCGGCGGCGAACGCCTCCCCCGCAGCGATGGCTGAATCCTGGGGCCGCGGTGCCGTGGTGTCTGCAGGATCAAACCGTGCCGAGTTCAGGGCCAGCGGGAACAGCGGGGCTGTCTCGCCGGCGGCAACGTCATCCGGGTTCCAGGAGGGGTTCAGCGCCGGACCCGTGAAAAGGGAATCATCCACAAGCACCTGGACCTGACCCTTAAAGCCGCTTTTCCGGAGTGACTCCACTGTCTGCTTGGCCAGCGTGGCAAGCCCGGCGTGGCCCAGGACTTTGTCCTCGGCGGATTCGCCGGCGCCGAGCAGGACGTCGCCGCCGCCCACCAGCACCACGGACCTTGCGGCGGCAGCAGCACCCGGTGTTGCCGCCGCAGCCGGTTCGGCGACCACCTTGGTGCTGAACCGTTCCTCGGGGCCGATCCCCCGCAAAGCGGCCACGGCGGTGAGGAGCTTCATGTTGGAGGCCGGGATCCTGTTGGCGGCGCCGTCCCGGTCATAGAGGACCTTGCCGGTGGCGGCGTCCTGGACCACGGCCGTGAACGAGCCGCCGCCGTCGGTCTTGAGGACGGGATCCAGCCGGGCCGCCACGCCGGCGGGAACCGGCACCCGCGCCGCGTTGCTGAGCGGATCGATGCCCTGCGGCACGGACAGGCGTTCCGGGACCAGCTGCCAGGCGGGGGTCTGGGCAGGCTGGGCCGTGGAACCGGCCGGGCCGGTCAACGCGGGCGAAATGAGCAGCCCGGCGGGAAGGGCCAGCACCAGGAGGAGTACCGTGACCAGGAAGGTGGGCCAACTCCGGACCACTGTGGAAAGCCTGCCACGGCCGCTCGCCGTGCCCCTGGTGCCGCTCATGCTGCTGGTCCTCAAAGTCCTGAAATTACCCCATTAGTTCCTGAAACCTGGGCCTTTCGCTATATCCTCAATAGTAGTCGGCGGCACCGGCAGTCCATTTTTGGTTGATCATCGCGTGTGCCGCGAACACCAAGCAATCGCCGAGGAGCATTCCATGAAGCATGACGTGACCATCGAGATCCCCAAGGGATCGCGCGTCAAGTACGAAGTCGACCACGAGACCGGCCGAGTCCGTCTCGACCGTGTCCTCTTCACTTCCATGCAGTACCCCACCCACTATGGCTTCTTCGAGAACACCCTCGGCGAAGACGGCGACCCGCTGGACGCACTGGTGCTCCTGCAGGACTTCGATCTGCACCCGGGCGTCATCGTCGAAGCCCGTCCGATCGGCGTCTTCAACATGACCGACGACGGCGGCGGGGATGCCAAGGTCCTCTGCGTTCCGGCCGACCCGCGGTTCGACCACATCCAGGAAGTCAGCGATGTCAACGAATTCCTGATCAAGGAAATCGAGCACTTCTTCACCCGCTACAAGGACCTGGAGCCCGGCAAGTGGGTCAAGGCCGAGGGCTGGGCCGACCGCGCCGCTGCCGAAGCCGAACTTGAGGCTTCCATCAAGCGTTACGTGCCCGCAGCACACTAGCGAATAACTTCCGACGGCGGTCGGTACCGTTCCCTACGAACGGCACCGGCCGCCGTCGTTGTTAACAGTGTGGTGGAGCTGAAGTGTCCGTTCGCCCTCCGCGGCCACCCATGTTTCGTGCCCGCCGTGAGATCCGTAACGTCCCGTCAGCTCCCAGCTTGCCTCGGCGTGGGCACCCGGTAGTCTGATGTCCACCATGTTCACGCTGACTATCAATCAAACAGACAGCCGGCGCGACGGCGACCGGGTCCCGCATCTCCTCAAGGACCTAAGGCATATCCCGGCGCGACTGGACTTTGACCGCTCCGTGGAGGACGAGGTGCAGGGCATCGTCGATTGCCCGCACCAGGCGGTGGATGCCGCCCTGATCGCGCTCCGCTGCGGGAGTTGGTACGTGGGGATCGGCGCGGGCCCGGTAAACGAGCCACTGCCGAACCAGATCAAGGACGCCAGCGGGCACGGCCTCATCTACGCCCGCCGTGCGGTGGACCGCCTCCGCAACAGCAAAGAGCGCATCCCTGTGGCTGTGGAGGGCCCCCTGACGGAGGTCGCGGCCGAATCCGAGTCGGTGCTCCGCCTGCTGGGCCACATCGTCCGGGACAGGAGCGAGGCCGAGTGGCGCGTGCTTGACCTGATGACCCCGGGGGTGCGCGGCCAGCAGAAGACCGTGGCCGCCGAGCTCGGCATTACCTCCCAGGCTGTCAGCAAGGCAGTGGCGAGGTCGCAGTGGAACGAGGAGCACGCAGCCCGGCCGGCAGCGGCCAGGCTCCTCTCGATGATCCTCGACGTGCGCTAGAGCCGCCTGTTACAACTAGCGCCGCCCCTTACAAAAGGCCGCGCAGCACGTGGGCGGCCCCGTCGTCGTATACCGACTTGGTGACCTCGTCCGCGGCGGCTACCACTTCCTCCGGAGCCTGTCCCATGGCCACCCCCCGGGCCGCCCAAGTGAGCATCTCGATGTCGTTGCGGCCGTCGCCGATGGCAACCGTGGCGGCCGGATCAACGC
This sequence comes from Arthrobacter sp. AFG20, assembly GCF_002892795.1. Classification (GTDB taxonomy): domain Bacteria; phylum Actinomycetota; class Actinomycetes; order Actinomycetales; family Micrococcaceae; genus Arthrobacter. The sequence goes on along the minus strand of NZ_PJMC01000012.1, from coordinate 123,609 downwards.
CGAGGCGGCTGCGGAGGTTCTCCAGTGCGCTGGCCTTGGTGACGCCGGCCGCGGCGATATCCAGCCACGCAGTCCAGCCGACGGAATAGGTCACGCCGGCAAGGCCGATGTGTTCGATGGCTTCGTTGAACTCCTCGGGCGTGTTCTCCGCGCTGAAGACGACGACGCGGACGGCCGTGGCCTCGAGCATGGTCTGGAAGTCAACGCCGATGGCCTCGACACCGAAGCTCGCGTCCTGGAAGCGCTCGGTGGAGAGGAAGTTCCCGTCTTCGTCCTCCAGCGCATACTTCGCTGCCGGCAGGCGCTTGCGGAGGGCACGGAGCGCCGGGCCGGGATCGAACGTGGCCTTGTGGATGATGTCGTAGCCGTTGGGCAACCCGGGATCCAGGCGCAGAGTCACGCCACCGTTGCAGCATACGGCGTAACCGCGGTCCAGGCCGATCTGTTCGATGATGGGCAGCGTCGCGTTGAGCGAACGTCCGGTGGCGATCAGTACCTCGTGCCCTGCCGCCACCACAGCCTGTGCGGCGTCGCGGACCGGAGCGGACATATGGCCGTCGTGGTCTACGAGGGTGCCGTCCACGTCCAGGGCGATCATGAGTTTCTGTTGTGCTTCTCGCCGGTCTTCGGTGCCGGCGGCTGAGAATTCACTCAATGTAGTCATGCTTCCTAGTAGAGCAGACACCCCTGACACCAGCTAGGACGCAGCGCACAGCAACGCGTGAACGGCGGGTAAATACTCCCCTCAAGCGCCGCCAGGCGGAGTTCCGCTTGGCGAACCGGTTCCTAAAGAACGGGGAGAACCTCGAGGCCGCCGAGGTACTTCTGCAGGGCCGCGGGCACGTTGACCGAGCCGTCGGCGTTCTGGTGGTGCTCCAGGAGGGCCACGATCCAGCGCGTGGTTGCCAGCGTGCCGTTGAGCGTGGCCACAGCACGGGTGCCCTTGGGGCTGCCGTCCTCGGTGAACACACGCTCGCGGATGTTGAGGCGACGCGCCTGGAATGTGGTGCAGTTGGACGTGGAGGTCAGCTCGCGGTACGCGCCCTGGGTGGGGACCCAGGCTTCGCAGTCGAACTTGCGGGCTGCAGACATGCCGAGGTCGCCGGCGGCAGTGTCGATCACACGGTAGGGCAGCTCGCACTTGGCCAGCATCTGCTCTTCCCAGGCCAGCAGGCGCTCATGTTCGGCCGCGGCGTCTTCCGCCGTGGTGTAGATGAACATCTCCACCTTGTTGAACTGGTGGACGCGGATGATCCCGCGGGTGTCCTTGCCGTGCGAGCCGGCCTCGCGGCGGTAGCAGGAGCTTTGGCCGGCGAAGCGGATGGGGCCGGCGGAGAGGTCCAGGATCTCGTCCGCGTGGTACCCGGCGAGGGGCACCTCGGAGGTGCCCACCAAGTAAAGGTCGTCCTCGGCGAGACGGTAGATCTCGGCGTCGTGCTTTACGTCGAATCCGGTGCCCTGCATGGTCTCGGGGCGGACGAGCGTGGGGGTGATCATGGGGATGAAACCGGCCTCGATGGCCTGTTCCATGGCCATCTGCAGCAAGGCCATTTCCAGCCGGGCACCCACGCCGCGGAGGAAGTAGAAGCGTGCCCCGGAGACCTTCGCGCCGCGCTCCATGTCGATCGCGCCGATCAGCTCGCCGATTTCGAGGTGGTCGCGGGGCTCGAAGTCAGGGAATTCGCGCGGCGTGCCCACAGTCTTGACCACAACGTAGTCATCCTCGCCACCGGCCGGCACGCCGCCTTCAATGAGGTTGGGGATGGTGCGCAGCAGTTCTTCCTGCTTGGCCTGCGCTGCGTCGGCCTCGGCCGAGGCAGCCTTCACCGCGCCCGCAAGTTCGCGGACCTCGGCGAGCAGCGCCTGCTTTTCCTCGCCCTTGGCCTGAGCTACCTTCTTGCCGAACACGTTCTGTTCGGCGCGGAGGTTCTCGAAGCTGATCAGCGCTGTGCGGCGCGCGGCATCTGCGTCGATGATCGCGTCCACCAGGGTTTCGTCCGCACCGCGGGCGCGCTGGCTGGCGCGGAACTTGTCCGGATTTTCGCTGAGGTCTTTTACGTCGATCACCAGACAAGGGTATCGAATCCGCGGGACACTCCGGGCGGGATAGTGTTGGAGCACCATGAGCGACCTGCTTCTTTACGTCCTGATCGCTGCAGCCCTGGCCTTCGCCGTCTCCAGCTGGTGGGGTGTGCGCAAGCTGAAGGCCCTGCATGTCCGCAGCGCCGTGCGCGAAGAGGCCCACGAACACGGCCTGGAACGCCAGCGCGTCGCCGTCATCCTCAACCCCATCAAGGCCAAGGCCGATGAAGCCCGCGCCACCATCCAGCGCGCCTGTCTGACTGCCGGCTGGGAGGAGCCCCGCTTCTTCGAAACGACGCCGGAGGACCCGGGCCACTCGCAGGTCCGGGCGGCGCTGGAGTACGGAGCCGACGTCGTGCTTGTGGGGGGCGGCGACGGCACGGTGCGGGTGGCGGCTGAGGCCCTCGCGCACAGCGGGGTGGCGATGGGCCTGGTCCCCCTCGGCACGGGCAACCTGCTGGCCCGCAACGTGGATCTGAACGTCTACGACCTGTACGGCAATATCCAGACGGCGCTCTTCGGCCACCAGCGGTTCATCGACACGGCGCGGATGGAAATCGAGAACTCGCTCACGGGCCACTCCTCAAGCCACTCGTTCCTCGTCATGGCCGGCATCGGCATGGACGCCGAGGTGGTGGGTGACACGAACGATGGGCTGAAGCGCGCCGTCGGATGGCTGGCCTACACGGAGGCGGGAGTCCGCCACCTTCCCGGGCGCAGGAAGAAAGTGGCCATCTCGCTGGATGACCAGCCGGACCAGTCCCGGAAGATCCGCAGCGTCCTGTTTGCCAACTGCGGCCTGGTGCCGGGTGGCATCGATTTCATCCCGCAGGCCATGATCGACGACGGGATGCTGGACGTGGTGGTCATGAGCCCCCGCAGCGCCGTGGGCTGGCTGGCGATGTACGCCAAGATCCTGTTCAAGCACAAGCGGCATCTGCCCGTCATGAGCGTGTACCGCTCGGGCAAGGTGGTCATCAGGTGCCCGGAACCCATGCCCACCCAGCTCGACGGCGACACGTCGGGGGACGCCACGAAGGTGACGGTCCAGGTGGAGCCGGGATCTTTGCTGGTGCGGGTCAGGGAAGAAGCCGCGCGCGCTTAGGAAAGCGCCTAGGCTGACTGTCCACCAGGCTGGCGGCGCCCTAGGCTGACTGCGCGGTGTCGGCGTGCTTGGCGGACTCGGCAGCGGCCTTAGCGGCTGCCCGGGCCTCGGACTGTTCGCGGATCATGGCCTGCTCCTCTTCGAAGCGCAGGCGGTCCGCACGGTCGGCCTCATCCCCGTCCCAGTCCTGGTTCTCACCTGTGGGCTTGGGATTGACGATCATTCCCTGGCCGTCATTGTCATTCTTGTCCGACATGACCCGCTCCTTTCGCTGGGGCCATCCCTTTGTTGATCATGCAAGCATACGCACAGCAACATTTGCAGGGAAGTGCCCCGCGGGGTATTTATCTACGCTGACGGCGAAGCTTCCACCGGAGTCTCCGTGGCCGCGGAGTCGCCGGCGAGGATCCCATTGACCCATGCATGCGCCGCCTGGAATGCCTCGTCCGACGTGTGCTCCGGCACTACGGGAGCCTGCGCATCGGCGCGGCCGTAGGAACCAAGGAATCGCGTGGCCGAGCTGATGCGGTGGAGGCCGGCTAAGGCGTCGGCCACCCGCGCATCGCCCACGTGGCCGTCGGCGTCGATGCTGAAGAAGTAATGCCCCAGGTACTGCCCGGTGGGCCGGGACTCGATGCGGCTCAGGTTGACGCCGCGGGTGGCGAACTGGTCCAGGATTTCCATCAGCGCGCCCGGCCGGTCCTCGGGAAGGGGCACCACGACCGTGGTCTTGTCCGCGCCCGTCCGGGCCGGCAGAATGCCCGGACGGCTGACCAGGATGAACCGGGTCACCGCGCCCGGATTGTCACCGATGTTCTCGGCCAGCACCTGCAGTCCGGGCTGCTCGGCGGCGACAATGGGCGCGCAGATGGCGGCGTCGTAGTGCGCGTCGTCCTCCAGCAGGCCCATTGCAGCAGCGGCCGTGGAGGAACCGGGAACGTATTCGACGCCGGGAATATGTTCGTCCACCCATAGCCGGCACTGAGCCCATGCATGCCCGTGAGTGGAGATCCGGCGGATCCGGGAAAGCTCGATGCCGGGCCTAGCCACCAGCACGAAACTGATGGGCACGAGGACCTCCCGGATGATCCTCAGTTCCTGACCTGTGGCAATGGCGTCGAGAGTGGCCGTGACGCCGCCCTCCACCGAGTTCTCGATGGGCACCATCGCAGCATCGGCCGATCCGTCCCGCACCCGGTCCAGCGCCGCGTTGACGTTCGAGGACGGGATGCGCACGGCTTCGGCCGCATCCGGAACCTGCAGGAGCGCCGCCTCCGTGAACGTGCCCTCGGGGCCGAGGAAGGTGTAGGTGCGGCGGGCGGCGGGCATGGGTATTCCTTTGCGGGTATGGGACGGGGGTTGTGTAGGCGACGGCGGCCCGGTCTACAGAACCACGGGCTTGAGTCCGTTGTCAGACACCAGCGGCTTGCCGGATTCCAACCACTGGTCCATCCCGCCGGCCACGTTGACCGCCGTATACCCCTGGCCCACCAGCCACTGGGCTGCGCGGAAGGAACGCCCGCCGGTCCGGCAGATGACGTACAGGTCCTCGTCCGGGTCGAGGTCGTCCAGCTTGCCGGGCAGCTGGTCCAAGGGGATGTGCACGGCGCCCTCAGCGTGCCCGGCCGCCCATTCGTAATCCTCCCGCACGTCCAGGATGGTGGCGTCCGCGGGGACGTCCTTCACGGTGACGGTATCGAAGTCGCTCATGGGAGTCCTCTCCTTGGCCTCAAGCTCTCAGCTCCAGCGTATCGCCAGCGCAGCACCCCGTACCCCTCGGCCGGTACAGGTTACGCTGGTCCGAAGCCCGCGAGCCGCCGCAAAGGAGCACATTGTCCGCCCCACACCGCAGCGCTGACATCCACCGCCTGTCGGCAGTGCAGCTGAGGTCAGCGCTGCGTTCCGGCGAGCTCTCCGCCCGCGAAGTCACGGCGCATTTCCTGGCGCGAATCGAGGAATCGAACCCGAAGATGGGGGCCTTTATCACCGTCACCGGGCCGAGGGCGATGGCCGAGGCAGCCGCCGCAGACGCTCTGTTCGCCCGGCGTCACCCGGATCAGCCACTCCCGCCGCTGCACGGGATGCCGGTCGCCTTCAAGGACCTCACCGATGTTGCCGGCGTGGTCACCACCCACGGCAGCGCAGCGCTGGACCGCCGTCCGGCACCGGCGGACGGCGCCCTCGCCGCAGCCCTCAGGGGCGCCGGTGCCATCTCCCTCGGCAAGACGCAGGTTCCCGAATTCGGGTTGACGGCCTACAGCGAAAACCGCATCGCACCGCCGTCGCGCAATCCCCATGCCCTGAGCAGGAGCTCGGGTGGTTCCTCCGGCGGCAGCGCCGCTGCCGTGGCGGCGGGACTGGTGCCGTTCGCACCCGGAACCGACGGCGGCGGGTCGATCCGGATCCCGGCGGCGGCATGCGGCCTGCTGGGCCTGAAGCCCGGCCGGGGCGTGGTTCCGGCGGGCGAAAGCAGCGGGGACCGCGCCGGCCTGGTGGTGGCCGGACCGCTGGCCCGTTCCGTGGCCGACGCCGCACTGCTGCTGGATGTCCTGGCCTCCAACGGCGCCAGCTACCTAAATGCCGTGGGCCGCGCGCCTGCTTCGCTGCGGATCGGCGTCAGCCTGGACAGCCCCTGGGCCGGAATCTTCCCGTTCACTCCGGACCCGGAGGCACTGGACGCGCTGGACGCCGGCGTCCGGCTGCTCACCGCGGCCGGGCACGACGTCGCCGAGGCTGAGATTCGGTACGATAACCGGTACCCCGATGCGTTCACCACCGCCTGGACGGCGGGAGTGGGCGCGGCCCGGATCGCCCCGCACCGCGAGGCCCTGCTGACGCCGCTGACGCGCACATTCCGGCGGCGCGCTCAGCAGCGGAGCGCGGCCAAACTCAACGAATGCCTGGCGTTCCTCCGGCAATTCGAGCGCGATACCCTGGCGCAGTACTCAGCCTGGGACCTGATCCTGACGCCCGCGCTGGCCCAGACACCGCGCCCGGTGGGCTGGTTCACCGGGTCCGGCCACGGGGACGGCCGCTGGCCGTCCCCGGAATGGGCGGGCGACGCCGACGGCGACTACCGCAGGCAGTGCGAGTTCGCACCATGGTCATCCATGGTCAACGTTTGCGGCCTTCCGGCCGTCAGTATCCCGGTCCACTGGACCGGGGGCAGCCCGGGAGCAGGACTGCCGATGGGCATCCAGCTGATCGGCCGGCCCGGCTCGGAGTCGCTGCTCCTGCAGGTGGCAGCCCAGTTGGGGTTCTGAGTGCAGCCTCGGGCTCCCATCGCCCGGGCGTACGCTTGCCGGGTGGATCCTGGAACGCGCCTCCCTGTCGAGAACCGCATCTACATCCCTGCCCCCGGCGAGGAGACCGACGTCGAACTCCTGCCGGCAGGCGACGTCACCGACGGCGTGGTGCGGGTTGGCGGGACGGTGCGCCGCCCGCACCAGCCGCAAAGCTACGCCGTGGCGGACTACCTGGACTGGCTGGAGGACGCCGGCTTCGAGGGCTCCCCCAGGTTCCTCGGCCAGGACAGCGCGGGCCGTGATGTGCTCACGTTCCTTCCGGGCACATGTGCCGGTGCCGTGCCCGAACAGTGGGTGCGGTCCGAGGATCTGCTACGCTCCGTGGCCCGCCTGCTCCGCCGGCTGCACGCGGCGTCGGCGGGATTTACCCCGTCCAGGCATCCGTTCCCGCCACGGCCGGTCAGGCAGGACCCGGGCAGGCTGGTCTGCCACCTGGATGTAACCCCGCAGAACGTTGTGGTCCGCGGGGGCCTCGCCGCAGGACTCATCGACTTCGACCTCGCCGGACTGAGCACCGCCTTCAAGGATTCCTACAACACTGCCATGCACTGGGTTCCGCTGCGGGACCCGGCTGATGCGTGGGCCGGCTGGGAAACGGTGGATCCCTTCCGGCGGCTCAGGATCTTCGCTGACGCCTACGGCTGGACACCGGAAGAACGACGGCGGCTTCCGCAGTTCGGAGCGGAGGCCGCGGAGCTCTCGCTCGAACGCATGGAGCATAACGCCCTGAACCTCGGAGGAGGCTGGGCACGCATGTGGCACGACGGAGTTGGCGAAGTGATCAGCCGCCGCCGGCAGTGGCTCGAGGACAACGAGGCACGGCTGACGGCAGCACTGACACGCTAGCCTTGCTTCAGATAGCGCTGGGCTTCAGATAGTGCTGGACGTGCTCGCGAGGCTCGCCAGGATGGCCAGCCCCACAATCGCGAGGACTGTCAGGGCGAGGCCGAGATACCCCATTACAAGGCCGGCAATGGCGAAGCCGCGGCCTGACGGTTCACGGCGCAACGCCATGTGGCCCAGGATCACGGCGGCCAGCTGCGGCAGGATGAAGACCCCGAAGCCCAGGTAGACGGCGATCCCACAGCACAGGCTGGCGATGCTGAGGCTCTTCGGCTGGGGCGCTGCACCGTAGTACGACGGCTGGCCGTACGGGCTGGAGTACTGCTGATTGTATTGCTGGCCATATTGTTGCCCGTACTGCTGGCCATACTGCTGGCTGTAGGGGCTCACCGGCTGGCCGTAGGCACCGCCGGCGCCCGCGTCACCGTGCTGCCCGCCAAACTGCTCGCCGGGCGGGGTGTACAGCGGCGGGTTGTACAACGGCGGGGCCGGAATGTCCGAACCCTGCTGTTGGCCGTGGTGCGGTTGCTGGTGGGTGTCCGGTTTCGGCTCGTCGCCGGTTCCGGGACGCTGCTCTGTCATGGGAATCCCCTCATTCTGTCCTCAACAGAACATTACCGCCGTCCCCGGACATTTATGCCGGGGACATCTGACCGGGCACCGGCTGGCCTTACTTAGGGAGCAGCTCCCACAACAGCCACAGGGGCGGCGCCAGCAGTGCCGCTGAAACGAGACCCGCGACGAGTGACCGTCCCACCATCCGCAGCACGGTACCCGGCCGGCGATCCCGGGCATACCGATAGTGCGGTGGGGCCGGACGCCTGTCGGACGGACGCCGGTGCGCCGGACGCCGGAGCGCTGCCCTGGACGTGTTCGCGTCGTCCGTTCCCTCGGTGCCAGGGCGGCCTGCGCCCGGGCTGCCCGTGGCTGGGCGGTAGGCGGGGTTCCGGACGGTGCCGGCTTCCGGCACCTGCGGACGGGTGAGGAGTTGCCCTAGCTGTGCGTAGAGCAACAGGGCCGAAGGTGCATCCAGCACGTCCGGCAGGCCGGTTACGGCCTCCGGGATGCAGTCGATCCCCCGCACCTCGATGCCCGAACCGGTGGTGCCCCGCAGTTCCGGCTGGGCTGTCAGGCAGATCAGCGAGCGGACCAGCCTCCGCCACGGCGCCGGCAGGACCGCGGCCACCGCGGCTGCCTGCGCCAGCGACGTCTCCACCGCCGGGAACCGGTCATGACCGTTCTGGAGGAGCGCGCCATCCACGACGTCGACGTGGCCGGACCAGTTCTTGACGCTGACAACCACCACGCCGCCTGGCCCCACCAGGACATGCTCCAGCCGCGCCAGCGGGCGGCCCGGCCAATGGACATCGTGCAGCAGGAACCAGCCGTGGGACCCCAGCCCGGCAAGCCTTTCGGCCGCCAGGTGGCTGCTTTGCTCCGCACCCACAGAACCGGCACCAACAGGGCCGGGGTCGCGCTTCAGCCGCGCGATCCGTTCGCTGGCGAGCCTCGTCCGTTCGGATGCTGCATCTCCAGCCCCCATTGTTCACCTCTGCAATGCTCGCTCGTGTTCCAAATGACCGGCCCAATTCAACCGACCCCAATCACCCGGCCGTAAATTTTCCCGGCCCAAAAGCCGGACGAATTGCCGGCTCCAACCGCCGGAATTACCCTCCCGCGGATGGCACGGCTGAAATTCAGCCACAGGCTTCCGGGACGTTTCCGCTGGTCCGGACGCCCGGCGTCGTACGTGACTCCGGAGGTTCCTGCCGTTTGAACGTAACAGCCCCCTCAGGGGCGGGTATATAAGTACTTTTTCCGCACTACTCAGTTTTTTGTTCCGGAGAAATGCAAGTAGCGCGGAAAATTCGTGACATTCTGCGTCACAGGGGCCGGATTCCGGACACTCCGTGTTGACCTTCGCCGTCGTCTGGCATGCTGGTGCCATGGCTAGCCGAGCGGGCACAGTTGCCCAACCCCAAGACCTTGTCGATCTGACCGCACTGCTCGACGCGTACTACGACGTCAAGCCTGACCTGGGGGATCCCGGCCAGCGCGTGGCCTTCGGAACCTCCGGGCACCGCGGCTCGAGCCTGAAAGCGTCCTTCAACGAGGGTCACATCGTGGCGATCACGCAGGCGATCGTGGAGTACCGCGCCGGGCAGGGCATCACCGGCCCGCTGTTCCTGGCCAAGGACACCCACGCGCTGAGCGAACCGGCGCAGAACTCCGCCCTTGAGGTGCTTGCCGCAAACGGCGTGAACGTCCTCATCGACGCGCGGCACGGCTACACCCCCACCCCGGCCCTGAGCCACGCCATCCTCACGTACAACCGCAACGCCCCGGCCGGAGCACCGCAGGCTGACGGCATTGTTGTCACTCCCAGCCACAACCCGCCGGCCGACGGCGGCTTCAAGTACAACCCTCCGCACGGCGGCCCGGCCGACACCGACGCGACGGGCTGGATCGCCAACCGCGCCAACGAACTGCTGGAGAACGGGCTCCGCGGCGTGAAGCGGATTCCGCTGGCCCAGGCCCTCGAGGCCGAGACCACCGGAAAGTTCGATTTCCTGAGCAGCTATGTGGACGATCTGCCCTCTGTCCTGGACTTGGATGCCATCCGTAATGCCGGCGTCCGGATCGGGGCCGACCCCATGGGCGGCGCGTCCGTGGATTACTGGGGTGAGATCGGCGAACGCCACCAGCTGAACCTCACGGTGGTCAACCCCACGGTGGACCCGCAATGGGCTTTCATGACCCTGGACTGGGACGAGAAGATCCGGATGGACTGCTCTTCGCCGTCGGCCATGGCCTCCCTCATCAACCGGATGACTGTTGGTGCGGACGGGTCTACCGCCTTCGATGTCGCCACCGGGAATGACGCCGACGCCGACCGGCACGGCATCGTTACCCCTGACGGCGGACTGATGAACCCCAACCACTACCTCGCGGTGGCCATCGACTACCTGTACCGCAACCGCAGCGGCTGGAACCCGAACTCCGTTGTGGGCAAGACCCTCGTGTCCTCCTCGATCATCGACCGCGTGGCGGACGGCCTGGGCCGCAAGCTCGTGGAGGTGCCCGTGGGCTTCAAGTGGTTCGTCCCCGGCCTGCTCTCCGGCGAAGGTGCATTCGGCGGCGAAGAATCCGCCGGCGCTTCCTTCAACAAGCGCGACGGCAGCGTCTGGACCACGGACAAGGACGGCATCCTGCTGGCGCTGCTGGCTTCGGAGATCACCGCCGTCACCGGCAAGTCGCCATCCCAGCTTTACAAGGGCCTCACGGACCAGTTCGGTGCGCCGGTGTATGCACGGATCGACGCCGCCGCGACGCGGGACCAGAAGGCGGCGCTGGGCAAGCTGTCGTCGTCGGACGTCACTGCGACGGAACTGGCAGGCGAGGCAATCACGGCCAAACTGACCGAGGCGCCGGGCAACGGCGCGTCTATCGGCGGACTGAAAGTGGTCACCGAGAACGCGTGGTTCGCGGCCCGCCCCTCCGGCACCGAGGACGTCTACAAAATCTACGCGGAGTCCTTCAAGGGCGCCGACCACCTCAAGCAGGTTCAGGCCGAGGCCAAGGCTCTGGTGGACGGGGTCATTTCCTAGGAAATTACTCGGTTCCCAGGAACAAGAAAGCGCCGGATGGCTGTTGACCATCCGGCGCTTTGCTTATGCTCAAGAAGTCCAAACAGGACTACCATTGGAAGTGGCCCGGATGCATGCCTTGCAGTTTTTGACTGCAGAAATACTGTCCAGGATGCCTCCGGAATGTCCCCCATATTGCCGGAGGCATTCCGTGTTCGGAGGCTGTCCGCAACCCGGCCTTTAGACCGTGCGGACCACGTCCTCGTAGGCGAACTTGGGCTTCGCTTCGCCCCAGGCCTCGGGGCCGGGCTGGCCGATGTTCACCACCAGGAAGCTTTTCTGGTCGCCTGCCGGGAAGAACTCTGCGTCGATGGCGGGGAAGTCCGCGCCGGTCATCGGGCCGGCGGCGAAGCCGAGCGAGCGGACGGCCAGGATGAAGTAACCGGCCTGCAGGTGGGCGTTGTTATTGCCCGTGGAGGTGGCCAGGTCCGGTGCGGCGTCGTACATGGCCTTGGGGGCGTTGTAGCCGGGGAGGAAGTTGTCCCACTGCTCCTGCCAGGCCGTGTCGTAGCTGAGGATTGCCACCAGGGGCGCGGAGGCCGTCTTGGCCCGGTTGCCCGAAGACAGGGTGGCCACGAGCTTGGCGCGGGCCTCCTCCGAGCGCACGTAGGTGACGCGCAGCGGCTGGGAGTTGAAGGCGGTGGGGCCGAACTTGGTCAGTTCGTAGATGGCGCGGGCCTGCTGCTCGCTAACCTCGCCGGTGAACGCGTTGGCGGTGCGGGCTTCGGCGAAGATGGCATCCACGGCGGCGGAATCGATCACTGCTTCTTCATGGGCGATTGTCATTCGCGCCCCTTTCACTAGGCCGACATACGCCTGCGGGCGGCGTCGGGCAGTCCTGCTTGCTTTCGTTGGGTTCAACCGGATTCAGAAGCGCGCTCTTCCCGGAACAGCCAAATAAGCGCGTGACGTTCCACACACTGCGGCGGCCAATCCTGGCTGCACCGGCTGACGGCCGGAAGCCCTCTCGCGCCCGCGTCCGGCGGGGTATTCTTGCTCCTGAAGATCCAGCCCGGCGAGCGGGCAAACTCCCCTCCGAAAGGCCCCGCCAATGAGCATGCTCGGAATCAAATGGAAGCTGCACGGCAACGGCAAGGCCGTACGTCCGGGCGAAGTGGTGGCTCCCGGCGAACGGCTCGCGTGGCCCATCACCATCGGTGTAGGCATGCAGCACGTTGTGGCCATGTTCGGCGCCACCTTCCTGGTGCCGATCATCACCGGAATGCCGCCGGCCACCACGCTCTTCTTCTCCGGCATCGGCACACTCCTGTTCCTCGTGATCACCCAGGGCCGCGTTCCCAGCTACCTTGGCTCAAGCTTTGCGTTCATCGCGCCCATCACGGCGTCCCAGCAGCAGTTCGGTATCCCCGGGGCGCTGGGCGGCGTGGTGCTGGCCGGCGCCGGCCTCGCCGTGATCGGCGCGATCGTGCAGAAGTTCGGCGCCGGTTGGATCAACCGGCTGATGCCGCCGATTGTCACAGGCGCCATCGTGGCCCTGATCGGGCTCAACCTGGCTCCTGCCGCCAAGAACAACTTCGACGCCGCCCCCGTGACCGCACTGATCACGCTGGCCACCATCATCGTGGTGAGCGTCCTGTTCCGCGGAATCATCGGCCGCCTCAGCATCCTGGTGGGCGTGCTGGTGGGCTACCTGGTGGCAATGCTCCGCGGCGAGGTGAGCTACGAGAAGATGGACGCCGCCGCCTGGGTAGGACTCCCCCACTTCCAGACGCCCGAGTTCCACATCGGCGTACTGGGCCTGTTCGTGCCGGTGGTCCTGGTGCTGGTGGCCGAGAACATCGGCCACGTGAAGTCGGTGTCCGCCATGACCGGCCAGAACCTGGACGGCGTCTCCGGCCGTGCCCTGATGGCCGACGGTGCCGCCACGGTGCTTGCCGGGTTCGGCGGCGGCTCCGGCACAACGACGTATGCAGAAAACATCGGCGTCATGGCGGCCACCAAGGTCTACTCCACTGCCGCCTACTGGGTGGCCGGCGTCTTCGCCATCCTGCTGAGCTTTTCGCCGAAGTTCGGCGAACTGATCGCCACGGTCCCGCCGGGCGTGCTGGGCGGCGCCGCCACCATGCTGTACGGCATGATCGGTATCCTCGGCGTGAAGATCTGGGTCCAAAACAAGGTCAACTTTTCGAACCCGGTCAACCTGACCACGGCCGCAGTTTCCCTCATCATCGGCATCGCGGACTACACCTGGGCCGTGGGGGACCTGAAGTTCACGGGCATCGCGCTCGGATCCGCCGCGGCCCTGGTGATCTACCACGGCATGAAGGCCATCGCGAAGGCCCGCGGCACCGCCGCCGAGCCCGAGACCGAGCAGCAGGGCCTGCCGCCAGCCGCCAAGGCAGCAATCAACGCCGCAGCAAAGAGGCAGCCCAAGAAGCGTTAGGGCTTCCCGGGCTGCCTCCGAAAACAGTCCCGCGGCAGGAGTCCTGCGTAGATGAGTCCCGCGCGGGGTGCGGGCTATCCGGCGTCGAACGTTTCATCGTCGTCGTTGGGTGACTTTTCCTTGGGCAGGTCGTTGCCGCTGCCGTCCGGAATGCCCGCCGCCTCCTGCCCGGGCTCCGAGGAGAACTGCTCGGCGCCGGATTCGTCAGCGTTGCCCTCGTCGATCTCGGCGTCTGCCGAGGGCACGGCCGTGTCCCCGTCCTCGGCGCCGGCCCCGGGCGAGGCGTCCGGATCGCGCGGCAGCGGTGACTCGCCGGGGACCGGGTCAAAGCCTGCCACGTTGCTTTCACCCTCGGCGTGGAGCTGGTCGTCGGTTCCGCCGAAGCGACCGGCCCCGGGTTCGCCCGAGCTGTCCTGGTCCTCCTCGGCGAAGTGGCTGAGGTTCGGCGTTCCGGTCTGGAAGGTCTCTCCCTCGGGGCTGTTCTGGTTCAGGCCCGCGGCGTCGAAGTCTTCTTCTTCGCGGGGCTGGGCAAACTGCTGGCCGCCGGCTTCCTGCTCCGCGGTGGGCGTGCCGTAGCCTCCCGCTTCCTCTTCAGGGGCTGCGTGCTGGTTGTCCTGGCTCATCTGTTCCTCCTGCTTGGTGGGGAATTGCTTGGCTGGGAATTACTGGAAACTCAAAGGCCTTTGCCGCCGGTGACGGGAACCACCGCCCCGGACATGTACGAACCGGCGTCGGATGCCAGCAGAACGTAGGCAGGGGCGAGCTCGGCGGGCTGTCCCGCGCGCTGCAGGGGAGTGTCCTGGCCGAACTTGGGCAGCTTGTCCGGCCATTCGGTGGCCGGGATGAGCGGGGTCCAGATGGGCCCGGGCGCCACGGCGTTGACCCGGATTCCCTTGGGTCCCAGTTCCTGGGCGAGGGCCTTGGTGAAGGCCACCTGGGCCGCCTTGGTCATGGCGTAGTCAATGAGCCCGGGAGACGGATTGAATGCCTGGATGGAGGCCGTGGTGATGATCGAAGCACCGGCCTTCAGGTGCGGCACGGCGGCACGGGCTGTCCACAGCAGGGAGTACAGGTTGGTCTTGAAGACGCGGTCGAACTCCTCGGTGGGCAGGGACTCAAGGCTGTCGCGGTTTTTCTGGTACGCCGCATTCAGCACCAGCACGTCGAGCCGGCCAAACTCTGCAACGGCGTCCTCGACTATCGATGTGCTGAAGTCCTCGTTCCTGCCGTCACCGGCGAGGAGCAGTGCCCGTCGGCCGGTCTTGCGGATCCATTCGGCGGTGTCCTGCGCGTCGTCCTCCTCTTCGGGAAGATAGGAAATGGCGACGTCGGCCCCCTCGCGTGCGAAGGCGATGGCCACCGCCTTGCCGATTCCGGAGTCGCCGCCCGTGATGAGCGCCGCTTTGCCCTCCAGCGCCCCGCTTCCCTCGTAACTCAGCTCGCCATGGTCCGGCTGCGGATCCATGGGTGCGGTCAGGCCCGGCTGCTTCTGCTCCTGCTCGGGAAAGGGCCCTGAGTGGTATGTCCCCCGGGGATCACCGGGCTGGTCGGACTGCTTGGCTGGGTCGCTCATTCTCCACCTGCTTACATTGTCTGGGCTGCCGGTTGTTCGAACCTAACGCAGGTTTGAGGAGCAAGTCCACCACCTGACGCAACACTAGTCAGCAAACTTAGCATTTGTTGAATTAGGGCATACTTGAGCCTAGGTTTGGAGCAGGCGCACGCGCCGTTGGCCGGACAGAGGCCAGAAAGAGGAGGGTTCATGACCGATCCGGACGCCCCGGCTGGCAGCGGCCGGAACGAGACCCGCGAGGAGCAGCTGGACCGGAACTGGATGGAACTGATCCAGGAACTGCGAGTCCTGCAGACGGGCGTCCAGATCCTTGCCGGCTTCCTGCTGACCCTGCCGTTCCAGCAGCGCTTTGAGACCCTCGATGACTTCCAGGTCACGCTCTACCTCGTGAACGTGGCCCTCGCCGCGCTGACCACCGCGTTCATCCTCCTGCCGGTCAGCGTCCACCGCCGGCTGTTCCGGAAGCGGCTCAAGGCAACCCTGGTGGCCAGCGCGGACAACATCACCAAGATCGCCCTCGGCGGGGTGGCCGCCCTCAGCGTGGGCACCGCCGCGCTGGTGTTCGACGTTACGGCAGGCCGCACAGTGGGCCTCATCGCCGGCGGCGTGCTGTTGGGTGTGCTGGCGATCCTCCTGGCCTACGTTCCCGTGCATCTGCACCGGAGGGCCAAGAAAGAGGGCGGCTAGGCTCCTTCCAGCACTTGGCGCGTCGCCCACGCGAGGTATTTGCCGGCGTCGGACATGGCGTCCTGCGGGCTGGGCGCGACGTCCAGCAGTTGCGCCGCGGCCACCACGCCGTGCCCGGCCAGCTCCTCCGGCGTGACCAGAATGCGTCCCGCCACGGCTACGACCGGGATGCCGCGATCCCGGGCGGCCTCCGCGAGGGCGATCGGCGCCTTCCCGGTGAGCGACTGGGAGTCCATGGAGCCCTCGCCGGTGATCACCAGGTCGGCGTCGGCGAGCTTCTCGGCCAAGCCCGTCAACGCAGCCACCAGCGCGAAGCCGCCTTCCAGCGTTGCCTGGGTAAAGGCAAGGAAGGACGCCGGGAAGCCGCCGGCCGCTCCGGCGCCCGGGACGTTGACGTCCCGGCCCGTCGCCTCCCGGAGGAGGGATGCCCAGTTGCGCAGGCCGGCGTCGAGCTTTTCAATGGCGTCGTCATCGGCGCCCTTCTGGCGGCCGAAGACGTGCGCGGCACCGGCGGTGCCGTAGAGCGGGCTCTGGACATCGACGGCGATCCTGAACTTGACGGCGGACAGCCGCGGATCGAGCCCGGCGACATCCAGGGAGACGGCGTCGGCCAGTTAGCCGCCGCCCAGCGGCACCACGTTCCCGGCCGCGTCGAGTGGTTTGAGGCCCAGTGCACGCAAGGCGCCGCTGCCGCCGTCGGTCATGGCCGAGCCGCCGACGCCCAGCACAATTTCGGTGGCGCCGGCGTCGAGGGCGGCGGCGATGAGCTGCCCGCAGCCGTAGCTGTGTGCCCGCAGGGAGTTCTCCGGCGTCGGCTCCATGTGGGCCAGGCCAGAGGCTTGCGCCGTTTCGATAACTGCGGTGGTGGCGCCGGACCCGTCCTTTCGGAGGGCCCAGGCGGCGCCGATCGGCGCCAGGATGGGACCAACGACGGCGTTGATCCGCTCCTCATAGCCGGCGGCGACGGCGGCTTCCAGGGTTCCCTCGCCGCCGTCGGCCACTGGGCACTGCGTGGTAACGGCGTCCGGGTAGACCCGGAGTGCGCCCTCAGCGATGGCGGCGGCGGCTTCGACGGCGGTGAGTGATCCCTTGAACTTGTCCGGGGCAATGAGGATGCGCATGCCCCTATCCTGCCACCCCTATCGGGGAACGCGCTTACCCATTCCGTCATGCGGTCAGCTGCGGGACTCCTCCTGGCCGGCGTAGGTGTCCAGCAGTGCCGCCGCACCCTTCCCGGCTTCGCCTTCCTCGGAGAGCGCCGAGCGCATGTCGTCCAGCTTTTCGGCGCCCGCCGGGAACGGCGGCAGGAGGGGCACATCCGGGTCGGTCAGGACCTCGATCACTACCGGGCGTTCCGCGGCGAGCGCCTGGTCCCAGGCATCGGCGAGCTGCTCCGGGGAATCAACGCGGATGCCGGTCAGCCCCAGCAGCTCCGCGTATCCGGCATAGGGAAAGTCGGGGATTTCCTGGCTGTCCGGGAACCGCGGCTCGGATTCGGTTTCCCGTTGCTCCCAAGTGACCTCGGCCAGATCCCTGTTGTTGAACACGCACACCACGAAGCGCGGGTCGGACCACTGCCGCCAGCGGTGCGCCACGGTGACCAGCTCGGCGATGCCTGCCATCTGCATGGCGCCGTCGCCGGCCAGGGCCACGACGGGCCTGTCCGGCCGGGCCAGCTTGGCCGCGATCCCGTACGGAACCGAGCAGCCCATGCTGGCCAGCGTCCCTGAAAGGTGCGCCGGCACTCCCTCCGGAAGGGTCAGCTGGCGGGCATACCAGTAAACGCAACTCCCGACGTCGACACTCACCTGGGCGTTGCGCGGCAGCCGGCCGCTGAGTTCGCGGACCACGAGCTCCGGGTTGACGGGCTTGGCCGGAACGCGGGAGCGCTCCTCGGCGAGGGCGTGCCAACTGCGGACCTGCTCCTCCACGTCCGCCCGCCATTGCTTGCGGCCCTGTTTTTGCGCGCCGGCACCCTTCAGCAGCTCCGTCAGCCTGGCAAGGGTTTCGGCCGCATCGCCAACGAGACCAACTTCGACGGGGTAGCGGTTACCGACCTTCCGCCCGTCGATGTCCACCTGGACGGCCCGGGCAGCCCCGGGTTTCGGATAGAACTCGGTCCACGGGTCGTTGGAGCCGATGATCAGGAGGGTGTCGCAGTTCCCCATCAGGTGGGCGCTGGCGGTGGAACCGAGGTGTCCCATGGTGCCCGCCGCAAACGGCAGCGTTTCATCCATGTATGGCTTGCCCAGGAGGCTTGTGGTGATGCCGGCATCAAGCTGTTGCGCCAGGGCCAGCACCTCGGCCTGGGCGTTCTTGGCGCCCTGCCCCACCAGGAACGCCACCTTGCTGCCGGCTCCCAGCACCTCGGCAGCCCTGGCCAGGTCGTCATCGTGGGGCAGCACCCGCGCAGGCTGCCATTCGGGCGCGGTGACGATGATGCCGTGCTCCTGGTCGAGCTCGGGGGCCGGGGCCTTCTGGATGTCGTGCGGGACAATCACGACACACGGGGTGCGGGTTTCGAGGGCTGTGCGGAAGGCGCGGTCCAGCACCATGGGAAGCTGCTCCGGGGTGCTGACCATCTGCGCGAACTGCGCCGCCACGTCCTTGAAGAGCGTCAGCAGGTCGATTTCCTGCATGTAGGCCGACCCCAGCACACTGCGGCCCTGCTGGCCGATGATGGCCACCACGGGGACGCCATCCAGTTTGGCGTCATAGAGCCCATTGAGGAGGTGCACCGCGCCCGGCCCCTGGGTGGACGTCACCACGCCCACCTGGCCCGTGTACTTGGCGTGCCCGACGGCCATGAACGCCGCGGTTTCCTCATGCCGGGCCTGCACGAATTCGACGCCGGCTCCGCTGTTACTGCTGTCGGCGCTTTCACTGCTGCCGGCTCCGCCGCCCTGCATGCTACGGCGCAGCGCGCCCATGAAACCGTTAATGCCGTCCCCGCTGTAGCCGAAGACCCTGTTGACGCCCCAGGCTTTGAGGCGCTCCACCATTACGTCGGCAACCAGCCGGTCAGCCATCGCACACTCCTTCTGATAGTCGTCCTGATTATTCGTCGTGCCCCTGGTCGCCGCTCATCTGGTCTTCGGCGGGCGGCGTCTCGCCGGGCGGCACTCCCCCGCCCGGCTCAAGGCCCGTGACGTTGCCGTTCAGCGGATCGGGGTTGGGCGTGGCGGCCGAGTCCCCGCGGGTGGCGTCGTCGGTTCCGGCTTCGCCTGTCCTGGCGGCGTCGCGGTCGGGATTGGCCGGGTCATTTTCGGGATGGTAGGTGCTCATGGTCCTGCGGTCCTCCTTGGAACAGGTGCGCCGGCGTGGCGACGGACTTCGGTTACGGACTCAGGTTGCCGGGGCCCGGCAACACTGGACTAATTGTAAGCATGCTGATAATTCTGGAACAGTCAGATGCCGCACAGTCCGGCCCGGCCGGAACGTTTCGAAGGAGCAAACTGATGGGAATCGGCGACAGCATTGGCAAAGCAGCGGAAAACGCGATGGAGGACCTGGGGCAGACGTCCGACCCGACCGACGACGCCCACGCGCCCGAGCCCGGAGCGTCCGACGAGGACATCCAAGTGCACTCCTCCATCAGCGAAGGCTCCAACGCCAGGGATGGCGACGACGGTCCGCGGTCAGGTGTGCACACGACCTACACGCCGCAGGGCCCGGGCACGGAGGCGAGCGGGGGCCAAGGCACGGCAGGCGCCACCGGCGCGTCCGGCACGGACGAGTCAGCCGACGAGTCAGCCGGAACCGCCACATCCGGCGGCATAGGCGCGGCAGGCGCCACGGACGCGCCCGAAGCAGCGCGCGGCGTCCCTGGCCCGGCGGGGCTTCCAGACCCGGATCCGGAGGAACTGCGGGCAGATCCTTCCGAGGGGGACCAGGACCCGGGCACGGGTCTGGGACGCGGCTAGCCCCACTGCCCGCGCGCCTGCAGGGCTTCCTTCAGCAGGTCGGCGCGGTCGGAGACGATCCCGTCCACGCCGAGGTCAAGCAGCCGGTGCATCTCGGCGGGATCGTTGATGGTCCAGACGTGCACATACAGCCCGAACTCATGCGCCCGGCGCACGAATCCCGGAGTTACGACAGGAATAGCCCGGTAGCGGACCGGCACCTGCAGGGCATCGACGTCGTGCAGCGCCCGCCGCAGCACCGCCCGCACCGGGGACACCAGCGCGCGAACGGACAGCAGCGGCCCCAGCACCAGGAGGAGGGCGTTCGCAAAGGTCCCGGCCGACGATGCGGTCCTGCGGCTGAGCTGTTTCAGGACCGCGCGGCGCCGGCGGTCGGAGAAACTGGCGATCAGCACGCGGTCGTGGATCTGGTGGCGCTCGATCGCGGCCACGATGCTGGGGACGGAGTGCCAGTCCTTGACGTCCAGGTTGAAGCGCGCGTCCGGAAACGCCGCCACCAGCTCGTCGAACGTTGGCACGGGTTCCGTCCCGCCGATCCGCACGCGCCGCACTTCGTCCGCCGTGAGGTCATGGATCCTGCCGTGGCCGTCCGTGACCCGGTCCAGGGTGCGGTCGTGGAAGAGGAGCAGCTCGCCGTCGGACGTCGTGTGGACGTCCGTCTCCAGATGGGAATAGCCAAGCTCGACGGCGGCCCGGAACGCCGTCAGCGTGTTTTCCAGCCCTGCCAGCGAGAATCCGCGGTGGGCCAGTGCCACCGGCCGGCTCAAACCGGGCCCAAAAGCCGACCCGGGTTCAGGCCCGGCAGCGGAGAAGTAAGGCAGGGTTCCCGTCATCCCCGAAGCTTAGACCAGCCTCAGGCGGGCAGAATCTCCACGCGGTCGCTGCAGTGGAGCAGTGTCCGGCCGCGGCCGCCGTCGAGATCCACCCACACCACGGTGCGGTCCGGCGTGACGGCCGAAACACGGCCGCCGGTTTCAAATCCCGGCGCAAGCCGCACGCTGACCCGGTCCCCCTCACGCAGGGCCGACCAGTGCGGTCCCGGCTCCACGGGACGCAACGGAACCTCGGCAGTATTTTTGGTCGTTTTCCTGGCCACGATGTCCCCTATCGGTCACTCACCCAACAGGCCACACCCTACGGTGCGGACATGAACGCAAGTTGACCGCCAGCCGGGAGTTCGGCGGCAGGTGGGCGACGGCAGCCTTAAGGCAGCTGGAGGCCCAGTGCGGCGAGCTTTTCCTCGAGAATCTGGGCCACGCCGTCGTCGTCAAAATGCGGCGCCTGCTGGCCGGCCGCGCGGATCGCTTCCGGGTGCCCGCTGGCCATGGCGTAGCCGTGGCCTGCCCAGCGGAGCATTTCGATGTCGTTGGGCATGTCGCCGAACGCCACGACGTCCGCCGCGTCAATCCCCAGCGAGGCGGCGTAATCGGCCAGGGTAACGGCCTTGTTGATCCCCGGCACGGCGAGCTCCAGCATGGCGACGGTGGGCGCCGAGTGCGTCACCGACGCGAGGCTTCCGACGGCGGGGCCCACCTCCGCGAGGAACTCGTCGGCCGTGCCTTCGCGGACGATGGCCAGGAACTTGACGACGGCGTCCGCCGCGGTGAGCGTCGAGGCCAGCGGGGCAGGGGTGAATTCGGAAAGCAGTTCGCTTGAGCCGTTTTCGATGAAGCCGGGCTCGAGGTGGAAGCCGGTGAGGGTTTCGGCGGCGAAGAGGGCGGTGGGGCGCACCTTCTTGATGATCCGCCGGATTTCGAAGATGTCGTCGATAGCCATGGTCTGCGCCGAGACAACCTTGTCCGCTTCGAGGTCCCACACCACGGCGCCGTTCGAACAGATCACGGTGCCGGTGTGGCCCAGCTGCTCCTCGAGCGGGTGCAGCCAGCGCGGCGGGCGGCCGGTGACAAAGACGAGTTCGACGCCGGCCCTCCGGCAGGCGTGGAAGGCCCGGATGGTGCGGTCACTGATTTTTCCGTCGTGCCCAAGGATCGTTCCGTCTATGTCACTCGCTACCAACCGCATGCTGCCAGTTTACGTGGGCGGTCCGGATGCTCAGGAGATGGGGAGGCTCACCGTCACCGTGGTTCCCTTGCCCGGCGCACTGCGGAGACTGATCGAGCCGCCGTGGCCCTCGACGATGGTCTTGCTGATCGGCAGTCCCAGGCCTGCGCCCGGGATGGCGGTTTCGCGGGAGCGAGCGGACCGGAAGAACTTGGTGAACGCCTGCTCCTGCTCCTGCCCGTCCATGCCAATGCCGGTGTCCGTGATCGAACAGACAACGTGGCTGTCCGCCCGGTGGGCGCGGGCAATGACCCTTCCCCCGTCCGGCGAGAACTTGATTGCATTGGACACCAGATTGCCGAAAACCTGGCGGATCCGCCCGGGATCGACGCGGGCGGTCAGGGGCTCCTCGACGTCGAGGACGAGTTCCACACCGCTGTCCGCGGCCTTGGCATGGGAGGATGTCACGACGCCCGCCAGCAGGCTGGCCACGTCGGCCTCCTGCAGGGTCAGTTCGATCCGTTCGGAGGCAATCGCAATCAGATCGTTCACGAGGCCGAGCAGATGGTTGGCGTTGCGCTGCACGATCCGCAGTTCCTCCTCGATGTCCTCGTGGCCGGGCTCGTCGAGGACCAGTTCGAGGTAGCCGAGGATGGATGTCAGCGGGGTGCGGAGCTCATGGGAGACGGTGGCGACGAAGTTATCCTTGGCCGACAGGGCACGGATCAGTGCCGTGACTTCGGCGAAGGTGATCACCGCGCCTGCATGCTTTCCATTGGTGGAACTCATGGTGCGGGCCGTAACGGAGTAGGCGCGCATCTCCGCACCCTCGCCCGCCCAGTACAGCTCGTCGGTGAACGTCTCGCCGCCGGCCGCGCGCGCCGCCGGGAAGCGTTCCGGGGGCACCGCGGTGATACGGTCAGCCTCGAACAGCGGCGGCCAGTTGGCTGAGGGCGCCGGGCCGGCCAGCGCCGCGTCGGTCCGCAGCGCCCTGTTTGTCAGCACGTCCTGTCCGTCCTGGTCGACAACCCAGACTCCCACATCGACCGTGGAAAGTACGGCGTCCAGGAGTTGCTGCCGGCGGACAGTCTCGGCGGCGGTGTCCGCGAGCACCTCGTCCTTCCTGACCAGGGTCTCGCGCTGGCGATAGAGCGTGCCCGCCACCACGTGGGCCGTGACGGCGATCGCAGCCATGACAAGGGGCAGGAAAATCGTCCGGATCATGGAGCCCTGCGTCGCCGGCGTGCCTAGGGCCGCAGCCGGCAGCACGGTGCTGAGCAGGGCACCAACCACGGCGAGGACGACGCCGGCCCGGTTGCGGTCGACGGACAGCCAGACCACCGGAAAGACCAGCAGGAGGCTCAGGACGTTGAAGTTGGGACCGCCGGCCTCCCGCGTGAAGCCGATGGCCACGCAGTCCAGCGCCGGAATCAGGGCGTATGCGCCGGCGGGGAGCTGGCCCCAGGGAACGGCCACGCTAAGGACAAAAAGCGCCGTATGCGCCAGCAAGGCCAGTTGGAAGGGTGCGCCGGCGAGGGTCTCGGGGTGGAAGACCGCTGCGGCGGCAACCACCAGCAGCACTGTGACGGAGAGGGGCAGCTGACTCATCACCACGCGGCCGCGGTCGCCCAGGCTGCCAAAGAATGCGTCGACCTCGTCGGCAACGGCAGAGCCGGAGCCACCGCCAGACCGAAGCTCCGGCTGGACATCGGGTTCACCTACACGGCTCATCAGTCTCTTCCCCCCGGAGCAGAATGAAGCAAGTTCCTCCGGCTGCTTGAAGGCACTGGTCACAGCCTAACCCGCAAGAGGCGGCCCGGCGGAAGCTAGCCCGAGATAATCCCATCTTTACGAGGCCGATTTTTCCGCGGCTCATCTTCCCGCGGCGGCGCGGTGGATTCCCTTATCACCAGTTGAGTGGCAAGCTCCACCCTTCGCGAATCCAGCAGCTCGCCGCGCATCTGGCGCAGGACGAACCGCAGGGCGGTGGCACCCATCTCCTGCAGCGGCTGGGAAACCGACGTTAGCGGCGGCACCGACTCCTCGGCCTGGTATGTGCCGTCGAAGCCGACCAGACTCATGTCCTCGGGCACCCGGATCCCCTGCCGGCGCGCTTCGGCGAGCACACCCAGGGCAATGCTGTCGCTGCCTGCGAAGATGGCCGTGGGAGGCTGGTCCAGTCCAAGCAGGTGCTTCATGCCCTTGGCGCCGTGTTCCGACCGGAACTGCCCCGATAGGACATACTCGTCCTCGACGCCCACACCGGCGGACCTCATGGCCGCCATGTAGCCGTGCAGCCTCGCCTGGTTGCATTCGGCTGTATCAGGGCCGCCGAGGTAGGCAATCCGGCGGTGGCCAAGCTCCAGCAAGTGGGAGGTCGCGGCCTTTCCTCCCGCCCAATTGCTTGCACCGACGCTGACCACGTCGCCCGGAGGCGGATTCAGGGGGTCAATGACCACCACCGGGATTTTCCGCCGGTGAAAGGCATCCAACTGGGCGTCCCCGAAGGCTGACGTCACGACAATCATGCCGCACCGGCCCTCATCCACGATCCGCTGGGCGCGCTGCTCCGGGGTCAGGGTTGATGCGCCCTGCTTGCCGGTGACGTTCAGCAGGACCTCGATGTCCGAGACGGCCGCGGACTCCAGCACGCCGTTGAGCACCTCTACGGCATAGCCGGATTCCAGGTTGTCGATGACCACCTCGACCATTTGCCGCCCCGAGGCGTTCCGGCGGTTCTGCAGCGGAGACTTGTACCCGGTCCGCGCCAGCGCGGTCAGCACTTTGGCACGCGTGTCTGCTGAGACGTCGTCCCTCCCGTTGATCACCTTGGAGACGGTGGGAGTGGAGACACCCGCCTCCCGCGCCACGGCCGCCAACGTCAGCTTGCCTTGAGATTCGATCCTGGACATCCGTTCCCTTTTCGAAAGATTTCGAGACTTCAGTCTGCAGGCTTGCCGTGGTTTGGTCAACGCCCCATCACGCTCCAGAGGGTAAAGAAAAGCCTTGACGCACCCCTGCCCCACCGTTATGTTTTATCTCACACCGCAAGTTTTATCGAAATATTTCGAACGCGGTGAAGGTCTCAGCAAACAGTTCATGGGCGGTGCCGCCTGATTCCAGACGGGCTCCCCTACGCAAAGCCGGGCGATCAGCGTCGAGCCCGATGGATGAATGGAAATGTTTAGATGACAACTCGAAAGTTGCGCTCAGTCGCGATGGCAATCTCAGCAGCCGCCCTCTCGGTGAGCCTGGTCGCCTGCGGCTCCAGTGGCCCTGCGGGATCCACCGCGGCAGGTGACGGTTCTGCCTCCATGTGGGGCCTGACGGGTGGAAACCAGCCTGTACTGCAGAAATCCGTCGAGGCTTGGAACAGCGCACACTCCGACCAGTCCATCAAACTGGACTTCTTCGCCAACGATGCCTACAAGACCAAGGTCCGCACCGCCGTCGGCGCCGGCGAAGGCCCCACTTTTATCTACGGCTGGGGCGGCGGTGTCCTGAAGTCCTACGTTGATGCGGGCCAGGTGGAGGACCTCTCATCCTTCGTCAAGGAGAACCCCGAGGTGAAGGAGCGCTACCTTCCTTCCGTCCTGAAGAACGGCGAGATCGACGGCAAGACCTACGCCCTGCCGAACAACAATGTCCAGCCCGTGGTTCTGTACTACAACAAGGAAGTCTTCGACAAGGTCGGCGTACAGCCACCAAAGACCTGGGACGAACTGATGGCGCTCGTGCCGAAATTCAAGGAGGCCGGCGTCGCCCCCTTCTCCCTGGGCGGCCAGTCCAAGTGGCCTGACCTGATGTGGCTGGAGTACCTCGTTGAGCGCATCGGCGGTCCCGAGGTCTTCGCGAACATCGCCGCAGACAAGCCCAACGCCTGGTCGGACCCCGCGGTGACCGAGGCGCTGACCAAGATCCAGCAGCTGGTGGACGCCGGCGGCTTCGTGAACGGCTTCTCCTCCATTGCCGCGGACAGCAACGCGGACCAGGCTCTGCTCTACACAGGCAAGGCGGCCATGGTCCTGCAGGGCGGCTGGATCTACCAGGGCATGAAGAAGGACGCAGGCAGCTTCGTCACCGGCGGCAAGCTCGGCTTCACTACCTTCCCCACTGTCGAAGGCGGCAAGGGCGACCCCGCCAACGTGGTGGGCAATCCCTCCAACTTCTGGTCCATCTCCGCCAAGGCCACCGACGAGCAGAAGAAGGCCGCCCTTAACTACGTCAAGGATGGAATGTTCACTGACGCCGACACCGACGCCCTCATTGCCTCCGGCGCCGTCCCGGTAGTCAACGGCATCGACAGCAAGCTCGAGGCTTCACCCGACAAGGACTTCCTCACCTTCGTCTACGGCGTGGCCAAGAAGGCGCCGAGCTTCACACTCTCCTGGGACCAGGCGTTGAGCCCCGCGCAAGGCGATGCGATGCTGTCCAACCTTGACCAGATCTTCCTCAAGAAGATCACCCCGGAGCAGTTCGTCACCACGATGAACGCCACGATCGGGAAGTAACAGCGTGACCATCACGAGTCCCGACCGCCGACGGGTCCGCGACACGGGCCCGTCGGGGTGGCTGGCAGCACCTGCCCTTGTCTTCTTCCTGGTGTTCGCCGTCGTCCCGCTGGCCGGCGTCGTTTTCCTCAGTTTCACCAGCTGGGACGGCCTGCGTGAGATCCGGCTTGAGGGTCTGGCCAGCTGGACCACGGTACTCACCGACCCCGTCACCGGCAACGCCCTGATGGTGACCGCCAAGATCCTGTTCTTCTCGTTCATCGTGCAGGCTCCGATCAGCCTGCTGCTCGGTGTCTTCACTGCCGGAGGCCAGAAGTACCGGGCAGCGCTCGCCGTCCTGTACTTCCTGCCGCTCCTGCTCTCCTCGGCCGCCGTCGCCATTGCCTTCAAAGCGCTGCTGGACCCGAACTTCGGTCTCGGTCCGGGCCTCCAGGTGCCCCTCCTGATCCAGGACTGGCTGGGTAACTCCGACCTCGTCCTGTTCGTGGTGGTCTTCGTCATCGCGTGGCAGTTCGTCCCGTTCCACACCCTCATCTACCAAGGCGGCGTGCGGCAGATCCCCACCTCGCTGTATGAGGCCGCGGAGATCGACGGCGCGGGGCGGGTCAGGCAGTTCCTGAACATCACCCTGCCCCAGCTGAAGTACACCATCATCACCTCCTCCACCCTCATGGTGGTGGGCAGCCTGGCTTACTTTGACCTGATTTTCGTTCTCACCGGCGGAGGCCCGGGCTACAGCACCCGACTGCTGCCGCTGCACATGTACCTGACCGGTTTCAAGGCCAACGACATGGGTGCGGCGAGCGCCCTGGGCGTGATCCTGATCGTCATCGGACTGGGCCTGGCCCTGCTGCTGCAGCGCCTCGGCGGCAAGAACCGGAACGACAGCCAATTGGAAGGAGCCTGATGGCTTCCACAACTCAGCTCCCCGCGGCTCCGGAGGCACCGGTCCTTACCCACGGCGCACCGCGCCAGAACTCCAGGCGCGCCGGCCGCCGTCGGCCAAACCTGCCCGGCGGCCTCGGCGGCTGGCTCTGGCTCGCGGTGATCGTCCTGCCCATCTACTACGTGGTGATCACCAGCCTGAAGAACCAGGCCGGATTCTTTGCCACTAACCCCATGCTTCCGCCTGCCGAACCAACACTGGACAACTACAGGCTGGTGCTGGAAAACGACTTTGCCCGGTACTTCCTGAACAGCGTCGTGGTCACGCTGGGCACGGTCATTCCGGCACTGTTCGTCTCGTTCATGGCTGCGTACGCGATCGTCCGGGGCAAAGGCCGGTTCGTGAACTGGACCAACAACCTGTTCCTCCTGGGCCTGGCCATTCCGCTCCACGCCACCATCATCCCGATCTACTGGATGATCACCCGCGCCCACCTCTACGACACACTGCTGGCCCTGATCCTGCCGTCCATCGCCTTCGCCATTCCGGTGTCCGTCCTCATCCTGTCGAACTTCATGCGGGACGTGCCCAACGAGCTGTTCGAGTCGATGCGGCTGGACGGCTGCTCGGACTGGGCCATGCTGTGGCGGCTGGCCCTGCCGATGACCAAGCCGGCAGTGATCACCGTGGGTATCTACAACGCCCTGCACGTCTGGAACGGCTTCCTGTTCCCGCTGATCCTCACCCAGAGCCCCGCCACACGGGTGCTGCCGCTCTCGCTGTGGACGTTCCAGGGCGAATTCAGCGTCAACATCCCCGCGGTGCTCGCCTCGGTAGTGCTGGCCACGCTGCCACTGCTGGTGCTGTACATCGTGGCCCGGCGCCAGCTGATCAGCGGCCTGACTGCCGGTTTCAGCAAATAACTACGCTGCTGGTCGAGCTTGTCGGGGCCCGGTTTCGACAAGCCCAACCAGCGAACAACCGAAAGGACATTGGATGACAACCGCAAAGCCGCTGCGGGTCGGCATGGTGGGCTACGCCTTCATGGGCGCCGCCCACTCACACGCCTGGCGAACAGCGCCCCGGTTCTTCGACCTGCCCCTGCAGCCACAGCTCACCGCCGTCGCCGGCCGAAATGCCAGCGGCGTCAGGGCAGCCGCGGACAAGCTCGGCTGGGAGTCGGCCGAAACAGACTGGCGCCGGCTGATCGAACGCGACGACATCGATCTGATCGATATCTGTACGCCCGGCAACACCCACGCCGAGATCGCGGCCGCCGCCCTCGAGGCCGGCAAACACGTGCTGTGCGAAAAACCGCTGGCTAACTCCGTCGAGGAGGCGGAGCGGATGACCGTTACAGCAGAGGCGGCAGCGAAGCGGGGTGTCTTTGCGATGTGCGGGTTCAGCTACCGCCGCACGCCGGCGCTGGCACTGGCCAAGCGCATGGTGGACGAAGGCCGGCTGGGGGCCATCCGCCATGTCCGCGCGCAATACCTGCAGGACTGGCTGTCCGATGAGAACGCCCCCATGACATGGCGGCTGGACAGGAGCAAGTCAGGATCCGGATCCCTGGGGGACATCGGAGCGCACAGCATCGACGCGGCCCAGTGGATCGCCGGGCAGAAGATCACCGGCGTCTCCGCGCTCCTGGAAACGTTCGTACCGGAGCGGCCCCTGGCCGGGGACCTGGTGGGCCTGGGCGGTCACGGCGACGTCGGCCAGGACACCCCCCGCGGGGCCGTCACCGTTGATGACGCCGCAATCTTCAGTGCAAGGTTCGCCGGCGGCGCTGCCGCGGTGGGCGCCGTCGGCGTCTTCGAGGCGACCCGCTACGCACTGGGGCGGAAGAACGCGATGCGGCTGGAACTGAACGGCACCAAGGCCTCCCTCGCCTTCGACTTCGAGGACATGAACGCCCTCTCCTTCTACGATGCAGCCGAATCGCCCGATGCCGGCTTCCGCCGGATCTTCGTCACCGAACCTGAGCATCCCTACGTTGGCAACTGGTGGCCCACCGGACACGGCCTCGGGTACGAACACGGCTTCACCCACCAGGTGGTGGACCTCGTTCACGCGCTTGCACAGGGCACGCAGCCGGAACCGTCCTTCGCGAATGCCCTGCAGGTCCAGCGCGTACTGGCCGCCGTGGAGGCCAGCGCGGCCAACTCCAGCCAATGGCAGAAAGTCTGAGACCCATGACTGCAGAACAGAGAAACCCGATGACACGACCCATAACACTCTTCACCGGCCAGTGGGCAGATCTGCCCTTCGAGGAGGTGGCCCGGCTCGCCGGAGAATGGGGCTTTAACGGGCTGGAGATCGCCTGCTGGGGCGATCACCTTGATCCGCGCCGCGCCGCAGAGGACGATTCCTATCTCCAGGGACGGCTGGACATCCTGGAGAAGAACAACCTCAAGGTCTTCGCCATCGCCAACCACCTCACCGGACAGGCTGTTTGCGATGACCCGATCGACGAGCGCCACCAGGGCATCCTGACGCCTGCGCTCTGGGGCGACGGCGATCCGGAGGGCGTCCGCACCAGGGCGGCGCAGTCCATGATGGACACCGCCCGGGCCGCGGCCAGGCTTGGCGTGAAGACCGTGACCGGGTTTACCGGCTCCTCCATCTGGAAGGCCGTGGCGATGTTTCCGCCCGCTTCTGAGGCCATGATCGACGCCGGGTACCGGGACTTCGCGGACCGGTGGAACCCCATCCTCGACGTTTTTGACGAGGTGGGGGTCCGCTTCGCCCTTGAGGTGCATCCCTCCGAGATCGCCTACGACTACTGGACCACCGAGCGCACCCTGGAAGCCATCGGGCACCGGGCCGCCTTCGGCCTGAACTTCGACCCGTCCCACTTCATCTGGCAGGACCTGGACCCGGTGATGTTCCTGCAGGACTTCGCTGAGCACATCCTGCACGTGCATGTGAAGGAGTCCGTGCGCCAGCTGGACGGGCGCAACGGGCGGCTCGGCTCGCACCTCGCCTGGGCCGATCCGCGCCGTGGTTGGGACTTCGTCACAGCGGGGCACGGAGATGTGCAGTGGAACAGGATCTTCCGCACCCTGAACGCCATCGGATACGCCGGCCCCACCAGCATCGAATGGGAAGACGCCGGGATGGACCGGCTGACCGGTGCGCCGCAGGCACTCGCCCTGGTCAAGAACCTCGCAGCCATTGCCCCGCCCGCCGCTGCATTCGACGCCGCCTTCGCGACCCGTTGACACCAGCCAACCGCTGAAAACCAAAGGAAACCCCTGACATGACCGAACGAAAATCCGCCCTGGTGGTGCGCGGCGGCTGGGACGGCCACCAGCCCTTCGAAGCCACCGAGCTCTTCATTCCGCATTTGAAAAACAACGGCTACGACGTCCGGGTCGAGGAATCGCCCAAGGTCTACGCCGACGCCGGCTACATGGCTGGAGTGGACCTGATCATGCAGTGCATGACCATGACCACGATTGAAAAGGACGAGTTCGAGGGACTGCGCGCCGCCGTCGAAAACGGCACCGGCCTGGCCGGCTGGCACGGCGGGATCGCGGATTCCTACCGCAACAATTCGGACTACCTGCATCTGATCGGCGGCCAGTTCGCCTGCCACCCCGGCAAGCACCCTGATGAACGCCTCGGGGAGCAATCCGACAACTACGTGCCGTACACCGTCAACATGCTCCCGGCCGCCGCCGGGCACCCCATCACCGAAGGCATCCCGGACTTCGAACTTGTCACCGAACAGTACTGGGTCCTGGCAGACGACTACATCGATGTCCTCGCCACCACCACGCAGAAGGTCCGCGAGTGGGACCCCTGGCACCGCGAGGTGACCTCACCGGCCATCTGGACCCGCCAGTGGGGCAAGGGTCGGATCTTCGTCACTACCCCCGGCCATCACGTCGACATCCTCCAGGACACCATTGTCCGCACCATCATCGAAAGGGGCCTGCTGTGGGCAAGTCGCTAGACCCAGGAGAGCGCACAAGAGTAGGAATCATTGGCTGCGGCGCCATCATCGCCCAGTACCTCGCGAATTTCCGCAGGCTGGACCAGCTCGAACTCGTGGCGGTGGCCGACCTGGACGCCGCGCGTGCCCAGGCTGTTGCGGATGACTACGACGGCGTCCGCGCGGTTTCCGTTGACGAACTCCTGGCCGCGGAAGACGTCGACCTCGTCCTCAACCTGACCATCCCCGCGGCCCACGCCAACGTTGCCCTGAAGGCCATTGCCGCCGGAAAGAGCGTTTACGGGGAGAAGCCGCTTGCGGTGACCACCGCCGAGGCGCGGCAGGTGCTGGAGGCGGCACGCGAGGCCGGCGTCGTCGTCGGCTGCGCCCCCGACACGGTGCTCGGCACTGGAATTCAGACCGCCCGTAAGGCGATCGACGACGGCTTGATCGGCGCGCCGATCAGCGCAACAGCCACCATGGTGACGCCCGGCCATGAGCGCTGGCATCCGAACCCGGACTTCTACTATCAGCCCGGCGGCGGACCCCTGCTGGATATGGGTCCTTACTACGTGAGTGCGCTGGTCACGCTGCTGGGCCCGGTGGTCTCCGTGGTCGGTGCCGCCAGCCACACCCGCAACGAGCGGACCATTGGATCGGGGCCGCGCGCCGGTGAGACGGTGCCGGTGGCCGTCGACTCACATGTCACCGGGGTGCTGGTGCACGCTTCCGGTGCACTGTCCACGCTGCTCATGAGCTTCGACGCCGTGAAGTCCAAGTCGCCCAACATCGAAATCCACGGTGAACGCGGCTCCTTGGCGGTACCCGACCCGAACCATTTCGACGGCGATGTCCAGGTCTTCCCGCTTGGCGCGGACGACTGGCAGACCCTGCCAGTCTCTGCTGGCTACGTCGACTCCGGACGCGGTTTCGGGATCGCCGACCTCGCCGCAACGCCGCAGGGCTCCGAACCGCGCGCCGGCGGCCAACTGGCCTACCACGTCCTCGAAGTTATGGAGTCGATGCTGGCTTCGGCCCGGACGAGTTCCGCAGTGCAGATCACCAGCACTGCCGCACGTCCGGAGCCGGTGAAACTGACCACCTTGGCCGCGCAGGTCGCGGAGGTCAGCTCCTAGGAGCTAACTCCTCCCTTGGCCGGGTTCCGCGGCGGCGGTATATCAGCCGCCGCTTCACCGGTTGCGGGGTCGGTTCTACCGTTCCGCGTGGCTGACTCCGGGCAGCTTGGTTTCTCCCCCACTGAGTCCAGCTGGCCCGGTTCCCGGAAGTGGCGGTGCGGTGGAGCGGTAGATGTGGCCGGTGGGTGTCGTGACTTCGATGGTGTGTCTCGGTCCGGGCGGAGGTTTCACTTTCCAGCCGGGGAGTTCTTTGGTGTGGTTGCAGGCTTCGCACAGTCCCGCGCCATTACTCAGTGACGTGGGGCCGTCATTGTGCCAGGGGATGATGTGGTCGTGGTGGCGGATCGGAGCGTCGCAATAGGGCGTGCGGCAGGTGTCGTCCCGGACTTGGATGAAGCGGCGCAGCGGTGCCGGGAAGAGCCGCCGTCGGGAGTCCATGGCGACTAAGTCACCCGTCTCCGGGGCGGTGTAGAGCCGGCGGAGCCACATCTTGAGTTCCTTTGCCGGGTCCTTGTGGTTGTCGGCTGAGCTGCCCGCCGCGCCCTGAGCCAAGGGCTGCCCTTCTCCTTGTTCTTCACCCTGCGCAATGAGGTCCCTGGCCCACCCTCCGGGGACGATGCCGTAGCCGGTGAGGCGGGCGGGTTCGGAGTCGCTCTGGAGGAGGGTGCGGTCGGTCATGACGAGGTTGAGTTCGATGCCGGTGATGCCGCCGGGTGTGCCTGTGGTCCACTCGACCAGGGTGTCGGCCTTGATCTGATTTAGCGCGCGGGGGTCGCCGGCGGAATGGAGGGCTTCGGCGCGCCTTGTCAGTGCCGTGTAGACGGCGACGCCCTGGTGGGCGGGCAGGAGCGCGGTGAAATAGGTCATGCAATCGGAGGCCGGGCGCAGGCTCACGGACCGCTCCGTGGCGGCGTGGCTGGCGCGCTGGGTGACGGAGCGCGGGTCGCGTCGGGTGGCGGCGGCCTTTACCGCGGCGATGACGCCGCGGGTCCCGACCCCGGTGAAGGTCCCCATATCCGCAGCCAACTCCTCGTCGACGGCGGTCCGGTCTTCCACGGTCAGGCACGCTGTTTCCTTCACGAAATACATGGCGCGCTCTTCATTCAGCTGGCCGGCGTCCAAGGCGCCCAAAGCGTGCGGCATCTCGGTGACCAGGGCCTTGGCCACGCCGAGGAGCCGCCCTCCGCGGTACGGGGACTCGCCCCGCGCCAATGCGATCTGCTCAGCAGCGCCCAAGCCCCGGTCTTTGCCGCGGTCCTTGCCAAGGTCCTCCGCAGCCCGGGGCACCCGATCGGTGGATTCCTGACCAAGCCGCGCGTTGAAAGTGACGGACAGCCTCGCCTGTTGCCCGGCGAGCATGCTTTTGACGGTTTCGGAGGCGCGGATCTGGTCGATCAGCCCGGCAGTGTCGGCATTAAGGTCAGCCTTCAGGAGCTCAAGCGCCGCCGCGATCCGGTCCTGCAATCCCGGCCGCGAACTAACGGCATTGGAGGAGGTGGCGTCGGCGAACAGCACGTCGGCAAACAGCGCCTCGGGAAGCGGGTCCTCAGGGAAGGACGCCGGATACGCTGCGTCGAGGTCATCGTCATACGGAAACCCGTCGTCGGTAAACCTGTTGTCGGAGAACGCGTTGAAGGGAAAACCGGGATCAGCGAGGTTGGCGTTGGAGAACGCGGCAGCATGCAGGACGTCGCCGTGCGGAGCCTCTGCTCTCAGTGCTGAATTCCCGAAGCCGTCCATAAACACAGTCTGCCAAGGGGGTACGACAATTTAAGGGCCGATCCGGCACCAGATTTGGGCGGGATCCAAAAATTTTTTTCGAATACACCTGAGAACGAAACCCGGTAGCACGTCAGGGGGTTCCCGGCCTTGAGAACACCCTGACGTGCTACCTAGTTGGGAGGACAGGAAGAGGTTTCGACAAGCTCACCCAACGGAGGAAGACTCAGCCCGCGGCCATCTCCACTTTGCGTTGCTCCGCCCGGTACTGTTGCGCGATGGTGGGCCGGAAATCCGGCTCGGGGTGGCCGTCCAGCGCCACGTTCCATGCCGGCCGCTCCCCCGTCAGTGCCCAGGCCGCCTGCACGGCAGCTCCGCGGGCCACGTACTCGCCGGGGCTGGGAACCACCACAGGCAGGTCGAAAACCTGGGCGGCGATCAGCTGGACCGCAGGATTCTGCACTGCGCCGCCGATCAGCAGAAGCCGCTCGGCCGGATGGCCCAGGGCGCGGAGGGCATCCAGTCCTCCGGCCAGCCCGCACAGCATCCCTTCGACGGCGGCCCGCGCGAAATTGCTGCGCGTGGTCGAGGCGATGGTCAGCCCGGAGAAGCTGGCCGTGGCGTGCGGCAGGTTGGGCGTCCGCTCCCCCTCGAAATACGGGACCAGCACCACGCCGCCCGCACCCGGTTCAGCCTCCAGCGCCAGCCTGGACAGCTCGTCGAAGTCCACCCCCAGCAGCCCGGCGACCGACGTCAGCACCCGCGCTGCATTGAGCGTCACGGCAATCGGCAGGAACAGGCCACTCGCATCCGCGAAGCCCGCCACCGTCCCGCTCGGGTCGCCGATGGGCTCATCGGAGACGGCGAACACCGTCCCGCTGGTGCCCACGGATACGACGACGTCACCCGCCCGGGCGCCCAGGCCCAGTGCCGCGGCGGCGTTGTCCCCCGCACCGGCACCGAGTTTTATAGGCAGCCCCGCAATTTCAGCGTGGACCTGGCCGGGTGACGCGCCGGGGGCCAGGACCCGGGGCAGGATCACGGCGTTACCGAGACTACCGCCCCCGGCTTCAACAGCAGCCCGCCCGAAGGCGAGACGGAACAGCTCCAGGTCATACGCACCAGTAGCGGGGTTCCAGTAGCCCGTGCCGCTGGCGTCGGAGCGGTCGGTGGTGAGTTGCCCCAGGTCGGGTCCCAGCGGGCTGGCGCCGACGGGGCCGTAGCCGCGCAGACGCCAGGTCAGCCAGTCATGCGGCAGCGCGACGGCGGCCACCCGGCCGGCGATGTCCGGCTCATGGTCGCGGACCCAGCGGACCTTGGTGACAGTGAACGAAGCCACGGGAACCAGCCCGGTCCGCTTGGCATAGTCCTCGGCGCCCACTTCTTCCGTGAGGGCTGCGGCCGCTCCTGCCGAGCGGGTGTCGTTCCAGAGCAGCGCCGGCCGCAGCACGTTGCCGTCACGGTCCAGCAGCACCATGCCGTGCTGCTGGCCCCCGACGGAAAGCGCGCTGACCCCGGCAAGTCCCCCGGCGTCGTCGAGCGCTTCGGACAGAGCCTGCCACCAGTGGTCCGGGTGGATCTCAGTGCCGTCCGGATGGCTGCCACGGCCTTCGCGGACCAGGGCGCCGGTGTCCGCGTCCAGCACCACCACCTTGCAGCTTTGGGTCGAGGAATCGACCCCGGCAACCAATGACATGGGAACAGCCGTTGACATGGGAGCAGCCGTCACAGCGTCAGCGGGCGCCGAGCAGGTGCTCGATGAAGAGCTGCTGGAGCTTCACGAAACCGAAGCCCTTGCCGCCGAAGTAGGCGTCGGCGTCGAAATCCTCGTAGGACGAGCGATCGGCGAGGAGCTGCTCGTAGCCTTCGCCCGGGTTCAGGGTGGGGACGTTGATCTCGGAAACCCGCGACGCCTCCAGGGCAGCCTGCACCTCGGGGTCGGAGCGGAAGGCCTTGGCGCGCTCCTTGAGCAGCAGGTAGGTCTGCATGTTGGCTGCCGCGGAGTCCCAGACGCCGTTGATGTCCTCGGTCCGGCTGGGCTTGTAGTCGAAGTGGCGCGGGCCGTGATAGGCAGGACCGCCCTGCGGACCGCCGTTTTCCAGCAGGTCAACCAGGGAGAAGGCGTTCTGCAGGTCCCCGTGGCCGAAGACCAGGTCCTGGTCGAACTTGATGCTGCGCTGGCCGTTGAGGTCGATGTGGAAGAGCTTGCCCTGGTACAGCGCCTGGGCGATGCCGTGGGTGAAGTTCAGCCCGGCCATTTGCTCGTGGCCGGTTTCGGGGTTGATGCCCACAAGCTCCGGGCGCTCGAGGGTCTCGATGAACGCCAGGGCGTGGCCCAGCGTAGGCAGGAGGATGTCGCCACGCGGCTCGTTGGGCTTGGGCTCGATCGCGAAGCGGATGTTGTAGCCCTTGTCCGTCACGTAGTCGCCCAGCAGGTTCACGGCTTCGCGGTAGCGTTCGAGGGCACCGCGGATGTCCTTGGCGGCGTCGTACTCGCTGCCTTCGCGTCCTCCCCACATCACGAACGTCTCAGCGCCCAGTTCGGCGGCGAGGTCGATGTTTTCCAGCACCTTGCGGAGGGCGAAGCGGCGCACACCGCGGTCGTTGCTGGTGAAGCCGCCGTCCTTGAAGACGGGGTGGCTGAACAGGTTGGTGGTGACCATGGGAACCACCATGCCGGTGGACTTCAGCGCGCCGGTGAGGCGGTCGATTTCCTGCTGCCGGTCAGCCGCGGAGCAGCCGAACGGGAACAGGTCGTTGTCGTGGAAGGTGACGCCATAGGCGCCCAGATCGCTGAGCCGGTTGATGGCCTCCACGGTGTCCAGGGGCGGGCGGGTCGCGGAGCCGAACTGGTCCTGCGCCTCCCAACCCACGGTCCATAGGCCGAAGGAAAACTTGTCGTCGCGCGTGGGCTGAATCGCCATTGAGTGCTCCCGTTTGGTTTGGAGGGACCTGCCCGCGGGAAGATCCCGAATATGTTCCATAAACAAACATATTGGATTTTCCCGGGCTGTCAACCATTCTCCAGGGCCGATCAGCTGGTCTCGATGCGCGAAAACCCCTATCTTCAGCCCGGCGCCGGGTGTTATGTTCTCTGAAACACCAAACGAAGGGCGGACAATGGTTAGCGAAGCAGGAACTGAGCTGCACACCGCGGGGCACAACTGGGCCGGCAACCTCAGGTACGCCGCCGCCGAGGTGCGGGAACCGGCGACAGTGGCGCAGCTCCAGGACCTGGTAGCCGGTGCGACCAAGCTTCGTGCGCTCGGTTCCCGGCATTCCTTCAACCGCATCGCCGACACCGCCGGCACCCTGGTCTCGCTCGAGCACCTCGAGCCGGCCATCGAGGTGGACCCCGCCAACCTGACAGTGACCGTGAGCGGCGGCACCCGCTACGGGACCCTCGCCGCCGAGCTGCAGCGGCAGGGCTATGCCCTGCACAACCTGGCGTCCCTCCCCCACATCTCCGTGGCCGGGGCCGTCGCCACCGCCACCCACGGCTCCGGCGACCGCAACGGAAACCTGGCCACCGCCGTCGCCGGCCTTGAGTTGGTGACCGCCGACGGCGGGATCCTCACCGCCCGCCGCGGGGAACCCGACTTTGACGGCATGGTGGTGGGCCTCGGCGCACTGGGCATCGTCAGCAGCCTGACCCTGGACGTCGAACCCACGTTCCCGGTCTCGCAGTCGGTGTTCGAGGACCTTGAGTGGGACCAGGTGCTGGAGAATCTCGACGGCGTCACCTCCTCCGCGTACAGCGTCAGCCTGTTCACCGACTGGAGCGGGGACCGGATCGGCCAGGCGTGGCTGAAGTCCCGGACAGAGGGAGAATCAGCATCCCAGCGGACCGGCTTTTTCGGCGGCAGCCCGGCAAAAGAACCGAGGCATCCCATCGCCGGAGTGCCCGGAACCACCTGCACGCAGCAGTTGGGCGTGCCCGGTCCCTGGTCCGACAGGCTGGCCCACTTCCGGATGGAATTCACTCCCAGCAAGGGCGACGAGCTGCAGAGCGAGTACCTGATCCCCCGCGAGCACGCCGTGGACGCCATCCAGGTCATGCGCCGGCTGTCCCACCTGGTGACTCCGCTGCTGCTGGTTTCGGAGATCCGTACCGTGGCCGCGGACAGCCTCTGGCTGAGCCCGAACTACGGCACCGACAGCATCGGCCTGCACCTCACCTGGCGGCAGGACCAGCCCGCCGTCGAGGCCGTGCTCCCCGTGATCGAGGCCGAGCTGGCGCCGTTCGGCGCCCGCCCCCACTGGGGCAAACTGTTCGACGGCGATGCTTCCCGGCTCGCGCCGCTCTACCCCCGCTTCCCAGATTTCAAGGCGCTCGCGGACCGCCTCGATCCGGAGGGGAAGTTCCGCAACAACTTCCTCGACACCAAGGTTTTCGGCAGCTGATATTGTTCCGATGATGTCTTCCCCTCGCCAACGGGCCGCCCCGACCGCCCCGCCCAGCGAGCTGGACCCCTCCCGGCGGAACAACCTGGCCCTAATCACGTCCCTGGTCCACCATCACCGTGTCCTCAGCCGTGCGCAGCTGACGAAAAGGACCGGGCTCAACAGGTCAACGGTCGGAACCCTGATCGGACAGCTGGCTGCGCTCGGCCTCGTCTATGAAACGGCGCCCACTGGCGAAGCCCAGGTGGGCCGGCCGAGCCCCGAAGTGCGCCCGAGCCCCTCCATCGCGGCGCTCGCCGTCTACCCGGAGATCGACGCGGTCACCATTGGCCTGGTCAACCTCGGCGGCATTGTCCAGAAGAAGATCCGGTTCGCCACCGAACGGATTCCCAGCGCACGGGAGGCAGTCAACATCGCCGCTGCCGTGATTGAGGGGATGCGCACGGAGCTGGAGCACTCCTACCGGATCACCGGGATCGGCGTGGCGGTACCGGGGCTGGTAAACCCCGACGACGGGACGGTGCGCCACGCGCCGCATCTGGGTTGGCGGGACGAGCCTGTGGCCCGGATGCTAACTGAGGCGACCGGTTATGCCTGCCAAGCTGCCAACGACGCCTCGCTCGCCGCCGAAGCGGAGCTGATCTTCGGGGCCGGCGCCGGGCGGGACAACCTCGTGTACCTCAATGGCGGGGCCAGCGGCATCGGCGGCGGGATCATTTCCAACGGCAGGCTGCTGCGCGGGGCGTCCGGCTACGCCGGGGAACTGGGCCACACCTTCGTCCGCACCTCCGGCGAACAGTGCCATTGCGGCGCCACCG
The DNA here is from genome assembly GCF_002892795.1 of Arthrobacter sp. AFG20. Lineage (GTDB taxonomy): Bacteria > Actinomycetota > Actinomycetes > Actinomycetales > Micrococcaceae > Arthrobacter. Next base: position 84,625 of record NZ_PJMC01000012.1, on the reverse strand, counting down.
GCTGCCTGGAGACCGAGGTCTCCCAGGGACGGCTCTTCGATCTGCTTGGCCTCAGCGGCGGCGACACCCCACAGCTGGAACAGGCCCTCGGCGCGTCAAGCAGCGCTGCCGTCGCCGAGGAGGTTTCCCGGCAGCTCGGCTTCCTGGCCATCGCGCTGCGGAACGCCGTCAACACCTTCAACCCGGAGGTGATCATCCTCGACGGCTTCCTGGGGGTGCTCTACGCGCTGGCGCCGGCTACCCTCGATGACCTGCTGCTGTCCCAGGCGATGGACGGGCCTGCCACCCAGGCCAAGGTGCACCCCGCGGCGCTCGGCTCCAACCTGATGATGATCGGTGCGGCGGAACTCGGCTTCGCCCGCTTCCTGGCGGACCCCACGGGATTTGGGACAACCGGGCTGGGTTCCGCCGCGGAATAGCGGCGGAACCCAGCTTCCTACCGGCCCAACACCACCTCGTAGGTCCGGGTCTGGCTTCCGTCTTCGCTCTTGACGGTGACCACGGCGGTGCCGGACTGCTTGTCAGCCGGCTGCACGGTAACCGTCGCGTACGGGTCAGCTGCTGTGGCCGTGACCTCCTGCCGCCCTCCTTGAGCGTCAGCCCGGTAGGCAGTGACGTCCGGGTCGAAGCCGGCGAGCGGCTGGCCGTTGACGGAGATCCCGGCCGCGGCGGCGTCGGAGGACTGGCCCGGAGCCGAGGCCAGAACCTGGACTTCACTGACCGTCATGTGGGTGTTCGTGCGGGCAGCGAGCACCACGCGCACGTCCTTGGTGTCCACGTTGGCCACCGGAACCGTGACGACAGGAGCGGGGCTGCCGCCGGGAACCTGTACCGCCGCACCCGCGTACTTCCACGTGCCGTCGGCCGCCTTGGTCTGAACCTGCAGGCTCTGGGCGTAGCTGTCGGTTGATCCGTCGCGGTAGAAGTGGACCTTCACTCCGGTCACCGTCTTCAGCTGGGCCAGGGAGACAGTAAGGGTATCCGTGGTGTTCTTGGTGCCCGATTTCCAGTTGGACCACGCCTTGTCCGTCAGGTTGCCGTTGCCGAGGCCGGCCGTGGCGTAGCCCGGCTCCGTGAACGAAGCGCTGAACGTGGCACCACCGTCGTCGGCCACGTTGCGGGCCGTTCCCGCCGTGACCTGCACCCGCACGGTGGCCGGTAGCGTCCGGCCGTCGGCGGCGTCGGCCATGCCCGCAACCGTGACCACGCCGGTCTGGGTGAACGCGGGAGCCGCGTCCCAGACCACCGGCCGCTCCACCTTGCTGCCGCCGGCAGTCACCGCTGTCACGGTGGCAGGAAGCACCGGCGTTCCGCCAACGTAGGTCTTGGCCCTCGCAGGAAGAGTCGCCACCAGTGTGTCGACGGTGACCTTGGCCGTCACCGCATGGGCAGTGCCCAGGACGTCCGTCGCCGTTCCGCGCACCTCGACGGTGCCCGGCTTGCTCCACCGGCTCTCCGGCGGCATCGTCCAGGTCACCGGCAGCTCGCCGCGGGCGCCGTCGCGGTAGACGGGCACCACCGTGTTGGGCAGCTGCGGCGTGGTCCCGGGCACCGTGAAGGCCGTAACGTTCTGGAATCCCTGGACAGTTTCGTCGATGACCCGCCAGCGCTGGTTCTCACCGGAGTTGGCGGTCCACAGCGTCACCGGCGACCCGTCCGCGGTGGCATGGCCGCCCACTTCGAGGAGCCGGCCGGTGGCGGCGTTGACGAACGTGTACGTGCCGTCGCCGGTGGTGGACATGGTCCACTGCGCGGCGCCGGCCGGCGTTGCCTCCGAAGGCACCAGCTGGGGCGTTCCGTCGACGACGGCGAGCTGCCGCCCGCCGTCGGGCGTTTCAATGGCGTAGCGGGCACGGCTGCTGTTTTCGCCGCTGAGGCGGCGGATGTTCCACTGTTGGTCGGCGCCGGCTCCGGAACGGATGACGGCTGCGCTGCCGATTCCCTGGGTGAGGGACTTGCCGCTTTCCACGCCCTTGAGGCTGTAGACGTGGTCCGCCTGCACGAGGGCGGCGTCCTTGGCCACGCCGTGCACACCGTTGACCAGGAATGTCGTGACGGACTCGGCCGGCACCGTGAGGACCGCAGTGCGGTCCTTTCCGACGGCGACCGGCTCACCCTGCACGAGCGCACCGGACGCGTCGCTGGTCACCGGAGTCACGGTGGCGTTTCCCTGGACGGCTCCGAATCCGGAAAGGTCCAGGGCCACCGGGCGCTGCTGCTTGCTGTCGTTGACGTGCACCACAGTGGCTCCGGAGTCCGAGACCGCGGCCGCGCTGTTCAGGTCGTTCACTGTTACCAGCCGGTCCCCGGGCTTGATGTAGTGCGTGAAGTTCCGCGCGGTGTTGTACTTGGTGTTCGTGTAGATCGGGCAGCTTTCGAGGGTGTCCCCGGCAGCACAGTCGAAGGGCAGCTGGATCTCGCCCCAGTTGGAGCCGATGGCGCTCTCGCCGCCCGGCTTCATGTTGTTGTAGTCCTCAACGGGCTGCCAGAACACCCAGGCCTCGGGCTCCAGCTCGCGGAGGTCGTTGACCATGTGCTGGGCCAGGCCAAGGCCCGGCTGCATGCTCGTGAAGTTCTGGCCGTCCATCCATGAGCCGCCGGTCTCGCTCATCCAGAGCGGCTTGTCCTCGCCCTTGGCGATGTCCCGGACGGCTGTCCGCTGCCCGGTCCCGTAGGTGTGGACGTTGAGCTGCGCGACGCTCTCCTTTGCATCCGCGGAATAGCTGTTCCAGTTGTTGGCGAACGTCGAGGGGTTGGTCTCATCCATGGCGCTGATGACGGCGCCAGTGTCCGCGCCGGCGAGGGCCTTGGCCAGCGACCGGACCACCTTCTGCTGCAGTTCGGGACCCATGTGGGCGCCCTCCTGCCGTCCGCCAACGGGCTGGCCCGCCGCATTCAGGCTGGTTCCCCAATACGGCGTGTTCGGTTCGTTCATGGGATCGATCGTGTCGATCTTGATGCCGTGGGCCTTTTCAAGCTGCTTGACTACGCCGACCAGATAGGAGGAAAAACCGTCAACGCTCTCGGTCCGCAGCTGGTCCTGCGAGGAGTTGAAGCCGCCCGAAACGTAGCCGCTGACCGTCTGGAACCACGGCGGGGAGTTGCTGAAGGCTTCCCAGTGCGTGACGTCGTTCTTGATCCGGTCAACCCACCAACGCTGTGTCTGGTCGGCATCGAGGTTCCAGTGCTCCGGGTTCGCCGGATCCCACCAGTCCTTGTCCTCCCGCGTGGTACCGGCGGGCGCCTTCCACCAGCCTTCCACCGCGCCGCCGGCACGGAGGTAGTCCTTCACGTCGGGGGCGTTGCCGCCGCCGACGTTGTACCGCGCGATGTTGAGGTTCAGCCCGTCGTCGCCGAAGACCATGTCCGCGAGCTTGTTGCGGACTTCGTCCGGGTAGTCACCGGTGGCGTTGGCGAACCAGACCAGGCTGGTACCCCACCCTTCGAAGGCCTCGCCCTGGTAGGACGGGTCCGGCCGTACGGTCACGGCGCCGGCAGGCACGGTTTCGTCGGCTGCCTTGGCCGGGGCCGGCGCGGCGAGCGCGGGCCCGGCCACGAGCCCTGCGGAGAAGACCGCCGCGGTGACGCCGGCGGCGGTCACGGCCCAGGGCCGTCTGGATCTGTTCGTCATTGAATTCCCTTCGGTGCGGTGATGCTGCTGTTCTCTGGGGACTGCTGCTTTATTTGGCGCTTTGGTTTATCGGGGGTTGTGGAGGACGGCCACGCCGCGGGCGGCAAGCTTGGCGGTACGTTCGGCGGTGCGTTCGCCCGTGAGGGCGGTTCCGGGCACTGCCGAGATGTCGACGGCCTGGTCCATGCGGTTGATCAGGAAAAGGAAGCGCCCGTCCTCCCCCGTGCGGACGGCGAGTTCGACGGCGCCCCGGAGTTCCGCGGGCAGTTCAGACCCGACGCCGGCCAGGTGGGCGAATTCCCGCAGGACCGGGACCAGGCCGTCGGGTCCGAGTCGCGTCGCCACGTAGCCGGCGGATCCGTTGCCCACGCGGCGCCGGGTAACGGCAGGTTCGCCGGCATGGTCACCGGAGGTGAACCGGCGCAGGACCTTCGTGTCGCCCGAGGTGGTGGCCACCGAGTCGGCCCACAGCGTTCCGGTTGACCCGTCGTCGAGCGTGGCCTCTTCCCCGGGGGCCAGCGGTCCGAACTCTTCCACCCGGATTCCCAGCAGATCGCTGAGGGCGCCGGGGTATCCACCTAGCCACACGTGGTCGTTCTGGTCCACGATGCCCGAGAAGTACGTGGTCACGAGGTGGCCGCCTGCTTCGACGAAGCTATTCAGGCGCGAACGCAGCTCCGCCGGCACCACGTGCAGGACCGGCGCGATGACCAGCTGGTACCCCTCAAGCGAGGCCGCCGCCGGGAGGACGTCGGCGCGGATGCCGTTGGCCAGGAACGCGGAGTACCAGTCGAGGGCCTCCTGCCGGTAGCGGAGCCGGTCGCTCGGATGGGAGTCCAGCTCGCTGGCCCACCAGGAGTCCCAGTCGAACAGGATTGCGGCCTTTGCGGGCTCACGGCGGCTGCCCGTGATCGCCGAGAGTTCGCCAAGCGTCCGGCCCAGGACGGTGACGTCGCGGAAGAGCCTGCTGTTGCTGCCGGCATGCGACACCATCGCGGAGTGGTACTTTTCCGCCCCGGCGCGCGACTGCCGCCACTGGAAGAAGCAGACCGCATCTGCCCCGTGCGCCACATGGGTGAGCGAGTCCCTGGCGAGGGCCCCGGGCTTCTTGGGCGTGTTCACGGGCTGCCAGTTGACGGCGCTGGTGGAGTGCTCCATCAGGAACCAGGGGTTGCCGCCGGCGATGTTGCCGGTCAGGTTCGCGGAGAAGGAGAGCTCGTCGTGGTCCTGCGGACCCGGGACCACGTAGTGGTCATTCGAGACGAAGTCGACGTCGGCGGCCCAGGCCGCGTAATCCATTCCCTTCGTCTCCCCCATCACCATGAAGTTGGTGGTGACGGGGATGTCCGGGGTGATGCTGTTGAGGATGTCGCGTTCGCCGCGGAGGTAGTCCCGCAGCGAGTCCGAAGAGAACCGCTTGAAGTCCAGCTGCTGCGTGGGGTTCGGGTAGGACGCTGCCTTGCGCGGCGGGAAGATGTGGTTCCAGTCCGCGTAGCGCTGGGACCAGAAGTCGGTCCCCCAGGCGGTGTTCAGCTCCTCAAGGGTGCCGTAGCGGTTTTGAAGCCAGACGCGGAAGGCGGCCGCGGCGTCGTCGGAATAGTCATAGATATTGTGGCAGCCGAGTTCGTTGGAAACGTGCCAGGCGCAGACGGCGGGGTGGTCCCTGTACCGCTCCGCCATGGTTCGCACGAGCGCCAGCGCGTGCTCGCGGAAGACCGGGGATGTGGGCCGCCAGTGCTGCCGGCCGCCCGGCCAGAGGGTTTCGCCGTTGTGGGTGACCGGCAGGATTTCCGGGTGTTCGGCTGCGAGCCACGGCGGCGGGGAGGCGGTGGCGGTGGCGAGGTCCACGGCGATGCCGTTGGCGTGGAGCAGGTCGATGATGTCGTCGAGCCAGGAAAAGTCCCAGGTATCCCGCGCGGGCTGGAGCCGGGCCCAGGAGAAGATGGCGAGGGAGACGATGTTGACTCCGGCCTCCTGCATGAGGCGCACGTCCTCGGCCCAGACCTCGCGGGGCCACTGCTCGGGGTTGTAGTCGGCGCCGAAGGCCAGCCGCTTGGTGTCCGGGGACGGCCAGCGCAGCCAGCGGTGGTTGGTGGCGAGGGACATGGATCTCCTATTTTGGGCGCGGCTAAGCGGCCGCGAAGTTGGGTGGCCGTGTGCTTGGTGGCTGTGTGCTGGGATGGCGGCGGACGCGCCGGGCGGGCGCGTCCGCCGAGGTGGGGCGGTTTAGGTGAGGCCTGTTATTCCTTGACCGTGAAGCCCTGCTCGGTGCCGTACTTGACCGAGGCCTTCTGCCAGGCGGTCAGGCCGTCCTTGAGCTTGGTGCCGGAGACGTAGGCCTGGCCGGCGGTGTCGTTGAAGATGCTGTTGGCGTAGACCTGGAAGGGCAGGTAGGACCAGCCGGCGGGAACGTTCTTCGCTGATTCGGCGAAGATCTGGTTGGCCTTCTGGCCGCCAAAGTACTTGAACTCGGTGTTCTGGAACTTCTCGGACGCGAGGTCCTTTGCGGTGGCGGGGAACGCCCCGCCGTCGATCCGGGTTTGGACGCCTTCCTCCACGTTGGAGTACTTCAGGAAGCCGTAGGCCAGCGCGGCCTGGCTGCTGGCGGCGGGGATGGCCAGGGAACTGCCGCCGTTTTCGGAGCTGCTGGTGGCACCCTTTTCCCACTGCGGCAGAGGGGCGACGCGCCATTTGCCGGCCCCGTCGGCGACGCCGGAGACGAGGTTCCCCGGCATCCAGGCACCGGTGGACAGGGTGGCGATGGTTCCGTTGCCGAGGCCCTTGTACCACTCGTCGCTCCAGGAGCTGATGGGTGCCAGGAGGTCCTCGTCGATGAGCTTTTGCCAGGTCTCGGCGAACTTGGTGGACCCGGCGTCGGAGAAGTTCACGCCGACGTTGGTGCCGTCCACCTGGTAGGGCTTACCACCGGCCTGCCAGATCATGCTGGTGGTGAAGCCGGCGTCGCCGGTGTCGTTGGCGATGTAGGCCTTGGGGTCCGCCTTCTTCAGCGCGCGTCCGGCCTCGAGGAATTCGTCCCAGGTGGTGGGCACTGCGATGCCGTGCTTGTCGAACAGTTCCTTGTTGTAGAACAGGGCCATGGGGCCGGAGTCCATGGGAAGGCCGTAAACGCCGCCCTGCGCCTGCACCGAGGACCAAGGACCGGCCGTGAAAGTGCCGTCGAGGTCGGCGGCGCCGAACTGGCCGAGGTCTGCCAGTGATTTGCTGAGGGCAAACTGCGGAAGTGCGTAGTACTCGATCTGCGCGACGTCCGGCACGCCGGAGCCGGCGGAGATCGCGTTCTGCAGGGCGGTGTACTGGTCGTTGCCGGTGCCCGCGTTGACCAGGTTGACGTCCACGTTGGGGTACTTGGCCTCGAAGCCTTCAGCGACCTTCTTCAGCGACTGGTCCCAGGCCCACACCGTCAGCTTGCCGCCCTTCTGGAGGGCTTGCTCGACGGCGTCGCTGTTGACCGTTTGCTGCGGCGCCGCGTTGCCGCCGCCTCCGCAGGCGGTGAGCCCCAGTGCGAGCGCGGCGGCGACGGCGGAGCTCTGCAGCAGGCCGCGGCGGGTCAGGGTCTTGATCATGGTCTTCCTTCTAACTGCGTTGTTGATGAGGGTGGACGGGGCGTTATTCTTTGACGCTTCCGGCGGAAAGGCCGGACTGCCAGTAGCGCTGGAGCAGCAGGAACGCTGCGATCAGCGGCAGGATGGTGAGCAGGGATCCTGTGATGACGAGGTTGAAGATGGCTTCTCCGCCAGCGGTGGCGGCCTGCGCGTTCCAGGCATTCAGGCCCAGGGTAAGGGGGTACCAGTCCGGGTTCTTCAGCATGATCAGCGGCAGGAAGTAGTTGTTCCACGTGGCCACCATGGTGAAGAGCAGCACGGTGACGATGCCCGGGGTCAGCAGCGGCAGGCAGACCTGGAAGAACGTGCGTGCCTCGCTGGCGCCGTCGATCCGGGCGGACTCCATGATCTCGGTGGGGATGGCCTCGGAGGCGAAGGTCCACATGAGGTACAGGCCGAAGGGCGAGATGAGCGAGGGGATGATCACGGCCCACGGAGTGTTGGTGAGGCCCATCTGGCTGAACATGAGGAAGGTGGGAACGGCGAGGGCCGTGCCCGGGATGGCCACCGCGCCGATCACGACGGCGAACACCGCCTTCCGGCCGGGGAAGTCGAACTTCGCCAGCGCGTAGCCGCCGAGGACGGCGAGGAACGTGGCACCGCCGGCGCCGAGGACGACGTAAAGGACCGTGTTGGCGAACCAGCGCAGGAAGATCCCGCCGTCGTAAGTTGCTGTCCGGGCGATGTTGTCCCAGAGGGCAAAATCGCCGTCGAACCACAGGCCGAAGGAGTTGAGGAGGCCGTCCTGGGTTTTGGTGGCGTTGACCAGCAGCCAGAACAGCGGGGCCAGGCTGTACAGCAGGACAAGTCCCATCAGCAGAGTCAGTGCCAGGCTGCGGCGCGAGCGCCGTCCTATCCGTGCGGGCCGCAGACGCGTGGTGCGGAATTTGGCCGGGGATGATGCGCCGGCGCTGCCGGGACGGGCGGCTGTCTGAACGCTCATGGTCAGCGCTCCTTTCGCATGCCGCGGACCTGGACGGCATAGGCAATGGCCATGGTGATCAGCCCCATGATGATCGCCACCGTGGCGGAGTAGTTGTACTGCTGCCCGGAGAACGACAGGGAGAAGGCGTACAGGTTGGGTGTGAAGTAGGTCGAGATGGTGTTGGGTGAGAGGCTCTTGAGGATGCTGGGCTCGTTGAAGAGCTGGAAGCTGCCGATCACGGAGAAGATGCTGGCCACCACGATGGCGCCGCGGATGGCCGGCAGCTTGATGGCGGTGATGACCCTCAGCTGGCCGGCGCCGTCGATCTCGGCGGCCTCATAGAGCGACTTGGGAATGACGGTCAGGGCGGAGTAGAAGATCAGCATGTTGTAGCCGATGAATTCCCAGGTGACGATGTTTCCAATGGAGGCCAGCACCAGTTCAGAGGAGAGCGGGCTGGGCAGGTTCAGGCCGAAGGCCTGGTTGATGTTTCCCACCAGGCCGAAGCGGGTGCCGTACATGAAGCCCCACATGAGCGTGGCGACGACCGCCGGCACAGCATAGGGAAGGAAGATCGAGATCCGGAAGAACGACCTTCCGTAAAGCCGGCCGCTGTCCAGGGCGAGGGCCACAACGAGGGCGATGAACAGCATGACCGGAACCTGGACTGCCAGGAACAGGGAAACCCTCCCCAATGCGGACCAGAATTGAGCGTCGCCCAGGGCCCGGGCGTAGTTGTCCAGGCCCACGAACGCCGTACCGCCGATGAGCTGGTTGCGGAAAACGCTCAGGTAGATGGAGTAAGCGATCGGGGCAAGGAAAACCAGGGCGAACACGGCCATGAACGGGCCGATGAACCACCAGCCTGCCCAGGAACGCCGGCTGGCGCGGCGGCTCGATTGGCCTGCAGGGGCGCCCGCTCCGGCTCGCGCTGCGACTTGCGGGGACGTCATTGTCATGAAAGGTCCTCTGTAGGGCTGCGTCACCGGGCGGGTGACGGAAGGTGTTCTGTTTGCGTAAACATCGGTGTGATCTTTTGTTAGTGTTTGCGCAAACATGATTGGTACGATGGTGACATGGAGCACGAACCCGGTCAAGCCCCGGTCCACAATCTGTCCGCTGCAGGGGGCGCGGCAGGCGCCGCACTGCGGCGAAAGCCGCAGGTGTCCATGGCCGACGTCGCCAAGCTCGCCGGCGTCTCCTCCCAAACGGTTTCGCGGGTGTCCAACGGGAGCCCGGACGTCATCGAAAGCACGCGGCGCCAGGTCATTGCGGCGATGAACGAGCTCGGATACCGGCCGAACAGCGCGGCCCGGGCGCTCAAGCGCGGCAGCTTCCGGACCATCGGCGTGATCACGTTCTCACTGTCTTCGCTCGGGAACATGCGCACCCTGGAGGCCATCGCGCTGCACGCGGCGCGGCAGGACTTCGCCATCACACTGATCCCGGTTACAGCCCCAACCCAGGCCGGGATCCAGGGTGCGTTCTCCCGAATGGGCGAACTCGCCGTCGACGCAGTGATCGCCATCATGGAGGTCCACCTCCTGGATGCAGCGACAGTTACGCTGCCCCCGGGAGTGAAGGTCGTCGTCGTCGATTCCGACGCCGGCGAGCAGTACAGCGTGGTGGACACCGACCAGGCCGACGGCGCCCACAAAGCGGTCCGGCACCTTTTGGATTTGGGCCACGAGACGGTCTGGCACGTCGCCGGGCCCGAAGAATCCTTCGCCGCCGAACGGCGCGCCGCCGCCTGGCGCAGCACCCTCACCGCCGCCGGCAGGGCCGTCCCGCCCGTGCTCCGCGGCGACTGGTCAGCGGACTCCGGCTATGCAGCGGGGCTCCGGCTCGCCGACGAACCGGGCTGCACCGCGGTGTTCGCGGCGAACGACCACATGGCCCTGGGCCTGCTGCGGGCCTTGCGGGAAAAGGGAAAATCAGTTCCCGAGGACATCAGCCTGGTCGGCTTCGACGACGTCCCCGAAGCCTCCTCCTACGCTCCCCCGCTCACCACGGTCCACCAGAACTTCGCCGACGTCGGCAACCGGTGCGTGGACAACGTCCTGCAGCAGATCCGCACCAACACCACCGAACCCGGCGTAACCCTGGTGCCCACCGAACTCGTGATCCGCGCAAGCACGGCGGCACCGAAGGCGAAATAGCTCACATTCGCCTACGTATGGGTTGCCTCGCGGGAACAGTCGGCGGATGATGGTTAGAGACGCTAATTAGCGTTGCTAACTAATTCGCCAACGAAAAGGAGGCGCACTTCCTCAATGCCTGCGACCGAAGCGGCACACCAAGAAACCCCACAATCAATCAGGCCGGACATCCTGGCAATCGACCTTCGGACCGCCGTGATGCGGACCTCCCGCCGGCTTCGGGTAGAAGCGACCGGAGACATCATCACGCCGGGCCAGTACACGGTGCTGGCCCAGCTTCACAGTGACGGCCCGCGCACGCCCCGGGAGCTGGCGGCGCGGGAGCATGTGCAAGCACCTTCGATGACCCGGATCGTCAACGCCCTTGCAGAGCAGGGCTTTGTGTCCCGGTCAGCGCACCCGGAGGACGGCCGCCAAATTCAGGTAGGCATCACCCCTGCGGGGGTGGACGTCCTGGAAGAGGCGCGGGAACAGCGGACCGCCTGGCTGGCCAAGCGGGTGGCCGGTTTGAGCCCGGAGGACCGGCTGACACTGAGCCGCGCGGCGCACATCATGCAGGAAATGAGCGCCCTGTGAGCGCCACCTTCCGGGCATTGCAGAACCCCAACTACCGGCTGTGGGCGGGCGGGGCGCTCGTCTCCAACATCGGCACCTGGATGCAGAGGGTCGCCCAGGACTGGCTGGTCCTGACCGTCCTCACGGACCATTCCGGCACCGCCGTCGGCATCACCACGGCCCTGCAGTTCCTTCCCATGCTGCTGCTTGGCCCCTACGCAGGAGTGCTCGCAGACCGGTACCGGAAACGCGTGATCCTGCTGTGGACGCAGACGGCCATGGGCCTGTGCGGGCTGGTTGTGGGGCTCCTGGTGGTGACCGGCGCGGCGCAACTGTGGCAGGTGTATGCGGCCGCTCTCTGCCTTGGGCTGGCCAGCGCCATTGACGGGCCGGCACGCCAGTCCTTCGTCTCCGAACTCGTGGGGCAGGACCATATCGCCAACGCAGTGTCCCTCAACTCCGCCTCCTTCAACACCGCCCGGCTCACAGGGCCCGCGATCGCAGGCGTGCTCATTGCGTGGGTTGGCACCGGCCCCGTTTTCCTGCTCAACGCCGCCAGTTTCGCCGCAGTGCTGATCTCGCTGGCCCGGATCCGCGCATCGGAGCTGGTCCCGGCTGCGCCGGCCGCCCGCAGCAAACACCAGGTGGCCGAGGGGCTGGGCTATGTCCGCCGCCGTCCGGATCTGGTGCTGATCCTCGTCCTGGTCGGCGTCCTGGGGGCCTTCGGCATGAACTTTCCCATCACCAACGCCCTGATGGCCACGGCGGAATTCGGCATGGGGCCCGGTGAATTCGGACTTCTGGGCTCCATCATGGCTGTCGGGACACTGGCCGGAGCACTGCTCGCCGCACGCAGGTCCCGCCCCCGGCTGCGTTTCCTGCTCGGCGGAGCGCTGGGGCTGGGCCTCTTTACCCTGATCGGCAGCGTCTCGCCGTCGTTCTGGCTGTACGCCGCCATTCTGGTGCCGGTCGGCCTCGCATCGATTACCTTCCTGAACAGCTGCAATACAAGCATCCAGCTCTCAGTGGAGCCGCAGTTCCGGGGACGAGTGCTTGCCCTTTATCTGGCGACCCTGCAGGGCGGGACTGCCTTGGGGGCCCCGCTCATGGGCTGGCTTGGCAGCACCTTCGGCGCCCGCTGGTCGGTGGCCGCCGGCGGCGCCGTCGTCCTGCTGACCGGATTGCTCGCAGTGATCGTGGTGGTCCGGAGCAGCCGGCTGACTTTGCGGCAGCAGCTACTCGCCTCCTTTCCGAGGAGGCGGGCGCCTCGCGGGAGCGCAGCCGTCAGCCCTTCCCCGGAAGGGGGCACTCCAGGATGAAGTCGATCTCCACCGAGTCGCCCAAAGTGAATGACTTCGTCCCCACCTTGGTGAAGCCTGATTTCTCGTAGAAGCGGATGGCCTTGGCGTTCTGGCTGTTGACCCCCAGCCAGACGCTTGCCGCCCCCTGGTCCGCGGCCCAGTCCAGCGAGGTCCGCATGAGCGTGGAGGCCGCGCCCCGTCCGTGGTGGTCCGGGTGCACATAGCACTTGCTCAGCTCGACGGACGGGTGTGTGCCCAGGGCGCGGAGCACATCGGGGTCCGTTGACCGCCGGTCGACCAGCAGGGTGTAACCATCAAGCCGGCCGCCCTGCTCAAGCACCAGGATGGCAATCTTGCTGTCGGCGAGGTACTCCGCGAATTTGTCCGCACTGAGCGTCCGCTTCAGGTGGAGCCGGATGTCCTCCGGCGAGGATCCGGGCGGGCAAGCGAGCGGGAAAGTGGCCGCGGCCAAGTCAGCCAGGGCAGCGGCGTCGCCGGCAACGGCCTTCCGGATCATAGAAACTCCTGTGAGAGCGGGCGAAAATCACTACAAAGGATTGTAGGCCTGGCCACAGGGGCGTCAACTTTCATTGACGCAGCACGTGTCGTCAACTATGGTTGACGCCATGGAGGTGGACCGGTTGAAAACCCTGGTGGGATCCATGGACGGCAATAATCCGGTGAATGGGCTGCAGGCCGTTGCTGAGCTGCACCGTGAAATCGGGCGGGCGGAAGCTGCCCTCGTCCGGCGGGCCCGCCTCGCTGGCCTGTCCTGGGAGGCGATTGCGAACGCCCTCGGCGTCAGCAAGCAGGCTGTCCACAAGAAGTACGGCAAGAAATAAACCGAGGGGTTCCGCCGGTGCGGACGGAACCCCTCGGTTTCAGCTATCCAGAAATACATCACAGCTGCGCGTGCAGCCGTTCCAGCTCCGCCTTGGTGACCGGCAGGACCGTGCCGTGGCGCGGTGCCCGGGGCAGTTCATAGTTGGTGGAGAGCTTCCAGTTCGGGTTTTCGAGGCTGGTGCTTTCCAGCGGGATGTAGCCGCGGCCGCCGAATTCATCAACGAACAGGTAGTACTTCTCCTCGGTGTTCGACTTGAAGATGGTGGGCCCTTCCACGCCGCCGGTTCCGGCCTTCTTGCCGATGCAGTTGCCCATCAGCGTCCAGTTGCGCGGGTTCGTGGCCGGCAGGTCAACGGCCAGCAGGTCGCTCGACTTTTCCTGCATGATGTCCAGGCAGCCGGAGACCTGGCCCTCGTCCTTGGTGAACCGGTAGTACGAGTCGCCCTCCTTGATGACCGTGGAATCGATCACCGAGTTGCCTGGGTCGTTCCACACCTTGGCCTCGGTGAAGGTCCTGAAGTCCCGGGTGGTGGAGTACATCATCTTGTTGTGCGTGCCCCCGGTGTGGTTGGGGTCGTTGTCGGCGTAAATCTTGGAGGCCCAGTAGACCACGTAGGCGCCGATCTTCTCGTCGTAGTGCGCTTCCGGCGCCCACGTGTTCCCTGCGCTATCCGGCGAAACCTTCACATGGCGCTGTTCGGACCAGTTCACCAGGTCAGTCGACTCCCACACCTCGATGGACTGGCTGCCCTGGCGCTGTGAGGAGTCCCAGCTGGTGCCGCTTCCGATGGAGAGGTCCGTGGCGATCATGTAGAACTTGTCGCCTTCCGGGGAGCGGATGATGAACGGATCGCGCAGGCCCTTGGTGCCGAGGCCCGACTTGAGGACCGGCTTGCCGCCGTTCAGTTCGTCCCACTTGAGTGCGTCGTTGCCGCGGCTGGCGGCCATGTAGATGTTCTCGCCGGCGAGGTCGTTGCCGGTGAAGTAAGCGAAGGCGTAGCCCTCCTTGGGCTCGGCCTTGGGCAGCGGCAGCACCGTGACCCGGAACTTCTTCCTGTCCTTGGTCTTGCCGAGGGACACTGTGGCGTGCAGGTTAAGCTTCACCGGCTCGCTGCCGTAGCCCGGCCGCGTCACCTCGCCGGTGGCCGTGATCGCCGCGGTATCGCTCGACTCCCACGCCACCTTGGTGCCGTACAGCCCCGCCGTCGGCAGGCTGATGTTCCCGCGGATCGCATCCGCGTCCCACACGTTCAGGGCTGTGGCGGCCTCAGCGACCTTCTGGTCGTCGCTGATGTCTTCCGGGACCGTGACGGTGAAGGATTTCGACGCCGATGCCCCACCTGAGGTGGCAGTGGCGGTCAGCGTCACCGTCGCATCTCCTGTTCCGTGGGCCGGCCGGGTCACTGCTCCCTGTGCGGACACGATGGCCGGATCCGAGGAGGACCAGGCGTAGGCCGAGCCGTTCGGCCCGGTGGCGGGCAGCTTAAGGTTGGCGGTCACCGCGGAGGTGTCCCCCGGCGAGAGGTCCTGCAGGTCGAGGGCAACCCGCTGCTCGGGCGAAACGTATCCGAGCTCCCGCACCTCGTCGGCCCGGAGTGCACGGTTGTAGATGCGGAAGTCGCGGACCTGGCCCTTGAGGTACTTGTCTCCGCTGTAGACGGACCGCCCGAGGTAGTTCGCCGTCGTCGTTCCTCCGCCAATGCTTCCCGGGGTGATGGTGACGCCGGTTTTCCGGGCGACCTCGGTGCCGTCCTCGTAGAGGACGGCGGTGCCGCCGCTGAGCGTGTAAGTGATGGTTTTCCAGGCCCCGCGCGCCAGGTCCCGGTTGGCGCTGAGGGTCTGCTCTGTAGACCAGTTGCCGCTGGCGATGGAGGACCGGTACGCGTTGCCGGTGGTGAAGAGGTAGCCGTTGCCGCTGCCGCTGGTGGTGTTGCCCATCCCCCAGATGAAGTAGGGAGCGCCCTGGTCAGCCGCGATCTTCACGTCCGTGGAGACGGTGATGGAATCGAGCCCGCGCATGACGTCGTTCGGGAGGCGGACGTGGGCGTTGGTCCCGCCGAGCTGCAGCCCTTCACTGCCCAGCGTGGTGGCGTCACCGCTGATCACGCCGTTGCGGCCGTTGCCGGAGCTGTCCTCCGCCACAGTGCCGGCGGTTTCCGTCAGGTTGTATTTAAGGACCAGGCCGCCGTCGACGGCGGCATGGGCCGGGGCTGCGGCGATGAGCCCGCCGAGCGCCAGCGCTGCGGCGGTAATCAATGCCGGGCCCGTGCGGGCCCGTGAGCGGGTAGGGAGCATTGAGACACTTTCGTTCGGGCGGCCCGAAGGCCGCTGCTTGGAATGGGAACGCTGTTGAAATGGCGGGAAGAAAGCAATCGGGAAGGGACGACGTCGGACTGGCCGGATTAATGGGGAAGGCCCGGCTGTGCAATCCAGCCGGGCCTTCCCGGTCAAAGCCGTGGCTTTGGTGTGCCGCTTACTTGCCGGCTGCGGCGAGCCGGATGAAGGTCACCGAGCTGGGCTCGAACTCGTAGGTGAATGCCGCTCCGGCTCCGTTGAAGGTGCTCGACGCCGGAGCCAGGTTCTGCCCGTCGGCGGTCTGGGTCAGGGTGGTCACCGCGGCCGTGGAGCTGAGGCTGGACGCACCCGCCACCTTGATGTCCACCGGCGTCTTTTCAGCCTTCGTGTTGACCACCTTCACGATGGTGTCGCCAGACTTGGCGTCCTTCGTGACCACGGAGTAGACGGGATCGGCCTGCGTGTCGTCCACGGTGCCCCACAGGACGTTGTCCAGGTAGAGCTTGGCCGTGCGCCCGGAGACCTCGATCCGGATGTCGTATTCGTGCCCGGTCTGGATCACGGTGTTCTTTTCGATGACGTTCGTCTTGCCGCCGTTGACGGCCTTTTCGACTACGGACTTCGTGTTGTTCCAGCCGCCCAGGTTCCACCAGAAGTAGTTTCCGGTGTCCTTGACGCCGAAGGAGACCAGGAAGCCTTCAGATCCGGCGAGCTTGGTTGCCTTGGTGCTGAGCGTGTAGTTGCTCCAGTCGGCGTTTCCGGCGGTCACCATGGTGTTCTGGGCGGTGGTGCTGGACTGGACATAGGCGCCGTCCTGGATGGACCAGGATCCGGTGTCGTTGCCGGTCCATGCAGCCGCCGTTCCGGAGAAGTCGTCGCTGAACAGGTTGGCGCCGTCCGCCCCGGTGACCTTGACGTCGTCGTACCGGGCGGAGGTGGCCCACGTGGACAGGCCGATCTTGCCGGAAATCGGCACCACGGTGGAGGCCGGGTTGTCCTGCGTGCTCGGAACCACCTGGTTGCCCACGTTGTTCATGAACAGCTTCTGGACCTCGTAGTTGGGGGTGGTCCGCACGGACGTTCCGTTGAAGAACATCATGTCCGGGCTCCACTGCGTGTTGGCCTCGTTCGCGATCAGCGGCGCGTAGGACGCCATCTTGACCACGTCAGCGTTCCGCTCCAGGCCGGTCATGTACGAGGCTTCGGCCAGGGCGTTCGCCGGCTTGTTGCCCTGCGACGCGTACTCGCCGAGGAAGACCTTGTAGCTGTTGCGGTCGTAGGAGTCGTAGCGGTGGTTGTTGTTCAGGAACCATGAGGGCGTGTTGTAGTAGTGCTCGTCAACGAGGTCCACGCCCGTTGTGGCGTTGAAGTTGGCGAGGTCCTCGAACTCGGGCCCCTGGCTGGAGGGCCCCGTGTTTCCGATGATCTTGATCTCGGGGTGGGCCTTCCGGACGGCGTTGTAGAACTGGGTGAAGTACTGCTTGAACGCAGGCTTGTACTCCTCGTTGCCGAGGCTGATGCGGTCCAGTTTGTACGGTGCGGGGTGGCCGTACGCGATGCGCTTGGCGCCCCACTCGGTGCTGGCGTCGCCGTTGGCAAACTCGATCAGGTCCAGGGTGTCCTGGATGTAGCGGTCAAGCGTTGCCTGGTCCGGGGCCTGGTTGGTGTCGCCGCAGCCGGTCACGCCCACCGGGACCACAGGCACGGGGGCAGCCCCCATGTCCTCGGCCCACTGGAAGTACTCCATGTAGCCCAGGCCGTACGTCTGGTTGTAGCCCCAGAAGTTCCGGTTGGCCGGGCGCTGTTCCACCGGACCGATGGTGTCTTTCCACTGGTAGGTGCGGGCCCGCGTGTAGTTGGGCGCCGAGTAGGTGTCGTAGCTGCCGGTGTTGACGATGCAGCCGCCGGGGAAGCGCAGGAACCCGGGGTGCAGGTCATTGATCTTCTCGGCGAGGTCCTTGCGGAGGCCGTTTTCCCTGCCGTTCCAGGTGTCCTTGGGGAACAGGGAAACCATGTCGAGGCGGACGGTGCCGGTTCCCTGGACAAGGGTGGCGAGCCGGCCGGCGCCCGTGGAGGACTTGGGTGACAAGGTCACCTCGTACTTGGCCCAGCTGTCGCCCTTGACCTTGACCGTGGCGATGTCCAGCCGGGTGCCTTCCGGGGTTTCCAGGGTCACGGCGAGCGTGGATCCGGCGGGGTTGGAGGTGCGTGCCCATACCGAGTAGTTGTACTTCTTGTGCGCCTCGAGCTTCTGTCCGGCGTTCCAGCCGCTGTTGCGCACCCCCACTCCGGCGCCGCTTCCCGCGCCGGCGGAGGTGGCGTTGATCTGCAGGTAATTCCGGTTGTTTTCATTCAGCCGGTTGTTGTCATTGACGACGGCGATTGTTCCGTCGCTGCCCCGCTTCAGGGTTTCCCAGGCGGTCATCGGGGTGTAGGTGCGGTTGTCCCCGGAGTTGAATTCAAAGGACCGGTTCTGGACAAGTTCCGCGTAGATGCCGCCGTCGGCGCCCTGGTTGATGTCCTCGTAAAAGGCTCCGTACATGGTCGAATCGATCGAAGGCCCGGAGCCGGCGGCGTCGATGCTGATGGTCCGGTTCTGGGCAGACTCGGCATTCGCGCCGAGGGCCGGCGTCATTGACAGCAGCGCGGCCGTCAGGGACCCGGCAAGCACCATGGTGCAGGTCCGTCTGGCGGGTCTTGATGGTTTGGATGGCATGGAAGGGAAGGCCTTTCTCCATTGAACGGTTCGCCGGCACTGGTTTGAACAGGCTGTGATGAACAGCAGTTTTTGTGAACGCTAACAAATCGCCGGCCGCAGTCGAGTATTCGACATCTTTCAGCTCTTGTAAAGGGCATTCTCGAAAATCGGCAGGCTTTGCATGTGTGCTCGAAATTGTGACCCGGGCTACTTGACGTTCCAGATTGTTAGCGTTCACAATGGGTCGCAGAGCTCATCAGCTCACTTGCAGCAACGGCGGTGTTCGAAGTCTCCCGCCTGCATGTAACTAACGCTTCCGGGAGGATGTTGTGTTTAAGAAATCCCTGCTTGCGGTGGCCGCCGCATCAATGCTTACCCTCACTGCGTGCGGCGGAACCGCAGGTGCCGGCAGTGCTGCCGGCAACTCCGGTGATGACAAGATCACCATGGGCTTCGCCCAGGTGGGCGCCGAAAGCGGCTGGCGCACCGCCAACACCAAGTCGGTCCAGGATTCGGCGAAGAAGGCCGGAGTGGACCTGAAGTTCTCCGACGCCCAGCAGAAGCAGGAGAACCAGATCAAGGCAATCCGCTCCTACATCCAGCAGAAGGTCGATGTCATTGCCTTCTCCCCCGTGGTGGAATCGGGCTGGGACACGGTGCTGAAGGAAGCCAAGACCGCGAAAATTCCGGTCATCCTGACTGACCGCGCCGTGGACTCCTCGGACAAGACCCTGTACAAGACCTTCCTTGGTTCTGACTTCGTGGAGGAAGGCAAGAAGGCCGGGGACTGGCTGGTCAAGGACTCCGCGTCTGCCACGGACACCGTCAACATCGTGGAAATCCAGGGCACCACCGGATCGGCACCGGCGAACGACCGCAAGGAAGGCTTCGCGGAGGCCATCAAGGCTGACCCGAAGCTGAAGATCGTCGCCTCGCAGAGCGGCGACTTCACCCGCAGCGGCGGCAAGCAGGTCATGGAGGCCTTCCTGAAGAACAACGCCGACATCGACGTCGTGTTTGCGCACAACGACGACGAGGGCCTCGGCGCCATTGAGGCGATCGAAGCCGCCGGCAAGGTTCCCGGCAAGGACATCAAGATCATCACGATCGACGCCGTGAAGGACGGCATGACCGCCCTGAGCACCGGCAAGATCAACTACATCGTCGAGTGCAGCCCCATGCTCGGCGACCAGCTCATGGATCTGGCCAAGAAGGTCATAGCCGGCGAGAGCGTGCCTGAGCGTGTGGTCACCGAGGAGACCACCTTCACGCAGGAGCAGGCCAAGCAGGTTCTTGCCAGCCGCCCCTACTAAGCCGCGGCGCACCTGTTCGTCCGTGCGGCGGCGGATCCCCGCCGCCGCACGGCATACCAGCCGCACGGCCGACACAGCGCGGCAGCCCGCAGCACGGCAGTCCCAGCACAGAAAAGACATGAGGATGAACGAAATCGTTCCGGTCGTCGAGATGACCGACATAGCTATTGGGTTCCCAGGAGTTAAGGCGCTCGACGGCGTCGACTTCCGCCTCTTCCAGGGTGAAGTCCACGCACTGATGGGTGAGAACGGCGCCGGCAAGTCCACACTGATCAAGGCCCTGACGGGCGTGTACACCATTGATTCCGGCACCGTCACGGTACTCGGCGAACCGAAGCGGTTCTCGACGCCGGGAGAATCCCAGGCGGCCGGCATCAGCACCGTTTACCAGGAAGTCAACCTCTGCCCCAACCTCACCGTTGAGGAAAACGTCCTGCTGGGCCGCGAGCCCCGCCGTCGGGGTTCCATCGACTGGAAAGGCGTGCGGTCCCGGACCCGGGAGGTCCTCGCCGAACTGCAGCTGGACCACATCGATCCCGGATCGCTGCTGTCCACCCATTCCATCGCCGTCCAGCAGCTGATCGCCATCGCCCGCTCGGTGGAGATCAACGCCAAGGTCCTCATCCTGGACGAGCCGACGTCGAGCCTTGATGCCGACGAGGTGAGCCAGCTTTTCCGCGTCATCAGGGACCTGCGCGACCGCGGCGTCGCCATCCTGTTTGTCTCCCACTTCCTGGAGCAGGTCTATGAGATCTCCGACCGCATGACCGTCCTGCGGAACGGCAAACTCGTGGGCGAATACCTGACCCGGGACCTGTCCCGGATGAGCCTCATCTCCAAGATGATCGGCAAGGACCTGGAGGCCCTCGCCGAACTGGACCAGGCGCCCGCCCGGACCCGTGCCAGCAACGGCGCCGGCCTCACGCCGTTCGTCGAGGCCCGGGGCCTCGGCCGGA
Source organism: Arthrobacter sp. AFG20 (assembly GCF_002892795.1). GTDB lineage: Bacteria > Actinomycetota > Actinomycetes > Actinomycetales > Micrococcaceae > Arthrobacter. Next base: position 64,326 of record NZ_PJMC01000012.1, on the reverse strand, counting down.
AGGGATCGGTGTCCAATGTGGACCTGTCCATCTATCCGGGTGAGGTGGTGGGCCTGGCCGGCCTGCTCGGTGCCGGCCGGACCGAGATTGCCCGGCTCTTTTTCGGCGCCGACAAGGCCGACGAAGGCACCATCAAGGTCAAGGGGACGGGCCAGAAGATCCGTTCCCCGCGTGCAGCGATCGACAAGCGCATTGGATTCTGCTCGGAGGACCGTAAAGAGGAAGGCCTCATCGGGGACCTGACGCTCCGCGACAACCTGGTCCTGGCCATGCAGGCCAGCAAGGGCTGGGCGCGCCGCATCCCGCGCAGGGTCCAGGACGAGCTGGTGGCCGAATACATCGAGGCCCTCGACATCCGGCCGGCCAACCCCGACGCACTCATCCGCAACCTCAGCGGCGGAAACCAGCAGAAGGTCCTTTTGGCCCGGTGGCTGGTGACCCATCCCGAACTCCTGATCCTCGACGAGCCCACCCGCGGCATCGACATCGGGGCCAAGACCCAGATCCAGAAGCTCGTCAACAAACTCGCGGCCGACGGCATGTCCATCCTCTTCATCTCCTCCGAACTCGAGGAAGTGCTGCGCGTGAGCGACCGCGTTGCGGTTATCAAGGACAGGGCGATGGTCGCCGAAATCAACAACGACGGCGTCTCCGTGGAAGACGTCATGACGGTCATCGCCGGAGGTGCCCAGTGAAATCCCTTTCGAAACACCGCCTTGCGTGGCCGGTGATTGCCCTCGCAGCGCTGCTGCTGCTGAACCAGGTCTTCAGGCCCGACTTCATGAGCCTCCGGATGCAGGACGGGCACCTCTACGGCAGCCTGATCGACATCATGCGCAACGGCGCGCCCACCATCCTCATTGCCCTGGGCATGACCCTGGTCATCGCCACCCGCGGTATCGACCTTTCAGTGGGGGCAGTGGTGGCGATCGCCGGCGCGGCCTCGTGTGCTTACATCGCCGCATCCCCCGAGCCCGGCTCCCCGGTGACGGCCGCGACGGCGGTCCTCATCGCCGTCGTCGCCGGCCTTGCCCTTGGTGTGTGGAACGGCTTCCTGGTGTCCACCATCGGCGTCCAGCCGATCATCGCCACCCTGGTGCTGATGACGGCGGGCCGCGGCGTGGCCCAGCTCATCACGGGCGGGCAGATCGTCTCCGTGTCGAACGACTCCTACAAGTCGATCGGCGCCGGGTACCTGTTCACTCTGCCGATCTCCATCCTGATCACCGCGGCCGTTTTTGCCCTGGCCGCCGTCCTTACCCGGCGCACCGCACTGGGAACCCTGATCGAGGCCGTCGGCATCAACCCCGTCGCCAGCCGCCTGGCCGGGCTCCGCGCCCGCAACATCATCTGGATCGTCTACGTCTTCAGCGCCGTCTGCGCCGCAATCGCCGGCCTGATGATCAGCTCCAACGTCACGGCGGCCGACGCCAACAACGCCGGCCTGTACATCGAAATGGACGCCATCCTGGCCGTGGTCATTGGCGGCACCTCGCTGGCAGGCGGGCGGTACACCCTGGTGGGAACCGTCGTCGGGGCCTTCATCATCCAGACGCTGACCACCACCGTCTACACCCTGGGCATCCCGCCGGAGGTGACTCTGGTGTTCAAGGCGCTCGTGGTCATCACCGTATGCCTCCTGCAGGCGCCGAAGGCGCGGAACCTGTTCACCCGCCTCAAGGCGGCACCCAAGCCCGCCGCTCAGGAAGCCGTAAAGGAAAAGGTCGCCATCTAATGTCCCCTCTGTCCACGCTTACGCCCCTGACCGTCAAGAAGCCGTCACCGGCGCGCAGCCGCCTCCGCGGGGGCGCGCGCTACGCGCCGACGCTTGCCACTGTGGGCCTGTTCATCGCCATGTTCGCGGTGGGAGCGGGGATGTACCCGAGCTTCCTCTCCGGCCAGGTGTTCCTGAACCTGTTCATCGACAACACCTTCCTCATTGTGCTCGCCGTCGGCATGACCTTCGTGATCCTTACCGGCGGCATCGACCTGTCGGTGGGGGCCGTCGTCGCGCTGTCCATGATGGTGAGCGCCACGCTGCTGCAGCAGGGCTGGAACGCTGGGGCCGTCATCGTCCTGGTGCTGCTCATCGGCGGCGGGCTGGGGCTCCTGATGGGGCTGATCATCCAGTACTTCGACATCCAGCCCTTCATCGTGACGCTGGCGGGCATGTTCCTGGCCCGCGGCCTCTGCTACGTCATCAGCCTCGACTCGATCCCGGTTACCGAAGGCTTCTTCACCGGCATGGCGCAGGCGCAGATCCCGCTGCCCGGGGACCTCTTCGTCTCGCCGGGCGTCCTCCTGGCGCTGGGCATTGTGGCCGCGGCCTTCTTCGTCCTGCACCACACCCGCTTCGGCCGGACGGTCTACGCGATCGGCGGCAACGAACACTCCGCAATGCTGATGGGCCTTCCCGTGAAGGCCACCAAGGTCCTGGTCTACGCCCTGAGCGGCCTGTGCTCGGCCATCGCGGGGATCCTGTTCTCCTTCTACAGCCTCTCCGGCTACAGCCTCGCGGCCCAGGGCATGGAGCTCGACGCTATCGCGGCCGTGGTCATCGGCGGCACCCTGCTGACGGGCGGCACCGGCTACGTCCTGGGATCCGTCGTCGGCGTTCTGGTGCTGGGGATTGTGCAGACCTTCATCGCCTACGACGGAACGCTCAGCTCCTGGTGGACCAAGATCGTCATCGGCGGCCTGCTCCTCGTCTTCATCCTGCTGCAGCGGCTCTTCGCCCGGAAGGCCGGCTGACTGCCTGACCCCTCCCGCCCCTCCCACGCGTCATCTCCGCACGTCACTCCCGCACGTCACTCCCGCACGTCGAAAGGACTTTTTCAGCATGAATGATTCCGTCAACCGCCAGTTCTCCCGCCGGCTCTTCCTCGGCTCCGGGACCGCCGCAGCAGCAGCCTTCGCTGTTGCGGGAGCCGGAGGCGGAGCCTTGCTGGCGGCGCCCGCCGCTGCCGCCGCCGTCGATTCAGCTCCGCTGATCAACCCCGTGGTGCCGCAGCGTGCGGACCCGTGGCTCATGAAGCACACGGACGGCAAGTACTACTTCACCGGCTCCGTGCCCGAGTACAACCGCATCGTCGTCCGCTCCTCCCCCACCATCGCTGGGCTCGGCAGCGCGTCGGAAGCGGTCGTCTGGACGCGGCCCGCCTCCGGAACCATGGGCGGCCACATCTGGGCACCCGAGCTACACCACTTCGATGGCCAGTGGCACATCTACTTCGCCGCCGGCGACAGCAGCGACGTCTTCCGGGTGCGGATCTACGTGATTTCCACGGACGCGGCGGACCCGACCAACGCCGTCTGGGGCGCACCGGTCCGGGTGCACACGCACGCCGACACGTTCTCGCTGGATGCCACCACGTTCGAGCACGCCGGGACTCGGTATCTGCTATGGGCGCAGAGCGACACCGGCGTGAACTCCAGCCTGTACATTGCCTCCATGTCGTCGCCGTCGACGCTCTCCAGCACCCCGGTGCGCATTGCCGTTCCGACGCTGGACTGGGAGACCCGCGGCTACAAGGTCAACGAAGGCGCCGCGGTGATCAAGCGGAACGGCCGGATCTTCGTCACCTTCTCCGCGAGCGCCACGGACGCCAACTACTGCATGGGCCTCCTGACGGCGGATGCCGGCGCCGACCTGCTCAACGCGGCATCCTGGACCAAGACACCCACTCCGGTGTTCACCACCAACGAGGGATCGAAGCAGTACGGCCCCGGCCACAACTCCTTCACCGTTGACGAGGCCGGCAAGGACGTGCTCGTGTACCACGCCCGGTCTTACCGCAACATCGTGGGCGATCCGCTGTACGACCCCAACCGGCACGCCCGGGTGCAGCGGCTGTACTGGAACGCGGACGGCACACCGAACTTCGGTGTACCGGTAGGCGACGGCGAACTGCCGGTCCGCTTGGAACCCGCCTCTGCTTCGGGTACTTTCCTGGCGCACGACGGCGTCACCGTCACCGCCGCTTCCTCCCCGGCGCTGGGTGCGTCCCAGTTCCGGCTCGCCCCGGGGTACGCCAAGAAGAACTCGGTGGTCATCGAACCTGTCCTGACCAAGGGCCGTTATCTCCGGGTGCAGGGGTCAGCGGTTTCGATCGCCTCCACGGAGGGATCGTCGTCGGCCTTCCTTCAGCGGGGTGGCCTCTCGGACGCCGCGGGCGCCTCCTTCGAGTCAGTCGACGTGCCTGGTTCCTACCTGGTGCTCCGGGACGGTGCCCTCGTATTGGCGAAGGTGGGCAAGAACGAGCGGGCTGCGGCCACGTTCTTCCTGCGGTCCTAGAGGCTCCACTTCTAAAGACTCCGTCACGCATGGCGTGCGGGTGAGTGCAGATCACTGGTGATGTGGTGGTTGCAAAAGTGCAGGGCCGGCGGTTCTCCGCCGGCCCTGCGCTCTGTTTAAGAACCATGCAGCCCCTGCCTTGCGCTAACGGTCGGGGCATGTCCAGGAGCAGGCGGGAGCGGTATTCTCTGTACGCCCTGTCCGCGCACTTCCTTTGGAGACAAATTGAAGACACGCAGCATGCACCATTCGTTGGCGGCAGCCACTCTGGCAGGCATGGTGCTCTCCAGCACTGCCTGTACCGCTCAGCAGGGCAGTCCGCAGCAGCCCGTCACAACCACAGTGGTTACTCCAACATCCACGGCTGAACCGGCGCCGGCAACAACCCCGTCCGCAACTGCTCCCGGCGCGGAAACGTCCCAGCAAACGCAAAGTTTCACCTTCCCTGACGGGCACATCTCATTCACTTACCCAGCCGACTGGAAAGTCAGGACCGAGCAGGGCCCGTACTTGACTGAGAAGGACAAGGCCGGTTCCGTGGTGGCCGTCGTGGCGGACAGCTCTGGGTCCGAAGTGGCCCGCGTCCTCAGCGGCATGTACGGCGATGCCGCCGCCGGCCCCGCCAAGCGGACCGTCCTGGAACACACGCCTGTGCCCGGGATCACTGATAAGGCCGGCAAAACCACCGAGTTCGGGTTCGGTTACGACGTCATCGCCGGCAGCCTGCACTATTTCATGGACGTCAGGCTCGCCCACGAGTTTCTGCCCTCCCAGGACAATTCCGGAACCAACCAGGTTCTCCTGCCCAACGGGGTCACGTCTGCCTTCGTGGTCTTCGACGATGAGAAGAAGCCCGCCTTCGCAACCCCCGACGCGGCCAAAGCGTGGATGGCAACCACGAAGTTCCGCCAGCTCAAGGCCCTGCTGCTCAGCCTGGCATACAAATAGTCAAATCATTCGCACGCCAAAAATCCGGCGTCAGGAAGCTCGGCGGCTGATAGCGTGCTCACCCCGCGCCTGCCGATCTCCTTCAGCGATTATGCGGGCAACAGTGGGATCCATCTTCCTGCCGCCAGTACGCTCCAGGGTTTGAAACGGAATGCTAAGCATGCTTGGCTTGTCTGTATGGCCGCATCGAACGGCCGCCAACCAGAGGAGGAAACACCATGGGACTAGGCGACAAGATCGAGAACGCCGCTGAGAAGGCCAGCGGCAAGGGCAAGGAAGCGGCAGGCGCCGCATCCGGCGATGAAAGCCTGCGCGCAGAAGGCCAGGCCGATCAGGCCAAGGGTGATTTGAAGCAGGCCGGCGAGAAGGTCAAGGACGCCTTCAAGAAGGACTGACCCGAACACAAGTGAAAGGGTGCACCGCGTCTGGGCACCCTTTCACGTGTCGGCATTACGTGCACCATCTGCTGGCTGACTTTCACCGCGTCACAGCTTCTGCCCCAGGAGCCATACACCCCGATCCAACGGTCGGTGGTTGAGGTCACGACCGGGAGCGGACGGATTCTGAAACCCGGGCGATCTTTACCTCGAGGTCCAAGCCGGTGTCGTCTCCGGCGAGCCGGCGGAGCAGGTACTCCCGGAGGTCGGCGTTGGTGGTCGTGTGCGGGGCGGGGAGGGCTTCGCCACTGAACAGTGCGTACGAGTCGCCGATATGAAACACGGACAGGATGCAGTCCTGAAGGTCATCTGTCTTCAGGCTCAACACGGTGTTGCGGAAGCTGCCCTGTGCACCGTTTTTGGGCATAGCCGTCATGGAAAACGCCACTGCCCTTGCCATAAGTCCGGTCCTCCGCAAGTTTCTTGCCCAAGATGGTTGTCCCGGGCCACCGTCGCAAGGCTAGCCGCTGCATCCGTCGAACATAAGCCTTACCCGCCAGTAAGGTTGGCTGGATGCCAACCGGCCCGACGCTACCGACAGCGGATTTGCGCATGCGGCGGGGCTAGTTGTCTTATACGTCAGGTTGCACTTGAGGCGGCCGATCCCCGGCCGTTTCACCCTCAGGTGCGACTTCCGGTTCGGGAACCGGGCGCACTGCCCGCCACAGGACGACGCCCCCGGCAATAGCCACTATCGCCGCTGCAAGCCACCAGATCGTCCTGGGCTTCCTTCCTGCTGGGATCGCTTGCGGCCGGAGCTCAGCCGCGGGGATCAGCCTCGCGATCCGCTCGTGAAGCCGGGGCGTTGTTGCTTCCACTTTCCCGGCCAGCTCATCTGCAATGATCCGCAGGCTCGCCTGCAAGCGTGGTGACGCTGCTTCCAGGCCGGTATCGATACCTGCCAAAGCCCGCCGAAGGGCCGCTTCGACGCCGGGGGTAGCCCACTCCCTGCCCCTAACCATGCGCCCGCGGAGGGCTTCTTGGAGGTGATGAGTCTGAACCGCTCGGTCCATCTGGTCAGCGCTGTGCACAAGTGCCTCCTAAAGCTGGTGGGTGAGGCAAAAGCTTAGAGCCTGTACTTGCCCCTGAACAGCCCTAAAATCCCACCCCACCCTCGAATGTCCCATCAAGGTAGAGCAACGGAATGCCCTCGTGCTGGCGCTCAAAGGCGGTGGATTGACAGGCTGCCAGAGGCGGGGAAAGTCATTGCGCAAATTGCGTTCTAAGCTCCATCTTGCGGATTTTGCCGCTCGCCGTGCGGGGCATTTCATCCACGAAGACCACGGATTTTGGGATCTTGTAGCGGGCCAGTCGTCCCTCAAGATGGGACCGCAATTGTTCTTCGCTGAGTGAAGCACCTTGGCGGAGCGTGACGATGGCGCGCGGCACTTCACCCCATTTGTCATCTTCAACCCCGATAACGGCTACGCTGCCTACGGCGGAAAGTTCGATGATAGCTGCTTCAACTTCTGCCGGGTAGATGTTCTCCCCGCCGGAGATGATCATGTCCTTGAGCCGGTCCGAGACGAACAGGAACCCTTCGTCGTCCTGATAGCCGACGTCGCCCGAGCGGAACCAGGACGAGTCCGCATAGCTTTCCGCATTGGCCTCCGGGCGGTTCCAGTATCCGCTGATGACGTTGGGCCCGGAGATTTGGATTTCGCCCACCTCGCCAGGGGCGACCACGCAGCCGAATGGGTCGGCGATACGCACGTCCGTGAAGAACTGGGGCAGGCCTGCCGAGCCGGCTTTGTCCTTGGACCGCGCCACGGGCAGCATGGTGGCGCCGGGCGCGGTTTCGGTCATGCCGTAGTTGCTGGTGAACCCAATGCCGCGTGCCTCGTAGGCGTCCAGCACTCTGCGTGGAACCGCCGAACCACCGCAGGTGAGTTTGTCCAGGGAGCTGAGGTCCGCCGTCGGCCACTCTGGGTGGTCGCAGAGCATCTGGAACGTGGTGGGAACGCCGTTGAGGGTGGTGACTTTGTGCTGCTGGATCACCTCAAGAACCCGGCCGGCGTCGAACTTGGCTTCGAGTACTACGGTGGCGCCCTTGAGGAGCATGGGCAGGAGGCCCATGTCCAGCGAGGCCACGTGGAACAGCGGCGAGATCATGAGCGCAACGTCGTTCCGGCTCAGGTCCATGTCCACCACAGTGTTGATGCAGTTCCAAGTGATGTTGCCGTGGGTCAGCAGAGCGCCCTTGGGCTTGCCCGTGGTGCCGGAGGTGTAGAGGATCATCGCCGGGTCGTCCAGGCTCACCGGTTCATCCAGGGGAACCGCGGCTGCCGCTGCCAGCACCTCCTCGTAGTGTTCGACGCCGGCGGGCGGCTGGCCAGACGGTGACTGGGCTGCGTAACCCCCTGTGACGCCGTCGGACGCCACTACCAGGCGGCGGGTCACGACGGTTTCCTCCGTAGAAGCGACGGCCAGCGCGTCGATGGCGGAGGCGTTGACAAGGAGCCGCGCCCCGGAGTCCTGCAGCTGGAACTGCAGTTCCGGGGCGGCGAGCCGGGTGTTCAGCGGGACAAAAATCGCCCCGAGGAGACCGCAGGCAAAGAAGGTCTCTACGAACGAGTGGTGGTTCTCACCGAGGTAGGCCACCCGGTCCCCCCTGGCCACTCCCCGGTCGTGGAGGGCATTGGCCAGCCGGTCAGTGCGGTCTGCGAGTTCGCCATAGCTCAGGGTGTGCGCTCCGGAGACCAGTGCTGCCTTCGGGCCTGACTTGGCGCGGCGGCGGTGCAGCCAGGATCCAACTCCGTTGTTGTCCATGATGGGTTCTCCTAACGGACCGTAGTGAGGTCGTTGTTCTTAGACTCCCGCGTCAGCAGGATGAAAACAATCGACACCATTGCCATGACAGACAGGAACACCACCACGGGGACGATGCTCTGGCCGGAGTCCTTGTACAGACCGGCGATGATGCCCGGGGTAAATCCTGCGCCGATCAGGGTGGCCAGCTGGTATCCGACGGCGGCACCGGTGTAGCGGTTGGTGGTGCCGAACTGCTCGGACACGAAAGCTGCAAGCGGGCCGTAGAGGGATGAGTGGAGGATGAGGGCCACTGTGAAGGCCAGGAAGATCAGGCCGACATTGCCGGAACTGAGCATTCCAAACATGGGGAACAGGTAGGCGATAAACAGCGCCAGTCCTGCAACCATCACTGGACGGCGGCCGAACCGGTCGGACAAGCGGCCGCCCAGCAGGACGAACAGGATGGAGATCGCCGAGGCACCGGCGAAGGCATACAGGACACCCTGTTGCGGAGCGCCCTTGGACACTGCGTAGGTCACGGAGAATGTGGGCAGCACCACCTGGAGCCCGAAGCCTGCGGCACCGGCGAACATGATCATGATCAGTGCCTTGGGGCGGCGCAACACCTCCAGCAGCGGGATTTTGCGCTTGGCGCCTTGGGCGCCTTCCCTGGCGACGGCCTCAGCGAAAATCGGGCTTTCCGCTACCCGCAGCCGCACGAACATGCCCACAATCAGGAGCACGAAGGACAGTAGGAACGGCACGCGCCATCCCCAGGCGAGGAAAGCATCCTGGGGCAGGGCGGAGAAGATCCCCATTACAACGGTTCCGAGCACCGCACCGGTGGGGGCACCGGCGTTGACGAAGGAGGCGGCGAAGCCGCGCCGCTTGGGGTCGGAGTGTTCCAGCGCCATCAGTGCCGCTCCGCCCCATTCGCCGCCGACGGCGATCCCTTGGCAGACGCGCAGGAGCACCAGGAGAACTGCTCCCCAGGGGCCGATCACACTGGCGCCGGGGATCAGCCCGATGAGGGTGGAGGCAATGCCCATCATTGCCATGGAAATGATGAGCATGCCCTTGCGGCCGATCCGGTCACCGAAGTGGCCAAAGATCACGCCGCCCAGGGGACGCGCCACGTAACCGGCTGCGAAGGTGCCGTAGGCGGCGACGACACCCACCCATTCGTCGGCACCGGTGAAGAAGACTTTCGGGAAGGCCACTGCGGCGGCCGTGGCGTAGAGCAGGAAGTCGTAGAACTCGATGGTGCTGCCCAGATAGCTGGACAGGATGACCGTGCGCGCCTCTTTGCGCTTCGCGGTCGTGCCCGCAACTGCGAGCGTGGTGTGTCCGGACATGGCTGTTCCTTCGGGATGAGGGAGGGTGTTTTGGGGTGCACTGCAGGGCCGGTTCACGTTGTGAACCGCCTTGAGCTTTGAGGAGTGGTTGCCTGCAGGGCCGCTTACTTGTAGAACCGGGCGAGGAATTCGGCCACGACGGCGGGGCGTTCCTGGCCTTCGATTTCGATGGTTGCGTTGACCTTGATCTGGGCGCCGCCCTTGACCTCGATGACTTCGGCGATGGTGGCCTGCATGCGCACTTTCGAGCCGACCTTGACCGGGGACGTGAAGCGCACTTTGTCCAGGCCGTAGTTCACTTTGGTGGTGACGCCGTCGACGTCGAACAGTTCGCCCCAGAACGGAATGATCAGGGAGAGGGTGAGGAAGCCGTGGGCGATGGGGGCGCCGAACGGGCCGTCTTTGGCGCGTTCGGGATCGGTGTGGATCCACTGCTGGTCGTCGGTGGCGTCGGCGAAGAGGTTGATTTGTTCCTGGGTGATCTGGCGGTAGTCGGTGGTGCCGAGGTCGGTCCCGGTCATGGTGAGCAGGGTGTCGAAATCGACGACGAGATTGGGCATCTTTGCCTCCTGGTTGTGGCGCGGTGGTGGGTTAGTGGGTGAAGGCGCTTTCGCCCGTGAGGGCGCGGCCGATAATGAGGGCATTCATCTCATGCGTGCCCTCGTACGAATAGACGGCTTCCGCGTCGGCATGGAAACGCGCGACGCCGGAGTCCAGGGTGATGCCGTTGCCGCCGGCCACTTCGCGGGCAAGCGCCACGGTTTCGCGCATCAACAGGCTGGTCTGCATCTTGGCCAGGGCTGAATCCTGGTCCCGGTAAATGCCGCGGGCCTGTTGTTCAGTCAGCCGGACCACAAGCGACAGGGAAGAGGTGATGTTTCCCAGCATCCGGGCCAGTTTCTCTTGCACCAGCTGGAACGACCCCAATGGGCGGCCGAACTGCCTGCGGTGGTTGACGTAGGCCAGTGCCGCTTCGAAGGCGCCCGCTTGGATGCCGGTGGCGATCCACGCAACGTCCGAGCGCATGGCCCGGAGCATGGCCGCGACGTCCGGGAAGGAGTTGACGTTGTGCAGGCGCATGGACTCTGGAACCCGGACGCCGTCGAGGGTGATGTGGGCGTTCTGCATCATCCGCAGCGATGTCTTGCCGTGGATCTTCTCCAGGCTGACGCCTGCGGCCTTCCGGTCCACGAGGAACCCCTTGACCTGTCCGTCGGCCGTGTCGCGGGCGAACACGGCGAGGACGTCGGCCGTTGATGCTCCCCCAATCCAGCGCTTGGCGCCGTCCAGGACCCAGCTGCCGCCGTCCGCGTCCGCTTCGAAACGGGCAGTGGTGGACAGGCCGCCGGCGATGTCCGATCCGGATTCCGGTTCAGTCAGCGAGAAGACGCCTTTGAGCGAGAAGTCGATGACCTTGGGCATCCATTCGTGCTGCTGTTCCTCGGAAGCACCCACGCGGATGGCCGTGCGGAAGAGGCCGGCCTGCGCGGTGTACCAGGTGGCGAGGGACGCGTCAGTGCGGGCAAGTTCAAAGATCCGGAAGCCCTGGTAGATCCCCCGGGCGGGAACGTCTGCCGGGCCGGACCCAGCCAGTTCGGCCGGTTCCATGAGGTCAAGACCGATCAGGGGCTTCGCTAGCTGTTCCGGGAATTCGCCCCGCTCCCAGTACTCGGCCAGCAAGGGTTTGGCGTCCCGGTCGAGGAAATTCCGGAGCCGGGTCAGGACCTGTCGTTCGTCGTGGGTGAGGAGGGCCTCGGTGTCGTAGAAGTCAGAAACCCCGTAGAGCCTGGTCCCGCCGTCCGCGGGTGCGGCACCCGCGGCCCGTTCCGCCGTCGTCGTTCCCATCTCAGCCAACCAGACCGAGGAGCCGCACGGCGTTGTCCTTGAGGATCTTCGGGCGGACCTCGTCCTTCAGCGGCAGGTCAGCGAAGGCAGCGAGCCATTTCTGCGGCGTGATCAGCGGGAAGTCCGTGCCGAACAGCACCTTGTCCTGCAGGTAGGAGTTGGAAGCCTTCACGAGTGACTCCGGGAAGTACTTGGGTGACCAGCCGGAGAGGTCGATGAAGACATTGGCCTTGTGAGTGGCGATCGAGTTCGCCTCCTCCTGCCACGGCACTGAGGGGTGGGCCATGATGATCTGCAGGCCGGGGAAATCCGCCGCGACCGCATCCAGCAGCAGCGGGTTGGAGTAGGCCAGCTTGATGCCGTACCCGCCGGGCAGCCCGGCACCCATCCCGTTCTGGCCGGTGTGGAAGACGGCGGGCAACCCCAGTTCCTGGAGTGTCTCCCAGAGCGGGTAAAACCGTTCATTGGAAGGGTCGAAGCCCTGCAGGCTGGGGTGGAACTTGAAGCCGCGGGCGCCGAGTTCCACGGCCTGGTGCTTGGCCCCGGCGATGGCGTCCTCCCCCGTGCGGGGATCAACACTGCCGAACGGGATCAGCACGTCGTTGTTCCGGGCCGCACCCACGATAAGGTCCGGGATGCTGTTGGGCTCGTGCTTGAGCTGGGTCCGCGCGTCCACGGTAAAGACGACCGCGGCCATGTTCAGTTCGCGGTAGACCTCGGCAATGCGGTCAAGGGACGGGGTGCGGTCCTCGGCCTTGAAGTACTTCGCGGAGGCTTCGGTGAGCGCCTCCGGCAGCGAGCCGTGGCCGCAACTGTCCACCTCGAGGTGGACGTGCATGTCGATCGCGTCGAGCTTCGCGGCGTCGATGCCCAGTTCGTAGCGCATGTCTCTTCCTTATGAAGGCTGGTAGTCAGCGGGCCGGGGCCGGTTCGGGCTGCAGCTCGGCCGGCAGCGGGAGGAATTCCTCGCCGTAGCCCTGAAGCGTGTCCGCGTTGAAGAGTTCGCCGGCGTTGTCGTGCAGAGCCTGGTAGCTCCAGCCGCCGTCGCGGTATTCGGTGGTTGCCGCGGTGGGGTGGGTCCAGACCTGGAGGCGGTCCCCGCCGGCGCCAATGGCCTGCCCGGTGATGGCGGCTGCCCCGTCGGAGGCGAGGAACGCAATCAGCCCGGCGACGTCGCCGGCGGTGCCGAAGCCCAGGTCGTGGCGGAAGAAAGATGGCATGGTCTCGCCCCGTTCCTCGGCCTCGACGGCCTTCTGGAAGTACGGCACCGTCTTGGTCATCGCCGTGGCCGCGACCGGAATGACCGTGTTAACCGTCACCCCGGCCTTCTTCATCTCCAGCGCCCAGGTCCGCACCATGCCTACAATGCCGGCCTTCGCCGCAGCGTAGTTGGTCTGGCCGAAGTTGCCGCGCTGGCCCGTGGGCGAACCGATGGTGATGATCCGGCCCGCGATGCTGTTTTCCTTGAAGTAGGCGAACGCCTCGCGGACGCAGGTGAAGGTCCCTTTCAGGTGCACGTTGATGACCAGGTCGAAGTCCTCGTCGGTCATCTTCAGCAGGCTCTTGTCCCGCAGGATGCCAGCGTTGGTGACCAGGATGTCCAGGCGGCCGAAGTTCTCAACCGCTCCTGCAACCAATGCCTTGGCGGCGGCCGTGGTTCCGACGGGGACAACGACGGCGGCTGCCCGTCCGCCGTCGGCCTCAATCTGCGCGACGGCCTGCGCTGCCGTTTCGGTATTCACGTCGTTGATGACGACGGCGGCACCCTGGCGGGCGAGTTCCCTTGCATAGGCGAGGCCGAGGCCCTGCCCGCTTCCGGTGACGATCGCAACCTTGCCGTTCAAGCTCATGGCGTGCTCCTTCGCATGCAGTTCCGGCCGAAGCCGGTAAGTCCGATCCCACTGCGACGTGAGATCCTTGTCCTGATCAATGAAAAGATAGATCGTTGAAATTGTCAATGATCTTTTTTTACTACTACTGGAGTTGGCATGGCTACGCAGAGCACTGAAGTCGGAACCCCGCGGCTTGCCGCGTCCCGGATCGGCAACGACATCGGCCTGCTGCTGGCGAAGCTGCACGCGGCGGGCTCGGTGCTGAACAACCGGGCACTGGCGGACTTCGGGCTCCGGGAACGTTCCTTCTCGGTCCTGACCCTTGCCTGCAGCGGACTGGAACCGACCCAGCGGGAACTGGCTGATTTCCTCAGCCTTGACCCCAGCCAGGTGGTCAGCCTCGTGGACGACCTGGAACGGCGCGGCCTCGTGGAGCGCACGCAGGGCAAGCAGGACAGGCGCGCCAAGATCATCACCTCCACTGCCGAGGGCCGGAAGATGCACACCAAGGCACGCTCGGCCCTGGACGCCTGCGAGCACGAGCAGCTCTCAGCCCTCACCACTGCCGAGGCGGACCAACTTCGGGCGCTGCTGCGGAAGGCCCTGTGGGGAGCAGGCGCCTGACAGCCCTACAAAAAACGTTGACTTTTGAAATCGTTAAGATAATCATCAGTTGTCTTATTCAACGATTTCGAGTGAGGTTTCCAAATTGCCCCCCAAACTGCGCCGACGCCGCCGCACCATCGTTTCAACATCAGCCCTTACCGCAGTGCTTGCGGCAGCCGCCATGTCCCCGGCCGCCGTTGCCGCCCCGCCAGCCACCGGCCCGTCAGCTTTTGCCACAGCGCCGACCGGCTCACCCGTCACCACTGAGGGAACCCTTCCAGACGGAGCGGCCTGGCGCGCTGATGTGCCGGCGGACTGGAACGGCAAGCTGGTGCTCTTCGCGCATGGCTTCCGGCCAGGACCGGCCAACCCGGCCTGGGACAACGGATTCGCCCCCACCGCCAGCGAACTGGTCCGCAGGGGTTACGCCGTCGCGTCCTCGTCCTACGCCACCACCGGCTGGGCCTTCGGGACTGCAGCGCAGGATCAGCTGGACACGCTGGCAGCTTTCGGGGAACGGTTCGGCGATCCAGGCCGCGTCATCGCCGTCGGCCGGTCCATGGGAGGCCTCGTGACCAGCATGATGGCCGAAATCCCGGAATCGGGCATCGACGGTGCCGTCAGCACCTGCGGCCTGGTTGGCGGCGGGGTGTCGCTGAACAACTACCAGCTGGACGCGGCCTATGCTGCCGCCGAGCTGCTGCTCCCCGGGCAGGACATCCAGCTCACCGGTTTCACCGCCCCGGAGCAGTCCACCGCCACCATCGGGAGCCTGAAGGCCGCCTTGCAGCAGGCCAACAAATCCGCTGAAGGCAGGGCCAGGATCGCACTGGTGGCCGCCCTGCTGAACACCCCCACGGAACTGGACGGCGTGGACGTGGACAACCCGGAGGCGCTGGCAGCCGCCCAGGCGAAGCTGGTTTTGGACAGCCTCCCCACCGTCATCGAACGCCGTTACACCATCGTCAACGCGGCAGGCGGCGACAGCGGCTGGACGGCCGGTGTGGACTACTCCAAGGTCCTTCGCTCCTCTGGCCAACGCCGGCAAGTGGAGCAGATGTACAGCGTGGCCGGCCTGAACCTGAGCAAGGACCTGTCCACTTTGACGGCCAACGCCGACATTGCACCCGGTCAGGACGGTCTCGATTGGATGCATCGCACCTCCACCCCCACGGGCGAACTGCAGGTACCACTGCTGACTACGCACACCACAGTCGATCTTCTGGCGCCTGTGGAATTCCAGGAAGAATACGCCGAGACTATCCGCCATGCGGGCAAAAACTCCCTGCTTCGCCAGGCTTTCGTTGATCGGGCAGGACACTGCAACTTCACCGTGGCTGAAAATATCGCGGCCATCGAAGCCATGAACCAGCGGCTCGAAACCGGCAACTGGGGGGCCGTGGCCACGACCTCCAACCTGCAGCGCACCGCAACGTCACTGGGACTCGATGGCGCCAACTTTGTTGAGTTCCGCCCGGACGAGTTCATCAATGACCGCGACTGGACCCCTATTTCCTGAGGGGAGCACCGGCTCACGCGACGGGGCGGTTCGGGCAATGTCCAGCCTGCCCTGTAGCTCGTATTACAGCCCCTGTTGGGAGCAGCCGCCAACAGGGGCTGTAATGCGCCTGATAGGCGTAGGCTATTTAGTGCTTCAGCGCGTGAGCCTTGTTGCCCGCTTCTCGGACCGCTGGAAGGAAGCCAATGAACTGGTTGAGGAGCTGGAATGGATACTCGCAAGCTGAAGTATTTTTTGGCCGTTGTAGATCACGACGGTTTCAATCGGGCGGCGGAGCATCTGCTTATTGCGCAGCCTTCCCTCTCCCAGACCATTGCGGGCTTGGAGAGGGAATTGGGGGTGCCGCTGTTCCACAGGATCGGTCGGCGGGCCGTTCTTAGCGAGGCGGGTCAGGAACTGGTGGGTCCGGCCCGGCTGGTGATGCGGGACTTGGACGCTGCACAGTCGGCGGTTCAGGCTCTTAGAGGCGTGCGCAGTGGCAGGTTGGACATCATCACCATGCCGTCCCCTGGCATTGAGCCGCTGACGTCGATGATCGCTGGCTTTACCCGGCTGCACCCTTCCGTCCGGCTGAATGTCGGCGCTGCATTCACTCCTGAGGAAGTCATCGAGTCTGTCCGTAGCGGCAGCACGGAGATTGGGCTGGCCGGATCACCTACCCCGATCCGTGTACCAGGCGTCCAGGTGCTTGAGCTGGAGCGCCAGCCATTGATTCTGATCGTGAACCCGCAGACCGATACCTTCAGGCCCGGGTCCGCCATCCAACGGGAAGATCTGGGCGGACACCGGCTGGTCGCCAGCCAGCGCGGGTCTTTGATGCGCTGGCTGGTCGATGATGCTTTAGCCCAGGGTGTCGATATCGAGATCGTCGTCGAGGTCGCGCACCGGACATCGATTCTCCCGCTAGTGCTCGCCGGCGTGGGCCACGCTGTCATGCCGTCCTCCTGGGCGCCGCTGGCACATAAATCCGGACTGCGGACCCTTCTTATCGAACCGGTGTCCGATCTGGACGTGGCAATCCTGAGCCGGAAGGACGGCCTCACACCCGCTGCCCGCGCGTTCCTGAAGGTTGCAGAGCTGCATGTGTCTAAGGAACCGGACGCCGGCCATGAGCTGTAGCGATAGGCAGAACCTATCTGCCGTATCGAAACTAAGTCTTGGACGCGAATAGCAGCCGGGCCGTCTACTTGAAGAGGAAGAAAACAGTGTGACCCCGCTAACAGGAGCACGCTGCCAACAAACTCAACGAGGAGGTAGGCACATGAGCGCCACCCAGACATTCAGCATCGCTTCAATCCCCGCCGACGGCGTCGGCAAGGAAGTTGTATCTGCTGGCCGACGCGTCCTGGACGCAGTGGCCGAAAACTCCGGCGGGAAGTTCGCCTTCGACTGGACCGAGTTCCCCTGGGGCTGCGGCTACTACGAAAAGACCGGCCAGATGATGGATCCCAAGGGCCTGGAGGCCCTGAAGGACTTCGACGCCATCTACTTCGGCGCCGTCGGCTGGGAAAACGTTCCGGACCACATCAGCCTGTGGGGCCTGCGCCTGAACATCACGCAGAACTTCGACCAGTGGGCCAACATCCGCCCGGTGAAGTTCCTGTCGGGTGTTGAGTCCCCGCTCCGCAAGGCCGACAACACCGAACTTGACTGGATCGTGGTCCGCGAGAACAGCGAAGGCGAGTACGCGGGCCTCGGCGGCCGGAACCTCAGCGGCCGCGGCCCGGGCAACGAAGTTGCCCTCCAGACCGCCCTGTTCACCGAGAAGGGCTGCGAGCGCATCATGCGCTTCGCCTTCGACCTGGCCCGGACCCGCACGGTGAAGAAGGTTTCCTCGGTCACCAAGTCCAACGCCCAGCAGTACGGCATGGTCCTCTGGGACGAAGTCTTCAACCGCGTGGCCCTGGACTACCCGGACGTGCAGACCGAAAGCGTCCTGGTGGACGCCATGAGCGCGAAGTTCATCCTCAAGCCCGAGGACCTCTCCGTCGTCGTGGCCTCGAACCTGAACGCGGACATCCTGTCCGACCTGGGCTCGGCGCTGGCCGGAAGCCTGGGCCTCGCCGCCAGCGCCAACCTGAACCCCGAGCGCCGCTTCCCGTCCATGTTCGAACCGGTCCACGGCTCCGCCCCGGACATCGCCGGCAAGGGCATCAGCAACCCGATCGGCGCGATCGCCAGCGCCGCCCTGATGCTGGACCACTTCGGCCTGCACGAGGAAGCCCGCAAGGTGGAGGCCGCCATCGAGCAGACCACCGGCGCCGGCTACCTGACCCGCGACATCGGCGGCGAAGCCAACACCGAGGACGTCACCGAGGCCATCATCAAGGCCCTGACCAGCACCCTGGCAACCGTCTAACGCGGAGGTCCCTTCCCAACGCTCGCAAGCTCGCGTCGGGGCCCTCGGGACGCCGCTTCGCCCGAATCTGCGGTGATGTTCGACGGCGGCAGGCCCGCCGCCGTCGGACGTCACCAAACCCCTTAGCATTCTCCAGCGACATTCCACAATGAGGTAGGAATCATGGATCACATTTCTCCGGCCGGTGCCGTGACGCCGGCCCGCAAGCCCCGGTGGTACCGGCAGCTGTACTTCTGGGTACTGACAGCCATTGTCTTCGGCATCCTGCTCGGCTGGCTGGCGCCGGCCGCCGGCATCGCCATGGAACCCATCGGCACCACCTTCGTCAACTCGATGAAGATGCTCATCGGCCCGATCGTGTTCCTGACCATCGTGGGCGGCATCGCCAGCGTTGCGGACCTGAAGAAGGTCGGCATGACCGGGCTGAAGGCCCTCACCTATTTCCAGATCGGCACCATCTGCGCCATGGTCTTCGGCCTGGTCGCCATCAACGTCTTCCGCCTCGGCGACGGCGTCAACGCTGACGCAGGATCAATCAAAACCTCCGAATCGGCGGCGAAGCTCATCGACGCCGGCCAGCACCAGGAGTGGTGGCAGTTCCTCACCCACATCATCCCCAACAGCATCGTGGGACCCTTCGTTGAGGGCGACATCCTCCAGATCATCTTCATCGCCGTCGTCTTCGGCATCGCCCTGAACGCCATGGGCAAGGTCGGCGCACCCGTCCTTGACGGTGTGCAGCGCCTCACCGCGGTGATGTTCAAAATCCTTGGCTTCATCATGAAGGCCGCCCCGATCGGCGCGTTCGGTGCGATGGCCTACGCCGTGGGCAAGTTCGGCGTCTCCTCCCTCACCAGCATGGGCGGACTCATCGCCCTCTTCTACATCACCTCCATCCTCTTCGTGGTGATCGTGCTCGGCTCGGTCATGGCCTTCCTGAAGCTGAACATCTTCACGATGATCCGCCACCTCAAGGAGGAATACATGCTCATCCTGGGCACCTCAACCGCCGAACCGGCCCTGCCCGGCCTGATGCGCAAGCTCGAGCACGCCGGCGTGAAGAAGGAAACCGTCGGCCTCGTTGTCCCCACCGGGTATAGCTTCAACCTCGACGGCGCCGCCATCTACCTCTCCCTGGCCGCCCTCTACATCGCCCAGGCCACCAACACCGACCTCACCATCGGCCAGCAGCTCGGCCTGCTCGCCGTCATGCTGCTGACCTCCAAGGGCGCAGCCGGTGTGGCCGGCGGCGGCTTCATCGCCCTCACCGCCACGCTGACCACCATCGGCACCATCCCCGCCGCAGGCATCATGCTCATCTTCGGCATCGACAAGTTCATGTCCGAATGCCGTGCCCTGGTGAACTTCACCGGCAACGCCGTCGCCACCCTCTTCATCGCCTGGTGGGACCGCACCCTCGACGCAGACCGCGCCCGCCGCGTCTTCGCCGGCGAAACCGTCGAGCCGATGCCCGCAGAGGACCCCGTGCACGGCGATGACGTCACCGACATCGACGACGACCTGACCGAATACGGCCACCACTCACCCAGGCAGCAGCCTGACGGCGAAATTCCGACACCCCGGCACGCTGCCGGCGACGGGCCCTCCCCCTCACCGTCTGCAGACCGCCGCCCCGCCTACTCGGAAAACGTCTGACATGACCAGCACCACCGCCCCGAGGCCCGTCCGGGCCCTGATCGCACCAGACAAGTTCAAAGGCAGCCTCACCGCGGCCGAAGTGGCTGATGCCCTGGCCGCGGGGCTCCGCTCCGCAGCTAATGTGTCCGGCACGGCCGGAGCGGTCCAGTGCGAACTTCTTCCGCTGGCCGACGGCGGCGACGGCAGCGTCGACGCCGCCGTCGCCGCCGGCTTCACCCGTCACCGCTACACCGTCGCCGGCCCCACCGGCCAGCCGGTCCAGGCAGCCATCGCGTTCGACGGCAACACCGCCGTCGTCGAGGTCGCCAACACCTGCGGGCTCGGGTTGCTGCCGGAAGGCAAACTGGAAGCCCTCAACGCCTCCAGCCGTGGATTCGGCGAAGCCGTCCTGCTTGCCCTCAGCCTCAAGCCCGCCAGGATCGTGCTGGCCCTGGGCGGAAGCGCCAGCACCGACGGCGGCATGGGAATGCTGACCGCCCTGGGCTACCGCTTCCTCGATGCCAACGGGCGGCAGTTGGAGGGCAACGGCAGGACCTTGGGCCAGATCCACTCCATCCAGCGGACCCACTTCCCGGAACTCGCCGCCACCAAGCTCATCGTGGCCAGCGATGTCCACAATCCGCTGCTCGGGCCCCAGGGCGCTCCTGCCGTCTTCGGACCGCAGAAAGGCGCCGGGTCCACGGAGATTGCGGCCCTCGACGACGGTCTGGCGCGCCTCGTGCACAAGCTGTCAGAGGCAGGCATCCCCCAGGCCGCGGCCCTGGCTGAGCACGAAGGGGCCGGAAGCGCCGGCGGCATCGGCTACGCCTGCCTGCTGCTGGGGGCAAGGCAGGTGTCAGGTGCCGATTACTTCCTGGACCTGCTGGATTTCAACACCCGCAAGGACAGCTGCGACGTCGTCATCACCGGCGAAGGCAGCATCGACGAACAGACCCTGGCCGGCAAGCTTCCCGCCGCCGTCGCCCGCCGCTCGGGCGGCCGCCCGATCATCGCGGTGGCCGGCCGCTCCCTGCTCCCCAAGAACCGCTGGTCCGAAATGGCGTTGAGCCGTGTCTACACGCTCGCCGACTACACGGACCAGGACTCCTCCAAAGACCCCGAACTTTCCGCCGCCCTGCTGCACCGGATCGGAAAGGACATCGGAACAAGCCTCCTGTAGCTATTCACATGCTCTGGGAAGCAGAATCGCCCGCCCGTGGGTAGCACGGGCGGGCGTTTCTGGCAGCAGCCCCATGCTCCGGGCTATGCCCGGGCGGGCTCGCGGGGAGTCAGGACGAACAAACTCCCCAGCACCATCGCGACGCCGAGCCATCCCAGCGCCGGCAACCGCTCCCCCACGACCAGAACCGCCAGCACGGCCGCGACGACGGTCTCCATAAGGGAAAGGCCCGTTGCCGTGCTGGCGCGGACGCGAGCCAATCCCCAACCAAACAAGACGTAGCCTGCGAACATCGGGACAAGCGCCATGTAGGCCCCCACCGTGAAATTGGTCCAGGACTCAAGGAGCGGCCGGCCGGTCATTGCAAGCACGGGCATCAGCAGCAGCCCGCCCAGCCCGAACACCGCACCCATCGCGGCCCGGGACGGCACTCCCCTGCTGATCAGGCCGTGGGCCGCCCACGAGTACAGCGCGTAGGTCACGCCCGCCACCAGCCCCAAAACGATTCCCGTCGGCACGGCCCAGGATCCGGCAAGGGCGCCCGGGCGTTCCGCACTGTCACCGGCAAAACTCAGGAGTCCGGCGCCTGCCACGCCGATCAGGGCGCCGAGCATCCAGCGGCGGGTCAGCACCTTCCGTTCCGCCAACCGTTCGATGACCGCCGACGCCAGAGGGGCCGAGCCGATCGAAACCACCGTTCCCAGCGCCACGCCGGCAAGGCGCATGGAACTGTAGAAGGCGAGAGGGTAGACCGCGACGGCGGCCGCCCCCAGTACGACGAGCAGCCACCGCCCGCGGAGGCTGGCCCAGTGACAGGCTATCGGCTGCACCGCACACAGCGCCTGGAGCAACCCGCCCACACCCATTGCCGCCGCACCGATGGCAAGCGGACTCACGGACGGCGCGAACGTGGCGGCCGTTCCCGTCGTTCCCCAAAGCGCCGACGCACCCACAATGAAAATGGCACCCAGAAGGGGCCCGTTCATACGGCCAAGCACCGCCTTCACAGCTTCTCCAGCATCTGAGCAGCGATCATC
This sequence comes from Arthrobacter sp. AFG20, assembly GCF_002892795.1. Classification (GTDB taxonomy): domain Bacteria; phylum Actinomycetota; class Actinomycetes; order Actinomycetales; family Micrococcaceae; genus Arthrobacter. The sequence continues at coordinate 42,525 of NZ_PJMC01000012.1, read as the reverse complement.
CGGGCCTCCTGCAGGCAACCGTCTTCGCCTTCAAGGCCGGCCCTGGCCATGGAACCCTCGAGCAGGAAGGCCAGATGCCGGGCCACCCTGGCCGCCGCCTCATGCTGTCCTTGCAGCAGCTCCCCGACATGGTTAAACAGGAGGCCCTCGACCTCTTCCTTGTGCTGCCGCACGGCCAGTCTTCCGGGAGCGGCCGCAGGCAGTTCCGCGGCGGCGTTGAGCAGGCCGCAACCCCTGAAGCCGTGTTCATATGCCAAGTTCGCGTGGTCGATGTAGGCATCGAACACTGCCAGGACACGTTCTTGCGGGGTGGCCGCCACCGCAACCCGGGCCCTGTACAGGCCTAGCCATTCCTCGTGGCGGGCGGCGAGGTAGGCCGCCACCAGGTCCGCCTTGGAAGCGAAGTTGTTGTAGAGGCTTTTCTTGGCCACACCGGCCGCGGCAGTGATCGCGTCGATGCCTGTGGCCGCAACGCCATCGGAATAGAAGAGGCGGGCCGCAGCGTCGAGGAGCGATGCACGGGCTGGCCGCTTCAGTGCTGGCTGGCCTTGAGCTGAAGGCACGGGGATACCTCCAACAGTCGGATGAGTAGGTAGACCAGTCTACCTACTCGCCCTTTCGCCTTCAATGGCGAGGAGCAGGCGTGACGGCGGGCCGCCGCAGTCGTCATCAATTTGTGTCTTGCTTCACAGCCCTACCCCGGATAATATTGTCCAAGATTGTTAGCGCTAACAGAAATGTTGGGGCAGCCGGAGTCTCCGCTCTGGTAATGACAGCCCTCCGGTGCCGTCCTGCGGAACGGCCTCGGTACGCCGGACACAAGTGGCCGGCGCCGGCGGAAAGTACATACGCTTTCCGCTCAAGCACCGATTCGTGGCCCAACCAGGCCACGGAAGGAGAATAACGTGAGAATTAAGAAACTGCTGGGCGCCGTCGCCGTCGTCCTGGCTGTGACGGTGGGAGCCACCGGCTGCGGTAGCCGCCCCGGCGCCTCCACCGGAACCAGCAGCGCCGACGCTGCCGGAGCCCTGGTGGGAATCTCCATGCCGACGCAGACGTCGGAACGGTGGATCGCTGACGGAAAGAACGTCTCGGACTCGCTGGCCAAGCTCGGCTACAAGACAGACCTCCAGTACGCCAATGACGACATCCCCACCCAGGTTTCGCAGATTGAAAACATGCTAACCAAGGGCGCGAAGTCCCTGATCGTCGCCGCCATCGACGGCACCACGCTGACGGACGTCCTGGCGAAGGCCAAGGAGCAGAACGTCAAGGTCATCGCCTACGACCGGCTGATCAACGGAACCCCGAACGTCGATTTCTACACCACCTTTGACAACTACGAGGTGGGCGTCCAGCAGGCAACATCCCTGCTGACCGGCCTGGGCCTCGTGGATGCCTCCGGCAAGAAGGTGGAGGGCAAGGGCCCGTTCAACGTGGAGCTCTTCGCCGGCAGCCCGGATGACAACAACGCCAACTTCTTCTGGACCGGCGCTATGGACACCCTGAAGCCGTACCTGGATGCCGGCACCCTCAAGGTCCCCAGCGGCCAGACCAAGTTTGAGCAGGCCGCCATCCTGCGCTGGCAGGCCGCAACCGCCCAGAAGCGGATGGAAGACATCCTCACCGCCGCCTACGGTTCGGGCAAGAAGCTCGACGGCGTGCTGTCGCCCTATGACGGCCTCTCCATCGGCATCATCTCGGCCCTGACCAGCACCGGCGGCTACTCCAAGGGCAGCCTGCCGGTCGTGACCGGCCAGGACGCGGAAAAGGGCTCGGTGAAGTCCATCGTTGCCGGAGAGCAGTACTCCACGATCTTCAAGGACACCCGCAAGCTCGGCGAGCAGGCCGTGAAGATGGTGGACGCGGTCCTCAAGGGCCAGCAGCCCGAGACCAATGACACCGAGACCTACAACAACAAGGTCAAGGTTGTCCCGGCCTTCCTGCTGAAGTCCGTGATCGTCACCAAGGACAACTACAAGCAGGAACTGATCGACTCCGGTTACTACACGGACGCCGACATCAAGTAGCAGCACCGCATCCAATAGCAGCATGGCGGGGCGCCTGCAGCCGCAGGCGCCCCCGCACCCCTCGAACAGATCAGCTCATCGAACAGATCAGCGGGAAATAACCAATGAACGTACCCATTCTTCAGATGCGCGGGATCACCAAGACCTTCCCCGGCGTCAAGGCCCTCCAGGATGTCACCCTGGATGTGAACCGCGGCGAGGTCCACGCGATCTGCGGCGAAAACGGGGCCGGCAAGTCCACCCTGATGAAGGTCCTCTCCGGCGTCTACGCGCACAACACCTTCGAGGGGGACATCCTCTTCGAGAACGAACCGTGCGACTTCGCATCCATCAGCGACAGCGAGAAGCGCGGGATTGTGATCATCCACCAGGAACTGGCACTGAGCCCGTACCTGTCCATCGCGGAAAACATCTTCCTGGGCAACGAACTGGCTTCCCGCGGCTGGGTGGACTGGCGCAAAACCAATCTGGAGGCATCCAAGCTGCTGGCCCGGGTCGGGCTCGACGAGAACCCGGTCACCCCCATCCAGCACATCAGCGTGGGCAAGCAGCAGCTCGTCGAAATCGCCAAGGCGCTGTCCAAGGAAGTGAAGCTGCTGATCCTGGACGAGCCCACCGCCGCCCTGAACGATGAGGACTCCGACCACCTGCTGGACCTCATCCTGCACCTGAAGGGCCAGGGCGTCACCAGCATCATCATCAGCCACAAACTCAACGAAATCCGCAAGGTCGCGGACGCCGTCACCATTATCCGGGACGGCAAGTCCATCGAGACCCTGCGCCTGGACCAGGGCCAGATCACCCAGGAACGCATCATCCGCGGCATGGTGGGCCGCGACCTGGACAGCCTCTACCCCGAGCGTGAACCGCAGATCGGCGAGGAAGTCCTCCGCATCGAGGACTGGACGGTCCAGCATCCGCAGGACCACACCCGCACGGTGGTCCACAACGCCAGCCTCAATGTCCGCAAGGGCGAGGTGGTGGGACTCGCCGGCCTCATGGGCGCCGGCCGCACTGAACTGGCCATGAGCGTCTTCGGCCGGACGTACGGCCGGGCCGTCTCCGGAAAGGTGTTCAAGCACGGCAAGGAAATCAACACCTCCACCGTTCCCGAGGCCATCCGCCACGGCATCGCCTACGCCACCGAGGACCGCAAGCACTACGGCCTGAACCTCATCGAGGACATCAAGCGGAACATCTCCATGGCTGCCCTGCCGAAGCTCTCCAAGCGCGGCTGGGTGGACGGCAACAAGGAAACCACGGTGGCCAACGGCTACCGGAAGAGCATGAACATCAAGGCACCGTCCGTCGCGGCCATCACCGGGAAACTCTCCGGCGGCAACCAGCAAAAAGTGGTCCTGAGCAAATGGATGTTCTCCGACCCCGACGTGCTGATCCTGGACGAACCCACCCGCGGCATCGACGTCGGCGCCAAGTTCGAGATCTACACGATCATCGCCGAGCTCGCCGCCCAGGGCAAAGCCGTCATTGTGATCTCCTCCGAGCTCCCCGAGCTCCTGGGCATCTGCGACCGGATCTACACCCTGTCCGCCGGCCACGTCACGGGCGAAGTCCCCATCGCCGAGGCCTCCCAGGAAACCCTTATGCACTACATGACAAAAGAGAAGGAATAACGGACATGTCCGCCCTACGAGAATCCCTCGGCTTCCTGGCAAGCCGCCTCCGCCAGGTCGGCATCTTCGTCGCCCTGATCCTGATCGTCCTGCTGTTCCAGGTCCTCACCGACGGGATCCTGCTCCAGCCGCAGAACGTCAGCAACCTCGTTGTCCAGAACAGCTACATCCTCATCCTGGCCATCGGCATGGTCATGGTCATCATCGCCGGGCACATCGACCTCTCCGTCGGTTCCATCGCCGGATTCATCGGCGCCGTCGCCGGCGTCATGATCGTCCACTGGGGCTGGGCCTGGTGGGCGGCGATCCCGGCCTGCCTCCTCGTGGGCGCCCTCGTCGGCGCCTGGCAGGGGTACTGGATCGCCTACGTCGGCATTCCCGCGTTCATCGTCACCCTCGCCGGCATGCTCATCTTCCGCGGCCTGACCCTGATCACCCTGAAGAACCAGCAGATCACCCCCTTCCCGGACGAACTCCGCGCCCTCGGCGGCGGCTTCCTCCCGGACATCTCCGGCGGCACCTCGGTGCTCGAATGGCTCACCGTGATCCTCGGCGTCGGCGGCACCGCCGCCCTGCTGTTCCAGTCCATCAAAGAACGCCGCGTCCGCCGCAAGTTCAATCTGGAAAACGAACCCATGGCATGGTTCGCCACGAAGACCGCGTTCATCGCCGTGCTGATGTTGGTCATCACGTTCCTCCTCGCCAGCTACCGCGGTACCCCGATCGTGCTGCTCGTCCTCGCCGCCCTGGTCATCGCCTACTCCGCGCTGATGAACAACAGCATCTTCGGCCGGCACACCTACGCCATCGGCGGAAACCTGCACGCGGCGGAGCTCTCCGGCATCAAGACCAAGGCTGTGACCTTCCGGCTCTTCGTGAACATGGGCGTCCTCGCCGCCCTGGCCGGCCTGATTTTCACGGCCCGGCTGAACTCCGCGCAGCCTGCCGGCGGCACCGGCTTCGAACTGGACTCCATCGCGGCCGCCTTCATCGGGGGCGCGGCGGTCCAGGGCGGCATCGGAACCGTGGCCGGGGCCATGATCGGCGGCCTCATCATGGGCGTCCTCAACAACGGCATGTCCATCCTCGGACTCGGCACCGACTACCAGCAGCTCATCAAGGGCCTGGTGCTCCTGCTCGCCGTCGGCTTCGACATCTTCAACAAGAACCGCGCCGGCGGCGGATCCTCCATCGCCAAGCGCTTCAAGCTCAGGACCACCCCGCCCGCCACCGAAACCAAGGCACCGGCAGAAACCAAAGCACCGGCCGAACCTGCCGCGCCCGTGGCAGCAGGCAGCCGGCAGTCAGACAACTCCTAGACAACCGGCCTACAGCCAGCAGAAAGGATCCATTATGACCGCCCTCCTCGATTCCATCGACATCCACGTCACGAACCGGCACGCCCTGGACGAGCACCTCGAAGCAGCCGTGAAGGACCTCCAGGAACTGGCCATGCTCACCGGCGTGCACGGCATACTGGTCACCCGCCACCGGCCGGGAAACTATACGGCCGCGCTTTCCGACCGGGTCCCGTTCGGGATGACGCGCGAAGTCATCCACTGACGCGCTACTCCCCAACCGAGCAACACAGCAGAGCCCCTCCCGGTGACAACCGCGGAGGGGCTCTGCTGGTTAAGAGCGAGTGGTGCTTTATTGGGCTGGTTCTGCCGGCGCGGCGGTTGAGCCCCGCACCACGAGCCTGGGGTTAAGGACCGAAGCCGCTGCCGAGGGGCCGTGGGCCATGTCGGACAGCAGCATCCGGATGCAGCGCGCGCCGAGTTCCTTGAACCCCTGGTTCACCGTGGTAAGCGGCGGGACGAAATAGGCGGCCTCCGGCTGGTCGTCGAAGCCCACCACGCTGATGTCTTCGGGCACGCGCAGGCCTGCCTCACTGAACGCGCGCAGTGCCCCCAGGGCCATCTGGTCGTTCGCCGCAAACAGGGCTGTGACGTCGCCGGCGGCCGCCAGTTCCAGTCCGGCGCGGTAGCCGCTTTCGGCACTCCAGTCCCCCTGGATCAGGACGCCCTCCGGCAGTCCGGCCTGATTCAGCGTGCGCCGCCAGCCCTCGGTCCGGGCCGCGGCATCAATCCAGTCCTGCGGCCCCGAAACGTGGGCGATCGCGGTGTGGCCGAGGTTCACCAGGTGCTGCACGGCGAGGGCCGCACCAACGCGCTGGTTCACCGCCGCAACCGTCAGGTGTTCATCCGCGCCGAACCCCACGGCAACCAGCGGGACGGACAGCGCGATGGCATGCAGCGATTCCAGCATCGTCTCGTGCGGGACGATCACCACGATCCCGTCCACGGACTGCAGCAGGAAGTGCTCGAGCGCATCGTGGATGCCGGCGGTCGTCACCTCGCTGAGGCTGGCCATGCTGACGGAATAGCCCTCGTTCCGGGCCGCCTGCTGGACGCCCAGCAGCGTGTTCGCCGGACCGTAGTGTGCGGTACCGGCACCCAGGACCCCGATGGCCTGGGAACGCCGGGTGACCAGGCTGCGCGCAGCGGTGTTGCGGCGGTACCCCAGCTCCGCAATGGCGCGTTCCACGCGCCTGCGGGTCTGGGCACTGACGTTCGGATGGGCATTCAGCACCCGCGACACGGTCTGGTGGGACACGCCCGCGAGGCGCGCCACGTCCTCCATGACGGGAGGACGTGGCGTCGTGTTTGGGCTCACTGCGTCGAATGGGTCACGTGCCGAAGATGCTCCAGGATGCCTCGTGCGTGGTGCCCGGCTCCAGCCGGATCAGGTCCACGCCGCTGTTGAAGGCATCAGGAGGGCAGGTCATGGGTTCCACGGCAAGGCCCAGCCGGTTGGGGGCCGGGGGCTGCTTGTCGGCGGTGTGGATCTGGAGCCACTGGCAGGTGCGGTCCCAGGCCATTCCGACGCCGGTTCCGCCCGGGTCCCGGACCAGCACGCGGGTGAGCCCGCCGCCGTCGAACGCTACGTCGGTGAACGCGTGGTCGATCTTCGTGGCGCCGATGGTGCGCGGCGTGCGAAAGTCGAACTCGTGCCCCGCCACGGAGCGCGTTTCCTTCGGCAGCAGCCGGTCCGGCGTGACCTCGAGGAACTGCCCGGCGGGAATGTCGAGGGTCCACTCATCGAGCGGCGCGGGCCCGGCCACCAGGTAGGGGTGCGGGCAGACCCCGTAGGGCGCCGCGGTACCGCCAAGGTTCGACGCCGTGACCCGGCTGTGCAGGCCGTCCTCCGTAAGCCGGTACTCGACGACGATGCGCACCTCGTGCGGATATCCCACCGTCGGCTGCGGCGTGCAGGACAGCGTCACCGACGACTCGTTATGCGACTCCAGGTCCCAGTCCAGGGGGAACGCCACCCCGTGCAGGGCGCAGCCGCGGTCCGTCTCGTTGACCGGCAGCTCGTACTCGGCGCCGTCGAACGTGTACCTGCCGTCGGCGATCCGGTTGGGCCAGGGCACCGCGATGATGCCCCGGTAGTCGGGGATGGGCCCGCCCTCGGGGAACGGAACGATGAGGTCCCGTCCCCGGTAACGGAGCTCCCGCAGCGCACCCGCCCGTGCAGTGATGGCTGCGGCGTACTCCCCCGCCCGGATCTTGAATTCGGTTGCCGCCCCGGATTCGGTCACAGCCTGCCGGCCAGCCTGTAGTAGGCGGCGTTCCAGGCGAGTTCCTTCTTGAACTGCTTGAGCGTGGTGCCTTCGTCGATGGTGAGCAGTTCGGTCTGCGCGATCTCGGCAAAGTCCTCGAACACGTCCACGCCCACCTGGGTGGAGAGTACGGTGTGGTGCGCGGCCCCGGCGGTCAGCCAGGCGGCGGCCGAAGTGGCGAAGTCGGGCTTCGGCTCCCAGAGGGCACGTGCCACCGGGAGGTTGGGCAGCGGCTCGTCGAGGTCGACGACGTCGACGGCGTTCGCCACGAGGCGGAACCGGTCGCGCATGTCGGACAGTGCGACGACGACGCCGGGGCCGGCGTCGGTGTCGAAGACCATGCGGACCGGGTCCTCTTTGCCGCCGATGCCCAGCGGGTGGATTTCGACGCGCGGCTTGGCGGTGGTCAGGGAGGGGCAGACCTCGAGCATATGAGCGCCGAGGATCTTCTCCTGGCCGGGCACCAGGTGGTAGGTGTAGTCCTCCATGAGCGAGGCGCCGCCGGGCAGCCCGGCGCCCATGACCTTGGCCGCGCGGATCAGGATGGCCGTCTTCCAGTCGCCCTCGGCGCCGAAGCCGTAGCCGTCGGCCATGAGCCGCTGGACGGCCATGCCCGGCAGCTGCCGTAGCTCGCCGAGGTCCTCGAAGGACGTGGTGAAGGCGGCAGAGCCGTTGGCTTCGAGGAAGCTGCGCAGCCCGAGCTCGATGCGGGCGCTGTAGCGGAGGGACTCATGGCGGGCTCCGTCGGAGCGAAGTTCCGGCGCCACATCGTAAAGGCGCTCGTATTCGGCCACCAGGGCGTCGACGTCGGACTCCGCGGCGCCGTGCACGGCGTCGGCGAGCTCGTTGACGGACCAGGTGTTGACCGAGACGCCGAAGCGCAGCTCCGCCTCGGTCTTGTCACCTTCGGTGACGGCGACGTTGCGCATGTTGTCCCCGAAGCGAGTCAGCTTCAGGTTCCGGACGGCGGCCCAGCCGGCGGATGCGCGCTGCCATACGCCGATCTGGCGGGCCACCTCCGGGTTGGATACGTGGCCCACGACAGTCTTGCGCGGCACGCCCAGCCGGGACTGGATGTAGCCGAACTCGCGGTCGCCGTGCGCGGCCTGGTTCAGGTTCATGAAGTCGAAGTCGATGTCCGCCCAGGGCAGTTCCACGTTGGCCTGGGTGTGCAGGTGCAGGAGGGGCTTGCGGAGCAGGTCGAGGCCCTGGATCCACATCTTGGCCGGGGAGAACGTGTGCATCCACGCCGTCACACCGATCACGGAATCGTCCGAGTTGGCTTCCAGCGCCGTGCGGCGGATCGCGTCCGAATCCGTCAGCACGGGCTTCCAGACGAGCTTGACCGGGACGTCTGAGGACGCGTTCAGGGCGGCGGCGATCTCCTGGGACTGGGCCGCCACCTGCTTCAGGACGTCCTCGCCGTAGAGGTGCTGGCTGCCGGTGAGGAACCAGACCTCGTAGTGCTCGAGGGAGGTGTTGTTGGCGCTGGGCATTGGTGTCTCCTTTTGAAAAGTCTTGAGTGCTGGGCCGCGGTATGCGGGGCCGGTACTAGCGGCCGTAAACGTTCTGGTAGCGGTCGTAGAGCGACTCGATCTGGGCCGGGTCGATGGCCAGCGGTTCGCCGAGCTGCCGGGAGACGTGAACCGTGCGGGCCACCTCCTCACACATCACGGCGGCCTTAACCGCGGAGCGGGCGTCCTTGCCGATGGTGAACGGGCCGTGGTTCTGCATGAGCACCGCCGGGGAGTTGGAGTTCTTGAGCGTCTCCACGATTCCCTGGCCGATCGAATCGTCACCGATCAGCGCAAACGGGCCCACCGGGATCGGACCGCCGAATTCGTCGCCCATCATGGTCAGCACGCACGGGATCTCCTCGCCCCGCGCGGCCCAGGCCGTGGCGTACGTGGAGTGCGTGTGGACCACACCGCCGACGTCGGGCATGTTCCGGTAGACGTAGGCATGCGCGGCGGTGTCCGACGACGGCGTGAGCGCCGGGTTGCCCCACTCAACAATCGTGCCGTTCCCGCCGGTGGAGGTGCCGCTGACCGGGGTGCCGTAGAGATCGGTGACCACCATGGTTTCGGGCGTCAGGTCATCGTAGGAGACGCCCGAGGGCTTGATGACCATGAGGTCGTAGCCGGGGATACGGCCGGACACGTTCCCTGCCGTCCAGACCACGAGGTCGTACCGGGTCAGTTCCGCGTGCAGTTCGCAGACCTCGCGGCGGATACGGGCAATGGTTTCCAGCAGTGCGCTCATGCGGAAACCTCCTCAGCGGTCAGGGATTCAGCGTGCAGGGAGTGGGAGTTTTGGGACTGGGCGGCGCTGCGCTGGATGGCCTTGAGCCGGTGCATGACCTCGTTGGTTCCCCTGCCGAAGTAGTCGTGCAGGGTCCGATACTCGCGGAACAGCTCTTCGTACGCCGCGACGTTCTCCGGGATGGGTGTGTAGACCGCACCGGGAGCCGCGCCCATCGCCTCGGAGGCGGCCCTGACGTCGGCGTACTTCCCGGCGGCAACGGCCGCGTGGATGGCCGAGCCCAGGGCCGGGCCCTGCGTGGAGCCGATGGTGGAGAGCTGGAGGCCGGTCACGTCGGAGTAGATCTGCATGAGGAGCCGGTTTTTCAGCAGTCCGCCGGCCACGATGAACTCCTTCACCGGAACGCCGGAATCACGGAAGGCGTCCACGATGGTGCGGGTGCCGAAGGCGGTGGCCTCGAGCAGTGCCCGGTAGATGTCCTCCGGCCGGGTGGCCAGGGTCTGGCCGACCACCACGCCGGAGAGCTCGTGGTCCACCAGCACGGACCGGTTGCCCGAGTGCCAGTCGAGCGCTATCAGGCCGTGCTCGCCGATCGCCTGCCCGGAGGCCAGGTCCGTCAGGTATTCGTGGATGCCCTGTCCGGCTTCGGCCGCTGCCTGGTGGTATTCCGGCGGGACGCCGTACTTGGTGAACCAGCCGAAGATGTCGCCCACGCCGGACTGTCCGGCCTCGTAGCCCCAGAGCCCGTCGACGATGCCGCCGTCCACCACGCCGCACATGCCGGGCACCTCATGGAGCTCGGCGCCGTTCATGACGTGGCAGGTGGAGGTGCCCATGATGGCCACGAGCTGGCCCGGCTCCACGGCCTTCGCTGCCGGGGCGGTAACGTGCGCGTCCACGTTGCCGACGGCGACGGCGATTCCCGCCGGCAGCCCGGTCCAGGCGGCGGCCTCGGCAGTCAGGTAACCCGCGGCGTCGCCCAGGCGGCCGATGGTGTGGTCCAGCTTGGCGCTCACGAAGTCCTTGAACTGCGGGTTCAGGGCGGCGAGGAAGTCAGCGGACGGGTAGTGCCCGTCCTGGTAGATGCCCTTGTAACCGGCGGTGCAGGCGTTGCGGACGTAGTTGCCGCAGAGCTGCCAGACGATCCAGTCGGCGGCCTCCACCCAGTGGTCCATTTCGGCATAGGCTTCGGGATCCTCCTCCAGCAGCTGCAGCCCTTTGGCGAACTCCCACTCGGACGAGATCAGACCGCCATACCGCGGCAGCCATGATTCGCCGAGCTCGGCGGCCAGCGCGTTGATCCGGTCGGCCTGGCCCTGCGCAGCGTGGTGCCGCCAGAGCTTGACGTAGGCGTGCGGCCGGTTGGCGTATCCGGGCAGTTCGTTGAGCGGGGTGCCGTCGGCTTTGACGGGAACCATGGTGCAGGCGGTGAAGTCCGTGGCAATTCCGACGACGGCGGCCGGGTCGATCCCGGCGTCCGAGATCGCGGCGGGAACAGCGTGCCGCAGCACGTCGCGGTAATCGTTGGGCACCTGCAGCGCCCATTCCCCGGGCAGCCGGGCGGCTGTTCCCTCGGCAGCGTCAGCCACGTCCGCCGGAAGCACATCCGTGACTACCGCGTGCGGGTAGTCGAACACGCCGCTGCCGAGTTCCTTGCCGTCCCGGACCCGCACAACCACGGCCCGGCCGGACAGGGTGCCGTAGTCCACCCCGATGACATAGTTTTCGCTGCCGTCTGCTGTGACGTCCATGAATCCTCCAGATAAAGGCCCGTTGCTTTCCGGGCTGAAACTATTGTGAGCGCTAACAACTTACTCCGTCAAGTACCTTCATTGATTTCGGGCGGACGCCGGATCAGGCGGGGGCGGCGGTACTCCCGCGGACCACGAGTTCAGGCTCCACCACCGTGGTGCTCACCGTGTCCCCCTTCTCGATGGCGCGCAGCATCAGATCCATGCAACGCCGGCCGAGCTCCTCGAAGTCCTGCCGCACGGTCGTGAGGGGCGGCGTGAAATAGCCCGACTCCGGCTGGTCGTCGAAACCCACCACGGAGACGTCCTCGGGCACACGGACGCCGGCCTCGCTGAAGGCGCGGAGCAAGCCGAGGGACATCTGGTCATTGCCCACGAACAGCGCCGTTGCAGTCCGCTCTGAAGCCAGCTTCCGCCCGATCTCGTAGCCGCTCCCGGCGCTCCAGTCCCCTTCAACCACGAGGTTGTCATCCAGTCCTGCCGCGCGCAGGGCCGCGCTCCAGCCCTCGGCGCGCGCCACGGCGTCGATCCAGTCCTGCGGGCCGGCAATGTGCCCGATCCGGCGGTGGCCCTGCTCAATCAGATGCCCGACGGCGAGCTCGGCGCCCCGTTTCTGGTCCACCATGGCGCCGCTCACCGACTCACTGCCCAGTGATCCCACGGCCACCACGGGCACGCCGGGTTTCAGTTCCTCGAGGGCAAGGAGCGTCTCGGAATGCGGCACGATCACCACAATGCCGTCCACCGACTGGTCCAGGAAGTGCCGGATGGCATCGAAGATCGCCTCGCGGCTCACCGCGCGCAGGGCCGCGATGCTGACGAAATAGCCGGCATCGCGCGCGGCATGCTCAACGCCCAGCAACGTGTTGGCCGGACCGTACTGGGACAGCTCGCTGCCGAGCACGCCGATGGTCTGCGACTTCCGGGTGACCAGGCTCCGCGCCGCGGTGTTTCGCCGGTACCCCAGTTCGGCAATCGCTGCCTCGACGCGCTCACGCGTGGCCTTGCTGACGTTGGGGTGGTTGTTGATCACCCGGGACACGGTCTGGTGCGAGACTCCCGCGCGCTCAGCCACATCCTCAAGCCGGGGCATCCGGGCACTGGTTTTTGCCATGGGGTAATTGTGCGCGACCCAAGCCGGAAGCACGAATAGACGCGGCGGGACGTAAACTGATGGGAGCAAAGGAGCGCTGGCGATGGACGGAAAAGTTCATCATTCTGGGGCCGGATCTTCCGCACGGCATATGCTGACGGGCCTTTTGGTCCTGCTCGCCCTCCTCCTTGGATACCTGCCCGCCGCCGCTCCCGCACGCGCAGTATCACTGAACGGGCATGACATCTCCTGGCCCCAGTGCCCGACGTCGATGGGCGGCTTTGGCCTGCCCCTCCCGCCGGCGGCGTCCCAGTTCGTGGTGATCGGCCTGACGAAGGGACTGCCCTTCACGGAGAATCCGTGCCTGGCCAGCCAGGTTGCCTGGGCGTCCAGCAACCGCAAGCCGGCCCAGGCCTACACCATGGCCGCCTTCCCCACGCCCGCCCAGCTCACCGCCCACCGATCCTCGGGACCGTGGTCGGCGGCCACCCGGGCGGGGCAGCTTTCCAACGTCGGCTACGCGGAAGCCAGGTTTGCGGTTGCAAGCCTGGCGCGGGTCCCGTTTGCGCCGCGCGTGGTGTGGATCGACGTCGAACCCCGCCCGGCCCAGCCGTGGCCCACCGCGGGCGCTGCGCAGCAGCGCGAAAACCGGTACATCGTCGAGGGCCTCATGCGTGGCCTGCGGGATTCCGGCTATTCCTATGGGCTGTACTCGTTCGCCTCGGGCTGGGCCAGCATCACCGGTTCCTGGCGGCTCTCCGGCGTTCCGGTGTGGGCCACCGCCGGGCGGCTGGATTTCCCCGCCGAAGCCCTGAATCTTTGCCGCGCGCCCAGCTTCTCCGGCGGCCGCGTGTACCTATCGCAGTGGTACGACGACGTCCGGGACTACGACCTGACCTGCGACCCCTACGCCTTCACTCCCCTGCCTGTTCCGGCATCTACCCTGTCCCGGTCGACGGCCGACTTCAACGGAGACTGGAACACGGACATTCTTGCCCGGGTCACGGCAACGGCCGAGCTGCGGCTGTACCGCGGGAACGGCCGCGGCAGTCCGCTCCCCGGCGCGCGGATCGGTAACGGCTGGCGGGGCTATAGCGCCCTTGAGACGCCCGGTGACTTCAACGGCGACGGCCCGCTGGACGTCCTCGCCCGGGAGGACGCCACCGGCATCTTCTGGCTGTACCGCGGCAACGGCACCGGCGGTTTCCTTCCCCGGACCAGGATCGGCGCCGGCTGGAACGCCATGAGCGCCATCATCGGTCCTGGTGATTTCAACGGTGACCAGCGCGTGGACGTCCTTGCCCGAGAGTCTGCCAGTGGTTTCCTGTGGCTGTACCGCGGCAACGGCACGGGCGGCTGGCTCCCCCGCGTCCGCGTGGGCGCCGGCTGGAACACCTTCAACGCTCTGGTGGGCCCGGGTGACATGAACGGCGACGGCAGCGTCGACGTCTTGGCCCGCGAGCGGGCCACCGGTGTCCTGTGGCTCTACCGCGGCAGCGGCACGGGCGGCTGGCTCCCCCGCGTCCGCGTGGGCGCCGGCTGGAACGCCATGACCGCCGTCGTAAGTCCCGGCGACTTCAACGGTGACCGCAACCCGGACCTGCTGGCGCGCGACGCCGCCGGCGTCCTGTGGCTCTACCCCGGGCTTGGCACAGGCCTGTTTGCCTCCCGGGTGCGCATCAGCGCCGGCTGGAACGGGCTCGCCCCGCTGTTCTAAGCACCACGGCCCCGGCGGGCGCGGCTTCTTCGCCTGGTCTCCGCCTTATGACGGCCACCCCCTCATACCCATCTCATTGAGGGGGTATGCATCGGATACGTCCAATGTTTTCCCAACCCCCTGCCCCCACAGTGGTTGCGCGGGGCAACGACAAGCGCAGCCAGCTTCCGCAAGGCCAGGATTTCCCGGTGCAGAAACCGCCGGGGAAAGACCCTGAGAAAGCTCAATTATCGGGACCAACAGGCCATTCTTTCTTGCCCCGAAGGAGGCGCATATCCGTGTCAGAAGAAACCGCAACCACAAACGAAGTGCCGACCAACAACGTGTCCCGTCGCAACCTCTTGCGGCTCGGCGCGGCAGGAGGTGCCGGCGCGGCACTGGTCGCCGCCCAGGGCTGGGCGGGCCCGCTGCTCGCGCAGAAAGGGCTCCTTTCGCCGAACGGCGCGTTCGCCGCATCGTCCACCGCCCTCGGTGATCTGCTGTTCTACATCGAGGCATTTCCCACCAGCCCGCTGATCCTGAAGCCGTTCGACCAGGAGCTCACCATTCCCAAGGCCCTGGCTCCCACGCCGGCCGTGGGCGACAGCTCCACGAAGGGCTACACGGAGTGGAACGAGCCGCCGGGCCCTGGCCAGGGCCAGCAGAACTCGATGCGGAATGAGCGGCACCAGATCTGGCCGAACCAGGTTGGCTCCCCCGACCCTCTGGTGTACAAGATAGACGTGCAATTGGGCCAGCACGCGTTCACAAAATCCGATGTGCTGCCCATCGATGCCAATGGCCGGCCGACGATCTCCTTCGACGAGAAGGGCAAGACCTATCCGGCCGGCACCATCCGGAAGCTGCCGGACAGCACGATCTACAGCTTCAACGGGACCTTCCCCGGCCCGATGATCAATGCCGAATACGGCAAGCCGGCCCTGGTCCGGTTCGAGAACCACCTCGACGAGAACCCGCTGAACCTTGACCGCCAGGACTTCGGCTCGCCGGACTGGTCCTTCCTGACCCACCTGCACAACGGCCACACCGCCCCGGAGAGCGACGGCAACCCGCACTACTCGATGACCGCCGGGCCGAAGTACGAGGGCTACCTGCCAAAGACGTTCTGCGACAACCTGTACCTGAACTGGCCGGCCGGCAATGATGACCGCGAGAAGCAGAGCTTTTTCTGGTTCCACGACCACCGGATGGACCATACCGGATCCAATGTCTACAAGGGCATGGTGGGCCTCTACCCGATCTATGATCCGAAGAACGGCATGGATATGGGCGACGAGACCAAAGGCTTGCGGCTTCCGGGTGTCCGCAAGGACAACTCGGACGGATCCTTCGACGTCAAATACGATATTCCGCTGGCCTTCTACGACTGCCGGCTCGACGACGGCGTCACCATGCACAAGGACATCCACGATGTCCAGAAGGAATTCCCGGATGCAAAGAACCCGGCCAAGCACCCGGAGTGGTGGGGAAAGACGTTCTACAAGCACTTCCCCAACCACGGCTTTGTGGGCGACATCTTCACCGTGAATGGCACCGCCAGCCCGGTGATGGAAGTGAAGCGGCGCAAGTACCGCTTCCGGTTCCTGGACGCATCCATCGCCCGGATCTACGAGTTCAAGCTGATGAGCTCCACCCAGGGCCCCAAGAGCTCCGTGTCGCTCGGCTACAAGGGCGACGAACTCGAGGGCCAGTACCGCATCCCGGACGGCCAGCAGTGCATGCAGTTCACCCAGATCGCGTCCGACGGCGGCCTGCTGCCGTCTCCGATCAAGCGCGATTCCTTTGAACTGTGGCCAGCCAAGCGCCGCGAGGTGATCGTCGACTTCACCCGGTACCAGGACGGAACACCCACCACCAAGGGCGACGTCATCTACCTCACCAACGTGATGAAGATGCCCAATGGCCGGATGTGGAGCAACTCATCCCGGTTCGCACCGGACCCGAAGTACAAGGTTCCCGTGCTCAAGTTCGTCATCGGCGACGACGCTCCCGACGACAGCCAGATCCCCACGCAGATGCGCGCTCTGCCGCCGCTGCCGAGCAACTGGCAGACCATGCTGGACAACCGGCTGATCTTCGAGGTGGAGCGCGGCTCCGGCGGCGGCGAAACCGAGTGGCTCATCAACGGCAAGCCTTTTACCCCAAATACCGTTGCCGCCAGCCTCAAGAACCGCGCAGGCCGCTCACCGCTTGCCCAGCAGAAGAAGAACAGCTTCAACCTCTGGGAGATCCGCAATGGCGGCGGCGGCTGGGTCCATCCGTTCCATCTGCACATGGAGGAACACCGGACAGTCATGCGGAACAACAGGGACGTGACCCGCGGCGGCGACAAGGGCCATCCCGATGATGTCTCTCGTGAGGACCTGGTGGCCCTGGATCCAGGCGAGTCGGTGATCATCTACCGCGGCTTCCGGGACTTCGTAGGACCGTATGTGGCCCACTGCCACAACCTGGCACACGAGGACCACGCCATGATGTTCGGCTGGGAGATCACCCCATGACAGCCGTACCCGCGGGCACTGCCAGCGGGAGCATCAGCGGGACCGGCGCCCAGGCGCCGGCCCGCCCCGCGGTCCCTTGGCGGACGGTCATCCCGCTGGCGGCGATGATGGCCTACGCCGACGGATTCTGGATGGTTTCGCTCAGGGGCGCCGTAGGTGCCATCGAACGCACCCAGGAGCCTTTTCTAAGCTGGCTTCGGGAATCAACCGTGCTGCTCCCTGCGTTCATAGTGGCTGTTATTGCGGCCGTGACGCTGGCGATGCGGTGGTTCGGGCCGGCGCTGGCGGGCAAGAAGGCCTTCTTCACGACGGCCCTGCTGATTGCCGCGGCCGGCACGGTGGCCGGGACTGCCATCTTGGCCGCCAGTGAGGCCTGGGACTACGCCCTGCAGCACGATCTCATGAGCAACCTGCACCATGCGTCCTCCGTCCAGTCGGTGGACCAGCTGGACCAGTCGTCGCTGGGACTGCAGCTGGCCGCCTTTGGCTACGGCGTCGGCCTGCTCCTGGTCACCAACCTCGTGGTGACCGGGTGGACCATAGCTATTCGGGGCGGCCGGCTGGACGTCAGCCGGCAGCAGAAGACGACGCCGGAGCGCACCCCGCGGCATGCCGTGACCGGCAGGGCCCGGGCGGCCGCCACGGACCTCAGGCAGTTGGTGGCGACGGTGGCACTGTTCGGCTGCGCCGCCATCCACCTCGCCGTCATACCGGACCACCTCAATCACTGGGTCGTCGCCAGCGCCTTCTTCCTGGCCCTGGCAATGGCGGAGGTGGCCGCCGGCGTCCTGCTGCTGGGACGGCCCGGCCCGAACGTCCTCTTTGCCATTGTGGCCGCCTCGGCCGTGCCGCTGGTTCTGTGGGTGTGGTCCCGCACTGCCGGGCTCCCCTTTGGCCCCAACCCCGGAGTGCCCGAGCCCGCGGGCCTGGCCGATTCGGCCGCAAGCCTCCTCGAGCTGGGAACGCTGGTGATCGCCGTCGTCCTGCTCCACGCGAAACGCCGGGACGCCAGCGAGCCGGCGGGGCGGAAGACGGCGTCGGCCCACCTCCGCGCACTGGCTGTGGTGGGGGCTATCGCCATTGGCTCCCTGGGTGTGGCCGGAGCCGTGCCCGGCTGGTTGGGCGACGTGGACATCTCCGGGAACACCACCCACAACGCCCAACATTAGGAGCGTTATCTGTACGGACACGACTCAACACAAACACGACGACGGCGGCGGCCCTGATGGGGGGCCCGCCGCCGTCGTCGTGGTGGCCAGCAACACTTGTGACAAGCAATTTACCTGCCCGAAACCCACCGCAGTTTCCGGCGGCCTATGTTGTGGGGACACACGGCATTCGTCCGGTCTCAGCAAAATGCCACCCACCGATTTCTTGAGTGGAGTTCAAAATGAACGCTGGAGATGTTGCCTGGATCCTCGCAAGTTCTGCACTGGTGTGCATGATGATTCCCGCTCTGGCCCTCTTCTATGGGGGCATGGTGGGATCGCGCCGGATCCTGAACATGATGATGATGTGCTTTGGCGGGGCCAGCCTGGTGGCCGTGCTGTGGGCACTGTTTGGATACTCGATGGCCTTTGGCAATTCCGTGAACGGCCTGGGCCTGATCGGGGACGTCACGCAGTACGCGGGCCTTGAGCCGATGCTGACGGACAACCCCGACGCCGCACTGCCGGCAGCGCTGTTCACGGCTTTCCAACTGTTCTTCGCCTGCGTCACCACCGCACTGGTTGCCGGCGCGGCCGCCGGGCGGATGAAGTTTGGCGCCTGGATGGTGTTCGCCGGGGTATGGGCCACGCTGGTCTACTTCCCCATCGCGCACTGGGTCTTCGCGTTCAGCTCAGCCGACGGCTCGGTGACGGGCGGCTGGATCGCCAACGGCATCAAGGCCATCGACTTCGCCGGCGGAACAGCGGTGCACATGAACGCCGGTGCTGCCGCCCTCGCCCTGGCACTGGTCCTGGGCCGCAGCTCCGGCTGGCCCAAGATGGAGCATTCCAAGCCCCACAGCCGTCCCTTGGTGCTGGTGGGCGCGGGCCTGCTCTGGGTCGGCTGGTTCGGGTTCAACGCCGGCTCCGCGCTGACCGCCGGCCACTCGGCGTCGGTGGTGTTCCTCAACACGGCTGTAGCGGCTTCTGCGGGCCTGCTCGCGTGGGCCCTCATTGAACGGATCCGGCACGGCGCCACCACCAGCATGGGCGCCGCCTCGGGGCTGGTCTCCGCCCTCGTGGCCATCACCCCCGCCTGTGGTGCAGTCAGCCCGCTGGGCGCCGTGGCCATCGGCGCCATCGCCGGCGCTGTCTGCTCGCTGGCGATCGAATGGAAGTTCCGCCTCGGCTTCGACGATTCACTGGACGTGGTGGGCGTGCACCTCGTGGGTGGCATCATCGGCACGCTCCTGATTGGCATCTTCGCCACGGACAGCGCCCCCAACGGCGTGAGCGGGCTGCTGTACGGCGGCGGGCTGAAGCAACTGGGCATCCAGTCACTCGCGACCGTTGCCGTGCTGGCCTACTCCTTCGGCCTGACCTGGGTGATCGCCAAGGGGGTGGACATGGCCATGGGCCTGCGCATCCACGAAGAGGACGAACTGCGCGGCATCGACCTCGCCGCCCACTCCGAGTTCGCCTACCTGACCGATGAAGACCCCGTGAACCTGGGCGCCTCACCCCGGTCCTGAGCCGGATCCCCTGCCAGGAGAACAGGTTCAGCCAGGTCCTTCCTGAACGCCAGCGGCCCGATGGTCTCGGGATCGGCGGCGAGGTCGAACTGCGGCGTGTATCCGGTGTTCAGGTACAGGTGCCTGGCCTCCGGCTGACGTGGACCCGTGGTGAGGTAGACGCTGCGGTACCCGCGCCGGGCCGCGAGCCGCTCCAGTTCCTCCAGCACCCGCCGGGCCAGGCCCCGCCGCCGGTGCGCCGAGTGTGTCCAGATCCGCTTGAACTCGGCGGTTTCGGCGTCGTACCGGCGGAAGGCCCCGCCGGCCACGGATTCGCCATTCGCCTGGATGATCAGCAGGGCGCCCGCCGGCGCCTCGAATTCCTCGGCCGGGTACCTGTTCAGTTCCTCTGCCGCCGCGCCCCGGCCAAAAAGGTCGCCGTAGCGGGTGTCGTATTCGACGGCGAGCTCATCCAGGAGCGGCCGGACCCGGGGATCGTGCATGGGCAGTTCCAGGACAGTGAGCGGAGAGCGTGACACTGCAGTGAGGATCCTTCGTGCCAAGGCGTCGTTCTCCCGGAACGGCGCGGCGTTGGTGCCGGGCCGGGCGAAGGCGCCCGCTCCCCAGCCTGAGGTCCCGGGGCCGATGCCGAACAGGCGGCTCCGGGTATCGCCGCCGCGGCCCACCATCTGGTGGCCGGAGTTGACCAGGAGCCGGCCGGTGGAGTGGCCGCCCTCGGACGTGAGCAGGTGCTGCTCAGCGCCCAGGCCCGTGCCGTGCAGCGAGCGGAGCAGCGGGTTGGCGGAGCGGGCCACGGCGGGACCGGGGAGCCGGGCCTCGATGAAGGCCTTCGCCCGCATGCTTATCGGTGACTGCGCGGACGTCGCCACGAACTCGCCGGTGGCGTCGTCGGCGGCTACGGCGAGTCCCGGTCCCAGGAAGTGCAGCAGCCCGGCGCGGTGGACGGCCAGCATTTCGCGCAGGCGGCGCGGCGGCGGGCCGGAATCCACAAAGCTGAAGAACCCGTGCCACCAGCCGTGCACCTCCTCCTGCGAGCGCGCGTTCAGCCGTTCGGGCGGGACGATCCTGCCCAGTTCCATGTACACCTTCAGCAGTGCCATGAACAGTGCCAGCGTTTCCGGGTGGTCGGGTCCTGTCCGCAGCTCAAGGTCATGTTCGATGTAGGCGGCCACCGCTGCCTGGACGTCATCGTGGCCGGTGAAGAGCTGCCCGTCGAACGGCTTGTCGAGCTGTTCGAGGTCCAGGTGCAGCCCAGCGTCCGGCACGGCGGCGGCGACGAGCTCGTGGCGTGCGCTGCTGTACCAGTCCAGGGCAGCAAACCGCCCGGCAAACTCGTCCCAGCCCAGCGCCACCCGCTCCGGGCTGCCGGTGAACAGCTCCCGGTAGTAGCCGTAGCCCGCGTCCTTCGCGATCAGGGGCCACAGATGCGTGCGGAAATCCAGTTCGGCGTGCTCCGCAAGAAGCGCCCCCACGGCGTCGGCGGTGAAGAACCTGGGCGCCGCCGCCGGTTCGCCGCGCAGTGCCACGGAGATCTTGGAGTGGAACGGCACACCGCGCCGCGACCCGGCCCAGAGCCTGGGCTCGGCCCCGGACGGAAGGTAGCGCAGCCCGCCGTCGGACGTCTCTTCAAAGCGCCCGCCGCGGCCTTCAGTGAGCAGCACCAGCAGGTCCACGAAAGCCAGGCCCATGCCGGAGACGATGACGTCCTGGCCGGGCGCGATGGGTGAATAGTCGACGTCGGTGGTGTAGCTGGGCGCCGCGTGGAACCCGCCGTTCCGGGCCGCGAAATCGGTCCAGGCGGCGGAGCCGGCGTCCGGCTCCGCGTCGGTGTGCCCCAGCGCGGTAACCACGACGTCGGCGTGCAGGATGGCGCCGCCGGCCAGCCGCACGCTGTACCCGCCGTCATCGGTCCCGCCGTCACGCGGGTCGCCCAGCGGTTCGACGCTGACCGCGGTGTCGCGGTGGACGGTGACGCGGACGTCGCTGCCGAGGGCGCGGACGGCGCGGCGGAAGAACCACTCGAGGTATTTGCTCTGCAGCTGGCGGGTGGGAAAGGTGCCGGCCGTCAGTGAGCGCAGCTGTTCCTTCAGGTGCGGGGGCAGGGCCGGGGCGTCGGTGATGGAACCGTCCAGGATGCCGGCAGCCCAGGCCGCGAGCCCCGGCCCGTCGATGGCCGGTCCCTCGCAGACCACCGAGGAGTCGGTGAACATGGTGACGTCCGCCGCGGCGGAATTCAGCATCAGGCCGGGGTGCTGGTCGTAGCGCCAGATCCTGCCGGAGCCTGGCTCGTGCGGCTCCACGACATGGATCTGCAGCGGGCCCTCCGCGAGCCCGGGCCTGTTGGCCGCGAGCCGTTCGAGGATGCCGGCCGTGCGCGGACCGCCGCCGATGAAGACCACGGATGGGTGCTGCGCTGACATCGGAAACTCCTGATGAGAAAGGGCCACTTAGAAAAGGGTTGGGCCCTCAATCTAGGGTCTGGACAAACTGCCCGTCGAGGGCCCTGTCACGGCCGTTCACCCCGCGTAATGCCGCGTAAATCAGTGCAAGAATTCGTCTCATGACGCCCCGCTAAGCCGCGTGAACGAATGCAACAGGCGGCTTTGCCGGACCTTCCGGCCGCACCTAGATTTGCAGCCAACTACCCCCGAAGTATCAACCGGAAGAAGCGAGATGGCGCATGAGTTCAGCAGCTACCAGGACGTCCCAGCCCCCGGCTGAGACACCGTCCCCCATTGACCCGCAGGCCGTCACGGACACACCACCCGCCGCTGACTCACCGTCCGCCCCGGCAGTGCCGGCCGGCCCCGCCGGGCTGCGTGCCGCCGTCGACTACGCCGACTACCGCCTGGTTCCCGCCCGCCGCCCGTGGCGCTGGGTGGGCACCGTGCTGGTGGCGCTCGGAGTGGCGGCCGTTGTGTGGTCCCTGGCCACGAACCCGCGCTGGGAATGGGGCGTGGTGGCCCAGTGGTTCACCGCCAAATCCGTGGTGAACGGCCTGGTGGAAACCCTCAAGCTCACGGCCATCTCCGGGGCTCTCGGCTTCATCCTGGGCTTCATCCTCGCCCTCATGCGGCTGTCCGCTTCGCCGCTGCTGGTCTCCGTGTCCTGGACGTTCTCGTGGATCTTCCGTTCCACGCCGCTGCTGGTCCAGATGCTCCTCTGGTACAACCTGGGCTACCTCTACGAGAAGATCAGCTTAGGGCTTCCGTTCACGGACATCCGCTTCTTCGAGGCGCAGACCACCACCCTGATCAGCCAGTTCGCGGCCGCCGTGCTCGGCCTGACGCTGAATCAGGCCGCCTACTCCGCGGAGATCATCCGTGGCGGAATCCTCTCCGTGGACCAGGGCCAGGTCGAGGCAGCATCCGCCCTGGGCATCCCGGCCTGGCGCAGGTCCACCCGGATTGTGCTGCCGCAGGCCATGCGCGCCATCCTGCCCACGGCCTTCAACGAGATCATCGGCCTGGTCAAGGGCACCTCCATCGTCTACGTCCTGGCCTACTCCGAGCTCTTCTACACAGTGCAGGTCATTTACAACCGAACCCAGCAGGTCCTGCCGCTGCTGCTCGTGGCCACGCTCTGGTACGTGGTGATCACCTCCGTGCTCAGCGTGTTCCAGTACTACATCGAGCGCCACTACTCCAAGGGAGCCGTGCGCACCCTGCCCCTCACACCGCTGCAGAAGGCCCGGAAGTTTTTCGCCACCCACGCCCCGGTCAACACCACCGGAAGGAAATGACTCCGATGAGCACAACACTTGAGGCCCCCGCCGCCACGCGCGGGCTCGTGGAGATCACCAAGGTCAGGAAGTTCTTTGGCCCCACCGAGGTCCTGAAGGGCATTTCCCTGACGGTGGAGCCCGGCGGCGTGGCCGTCATCGTGGGCCCGTCGGGGTCCGGCAAGTCCACCCTGCTGCGGACCATCAACCACCTGGAAAAGGTGGATGGCGGGTTCATCGCCATCGACGGCCAGCTGGTGGGCTACCGGGTCAAAGGGAACAAGCTGCACGAGCTGCCCGAGAGGGACATCCTGAAGCAGCGCACCGAAATCGGCATGGTGTTCCAGAACTTCAACCTGTTCCCGCACCTCACGGCGCTGGAGAACGTGGCCGAGGCACCCGTCGTGGCGCAGGGACGGTCGAAGTCCGAGGCCCGCGAGCGTGGCCTGGAACTCCTCGACCGTGTGGGCCTGCGGGACCGTGCCGATGCGTACCCCCGCCAGCTCTCCGGGGGCCAGCAGCAGCGCGTCGCCATCGCCCGGGCGTTGGCCCTGGACCCGAAGATCCTGCTCTTCGACGAGCCCACCTCGGCCCTTGACCCCGAACTGGTCAACGAGGTGCTGGACGTGATCCGCGAGCTAGCCAAGTCCGGCACCACCCTGGTCATCGTCACGCACGAGATGGGCTTCGCCCGCGACGTGGCGGACACCGTGGTGTTCATGGACCAAGGCCAGATCGTCGAACAAGGCAAACCTCAGGACATTTTCACGAACCCGCGCGAAGTTCGCACCCGGAGTTTCTTCTCCAAGGTGATCGAGCCCGCCTTCAACATCTAAGGAACTCCCATGGCACCCTTCTCCAACCAGCGCCGCAACGGTGCCCTGCCCGCCGTCGTGCTTCTCGGCACGCTGCTCAGCACAGCGGCCCTGTCCGCCTGCTCCGATCCCGGCGCCGTCGCCTCCGGCGGTTCAGCCGGTGCCGCATCAGCTGCGGCGACGACGGCGGCCCGGAACGGCGTCGTCTACAACACCTCACCGGACCAGCAGCGGATCCACGCCGAAAGGGATGCCGCACTGGCCGCGAAGGTGCCGGCGCTGATCGGCAAGGACGGCAAGCTCACGGTGGCCACCACCGCCGGTTCGATTCCGCTGTCCTTCCACGCCACGGACGACAAGACGCCCATCGGCTCCGAGTTGGACATCGCCCAGCTCGTGGCGGACAAGCTGGGCCTGGAGCTCGACATCCAAGTGACGTCCTGGGAGAACTGGCCGCTGAAGACCCAGTCCGGCGACTTCGAGGCCGTCTTCTCCAACGTGGGCATCAATAAGGACCGGGTGAAGCTGTTCGACTTCGCCAGCTACCGGGCCGCCTACATGGGCTTTGAGGCGAAGAAGTCCTCGTCCTATAACATCCAGGGCGCCGACGACATCTCCGGCCTGAAGATCTCCGTGGGTTCCGGCACCAACCAGGAGAAGATCCTGCTGGCGTGGAACAAGGAGCTCGAGGCCAAAGGCAAAGAACCCGCCAGCCTGCAGTACTACTCGTCCGACGCCGACACCATCCTGGCGCTGTCTTCGGGCCGGACCGACCTGAACATCGCACCCTACCCCTCGACGGTCTACCGGGAAAACACCCGCGACGACCTGAAGATCGTCGGCAAGGTCAACGCCGGCTGGCCGTCGGAAACCCTGGTGGCGGCCACCATGCTCAAGGGCAACGGCCTGGCACCGGTGATCGCCGAGGCGCTGAACTCCGCCATCAAGGACGGCTCCTACGCCAAGGTGCTGGACCGCTGGGGACTGTCCGAGGAAGCTCTGCCGGAGTCCAAGACCGTGACCGAGGCCAACTTCGCTTCCACCCAAACGGGGGCCGGAAAATGAAGTTCCAGGTCCTGGACATCATCCCGCACCTGAAGAATCCGGTCACCGGGGAAATCGTCTCCACAGCCGACCGTCTCAACCAAGTGGTGCAGACCGCCCGGCGCGCCGAGGAGCTAGGCTACGACAGCTTCTCCGTAGGCGAGCGGCATGCCGGCGAGTTCATCTCGTCCTCCCCCACCACGGTGCTCGCGGCCATCGCGGCGGTCACCTCCCGGATCCGGCTGCAGAGCGGCGTCACCGTCCTGTCCGTCCTGGACCCGGTTCGCGTGGCCGAGGACTACGCCACGATCGACCAGCTCAGCCGCGGCCGGCTGGAACTGGTGATCGGCAAGGGCAACGAGGTGCTGCAGTACCCTCTCTTCGGCCTGGACCTGGCGGACCAGTGGGACCTGCTGGAAGAGAAGTACGCCCTGCTGCGCCGGCTCTGGCGCGAGGAGGACGTGACGTGGTCCGGCCGCTTCCGTCCGGCGCTCACCGATAAAACCACCACCACGCCACGTCCGTACGCCGGTTCCCCGCGGATTTGGCACGGGTCTGCTACAACGCTGACGTCGGCGGCGCTGGCGGCGCGCTGGGGCGACCCGCTGTTCACCGCGAACGCCATCCAGCCGCGGGAAAACTACAAGGTGCTCATCGACCACTACGTGGCGGAGTACGAGCGGCACGGACATGATCCCCGCCACCGTTACCTCGGCTCTGGCAGCGGGGCCGGCGGGGTGTTCATTGCCAGCACCACGCAGGAGGCCAAGCGCCAATACGGCCCGGTGTACGAGGGCCTCACGGCTGCCCGCAACGTTCCCGGCAACAACTCGCCGTTCCGGGACATCGACCACGCGGTGGCGGAGGGCCCGGCACTGGTGGGCAGCCCGGAACAGGTGATCGACAAGATCCTCAGCTACCACGAGCTGTACGGGCACGACCTGCAGTCCATCTCACTGCCCACCACCCTGCCCTTCGAGCAGCAGCTGGAGATCCTGGAGCGGTTCGCGCTCGAGGTGATCCCGGCCGTGCGCGCATCAGCCCCCACCACCCTCTGGGAGTCCGCGGATCCCTTTGGCGGCCGTCCCGGTTTTGCGGGAGCCACCGAACCGGACGCCGCCTCCGCCGTCACCACCGACCACGACAACCACAGGAGCGACCGTGCCCACGTCTACGCACACTGAACAGGATTCCCGCACAGCAGTCTTCGCCGCCGAATGGGAGCAGTGGCACGCCGCGCATGAGCGCCGCCGCGCCGATCCCCACGGCTTCCTCGCCGTCACCCACCTGCACTGGCTGGGTGCGGAACCCTCCCGGCTCGAGGGCGTTCCGGGCATCTGGAGCGTGCAGAACGACGCCGTCACGGTGGTTTTGGGGGCCGGCGAAAGCCTGCTGCGCGACGGCCGGGAGCTGAACAGCAGCTCAGTTACGGACGGAAGTACCGCCGTCGCCTTCGATCCCATCCCCGAGCGTGAGGGCATCAACCTCACGGCCGGTCCCGCCGTCGTCGAACTCGCCAAGCGCGGCGGGGAATACATCGTGCGGCCCCGGCACCCGGAGAACCCGCTGCTCAACGAGTACCGCGGCACGCCGGCCTACGCCCCGGACCCGCGCTTCGCCGTCGGGGGCGTGTACGTGCCGTTCGAGTCACCCCGGCCCACTACCGTTGGGGCCGCCGTGGAGGGCATCGTGCACGTGTACGAAGCACCCGGCGAGATCCGGTTCGAGCTGGACGGCCAGGACCTCACGCTCACGGCCTTCAACGGCCACGCGCCGGGCACCCTGTCCGTGCTGTTCACGGACGCGACGTCCGGCAAGACCACCTACGCGGCGAACCGCTCGCTCACGGTGGTCGCACCGGACGCTGACGGCCGCGTGGCCCTGGACTTCAACCGCGCGGTGAACCTCCCGTGCGCCTACACCGACCTCGCCACCTGCCCGCTGCCGCCAGCCGAAAACCGTCTGACAGTGGCCATCGAAGCCGGCGAACAGAACCCCTACGAAAGGCAGGCCGGCAAGTGAGCACTGCAGCCACCCCCTCCACTGGTCCTTCTACCGAGCAGGTGCGGCAGGGCTTCCTCGCCCTGGAACTGGACGGCGACGGCGCGCACCCCGCCGCGTGGCGCAAGGCCCGGCACAGTCCCGCCGAACTGCTCGACGGAACGCGGGTCCGCGCCACGGTGCTGGCCGCCGAATCGGCCGGGTTCCACGTGGCGACTTTTGCCGACGGATCGCTGCCGCCAGCGGCTGACTCGGTGGACGGCCGCGACGTCCCAGGCCGGCTGAACGCCCTGCAGCGTGCAGCCTTCGCCGGGCCTGTCACGGGTTCCATCGTGCTGGTCCCCGAGGTGGACACCGTCTACACGGAGCCATTCCACATCTCGACGCAGCTGGCCAGCCTGGACTACGTGTCCGGCGGGCGCGCCGGCTGGCTGGTGGCTGCCTCGGACCAGGCGGTTGACGCTGCCGCCGTCGGACGTTCTTTCGTCTCTGCTGACGGGCTGGGCCGGGAGGCCGCCGATTCGATCGAGGTGGGCCGCCGGCTGTGGGATTCCTGGGAGGACGACGCCGTGATCCGCGACGTCGCCACCGGCCGGTACCTCGACGTCGACAAGCTGCACTACGTCGACTTTGAGAGCGCTGCCGGCGCCGGCTACTCCGTCAAGGGGCCGTCCATCATTCCCCGTCCGCTGCAGGGACAGCTGCCGGTCCTGGCTCCCGCTGGCCTGCTGGGCGCGGACCAGCTGTCCGCCGGGGCGGCGGACGCCGTCCTCGTCTCCGCGCCCACACCCGAGCTGCTGGCCGGCGAGATCGCCGAAGCGCGGGCAGCCGTTCCCGCGGCCGCCGTCATCGCCGAGCTCGACGTCGTCCTCGACGCCCGCGGGCAAAGCGCCGTCGGGCGCCTCGCCGAGCTGGATGCGCATACTCCCTGGCAGAGCAGCCGCGCCCGTTTCGTCGGCACCGCTGCGGAGCTCACCGAACTGCTGGCCTCCGTTTTGGAGACTGCCGACGGCGTACGCCTCCACCCCGCGGTCCTGGACGTGGACCTGGAGGAGCTGGCCCAGCTGGTGCTTCCTGCCCTCCGGCGCCGCGGCGTGCTGGCGGCGCAGCAGCCGGGTTCCACCTTCCGGGACCTGCTGGGCCTGCAGCGTCCGGCCAGCCGGTATGCCGCCGCCACCGCCACGGAATCAGCCACTGTGCACGCGCCTTCCGCGGCCGATAACTAGGGAGAGACCCATGAAAGACACACCCATCGGCAACGGCTTCGTGCCCTCAGGCCAGCTGCAGCTCGGCATCTTCTTCCAGGGCGTGAACTCCGGCACCGTCTGGAAGTCGCCGGAATCCGGATCGCAGACGGACTTCGAGTCCTTCCGCCGCATCGCCCAGACAGCGGAACGGGGACTGTTCGCCGCGTTCTTCCTGGGCGAAGGGCTGAGGCTCCGCGAGCACCTCGGCCGCCCACACGCCCTGGACGTCGCCGGCCGGCCGGACGCGCAGACCATGCTGGCCGCGCTGGCTTCCGTGGCCACCCGCATTGGCCTGGTGGCCACCCAGAACACCACGTACAACGATCCCGCTGATCTGGCACACCGGCTGTCCAGCCTGGACCTGCTCTCCGGCGGCCGCGCGGCCTGGAACGTGGTCACCACGGACAACGCCTGGACCGGGGCGAACTTCCGCCGCGGCGGCTACCTGGACCACGCCGACCGGTACGTGCACGCTGAAGCATTCGTCAACACCGCCAAGCGCATCTGGGACTCCTGGGAGGACGGCGCCATCGCCGAAACGCCTGGCGCCTCCGCCTGGGCCGCACCCGGTTCGGCCCGGCCCGTGCACCACGAGGGCAAGCACTACACGGTGGACTACGTGCCGCGGCTGCCGCGCAGCGCCCAGTACCGGCCGGTGCTGTTCCAGGCCGGCGACTCGCCGGAGGGACGCGACTTCGCTG
This sequence comes from Arthrobacter sp. AFG20, assembly GCF_002892795.1. Taxonomy (GTDB): domain Bacteria; phylum Actinomycetota; class Actinomycetes; order Actinomycetales; family Micrococcaceae; genus Arthrobacter. The sequence continues at coordinate 13,703 of NZ_PJMC01000012.1, read as the reverse complement.
CCCGGCAGGCCGACGTCATCTTCTCCGCCCACCCAAGGCTCGACGACGCCCTCGACTTCCGCCGCGACATCGTTGAGCGCACCGTCAAGGCCGGCCGCGGTGCGAACGACGTCAAGATCATGCCGGCGAGCGAGTTCATTCTTGCCGCCACCCCGCAGGAAGCACTCGAGAAGAAGGACTGGGTGCGGAGCCTACAGATCGGACCCGAGCAGGCCATCGCCTATCTCGAACAGTTCTGGGGCCGCGAGCTTCAGGGCTTCGATCCGGACGGGCCGCTGCCGGACATCGACCCGGTAGTGGAGGAGACCTCCGAAACCCGCGGCAGCGGTTTCCACGGCGCCAAGGCGAAGCAGCTGGCGGACCAGTGGCGGGCCGAAGCAAAGGACAAGGGGCTCAGCATCCGGCAGTTCGTCTCGGCCCGGACCAGCCGCGGGGACTCCAGCTTCACGGGTTCCTACACCGAGGTGGCCGACCGTCTGGCGGAGTACGCCCGAACCGGCGCCGTGGATGGCTTCAACATCTCGCCGTGGCTGATCCCCACCGGCCTGGACGACATCGTCAACCACCTCGTCCCGGAGCTGCAGGAACGTGGCGTCTACCCGACGGAGTACGCCGGATCCACGCTGCGGGAGAACCTCGGGCTGGCGACGCCGGTCCGGCAGGAAGCCGACACCATCAGGCTTCAGCTGACCGTCGGGGAGCAGCTCCTCTAGAGTTTTTGTACAGATATCACGGGTTGCGGGGGGTTTAGCGGCCATTATCTGTACAAAAACTCGAAGGGGGGGTCCAGCGGGTGAAGGATTGGCCAGTGGGATTGGACCGGGGTGAAGCCACCGTCTAGCGTGAGTCCTATGTCGGCAGCCGATGCTTCAGCGAAATCCAGCAGCAACCCCCTGCTTGTCCTGGGGAAGATCACGTCGATCCTGGATGCCTTCTCGCTCTCCCGGCCGGTGCTCTCGCTGAGCGACATCCGGGAATTCACCGGGATGCCCACTTCCACGGTTCAACGGCTGGTCACCAACCTCACCTCCCAGGGCTTCCTGGACCGGGAGGAGGATGCCTACCGCATCGGCATGCGGATGGCGTACTGGGCTGCCCCGGCCACGCGGGGCATGGAAGTCATCGACGTTCTCAGCCCCCTGTTGAAGACCCTGCGGGACACCACCGGCGAGACGGCCTGCTTCTTCAAGGCCGAGCAGCATTACCGGGTGTGCGTCGCCATGGCTGAGACCCGCCATGCCCTGCGCCGGGAGATGCATCTTGGCAAGGTGCTTCCGCTCTACGCGGGCTCCGCGGGCCGGGTCCTGCTGGCGTGGGATCCCGAGCTCATGGACGCCGTCCTCAAGGATCCGCTGGAGCCGATCACCGAGTCCACGATTACCAGTTCCGAAGACCTGGAGAGCGTGGTGAAGCAGACCCGGACGGACGGCTTTGCCATCACGGTGGGTGAACGGGAAGACGGGGCTTCCGGGCTTTCCGCACCGGTTTTCGACTCCGCGGCCGGACTGGTGGGCGCGGTGACCATCAGCGGACCGACCCTGCGCATGCCCCTGGAGACCTGTGAGGCCTGGGTCGAGCCGATGCTTGCAGCGGCCGAACACATGACACGACTGCTCGGCGGCCGGTTCCCCGGCGAGGCGTAGCGCCCCGCCAGGAAAAAAGGCACCCCGCCGCTACAACCGTGCCGCGGAGTACCCGGCTACTGCCTTCCCCGCCGCGTACATCGCGTCGGCATCCGAGGCCACGAGTATTTCGCTGAAGTTCCCGGCATACGCGCCGAGGTCCTCCGCGACGGACCCCACGATGGCCACCACGGGGATGGTCCGCCCCGATCTCCGGACCCGTTCCAGGATGGCCGAGATGATCTTGCCCTCCCCGGTCTGCGAATCGAGCCGCCCTTCGCCCACCACAACGGCGTCCGCGGCCGCCAGGTGCCGGTCGAACTGCGAGGCATCCAGGACGGCGTCGGCCCCTGACACCAGCTCGGCGCCGAAGTGCGCCCACAGTCCGCCGGACAGGCCGCCCGCCGCCCCCGTGCGCGGCACGCCAACGGGGTTGCGGGGATACGAATCCGCCAGTTGCCTGAGCCGCTGTTCCAGCAGTCCGATCCCGGCAGGGCCCACGCCCTTCTGCGGCCCGAAAATCCGCGGGGCATCCAGGAACGTCGACGTGACATCGGAGAGCACGGTGAGCCGGGCACCCCGGAGGCCGCCGCCGTCGTTGATCGCCTGGACGGCACCGGCTCCCCCGTCAGTGGTGGCGGAGCCGCCCGCTGCCACCATGATGTGCGTGGCGCCGGCGTCCACGGCGGCGGAAACCATCATGCCCGTGCCGTAGGTGCTGGCCGACACCGCATCGCGCGGTCCGCTGCCCGGCACCGTCAGGCCGCTGGCCTGGGCAAGCTCGACGACGGCGGTTCCGTCCGCTGACAGCCCGATTGTGGCCGCGAGCGGCTCACCCCATGGGTTCTGCGCGACGACGGAAACAGCCGAGGCCTGCAGGCTGCCGCACAGTGCGTCGAAGGTTCCCTCCCCGCCGTCGGCGACGGGCAGCTCTGTCGCCGTCCCGCCTGCATCACGGATGCCGGCGGCGACGGCAGCGGCCACCTCCGCTGCCGGGTACGTCCCCTTGAAGCTGTCCGGGGCGACCAGGACGGTCATGCGCCGGTGAGGGTGTTGACGGCGTGCGGCGGGGTGCGTCCCTCGGCGATGGCGACGGCGTTCAGCGCGCTGAGGCGGGCCATCTCGCTGCGGACCGGGACGGTGGCGCTGCCAACGTGCGGCAGCAGCACGGTGTTGGGCAGCTGGGCGAGGCCGGGGGCGAGCCGCGGCTCGTCCTCGAAGACGTCCAGCCCGGCACCGGCAATGACCCGGTCCCGGAGCGCCTCGACCAGGGCGGCCTCGTCCACCACCGGCCCGCGGGCGGTATTGATCAGGATGGCATCGGGCTTCATCCGCTGGAGCACGGCCCGGTCCACCAGGTGTCTGGTCTGCTCGTTGAGCGGGACGTGCAGGGACAGGAAGTCGCTGCGTTCCACCAGCTCATCCCAGGAAACCTGCCGCACCTTCCCCGCGAATTCACCCAGCTCCTCGTCGCTGACCGGCCGGTGCCCGGGAGGCCGCGGCGCGAACAGGATTTCCATCCCGAAGCCCAGGGCGCGGCGGGCGGTGGCGCGGGCGATCCGGCCGAACCCGGCCAGGCCCAGCACCGCGCCGGAAACGTCCCGGCCCAGCAGCAGCTCGGGTTCCCAGCCGTGGAATTTCCCGTCGCGGACCAGCCGGTCCGCCTCCACCACCCGGCGGGCGGTGCCGAGGATGAGCAGCATGGCGATGTCCGCCGTCGCGTCCGTCAGCACCCCGGGGGTGTTGCCCACCAGAATGCCGTGGCGGGTGGCGGCGTCCACGTCGATGTTGTTGTAGCCCACCGCGAAGTTGGACACACCCTTCACCCGTGCGCCGGCCAGCAATGGGGCGTCGACGACGTCGCGCAGCTGGGTGAGGACGACGTCGTACTCGCCCGAGGCGCAGAGCGCCGCCAGGGTGTCGTAGTCGGGAGGCGACGGTAGCACGGTGACCGTGCCGGCGTCGGAAAGCAGTTGAAGCCCGGGGTCCGGGATCGCGGTGGTGACCAGGAAACTGCTGCCCATTCCTACTTGCCTCCCGTCGGGCAAGGTGCAGCGGGACTGTCCGACGGGATGACCCAGCGGAACGCCGGGGCCTTGGACCTGGCGCCCTGGGCAGCCTTGGAGCGGTTGGCTTCGCCCAGTTCGGCGAGCAGCTTCTCGGACAGAACAACGAGGTCCGCGAAGGTTTCCGGGGTCACCCAGGCGGGCCGGGTGGCGAACAGGATGTCCTCACTGGAGGTGTTGCCGCTGGCGCCCGGGGCGAAGGGGCAGCCGCCCAGTCCGCCGAGCGCGCCGTCCACCATGGCGGCTCCTGCCTGGATCGCGGCGAGGGTGTTGGCCACGCCCAGGCCCCAGGTGTCGTGGCCGTGGTAGACGATCCGCCGTGCCGGGGATTCCGCCCGGACGCGCTGGATGAGACCCGACACCTGGGCGGGGATAGCCTGGCCCAGTGTGTCGCACAGGACGATGTCCGTGGTTCCCTCCGCACGGGGGTCGTTGGCGATGGCCATGACCCGCTCCTCGGGCACGGTCCCCTCGAACGGGCAGGTGAAGGACGTGGCGATGCACAGCTGGATCTGCCCGTTGACCTCCTGGGCGTACACCACAGCCTGGGGCAGCGCGGCCAGGCTCTCCTCCGTGGTGCGCCCGATGTTCGCCTTGTTGTGCGAGTCCGACGCCGAGAGGCAGTACTGGAAGTTGCGAGCGCCGGCGGCCGCAGCCTTGGCCACGTGGCCGGGGGTGGCCACCCAGATCCAGCACTTTTCCAGCTCCTCCGGCGTGAGGTTCTGGACCACCTCCAGGGTGTTGGCCATGGTGGGGACGAGGTCCGGGCGGGCCATGGAGCCCAGCTCGATGGCCGGGACGCCCACGCGGAGCAATTCCCGGACCGTCTCCAGCTTCCGTTCGGTGGACAGGACTTTCCCGGTGAGCTGCAGCCCGTCCCGCAGGGTGACATCCCGCAGGATGGCGTTACCGAGGGTGGCGGCAAGGGCCGAGTTGTGGTGCTGGTTCATGCCTGAAGTGCCTCCTCGCGGCCCGATGCCGCTTTGATCTCTGCCGGGTCCATGCCGAGGAGTCCGGCGAGGATTTCTGCCGTGTTTTCGCCCAGGTCCGGTCCGAGGTTCCGGATAGGAAGCGATTCGCTGCCGATCACCGGAACAATACCCGGGAAGCCGACGCCGGGCAGGATCTCCTCGCCGGTGGAGACGTCGAATTTCTGGACCATGTTACGGGCGGCGTACTGGCTGTCGGTGCTGATGTCCGCCGCGGTGTAGATCGGGCCCGCCGGGACGCCGGCTGCGTCGAGGGCGGCCAGGGCGTCTGCGGCATCCAGTTCCGCGGTCCAGGCGCCGATGGCCTGGTCCAGTTCCTCGCGGCGGTCCCACCGGCCGGCGTTGCTCTGCAGCGTGGGGTCTTCGGCCAGGTCGGGGCGGCCGATGGTCTGCATGTACCGCTGGTAGATGGAGTCCCCGTTTCCGGCGACCACGATGCTGGCCCCATCCCGGCAGATGTATGCATTTGAAGGCGCTATCCCTTCCATCCTGCCGCCCACGCGCTGCCGGTCCACACCGTACGCCTGGTAGTCGGGGATCAGGGATTCCATCATGGAGAACATGGCCTCGTTGAGCGCCACGTCGATCACGCGTTCTGTCAGCGGCACGGGGCTCAGCGGCCCGGCACCACCCGCATCCCCGCGCCGCGCTTCGCGCTGGTAGAGGCTCATCATGGAGCCAAAAGCGGCGTAGAGCCCGGCGATCGAGTCCCCAATGGAGACGCCGACCCGTACGGGCGGACGGTCGGGGTCGCCGACGAGGTTACGGAACCCGCCGTACGCTTCGGCGACGGCGGCAAACCCCGGCCGCTCGGACAGTGGGCCGGTCTGCCCGAAGGCGGAGATGCGCGTGATGATGAGGTCCGGGTTGGCCTCGTTGAGCACCTCCGGGCCGAGGCCCCATTTCTCCAGCGTGCCCGGGCGGAAGTTTTCCAGCAGGACGTCCGACTTCGCGGCGAGCTTCAGGACCGCCTGCTTGCCTGCATCGGTCCGCAGGTCCAGCACCACGGACTTCTTGTTGCGGTTGATGGTCCGGTACAGCATGGAGGTGTCGCCCTTGTGCAGCCGCCAGTTGCGCAGCTCGTCACCGGTCCCCGGCCGCTCCACTTTGATGACCTCGGCGCCGAAGTCAGCGAGAAGCCTTCCCGCCGTCGGTGCGGCAATGTAGTTTCCGAGTTCCAGGACGCGGATGCCTTCCAGGGGCGCGATGCGTGGTGGTGTCATGGTGTCTTCTTCTTTCGTGGCCGTACGCCGGGAACGCTCGGGGGTCTCAGGTTTCATTAGAACAGCAGGCTCATGGGCAGGATCAGGAGGATTGCGACGACGGAGGCCACCGACACCCCGACGGTCACCGATTTCAGTGCACCCCGGACGCTCTGGCCCAGGAGCGACTGCAGGAGCCAGAAGGTGTTGCTGGTGACGTGGACCATGAACAGTGATCCGGCGCCGGCGGACAGCGCCAGCAGCACGGGGTCCAGGCCGATGACGGGTGCGATGGGGGCCAGCAGGCCTGCGGCGGTGATGGCGGACAGGGTCACGGACCCGACGGCGATGTGGAGCACGGCCGCGATGGCCCAGACCACGAGGAGCGGGGCGACGGTGCTTGCCGAGAAGAAACCGCCGAGGATGTGGCCGAGGCCGGCTGCGGCGACGGTTGCTGCGAGGGAGCCGCCCACGCCGGTGAGGATCAGGATCTGGCCGCTCTCCTTGAAACCGACGGCGATGGCCTCCTCGACGCGCTTCTGCCCGATGGCTGAGCGGGTGACCAGGCAGGTGCCGATCAGGCCGATCAGCAGGGCGATGACGGGTTCGCCCAGGAGCTGCAGCCAGGGCAGGTCGATCTTCAGGATCTGCAGGATGGCCCCGGCGCCGATGAGGAGCAGCGAGGTCAGGAGCGGTGCGAACAGGACGATCAGCGGGAACTGCTTGGTTTCGCGTTCAGCTACGGCGACGCTACCGGTCGCCTGGGCCACGGTTCCGTTGGTTCCCGGCCCGCTGGCGGCGTTGCCGGCGGCAACAGGGCGGCCAGCACCGCCGTCGTACTCTTCCTCCTCACCCTCCCGGTCTTCCTCGGCGACGAAGGTGTGGTCCTCATCCTTCGCTTCGTTCCAGAAGCCGCGGCGGAAGAGGAAGGTCATGATGGCGATGGAGATGATGATGGTGGGGATAACCAGCAGCAGGCCGAACAGCAGCATTTTGCCGAGCGGCACGTTCAGGAGGCCTGCCAGGGCAAGGGATGCGACGCCGGGAACCGTGAAGACGATGCCGCATTCGAGGGCGATGGCCATGGCGGTGGCCATGCGTGCCGTGCCGAGTTTGCCGATTTTGGGGGCCAGCTTGCGGGCCAGCGGGGCCGAGATGACGAGCAGGACGTCCAGGAAAATGGACTGCAGCACCGTTCCGATGGCCAGGCCCATGGTGTAGGGCAGTCGCTTGGGGCCGAACGTGTTGAGCAGGTGCTCCACGAGGCGCCGGATGGCTCCGCTCTGGTTGAGGATGGAGCCCATCAGGACGCCGAAGGCGATGAGCAGGCCGACGTCCACCATGATGTCGCCGAATCCGGCGGTGATGGTTTCGACGGTCTTTTCGACGCCGAGGCCGACGGCGAGGCCGAGGTACACGGAGCTGACCACCAGGGCGATGACGGGGTTGACTCTGAAACGGACAATCAGCAGCACGGCGGCGAGCACCGCGACGGCTGTGTTGACCAGGACAGCGATGTCTGACATGAGGGGAATCCGATCGTTGGGCCTTCCGCACTGAAGGCTTGGGAGCAGGGTCGGTCGTGAGGAGCGACACATTCGCTGTTCTCATATTATGGGTTTAAGCTCACAATGCAAGATGTTGCGGGCATGAAAAAACACGAACGTACAGTTGTGGCCCCAATTCCCGGCGGAAAGGGGGCCACAACTGTACGTTCGCGCTGTGGTTACGGGATTTAGTTCAGGAAGCCTTCGCGCCTTCCCCGCCACTCCAGTTCATGGCGGGCTGGGTTTCGACGTTGTTGAACGTGTAAAGGTGGATGCCCGCGAGTGCGGGCTCAGCGGCGGCCAGTTCGGAAACCAAGGACCGGGATGAATAGCTGCCGGCGTTCAGGAGCCTGCGGGCGAGGGGCCCCTTGCGGTTCAGGAACTTCAGCGACGGGCCGACCCCGATCTTGGTGGCCAGAGCGATGAGCTTGGCGCGCGGGACGGCCCCGGCCACGCCCGCCCAGACCGGAAGATCGACGCCCTCGCGGCGCAGCAGTTCGGCGTACCAGCCAATCCTGGGCGCCGAAAAGCACATCTGGGTCACCACGTTCGAGGCCAGATGCTGTTTCTCCAGCAGTGCATCGAGCATCTGCAGCTCATTGTGCTTCGGATGACCTTCGGGATATCCGGCCACGCCGATGGCCATGGTCCCGCCGGTCAGGTCGGCAATGTCTTCCATGAGCCGGCCGCTGTTTCCGTAGGGACCGGCAGCCTCCGGAGCGTCCCCTCCGATCGCGAAAACCTCCGTGATCCCCGCAGCCTCGCAGTCCCGGAGCATGCCAGCCAACTGCGGGCGGCTCTCGATGCTCCGCGCAGCCAGATGGGGAATCACCTCGTAGCCAAGCTGGCCAAGTTGAACCGAGGCCCGCACGGTGGCCTCGACCCCGTGGTGTGGCAGGCACGTCACGGTCAGCGTTGATCCGGCCGGAACGTGCGCCTGGACTTTGGGAATGATGCCGTCCGTGGGGATGATCTCCAGGCGCACAGGCAATTGGTTCGTCATGAGCAACTCCAGGTTCGGTTGGACGGGCTTGTCAGCGGAGGATGACCGTCCGGTTCCCGGACAGGATGATTCTTCCTTCGGCGTGCCAGCGCACGGCATTCGTCAGCGCCCTGCACTCCGCATCCTTGCCCACTGACACCAGATCCGCGGGAGTGTACGTGTGGTCGACCTCAATCACCTGCTGCGCGATGATCGGGCCCTCGTCAAGCTCTGAGTTGACGTAGTGGGCCGTGGCGCCGACCGTCTTCACCCCGCGTTCATGCGCCTGGTGGTACGGTCTGGCGCCCTTGAAGCTGGGCAGGAAGGAGTGGTGGATGTTGATGGCCCTGCCGGCGAGCCGGGCGGTGGCCGAGTCGCTGAGAACCTGCATGTAGCGGGCAAGGACCACCAGTTCAACCTCATAGGCATCCACCAGACCCAGCAGCTTGGCCTCCGCTTCGGCCTTGGTCTCCGGCGTCACGGGGATGTGGTGGAACGGGACCCCGTGCCAGGCCGCGAGCCCTTCGAGGTCCGGGTGGTTGGACACCACCGCCGCAATCTCGACCGGCAGTTCGCCGTTGCGGGCGCGGACCAGCAGGTCATTGAGGCAGTGATCATACTTGGACACCATCACCAGGATCCGCTGCTTGCGGTCTTGGCGCTCCAGGCGCCAATCCATGCCCCACTGACCTGCCAGCGGTGCGAAGCTGTCCCGAAGCTGCTCGACGGCGGCGGTGTCACCTGTCGTGTCACCTGTCGAGGCGAAGTGGACCCTCATGAAGAAGTGCCCCGCATTCCGGTCGCCAAACTGCTTGAGGTCAACGATGTAGCACTCCTGCCTGAGCAGGAAGTCCGCGACCGACTGGACGATTCCCAGGGAATCCGGGCAATGGAAGGTGAGCACAAACTCCCCGCCGGCCCCGGGTGTCTGGGCCCCGCGGGCCTGGCCTTCCGCCGTCGGGTCAGCAAATGAGGGCTTTTCCTCGGTCCTGATCATCACTTGACGCTTTCCTTCTCCTCGAGACGCTGGCTCGCATGGTCGCGGGCGGCGGTCTCCTCAGCCTGCAGTTCATGCTGGAAGGCGGCGTAGCGGGCCAGGTGCGCGGGCCGGCGGCGCAGAACCAGCCAGGCCGCACCGAGCAGGACGAACCAGACGGGGGTGACCAGCAGCGCGGTCAGGGTGTCGGGCTGGGTGGTCAGGGTCCACAGCACGAAGGCGAAGAAGGCGAAGACCACCCACACCATGGGAATGCCGCCGGGCATCTTGAACTTGGACGCGGTGTGCAGGTGCGGGCGGCGGCGCCGGAACGCGATGTAGCTGGCGAGGATGATGGACCAGACGAAGACGAAGCAGACGGCCGAAACGGTGGTGACCATGTCGAAGGCCTTGCCGATGTCCTGGCCGGCGTACATCAGCACCACGCCCGAGAGCAGCAGGACGCAGGAGAGGAACAGGGCGTTCTGCGGGACCTTGCGGCGTGACAGGGCGCTGAAGACCGACGGGGCATCACCCTCCTGGGCCAGGCCGTAGACCATGCGGGAGGTGGAGTAGATTCCGGAGTTGGCCGAGGACATCGCCGAGGTCAACACCACGAGGTTGACCACCGTGGCGGCGGCCCCGAGTCCGGCCAGCGAGAACATCGCAATGAACGGGCTGTGGCCGGCGGCGAACTGGGTCCACGGCGTGACGGACATCAGGATGATGAGGGCGCCGACGTAGAAGAGCAGCACGCGGACCGGGATGGAGTTGATGGCCTTGGGAAGGTTCTTCTCCGGGTTCTTGGCCTCCGCAGCCGTGGTGCCCACCAGTTCAATGCCCACAAAAGCGAACACGGCGATCTGGAAGCCGGCCACAAAACCCATGAATTCATTGGGGAAGAAGCCGCCATGGCTCCACAGGTTGGTGAAGCTTGCCTGTCCGGCGTCGCTGTGGAAACCACTGAAGATCATGAACATGCCCACGATGATCAGGGCGGCGATGGCGATGATTTTGATGAGGGCGAACCAGAATTCGGTTTCGCCGAACGCCTTGACTGTGGTGAGGTTCAGCAGCAGCAGGATGGCGACGGTGGCCAGGCCCGGAATCCAGAGCGGCAGTCCGGGCCAGAGCTCGCGCGAGTACCCTGCGATGGCGATGACGTCCGCGATCCCAGTAATCACCCAGCAGAACCAGTAAGTCCATCCGGTGAAGAACCCCGCCCAGGGCCCCAGCAGGTCAGCGGCGAAATCGCTGAAGGACTTGTAGTTCAGGTTGCTCAGCAGCAGCTCGCCCATGGCCCGCATGACGAAAAAGAGCATGAAGCCGATGATCATGTACACGAAGATCACGGACGGGCCGGCCGCGGAAATGGTTTTGCCGGAGCCCATGAACAGGCCCGTACCAATGGCACCGCCGATGGCGATCAGCTGGATGTGCCGGTTGCTTAGCTGCCGCTCCAGGCGGGGAGCTTCACCGGCCGGGGAACCGGCCGGGGAGGCAGGCGGATGAATCGTCATAAGGAACTCCATCGTTCAAGTGGCCAATAGCCACACTGATTCGGTTCCTCCCCGCTCTGTCTTGGACCTGAGAGATTCCGCGGACATGGTCTTCCGCTTGCACCGTCGGTGAGACAGGACGTGCCTGCCTGCTTTCCAGAGTTGCCTCGCCGCGGCGGTACGTGGGCCTGAGAGTTTCCTGGGGAGGGTTTGCTCCTACGGCGCCTGCTGAACGTACCGGCAGGACTCTCCCGCCGCAGATCGTAAGCATTTTCAATTATGTAGAGAAAAATCGTGCGCGCCGACGGCGGCCGTCTTCCCGGCCGGACCCGCTGGCCACCGGATCAGTGTGGTCTCCGTCACGAAGAAATGTCAAACGGGGGCCTCCGATTTGGCGCGGACGGAATTGTCCGGTAACTTGTGAGCCGAATCACCCCACATCTTCATAGCCTTTCGACCCGTGGCGGGAGAGTCCTCCCAGTCATTCACCGGGCAGGCGCCGTAGGAGCAAATCCTCCCCAGGAATCTCTCAGGCCCCCGTACCGCCGCGGCTAGGCAACTCTGGAAAGCAGCCAAACTGTGTTTGGCTCACCGACGGTGCAAGCGGAGAACCATGTCCGCGGAATCTCTCAGGTCCAATACAGAGCGGGGAGGAACCCAAACGATGCCGTGCCACACGTGGCCGGCCAGACCTGGAGTTCCTCATGACGATTCAATCGCTTCCATCAACCTTTGCCGACCGGCATATCGGCGCCCGGCGCCAGGCCGATATCGACATCATGCTCAAGAACATCGGCTATGACTCAGTCGATGGCCTCGTTGATACTGCCGTTCCGGCGTCCATCCGCCAGGAAAACCCCCTGCTGCTCACCGCTGCGCTGAGCGAAGCTGAGGTCCTGGCCGAGCTCCGCCGCCTGGCCGGCAAGAACAAGACCGCCGTGCAAATGATCGGCCAAGGCTACTACGACACCGTCACTCCGCCGGTGATCCGGCGCAACGTCCTCGAAGCCCCCGCCTGGTACACCGCGTACACCCCATACCAGCCGGAGATCTCGCAGGGCCGGCTCGAAGCATTGCTGAACTTCCAGACCATGGTCCAGGACCTCACCGCACTGCCGGTCGCCAACGCCTCCCTGCTGGATGAAGCGACGGCGGTGGCCGAGGCTGTGCTGCTGATGCGCCGGGCCAACAAGAACGCAGGGGCCAAGGACGGCAAGACGGTCCTTGACGCCGACTGCCTCCCCCAGACCATCGCCGTCGTGCTTGGCCGCGCCGAAGCCCTCGGCTTCGAGGTTGAGGTGGCGGACCTTTCCCAAGGACTTCCCGACGGCGACATCAACGGCATCGTCCTCCAGCAGCCCGGCGTTTCGGGCCGGGTGTGGGACCAGTCCGGCGTCATCGCCGCCGCCAAGGAGCGCGGCGCGCTGATCACGGTGGCCGCCGATCTGCTCGCCCTGACCCTGATCACGCCTCCGGGCGAGCAGGGCGCGGACATCGCCGTCGGAACCGCCCAGCGCCTCGGGGTGCCGCTGTTCTTCGGCGGCCCGCACGCTGCCTACATGGCAGTGCGCACCGGCATGGAGCGCACGCTCCCGGGCCGCATCGTCGGCGTCTCCAAGGACAACGCCGGCGCCCCCGCCTACCGCCTGGCGCTGCAGACCCGCGAGCAGCACATCCGCCGCGAGAAGGCGACCTCCAACATCTGCACCGCCCAGGCGCTGCTGGCCATCGTGTCGTCCTTTTACGCCGTCTACCACGGCCCCGACGGCCTGAAGGCAATCGCCGAGACCGTCCACAACAACGCCCGCATCCTCGCCACCGCGCTTAGGACAGCAGGCCGCGACCTCGCCAGCGACTCCTTCTTCGACACCCTCACCGTGCGCGTGCCCGGCAAGGCCACCAAGGTCATCACGGCGGCAGAGGCCCGCGGCATCAACTTGCGCCTCATCGACGCGGACACCGTCGGCGTTTCCATTGATGAGACGACGACGACGGCAACACTCTCCGCTGTAGCCGTCGCCTTCGGCGCCGGTCCGGTAGGGGACGCAGCGGGTTTTGAGCTCCCCGAAGCCGTGCTGCGCACTTCCGACTACCTGCAGCACCCGGTGTTCAACACGCACCGCTCCGAAACCCAACTGCTGCGCTACATCCGCAAGCTCTCCGACCGCGACCTGGCGCTGGACCGGACCATGATCCCGCTGGGCTCCTGCACCATGAAGCTGAACGCCACCGCCGAGATGGAGGCCATATCCTGGCCGGAGTTCGCCTCGATCCACCCCTTCGCGCCGGACTCGCAGACCGAGGGCTGGCGCGAACTGATCGATGGCCTGGAAGCCGACCTCGCCGAGATCACCGGCTACGACCAGGTCTCCATCCAGCCCAACGCGGGCTCCCAGGGCGAGCTCGCAGGGTTGCTTGCGATCCGCGGCTACCACCTGTCCCGCGGCGATGACCAGCGCAACATCTGCCTCATTCCGGCTTCGGCGCACGGCACCAACGCGGCCTCGGCTGTGCTGGCCGGCATGAAGGTCGTCGTCGTGGCCACCGCCGCCGACGGCACCATCGACCACACCGATCTGTACGCGAAAATTGAGGCCAACAAGGACGCCCTGTCCTGCATCATGATCACCTACCCGTCCACGCACGGTGTGTACGACGCCGACGTCCGCGAGGTCTGCGACGCCGTGCACGCGGCCGGCGGCCAGGTCTACGTAGACGGGGCCAACCTCAATGCGCTCGTAGGCCTGGCCCAGCCGGGCAAGTTCGGCGGTGACGTGTCGCACCTGAACCTGCACAAGACCTTCTGCATCCCGCACGGCG
>NZ_PJMC01000013.1 GCF_002892795.1 Arthrobacter sp. AFG20 | reverse complement strand
GCTCAACCACACCAACACCGGCGCTGAACAGCGCAAATCGTGGGCCCGGACCCCGGCGCTAACCCGCCCCACACATGGACCCTTCAAGAGCCAATATTCATGATCTGTCTTATGCCATTCTGGAACCCAAGTGTAAGGCAGTGGAGAGCCGCCAAGTTCAGACCGGAGATCCCGAAAAAATGCGCCAAGATGGGAACGCAATTCCTGGGGATCATGGCAGGACTTTGCATACGTGACTGTGCCAAGACGGTTGAGCCGGTTTGCTGCGCAGTAGCGGCGAAGTTTTGACCCGGCGCGTCTCCCGGCCTCCGCAGCTGCCCGTTCAGGATCGGCAGCAGAGCCTTTTGCCACGAACGCGCGGTTCGGTTTGTATGACGACCGAAACCCACCGCCACCCTCGCCGGCATCCGGATACAGCGAGAAGAACCAGCCGGCATCCGCGGCGATGAGCCGGCCAAGAGAAGTGCTGACAGGTGACGTAGACATAAGGACCCCAAGAGAACGAAACCGACAAGGAATCGCCAAGGTCCACTGAGAAAAGAAAACAGAAGATGATTTTCGACAGGGGCCTCAGCATCCGGTCTCGCTCCGGCGGGCCCAACTCTGTCGTTTAACCGTGAGCATTTCTTATGGACGCGGGCCTACCACGCTGTTCGGCCCCTCAGGAAGGCCACCTGCTAAGTATCAATACCGGCCCTGAGTTGGTCCTGCCGGGTCCTGCAATGCGCCCATCTTGCCATATGAATTACACGGTTGTCACTACCTGCCGCGGGACCGTTCGTCCTCGGACGCTGAGCGTCCTCCGGGCGCTGCGTCCCTTGCCACCGTTGACGCGCTACCCTGAGCGCATGACCACAAGCCACCAACGAAGCGGCGAACACGGACCAGACATCTTGATAGTCGACACCTAGGGCGGCACCCTACCTCACCTCGCGCTGCTGGATGATCCTCACGTTTCGTTCTGCGGCGTCGCGACATCCGGACCGTCGCGAACGTGGTTCGCACTGACCGGGTGCAAACGCTGCGCGACGGCAGCACGAAAGAAAGGCATTGCCGCGGTCACGGACGTAGACGGCGATATGTGCCTGATCTAGTCCCCGAGTTATGTTGCTATTTCAAGTCAAGACGCCGCTGCGCGGCGTGTCTCGCGAATGCTGAGTCCCTTGAACAAACTCTGATGAACATAGGCTGCGCCCGAGTCGGGCAACGCAAGGCTGCTGTCTTCTGCTTTGAAGCGCGTAGAACCCGCATCCGCTAGCCGCACACCAATCACAGAGAACTCCAGTAATTTCTCGAGTAGAGACCGTGTTCCATATTCAGATACGAGATCTGGGACTTTTCGCTCAAGTAAGGCAGAAAGTTCATCCAAAGTTTCATAACGGTGCACTTCTTGACGAAGGCTCTCAAGCAACTTTTCGAAGTCAGGAAATGCCTTAGAGTACTCCTGCTTGAGATCACTGACTTTCCAAGCGCTATATCGCTCTTCGGCGGTTCTAATATCGTCCTTCGAGATAAACAGGGCGCCTCCCCCAGCTACCCGGATGCACTCGTCCAGGAACTGAAGCACCTCCCGGGGACGAAGGAAGGTTCTCTTTACCAAGTAGTTGAAAGGAGATATCGAACCCCGCATTTCGCCCTCTTCGAACAATTCACGCGTGGTAAGACCGTCCGGCAGACGGCGATCGACCATCTCATTCAATAGCTCTGGCGTCCATTGAATTGGTTCTTCAAGAGACCTGTGCTTGTCCTTGTCATCGAACTTCAGGCTGTCATAGATGTCGGAGCGAATGAATGTAAGGATGCGGAGCCCTCGATCGTATCCAATACGAGGAAACTCATCATTCAAGTCCTTTGATGCCTTGAGAAGTCCGATCATCAAAGAGGCCGACGATGGGCTACCGTCCCACGAGTCGTCTAGGCGGTCTATCGCTACGACGACTCCTTCTTCACGAATGGCCGGAGCCAGGGCAGCCATAATTTGAGCGGCGATGGCCGGAGTCAGTGGTTGCTTCTCATCAATGCGGCGCGTAACTCCGGCCCCGAAACCAAAGGCGCTGAGATTAAAGGACGTCAGACCTTTCACGATTGATTTTGCAGTTCCGAGAATGCCTGGATTCACGCTGCCATAGTTGTCTGTCAGAAATTTACGGACCTTGGAGAGCGAGTCAGCGGTGCCGGGCGCCCAAACTCTGTCGGCGACGAGCACTGCACCAGCGATCTCGACAGCGAGCGTCAGCTTCCAGGCATCAGTTTGCGCTTGTTCTTCTGAGATTCCTTGCTCCCGGTAGTCGCGCAAAGCTCCCCACGCGTACTGGTTAGGTGTCAGCGAAAGAACGACGGCGTCAGGCTCCGCGCTCTGAGTTACGAGAAGGGGAACCTGTCGAAAAAGAGCCGACTTTCCGCTGCCTTTTCGTCCCAGAAAGTGTCGGCGCTTTCCTCTCAGAGCCGACTCCACGTAGGGAGTCGTCACAAAATATCTCTGGAGCCCCGTGTCAGATTCAGCATCGATCCCACCGAAATCCAAGTCCCTCAGCTGTAATCCCATATCTTCAAGCGTCGCCATCTACCGATCATGTCAGACAGTGACAAGACATCCACAGATTTTCGTGGGTGTTGCCGCGCAAGCGACCAAGAGGTTAGATTCGCAATTTGTCCCGTTGTCGGTGCTGGTGGGTCCGCCGCGGGACCAGTAGGTGATGTAGTGGGCTTCGCACCAGGATTCGGGGATGGTGAAGTTGGAGAAGGCGCAGCCTTGGTCTCTGGCGTTGAGGGCTTTGCGGATGTGGGGCGGGAAGATGCGGGTGGTGCGGCCGATGTCGAGGATCCATACCTGGCTGCGGATCCTCACCTCCCGGCGGGCGGACAAATCCGTGGACCGGGTCCGGACGACCAACCGCCTGCAGGCCCAGCTGCTCGAATACTTCCCGGCGCTGGAGCGGGCCTTTGACTACAGCCATTCAAAGGTAGCCGTGTTGCTGCTGACCAAACACCGGACGCCGGACGGGATCCGCCGGACGGAGAGACCTGGCTTCACGTGGGGCTGAAGAAACATGGCCGAGCTCGATGCGCTGATCAGCGAGAAGGTGACCGAACACCGGCACAGGCAGACCCGGCTGAGCATGCCGGATTCGGACCCATCCTCGCCGCCGAGTTCCTCGGCGCCCCCGGTGGAGATCTGACCGTCTTTGAAACGGTGGACCGGTTCGCCGGCGTCGCCGGACTCGCTCCCGCACCCAGGGATTCCAGGAGGATCCACTGGCAACCACCACCGCCCCCGGTGTGCTAGGACCGCCGGCTCCTCCGCGTGTTCTATCTTTCCGGGCTCTCGGGTTTGAAGAGCTGCCCCGCCTCACGGGCCTACTACGATCGCAAACGCACCGAAGGAAAAACCCACATCCAAGCCATGCCCTCCCTGGCCCGCCGTCTGGGCCATGCTCCGCGACGGAACCACCTACACGCCTCTACCCGTTCACTAAGCGCGCCCTGCTGCTTGACCGTCTCGGCTCGCGTCGCAGCACGATGCTGAATCGATACCGGTTGCTTTCCGAATCTCCGAGGCCTGGCCACCTGAGGTGGTCGTTGCCGGCCTGAGCTGCCGTCCTGAGCCTGCTGCGCCCCGATACGGAGCGAGCAGCCCTCGCTGCCCTCGACGACTGGGCCTCCGGGGCCGAGCGCTGGTCCGCTCCGCTACGGGGCGCAGGTTTTCCGGGCATGAAGGGATGACGACGGCGTGAGGTCGCCGTCGGAGATCCGCCGCACGGCACGCTCGACGCGGACTTGTTCGTCGGCGCCGACGGCATCCATTCCAAGGTGCGTGCCCGGGAGTTCGGTCCTGAGGAGGAATTCTTGCCCCGTCTGGGCATGCGTGCTGCGGCCTTTATCGTGACCGAACCGCTGCATGCCCACTCCCGGAACCGGTTCTTCTCACTGACAGCATCGACCGGGCTCTACAGTCTCCGCTTGGACGAGGTAGAGGCCTTTATGGTCTACCGGGTTGCCGCAGGCGCGATAGTGCATTTGCCGTCCGGGGAGTCCGCGGGAGCGGCTGCGCGGCGAGTTCGCCGGACTTGGCGAGGGGATCGATCGTGTCCTGGAACTGTGCCCCGAGCACCCGTACGACGATGTTGTCGCGCAGACTGTCATGCCAGGCTGGCAGAACGGGCGGACCGTTCTCGTGGGGACGCCTGCGGGGCCGTGTCCCTCCTCGCGGCCCAGGGCGGCTCGCTCGCCATCGCAGGTGCTGCGCTGCTGGGACGTCCTTGCACCCGTTACCGCGTCTGAAGGGATCAGTTCAGCCCAAGCTCCCTTCTGATCGGACCGACCAACAACGGCTAGTCATGATCATCGAACGGTTCCGCCGCCAGCACACGCCGCACTAAGACACCGACCAGGAACACATCTCCAACAGACCTGAGGGCACCGCCTCCGTAACGGATGTTACGAAGGCAGTGCCCTCGTTGCTGGTCAGTCCGGTTCAGGTCTTTAGCTCAGTGCATTCATGATGTTCCAGCCTGCCCCGGCCCTGAGCCTGGTTGGGAAGGCGCCTGCACCGTTGCCGCGGTAGGTCCACAGCACTCCACTCGTGTCCCTGGCGACTAGGTCTTCGCGTCCGTCACCGGTGAGGTCACCGGCGGCACTGATCGCATTCATGATGTTCCACCCTGCACCGACCCGGATCCTCGTCGGGAAGGTGCCGTTGCCGTTGCCGCGGTAGGTCCACAGCACACCACTGGAATCCCGGGCTACCAGGTCTGCGCGTCCGTCACGGGTGAGGTCGCCGGCGGCGCTGATCGCATTCATGATGTTCCACCCTGCACCGACCCGGATCCTCGTCGGGAAAATACCGTTGCCGTTGCCGCGGTAGGCCCACAGCACACCACTGGAATCCCGGGCTACCAGGTCTGCGCGTCCGTCACCGGTGAGGTCACCGGCGGCGCTGATCGCATTCATAATGTTCCACCCTGCACCGACCCGGATCCTCGTCGGGAAGCTGCCGGTGCCATTGCCCAGGTGGGACCAGAGCACTCCGCTGGAATCCCGGGCAAGCAGGTCAGCACGCCCGTCGCCGTTGAAGTCATGCGAAACGATCGGAGCGGTCGTATCACCACCACCGCCACCACCGCCGGTGGAGTCGTAGTAGTGCCAGTACCGGCTTGTGGCGTTCACATCGGCGAGCACCAGCAGACCGCTGTTGGCCGTGCCCCAGGCCGCACTGTTGAGGTTCTGCTTCGTCGACGTTACGTTGTGCACATACTGGTTGGCGTCCACGATGCGGGCCTTCTTCGTGGTGGTGAAGTTGATGTTGCTCAGCGGCGTGGACTTCTCGTAGACCGCACCACCGGAGCTGGTGCAGACACCAGCGTTCGTCGTGCCACTCGGCTTCGGATAGGTAGCGAAGGTACGCAGCTTCTGCGCAGCCTCGTCAATCATGACGATCACCCGGTTCGGGCACTCCGACACGGTCGCGATCGTGTGCGCTGACCATGTTGATGTCGTGTCATTCAATACCAACAGCTGGATCAGCGGCAGGGACGCCGACGTGTTCGAGGTCTTAGTTGCGGCGAAGACCCGGCCACCCGATGAGTCCAGCCACTTCAGGTTCATATGGTCATCACCGGTGCGCAGCCCCTTCACCGCCGCCACAGGAGTGGACCAGGTGGAGTTCGAGGCCCCATCGACGTGGAAGCTCCAGTACATGCCGTCGGTGGCGTCACCGAGCTGCCGGCTCCACATCACACCCATCTTGCCGTTGCCGGCTCCGCCGAACGCGATCACAGCCGAGGTGTCGTCCACAGACACGTTGCTCAACGACGCAGGATGCGCGAACGGCGCCCCCCAGGTCGTGCCAGTCCCGTCAGTGGTGACGTTCAGAAAGATCCGGTTCCCCTGCTGCCAGGTGGCCCATACCCGACCAGTCGAGTCCTTGTCGATGGACATGGTCTCGACCTTATTGTTGTGGATTCTTGCAGAGCCCAGCAGCGTGTACGTCTTCGTACTGGAGTTGTAGCTGTAACGCCGCATGGTCGACGGGAAGTTCGGCTCAAAGGGCAGGCCGTCATTGACGAACCGATAGCTCGCCACAAACAGCGTCGTCCCGTCCCACAGCACGTCATGATGAGTGTTCGCCTGCGTCTCCGTCGCCACACCCGTATTGACCCACGAGTTGGTGGCGGCATTGAACCGGAAGATGTGGAAATCCGAGCTGGCAGTGTCCCACAGGTTCCCCCACCAGATCCCGTCGTTGAACCACAACGCATTCGTCTGCCGCTTTGTACCCGTGGGCGTCCCGGTCCCCGTATGCGAGAAATCCTGCACTCCCACATCAGCTGCAGCGGCCGTAACCGGCACCACCAGAGCAGTCAGCGCAAGCAGGAGCGCTGCCAGCAGTGCGGTGAGGCCCAGATTCCGCGACCCGCGTGACCGGCTCCTGCCACGCCTGCCAACGTGAAAGAATGTATTGCCCAGCAACGTTGCTTCCCGGAGTTGAACGTCGGCCTGTATAGGGATGCTCACTAGCCTCACCACTCATCGAAGTTGTCTGCCTATGCCAGTTCCGAGCAACCTTCCGGGCTGAATCGGAGACATCGAAGCGCCTGCTACTGCGGTCCTGGCAACTTGCGTGCACTCCCCCTCGGAACATGGTCGACGCGACAACTTGTAAAAAGCTTGGGGATTCTTGAGCTAGCCCCAGTTATTGGGGGTAACAGAATCGTTGGAACCGGCATCGGACTAGACTCTCCCCCATGGCCGTCTACCTCGATCCGCCGCTTTGGCCTGCCCATGAAACACTTTTTTCGCATCTGATTTCGGACACTTCCCTGGCCGAACTGCACGCCTTCGCTGCTGCGGCGGGCATCCCTGAGCGGGCATTCGACGGCGACCACTATGACGTGCCGCAGCGCCGCTATGACGGTCTGGTGGCCGCCGGTGCCATCCCGGTTGAGGCACGGGTCCTCGTGCGGAAACTCATTGCCAGCGGGCTCCGGATCCCCGCGCGCAGCCGCACGAAGTCCCTCAAGACTCCCCTGCTCAACCGCTGGAACATGGTGCTGCCGGGCCATGACGCCCTGTTCCTGGACCTGCTGGACCGATGGAGCGAGAGCCACCGCAGGTACCACGGCTGCACCCACCTGCTCGCCGTGCTGGAGGCCCTGGACCTGCTCACCGCACCCGCCCGGCCGGCGCGCACCGTGCTGCTGGCGGCATGGTTCCACGACGCCGTCTACCGGGGAGTGGCGGGCCAGGATGAGGAGGAATCCGCCCGGCTAGCCGAACTCAGGCTCAGCCAGGCCGGACTGCCGGAAGCCGACGTCGAAGAGGTGGCGCGGCTGGTCCGGCTCACCTCGGATCACCGGCCGGAGGCCGGGGACGACGACGGCGCCCTCCTCTGCGACGCCGACCTGTCAGTTCTCGGCGGCGAACCGGAGCCTTACGCCCGGTATGTGGCGGCCGTCCGGGAAGACTATGCGCACATCGGCGACGCCGACTTTGCGGCCGGCAGGGCCGCCGTCGTCCGCCAGTTGCTGGCGCTGGACCCCCTCTTCCACACCGAACGCGCCCGCAGCCTGTGGCTGGAGGCCGCCCGGCGGAACCTGCAGGACGAGCTGGCCTGACGGCGCCGCCGAACTGCCTCTGGGTTAGCGGTAGGCCGTGATGAATGGCCTGTCGGTGGGTACGATCTGCTTGCCCAGTGGCATGAGGGAAACCGGGATCAGCTTCAGGTTGGCGATGGCCAGTGGGATGCCGATGATGGTGATGGCCATGGCGAACGCCGTGACCACGTGCCCAACGGCGATCCAGATGCCGGCCACCAGCAGCCAGATCACGTTGCCGACGAGCGAGAACACGCCGTTTCCGCCCGGCTTGTCCACCACCATCCGCCCGAAGGGCCACAGGGTGTAGGACGCGATCCGGAAGGAGGCGATGCCCCAGGGGATGGTTACGATGAGCAGGCAGCAGATGATGCCGGCGGCGAAGTAGCCCAGCGCCAGCCAGAAACCGCCGAAAACCAGCCAGATGATGTTCAGGATTGTCTTCATCCGTCCATTCTGCCGGGCCGGAGGGCTGAAGCACCTCGGGATGTGCCCTGAACTAACCCTTAACCTTCAGCCTGGAGCTGAGGCGCGGGACCCCGGCGGCCGCGACCAGCAGCGCGAGGAGTCCCAGGCCCAGCGGGAGCGAGGCGGCGGTCGCGACGGCTCCCACCAGGAGCGGGCCGCCGGCATCGCCGAGTTCACGTCCCAGCTCGGCCGAGCCCATGGTCCGTCCCATCCTGTCCTTCGGCGTGCTGTCGGCCAAATGTGCAAAGCCCAGCGGCGTGGCCGCGCCGACGCCGGCGCCAATGACCGCCGCGGCGATGAAGATGGTGACCGGCCCCGGGGCGGCGGCCACCAGGGCGACCCCGGCGGCGGTGAGCAACAGGCCCGTGCGCATTCCGCCGGCGTCGCCGATGCGGTGCAGGTCGCGCATCGCTCCGATCCGCGGCTGGACCAGCAGGGAGGCGACGGCCAGCACACTGACGGCGGCCGTGCCAGCCACCGGATCAAGGCCGTGCTGCACGGCCAGGGCCGGGAGGAAACCGATAGCCGCCCCCATGGCCGCCATCGATGCCGCCAGCACCAGGGTGGGCACCAGGAACCTGCGCTCCGCAACCTGCCGGCCCAGGTCCAGCACGGTGTAGCGCTGGCGCGGGAGCGGCTGCAGATGCGGCACGGCGAGCAGAACCCACACGGCGGTGGCCGCAGCAAGCGCGGACAGAGCGCCGAACAGCAGGGCAAAGCCGCCGGCGGCGATCAGCCCGGCACCGAGCAGGGGTCCGATCACATATCCGAGGCTCTTCCAGGACCCGTACCTGCCGAAGAAGGTCCCGGCGTTCTTCCCGGCCGAGAGCCGGGCCACCATCGCTGAGGACGCCGGCGAGAACGCCGAGGCGGCGGCGCCCTGGCCCAGGCGGGCAAGGCCCAGCAGCAGCGGATCCGCGGCCCACAGGCCGATCAGGGACAGCGCGGCGAAGCCGATGAGTCCGCCGACGATGACCGGCTTGGCGCCGATTCGGTCGCTCAACGCGCCAAAGACCGGCTTGAGGAACACTTCGGAGATGTCGTAGACGGCCAGCAGGATTCCCAGGTTCAGGAGGGTCAGGCCGATGTTGCCGCTCTGGGCGCCCATGCCGGCGGCAATGCTGTGCGCGCCGAACGCGGTCACGAATCCGGCAGCGTAGAGAGGTGCCGCCGGCGTCCGGGTGCGCGTCGGATGTGTCACGGGGTCGCCGGAGTCACGTCATCGGCCGAGTCACGGGGCGGTCAGCCTTTGGCTGCCGTCACGAAGGCCCTGATCTTGGCCAGGTCCTTCACTCCCCTGCTTTGTTCGACGCCGGAGGAGACGTCCACGCCCCACGCCCCCGCATCACGGGCGGCTTGGGACACGTTGGCGGGATCGAGGCCGCCGGCCAGGAGCCACTGCCGTCCCGCCAGGCCTTTGGCGCGCACGGAACCGTAGTCCCAGGCTTCGCCGGAACCGGGAACTGCGGCGTCGATAAGCAGCAGTTCCTCGCCCCAGTTGGCAAACTCGTCCGGTGCGGCACCCATGGTGACGGCGCGGATGACCTTCATGCCAGCGTCGTGCGCTGTTTTTACGTCATCCGGCGTGCGCTCACCGTGAAGCTGGATCCAGCCCAGCCCGGCGGCGCGGGCGATGGTCACCGCGTCGGCGGCCGGTTCGGAACGGAAGACGCCGACGGCGGCCACACCGTCCGGCACGGCCTTCACGAGCTGGGTGACCTGCGCGGGTGACACCACGCGGGGGCTGGCCGTCAGGACAAAGCCGACGGCGTCCGCTCCGGCTTCCACGGCCTCCCGGACTGATTCAGGCGTGCTCAGGCCGCAGACTTTGACGAACATTCACCGACTCCTCGTTGTTGAAAGCGTCGCCCAAGACCGCAGCGATCCGTCGACGACTTTACGCGGGGGGAGAGTGTGCGGGCAACGCGCGGATAGGGTTGGCTGATGCAGATCATCCGCTTCGCCGACCTCAAACCCCAGCCCTGGCGCAACGGCGGCGGGGTCACCCGCGAGCTGGCCAGCCATCGCGGGAGCGCTTCGTCTGGGGCCGCTTCAGCTGGGGCCACGTCATCGGACGATGGCGCGTGGGACTGGCGGGTCAGCATCGCCGACGTCACCAGTGCCGGGGAGTATTCCCCCTTCCCGGGGATGGAACGCGTGCTGACCGTGGTCGAGGGCGAGCTGCTGTTGCTGGCCGTGGACGGGACCGAGCACCCGCTCGAAAAGTACCGGCCCTTCCGCTTCCCCGGCGGCGCGGCTTCCTCCTCGGCCCTGCCCACCGGGGATGTCCGCAACCTCAACGTCATCGCCCGGGAGGGCACTTTCAAGGCGTACACCTCGATCGTTGAACTGTCCAAGAAGCGCGCCCATCCCGTGTTCGAGGGCCAACTGGGCATCCTGCTGCAGGGCCAGGCGGCGGTCAGCGCGGGGAATGCCGGGCAGGACAACGGCGGCGGGCAGGACAGCGCGCCCGTAGCACTCAACCGCTACGACTCGGTGGTGGGTTCGGACAGCCATACGCCGGAGATCCTGGGCCGCGGGTTCCTGGCCGTGGTGTCCATCGATCCCGTGGCGAGCTAACAGCTCTGGTCCGCAGGAGGTGCCGGAACCTAGACTCGGTGCCATGACCAAGTCCAAATTCAGTGATCTCCTGCTGCTCCAGATCGGCAACGAATTCGCGGCCTCGCAGCAGTACATTGCCGTGGCCGTCTGGTTCGCCAACCAGGATCTCCCCCAGTTGGCCAGGTACTTCTACCGGCAGTCGGTGGAGGAACGCAACCACGCCATGATGATGGTGCAGTACATGGTGGACCGCGGCGTTTCCGTTCCTATCCCGGGTGTTTCGGCCGTCCGCAACGACTTCGCCTCTGTCACGGACCCGCTCGCGCTCGCGCTGCAGCAGGAGAAGGAAGTCACCCGCAGCATCGAGAGCCTGTTCCGCGCAGCCAGGGCCGAGGATGACGCCCTCGGCGAGCAGTTCATGCTCTGGTTCCTCAAGGAGCAGGTGGAGGAGGTCGCCTCCATGACCACCCTCCTGAACATCGCCGAACGGGCGGACAACAGCTTCGACATCGAGAACTTTGTCGCCCGGGAAACCATCGGCGACGGCGGCCGCGGCGCCGGAGGACCGGAAGCGGCCGGCGGCGCCCTCTGACCTGCACCCTTCAACCTGTGCGTCCGCCGGTGGTGAGGTTTGCCACCATGGGTGGCAGCCGCCGTCGCGCGTTGCTAGGGTGAAAACCAAGGTCCCCTTCCCCGGACCTCCGGACGACGGTTCAGTACCCGGCGCGCGACAAGACTGGCCAAAGGATCTGTCATGTCGTGGTTCATCCTCATTTTTTCCGGTGCCCTCGAGGCGGTGTGGGCGGCAGCGCTGCACCGGGCGTCCCAGTCCTCCGGCCGGCGCCGGGTCGCGGCCGGGGCCCTTTTCCTCGTCGCAGTCGTGGCCAGCACGGCAGGCCTCGGCATCGCCATGCAGTCCATACCCACCGGCACCGCCTACGCGGTGTGGGTCGGCGTGGGGGTGGTGCTGACCTCCGCCTACGCGATCGTCGCCAAAGTAGAACGGCCGACGGCGGCGCGGCTCCTGCTGCTCGCCGGTATCGCCGCGTGCGTGGTTGGCCTGAAGGCGGTGGCGTGATGCTCGCGAAGCCTGCCACGGCCTGGACCATCCTGCTCGCCTCCGCCCTCCTGGAAGCTGTCTGGGCCACGGCACTTGGGCTGTCCGACGGCCTGACCCGCCCCGCGCCCACCGTTGTTTTCGTAGTGACGGCCGCGCTCAGCATGCAGGGCCTGGGCATGGCGGTGAAGCACATCCCGCTTGGCACCGCCTACGCCGTCTGGGTGGGGATCGGAGCGGCGCTGACGGTCGGCTGGGCCATGGCCACCGGCGTCGAGCCCTTCAGCCTGCTCAAGGTGCTGTTCATCGCGGGCATTGTGGGATGCGCGGCCGGGCTCAAGATGCTGCCGGCGGGTCGGGCCCGTCAGCGCGGGGCCGATCACGGGGCCGGTTCGCCTCCCTAGACTGGGGCTCATCCCTAGACTGGGCTCATGGACACGCTCATGCACTCACTTCGGGACATCACCATCCGCCGGATCTCGGTCAGCGACATGGACAACAACGTGTATCTGCTGACGGCAAAGGAGTCCGGAGCGCAACTGCTGATTGACGCCGCCGATGACCTTCCGGCCATCCAGGGCCTGCTGGCGGATGCCACGGCGGATACGTCCGGCGAGCCCAAGCTGGCGCTCATCGCCACCACGCACCAGCACTGGGACCATGTGCGCGCACTGCCGGGCCTCGTTAAAGCCACCGGAGCCAAGACCGCTGCCGGCACCGACGACGCCCCGGACCTGCCTGTGAAGGTGGACGTGCTGCTGGATCATGGCGACGTGGGAACCTTCGACGGGTTCGACGTCACGGCTGTCCACCTGCGCGGCCACACCCCCGGCTCGGTTGCGCTCGTTTACCAGGACCCGGAGGGACCGGCCCACATCTTCTCCGGTGACTCCCTGTTCCCCGGCGGTGTGGGCAACACGCAGAAGGACCCCGAGCGGTTCAACCAGCTGCTCACGGACGTCACCGAGCGGATCTTCGGCGTCTATCCGGACGACACCGTGGTGCACCCGGGCCACGGCAAGCCCACCACCCTCGGAGCGGAGCGCCCGCACCTTGAGGAGTGGCGCGCCCGCGGCTGGTAGTCCCCGCCGGCCCAGCGGCGCTTCTTGCGATACGCAAAATGCCGGCCGCTACGGGAATTCCCATAGCGGCCGGCATTTTTTTGCGTGTCGACAGTTAGTTAGCGGCCGCGGCGCTCGTTCGACGCCGGGGCCGACGCGCGGCGCGGGGCCTTCCGGGCCGGACGGCCGTCACCGGAGCGGCCACTGCCGCCGGAAGAGGAACCGCCCGAGTACGAGCCGCCCGAGGTGCCTCCAGTGGTGGAGGACCAGACCGGAGCGTTGCTGCCGGTCTTGCTGCCGGCCGCTGCGCGCTGCCCGGTAGCGGGACGTCCGCTGCGCTGGCCTCCGGTGGCCGGGCGACCGGTGCCGCCACGGGGGGCATCGCTGCGGGTGAAGCGGGAATCGCCCCGACCCTCCGCCGCACGTCCGTCCGAACCGCGGCCAGCCGATGAACGGCCACCAGCCGCAGGAACGTCGTTGCGGTGCGTGGACGCCGTGCCACGGCCACGGGCGTTGCGGCGGGCTGCAGCAGCCGCAGTGGCGCGGTCCTCGTTCTGCTCGACTACGCGATCTGCAGCGTCGCGGGCAGCGGCGCGGCCCTCGTAGGCCGCCGCACGGCGTTCGGCGCGGGGCAGGTCCGTGCGCGGAGCCTCGGCCGAAACCCGCCCGCGGCCGCCGCGTCCACCCCGGCCACCGGCCGTGGGTGATGCCTGGCGGCGTGCGCGCTTGCGCTCGGCATTGGCGCCGGTGGAATTGCCGGCACCCTGCTGCGGAGCTTTCGCCGCGAGGAGAGCCGCACGGGTCCGGGGGTCAACCTTGTCGGCGATCGCGCCCACCAGCTCGGCTACGATCGGCGAGCTGGCCGTGACCCGCTCGAAGCTGACCTCAACGCCGGCAGCCTTCATGAGCTTCTTGACGTCAGTCTGCTGCTCGGGCAGGGTCAGCGTGACCACGGTGCCGTCGGAACCGGCGCGGGCGGTGCGGCCGGAGCGGTGCAGGTAAGCCTTGTGTTCGGTGGGCGGGTCCACGTGGATGACCAGTTCGACGTCGTCCACGTGGACGCCGCGGGCGGCGACGTCGGTGGCCACCAGGACACGGACGTCGCCGGAGGAGAACTCGGCGAGGTTGCGGTCGCGGGCGTTCTGCGACAGGTTGCCGTGCAGGTCGACGGCGGGAATCCCGGCGTCGGTCAGGGTCTTGGCCAGCTTGCGGGCGTGGTGCTTGGTGCGCATGAACAGCACGCGGCGGCCGGCGCCGGACGCCAGTTCAACGATCAGCTGCTTCTTGACGGTTTGGTCGTTGACCACCAGCACGTGGTGTTCCATGGTGGTCACCGCGGCCTGCGGATCGTCCACGGAGTGGGTCAGCGGGTTGGACAGGTAGCGCTGGACGATCTTGTCCACGCCGTTGTCCAGCGTGGCGGAGAACAGCAGGCGCTGGCCTTGGCTCGGGGTCATGTCCATGAGCTTCTTGACCACGGGCAGGAAGCCGAGGTCGGCCATGTGGTCTGCCTCGTCCAGCACGGTGACCTCGACGGCCTCGAGGGTCAGGATGCGCTGGCGGATCAGGTCCTCCAACCGGCCCGGGCAGGCGATGACGATGTCGACGCCGGCGCGCAGCGCCTTCTCCTGGCGCGCCTGGGAGATGCCGCCGTAGATCACGGTGGTGTTCAGGCCCATGGCCTTGGCCATCGGCTCGATGGTGGCGTTGATCTGGGTTGCCAGCTCGCGGGTCGGCGCAAGGACCAGGCCCATCGGGCGGCCCGGCTTGCGGAAGTGCTTGGCTTCCCGCTCAGCGAGTCGTGCTACAAGCGGGATTGCGAAGGCAATGGTCTTGCCGGAGCCGGTGCGGCCGCGGCCCAGGACGTCGCGTCCGGCCAGGGTGTCCGGGAGGGTCTTGACCTGGATGGGGAACGGTTCAACGATTCCCTGGGCGGTCAGCGTTTCGGCGAGTGCCTTGGGCGTGCCGAGGGCAGCAAAAGTAGTCATATGCGTTTATCAGGGTCTTTCAGGCGGTATCCAGCGGATATCGGCCCCCGACGCCGGTTGGCGCAGGGGGTCGCCGAAGAAAAGTCAGGTGGTCAACCGGGCTGCTGCCAGTGTTCAAACAGCGGCCGCCGGGACCAATAGCGTTCATCGACGCAGGATGTGCCTCTCACATGAAAAAAGCCCACCATAAGCGGGCATCACTGCACATCAAGTTCCACCAGTCTAGCATCAGGGCGCCGCGGGCCTTTCCTGCCCGCTTTTCCGCCCCTCCCCGGGCCCCTTTGGGGGCCCCTTCGCTGCCCCTTTCAGCCTTGAGCCGTTAGCGCCGGCCGGGCGTTTGCCCCCTCCCGGCACCCCCGGGTACTGCGTGATGCAGCTCACGGACAACAATGGACGACTTTTGGGGCTGGCATGCTGGACATATGTCGAAGACTATTGCGGCGTTTCGCGCTCAGTGCGAATTTCCTGCCGACATGGCTAACTGCCTGCTGGACTGCGGGAATGCGCTTTTCTGGCGGGCCGCTCCGCCAGGCGCGCGGACACACCGCCCGCCCGCCGCCGGGCGGCGCGGGTGGCGGGCGCACCCCTTGCCGCGCCCCGCCGCTCATAGTCTTAACACCATCCCAACTGTTAGTTCCGTCACATCTGCGGCGGACCGACGCGGCCGGCACGGCAACTTCCCGTACGTGCCGGCACCTGTGACAAGGAAGAAGACTTGATGTCTGAACGCACCACCAGCATTTCCGTTCAACCGTCCACAGAGCGTGCTGAATCCGGCCAAAACAGGGAACCGCACCTCGCCCGCGGACTTGGCAACCGCCACATCCAGCTCCTGGCCATCGGCGGCGCCATTGGCACCGGCCTGTTCATGGGCTCCGGCAAGACCATCTCCCTCGCCGGCCCGTCCGTCATCTTCGTGTACATGATCATCGGCTTCATGCTGTTCTTCGTCATGCGGGCCATGGGCGAGATCCTGCTCTCCAACCTGAACTACAAGTCCTTCAGCGACTTCGCCGGCGACATCCTTGGCCCCTGGGCAGGGTTCTTCACCGGCTGGTCCTACTGGTTCTTCTGGGTGGTGACGGGCGTGGCCGATATCGTGGCCATCGCCGGCTACGTGGACAAGCTGGCGCCGGGCACTCCCCTCTGGATCCCCGCACTGATCACACCCGTGGTCCTCATCCTGCTGAACCTTCCCACCGTCAAGGCCTTCGGCGAGGCGGAGTTCTGGTTCGCCATCATCAAGGTGGTGGCCATCCTCGCCCTGATCGCCACCGGTGTGGTCATGATCGCCACCAACTTCACCTCGCCGAGCGGCGCGGTGGCCAACCTGGCGAACATGTGGAACGACGGCGGCATGTTCCCGCACGGCATGTTCGGCTTCATCCTCGGCTTCCAGATCGCAATCTTCGCCTTCGCCGGCATCGAACTCGTGGGCACGGCAGCCGCCGAAACCAAGGACCCGGAAAAGAACCTCCCCCGGGCCATCAACTCGATCCCGATCCGTGTCCTGCTCTTCTACGTGGGCGCCCTGGTGGTCATCATGGCCGTCAACCCGTGGCGCAGCATCGACGCCGCCAGCAGCCCGTTCATCGGCATGTTCACCCTCGCCGGCCTGGGCATCGCCGCCGTCGTGATCAACCTCGTGGTCCTCACCTCGGCCGCCTCCAGCGCCAACTCCGGCATCTACTCCACCTCACGCATGGTCTACGGCCTCGCGCAGGACGGCAACGCGCCGAAGGCCTTCGGCAAGCTCAGCGTCCGCAAGGTTCCGCAGAACGCGCTCCTGTTCTCCTGCATCTTCCTGTTGGCCGGCCTGGTCCTGCTGTACGCGGGCGACTCCGTGATCGGCGCCTTCACCATCGTCACCTCCGTGGCATCGGTGCTGACCATGTTCGTCTGGTCGATGATCCTGATCAGCTACATCGTGTTCCGCCGCCGCCGGCCGCAACTCCATGAGGCGTCCGCCTTCAAGATGCCGGGTTCGGCCTTCATGCCCTACGTGGTCCTGGCCTTCTTCGTGTTCATGCTCGTAGCCCTGGCCCAGGCCGAAGACACCCGCCTCGCGCTGGTGGTTGCCCCGGTGTGGTTCCTTCTGCTTGGCGCTGCCTGGTACTTCAACCGCCAGACGCCGCTGCAGCAGGCCCGGATCGAGGAGTGGAAGACCGAGGGCACCAGCGTCCCCGCCCCTGCCAACTCGTAATTCCGTACGAAAGACGCCGCGCCGCGGGGCACCCAAGTGGCCCGCGGCGCGGCTTTTCCATGCCCGGACCGACGGACGGTGAGGAAGGTGTTAAGCGGAAATTACACAGGCCGCGGGGCGCTGTAACACGTGCGGCGAAGGATGGACCCATGCCGGGCTGATGCCAGCGGCCGCAGTGTCCCTCCGCCGAAAGGATCTGACCATGATCTTGAAGAACATCTTCCTTCAGGGCATCTTCCCGTTCGACGGTGCCGGGCTTGAAAAAGCCGTGCCCATCCACAGCCAGCTCTCCCATTTCGTCCCGGACGGCGTCATCAACCAGACCCTGTATTTCCGCGGCGGCAACTCCTCCGCCGAACTGATCACAGTGGTGCTGATGCGGGACGGCGTGCCCATGCGGTACTTCCCGATTGCGGCCAAGGGCGACGTCCACGTCCCGCTCCGCGTTGTGGAGGACATCGACGGCGGCTCGCTGATCGAGCTGAGGCTGCTGGCGGACACGGGGGTCAGTGGATCCGTTGTGGTCGACATGGGCATGGTGGAGCACTGATGACCGCCCTCGCCAGCCGCTCCGGACGGAGCACGCCGGGTGATACGCGGCGCCGGCTCGTGGTGATCGGCAACGGGATGGCCGGTGCCCGGGCCGTGGAGGAAATCCTGGCCCGCGGCGGCGCTGTCCAGCACAGGATCACCATGTTCGGCGACGAGCCCTACGGCAACTACAACCGGATCATGCTCAGCCATGTCCTGTCCGGCGAGGAGGAGGCCGGCGGCATTTTCCTGAATTCGCTGGACTGGTACCGTGAGAACGGCATCACGCTGCACGCGGGGGTCCGGGTCGAAAAAATCGACCGTTTCGCCAAGCTGGTCTTTTCCGACGACGGCCGGGCCACGCCATACGACGTCCTGGTCATCGCCACCGGCAGCCGCTCGTTCATGCCCGCCGTCGAGGGCCTGTACACGCCAGGCGGGCGGCTGCTGCCCGGCGTGTTCGCTTTCCGCACCATCGACGACACCCACGGCATGGTGTCCTACGCCCAGCAGGACCACCACCGCCGTGCCGTCGTGATCGGGGGCGGACTGCTGGGGCTGGAAGCCGCACGGGGCCTGCAAAGCCATGGCATCGACGTCGACGTCGTCCATTCCGGCGGGCACCTGATGAACGCACAGATGGGGCCCGACGGCGGCGCGGTCCTGCGCCGCAGCGTGGAGGCGCTCGGGATCAGGGTCCACACGGGCAGCCGGACCACCGCCATCCTGGGCGGCGACAAGGTGCGCGGCGTCGAGCTGCGGGACGCGCCGGACATCGCATGCGACATGGTGGTGGTGGCCGCCGGAATCCGCCCCAATGTGGAGGTGGCCGTGACCAGCGGCCTGCCGGTGGAGCGGGCCATCGTGGTGGACGACCACATGCGAGTCCCGGACGAGGACGAGATCTACGCCGTCGGTGAATGCGTCCAGCACCGCGGCGAGGTCTACGGGCTGGTGGCGCCGCTCTGGGAGCAAGCCGCTGTGCTGGCCGACCACGTCACCGGGGCAGATCCTTCCTCTGTCTATCTGGGTTCCCGCACCGCCACGAAACTCAAGGTGGCCGGCGTCGACGTCGCCTCCATGGGGCTGCAGGCCCCGGAACGCGACACCGACGAGCACGTGGTGTTTTCCGAGCCCAGCAGGGGCGTGTTCAAGTCCATCGTGATCCGCGACAGCAAAATCGTGGGCGCCACGTTGCTCGGGGACAGCCGCAAGGTGGCCTACCTGACACAGGCATTCGACCGCGGGCTGCCGTTGCCGGACGAACGGGTCTCGCTGCTCTTCGATCTCGGCGGGCCAGGCGAGGAAGCCGGCGTGGCCGAACTCGACGGCGATGCCCAGGTCTGCAACTGCAACGGCGTCAGCAAGCAGGCGATCACGGACACCGTGAGGGGCGGCTGCACCTCGTTCTCCGGCGTCATGGACGCCACGCGGGCCGGCAAGGGCTGCGGCTCCTGCAAGCTGCTGGTCCGGCAGGTGGTGGAATGGGCGGCCGACGGCGCAGTGGCGGAGGATCCTGCCGCCGCCTACTACGTTCCGGGCGTGCCGCTGGAGAAGGCCGCGCTGATGACCGCGGTCCGGGAGCAGGGCCTGCGGTCCGTGTCTGCCGTGTTCGCGGCGCTGGCACCGGGCGGCGCCGAGGACGCGAAGTCCAAGATGGGGCTGGCCTCCCTGCTGAAAATGATGTGGGCCGGCGAGTACATCGACGAGCGCGATGCGCGGTTCGTCAACGACCGCGTCCACGCCAACATCCAGCGCGACGGCACCTTCTCGGTGGTGCCGCAGATGAAGGGCGGGGTGACCTCCCCGGAACAGCTCCGCCGGATCGCCGACGTCGCGGACAAATACAACATCCCCCTGGTGAAGCTGACGGGCGGGCAGCGGATCGACCTGCTCGGTGTTCCCAAGGAGGACCTGCCCAAGGTCTGGGCGGACCTGGACATGCCGTCGGGCTACGCATACGGCAAGAGCTTCCGGACCGTCAAGACATGCGTGGGACAGGAGTTCTGCCGCTTCGGGACGGGGGATTCAACAAAGCTGGGCATCGAGATCGAGTCGCGGTTCCAGGGGATCGAGTCACCGGCGAAACTGAAACTCGCCGTCTCCGGCTGCCCGCGGAACTGCGCCGAATCGCTGGTCAAGGACGTGGGGGTGGTGGCGGTCGACGGCGGACGCTGGGAAATCTACGTCGGCGGCGCGGCGGGTGCCCACATCCGGAAGGGGGACCTGCTGGCAACCGTGGACGATCCCGAGACGGTGAAGCTGCTGGCCGGGCGGTTCATGCAGTACTACCGCGAGCGCGCCAACTGGCTCGAACGCACGTATGCTTTTGTGCCGCGCGTCGGGATCGGGCACCTCCGGGCGGTGATTGTTGACGACGCCGAGGGGATCGCCGCCCGGCTCGATGAGGCGATGCAGCGGTCCGTCGACAGCTACGCCGACCCCTGGGCCGAGCGCAACGGCCCCTTCACCCCCGGCCAGTTCCGCACGTCGCTCCCGCTCGAGGTGCTCCCCCGGGTGCCGGTCCGATGAGCGCGGGTCTGCACGTCCTTGGCCCCGTGGACGAGATTCCGGTGGGCGAGGGGCGCGCGTACGGCGTGGCCGGCGAACAGATCGCGGTGTTCCGCCTCCGGGACGGTTCCTTCCGCGCGGTGTCCGCCGTCTGCCCGCACAAGGGCGGCCCCATCGCCGACGGCACCATCGACCGGGCCGTGGTGATGTGCCCGCTGCACCAGCACGCGTTTGAACTGGAAACAGGCTGCTCCACCACCGGCGCCGGCCCCCTGCGCAGCTACCCGGTGTTCGCCGACGACTCGCAAAACGTCATCGTCCGGCTCCCCTGACGCGCCCTAGTTGGACCCCCGATTCTGTGGCAGGGTAATCCCCATGGACCACGAAGGGCACGACGGCGCCGCGCGCCATTGGGACGATTTGTACCGGAGTAGGACTCGCGTGTGGAGCGGCCGGCCCAACCCGCAGCTGGTGGCAGAGGCAACCGGGCTGGAGCCCGGCACTGCCCTGGACCTGGGGTGCGGAGAGGGTGCCGACGCCCTGTGGCTCGCCGAGCAGGGCTGGACGGTGACAGCGGTGGACGTTTCCGCCGTCGCCCTTGAACGGGCCGAGCAGCACGCCGCGGATTCGGCGGCCGGGAGCCGCATCACGTGGCTGCAGCGCGACCTTGACGCGTGGGCGCCCGAGGAGCAGTTCGACTTCGTGTCGGCCCAGTTCCTGCACTCCACCGAGGCCCCGTGGCAGCGGCCGCACCGGGTGGCCGCGGATGCGGTGCGGCCGGGCGGGACACTGCTGATCGTCGGCCACCATCCCGACGGCCTGCCGCCCTGGCGGAGCGCTTCGAATGAGGACAGCCACTCGCACGGGGGCGACGGCCATGCGGCTGCGGAGATGTTCTTCACGGCGGAGCATGCCGCGGCCGAGCTCGGCATCGCCCCGCCCGGTTGGCGAGTGGATGTTGCAGCCAGCCGGGAACGGGAGGCCACGGGTCCTGACGGGCAGTCGGCCACGCTCGCCGATGCCGTCCTGCGCGCCACCCGCCTGCAGCAAGGCACCTGACCCGCCGCAGTTCTTCCCCGGCTGGAGTTTTTGTCCAGATATCGTCCTCTAAACGCCCTTTAGCCCGCGATATCTGTCCAAAAACTCACCCGGCAGGATCAGCAGGGACGCCTATCGAGAGGAGCGCACGGATGGCCAGGTTGGTTGCCGAGATGACAATGTCCCTGGACGGCTTCATCGCCCTCCCCGACGACTCCGTCAACGGACTCTTCGACTGGTACAGCAACGGCCCGGTGGAGGTCCACACGGCCCGGCCGGACATGACCTGGCACGTGAGTGAAGCCAGCGCCATGCACCTGCGGCGCACCATGTCCACAGCCGGCGCCATGCTGGTGGGCCGCCGGATCTTCGACCTGACGGACGGTTGGGGCGGCCAGCATCCTATCGACTGCCCCATCGTCGTACTCAGCCATTCCGTCCCGGACGGCTGGCCCCGCGACGGCATCCCCTACACCTTCGTCACCACCGGGTTCGCGGATGCGGTGAGGGCCGCCACCGCGCTGGCCGGGGACAAGGACGTGTCCCTGGCCGGGCCGGACATCATCCGGCAGGCGATCGACGCCGGACTGGTGGAGGAGATCCGGGTGAACCTCGCGCCGTGGATCCTCGGCCACGGCATCCGGTTCTTCGACAATCTCGCGGCGGCCCCGGTAAAGCTGGAGCAGACCGCGGCGATCCAGGGCGACGCCGTGACCCACCTGTACTACAAGGTCCTCCCCCGCATCTGACGGACCCAATCGGAGTTTTTGTCCACGTATCGCGACTTCGGGGCGGTTTAAGTCGCGATATCTGGACGAAAACTACGGCTGGGGGGCGTCAGTGGGCGACGCGGGGCGCCATGGCGACCGCGGCGGCGGCGATCACCGCGGTCAGCACGAAGACGCCGGCGAAGGAGCCCGCCGTCGTCGTAAACGCCGTGAACACGATTCCCGTGGCGGCGAGGGCGAGGGCACCACCCAGGGAATCGGAAATGGACATCGCGGAGCTGTTGAAGCCTTCCGTGTCCGGTGTGGACAGTGCCAGCGTCATCACGCTCAGCCTTGGATACGCGAGCCCCATGCCGCCGCCGGCAAGGACCCAGCCGGCAATCGCGACGGCGGCCGGCCAGCCAAGCGCCGTCGTCACCAGCGCCAGGGCAATCGCCAGCAGCACCATCACCGAGCCGATCCGCACGGCGGCCGGGCTGCCCAGCCGCCCGCCCAGACGGCTCTGGACGCCCGACGCCGCGGC
Organism: Arthrobacter sp. AFG20; assembly: GCF_002892795.1. Taxonomy (GTDB): domain Bacteria; phylum Actinomycetota; class Actinomycetes; order Actinomycetales; family Micrococcaceae; genus Arthrobacter. Next base: position 132,878 of record NZ_PJMC01000013.1, on the reverse strand, counting down.
CCAGGCGAGGGCTCCTCCGGTCAGAGTAAGGCCGGCGAACGTTGGAGAGAAAGCGTAGCGCTCCACGAGCAGGTACGGCAGGTACACCTCGGCACCGAAGAATCCGGCCGCAACCAGTCCGCGGATCAGGATCACGCTGGGCAGGCCCCGCCGGGCTGTGAGCGTTCCGCGCGGCACCAGCGGCCTGACGGCCAGCAGTGCAATCACGACGGCGGCTCCCGCCAGGAGCGGTCCGGCCACCGGAAGCCCGGAGGAAAGGTTGAGGCCGAGTACCGCCAGCGCGGCCAGGGCCGCCCAGGCCAGCCGTCGCAGCGCCCAGGGCACCTGCACGCCCGCCGGATCTGAACCGTTCCCGTTCGCGTTGCCGTTCCCGTTCGCGTTGCCGGACCGGACGCCGCGCAGCGCGGGAAGGAGCATCGCGAGGGCGGGGAGTACCAGCACGACGACGCCGAGGAACACCCAGTGCCAGCTCGCCAGCTGGGCCACCAGCCCGGCGGCGAACGGCCCCACGAGGGACGGGATGACCCACGCGGAGGAGAAGGCGGCGAAGATCTTGGGGTGCAGGACGGGCGGATAGACCCTGGCCACCACCACGTACAGGGCCACCGTCATGGCGCCGCCGCCCAGCCCCTGGACCAGCCGGCCGGCCACCACCACCCACATCGTGCCGGCCGTCCCCGCCACCAGCAGGCCCAGCGCGAAGACCGCCACGGAGGCGAGCAGCGGACCGACCGGCCCGTGCCGGTCGGACCAGTTCCCGGCGCCCACCATGCCGATCACACCGGTGGCCAGCGGGCCCGCGAAGGCGAGCGCGTACAGGCCGGCCCCGCCAAGCTCCCGGCTCACCACGGGCATGACGGTCGTGACGGCGAGGGACTCGAACGCGGCGAGAAACACCAGGGCGCAGGCACCCACGGTCACCAGCAGGTAGGGCCGCTGGAGGATTCCGGCACCGGGAGAGGCGGACACGGCTGATTCGCGCACGGTCAGCCCACCAGCTCGGGGGCGCCGGTGGTCACGGCAACAACGTCACCGCTGGCCGTCGAATCGGGGTTGAGCATCCAGCCCACGCGCTTGACCGTCCTCAGCATGACCACGCTCTCCACCAGCTCTATGCCCGGGATGCGCTGCTGAAGGGCCAGCTCTGCGGTCATGACATCAGCGAGCGACTGCAGCCACATGATGATGACAAAGTTGGTGCGCCCGGTGGTGGAGGCGCTCAGCCGCACGTTCCGGAAGCCGCGGAGCTCCTCCGCCGCCGCCTCATGCTGGCCCGGCGGGACGTTGGCGAACCAGTGGCAGGTGACCGGGAAGCCGGAATACCTCTGCGCGATCTCGCAACGGAAGGAGAGGGCACCGCTGGCAAGCACCCTGTTCAGCTGGCGCTGAACTGTGGCCGGATGCCGGTCCAGAGCCCTGGCGATTTCCGCCGCCGTCGCCCGGCCGTCCGTCGACAGGAACGGCAGGATCGCCAGATGGCTAGCGGGCAGCGGCTCCCCCACCGCCGCCGAGGGTGCCGACGCTGCGGCCTCGGGACCGGCGAGTGCCCGGAGCGCCTGGAGCTGGCTGCGGTTGAGGACGTTGATGCGCCAGGCGTAGGCACCAGTGTGCAGCCGTGTGGCCAGCGAGGTCTGGTATTTAACCAGCCCCTCGATGGCGTGCAGCTTCGACGCCACAGCGGTGAAGTGCTGCAGGGAGCCGGTGATGACCGTCAGCATCAGGTCCCGGTTGCTCGCTGCCTCCTCCACGGTGACGATCTCCGGTACGGCCGCCAGTGCCTGGGTGACCTCCGCCCGGCGGTGCAGTTCGCACTCGACATCAACGAACGCGAGGCACATCTTCTGCGGGTCCCCCATCGGATGCGCCGTGACCCAGGCGGCCCCGGCGGCGGTCAGCCGCTCCCACCGCGCGGCCAGGGTGGTGGCGTGGACGCCCAGGACCTCCGCGGCGTCGGCCCAGCTCAGCCGCGGTGCGATCTGTAGGGCGTTGATCAGCGCGAGGTCTTCCTCCGTGACGTCCAGCGGTCCTCCCTCCCCCCTCCTGCACGAATCCTGCATATTGCCCCGGGGTTTTGCATTTTTCCAGCACTTCGGCCGGATGTGAACCAGGCCACTCCAGAATAGACCCACAGCACCGGACCACCAACGAGGAGAACACGTGCCGATTGCCGCAGACGCCCGCCAGATGCAGGAAGACCTTGCCCGTTTCCGCCACAGCCTGCACCGGGAACCCGAAATCGGACTGCAGCTGCCCCGGACCCAGGAAAAGGTACTGAAGGCGCTTGAGGGCCTGCCGTATGAAATCACCCTGGGCAAAGAGACGACGTCGGTCACCGCAGTTCTGCGCGGCGGCAGCCACCCCAGTGGCACCACAGGCTCCGCACCCGCCGTGCTGCTCCGGGCGGACATGGACGGGCTTCCCGTGCAGGAGAAGACCGGCGTCGACTACACCTCCACCATCGACGGTGCGATGCACGCGTGCGGCCATGACCTGCACACCTCCATGCTCACCGGCGCGGCCACCCTGCTCGCCGAGCGGCGGCACCGGCTGGCGGGCGACGTCGTCCTGATGTTCCAGCCCGGCGAGGAAGGCTGCGACGGCGCCAGCTACATGATCCGCGAAGGCGTCCTGGACGCCCCCGGCCGGCGCGTCGACGCCGCCTATGGGATGCACGTGTTCTCCTCCCTGGAGCCGCACGGAACGTTCTGCACCAAGCCCGGCGTGATGCTCAGCGCCTCCGACGGCCTGGTGGTCACCGTGCTCGGCGCCGGCGGCCACGGCTCCGCCCCGCATTCGGCCAAGGATCCCGTGACGGCCGCAGCCGAGATGGTCACCGCCCTGCAGGTGATGGTCACACGCCAGTTCAACATGTTCGATCCGGTGGTCCTCTCCGTCGGGGTGCTCCACGCAGGCACCAAGCGCAATGTCATCCCGGAAACGGCCCGCATCGAGGCCACCATCCGCACGTTCTCCGAGGAGAACCGGCAGCGGATGATGGACGCCGTCCCGCGGCTGCTCAAGGGCATCGCAGCGGCCCACGGCCTCGACGTCGACGTGGACTACCAGCAGGAATACCCCCTCACCATCACCGACCAGGACGAGACGCACACGGCGGAAAAGGCCATCACTGAACTGTTCGGCGACTCGCGGCTCTCGCGGTGGGCCACGCCGCTCAGCGGCTCCGAGGACTTCTCCCGGGTCCTGGCCGAGGTGCCCGGCACGTTTGTTGGACTGAGCGCCGTCCCCCAGGACGCGGACCACGCCACCTCCCCGTTCAACCACTCGCCGTACGCAACGTTCGACGACGGCGTGCTGGCTGACGGGGCCGCGCTCTACGCGGAACTCGCCATCAACCGCCTGGATGCTCTGGCCGCCGCCGGCGCCCGGGTCCCCGCCTCCGTTCCGGCTTTCTAGCCCGCCCATTTCAGGGAGACAACCATGACCGCCATCATCAACGCCCAGCGCGAGGGCCGGATCACGACCCGCAAGACCATCATCGGCACCGGCATCGGAAACGCCGTCGAGTGGTACGACTGGGCCATCTACGCCACTTTCACCCCCTTCATCGCCAGCCAGCTGTTCAGCAAGTCCGATCCCGCTTCAGCCGTGCTGTCCACGCTGGCGATCTTCGCCGTCGGCTTCGTTGCCCGTCCGTTCGGAGGTTTCCTGTTCGGCTGGATCGGTGACCGGGTGGGCCGCAAGGCGTCCATGACGCTCGCCGTCGGCCTGGCCTCGCTAGGCAGCCTCATGATCGGCGTCGCCCCCACGTTCGCCAGCGTCGGGGCCTTCGCGTCGCTGATGCTGCTGGTGGCCCGGCTTGTCCAGGGCCTGGCCCACGGCGGCGAGCTGCCCTCGTCGCAGACCTATCTCTCCGAAATGGCACCCCGGGAACACCGCGGTTTCTGGGCCACACTGATCTACACCTCCGGCACGGTCGGGATCCTGTTCGGCACGCTGCTTGGCGCCGTCCTGAACATGGCACTGACCACTGAGGTCATGAACGCCTGGGGCTGGCGCATCCCGTTCCTGATCGGGGCCGCGATGGGCCTGTACGCACTGATCATGCGGTCCCGGCTGCACGAGACGGATGTGTTCGAGGGCGAGGCCGCCACGGAGAAGCGCGCCCCGCTCTGGCCGCAGATTGTCCGGTACCGCAAGCAGGCCCTGCAGGTGATCGGCCTGACCGTGGGCCTGACGGTGATCTACTACATCTGGGGCGTGGTGGCACCCAGCTATGCCACCACCGCACTGAAGATCGACCGCGGCGAGGCACTCTGGGCCGGCGTCATCGGCAACATCGTGTTCATAGCCGCGCTTCCGGTCTGGGGCAAGCTGTCGGACCGGATCGGCCGCAAGAAGGTGCTGTGGGCCGGCGCAATCGGCTCGGCAGTGATGCACTTCCCGATGACGTGGCTGCTGAAGGATTCCGCCTGGCAGCTGGCCGTGGGCATGTCCGTGATGCTCATCTTCATCGCCGCGAGCGCAGCAATCGTTCCGGCTGTGTACGCCGAGCTGTTCCCCACGAGCATCCGCACCGTGGGCGTGGGCGTGCCGTACTCCATCTGCGTGGCGGTGTTCGGCGGCACGGCGCCCTACCTGCAGCAGTGGCTGGGCACCACCATCCACATGCCGGACCTGTTCAACGTCTACGCGGTGGTGCTGCTTGCCATCAGTGTCGCGTTCATCTTCACCATCCCCGAGACGAAGGGCAAGGACCTGGCGCACTAGGATCGCGCTAGCCCCCGATGAACCTGTCCCGCCCGGCCCGGTAGCCGAACACCGCGGCCAGCGTACCTACAGCCAGGAACAGGAGCCCCGCCGCGGCAAAGGTCCCCGTGCCCTGGTGCAACTGCCCCACCAGCAGCGTGCCGGTGGAGCCGAGCCCGTAGCCCACCCCCTGCATCATGCCGGAGAGGTGGGCTGCGGTGTGCCCGTCGCGGGTCCGGAGCATGATCATGGTCAGGGCGACGGCGGTGAGGCTTCCCTGGCCCAGCCCCAGCAAGCCCGTCCACACCCAGATCAGCTCAAGCGGGCCGAAGATGCTGAGGGCAAAGCCGCCGCCGGTCATGAGAGCCACCACGGTATTGATCGCCCGCTGGTCGCGGAACCGGGCGGCGAGCGCCGGAGCGAACAGCGAGCCGAGCATCTGCAGCACAATGGACACGGACACAATCAGCCCGGCCGTCCCGCCGTCCACCCCGCGCTCGCGCAGGATCGGCGCGAGCCAGGCGAAGACGCTGAATGACATCATCGCCTGCAACACCATGAAGATGGTGACCTGCCAGGCCACCGCCGAGCGCCACACGTTCACTCCGTCCCGCACCGTTTTGTGCTGCCCGTGCCGCTGCCGTACGGCCACCGGCAGGAAGAGCAGAAGTACGACGGCGGCCGGTGCCGCCCAGAACCACAGCGCCGACGTCCACTGGCCGGTAGCGCTGAAAACGGGGTAGGTGAAGCCGGCGCCCAGGGCGGCGGAGGCGCAGATGGCCGTGGTGTAGAGACCGCCCATCAGGCCGAGCCGGTGCGGAAAGTCCCGCTTCACCAGACCGGGCAGCAGGACGTTGCACAGCGCAATCGCGGCACCGCACGCCGCCGTCCCGGCGAACAGCGCCGGCAGGTGCCCGGCGCCCGGGATCGCGGCGGGCCGCAGGAGCAGGCCGGCCGTCAGGACCGCCATGGCGCCCAGCAGGACCCGTTCGGCGCCGAACCGGCGGGCCAGGACTGGGGCCAGCGGCGCGAAAACGCCGAGCAGGGTGACGGGAACCGTGGTCAGCACCACCACCGCCCAGCCGGGCAGGCCGGCGTCGGACGTCACCTCGGGAAGTACCGCCGAAAAACTGGAGAACACAGTCCTGAGGTTCAGTCCGATCAGCACCAGGCACAGGCCCAGGTAGGCCAGGGCCCGGCGACCGGTCACACGAGTGGGTTCGGCGGGAGGAACGTCGTCGGCCTCTGCGTCCACGAGCGTGTCCGCGCTAACGGCTGGATGCTGCGGCAGGCCGCCCTGACTGCGGGGATTCTGGGCATCGATCACCCGCCCATTCTTGCAGTCCCGCTGTGCTGTGCTGACCGGTCCACGGCCCGGACGGGCCCCCTCCGCGAGTTATCCACATACGGCCGCTGCATGGTGTTCCCGGCCGCCGCGGCGCCAATACTCTGACTGCACATGCACTTTACAGACCAGTCGCCCCAGTCAAGGAGGACACCATGAGCGATCAGCGGGCACCGGAGTACCTTGAGCCGCCACCGCGGTACGGCCCGCCAGGCAAGAGCTTCGGAGGCCAGAGGCAGCGCGGGTCCGGCCCGGGCGTGGCCAGCATCGTCTGTGCCGTGCTGGTGATGCCCAGCATGATGATCACCATCATGCCGACCATGCTTATCGCGCTGTTCACCCGGCCAGATACCGGCAGTAACGGCAAGGAATGGATGGCAAACTTCGTCTTCCTTAGCCTTCCTGTGTTGCTGGGACTGCTCGCCCTGACTTTTGGGCTCGTCGCCTTCAGGCGGTCGCCGCGCGGTTCCAACGGGTGGAGCGCTGGTGTTGCCGGCCTCATAGTGGTGCCGGTGGAGGCCGTCATCATATTCTTACCGGCAATTCAGCGCGGCCAGTTTGATGTCTTCTATTGAGCAGCGACCACAGCACGGCATTTACGGGAGTTCGCTGCCCGCCCCTACTGGAGGAAAGCGATGCCCCTCATAACCGCCGGTATTCTGGAGAGGATGAGCGAATCTCCCGAATCCCCCCAGCCGCCGGCAAATCCGAACCAGCCCCGGCCGGTCACGCCGGGAAGCCAGGCATCCTACGGAACCTACGGCGGTCGGCCGGTCAGCTTCGTTCGCCGCGGAACCCGGTTGCAGGGGCGCCGCCAGGCGGCCTGGGAGGAGCACTCCGGCCGCTGGGCCATCGACGTGCCCCGCCATATTGCCAACACCTCGGTCCACCCCGACTACACGTTTGATGCCGAAGCCGAGTTCGGGCGCAAGGCACCGCTGATCGTGGAGATCGGCTCAGGCCTGGGCGATGCCGTCTGCCATGCCGCGGAGGAAAACCCGGACACGGACTTCCTTGCCGTGGAGGTCTATACCCCCGGCCTGGCCAACACCATGATCAAGATCAACAGCCGTGGCTTGACCAACGTGCGGGTCGTCGAGGCGAACGCCCCCGAGGTCCTGGCCACCATGCTCCCGGCCGGCTCGGTCAGCGAACTCTGGGTCTTCTTCCCGGACCCCTGGCACAAGTCCCGACACCACAAGCGCCGGCTGATCCAACCCGAATTCGCCGAGCTCGCCGCGAAGGCGCTGAAGCCGGGCGGCCTCTGGCGCATCGCCACAGACTGGTCCAACTACGCCGTGCATGTGCGCGACGTCCTCGCCGGATCCGAGGCGTTCGAAAACCTTCACAACGGCGAACGCAGCGGTCCCGAGAGTCCCCTCACCCACGTGTGGCAGACCGGCGTCGAGTCGCTGGTGGGCGGTGCGCCGGTCAAGGAAGGACGGGCCCCCGTGAGCACGGAACACACGGGGCCCAACGAGGGCATCGACGAAAGAGGCGGCTGGGCGCCCCGCTTCGAGGGCCGTATCCGCACCAGCTTCGAGAGCAAGGCGCACGAAGCCGGCCGCATGATTTTCGACCTCTGCTACCGGCGGGTTTAACCTCGTCCGGGGCCTCTGTTCCCCGGTGCCACGCCGTGGCACGATAAGCGTGTGGCGGAGTGCCACAGCAGCTGCCGGCGCGGAGGAACGATCATCAAACGAGAACTGAGAAGCGCAGCCGGCAGGGCCGAGGACGTCACGGACTCGAAGCCCCTGGAAATGCTGGCGCGCGGTGGATTTGCCGTGAGCGGTGTGCTCCATATCCTGGTCGGCCTCATTACCTTCGGGCTCGCCCGGGGCCGTGGCGGCCGGGCGGATGTGAGCGGCGCCGTCGCCGAACTTGCCAGCCAGCCGGCAGGGCCGGTGCTTCTGTGGTGCAGCTTTGCCGGATGCGTGGCGCTGGCCCTGTGGCAGGCCGGTGATGCGATTTTCGATTTCGAGCGGTTGCCCACTAAGCACAAAGCCGGCAAGAAATTGCAGGCCGCAGCACAGGCAGTCGTGTATGCCGGGCTGGCATTCACGCTGGCCGCCTTCGCGCGCGGCTCCGGCAAGGACAACCGGGAATCAACCAGTGACTTCACGGTCAACCTCATGAAGGCCCCCGGCGGCGTCCTGCTTTTGGTGCTGATCGGTACGGGGGTGGCCGTCGTGGGGATCATCTACGCCGTCCGCGGGTTCAAGAAGTCCTTTGAGAAGCACATCAATCCGCCAGCCAGCCCGGGCGGGCGCAAAGCCGTCACCGCCCTCGGGATGGTGGGTTATGTGGCCAAGGGCGTCGCCCTATTTGTGACGGGCCTTCTGGTGGTCATAGCCACCGTCACCGTCCACCCCGAGCGGTCGACAGGCCTCGACGGCGGGCTCCGGGCACTCCGGGAACAGCCCTACGGCGTGTACGTGCTGGCCGCGGTGGGCGCCGGACTCATCTGCTACGGGGTCTTCACGGTGGTGCGGGCGAAGCTCGCCAGAATGTGAGCCCGCCGGGGGTTCAGGTGCCAGGACGGTTCAGGTGCCAGGCACGGCAATGACGGCAATGGTCTGCTGCCGGTCGTTCCGCACTTCGACACTGGCGATGCTCGTGTACTGCAGCGGCGTCGCGCTGGTGACCCGGACCCTTCCGCTCGGTGTCGCCGTCCACGCGCAGGCCCGGTCCGCAACCCCGGCACGGTCCTTCACCCACAGCGAAAGCCGGCCGTTCTGCGGCAAGCTCCGTCCGTCGACGGCCAACTCGGTGCCCCAGGTTTTCTTGACCATTCCCACCGTGACCTGCATGCCGGTATCGGCTTTGACCGAATAGCTGGCATCGGGTTTGTCTGCGGGGTCAAAGAGCGGCGCCGCCGCAAATCCCAGGGCGAGGCAGGCCGCGGCCACCACCCCAACGAGGGCTGTCAGCCGCCGTCGGGAATTACGACGGCGGGCCGCCAGCTGGTCCAGTATCGGCTGGGGGACGGGGGACGGGGCCGGTAACGCGGCATCGGGGCCGGGCCGGCTTGCCGCCGGTACGGCGAGAGCCACGGCGTCCGGGACCGGCACGGCATCCAGCAGTCCCGGCAGGGATTCCAGGTCCGTCAGTTCGCTGCGGCAGGTGCCGCACTGCTCGAGGTGGGCTTCGAAGCGCAGCCTCTCTGCGTCGTCGAGCCCTCCCAGCAGGTATGCCCCCAGCAGCTCATGGACTTCCTTGCCGTTCACCGTTCCACACCCATTTCATCGAGAATTGTCCGCAGGGCCTTCACCGCGTAGAAAGCCCTGGATTTCACCGTTCCGCTCGGAACGTTCAACTGGATTGCGGCCTCGCCCACCGTGAACCGCCGGTAGTGCAGAGCCACCAGAACATCACGGTGCTCTGCGCTCAGCCGCAGCAGCGCCTCCTCCATCAGTACCTTGTTCAGCAGGTCGTCAACCCGCCCCGTGGCTTCCTCCGGATCCGCAACGTCACGGTCCTCGGCTTCCACCGGCCGGCGCTGGGCCTTCCGGTAGTTGTCGATCATGATGTTCCGGGCAGTCCGGAACAGGTAACTGCGCATGCTGCCCGTAACCGTGGGCGCCTGCTGCCAGACGCGAAGCACTGTTTCCTGCACGATGTCGTCGGCGAGGTGCGGGTCCCGGGAGGCACTGAGTACAAACCGGCGCAGCGCCGTTCCGTGCTCGCGGTAGATCGCTGCAACCAAATCCTCATCCAGCGGCACGTTCGGCCTCCCTGCAATGACCTGTGAAGCCGTTCCGAGCGGGCCGGCCTTCCTGGCAAATACGACGTCAGCAGCCGGCGATAAGTTCAATTCCGGCCAGCGTCAGATTCTTTGAACCATTCTTCACCTTTGTGCGTCATTCCAGATAGCGCCGGTCTCTCAGTCTGCCGGCCCGAGCCAAGGAGCAGCACATGAAGAAGCAACTGAGCGTTGGCCTCGCAGTTATGGCCCTTGCCGCCTCACTGACGGCCTGTGGCGGCGGATCCGGCACAACAACCACCACCTCGGCAGCAGCCCCGGCCAGCGAGTCGCCTGCCGCCACCGCCAGCGCGTCGGCCACCAGCGACAGTGCCATGGTGGACCTCAAGACGGCGTCGTCCAGCAAGGGCGACATCGTGGTGGACGGCAAAGGCATGAGCGTCTACTACTTCACGAAGGACGTCAAGGACTCCGGCAAGAGCAACTGCACCGGCGACTGCCTCGTGAAGTGGCCACCGGTGTTTGCTGCCACGGACACCCCCAAGGTCGAGGGTGTAACGGGGACGGTCGGCACCATTGATACCCCGGACGGCAAGAAGCAGGTGACGGTCAATGGCATGCCCGTCTACCTGTGGGAGAAGGACAAGGCCCCCGGCGACATCACCGGCCAGGGCGTCGGCAACGTTTGGTACCTCGTGGCACCCGACGGGACGATGATGAAGTAAGCCTGCAGGTTTGGGCCGGCGCCTCTCCGGAGGTGCCGGCACTACCATCGGGCGGATCCGCAGAATTTGAAATCAGCGGCAAGAACCTGGAAGTCCAGGGTGGACAGCAACAGGCACTGCTGCTGCGGAAGCCTTGACGGCCAGTACAGGGACCATCCGAACCTGCGGCCCATCGCCAACACCCTCCTGGCATGGGCCGCAGCCCATCCGGTGGAGATCCAGATGCGCAGGGCTACGTATCGCTGCACACCAACCGCCGGAAGTTCGCGCAGGTGACGGGCGAACCGCACAGCAGTGGACGTAACTCTCCGCCTTGAGGCGCAAATTGGGGAGCGCCTCAAGGCGGTCAAGGTCCGTGCGGGCGATTTCTTCGACCGCAAGGCCGGCTCACCTGACAGCAACGCGGGGTCGCTTACAGCCCATTCCGGACTGGTTATTGGGCTGTAAGTGACCCCGCGTTGCTTTAGAGTGCCGGAGCTAGCCCGTGATGCTGAGGCTTACCAGGGTGGCCCCGTCGCCTTCGGCCAGCAGCCCGACGGCGGTGCTGCCCTCCGCGGGAAAGATCTGGTCCGTAAGGGTCACCCGTCCGTCCTGGGCGAAGACCTCCACCGAGCACCGGTCCAGGAAGATCGTCAGCCGCAGCCGGCCGCTGCCGTCCAGGGAAACCGGCACGCGCTCCACGGACGGGAAGTCGGCATGGAACCCGACGTTCCCGGAGGCTGTCCGGTCCAGGCTGAGCTCGCCGGACAGGGACTGTCCGGACAGGGCAGAGTAGGCCAGCACCGTCCGCTCCTCAATGCCATCCGATTCGCCGGCACGCAGCACCAGCGCCACCTTGCCTGCGGAACCGGGCTGGAACTCGGCGTCGATGCGCAGCACATCCCCGGAAGCCTCCACTGGCAGCCACAGCAGCCCGTCAGCAAGCGGCGCCGGCCCGGCGGCGAACAGCTCCGTCCCGGAAGCCGCGAAGGGGTCCACCGCGGCCTGCACCAGCACAGGGCGCCCGCCGCGGGTCTCCAGCCGGACCTCGCGGACCAGGGACATGGCGCTGCGCCAGCCCTGCGACGGGGTGCTGGCCGCGTACTGCCAGTTGTTCATCCAGCCGATCATGAGGCGGCGACCGTCCGGTGCGTTGCTGAACGACACGGCCGCGTAGTAGTCCCGGCCCCAGTCGAGCCAGCGATAGTCCGGCATCCGGCCGTCGTCCGTCTGCATGCCCTCGGTGACGGTGGTTTCGGAACGGAACGTCACGCCGTCGAACGTTCCCAGGAAGTACTGGCCCGCCGAGCCGCCCGCGATCCCGCCGGGGCTCAGGTTCACCACAAGGACCCACCGGGTATTCCCGGCATCGCCGTCCACGGGCAGTTCGAACAGGTCCGGGCATTCCCAGACCCCGCCCGTGGCGTTGGCTGGACCGAAGGTGCTCAGATACTCCCAGGATTTGAGGTTGTCGGACTTGTAGAGCACCACCTCATGCCGGACGGCCTCGACGGCGGCCATCACCCAATAGCTGCCGGCCTCGCCGTCGTACCAGAAGACCTTGGGGTCGCGGAAGTCCGCGGAGGCCCGGTCCAGCACCGGGTTGCCCTCGTACTTGGTCCAGGTGGCGCCGTCGTCGGTGCTGTAGGCAAGTGACTGCGCCTGCCGCCCGGCAAGCGGCGACGCCGGGGAGTAGGCACTGGTGTAGACGGCCACCAGCGGCGGCACTCCCCCGGCGCCGAACCCGCTGGTGTTGCGGACATCCACCACTGCTGATCCGGAGAAGATGGCCTCCTGCTCGTCGCACGGGATGGCCACGGGCTGCTCGTCCCAGTTCAGCAGGTCCGTCGAGGTGGCGTGGCCCCAGGACATGTTGCCCCACACGTCAGCGAACGGGTTGTGCTGGTAGAAGAGATGGTAGACCCCGTTGGAGTACACCAGCCCGTTCGGGTCATTCAGCCAGTTGCGCTCGGCGGCGTAGTGCCATTTGGGCCGGTAACGGCAGTCAAGCGCGGGCGTTGCATTCAGGGAAGTCATGGTTCGCTTTCGAACTAGAAAGTGGGGCTGGGTCAGCCTTTGACACCGCTGGAGGCGATGCTGTTGATGAAGGAGCGCTGGAACGCGATGAAGAGGACCACCACGGGAACCGTGATCAGCGAGGCGTAGGCCATGACTTCACCCCAGGAGACGTTCAGTTGGAAGAAGTACTGGATGCCGATCATCACCGGGCGCAGCTCCTCGGACTGGACCACCATGAGCGGCCACAGGTAGGAATTCCAGGCGGGCAGGAACGTCAGGATGGCCACCGTGGCCGTCGCGGGACCGGCGAGCGGCATGACCACCTGGCGGTAGATCTTGAACCAGCCGGCGCCATCGATCCGGGCTGCCTCGTCCAGTTCCTTGGGGATGGACTCGAAATACTGGTGGTACAGGTAGATGGAGAACGCGTTGGCGATGAACGGGATGATCTGCACCTGGTAGGTGTCCAGCCAGCCCTTCGAGATTTCCAGGCTGAAGCCGTTGAGTTCGAAGTACGGCAGCTGGTTCACCCACCACACCAGCGGCAGCGCGAGTGTCTGGAAGGGCACGATGAGGGTTGCCAGGATCGCCGTGAACACCACGCGCTTGCCGCGGACCTGCATGCGGGACAACGCGAAGGCGCACAGGCTGTTGACGAAGATTCCCAGCACCACTGTCACGGCGGAGACACCCACGGAGTTGATGAGGAAGCGCGCGGCCGGAACCCGGTCGAAGACGGCGGTGTAGTTGTCCAGCGAGATGTTGCCAATGGGCAGGAAGGCCGCAACGGAGGACATGTCGCCGAAGATCTGCTGGTCCGGCTTGAGCGAGGACACGAGCATGAACACGATGGGGAAGGCGGCGACGGCGGCGAACAGGATGCGCACAGCCATGGCGCCGATCGAATTGAGGCGGAGCACGTTTTTCACGTCAGTCCTTCTCTCGGGTCAGGTAGCGCTGGACCGCGGAGATCAGCAGTACCAGGACGAAGAATACGAGCGAGATGGCGGAAGCGTAGGAGGTCTCCTGCTGCTTGAAGCCGGAGCGGACCGCCTCGTAGATGATGGTGGTGGTCGAGTCGAGCGGGCCGCCCTGGGTCATGACGCTCACCTGGTCGAAGAGGCCAAGGGCCTGGATGGTGATGGTCACCAGGACGAGGGTGCGCGTGTGCTTCAGGCCCGGCCAGGTCACGTATCGGAACTGGTGCCAGCGGCTGGCGCCGTCCAGCTGGGCCGCCTCGTACAGCTCGCCGGAGATGCTCTGCAGCCCGGCCAGCCAGATGATCATGTGGAAGCCGGCGGCCTGCCAGATGGACAGCGCGATGATGGCCGGCATGGCGGTGGCGGGGTCGTTCAGCCAGTCCGCGCCCGGGATGAGGCCGAAGCTGAAGGTGGACAGCAGCTCGTTGATCAGCCCGTCCTTGCGGTACATGAACAGCCACAGCAGCGAAACCACCACCATGGACGTGACCACGGGCAGGAAGTAAAGGGTGCGGAAGAAGTTCACGCCGCGGAACTTTTTGTTGATCAGCAGCGCCATGGCCAGGGCGAGGCCGGACTGCACCGGCACCACCACCACGGCGAAGTAGCTGACGTTCAGCAGCGCCCGCCAGAATGTGGGGTCGGTGAAGAGCCGGGCAAAGTTGTCCGTCCCGACGAACTCCACCGGCCGCGGGGAGATGAGGCGGGCGTTCGTGAAGGCCAGGCCGAAGCCAAGGATCGCCGGCAGGAACACGAAGGCGAGCAGGAGGACCGCTGCCGGGGCGATCATCCCCCAGCCGCTGAGCTGTTCGCGCAGGTGGCGCGGGCGCTTGCGGCGGGCTGCCGCCGGGGTGGTTCCGTCCGGCGCCGGAGCGGCGGGGCGGCGGGAGGGAAGCTGGGTGGTTGTCATGGGAGTCTCCGTTGACAGTCAGTGCCGGGTGGAGGACGACGGCGGCGGTTGCCGTCCGCCGTCGTCCCCGTCCGGCGGCTGGCTAGTTCTTGTAGCCGCCGTTGGACTTGATGTTGGCGTCAATCGCCTTGACCGCCTTGTCCAGGACAGTCTTGGGGTCCGCGCCGGCCAGAATGTCCTGGACGGCCTTGCCGTACTCGGTGGCGATGAACGGGTACGCAGGCGTTTCCGGACGCATGACGGCCTGCTGGCGGGAAAGTTCCATGAACACCCGGTTGTCGCCGCCCTCGGCAAACGCCGGGAGGAGCGCCGCGGCCTCGTCGGTGGCCGGGATGGTTCCGGTGGCCTTGGCCACGGCAGCGATGTTTTCCGGCTTCAGCGAGTAGGAGAGGTAGTCCATGGCTGCCTCGGAGTTCTTGCAGCCGCTGGTCACGCCCCACTGCCACGAGGCGCCGCCGATCTTCGGGCCGTTGCCGAGGTCCACGGACGGCATGACCGCCAGGTCCTTGCCCAGCGCCTTGCGCGCCTTGTCCGCAGCCCAGGAGCCGGTGTAGACGATGCCGCTCTTGTTGTTCAGGAAGTCCTGGGTGGAATCCTTGCCGCTCTTCTTGGCCATGAAGCCCTGGTCGGCGAGTCCGCGGAACCATGCGGCCCACTCGACGGCCTTGTCGCTGTTGAGGGCACCGTCCGCCGTCTGGAATCCGTCGCGGTTGACGAGGTCTCCGCCAAAGGACTGGAGCAGCGGCGAGTAGGCGTAGGGCAGCCACTCGCCGGTGCCTGCAGTCCCCATGTCGAGGGGGTACTGCCACTTGCCCAGGGCCTTGAGCTTGGTCAGCGCGTCCTGGAATTCCTCCTTGGTCCACGGCTTTTCAACGGTGGCCGCGCGGATGCCGGCTGCCTTGAGGTCAGAAGCGCGGGCAAACATGGCGAGGGCGACGTCGTAGTAACCCACCGCGTACGTCTCGCCTTCCCACTTGGCGACCGTGCTGGGGAGGTTCTTGGACAGGTCCACCGAAAGCTTCAGCGGCGTCAGGTACTTGGCCCAGGCCCAGTTGGGCACGTTGGGCCCGTCGATGTCCACGATGCACGGCAGCTTCCCGGCAGCGGCGGCCGAAACCACGGAGTCGTTGTAGGACTCCTGCGGGAATGCCTGCACCTTGATCTGGGCTTTCGCGGCGCCGCTCTTGTTGTAGGAGTCCACGACGGACTTGATGGCTGCGAGCTCATCAGGATTGCCCGCGTTGTGGGTCCACATGGTGATCTCGTTGCCGCCCTCGGACGTGGCGGACGCGCTGCCCTTGCCGCAGGCAGCGAGGCTGCCCATGAGCGCAGCCGCGGCTATGCTGGTGGCCAGGATCCGTGTGAATCGC
The DNA here is from genome assembly GCF_002892795.1 of Arthrobacter sp. AFG20. Lineage (GTDB taxonomy): Bacteria > Actinomycetota > Actinomycetes > Actinomycetales > Micrococcaceae > Arthrobacter. The sequence goes on along the minus strand of NZ_PJMC01000013.1, from coordinate 117,140 downwards.
TTGTTCATGAAGGTCCAGTCTTTCTGCTGATTTTGCGCGTGGATGATTGGCCCGGGGTCCCGAAGGGACGCGGCCGCTGCAACGGCTGCGTCCCTTTTTCAGGCGGACGCCGGGTGGATTGCTGGTGATGGTTGTTTTGGAATGCGGTCAGGCCCGGGGCGGCCCTACAGAGCCCCGTTCGACCAGGGGACATTCGAGCCGCACCTGTTCCGGCGGCCTGCCCGGATTCTCAATGTCGTCAAGAACCCGGTTGACCGCCCACCGCCCCATGTCGTAATGCGGCAGGGCCACGGTGGTCAGGCCCGGCCACAGCGAGTCCGAGATGAGCTCCAGGTTATCGATGCCCACGATCGAAACGTCGTCCGGGATGTTCAGTCCCAGCGCTGTAGCCGCCTGGTACGCGCCCATGGCCATCCTGTCGCTGAAGCAGAACAGTGCTGTTGGCGGGTCCGGCCGGCTGAGCAGCGCCAGCGCGGCTTCTCTGCCCCCGGAGGTCTCCGGCTCGGCAATGACGAGGTGCCTTGGATCGTGCTGGATGCCGTGGCGTCGCAGGGCGTTGTGGAATCCTTCCAGCCGGCCGTGCGTTGCGGGAATGTCGTCCACGTTGTTGATCATGCCGATCCGCGTGTGGCCTGCCCTGATGAGGGCTTCGACCGCGGTTTCGGCGGCATCGACCTCGTCCGGGACGATGGACGACACCGTGGGGTCCCCGGTGACGGCGTCCAGCAACACTGTGGGGATCCCGGCGAGCGCCGGGGGCAGTTCGACTCCCTGGTGGTACAGCCGGGCGTACACCACGCCGTCCACCTGGTGCTGCTGAAGCATGGTGATTTCGCGGTGTTCGAGCTCGCTGTCCAGGCCCGAGTTCACCACCATGACCACGTAGCCCCGCTCGTAGGCCGCGTCCTGCGCTCCGCGGATCATGGCCCCGGCGAATGGCGTGGTGGTGATCTCGTCGCTGACCAGGCCGAGGATCTGGGAGCGCTGGTTGCGCAGCCCGCTGGCGAGCCTGTTGGGAGCGTAGCCAAGGTTCTTGGCCACGTCCCTGACATGCTGCTGGGTTTCCGCTTTGACCCGGGAGCTGGTGGCGTCGTTGAGTGCGTGGGACACAGTGGTCACTGAGACTCCGGCGGCCTTGGCCACTTCGCGTATCCCTACTCGCGTCGTCATCGACTTCCTTTGCAAAACGTTTTGGTTCCGTGTGAATGAGAGTACACAAAACGTTTTGCATGTGTCAACCGTCACTCCCACCCGGACCCTAACCTCGCAAGCTCGGCCAGGTAACCCTGCGGGCGTGGCCCCGGGCTCAACCGGCGGGCATGGGTCCGGCCCGGCGCTGCCCTTTCGGACGGCACCGGGCCGGATACGTACTACCGTCCTGTGGTGAAACTCCAGGTCTGTCCGCTGAGGGGGTTGCCTCCTGCATCCTTGATGTTCGCGGAAATAGCGGCCGTGTACCTCGTGTTGGCCGCCAGGGTCACGTTCGGGTTCAGTGTTGCCACGTGGCTGGTGGTGTTGTAGCCGACGGCGTAGCTCACCAGGGCGCCCGTGGCGGCGTTGCGGAGGGCGAAGGTGCCGTTGGCCACGCCGGTGACCCCTTCACTAATCGTCGCCGTGACGTTGGCCGTGCGGCTGACCCCGGTCGCGTTGGCTGCCGGCGATTTCGCGGTCACCACCGGGCGTGGGCCCGTCGTGAACACCCAGGAGTTCGCGGCAATCGGGTTGCCGGCGATGTCCGTGATGCCTGAAGTCAGGGTTACCGTGTGCTTCCGGTCGGCAGTGAGCGTTACGTTAGGGTTGGCGGTGGCCACACGGGTCGTGGCGTTCCAGGTGACGGGAGCAGCGATCACCGCCCCCGCGGAGTTCTTCAAATTGAAGGCTGCGAATCCTACGCCGGCGACCGGCTCACTGAAGGTTGCCGTGACGTTGGCCGTCTGGCTGACCATCAGTGAGTTGATGGCCGGAGCCTTGGCGGTCACCGAGGGCGCCACGGTGTCGACGGTGACGGCCAGTGAGCCGGCGGAGCGTGTTTCGATGCCACCCGGGCTGACCTCTCCGGCTGTGACGGTGTGCCGTCCGTTGACCAGGGCCCGGCTGGACGTGATCGAGTAGCTGCCGTTAGCGCCCACGGATGCCGAACCGCTGGGCACGCCGTCAATGTAGAGGTTGACGCTGGCGGCGTCCGCCAATGCGACGGCACCCGCAAAGGTGGGCGTGGTGTTGCGCGTGATGTTGTCAGCATTAAGGCGGCCGGTGTCGCTTGCCGCGGTCAGGTCGGGTGTGCTCGGTCCCTTGGCCAGGGGTGCCGTGCATTCCGGGCCGGCCGGACCGCCGATGGCCGCGTACTCGAAAATCGTGACTTCGTTTCCGACCGCGGCGTCGCGTCCCAGCCACATGCCCCGGCTTTCGGAGTTGGTGCGTGATGCTGCGCGGTCTGCGTCGGTCAGGCCGTCCGCACCAATGCCGCCGAGGCCCGTCCAGGTGGCCGTCCAGGTGGTGAGGCCAGGACCGTCATAAGCGATCGTGCCGTCGTCACCCGCCGCTGCGCTAGCACGAAGCGTGCGGCGCCCGTTGCTTGCGAAGGACTGGTTGGCCGCCACGACCCTGGCTTCCAGCTGGTCCGCCGGAAGCTGCCCGCCGCCGGGTGCAACAGCGGTGCCCTTCATGACGACGGTGCTGGCGTTGATCTTGGTGGCCGGCTGCGTGACGATGACGTTCCCGACGAACGTCTGGTCGCCGACGTCGGGCGCTGTCAGAACGCGGACCACATCACCCGGGCGAATGTCCGGGGTGGTGCCTTCCCAGCATCCTCCGCCGGGGTGGTTGACTTCCACGATGCCCTCCGCAGGCACCAGGTTCGACGCTGTGCCAATGACTGTGCCGCCGCGAAGAACCTGGATGGTGGGACGGTCGCCGGCTGCGTACCCTTCGGCTGAGACCATGTCCCGTTCCGGGAAAACGGTGATGATGTGTGTACCCGGGTCGCTGATGACGGCGAAAGCCGGAACAACCGTGGTCGGAACGGCCAGCGCCACCAGCGCGCCAGCCGTGATGGCGGCTGCCAGACGCGGACGATTTCTTGCAGGTTTCATGGAAAGCTCCCCTCAAAGGCCCCAGACTTCACCCGGCCGAGACCCAGCGAGGTGATCCTCTTCAGGTCCATGGTCTGAAGAGGATGCCAGTATCCGGACGCCACGCTGGGGAAACCTTTAACCAAAAGCTGCGGGACCCCTCAACGAGGGGTCCCGCAGGACCGGGGTTCGACAAGGCACCCGCCCGGTTTGCCCCGCGGCGCTACGCCTCCACGAGGTCCTCGTCCAGTTCTCCGCCCAGTTCTTCGAACTCGACGGCGGCCACGATTTCCTTGGTATCCGGGTTGAGCATGAAGGCCTCGTCGTCGTCCTCGATCATGAGAAAGTCGCCGTGGTCGGTGCTGAAGCACCACGCGAGCACCTTCTCGCCGTTGTGGTCGTAGTTCGGATCGCCCATGGTGATTTTGTGCAGCTCGTACCCGGCGATGTCGCACAGCTCGCGGATGATGACCTCGAATTCCGGGGCGTTTTCCAAGGCCTCATCCTCGGCCTCGGCGCGCCGCTCTTCGAGGTCCGGCAGCGCCGCCACACGCTTGGCGATGTGTGCGGTGAGCTCGTCATCGTCCAGGACCAACAGGTCTTCCTGTCCACGCAGCCACGCCGCGTTGAGGGCCACAATGTCTTCCGCTTCGAGGAGCGATTCGAATTCGGCGTCGAGGTCCTCCATGGCCTGCACGCCTTCCGGGAGCTCGGCGCCGGCCTCGCCGTCCAGGTAAATGTCCGCTTCCTCCTCCGACAGGGAGTCGAATGCCTCCACGGTGCGGTCGAAGAGGTCAACGTTCCCGGCGGCGCCCATGCCTTGCAGGCCCTCGCGGATGTAGGCGTCAAGCTCCTCACGGTCCGGGGCCGTGAAGACGTACTGCGCAAAGCCTCCGCCCAGGGACTGCGTCAGGTAGAAGTCCACGAAGTAGCTGCGCAGGGCGTTAGGCGCGATCTCCCCCGGGCCGAGGAGCTCCCGGTACATGGCGTTCACCACGGCGACGTTGGAATCAACGACCTCTGCGTCACTGGCACTGCCGTCGCCTGCTGCGCCTTCGACGGTCAGGACAACGGGGTATTCACTGGAAGTCATGGGAAATCCTTACTGCAGAAAGCCGGTGATGCTCAGGACTCTCTCAACGTACGCGCCACCGGCAGCCCGCAGGTTGAGGGCGAAGTGAACGTCAGGCGAAGTTTGCGCCGTGGCCTTTCGGGGGAGCCCCGCCTGCAGGGCAGCACGACGGCGGGAGGCCCCCTTGAGAGGCGACCTCCCGCCGTCGGACTTGTCTTTCGTCTTATTGCCCGCCGGGAACAGCGGGGCCGGTTTCCCAACGCAGCAGGGCAGCAGCAGGGGCTCCGCCGGGAATGGCGGCCGCGGGCACGAACTCCACTTCCGCGTCTGTGAGAACCGCAGCCCTGATGAGGGCGGCGGGCGCCGGAGCCTCACCCAGGACGTCAGCGCCCACAGCTTCTTCCGGTGCCGTGGCGATCCACGGGCTCGCCCCGAGGACCAGCATGCTCCGCGCCGGGCGGCTTTCCGGATCCGTGGCTGTGTTTCCGGCCCCGGGATCCGCTGTCAGCTGGTCGCTGAGCACCAGGGTCTGGACTTGCGCCTGCTGCAGCGCCTGGACCACGCGTCCGACGCCGAATGCCGCTCCGGCGCTGTTCTGCCCCTTTTCCTCCGACAGCTTTTCCAGCAGCTGCTGCTGGGAGCGCGCCTGGGCTTCGGCCAGCGACTTTTCGACGGCGGTGTTCATCGCTTCCGGGTCCGCGCCGGACGCCCGGGTGTGCGTTTCGACGGTGGTGGCGATGGCACGGCTGCGCTTGGACAGCTGGTCGAGAACCAGGTCGCGCGCGCGGATGTCCCCGCCGATGACCACTACAGCGGGACGTTCCTTTTCCACGAGGCGGTCTATTTCCGCAGCCACCTCCTCGGTGTTCCTCCGCCAGATCTCCTCGGTGCGATGCTGGAACCTGCCTTGCGCCCAGCCCCCGCCGGGGACCTTCTTGATGTTTTCCGTGCTCCCCTGAGTGGTTTCGCTGAATGCCTTTCCCCCGCCGCCGGCAGCATGCCTGCCGTAGGACAGGGTGATGTCCGCACCCGTCCGGTCCACACTGGCCGCCACAGCGGCAACGCCGAGGTCGGCATGGCGGATGAGTGGCAGCAGGTCCGGAATGATGCCGACGTTTAAATACGGATTGTCCACGCGCTCCCCGGGGAGCACCTCGTCGACTTCCACGCGCCCGTCATGCGCTATGAGGAAGCGTGCCACAGGATTCGGCACTCCCTCCACGGGCTGCACGGCCTGCTCAACGGCCTCCGCGTCCGCTTTCGACGCCCCGGCGGCAAGCAGGTCATCCCTGATGCGCTCCGGCCTGGCGTCCGCAGCCTGAAGGGAATCCACTGTGCCCGTGCCGGCATCCGTCAGCACGGTGCACCAGGCTCCGTTCCCGTCAAAGAGCTTTGAGTACTTGGACAGCGCCACAGCCATTACGCTCAGGCCTCCCGGTCAGGTACGCTGCCGGTGTTGCCCGCCTCCGGGGCTTCCGGCGGCAGGTTTTCACGCACGGCCTCCCGGACCTCCTGGCTGTCGGTGTCGTCCGGAAGCGGTTCGGTCTCCCGGAATTCCTCGACGTGGCCTGAACGGCTGCCTTGGCGCAAGGCCTGGGTCTCGTGCTTCATTTGGTCGTCCAGTTCGGACCCGTGCTTAGCGTTGCCTCGCTCAACCATTTCGATCTCCTATCCCTTTGAACCGTGCTCAAACCGTGGATGAAATGTGCCGTAAATCACTTCCCACCGTAGCACCGGGGCCATTCCGGGTGAACCGCTCTGCGAAGTTTCAGAGGCTCTCCCGGCTGACTAAGATGGATCAGATAACCTGCAGATTTTCGACCTGCCGAAAGTAGCGCGCACCCATGCCTTCCCAACCGGACGACAGTGCGGCACTGGCAATCCAGACCCCCGCGATCAACGACCGCTCCCTCGCGGCCGGGCTCGCCTATGCCATGGGCGGCCGTGTCTCCGGGATCTCGTTCGACTCCGCCACCGGCCTGATGCTCGGCAAGGTCCGGGGCGGCTCCGAGGTGCCCTACTCCACGACGGCCAAGCTGGTCCGAAAGGGCGGCGGCTGGAGCTGCACGGTGGGCGTCTGCAGCTGCCCGGTCCGCAAGGACTGCAAGCACGTGGCCGCGCTCCTGTTCGCGGCCGAAGACAACCCTGCCGTGAGGGTGCAGCTGCTGTCCCCCGCCGACGTCTCGCGGGTGTCGCGGGAAAAGTCGGTCCCAGCACTCTCGGACTGGGAGCAGGCGCTCAGCCCCCTGATTTTGCAGGCCGGCCCCGCGCTGCAGGGCGGCGGCACTCCCCTGGCCCTGCAGTTAGAGGTGGAGGAACCGGCCCCGCACTTTTCCTACACGGGCCGCCGGGATCCGCTCCGCAGTGTCCGCCAGCTAAAGGCCCGCCCCGTGATCATGGGTGCCAAGGGCAAATGGATCCGCGGCGACGTCTCGTGGAACACGCTGAGCTACTTGAGCTTCAAGCGCGAATGCAACCAGGCGCATGTCGAGTGGATGCAGGCCTTCCTCGCCGCGCACACCGCCGGCGCGAACCGCGCCTACTCGTCGTCGTCCCTCTGGCTGGGGCTGAACACCTTTGCCGGCAAAAACATGTGGGGCCTGCTGGAAGAGGCCAGGCAGATCGGCGTCGCGCTGGTCCACAGCCGCGGCCAGGAACCGGTGAAGGTGGCGGCGGAGCCGGCCGCGGTCGGACTCAACCTGGGCCGCTACGGAAACGACGGGCAGGAAGGGGGCCTGGAGCTCGCGTCCACCATCACGGTCGACGGCACCGAGGTTGATCCGGCGTCGGTGGGCACCATCGGGCGCCCGGCGCACGGCATTTTCCTCACCTCCAGCGGGGACGCGCTGCCCGGGGTCGCCGCGGACGAGACCATCACCCTCGCCCCGCTCGAGAGCGGACTCAGCGAGGAGCTGCTGGCCTTCGTCACGGCGGGGAGCACGCTGCACATCCCGGCACGGGATGAGGGCCGCTTCCTCACCGGCTTCTACCCCAAGCTGAAGCAGACCGCGCGCGTGACGGCGGCGGACGAATCCGTCGAGCTGCCCGAGCTCGCCCTGCCGACGCTCTCGCTGCTGGCCAACTACGGCGCCGACCACCGCGTGCGCCTGCACTGGGAATGGCACTACAAGTCCGGCACCATCGTTACGGCCCAGCCGCTCTGGCGCCACCCCGGCGACCACGGCTACCGTGACGATGCGGCCGAGGCCCGGATCCTGGAGGCGGTGGGCCAGCCGTGGGACGCGGTGCCCAAGCTGGGCGAGTCAGCCACCGGCGGCTGGGGCACGCCGCGGCTCGCGGCCACCGCGGAGCTGAGCGGGCTGGACACGCTCGCCTTCACGGAGGAGGTGCTCCCCCGGCTGCGGAACACGCCCGGCGTCGATGTGGACACCTCCGGTGACATCGCGGACTACCGGGAGGCCGAAGAGGCGCCGGTGGTGGCGATTTCCACGAAGGCCACAGACCAGCGCGACTGGTTCGACCTTGGCATCGTGATCACCCTCGAGGGCCAGCCGGTGTCCTTCGCGGCCCTCTTCTCCGCCCTCGCCGCAGGGCAGACGCGAATGCTGCTGCCCAGCGGCGCGTACTTCTCCCTGGACCTGCCGGAGCTGCACCAGCTGCGGGCATTGATCGACGAGGCCCGCTCCCTTCAGGACAACCCCGGCGACAAGGACGCTCCCCTGCAGATCAGCCGGTTCCAGGCCGGCCTCTGGGATGAACTTGCCCAGCTGGGAATCGTGGACGAGCAGGCGGCCGCCTGGCGCGTAGCGGTCGGCGGCCTGCTGGAGGAGGGCGTCCAGGGCCTGCCGCTCCCGGCCACGCTGAACGCTGAGCTGCGCCCGTACCAGCTGGAGGGCTACAACTGGCTGAGCTTCCTGTACCGCCACGGTCTGGGCGGCGTGCTCGCCGACGACATGGGCCTGGGAAAGACCGTGCAGGCGCTGGCCCTGATGTGCGCGGCCAAGGAGCACGCCGCGTCTTCCGCCGAGGTTAAGGAAGGGGACGACGGCGGGACGCCCTTTTTGGTGGTGGCGCCCACCAGCGTCGTGGGTAACTGGGAGGCCGAGGCCGCGCGGTTCGCGCCGGGCCTTACCGTCCGCGCCATCGGTGAGACGTTCGCCAAGAGCGGCGCCGATCCCGCCGAGGCCATGGCCGGGGCGGACATCGTCATCACGTCCTACGCGCTGTTCCGGATCGACTACGAGTCCTATGCGGGACGGCACTGGGCCGGACTGATGCTGGACGAGGCCCAGTTCGTCAAGAACCACCAGTCCAAGGCCTACCAGTGCGCCCGCAAGCTTCCGGCAGCGTTCAAGCTGGCCATCACGGGAACCCCGCTGGAGAACAACCTCATGGAGTTCTGGGCCCTGACGTCCATCGTGGCGCCGGGGCTGTTCGCGAGCCCGTCACGGTTCGCCGAGTACTACCAGAAGCCGGTGGAGAAGAACGGTGACAAGGGGCAGCTGGACAAGCTCCGCCGTCGGGTCCGCCCGCTCATGATGCGCCGCACCAAGGAGCAGGTCATCAAGGACCTGCCGCCCAAGCAGGAACAGATCCTCGAGGTGGTGCTCAATCCGCGGCACCAGAAGGTCTACCAGACGCACCTGCAGCGCGAGCGGCAGAAGATCCTGGGCCTCATCGAGGACGTGAACAAGAACCGCTTCACCATCTTCCAGTCCCTGACGCTGCTGCGCCAGCTCAGCCTGGACGCCTCACTGGTGGACGAGTCGCTGTCCGGCGTGCGGTCAAGCAAGCTGGACGTGCTGTTCGAGCAGCTGGAGGACCTCGTGGCCGAAGGCCACCGCGCCCTGATTTTCAGCCAGTTCACCGGCTTCCTGGGCAAGGTCCGCGAGCGCCTCACCGAGGAGAACATCGAGTTCTGCTATCTCGACGGCGGCACCCGGAACCGTACCGACGTCGTCAATGAGTTCAAGAACGGCACGGCGCCCGTGTTCCTGATCAGCCTCAAGGCGGGCGGGTTCGGCCTCAACCTGACCGAGGCCGACTACGTATTCCTGCTCGATCCGTGGTGGAATCCCGCGTCAGAGGCGCAGGCGGTGGACCGCACGCACCGCATCGGCCAGGCCAGGAACGTCATGGTCTACCGGCTGGTGGCCAAGGACACCATCGAGGAGAAGGTCATGGCGCTCAAGGCGAAGAAGTCCCAGCTGTTCGCCGACGTGATGGAGGGCGATGCGCTCTCCGGTGGTGCACTCACCGCGGAGGACCTGGCGGGGCTCTTCAACGACTGACGGCCACGGTGGGGCACGTCTCCGGCTGACGCCCGCTTGGCCGTCCGTCGAGGAATAGCGCCGCGGCGGGGGCGGGGCGCAACCCGAATGCAGTCCGCTTACTGAACCACCGCCCAAGCGCCTTTCCCTTGCCCTTCCACCAGCTGTCCTCGTCCGTGTCGGTGCGCCACCGGTAGATCAGGACCACCAGCACAAACATCCCGGCCGTGACGTTTGGCCAGGCGCCGGAGGCCGCGTCGAGCAGCGCCTTGAGCGCGGCGGCCAGGATAGCCGGCAGGGCCAGGGTGCGGAAGACAGTGTTGGCCAGGTACCGCCGGTGGGAGCGCGGCACTGAGAGCAGACGGACCATGTCGGAGCAGGCGCACACCACCACCACGGCCTGTCCCAGCGTGAGCAGGATGGACCCCGGCAGGGACCCGGCGAACTGTACCGCTGACGCCAGCCCGGAACTCATGGCCTGCACCCTTCCATGCCGTCTCCTCCGTCGCTTGCGCTGTTCCTTGCACTGTTTCCTGTACCCCGGTGTGGGTCAGACCATTCAACGGCTTCCGTCCACCTTGAGTCACGGGGGTCGGCTACCCGTCTTTGCCGCCGGCATCACTCGCCTCTACACAGCGGTACGCAGTTCGGCGGCTGGTCGTTGCGTGGCCGCCGAACTGCGTACTCTGTTCGGATGTAAACCAGGTCAGATGTGAATCAGGCCCGTCAGGCCGGGGCCAGCTCTCCGGCCCGCGGCAGCGGATCCAGGTGGCTGATGCCCGTGGGCGTGATCTGCAGGACCCGGGCCGTGGCGATGTCATAGAAAAGGCCCGTCACATGGACGTCACCGCTCCGGACGGTGTCCTGCAGGCTGGCGTGCTGCTGCAGCCGTTCGAGCTGGACGGCCACGTTGACCATGGCCAGCTGGTCCACCGCGCCGTACCCGGCTTTCTCGGCTGCAACCTGGACGGGGTGGCCCGCATGGAACGACTCCAGGCTCGGCCGTCCGTGGTCCAGCCAGGACTCGACGGGGCAACGTTCTTCCTGGCCTTCCGGACTCTGGTCCGAGGCTTTCTGGTCTAAGCCCTGCTGGTCTGCGGCAGGTCCGGCGAGCAGGGCGGTCATGGCGCCGCAGCCGGAGTGGCCGCAGACCACCACCGATGTGACCGACAGCTCGTCGAGGGCGAACTTCAGGGAAGCCTCGACCGACGGTTCGAGGCGGTCGCTTCCCACCATGTTGCCCACGTTCCGGACCGTGAACAGGTCCCCCGGGCCGCTGCTGGTGATCAGGTTGGGCACCAGCCGGGAGTCGGCGCAGGTGATGAACAGCGTGTCGGGGTCCTGGAACGTGGACAGCTCCTGGACGTGCGGACGCAGCAGGTGGGCGTGGCGGCGGTGGTAGCTGTCCACGCCGTTGAGCACCGAGCGCACGGGGGCCGGGACGTGTCCGGCTGCCTCTGCGGCCAGCGGCGCAGCGTCCCGCTGCCAGCTCCGCCACGGCGCGAAGCCGCCGCGCAGTGCGGAGCGCGACGAGCCGCGTGTGGGAGTTCCCGCCACGGCGGCGTGGAGCGTGGCGGTGCCGGTTTCCTCGATCTCGACACTGCCGCCGTTGTTCACGTGCCGCACGCGCCAGGCCTCGAGGGTGTCATGCACCGGGTGGTCGAGGTAGTCGACATCGAGCTCCACCGTGACAGGCGCCGCCGGCGGCACCGCGGCCAGCACCTTGCTCAGGCGGGGAAGCGACAGGAACGTGCAGGAGCCGTCGATGACCACGCGCCAGCGGCCCTCAGCTGTTCCGCCGAGGGGCTCCGCGTGGATGCTGGCCCGGACCACACGCCACAGGACCAGCAGCACTGCCAGCGCAAGCCCGATCAGCACCCCGGCCAGGAGGTTAACGAACACCACCGTGAGCAGCGTCGCGGCATAGACGGCCAGGTCACCGGTGACGCGTGCCGTCTGGAAATCGGCCACCTTCACGAGGCGGATGCCGATCATGATGAGCAGCCCGGCAAGCACGGCCTGAGGCACCAGCTGGATGACGCCCGCCAGCAGCAGGGAAAAGACCAGAACCCAGATGCCGTGGAGGACGGCGGACTTGCGGGTGTGCGCCCCGGCCTCGACGTTGGTGGCACTGCGGACGATCACACCGGTGACCGGCAGGCCGCCCAGCATGCCTGACGTCACGTTGGCAGCACCCTGGCCGAGCAGTTCGCGGTTGAAATTTGTACGCTCGCCGTGGTGCATCTTGTCGACGGCGACGGCGGACAGCAGCGACTCCACGCTCGCCACCAGGGCGATGGTGACGACGCCGACGGCAATGGCGGTCCACTCCCCCTGCGGCAGGTGCGGGAGGGCGAGGGCGTCCAGCAGCGAACCGTCAAAGGTGATCCGGTCGACGTCGGAATTGAACGGGAGGGACAGCAGCGTCGCGGCCACCACGGCCACCAGCGGGCCGGGCACGCGCCGGACGGCGGCCGGCATGTGCTTCCAGCCGGCCAGCAGCGCGATCACCACAGCCCCCAGGAACGCGGCCTGCGGATCCACGGCGGCCAGGCTGTCCGGCAGCGCCACAATATTGTGCAGCGCCGCCTCGCCGGCTTCGCTGCCGAGCATCACATGCAGCTGCTGCAGGACGATGATGATGCCGATCCCGGCAAGCATCGCATGCACCACCACCGGCGCAATGGCAAGCGCCACCCGCCCCACCTTGGCCATGCCAAGCAGTACCTGGAGGACGCCGGCGGCCACGGTGATGGCGCAGGTGACGGGCCAGCCGAACTGCTCAATGAGGCCGGCGACGATGACGGTAAGGCCAGCTGCCGGTCCGCTGACCTGCAGCGGCGAGCCGCCAAGGCTGCCGGCAACGATGCCTCCCACTGCGGCCGCGATCAGTCCCGCCATCACCGGTGCACCCGACGCCGCGGCGATGCCGAGCGACAGTGGAACGGCAACGAGGAACACCACGAGGGACGCCGGCAGGTCCCAGCGGAGGCCCGATGCCAGGCGTCCCAGGACTGGTATGCGGCTCCTGCCGGGGTGGATGGGTTGTGGATCCGTGGCGGCTGGCGAGGGCATATAAGTCCTTAGCTCGTTCGAAGGGTCCTTATCCACGCTATTGACGCCCCGATAGGGGCCGCAAGGATACGGCCCGTGAGAAGAAACACGAGGTCAGGTGGGTCATAATGCGAAAACTAGGGCACTAATCCATTCGTTTGCATAAAGGCCGTGCTGCTTTGCCAGGGGTGGTCCCCCATGCCGCAAGGGGTCCCGGCCGGGCAGGAAAACGGGTCGCCGTTCAAGTCACATTGGGGCCGGACATGCCCGACGGCGGATCAGCCGGCAAAGATTTAACATGCCGGAAATCTTTGGCGGCAGCGCTTAAATGGCAATGGATCCATCCGGGGATGGATCCATTGCCTAAGCCGGTTTGCCGGCTGGCAGTTTTAGCGCTTGACGGCGTCCAGCTTCAGCATCTTGGCGATAACGCTGTCGAGCTCGGAGTCGTCGAAGATCTTCTTCCAGTCGTCCTTGATGATGGTGTCCTTGCCGTACTGGATGGCGATTTCGCAGGCCTCGGAGAACGGGTTGGAGCCGCGCAGGGCGTTGGTGAGGGCGATCTGCACGTGGCCGAACAGCATGGCCTTGGCAGCTTCCTCGGGCACACCGGCGGTGTGGACGGTCTCGTGCAGCGCCTCGTTGAGCAGGGTGCCGATCATGCAGGCAACGGTCTCCACGAGGGTGGGCTCGAGGATGGCGAGCTGCTTCACGGTGACCCAGTGGACGTCGATCACGGGGGCGTAGATGACCTTGACGGTCGCCTCGGCGGCGGCGCGGGCGGCCTCAGTGGCGTCCTCGTCGATCGCGGCGACGACGTTCTGGGGGGCGCCCTCGCCGCCGAAGGTATCGGCCCATTCCTCCTGGGTGGTGCGCTCCAGGAACACGGACGGGTGGCAGGGGTGGGCCACGGCCTGGACGACGTCCTCGCGCTGGGCGAGCAGGCCGGCGTAGGCGGCGGCCGGGTCGAGCGTGAGGAGGATGGCGCCGGCCTTCATCTGCGGGACGACGCCTTCGGACACGACGCCCAGGACGGTGTCCGGAACGGCGAGGATCACGACGTCGGCGCCCTTGACGGCCTCGTCGGTGGCGGTGATTTCACGGCCTTCGGCGCGGACGCGGTCCTGGCCGGCCGGTGAGTTCTCGGAGTAGAACACGGTGTGGCTGGACTTCTGGAGGTTGCGGGAAACGCGCATCCCCATCTTGCCTCCGGCTCCGATAACGGCGACGGTCAACTGTTCTGCAGACATTTCATTTGCTCCTTAGGAAATCGAGGCTTTGCTGGGTCCACTGGTTTTCGAGGCGGATGGTTTCGTCCTCGGAGTCCTGCCACGGCAGCCAGTGTTCGACGATCTGATTGATGTTTCTTTCTTTGGGCTGAAGTTTCCGGGCCATGTAGTCGTAGTCCAGAAGGCCTTCGCCGAGCGGCGCGCCGGAGTATGTGAACCCGACCCACCCCTCCTTGCGGCTGAACGCAAAGTCTTTGATGTGCATGTTCAGGACATGGGGTGCGACGGCGTCAATCACCTCACGCGGCGGCTCCAGGGCCGCCACGGTGTTGGCCGGGTCACTGCACACGCCCAGGTACAGGCTTCCGACGCGCTCCACGACCTCCAGGATCCGGGACGTGGGCACCTGCTCATAGGTCTCCACCGCGATCCGCACCCCGGCCGCCTTGAACTCGGGCAGGACCTCGCTGAAGATCTCCACGGCCTCATCCGCCGTCGGGGTGTGGCCCGGGACGTTGAACATGGTCCGCAGCAGCGGCGCACCCAGGATCTTGGCGATGTGCAGGAACCGGCGCAGGTGCTCCGGCCGGATGCCCTTGGTGCCCAGCTCCAGGCTGATCCCGAGCGAGTCCGCGGTGGCCCGCACGGCCCGCAGGTCGTCGTCGGTCATGGTTTCCAGCGGCGCGTAGTCGCAGATCTGGAACAGGTCCACACCCAGCGCCGCGGTCCGCTCGAGCGCCTCGTGGATGCTCAGCGGACGGGAAACCCGGTCCGAAAGCTGCCAGAAGAAGGCGTAGCTGCTCAGGCCAATCCTTGAACCCTGGCCAGCCGTGGCGCTCATGCCCGGCCCCCAACGGGTTCCAGCGGGCCGGGTTCCGTGAGTCCAAGACGCGCTGCGGCCTCGTCCAGGATGTCCCGCACCGCGGACGGGTTGTGGGCGAAGCGGCCCAGGAACAGTCCGCTGACGGCGGGGCCGAGCTGGCTGATGAGGCCGGGGCCGGCGCTGCCGCCGTAGATGACCCGGCTGTCTTCCTGGCCCGCGCGGCTGCGGAGGTGGGCGTCCAGTCCGGTGATGACTTCGCTGATGAACTCCGGCGTGGCCGGTTCGGCTGCCCCGATGGCCCACTGTGGCTCGTAGGCCACGATGGTGCGCCCGGTGCTGCCGAGGCTTCCGGCCCGGTTCAGGACGCCGTCGATTTCACGGATGCAGTGCTTGATGGCGTCCGCCGCGGTGCCGCTGTCGGGTTCGCCCACGCACAGCACCGGGGTGAGGCCGTTGCGGTAGGCGGCAGCGGCCTTCAGTCCGACCACGTCGTCGTCCTCGCCGAAGATGCGGCGCCGTTCGGCGTGGCCAACCTCGGCGTACCGGCCGCCGGTTTCGGCCACCATCTTGCCGCTGACCTCGCCGGTGAAGGCGCCCTCGTCCTCCCAGAACATGTCCTGGGCACCGGCGGCCGCACCGGCGGCGGACAGGATCCGCGCGCACTCGGGCAGCACCGGATGGGCCGGCAGTGCGAACAGTTCAATGTCGCCGCTGCGGACGGCAGGGTGGGCCGAGGCGATCGCGGCCACGTCCCGGCACCAGTCCAGGGTGCGCTCGTAGCCGAAGTACATCTTCAGGCTGACGCCGATGATCGCCTTTGGCTGCGCAGTGCCGCCGGCGGCGGAGGGGTTAGCAGGAAGTGACACCTTCGTAGTCCTTAATCAGGGTGACTTTCTCGGCGGAGGCCGAGGACTCGTCAAAGGTGTAGGTCAGCCATTCCTTGGCGAGGCGGCGGGCGAGTTCCAGGCCCACGACGCGCTGGCCGAAGGTGAGGACCTGGGCGTTGTTGGACAGGATGGAGCGTTCAACGGAGAAGGAGTCGTGCGCGGTGACGGCGCGGACGCCGGGGACCTTGTTCGCGGCGATCGCCACGCCCAGGCCCGTGCCGCAGACCAGCAGGGCGCGGTCGGCCTTGCCGGCGGCGATGAGTTCGGCGGCGGCGATGGCCACGGACGGGTATGGCGTGTGGCTGGTGGCGTCCACTCCGACGTCCTGCACCGACTCGACCAGTTCACTGGCTTCCAGGTCCGCCTTCAGGGCTTCCTTGTACTCGAATCCGGCGTCGTCGGAACCGACGATCAGGCGCAGTTTGGCGCTCATGCGTTCTCCTTAGTGGTGGTTGCTGCAGCTTTCGCCTCGGCGAAGGTGTTGTGGATTGCGCGGACGATCAGGGCCATGGATACGGCGCCCGCGTCCGGGGTGCCGAGGCTCTTCTCGGCGTGCGGGCGCGCCCTGCCCATGAGGGGCAGCAGGTTGGCGGTTTCCTCGGCGGCCTGCTGGGCCACGGCGGCTGCCGCGCCCCAAGCGTCCGTGAGGGACTGCCCGGAGCCGACGGCGGCGGCCAGGGCGTCGCGGAACGGAACCAGCACGTCCACGAGGGTCTTGTCTCCCACCTTGGCCTTGCCAAAGCCCATGATCGAGGCGGCGGCCTCCGCCACTCCGGCAGCGACAGCGCCGGCGTCGGGCGTGCTGCTGTCCCCGATCGCGTCCCCGACTGCCCGCAGGGCCATGCCCCAGAGCGCACCGGAGGTACCGCCGGCCCGGTCGGACCAGGCGTCGGCGGCCAGGTGCAGGGTGCTGGCCGCGCCGGCACCGCGTTCGACGGCGTCCGCTGCAGCCTCGACCGCGGCCCGGACACCGCGCTCCATGCCGATGCCGTGGTCGCCGTCGCCGGCGATCGCATCGATACGGCCCAGTTCCTCGACGTTGGCGTCGACTACGTCCTTGGCGGCGGAGAGGGCGGCAAGGACGCGGACCGCAGCTGCACGCGACTCGTCCGTCGCTTCCGGGATCACCACGTCTTCTGCTTCCGCGGACAGTTCCTCGGCGTCCAGGGCAGCAGTGTCGAGGGCAGCGGCCGTGACGGCACCGCGGCGGAAGGCAGGCGCGTCTGCGGGTGCATTCCAGAGGGTTTCAAGTTCTTCGTCCAGCCAGAACAAGGTCAGCGAGGTGCCCGCCATGTCGAAGCTGGTGACGAGCTCGCCGACCTGAGGATCAACGGCTTCCAGGCCGGCCTCGGCGAGGAGCTGGGCAACGCGGCGGTAAACCACGAACAGTTCCTCGTACTTGACGCTGCCCAGGCCGTTGAGGATCGGCACTACGCGTGACCCCCGCGCCTGAAGGCCGTCCGGAACCTCCGTGAGCAGCTTGCCCACGAGCAGTTCGGCGAGCTCATCCGCCGTCGGGATGCCGGTTTCACCGATGCCGGGTTCGCCGTGGATGCCCATGCCCACGGCCATCCGTCCCTCGGGGACCGTGAACAGCGGATTCTCGGCCCCGGGAAGGGTGCAGCCGGTGAACGCGACGCCGAAGGAGCGGGTGCGGTCGTTGGCGCGTTCGGCGATTTCAACCGTGGCGTCCATGCCGTAGCCGGCCTCGGCAGCGGCGGCCGCGACCTTGAAGACCGTCAGGTCCCCGGCGATGCCGCGCCGCTTGGCGCGCTCCTCCAGCGGGGCGGAGGAGACGTCGTCGGTGACGGCGATGCTGCGGCAGTCGATGCCCTCACGGCGGAGGCGCTCCTGTGCCTGGGTGAAGTGCAGGACGTCGCCGGCGTAATTGCCGTAGCCCAGCAGGACGCCTGCGCCGTTGTTGGCGGCCTTGGCCACGCTGTAGACCTGCTGCGCCGAAGGGGACGCGAAGAGGTTGCCCATCGCGGCGCCGTGGGCCAGGCCCTGGCCCACCAGCCCGGCGAACGCCGGATAGTGCCCGGAACCGCCGCCGATCACCAGTGCCACCGTGTCCGGGGTGCTCTTCGTGCTGCGGGCCACGCCGCCGGAAACACGCCGCACCCACCGGCCGTGCGAGGCAACAAAGCCCTCGATCATCTCATCAGCGAACGCTGCGGGTTCATTGAACAAGCGGGTCATTGCGGTTTCTCCTGGGCCTATCAGTGGAAATCGTGGGGGTGGGGCGGGGGCGCCTCCGGGCAAGGGAGGCGCCCCCGGGTCATACGGCTGTCCGGGTGTTACGGCTCGGAGTGGTGTCCGGCGCCCGCGGGGTCCAGCGCCTCGGCGGCGATGCCCTCGCTGACCTTGCCGGAGCGGCTCAGCGCGACCATCAGGATGCAGGACAGGAGCATGAAGCCGCCGACGACGAACATCGGGACGGTGTAGCCGCCGGTCCAGTCCTTGAGCCAGCCGGTGATGTAGCCGGCGCTGAAGCCTGCCAGATTGCCCATCGTGTTGATCAGGGCGATGCCTGCCGCGGCAGCCGCACCGGTGAGGAACTGGGTGGGAACGGTCCAGAAGTTCGGCAGTGCCGCGAAGATGGACATGGCCGTGATGGTGATGACGGCGATGGTGGCTGCCGGGGAACCGGCGAACAGGGCCAGCGGGATGCTCAGGCCGCCCACCAGGGCAGGGATGGCGATGTGCCAGGTCTTGACGCCGCGCTTGGTGGCGTCCTTGGACCAGAAGTACAGGGCGAAGGCTGCCGGCAGGTACGGGATCGCGGTGATGAGGCCCTTCTGGAAGACATCGAACTTGGTGCCGTAGATGCCTTCGAAGCCGGAGATGATGGTGGGCAGGAAGAAACCGAGGGCGTAGAGGCCGTAGATGAAGCCGAAGTAGATCGCGGACAGCATCCAGACGCGGCCGTTGCCGAAGACGGTGCGGACGCTGACGTGCTTGTTGCTGGCGGCGGTTTCCTTCTTTTCCTTCTCCAGGGCACCGGTCAGCCAGGTCTTCTCTTCGGCTGTGAGCCACTTGGCCTTGGCCGGGGAGTCAGCGAGGTAGAACCAGGCAATGATGCCGATGATGATGGCGGGGACGGCAACGCCGAAGAACATGACCCGCCAGCCGGCGAGGCCAAAGAGGCCATGCTGCTGGATGAGAAGGCCGGCGAGCGGGGCACCGATGACGGTGGTCAGCGGCTGGGCCAGGTAGAAGAGGGCAAGGATCTTGCTGCGGTGCCGGGCCGGAACCCAGAGGCTCAGGAAGAGGATGGCGCCCGGAAAGAAGCCAGCCTCGGCAACACCGAGGATGAAGCGCAGGATATAGAGCTGCTCAACGTTGCCGACCCAGGTGAACAGGAGCGAGACGATGCCCCAGCTGACCATGATGCGGGCCAGCCAGCGCCGGGCGCCGAACTTGTGCAGGGCCAGGTTGCTGGGGACCTCGAGCAGGATGTAGCCGATGAAGAAGACGCCGGAAGCGAAGCCGAACTGCGCCGCGCCGAGGGCCAGGTCCGTGTTCATGCCGTTGGGGCCGGCGAAGGAGATGGCCGTGCGGTCCAGGTAGTTGATGAAGAACATCAAAGCGACGAACGGCACCAGCCGGATTGACACTTTCCTGATTGCAGATCTTTCGACCACCGATTGTGTGGTGTCCACATTGACTCCTAGATGTTGGTAGCCCCGACTGCGTCCTGCGCTGGATGCGTGGGGGTTGTCTCAATGCCCTCCGCCGGCTGGAGACCGGCATTGGCTACGCGTTGTGAGACAACCATACGACCGGCAAGGCAAATTGGTCAACCGGTTGACGTGTTTCTTTTGACCGCGGGCATCGGGCCCTGAAATTGGTCAGCCGGTTGCTACCCTTTGAAGATGCCTGATAACTCCGCAGCCGCCGTGGCCAAGATCAGCGCCGCCCTTGGCCCCATGGAACAGGGGTCGGTGGTATCCGAGGTTGCGGAGCGCCTGCTGGCCTACTTCACCAGCGGAGACATAGCGCCCGGCACCAGGCTCCCTGCCGAACGGACGCTCGCTGCATCCCTCGGCGTGGGCCGGTCGGCCGTCCGGGAAGCCTTGGCGGCCCTGGAGATACTGGGCATCGTGATCGTTAGGCCGGGATCCGGAACGTACCTGCGGGACGGCATTTCGGAACTGTTGCCCCGCACCCTGAGCTGGGGCCTCATGCTGGGCGCCCCCCGCACCCGCGAGCTGGTGGAGCTCAGAAGTGGGCTCGAAGTACAGGCAGCGCAACTGGCCGCTGAACGCATCGATAATGCGGCGCTGGACCGCATGCGCGCCAACCTGCTCACCATGGAAGACAACCTCGAGGACCTGGCCGCGTTCGTCGAGGCGGACGCCGCGTTCCACCGGGAGATCGCCGTCAGTTCGGGCAACCAGGTGCTCCGCGAGCTGCTGCAAAGCATCCGCTCGCTGCTCCGCATCTGGGTGGACCGGGCGCTGACCGACGAAGGCCATGCGGCGGCGGCGCTGAAGGAACACCGCGAAATCTTCGCGGCCCTCGAAGCGCATGATCCCGCTGCCGTCACCGCGACCATGCGGTCACACATGCAGACTGCCACCCGGCGCCTGCTCGCGGGGTTCGACGCCGCCCAGTAGGGCGCGCGATGCTGCCCAACTGTGGGGGTGCGTTCCTAGGAATTCTCGAAGGCCGCGACGGGAGTCTGACTCCATGCTCAATGACCACGGAATCCGGGAAGCCCTGACCAAGCTTGAGAGCGAGCAGCGGGACGTCCTGGTGGCACTTCACTACTGCCGGCTCACGGTGGCCGAAGCGGCAGTGCAGCTGGGCATTCCCGCCGACTCGGTGAACCACCGGGCGCTTGCCGCGCTGCGGACCCTGCGCCGGCTCCTTGACCAACGCAGCGCCGCCCAGAGCCTTCCGTAGCGGAAGAGGCCTATGTTTCCGGTCCTTGACATGCCGTCCGGGCAGGCCTACAACGTGGCATAACAAGCAGCAGCAACAGCAATTCAAGCCTTCATCCCCGGAACAAAAATATCCACAGCAGGAGGTCCAGATGCCAGGTTTAATCCGCAAGAGTTTCGACTCCCCCGAGGAGACCCGGCCGTTTGAGGACGGCAAGGGTCAGCTCCAACTGGTCAACATGGAGGGCGGCGGCGTCGGCCGGGCCACGTTCGAGCCGGGATGGCGGTGGTCCGAGCACGTAAAACCGATCGCCAAGACGGACAGTTGCCAAGCGTCCCACATGGGGTACTTCATCTCCGGCCGGATGAAGGTCGTCATGGATGACGGCGAGGAGATGGAGTACGGGCCCGGCGATTTCGCCATCATGGCGCCCGGACATGATGCCTGGACCGTTGGCGATGAAGCCTGCGTGGTAATCGACTGGCAGGGGTTCTCGGACTACGCGAAGAGGTGAGCAGCACGCCGGTGCCGCGCCAACCCGCGTTTGGGTGAGGCGGCGCCGGGCGTGACATCATACGGAGCATGGCCCAGAAAATTGCGTTCCAGGGTGAGCCCGGCGCCAACTCAGATATAGCCTGCAAGCAGATGTACCCCGGCCTGGAGAGCGTTCCCTGCGCCAGCTTCGAGGATGCGTTCGAGCTGGTGTCCAGCGGCGAGGCGGATCTGGCCATGATCCCGATCGAGAACTCCATCGCTGGCCGGGTGGCCGACATCCATCTGTTGCTGCCGCACTCGGGCCTGCAGATCGTGGGAGAGTTCTTCCTGCCCATCCACTTCGATTTGCTCGGCATCCCGGGCAGCAGCATCGAGGGGGCCACCGAGGTCCACAGCCACATTCACGCCCTGGGCCAGTGCCGGAAGCTGATCCGCGAGGCCGGGCTCAAACCCGTGATCGCCGGTGACACCGCAGGGTCAGCCCGCGAGGTGCGCGAGTGGAACGATCCCACCAAGCTGTCCCTCGCGCCGCCGCTCGCTGCCGAGCTCTACGGCCTTGAGGTCCTGGCCTCGGCGGTCGAGGACGACCCCTCCAACACCACCCGCTTTGTGGTCCTGGCCCGGGAGACGGAACTGCCGGCCCGGGAAGCATTGCCCGGACCGGCAGTCACCAGCTTCGTGTTCCGTGTCCGGAACGTCCCCTCCGCGCTCTACAAGGCCTTGGGCGGCTTCGCCACGAACGGCGTGAACATGACCCGGCTTGAAAGCTACATGGTGGGCAACGAATTTGCCGCAACCATGTTCATGGCAGATGTCGAAGGCCACCCCGAGGACCTGCCGCTCAGCCTGGCTTTGGAGGAGCTGGGCTTCTTCACCACCGAGCTGTGGATCCTCGGGGTCTACCCGGCAGCTGAACACAGAACGCAGCGGGCGGCCAGCAACTAGCGCCGGGTTTTGGCCTGGGGAGTGTTCCGGTCCTGGAGGACCGCCCGGACCAGGAGCCCTGCCAGCAGGGCCCAGAACGCCGCTCCGATGCCCAGGAAACTCAGCCCTGAGGCGGCGACGAGGAAGGTCACCACGGCGCCGGTCCGCTCACCCGGTTCTGCCAGCGCCGAGGCGGCAGAACCGGCGAGTGTGCCCAGCAGGGCCAGTCCGGCGACGGCTTCCAGCACCCCCGGAGGAGCGGCAGCCACCAGGGCGGCGAGCCCCGCGGAGAAGGCTCCCAGGAGCAGGTAGGCCAGACCCGACACGAAACCTGCCACCCAGCGCCGGCCGCGGTCCGCGCCTGCTTCCTCCCCGGCGGCCAGCGCGGCGCTGAGCGCGGCAAGGTTGATGGCGTGGCCGCCGAACGGCGCGGCCAGCAGCGTGCCGGTACCGGTGACCAGCATGGAGGCCCGCCACGGAGCCTGGTAACCGAAGGACCCCAGCACTGCCACGCCCGGAACATTCTGGGACGCCATGGTGACGATGTACAGCGGCAGGGCGATGCCCGCCACCGCGCCCAGCGACCAGGATGGCGTGATCCACTCCATCGCCGGCAGCAGGCCTCCCGCCGGCAGCGTCTGGCCTTCGGCAACCAACTGGACCACTATGCCGATCAGCCCTACGGCCAGCGCGCCGGGAACCGACCAGCGCGGCGCGAACCGTGACAGCACCAGCCAGCAGAGCAGTACCGGAACCACCAACAGCGGAGCGCTCTGCAGGCCCTCCACCGGGGCAAGGCACAGCGGCAGGAGAACTCCAGCCAGCATGGCCTGTGCCAGGGATGTCGGAATGCTGCTGATGAGCCGCCCCAAAGGGCGGACGAGCCCGGTCACAGCGATCAGAAGACCGGTCACCAGGAAGGCGCCGACGGCGGCCGGCCACCCGCCGTCGGGAACTCCCGCGACGGCCAGCAGGGCGGCACCCGGCGTGGACCAGGCCAGGGTCACCGGAAGCCGGCTCCGCAAGGCGAGGAACATGACGCCCGCACCCACCGCCAGGCAGAGGGCCAGGAGGCCGCTCGACGCCTGCTGCGGGTTTGCCCCCACGGCACGGAGGCCGGAGAGGACCACGGCGAAGGTCGAGGTGAAGCCGACGAGCGCCGTCACTATGCCCGCCATGACCGGCCTTACCAGCCCCTCGGAAACCGGGGTAGCGGGGGCACGGGAGATTCGGGGCGATGACAGCGGCATGTGAGAGTACGTTACCGGAGACTGCCCGGCCAATACCTTGTCATCGTGTCCCCGGCGATGCAGACTTTGGTGCACCACCTGTCCTGACTGCCAGGCCGAAGGAGTCCGCCGTGAACCCGTTGCACGCGCTAGTTGATGCCATTGAACACTTCGACCGGCTGGACGGGATGGCCTCCGCCGTCTCCAAGGCCGTTGGAAAAGCCGTCCAACCGCGGCCGGTCCGCAACACCCTCAGCGGCACGCCGCTGGGCCATCCGCTGCATCCGGTACTGACTGACTTTCCTATCGGCGCCTGGAGCATGGCAACTGTCCTGGACACCTTGGGAGGGCCAGCCTCCGAACCGGCCGCCGACATCCTGGTCGCCGTGGGAATCGCAACGGCCGTTCCAACCGCAGCCGCCGGGCTCAACGACTGGTCAGACACGCAGGGAAAGTCACGGCGGGTGGGGCTGGTCCACGCGGTCGCCAACGGAACGGCGCTTTGCCTGTTCTCGTCTTCGGCCGTGGCCCGGGCCTCCGGCAGCCGGGCCCTCGGAAAGGCTCTTGGCCTGGCCGGCTTCGGTGTCCTGATGTTTGGCGGCTTCCTCGGCGGCCACCTCAGCTACGGCAACGCGGTCAACGTCAACAAGACGGCGGGCAGGACGGGCCCCCGGGAATGGACGCCCGTCATGGCAGAGTCCGAACTGGCGGACGGGGAGCACCGGAGGGCCGAAGCGGGAAGCGTCTCGGTCCTGCTGTACCGCTCCGGGTCCCGGGTCCTGGCTCTGGACAGCGTCTGCAGTCACATGGGAGGTCCGCTCGAGGAGGGAACGATCGCCGACGGCTGCGTCACCTGCCCCTGGCACGGCAGCACTTTCCGGCTCGAGGACGGGCACATAGTCCGGGGGCCGGCAACCACGCCCCAGCCGAGCTATGAAGCCAGGGTGAACGACGGTCAGATTGAGGTCCGCCGGCGCGGTTAGGGCGCCGATATAGGCGCCGCCCTGGTGTATGCAGTTTCCCTCTAGCTTCCGCATCCGGCTGCTGATAGATTGCACACCTCAGACCGGCAGGACTCCTGGGGAGGGCACCGTGGGAATAACGGATCCGGACGCCATGCAGATGGCCTGGGCGGCGCGCTTCAACGCCAGGGACGTCGACGGAATGCTGGAAATGTTCGAGCCGGATGCAGTCTTTGTCCCCCAGCCGGGCATGCCCACCACGGGCGAAGACAGCGTCAACGCCATGATGGGATTCCTCCAGGTAGGGCTGCCTATCAGTCTGACCCCGCGCCATGTCTACGTCATCGGTGACCTTGCCCTGGCAATCGCCGACTGGGCCATCAAAGGCACAGCGGCCGACGGCAGCGAGGTCGATCTCCACGGCACCACGGCCGACGTCCTGCGCCGAGGAAACGAGGGCTGGAAGATCGTTCTCGACAACCCGTTCGGCACTGCCTGAATCGCAGCCCGGGTCAAGGCCGGGATCCGGCCTGCAATCCGGCCGAACCGGATCTGCAAAAAGATTTTTGCGGCGGCCTGTCGATTTCCGCAGCGCCCGTTCGACGGAACAGTAGACGGACGCACACGGCGTCCACGTCAAGGCAAGGAGAGAACCATGAAGTACATGTTCATCATGCGCGCCACGGACGAAGCCATCGAAGAGTCGAAGCAGGTTCCGTTCGAGGAGATCCTCAACCAGATGGGCGCCTACAACGAACAACTCATCAAGGCCGGAGTCATGCTCGCCGGCGAGGGCCTGACCGATCTGTCCGAGGGTTCTGCCTTCGTGGTCGATTTCGCCGAGGAACCGCCCGTGGTGACGGACGGCCCCTACGGCGAAACGCATGAGCTGTTCAACGGCTTTTGGATTGTCCAGGTGGCCTCCAAGGAAGAGGCGAAGGAGTGGGCCAGCCGCTGCCCGCTTGGCCCCGGATCGAAGCTTGAGGTACGCCGGATAGCTGAAGCGGACGATTTCGCCGACTTCGCGGACAACGAGTACATCAAGAAGGAAGCGGTGTGGCGCCAGGAGCTGAACCAGCCCTGAGCCGGCGCGGACAACGGACGGAGCCTGGAGAACGCCCAACAGGAACGGAGCGTGCGTGAGCGAAGAGCCGGTGAGCGACGAGGCACAAGCCGCGGTACGGCGCCGGATTGATGCCCTGTGGCGCATCGAAGGCGCGCACATCGTCGCGGCACTCGCCCGTGCCACCCGGGACATAGGTTTCGCCGAGGACCTGGCCCAGGAAGCCCTGGCTGAGGCCCTGGCCCAATGGCCGGCAGCCGGGACACCTGACAACCCTGCCGCCTGGCTCACCGCCGTCGCCAAACGCAAAGCCATCGACGCCTGGCGCCGCTCCGAGCGGCTCGAGGAGCGGTACCGGGCCATCGCCCGGGACTTGGAAGACGACGACGGCGTGGCGTGGGTTCCGCTGGAGGACGACATGCTCAGGCTCGTGTTCACCGCGTGCCACCCGGTCCTCGCCCGGGAAGCCCAGATGGCCCTGACGCTGCGGGTGGTGGGCGGCCTTACCACCGAGGAAATTGCGCGGCTGTTCCTGGTTCCCGTCGCCACCGTCCAGCAGCGCATCGTGCGGGCCAAGAAAACGCTCGCGGCGGCCCGGGTGCCGTTCGAGGTTCCCGAGCCCAACGAGTGGCCCGTCCGGCTGGGAGCGGTCCTCGGCGTCGTCTATCTGATGTTCACGGAAGGGTACGCCGCCACCACGGGAGATGCGTGGATCAGGCCCGACCTGGCCCGTGAGGCCCTGCGGATCGGGCGCATCCTGGCCGGGCTGGTCCCCCGCGAACCGGAGGCCCACGGGCTGGTGTCCCTGATGGAGTTTCAGGCGTCCCGCTTTCCCGCCCGCACCACCCCCGACGGGTCTCCGGTCCTGCTGGCTGACCAGGACCGGACCCGCTGGGACTGGGCGCAGATCGGCCGGGGCCGTGCCGCCCTGCACCGCTGCGACGCGCTGGGTAGAGGCCGCGGCAACTACGCGCTGCAGGCCGCGATTGCCGAATGCCATTCGACGGCGCCCAGCATTGAAAACACCGACTGGCAGCGCATCGTGCTGCTCTATGAGGCGCTGGGCAGGATCGCGCCCAGCCCCGTCGTGGAACTGAACAGGGCCGTGGCGGTATCCATGGCAACCGGGCCGGCGGCCGCGCTGGTCATCGTGGATGGCCTCGCCTCCGGAGGCGCCCTCCGCGGAACGCACCTGCTGCCCAGCGTCCGCGGGGAACTGCTGGCGCGGCTTGGGCGAACCGAGGAGGCCCGCTCCGAATTCACGGCAGCGGCCGGGCTGGCGAGGAATCAGCGCACGCGGGCTCTCCTCGAGGAAAGGGCCGCCGCCATATGACCGCCCCGGCACCTGCCCGGCTCAACCGCTGAACGAGATGTCCTTGGTCTCTGCCACCGCGGCCGTCCGGCCGGGCCCTTCGTGGTATCTCCAGTAGAGGTTCGTGTGCGCGATGACCTGGTCCGGCGGTGGCGCGCCCCACTCGGTCTGGTCCTCCGTTGTGTGCGCATCGCTGACGAGAGTGACGTCGTAGCCCCGGACGAAGGCCCCGTGGATCGTGGACCGAATGCATTCATCCGTCTGCGCCCCGGTCACCACCAAGTGCCCGACGCCCGCATCGGACAGCACCTGCTCCAGATCGGTGTCGTCGAAGGCGTCGCTGAACGACTTGTGCACCACCGGTTCCTGTTCGCGGCGTCCCAGTTCGGGCACGTACTCCCAGGCCTCGCTCCCCTGCTCCAGCCGGTCGTCGGAATGCTGGACCCAGATGACCGGAACCCCGGCTTCGCGGGCCCTGTCCCCCAGCGCGGCGATGTTGGACACCACCGCGTCCCGCTGGTGGGCTTCGGCCACGACTCCCTTCTGCATATCAAGCACCATCAAGGCGGTGTTGGGCCGGTCCGGCAGCGTGGTCATGTGGATGTTCCCTCGCCCAGGTGTCAGGTCTGCTCTTCGTCGCCTTCATCCTCCAGCAGTCCGCGCTGGGCGGCATCGGCTGCCTCTGACGCTTCCGGCGGCAGTGGGTCAGTGGCCGGCGGTACATCGCTGGGCGCATAGTCTGTTAGACCTGCGGCGACTCGCTCCTGCTCCGCGGCCCTCTCGAACGCGTCGTCGTCAATGTCTTCCGGCATCTTCCCGTGGCCCGTGCGGGTGGGAGTGGGCAGCGCATCCTCTTGGGGAATAATGACATCGTCGATGCCGGGTGCCTGCTCTTCGTCTGGAGTGGACATTCAGGGCTCCTTTTGTTCGCTGGTGCGTCCCAGCCTAGAGGCCGTGGACAGCCTTGTGAACACCCCCGAAGATCCGGTCAGCCGTTGCAGGAGGAGCGGCCGGGACGGAAGAATGGCCCTATCCGCTTCCCCGCAGATGGGACCAAAAAGCATGACCCGCATCCTGCTCATCGGCCCGCCCGGCTCCGGCAAGGGCACCCAGGCGCACCGGCTCAGCGGTCAGCTGCACATCCCGGAGATCTCCACCGGGGACATGTTCCGCAGCCATCTCTCCGAGGGGTCGCCCCTGGGCCGGGAAATCAAGGAATTCCTCGACGCCGGCAACCTCGTCCCGGACAATCTCACCACCGCCATGCTGCGGGACCGGCTGCAGGAACGGGACGCGAGGAACGGCTTCCTCCTGGACGGCTACCCCCGCACCGTGAGCCAGATGGACGACCTCGACGGCATCCTGGACGCCACCGGGACCAGGCTCGATGCCGTGGTGGAAATTACCGCTGACGACGACGAGATCGTCCGGCGGCTGCTGCTCCGCTCCGAGGCCGAGGGGCGGAGCGATGACACCGAAGACGTCATCCGCCACCGGCTGGAGCTGTACCGGCAGGAAACGGAACCCGTCATTGCCCGCTATGGCCGGCGCAGTCTGCTGGTGAGCGTCGACGGCACGGCGGACATTGACGCGGTCACCGTGAGCGCATTGCAGGGCATTGAAACCGTCAGGGCGCAGCCCTGAACAGCCACGGCCCTCCTGAACTCCGCGCCGTTCACCCCGCCTTCCACACATACCTCCGCTCGGGGCGTCCGACGCCGTACTTGAGGGTCACGTCCACCAGCCCCTCGTCGTTGAGGTACTCCAGATAGCGCCGCGCGCTGACGCGCGACGTCCCCACCTGGACAGCCAGTTCGGCGGCCGACACGTCGCCGCCACCGGCGCGCAGCGCCTTCTCCACCACCTGGAGGGTCTCGGCGCTGCAGCCTTTCGGCAGCGGCCGGTCCGCGCGTTCCAGCCCAAACACGCGGTTGACGTCCGACTGCTCCGCCACGTCCTTGGACGAATCGAGGCTCTGGTACGTAGTGCGGTAGTGCTGCAGCCGCTCCTGCAGGTCGGTCTGGGAAAACGGCTTGATCAGGTAGTGCACGATCCCGCCGCGGAGCGCCTTCCGCACCGTCTCCACCTCGCGCGCGGCACTGATCACCAGCACGTCCAGCTCGGGCGCCACTTCACGCAGCTGGTGCATCAGGTCCAGGCCGTTGACGTCGGGCAGGTGAATGTCCAGCAGCACCAGGTCCGGCTGCAGCCGTTCGGTCTCCAGCACCGCCTGCGCTCCCGTATGCGCCACCCCGACGACGGCAAACCCCTGCGTGCGCTGGATAAAGCCCGCGTGGACTTTGGCCACCATGAAGTCGTCGTCGACGATAAGTACCTTGATCAAGGCCGCTCCTCCCTAAGCATCGGCAGTTCTGCGCATCAGCAGCGCAGTAAACACCGCACCGTGGTCGTTCCGCACCGCGAGCCGGCCGCCGCGCCGCTGGCAGACCACCCTGGCGAGCGCCAGGCCGTAGCCCCGGCCGCCGTCGGGTGAATTTTTGGTACTGAACCCCTGCCGGAAAATGTCATCCATGACCTCCACCGGGACCCCCGGCCCCGAGTCCCGCACGTCAACCCGCACGCCGCCGTCGTTCTCCCCGATATGTACCTCGACCTTGGCTTCGGAGGTGTTGGTGACGGCGTCGAGCGCGTTGTCCACCAGGTTGCCCACCACCGTGGTCAGGTCACGGGACAATTCCTCATCCACTTTGCCCAGCCGGGATTCCGCAGCTAGCTGCAGGGAAACCCCGCGTTCCGTGGCGAGGCTCGATTTTGCAATCAGCAGAGCGGCGAGGGCGGGGTCCTCGATCCTGCTGGTCACGTCGTCGTTCAGGCGGGTCCGGTTGGACGTCGTGCCGTTGACGAATTGGACGACGGCGTCATACTCGCCGATCTGGATCAGGCCCGAGATCGTGTGCAACTGGTTGGCGAACTCGTGCGCCTGGGCCCGGAGGGTGTCGGTGGCCGTCCGCGTCGTGCCCAGCTCGCGTTCCAGCGAAGCCAGCTCCGTCCGGTCGCGGAGGGTGGTGACGGAGCCGATCACACGCCCGTGCGAGCGCATCGGCATCCGGTTCAACACCACCAGCTTCTCCCCCACGAGGACCAGCCGGTCCGGGCCGGGCTGGTCCCGGGTGAGGACCTCACGCAGCGCAGGCGGGACCTCGAGAGCGGCCAGATTCTTCCCGACGCAGTCGTGCGGCAGACCCAGCAGGCTCCGCGCGCTGTCATTGACCACTGTGATCCGCTGCTGGGGGTCCAGCGCCACCACGCCTTCCTTGAGCCCGTGCAGCATCGCCTCCCGGTTCTCCACGAGGCCGGTGATCTCGTCCGGCTCCATGCCCAGCGTCTGGCGTTTGACGCGGCGCGCCAGCAAGAGCGAGCCGGCCACGCCCAGGACACTCGCCACACCCAGGTAGGTCAGCAAGTTCGGGACAGCGTCGCCCAGCCGCTCGAGCACCGAGGGATAGCTCCTGCCGACGACGGCGATCCCCACCATCTTGCCGGCGTCGTCCAGCACCGGCACATGGGCCACTACGGCCTCCTCTGCCCCGGTTCCGACCACCCCGGTCCACGCCCGTCCGGACATCACCGCACTGTCGCCGAGTTCCAGCTGGTGCCCCACCTGAGACGGATCCGACGACGTCACCATCGTCCGGTCGGACCGGGCCAGCGCAACCTGGGAGGACCCGGAAATCGTCCGCACCGCCTCGGACACTGAGGGAAGCACCGATCCGCTTTGCGGCTGGGCATCCGGCAGGAGGCTTCGCACTGCGGGGGTAGCTGCCAGCGTCTCCGCAGCAGAGAGCGCACGCCGGCCCTCGACCCGTTCAAAAGCTGCCGCCGACTGGGCCAGCGAAATCGCCACCACGGCCACCAGCACGGCCAGCACAATCAGGAGCTGCAGCCGAAGATATTGCCCCGCAAGGGACATTCCTCGCCGTCGAGTCATGTGCTGCTGTTCTTCCTGTGGGTCCGCGGGTGGGGGTGACTATACGGGACACGCTACCGGACTTTGGGCGCTGTGTTCCGCGGAGCCTGCAGCGCCTGAATCTGTACGGGACGCCTCGGTAGGCAACGTGGTTGGGAGCCGGAAACGTGAACGAAATGAACTTAACTTTCTCTGCTTACACAAGCGTGAGCCCCGTCACGTTCGGCCTTAGCATCGGAAGCACCCGATCAATACGGATCAAAACGAGAAGAGGAACAACATGCGCGGAATGAGCGCACTGCGCGTGGCCGCAGTAGCCGCAGGCATCGCCCTGATGGCGTCCGGCTGCGGAGCTACCGGCAAGACTGCCGCCGGCCCCTCCACGAGCGGAGCAAGCACCGCACCCCTTGCCGGGCTTCGCATCATGGTGCCGAACACGCCCGGCGGCGGCTACGACACCACGGCGCGCGCCGCGGCGAAGGTTCTCGAGGACGAGAAGCTTGCCACCAACCCCGAGGTCTTCAACCTGGCCGGCGCCGGCGGCACCGTTGGACTGGCCCGCATCGTCAATGAAAAGGGCAACGGCGACCTCGCCATGCTCATGGGCCTTGGCGTCGTCGGCGCCAGCTACACCAACAAGTCCGAGTCGAAGCTGACCGACACCACCCCGCTGGCCCGGCTCATCGAAGAGCCCGGCGCCATCATGGTGTCCAAGGACTCGCCGTACAAGACCATCGACGATCTGGTGACGGCGTGGAAGAAGGACCCGTCCAAGGTCAGCGTCGGCGGCGGTTCCTCAGCCGGCGGCCCGGACCACCTCCTGCCGATGCAGCTCGCCGGTGCCGTCGGCATCGACGCCAAGAAGGTCAACTTCGTTTCCTACGACGGCGGTGGCGACCTGCTTCCGGCCATCATCGGCAACAAGTTGGGCTTCGCGGCTTCCGGCGCCGGTGAATACATCCAGCAGATCAAGTCCGGGGACATTCGCGTGCTGGCAACCAGCGGCGAGAACCGGCTTGAGGGAGTGGACGCCCCCACGCTCAAGGAATCCAAGATCGACCTGGTCTTCAGCAACTGGCGCGGCATCGTGGCCCCTCCCGGCATCAGTGACGCCGATCGCGACGCCCTGATCGCCACGCTGGAGAAGATGCATGAGTCGGCATCCTGGAAGGAAACGCTGAAGACGCGCGGCTGGACTGACGCCTTCGTCACCGGTGACGAATTCAAGTCCTTCCTCACCGACCAGGACAAGCGCGTTGCCGACGTCCTGACGAAGCTCGGCCTGGCGTGACCTCCTTGGCCTCCCGCCTCAAAGGCCGCTCCGAGCTGGGCGTCGCAGCCCTGCTCGGGGCGGTCGGCGCCCTGGTCCTCATTGACGCAGCGCGCCTGGTTGTGCCGTACTCCCAGTCGGATCCGGTGGGCCCCAAGACCCTGCCGATCATCGTGGGAGGACTCCTGCTCGTCTGCGCCGTGCTGCTGGCAGTGAACGTTCTCCGGGGCGGACGCGGTGAGGCCGAGGCCGGCGAGGACGTCGACCTGACCCACCCGAGCGACTGGAAGACCGTCCTGCCTCTGGCCGGTGCCTTCATCGCCAACATCCTGCTGATCGACTGGGCCGGCTGGGTCATCTCCGGAACGGTGCTCTTCTGGGGCAGCGTTTGGGCGCTCGGAAGCCGCCACTATGTCCGCGACGGACTGATCTCCCTGGCTCTGGCGCTCCTGACCTTCTACGGCTTCTACCTCGGCCTGGGCATTGCCCTTCCCGCCGGGCTCCTTGAAGGGATTCTCTAGATGGACGTCCTGTCCTCACTCATGGACGGGTTCGCGACAGCGCTGACCCCCATGAACCTGCTGTACGCCCTGATCGGCGTCATCCTGGGCACCGCCGTCGGCGTCCTGCCCGGCATCGGCCCGGCCATGACAGTGGCACTGCTGCTCCCGGTGGCCACCGTCCTCGAACCGACCAGCGCTTTCATTATGTTTGCCGGCATCTACTACGGCGGCATGTTCGGCGGTTCCACCACCTCGATCCTGCTTAACACCCCCGGCGAATCGTCTTCGGTGATCACCGCCATCGAGGGCAACCTGATGGCAAAGGCCGGCAAGGCGGCCCAGGCATTGGCGACGGCGGCCATCGGCTCGTTCGTCGCCGGCGCCATCGGCACCTCGCTCCTTGTGGTCTTTGCGCCGATCGTCGTGCAGTTCGCCGTGAGCCTGGGCGCCCCGAGCTACTTCGCCATCATGGTCCTGGCCCTGCTTGCCGTCACCGCCGTCCTGGGCTCGTCCAAGCTGCGCGGCTTCGCGTCCCTGGGACTCGGTCTGGCGATCGGCCTCGTCGGCCTCGACTTCGTCTCCGGCCAGGCCCGCCTCACCTTCGGCCTGCCGCTGCTCTCCGACGGCCTTGACGTCGTCGTGATCGCCGTGGCGATCTTCGCCGTCGGTGAAGCCCTGTGGGTGGCGGCGCACCTGCGCCGCACCCCGCTGCAGATCATCCCGGTCGGCAGGCCGTGGATGGGCAAGGAGGACTGGAAGCGGTCCTGGAAGCCGTGGCTGCGCGGCACTGCCTTCGGTTTCCCCTTCGGTGCGCTGCCCGCCGGCGGCGCCGAGATCCCCACCTTCCTGTCCTACGTGACCGAAAAGCGGCTCTCCAAGCACCCCGAGGAGTTCGGCAAGGGCGCCATCGAAGGCGTCGCCGGGCCCGAGGCCGCCAACAACGCGGCCGCGGCCGGCACACTGACCCCGATGCTGGCCCTTGGCCTGCCGACCAACGCCACCGCCGCCGTCATGCTGGCCGCGTTCACCCAGTTCGGCATCCAGCCGGGGCCGCTGCTGTTCCAAAACGAGGGTCCGCTGGTGTGGGCGCTGATCGCCAGCCTGTTCATCGGCAACTTCCTGCTGCTGCTGGTCAACCTCCCCCTGGCCCCGGTCTGGGCGAAGCTGCTCCAGCTGCCGCGCCCCTACTTGTACGCCGGCATCCTCTTCTTCGCCACGCTGGGCGCCTACTCGGTGAACCTGCAGGCCTTCGACCTGATGCTTCTGCTGGTTCTGGGCGCCCTCGGATTCATGATGCGCCGCTACGGGCTGCCTGTCCTGCCGCTCATCCTCGGCGTGATCCTGGGACCTCGCCTCGAAAAGCAGCTCCGCCAGGCGCTGCAGCTGAGCGCCGGCGACGTGTCCGGCCTCTGGAGCGAGCCGATCGCCGTCGTGGTCTACGTCATCGTGGCACTGGTACTCCTCTGGCCGCTGGCGGCACGGCTCTGGCGCGCCCGGCGTCCCCGGACGGGCGGGCTCGTCGTGGCCGACGGACCAGCTGTTGACGGACCCGCTGGACCCGCTGCCGCACCCTCAGTCGAGGCGCCTGCTGTTGAAGGACGCCCTGTGGACGGATCCGCTGCTGAGGCACCCGCTGATCGGGGCCCTGATGCAGGCCGCCACCGCGCGGACGCCCATGCCAACCACGGACAGGAGAAATCGTGAGCATCATTGTCGGCTATATCCCCACAGCCGAGGGCACCGCAGCCTTGGACCGGGCCATCACCGAGGCGCAGAAGAGCCAGAGCCGGCTGGTCATCATCAACTCCTCCCGGGGAGACGCCATCGTTGACAAGCGCTACGCCCAGGCTGAGGACATCTCCTCATTGACGGAGCGGCTGGACCGGGAAGGGATTGAGCATCTGGTCCTGCAGCCGGTGCGCGGCAACGATGCGGCCAACGAGGTGCTGGAGGCGGCGGAAAAGTACCGGGCTGAACTTATTGTGATCGGCCTCCGGCGCCGCACTCCCGTCGGCAAGCTGATCATGGGCAGTGCTGCGCAGCAGATCCTGCTGGAGGCATCCTGCCCGGTGCTGGCCGTCAAGGCCAGCGCCTGAGCCTGCGCCACTAAGCGGCTCTCGCCACTAACAACGCCACGGGCCGGTGTCCGGATCCATCGGGATCCGGACACCGGCCCGTGGCATATTGAAAGGACCACCCATGACCGTTTACGCCCCCAATATCCAGGCCCGTCCACCGTGGCCCGCCCGCGAACCGGTGGTCAACTGGGCAACGCTGTCCCCCGCTGACGAGGTAGAGATCCGCCGCAATGGGCGCACGGTCGCCGCTGGCTGCGTCGACATGCGGGCCCCGGACGGCAGCGTCATCTGGCTCATCCAGGACGGCGGTCGCGGGCGTGCGCTGTTTCTGCAAGGCGACGGCATAACGGTCTTCCGGCGCACCCGGAGGCACATCGCCGGCATGGGCCGCACCCGGATTCACGGCTGGGCCGGCCAGGCCCGCCGGCCCTGACCTCCGCAACCGTCAGATACCGTAAAGCCATGAACCAGTACCGGCTAGCCATTCTGGACGACTATCAAGGAGTCGCGGAGGACTTCGCACCATGGAGCTCCCTGGCGCAGCGGGGCGTCGCCGTCACGGCGTTCGGCGCGCATTTTGGCTCGGAGGCCGAAACTGCGGCGGCCCTCGCGGACTTTGACATCGTCATCGCCATGCGGGAGCGGACGCCGTTTCCCCGCAGCGTCATCGGGCAGCTGCCGCGGCTAAAACTGCTCGTGACCACCGGCGCCGCCAATGCGGCCATCGATCTGCAGGCGGCAGCCGACCACGGCGTAGTGGTGTGCGGGACAGGCGGGTCACCCACAGCCGCTCCGGAACTGACGTGGGCACTTCTGCTGGCTTTCGCCCGGAACCTGACTGCGGAAGGGGCCTCCTTGCGCTCCGGCCACTGGCAGACAGGCCTCGGGTTCGAGCTGTCCGGGAAAACCCTGGGAATCGTAGGGCTGGGAAAGATCGGGAAGCGCATCGCCGCCTACGGCCGCGCCTTCGGGATGGACGTGCTGGCTTGGAGCCAGAACCTAACGGATGAAACCGCCGCAGCGGCCGGCGCCCGCCGAGTCAGCAAGGAAGAACTCTTCACAGAGTCCGACGTCGTGTCCCTGCACCTGCGCCTATCGCCGCGTTCGGAGGGGACAGTAGGAGAACGGGAGCTGCAGCTCCTCGGCCCCGACGGCGTCCTGGTGAACACCGCCCGCGGCCCGCTGGTGGACCAGCAGGCTCTGGTTACTGCCCTCCAAGAGGGCTGGATCCGTGGCGCCGCGATCGACGTGTTCGACCAGGAACCCCTTCCGGCAGGGCATCAGCTGCTGGCCGCGCCCCGGACACTCCTGACGCCCCATCTGGGCTACGTCACACAGGAAAGCTACCGGGCCTTCTTCGGCGGCGCGTTCGAGGACGTCACTGCGTGGCTGGACGGCTCCTCAATCCGGGTGCTGACGCCGTAGGAGGAAGCTGACCCGGAGACAACGAGAAGTGGGTAGCAGCTCAGGGCGTTCCCAGCCCTGAGAACGCCCTGATGTGCTACCTGGATGAGCATTTAGTTGTCGAGCGTGACGGTGCCGGCGTCGCCGTCGACCGTCACCTGCCGTCCGCTGGACACGCGCTGGGTGGCCACGCCCGTTCCCAGGACGGCGGGGATGCCGTACTCCCGGGCGACGATCGAGCTGTGGCTCAGCGGGCCACCAACGTCCGTGACGACGCCGGCCGCCATCGCAAACAGCGGTGTCCAGGCGGGGGTGGTCATACGGGCGACCAGTACCTCGCCCGGTTGCATGCTGGCGAAATCGTCGGGGCCGTGCAGCAGCCGGGCCGGTGCGCTGACGTGTCCGGAGCTGGCGCCGACACCGGTGATGACGTCGCCCGCCTGTTGCTGGGTTCGTGCGGGCATCATGCTGCCAAACGCACGCTCCATCCAACGGCTCTCAGGCAGCAGCTGCGGGGCAGCCGCTTTCCGCTGGCCCCGCCACAGCATCTTGCGCTGTTCAACGGCCTCCGCCCGCACCGGCAGGTCGGTGCCGGTGATGGCCGCGCCGGGCGTAGCCAGCCCAAAGTCGATCGCGTTGCGGAGTTCGTCGAGACGGAGCCAGAAGATGTCCGGCGGTGCGGCGATGACGCCCGAGGCCGTGAGCCGCTTTCCCAGTTCCAGCAGCATGCGTCTCATCAGCGGCCAGGCCAGTCCGACGTCGGCCAGCGCGTCCTCACGGACGGGCGCCGCTTTCTGCGCCCAGCGCAGCAACCTGCGGAAGACTGCACGCCGGCGCGGCCCCAGCCTGGCGCTGATCAGCCGGCCCTGCTCCTCCCGCCGGTCGGCAGACCGCTGCTGGCGCTCGTGCGGATCCTTCCCCTGCCCCCGCACGAAGTACCTCAGGGTCTCGAGCAGGGCAGAGGGGTCATCGGCCGGCACAGGGTTGACGAAGTCCAGGTTGTAGACGGCATGCCCGTACCGGGCCAGGTGCTGCTGGAGGCGGGAACGCCACTCGTCCCACTGGTCCTGATCCACGCCCGCAGTCCCGTCCCCGCCCGCGTCCACACCCGCCGGAGGCGTGCCGCTGCGGAGAGCTTCGGCAATGCCGGCCGCTGATCCCTCCGTGATGGCCGAGGCAAACTGCGGCCTTTCGCGGGTCCACACCGCCAGGTCATACAGGGATTTCTCCGCGCGGATGGGTTCGCTGTCGTAACCGAGCAGGAAGACCTCCGCGGACGGGTCGCCGGGCCGCCGGACGAGCTTGTCGTAGTAGCCCCGGAACATGATTTCGCTGGTTGCGGCGATGGGGATGATGGACTGCACAGCGGTGTAATACGCCGCGCCCGCGTCCAGCAGCGCGGAAATGCCCTCCAGCAGTTCGGGAGCAGGACGGTCCGACGGCGGTTTGGCGCCCAATACTTCACGAGCCCGCGGTACTTCGGGTGCGAGTGGTCGCGCCATCCCTTGATGCCCATGTGCGCCTTGCCTTGGGCCAGCGCGCGCATCGCCGTCAGCGACTTGCCCATGACCCGACGCATCCCGGCGTTGCTGTAGTAGTAGTAGGCATAGCCGTTGACCGTGGGCAGCGAGACGTCCCCGGGCCGCACTACATTGCTGTTTCCCACCGCCTCGGCCAGCAGGGCGTTCAGCGACCGGGTTACCGAACCGTCGATGAGGTCGGCGAACAGGGGCGACAACGGGTCCGGCAACTGCTCGACGATGCTGGCCCGGAAGTACATCCCGTTCGGATAGGGGAGCGGCCACTCCGTCGGGGCGTCGGCCGAGGGCTCGGGCAGGGCGGTGATGGGACGGGCCTGCAGGATGAAGAAGTCCCCTGCCGCCTGTGCCCACTCAATGTCCTGGGGCTCCCCGAAGTGCTGCGCAATGGCCGTTCCCTGCCGGGCCAGCGCGGCCGCCGCATCGTCGTCGAGCACGGGCGCCCGGCGTTTATCTTCGGGCACCGGCTGCTCCCTGGTGCCTGTTCCGTCGTAGACCGTCATGACGTCTTTGTCCGCCGTCCGGCGCTGCCCTACCCGGCCCGTCGCGGCATCCACAATGACGTCGTCCGTGGTGACGGCCCCGCTGACCACGGACTCACCCAGGCCCCAGGCGGCGCTGATCACCACCTGATCGCGGCGGCCGGTAGCTGGGTTGGCGGTGAACAGCACGCCGGCGGCCCCGGCGTCGACCATTTCCTGGATCACCACGGCGAGGCTCAAGGTGGCGGAGTCGAAGCCTTTCCCTGAGCGGTACGCCATGGCACGGGCGTTCCACAGCGACGCCCAACAGTCGATGACGGCCGCGGCGACGGCTTCGGGTCCGGAGACGTTCAGGTAGGTGTCCTGCTGGCCGGCGAAACTGGCCGAGGCGAGGTCCTCCGCGGTGGCCGAGGAGCGCACCGCCACCCGCGCGGCGTAGTCGCCGCTGGACTCTGCACCGTCCTCCTCGCCCAGGGCTGCGGTCTGGTGACTCAGCCGCCCGTACGCAGCGCTGATTTCGACGCCAATCTCATCGGGCATCGTGCTTTCGGTGAACAGGGAGCGGATCTGCCGCGCGGCGGCCTCGTAGTCGTCGTTCGAAGCGGCGGCGGGAAGGGCGGCGAGCTCGAGAATGCGGCCGGCGATCCCGGTGGCGTTGACGAAGTCCTGGTAGGCCGGCGTGGTGAGTACGAAACCCTGCGGCACCGGGAAACCCGCCCGGGCCAGCTCGCCGAGGTTGGCGCCCTTGCCGCCTGCCTCGTCCACATCGCTGCGTCCCAGCTGGTCAAAGTCCTTGATGTAGGTCATGACCCTGCGTCCCTTCTGCCCGGGAGCCGGGACCGCGGCATTGCGGCTGGTGACCCGTTCCGTCGCTGCACCCTATTTTGGCACCGCACGTGATTCTGGCAATGGGGAAGGCCAGCGGGAATGGCTACCGAGGCAGCCGGCTAGACGTCGCCGCGCGGGCGCCACACCACCACGGCCTGCGAACGGGGCCGGGGGCGCTGGCCGCGCGCCAGGCTCACCACGTCGCCGGCGGTGCCGGCAGCGAAGATTCGGGATTCCAGCGGCTCACGGCGGCGGGCCAGTTCCTCGGTCAGTTCGATCACACGGTGCTGCAGGGCAGTAACCTGGTTTTCGAGCTCCAGGATGCGTTTGATCCCCTCGAGCGAGACGCCCTCTTGGGATAGCCGCTGCACCTCACGGAGCCGGTTCACGTCCCGCTGGGAGTAGCGGCGGGACTTGCCCGGCGCCCGGCTGGGCGAGACGATGCCCAGCCGGTCGTACTGGCGCAGTGTCTGCGGGTGCATGTCGGCGAGCTCGGCGGCCACCGAGATGACGAAGATCGGCTGATCGAAGTTGATTTCCACGGCCGGCACCCGTCGCTAAAGCCGGGCCTTGGCTGCCAGGCCCTGGCGGACGTCCGCACCGGTGGTGGCGGCCGCAAATGCTTTCACGGCCTCCTCGGCTTCCTTGCTCAGGTTTTGCGGTACGGCGACGTCGATGGTCACCAGCAGGTCACCGGTAGCCTTTGACGTCTTTACGCCGCGGCCCTTCACCCGGAGCGTGCGCCCCGACGGAGTACCGGCGGGAACGCGGACCCGGACGTGTTCGCCGTCGATCGTGGGAACCTCGATGTCGGCACCCAAAGCAGCTTCGGGGAAGCTGACGGGCACGTGGATCCGAAGGTTGTCGCCGTCGCGGGTGTAAAAGTCGTGGGCCTTGACGTTGACCGTGACCAGCAGATCGCCGTTGCCCGCAGGGCCGTACTGGCCCTTGCCGCGGACGCGCACCTTCTGGCCGTCCTTGATGCCCGCAGGCACCCGGACGTCGATGACCTCACCGTCCGGTTCACGCAGCCCGATGGTGGTGCCGCGGATGGACCCGGCGAAGGAGATGCTGGTGCTGGCCGTCCGGTCGGCGCCCTTCTGCGGGGCGCGTTGGTAGCCAGCCGGGCCGCCCCCGAAGCCGCCGCCAAACAGGTCAGCGAACTCGGGCGGGACGCCGCCAGCGGTGCTGAACCCGCCGGGCTGCCGGCCGCCGCCGGTGAACAGGCCGCCGAAGAGGTCCTCGAAGCCGCCGTTCGCTGTGCTGCCCGCGCCGTGCGGGGCAAAGCGCGCGCCGCCGCCCATTGCCCGGATGGCGTCATACTGCTGCCGCTCATCAGGATCCGACAGCACGGAGTACGCTTCGGAAATGTCCTTAAACTTCTTCTCCGCAGTAGCATCCCCGGAGTTCGTATCGGGGTGGTACTGCCGCGCGAGCTTCCGGTAAGCCTTCTTGATGTCAGCGTCGGAAGCGTCCTTGGCAATACCAAGGATCTTATAGAAGTCCTTGTCCACCCAGTCCTGGCTAGCCAATGGCGTTTCCTTTCAAAAGTGCAAAACGATAAGGCGAGACTACCGCTGAACGCCGCAGCGGATGAGGGGGCCCGGGAGTGGCATCGGGCCTGCCGGAGCGTGGCGGCTTCGGTCCGTAGGACCAAAGCCGCCACGCGCAGGGGCGGGGCCCCCTCATCCGCGAAGGCGTGGAGGTGAGACCTACGCCGGGACCGCGACGATCACCTGTGCTGCGCGGAGGACCCGCTCGCCTGACTTGTAGCCGGAGCGGAGCACCTGGCTGACGGTGTCCACTTCGATGTCATCGCCCGGCTGCTGGATGAGGGCCTCGTGGATGGTCGGATCGAACTCCACGCCGGTCTCATCGATGCGGGTCAGGCCGTACGTCTTCAGCGCATTCTCCAGCTTGGTGGCGATCGCGGCGAACGGGCCGTCCGCGAGGTCACCGTGCTGGCGGGCGGCGTCGACGTCGTCCAGCACCGGGAGCAGGGAGTTCAGGACGCCGATGACGGCCATTTCCCCTGCCACGGCGCGGTCACGTTCAACGCGCTTGCGGTAGTTGACGTACTCCGCCTGCAGGCGGAGCAGGTCGTTCTTCAGCTCCGCCGCCGCGGCGGCCTCAGTGCCCTGAGCCACGGACTCGTCGGCGGGCACCTCAACCTGGTTGAGGATTTCCTCAGCCTGGGCGAGGGCGTCACCGTCGGAATCCGCCGAAGCGCCGGCTTCCGGAGCGGAGGACTGTGCGCCCTCCGGATGCCGGGCCTCACCGGTCACCGGGTCCACCTTGCGGTGGTCCCGGATGACGGGCTCGTCGCGGTTGCTGCCCTGGTCTCGGGAAGAGTTGTGCTCTTCTTCGTTACCGTGATGCGGCATGGTTACTTCTTCTCTTCTTCGTCGACGATCTCGGCGTCGACGATGTCCTCGTCAGCCTTGTCGCCAGTCGGGGCACCCTCTGCGCCTGCTGCACCCGTGGCACCGTCCGGGGAACCGGCCTGTGCGTAGATGGCCTCGCCGAGCTTGGTCTGGGAAGCCTGTAGCTTCTCAAACGCGGTCTTGACGGCGGCGTCGTCAGTGCCTTCGAGGGCCTTCTTGAGGGCGTCGACGTCGGCCTGGACCTCGGTCTTGACCTCTTCGGGCAGCTTGTCGCTGTTGTCGGCGATCAGCTTGTCCACGGAGTAGGCGAGCTGCTCGGCGGTGTTGCGGGTGTCGGTGGCCTCGCGGCGTGCCTTGTCCTCGGCTGCGTGCTCCTCGGCGTCCTTGACCATGCGGTCGATGTCTTCCTTGGAGAGTGCGGTGCCGCCGGTGATGGTCATGGACTGTTCCTTGCCGGTGCCCTTGTCCTTCGCCGAAACGTGCACGATGCCGTTGGCGTCGATGTCGAACGTGACCTCGACCTGCGGGACGCCCCGCGGGGCCGGCGCGATGCCGGTCAGCTCAAACGTGCCCAGCGGCTTGTTGTCGCGGGTGAACTCACGCTCGCCCTGGAAGACCTGGATGGCCACGGACGGCTGGTTGTCGTCAGCGGTGGTGAAGGTCTCGGACCGCTTGGTGGGGATGGCCGTGTTGCGCTCGATCAGGTGCGTCATGACGCCGCCCTTGGTTTCGATGCCCAGGGACAGCGGGGTGACGTCGATCAGGAGAACGTCCTTGCGCTCACCCTTCAGCACGCCGGCCTGCAGGGCTGCGCCCACGGCCACAACCTCGTCGGGGTTGACGCCCTTGTTGGGCTCCTTGCCGCCAGCCAGTTCCTTCACGAGTTCGGAGACGGCAGGCATGCGGGTGGAGCCGCCGACAAGCACGATGTGGTCGATGTCGGAAAGCTTGATGCCGGCTTCCTTGATGACGTCGTGGAACGGCTTCTTGGTGCGCTCGAGCAGGTCCTTGGTCAGGTCCTGGAACTTGGCGCGGGTCAGCTGCTCGTCCAGGTGGACCGGGCCGTCCGGGGTGACGGAGAGGTACTGGAGCGAGACGTTGGTGCTGGTGGAGGAGGAGAGCTCCTTCTTGGCCTGCTCGGCAGCTTCGCGGAGGCGCTGGAGGGCGATCTTGTCCTTTGACAGGTCGATGCCCTTGACCTTGAGCTGGTTCAGCAGGTACTCGACGACGCGGTTGTCCCAGTCGTCGCCGCCGAGGCGGTTGTCACCGGCGGTGGCGCGCACCTGGATGGTGGAGAAGTCGTCTTCGTCCTTGCCGACTTCCAGCAGGGAGACGTCGAACGTGCCGCCACCGAGGTCGAAGACCAGGATGAGCTCGTCTTCCTTGCCCTTGTCCAGACCGTAGGCCAGGGCGGCCGCGGTGGGCTCGTTGACGATGCGCAGGACGTTCAAGCCGGCGATCTCGCCGGCTTCCTTCGTGGCCTGGCGCTCGGCGTCGTTGAAGTAGGCGGGAACGGTGATCACAGCGTCGGTGACCTTTTCGCCAAGGTAGGACTCGGCGTCGTTCTTCAGCTTCATGAGGACACGAGCGGAGATTTCCTGCGCGGTGTACTTCTTGTCGTCGATCGGCACGGACCAGCCGGTGCCCATGTGGCGCTTGACGGAGGCGATGGTGCGGTCGATGTTGTTGACGGCCTGGCGCTTGGCGATTTCACCGACCAGGACTTCGCCCGACTTGGAAAATGCAACGACCGACGGCGTGGTGCGGCCACCCTCGGCGTTGGCAATAACGGTGGGCTCGCCACCTTCGAGAACGGAGACGACGGAGTTGGTGGTTCCGAGGTCGATACCTACTGCACGTGACATGTGTTGCTTCCTTCTTTCCGTGGAACTGGGGCTCGCCCACTTCCTTGAGCGATCTGCACTCAACTTTACTCAGCGCGGAATTTAAGTCAATCCAAACTTGAGTCAAGTACGCTCAACTTCGCTTCGGCCCGACGCTCTCCGGAGGCAGGAGACCCCCGGTACCCCGCGGAATTCCGCGGAGAACCGAGGGTCTGATGAGCCGGGGAAACCTGATTTCGCCCAGCGTGAACGCGTCTTAGCCTCCCGAGGAGGTGCCGCCGTCGCCCTTCTTCAATTCTTCCGCGGCACCGTTTTCGGGGGTGGTTCCGGCAGCACCGTAGTCGCCCTCC
Organism: Arthrobacter sp. AFG20; assembly: GCF_002892795.1. GTDB lineage: Bacteria > Actinomycetota > Actinomycetes > Actinomycetales > Micrococcaceae > Arthrobacter. The sequence goes on along the minus strand of NZ_PJMC01000013.1, from coordinate 74,292 downwards.
GGATATTCACCCTCTTCATCCCCGGGCAGTTCCTCACCCACGGTGCCGGCGCGGCCATAGTCGCCTTCCGGGTACTCGCCTTCGTCCCGCTCAGCGGGGGCTCCGACCGCACCCGCCTCACCGTAATCACCCACCGGATACTCGCCCTGGGGCTCGGTGCCTGCCTTATCCCCCGCCACGCCGGCATCGCCGTAATCACCCTCCACGTACTGGCCACTGTCCCCCTCGAGTGCCGGATTCCTGGAGCTGTTGTGCGTCTTGCCCGCGTCGCCGGACTCACTGTTTTCGGTCATCGGTTGATCACTCCTTCGAAAGGACCGGGCGCGCCTGGTTCGGGCGCAGTGGCAGTCTACTCAGCTGGCTCGGGCGGCAACAGGGGTCAGGCATGGTGCCACCCGGCCCGGGGCCAAACCGGCCAAAACTACAGCCCGGCGAGATCTGCCAGTACGGCTATGTGGTGCTCGAACAGTTCATCCGGCGCGGAAAAGGTGCCGGCGCCATACTGCCCGAACACTTCAAAACTGACGGCTCCAAAGAGTGAGGTCCACACGAGGGTGCCGCGGGCCAGCAGGGCGTCCGGGACTTCCACGTTCAGTTCACGCCGGATGGCCTCGAGATCGGCGGCCAGGGGCACCGGTAGGGAGGAAGGCCCGCGTTCGGCAAGCCGTCCGGCCCGGTGCGCCGCGTTCAGAATCTCCACCAAACTGTTGACCACCCGCGTGCCGGGTGCCGTGGTCCGCTCCGCCGGAGCCTGATAGCCCGGCACCGGACTGCCGAACAGGAGGCCGTAGCGCGCCGGCTCCCGGAGGGCCCACCCGCGGACAGCGCGGGCCAGCGCAGCGAACCGGCCCCGGGACTCTTCCGCCGGGACGGACCCGACGGCGGCATCCACCGTGTCCCCCAGGTCGTTGTAGGCATCCACGAGCAGGAGGGTGAGCAGCTCGTCACGGCTCCCGACGTACCGGTAGACGGCGGAGGAGACCACGCCCAAGTCACGGGCGACGGCGCGGAGCGACAGGGCCGCGGCCCCATGTTCGGCCAGGTGCTGCCGGCCCAGCCGGATGATGTCGGCGATGGTCTGCGCCCGGGCACGTTCACGCGGCGTGCGGATTTCCCCGCCGACAGTCTGGGAGGTGGCTCGCATCAGCCCAGCATGGCATGAATCAGAGCGGTGTCAACAATTGAGAGCACTGCTCTTGACTTTGCCGGACGGCCGCAGGATCCTTGCTCTGAGAGCAGTGCTCTCAAAACCACGCCTGGCCCTCCGGGACCATCCGCACGAAGGAGAAAATTCAATGTCCGGCCTTTATGTGGTCACCGGCGCCGGCCCCGTGGGCTGGACGGTGGCAGAGCAACTTGCGGAGCGGGGCGAGCGGATCCGGGTCCTGACCCGCTCCGGCAGCGGCCCGGAACATCCGAACATCGAGAAGCTGAGGATGGATGTCTCCAACCCCGCCCTGCTGGGTGACGCTTTCGAGGGCGCGGCGGCGGTCTTCCACTGCATCCACGGCTCCTCCTACAGCGCCGCAGCCTGGGAACGGGAACTGCCGGCCGCCGAACAGGCGGTCCTGGCGGCGGCAGGCGAGGCGGGCGCCGTCGTCGTTTTTCCGGAAAGCCTTTACTCCTACAGCAATCCGGAGCGGGTAATGACCGAAGACAGCCCGCGGGAGGCGGAGGGCGGCAAACGCGGCACCCGCGCGTCGCTGCTGCGGGCACGGGAGGCGAGCGCCACTGACACGGTGTCCGTGGTGGCGGGCGATTTCTTCGGCCCCCGTGTCCGGATGGCCCACGCCGGCGAGCGCATGGTGCTGGCCGTCCTCGCCCGGCGCCCGCTACAGGTAGTGGGAAGCGCGGACCAGCCGCATTCCTTCACCTTCGTTCCCGACCTGGCGGCGGCAATGATCATGGCCGCGGGGAAGCCCGAGCTGTGGAACCGCGTGCTGCACGCGCCCACCAATCCGCCGCTCACGCAGCGTCAGATCGCTCAAGCCTTCGCCGCGGCTGCCGGCGTGCCGCCCGCGAAGGTCCATGCGGTTCCGGGATGGGTCCTGCGCACCCTCGGGCTGTTCTCCGCCGACATGAGGGAACTCGGCGAGACGCTCTACCAGTTCCTGCAGCCGTTCGTGATGGATTCAACGGCCAGCGAGGAGCAACTGGGTGTTCACCCGACTCCCCTGCATGTGGCAGCCAAGGAGACGGTGGAGTGGTGGCGCTCAGAACTCGCTACGGGTCCGGGGACGGGACGGGCCCCGGCGGGAACGCCGGCCGGAACCTAGCGGACGAAAACTTCCGCAGGGCCCTCCAGTTTGCTGGCTTCCTCTGCCTCGAGCCGGCTGAGTTTACCCGGCCACCAGATGCGCCGGCCCAGGTCGTAGGCCAGGGCGGGAACCAGGAGCGAGCGCACCAGAACGGTGTCCAGTAGCACCCCGAACGCCACGATGAACGCCAGCTGCACCAGGAACATGATGGGGATGACGCCAAGGGCCGCGAACGTGGCGGCCAGGACCACCCCGGCCGAGGTGATCACCCCGCCGGTCACGCCCAGTCCGCGCAGAATCCCCGGCCGGGTCCCGTGCTTCAGCGACTCCTCGCGGACCCGGCTCATCAGGAAGATGTTGTAGTCCACGCCCAGGGCCACGAGGAACACGAAGCCGAACAGCGGCACCGTGGCGTCGGCTCCGGGGAAGCCCAGAACGTTGTTGAATACGACGGCGGAAACGCCCATGGCGGCCGCATAGGACAGAACCACCGAGGCGACAAGCAGGACGGGTGCGAGGACGGACCGCAGCAGCACCATGAGAATGAGCAGAATGACGGCCAGGACAACGGGGATGATGACGGCCAGGTCGCGTTGGGCCGTGGTGTTCGTGTCCAGCGCGGTGGCGGTCACGCCTCCGATCAGGGCGCGGGGGTCCACACTTTTCACACTGGCCCGCATCGCTGCCACGGCATCCTCCGCCGCGTCAGAATCGGCTGCGAAGTCGAGGGTGGCGTTGAGGAGCACCCTGCCGTCGCGCACGGCCGGGCTGGCCGGCGTTCCTGGAGCTTCCGTGATGGGCACGCTCCCCTCTGCCAGGAGGTAGGCGGCCCCCACGCCGCTGGTGGCCTTGACCGCTTCGAGGACTTCCCCGGCGTTCCCCTGGCTGGCGACGATGACCGCGGGGCTGCCGCTACCGGCGTCGAAATGGCGTGCCAACGCATCCTGCCCGTCGACGGCGTTGGAGGCGCTCAGGATGACGGCCGTCTGCGGCACGCCGTTGGCCTTCAGCTGCAGGACCCCGGCCGAGGCCACAACCAACAGGAGCACAGAGGCCACCCACACCGTGCGGGGACGCCGCGACACCAGGATTCCAATGGCACGCCAGAGCCCCCGCTGGCCCTCCAGCCCGGTCGTCAGCTGCGGCTCACGCGCCTCTTCGGGCAGCAGCCTGGGCCGGAACGGCCAGAACGCGGCACGCCCCAGGAGTGCAGCGAAGGCCGGGAGCAGGGTGAGCGCCGCGAAAAGGGAGCAGACTATGCCCGCGGCCGCCACCGGGCCGAGCGCCTTATTGGAGTTGAGGTCGGAAAACAGCAGGCACAGCAGGGCGATGGCTACCGTTGCCCCGGATGCCAGGATCGGCGCGAAGGAGGCCCGCCAGGCGGTGAGCGCGGCGGCAGCACGGTTCGCCGTGTGCTCGAGTGCCTCACGGAAGCGGGCCACATAGAGCAGGGCGTAGTCAGTGGCTGCGCCGATCACCAGGATGGAGAGGATGCCCTGGCTCTGGCCATTGAGCTGAATCCAGCCCGCCTTCGCCATGCCGAACACGACCAGGATGGCGGCGCACAGCGCAAACACCGAGGTCAGCAGCACGGCGAACGGGAGGAGCAGGGACCGGTAGACAACCAGCAGGATGACAAACACCGCGGCCAGCGCCACGAGCAGCAGGATTCCGTCGATGCCGGCGAAAGCCCCCGTGAGGTCGGCCGCAAGCCCGGCAGGACCGGTGACGAACGTCTGCGTCCCGTCCGGCGCGTCCGCGCGGATCTCGCTTCGCAACTCTTCGACGGCGTCCGCCGGTTCCGATGCCGCAACGGACACGATGTACTGCACGGCCTTCTGGTCCTGCGACGGCACCGGGCCCACTACCGCGCTGCCCACCCGAAGGTCCTCCAGCCTGGTTTTCAGGCCGGCGGCCGCTGCCAGCTGGGCAGGGGTGAGGGCACTGTCGCTTTCAATCACGACGACGGCGGGCACCTCACCGGAGTCCTGGAACTTTTGCTGCCACTCGCGGGCCTCGGTGGCCTCCGCTCCGGCCGGCAGGAAGGATGCCTGGTCGTTGGACGAGACCTCATCCAGCCTGCCGAATGTGGGCCCGCCAACCCCGGCAATGGCAACCCAGCCGACGACGAGGACCACGGGAATGAGCCACCGAAGCCAGAACGGGATGCTCGGGGTGCGGGCTGCCTGGTTCATGGGAAAGACCTCCTGGGCGTGACAGCCGCAGGGGCCGCCGTCGATATTGGTTCCAGCATAAACTATCTCTACCATGGAGATATATACCTTGCCCGCGATGGCAGCTCCCGGGCGGTAAACTCCGGAAGGCAGCACCGAGCAGAGGAGGCGGACGTGGCCGAGAAGCCTGGCACCCCGCGGCAGCCCGACGGGCCGGCCGCCTCCGCCCCTGGGACGCAGCATCCCCTGGTACGGCTGCTTCAGGAGTTCACCCTGGAGGCCAACCGCTATGTGGACTCCGCAGGCGGCCGGAACGACATGCACAGGACGGACCTCAACGCCCTCGCCGCCATAATGAGGCACGCAGCGAATGGCGACGTCGCAACTCCCGGAACCCTCCGTAAGGAGCTGAACCTCAGTTCTCCGGCCACCACGGCGCTGATTGACCGGCTGTGCGGCTCCGGACACCTGGTCCGCGTCCGCGAAGGCCAGGACCGGCGGCAGGTGCAGCTCCGGATGACGGAAAAGGCGTACCGCGACGGCTCCGCCATGTTCCTGCCCCTGGCCCGCCACATGGGCAGGGCCATGGCCGGGTTCACGGCGCAGGAACTGGAGACGGCCGCCCGGTTCATGGACGCGATGATCGCGGCCACGGTCCAAGCCAGCCAGGAGGCCTCCGGCACGCCATAACGCCCCCCTCCTGCCACCTGCCCGAAATGCGGAGAAGGAGTAGCGTTTCCCTATGAGCACCCAGCCGGAAGATGTCTACACTCACGGCCACCACGAGTCCGTGGTCCGGGCCCACGCCTCGCGGACAGCGGAGAATTCGGCCGCGTTCGTCATCCCGCACCTCACCCGGGGCGTATCAGCGCTCGACGTAGGGTGCGGGCCCGGCAGCATCACGTGCGACTTCGCGGTTCTCGTGGCCCCAGGGAATGTGACGGGATTGGACCGCTCCCCCGACGTGATTACCCACGCCCGCGAGCTGGCGGCCGACCGCGGCGTGGAGAACGTGGAGTTTGTAGCGGGCAACATCTACGACCTTGACTTCGAGGACGACACCTTCGATGTGGTCCACGCCCACCAGGTCCTGCAGCACCTGACGGATCCGGTGGAGGCGCTGCGGGAAATGCGGCGGGTGGCCAGGCCCGGCGGCATCGTGGCGGTCCGCGATGCGGATTTCCACGGCATGAGCTGGTATCCCGCCATTCCCGAGCTCGACGAGTGGATGGAGCTCTACCAGCGGATCGCGCGCCGGAACGGTGCCGAGCCCGACGCCGGCCGCCGGCTGGTCTCGTGGGCCCAGGCCGCGGGCTTCACGGACGTTGCGCCCACCAGCAGCAACTGGCTCTACGCCACCGGGCAGCAGCGCCGCTGGCAGGCACGGGTGTGGGGCGAACGGGTGCTGCATTCGGCCTTCGCGGAGCAGGCCCTCGAGTACGGCTTCGCGCAGGAGGCCGACCTCACGCGCATCTCGGCCGGCTGGCACCGCTGGGGCTCCACGGACGACGGCTGGTTCCTCATTCCCAACGGTGAGGTCATCGCCCGGGCCTAAGGCCAGCAGTCGCGGCGCGGCGCAGCCCACCCCGCAGACCGACTAAACTTGATGGGTGCAATTCTCCCTGTGGCTGGCCCTTGCGGGCGCCGGCGTCCTCATCAGCTTCACTCCGGGCGCAGGCGCCATCAACACCATGAGCAACTCGCTGACGGCGGGGTTCAAGCGCTCCATCTGGGGCATCCTCGGGCAGCAGGCCGCCCTGGTCCTGCACGTCATCGTCGTGGCCCTCGGCGTCGGCGTCCTGGTTGCCGGCTCCCCGGTCGCCTTCAATGCGATCCGCTATGCCGGGGCCGCGTACCTGGTATACCTCGGCATCAGGCAGTTCCTGCGCAAGCCGGACCTGGACCAGGAGAAGGTCGCCGCCCTCCGGAACGAGCCCGCGTGGTCCATGTTCCGCCGGGGCCTGTGGGTCAACCTGCTCAACCCCAAGGCCATCGTGTTCTTCCTGGCCTTCATGCCGCAGTTCATCCGGCCCGCCAACCCGCTCCTGCCGCAGTACGCCGTGCTTGCGGCAACCGTGGTCCTCATCGACGTCCTCGTCATGTGGTTCTTCTTCGCAGCGGCGGCAAAATCCTTCCAGCGCTTTACCCACAACGCCCACGGCCAAACCCTGCTCAACAGGATTTTCGGCGTCCTGTTCGTCGCCGTGGGCGTGCTGCTGGCGCTCATCCACTAAGCCCCGCCCCGCTCCATGGCAATTTTGTGACAGCAAGACCGACAAACTTTACGCGGCTTGTCGATAATAAGCTCACTTACTAGCCAAGCGGGGCTGCCATCCTCCATGCTTAGCCCATGAACTCAACGACGAGCCCATACCGCCTCATCGCCGTCTGTACCGGCAACATCTGCCGCTCACCCATGGCCGAGCTGATGCTGAGCGCCGCCTTCGCTGAAGCCGGGCTCGGCGACCTCGTGATCGTCGATTCCGCAGGCACCACCGCCTACGAGGCCGGGCGCCCCATCGACCCCCGGGCGGCACGGAAACTCACCACCCACAACCTTTTGTCGGACCGGCACGTTGCCCGGGAATGGCGCTCCGAATGGTACACCGAGCGTCACCTGATACTGGCGCTGGACGTGGACCACTACGGGTGGCTCCGGGCCTCCGCCCCGGATGACCAGGCGCTCTCCCGGATCCGCATGCTCCGCAGCTTCGACCCCGCCCTGGCCGACGGCGATCCCCTGGAGCAGGGCATCGAGGACCCCTGGTACGGCGGCCACGCGGACTTCGAGGCCGTGTGGGACCAGGTCCAGGCGGCGGTCCCGGGAATCGTCCGCTACGTGCAGGACGCCATCGCGCAGGATGCGATCGCGAACGGAGGTAACCAGGCGGCCCCGGTCCGGATAGATGAGCACCGGGCACGCAACGGCAAGCGTCACAGCCCCGCCGGCGGCAGCCCGCTTCACAACGTCCAGGTTCAGGACAGCCAGCAGGTACGCTCTATTTCATGACCCCCGCTCCTGTGATCATCGCCATTGACGGGCGGTCCGGCGCAGGTAAAACCACATTGGCCATCGAGCTCGCGGCCACGCTGCGGAACCACCACAAGGTCTCACTGTTCCATCTGGAGGACATCTATCCCGGCTGGGACGGACTGTCCGCCGGCGTCGAGCGCTACGTCACCACGGTACTGGCGCCCCTGAGCCGCGGCGAAGCGGCGTCGTGGGTCAGCTGGGACTGGAAAAACCATAACGACGGCGACCCGCGGGTCACCCTTCCCGCCGAGATTGTGATCGTCGAAGGCGTCGGCGCAGCGGCTGCTGCCGCCAGGCCGCTTCTGGACGCCGTCATCTGGGCGGACGCCCCCGACGGCGAGCGCCGCACCCGCGCGCTGGCACGTGACGGCGAGACGTACGAGCCGTTCTGGGACCAGTGGGCGAGCCAGGAGGCAGAACTGCTGGGCACGGACGACATCCCGCAGCATGCCCATGTGCGGGTCCTCAACCGGGCGGACGGCACCGCCCCCGCGGACGCCCTGCAGGCACTGACCTACCTCCCGGCGCTCACCACGGCATTGGTTCCCGAGCTGTCCTCGCGGCGCGGCCTGCGGCTGCTGTCCGAACGGATCGATGCCAGCCCCGATCCCGCCGCACTCTTCCGGGCGCTGTACGGCGCGTCCGCCAACGCGGTCTGGCTGGACTCCTCCCTGCGTCCGGCCGGAGCGGCTGACGCAGCCGGTCGTGGCCGGGAGACTCCGGCGACGGAACGCAGCCGCTTCAGTATTCTGGCGGACGACGGCGGCACGTTCGGCCAGTCTGTCCTGCACAGTTCCGGCGTCACCCGGGTCACCGCCGGGTGCGCCACGGCCAACGTGTCCGGCCCGTTCTTCCGCTGGCTGGAGACGGTGTGGGGACGGAAGGCGGTGCGCGGCCCGGAAGACTACCCGTGCGACTTCGCGCTGGGCTGGCTGGGTTACCTCGGCTATGAGCTGAAGCGTGAAACCGGCGGCGAGGACGTCCCCTCGGACACGCCTGATGCGGCCCTGATCTTCGCTGGCCGCGGCGTGGTCCTGGACCACACGGATAACACGGCGTGGCTGCTTGCCCTCGACGCCCCGGACGCCGCGGACTGGCTCGCCCAAGCCCGCGAGGCGGTGACCGCCGCACCTGTTGCCGGCGGCAGCAACGGCGTCGTACTTCCGGCGGCAAATGCCGCTGTGCCAGCCCAAACCACGACGCCAGCCCGCAACGCTGCCCCGGCATTTGCCGGCCGCGACAGTGAGGCGGGCTACAAGCGGAAGATCGCCGAAGCCCAGCACCAGATTGCCGAGGGGAACACCTACGAGGTCTGCCTCACCACCACCCTCGCGGCGGAGGTGCCGGCGCTCGACGCGTGGGCGGCCTACCTTGCCCTGCGCCGGCGGAACCCGGCGCCGTTCGCAAGCTACCTGCGGTTTGGCGGGCTCACGGTGGCCAGCACCTCGCCGGAGCGCTTCCTGCGGATAGCGTCCGACGGCGGCATGCGCGCCGAGCCGATCAAGGGCACCCGCAGCCGGGCTGCTGACCCGGACGCCGATGCCGCCCTCCGCCATGATCTGGCCACGTCCCTCAAGGACCGGGCGGAGAACATCATGATCGTGGACCTGCTCCGGAACGACCTCAGCCACTTCGCCGAGCCGGGGTCGGTCACGGTCAGCCGGCTGTGCGAGATCGAAAGCTACGCCACGGTCCACCAGCTGGTGAGCACCATCGACGCCGTTCTCCTGCCCGGGTCGCCGCGGGCCGAAGCGGTGGCCGCATGCTTCCCGGCCGGCTCCATGACAGGGGCGCCGAAGATCAGCACCATGGCCATCCTGGACCGGCTGGAGGGGGGCCCGCGCGGCGTCTATTCGGGGGCCATCGGATACTTCTCGCTGAACGGTGCCACCGATCTGGCCGTGGCCATCCGCACCCTGGTCGTTCAGGACGGCGGCGAAGGTTCAACGGTCCGGCTCAGCCTCGGCGTCGGTGGCGCCATCACCGCCGATTCCGTGGCCCAGGACGAGTACGAGGAGATCCGCACCAAGGCCTACGGCGTGCTCTCCACCCTGGGTTCCACCTTCCCGGATTGAGTTTTTGTCCATTTGTCACGACTTCGAGGCCTTCTAAGTCGTGACAAGTGGACAAAAACTCCAAAGGCTTGGGGTGGTTGAGGGCTGAGACTTACTGGACCGTGGCCGTCAGGCGGGCGACGTTGTCCACGTACCTTGCCGCGAGGGGCCGGCGCATCCAGTCCTCGAGCCGGAGCTCATGCGAGATGTCGCGGTAGGTGTCCTCCACCGCGCGCATGCTGTTCACGATGTCCGCGCCCAGGAGCATCACCGACACTTCGAAGTTCAGGGAGAAGGAGCGCATGTCCATGTTGCTGGAGCCCAGGACTGCCACTTCGTCATCGATGGTGAAGTGCTTGGCGTGGAGCACGAAGGGCGCCTTGTAGAGGTAGATCCGAACGCCGGCCCGCAGCAGTGCCTCGTAGTAGGACTGCTGGGCGTGGTGGACCAGGAACTGGTCGCCCTTCTTGGAGACGAACAGTTCCACGTCCACCCCGCGCTGGGCAGCGGTGGTGATGGCGTAGAGCAGGGAATCGTCCGGCACGAAGTAGGGGCTGCAAACGGAAATCCGGTGCTGCGCCGAGTAGATCAGCGTGTTAAAGAGCCGGAGGTTGTTCTCGGTGGTGAAGCCGGGGCCGCTGGGCACCACCTGGGCTGTGACTCCGCCCGGCGATGGCTGGGCAGACTGCTGCAACTGGTCTTCGAGTGACTCGTCGGTCTCGCTGAGCCAGTCGGTGGCAAAGACAACATTGAGCGTGGGAACGATCGGACCCCGCAGGCAAGCCATCAGCTCGATCCATTCCCGGCCGGCCTTGCGGTGCTTGGGGTTGTTGTAGGAGGGTTCGATCAGGTTCTGCGACCCGGTGAATGCGACTTCGCCGTCGATCACCATGATCTTGCGGTGGTTGCGCAGGTCCGGCCGGCGCCACTGGCCGTGGATGGGCAGCAGCGGCAGCATCCGCCGCCACTGGATACGGCTCGCCTTGAGGCGTTTCAGGAGCTTGTTGTACCCCTTCACGCGCAGGGTTCCGATGTGGTCGAACAACACGCGGACCTGGACGCCGCGGTCCGCCGCCTCCTCGAGGGCCGTGAGCAGGTCGTCCGTGACGTGGTCGGTGCTCATGATGTAGAACTCCGCGTTGACGAAGCGCTTGGCATTCCGCACGGCCTCCGTCATGGCGCGGATGGAGTCCGGGTAGCCGGGTATCAGCTCCACGTGGTTGCCGTCCACGAGGGGGATCGACCCGAGCCGGCGGTTGAGTTCGGCCGCGGACCGGACCCATTCGGGGCCGGAATACTCACTGGCGACGTCGGAAAGGGCCGCGCTGCCGGCACGGACCCGCTCGTTGACCAGCTGCTGCTGCTCGGTGCGGCGGCGCGACAGCTTGAAGTTACCGAAGAGCAGGAAGAGGATCAGTCCCACGGCCGGGACGAAGAAAATGCCGAGCAGCCAGGCCATGGCTGTAGTGGGCCGCCGGTTGCCCGGGATAATGCCCACTGCCAGGACCCTGATAACCAGATCCACGCCGCTGAGCAGCAGGATCAGCCATGCCGGCAGTGTTTCCGCCAGCGGAAATGGCCACAACACAGTTGAAACCCCCGTTATTTCTTACCCTCGCAGCCATTCCGTTTGGAGCGGCGATGCCAGCCTATCGGGCACCGGCCGCACTAAGCTTGAGGCATGAAGTCTCGCACCTCCCACACCGTGCTGGTGTTCCTGGATCCGGACTATGAGAACGGAAGGATTGCCGACCCCGAAAAGCCGCAGCTGATGGCCACTGATTTGGGTGCCACCCGCGGTGATGGCGTGTTCGAGTCCATGCTCGCCGTCGCCGGCCACACGCGGAAGATCCAGGCCCACCTGGACCGGCTGGCCCGCTCGGCGCAGGCATTGGACCTTGAGATTCCGGGGCCGGACGGCTGGCGCCGTGCAGTCGAGACGGGCATCGCGGCGTTCCGCTCCGATAACCCGGCACCCTCCCCGGAGCTGGACGAGGCCGTGGTCAAGCTTATGGTCACGCGCGGCGTCGAGGGCGCCTCCGCCCCCACCTGCTGGGTTCAGGTCTCCCCCGTAGCCGTGGCCGGACGGCGCCAGCGCGAGACTGGAATCGACGTGATCCTCCTTGACCGCGGCTATGACAGCGACGCGGCCGAGCGCGCCCCGTGGCTGCTGCTAGGCGCTAAAACCCTGTCATATGCGGTGAACATGGCAGCGCTGCGCCATGCCCACAAGCAAGGGGCGGACGATGTCATCTTCACGTCCTCGGACGGCCGCGTGCTGGAGGGCCCCACGTCCACCGTGCTGCTGGCGAACGTGGAGAAGAACGACGCCGGAACAACAGTCAAGCGTCTCGTCACGCCGCAGCTGGACAGCGGCATTCTCCCAGGAACGTCGCAGGGCGCCCTCTTCGCCGCGGCCAAGGCCGCCGGCTGGGAACTGGGCTACGGCCCGCTGAAGCCCCAGGACCTGGCGGACGCCGACGCCGTCTGGCTGATTTCCAGCATCCGTCTCCTGGCGCCGGTCAATCACGTCGACGGCCGCGAAATCGGCACGCCGGCACTCCGCAAGCAACTGACCGCCGAGCTGAACGAACTGTTCGCCGGAATCGAGTAACCCGTCCCGCATAACGAAAAGGCACCGTTCCGAAAAATGCGGGACAAGCCGGTGCCCTGCGTTGTAGTCTTCTTCCACGGCAACTGCCCACGCCCCGCGGCGGTGATGGCACGTGGCTTGGTTCCGGGCTCAGCCGGAATGAGTACTTAAAAAGGAATAGCCGATGTCTTGGGATGACAACTCCCTGCACGCATTGACAAACTCACTACCCACGGGCTGGGGGGCCCAGGCAGCGCTGCCGGGGAACGTGGGGGAGATTACTGTGCGCTGGCAAGCCCGCCAGATCATTACCGAACTGCTCGCCGAAACAGATCCGGTCAGCGAATGGCCGCGAGCCCAGCTGCGCGCCCTGTTCGAAGCCCATCCGGATAATCCCGAACACGTGCTGCTCGAGCACCTCACCGCCACCACAGAGCTGGCCAACGCCGAAAACGGCGCCATCCCGGTGGGCGTCTCCGCCCGGAACCTGGCCGCACCCGAGCCGGTGCCCTTCACCCGGCGCAGCAGGAACCGGATTGAAGCCATCCTTGTCGACAAGATGCTGATGACCGCGTTCCAGCCGATCCGCCGGCTCCCGGAGGGGCACGTGATCGGTGTCGAGGCCCTGACCCGGTTCGTCAGCGACGACGGTGCCAGCGCGGACCACTGGTTCAGCGAGGCCGAATCCGTGGGGCTGGGCACCGACCTTGAATTCGCGGCGCTGCACCGGGCCCTTGCTGCGGCGCAGGCCGTGCCCGACCACATGTTCATCGCACTGAACCTGACACCGGCAACGTGCGCGGACCCAAGGATCCCGGGGCTGCTGGAGCATTCCCAGCTGGCCATGGACCGGATCGTCATCGACCTGAATGGCGCGGTTCCCCTCGAGCAGTACGCGTCGCTGACTTCCGCCATCGCTCCGCTGCGGCGCCGTGGCCTGCGGATCGCCGTGAACGGTGCCGAGGTCGGCTTCACGTCGATGGACCAGGTCCTTGAGCTTCACCCGGACATCATCAAGCTGGACCGGAGCTTCATCGCCGGCATCGAGGATTCCCCGGGCCAGCGCCTGAGGGCCGCCGCCATGGGTGAACTCGCCCGCCACGTTGACGCCGTCATCGGCGCCCAGGGCGTCGAGACTCCCGGGGAACTCGAGGCCGTGACCGAACTTGGCATGACGGCTGCGCAGGGCTACCTGCTGGGCCGGCCCTCCGTCCACCCGCTGGACTGGAATGCCTGGATCCGCTCGGAGAGCGAGACGGCCGCCAGCGGCGGCCCTGCCTCCTGAGCTAGTCCTCCGCCAGGTCGGCGGCCAGGCGGATGTGGTTGTCCGCCAGCCACACCGGGTTGAAGGCCTTGCTCTGGTAGTTGCTGCCGGTGTCCGGGGCGATCGCCACCACCACTGACCCGTGCGGTGCCGCCCTGGCCACCCGGACCGCTGCCGCCACGGTCAGTCCCGACGACGGCCCGAGGGACAGGCCTTCATCGTTGAGCAGCCGGTGCAGCGTGCTGTACACCTCGTCATTCGGAATCCGCAGGAACCGGTCCAGCAGTCCGCGGTCGAAGACCTTCGGCCAGTCGGGCTTGGGCCAGGAGTTGCCCACACCGTCCACCAGAATCGGGCCCGGGTGCCCGCCGCTGTAGACCGAACCGTAGGGGTCCGCGCCGATCACCTCCACGTGCCCGCCGGACTTCTCCTTGAGGTACCGTCCGTTGCCGGTGATGGTTCCCCCGGTGCCCACGCCTGCGACGAAGTGCGTCACCCGGCCGGCCGTCTGCGCCCAGATTTCCGGCGCCGTCCCCTCGTAGTGCGCCCGCGGGTTGGCCGGGTTGTCGAACTGCAACGGACGCCACGCGCCGGGAATTTCGGCCGTGATCCGGGCCGCGACCGCCCGTGCATTTTCCGGTGAATCCGAGGGCGCGCTCCAATCCGTAAACACCACCCGCGCCCCGTACCTGTTGAGGGCCTCCAGCTTTTCGGAGGAGATGGAATCACCGGTAACCACCACCACCGGGTGGCCGGTCAGCGCCCCGATCAGGGCGAGCCCGATTCCCGTGTTTCCGGAGGTGCTTTCCACGATGGTCCCGCCCGGTTGCAGCTCTCCGCTCTGTTCGGCCGCCCGGACCATGCTCAGCGCGGTCCTGTCCTTGATGGAACCGCCGGGATTCTCCGATTCAAGCTTGACGAACACGGTGCTCCCCAGCCCGCGGCTCAGCACGTTCAGCGGCACCAGCGCAGTGTTCCCCACCCGCGCCAGCACCGCGTCAGCGTCCATGCCCGAATCCACGATCGGCGCCACATGCCTTGGCTGGCGGCCACTTCCCGTCACGGTGGTCATGATTCTCCTCCCCCGTCGTCCGGGCCGCCGATATTCGGAGCACCGGCATTCGGGCCCGCACCATTGGGGCCTGCTTGGTCCGAACCGTCCAGATCCGGTGTCCTCAGTTCCGGCAGTCCCGCCAGCAAATCAGCCAGCGCTATACGAGCACTCTCAACCAGCACCGCCGCTGGCAGCTGCCCGGCCAGTAGCCCCGACAGCCGTGCGACTACGGTGGCGGTGCCTGTTCCGAGCTCCCGGATTTCCATCTCCCGCAGGTCCGTGTCCTGCGCCTCCGCCAAAAGGTAGGAGGCCGTCAATGCCTCGATGGTGAGGAGTTTGGCGGCGGCCTCCACCGAGCGCTGCAGCTGCTGGAGGGCAAGTGGGGCCAGCGTGGAGTGGTCTTCCACGTCCGCGGACAGGGTGGGTGCACCCAGCGTGGCGGGTGCCGCCAAAAACTTCAGCTCCGCCAGCAGGCCCGCGGCCGAGTACCAGAGCAGTCCCGGCAGGTCCTCGGACGCGAGCGGCGTGCCGGCCCGTGCCGCCTCGAGGTTGAGCTGCCGAATGAGGCGCTGCGGCGGATAGAGCTTGGCGGTCCGCCGCTCGCTGCTGATCCCGACATGGGCAAGTCCCAGCCGCAGCGCCTCGAACGCCAGGGCCAGCTGCATGGGCTGGAAGTTTCCGCCGGATACCATCCGGCCCGAGGCCACATCCGTCAGCGGGTTGTCGCCCCGGCCGTTGAGTTCCACCTCGAGCGCCTCGGCCAGGGCGGTCACCTGGGCCCGGAACGCGCCGTGCGTCTGCGGCGCGGCCCGGAAGGACAGTGCGTCCTGGACTGAAACCTGCCGCCGTGGGTCTTCGAGCCAGCCGCCGCGCACCAGGCGGCGGACATTGGCCGCCGAGACGCGCTGGCCGTCCACCGCCTTGGCCGACTGCACGGCCGCCGAAAACGGGCTGAGGTTCCCGCCGCCGTCGTACCTTGCGGTGGCCTCGAGTGACAGCGCCAACGCCGTGTCCGCCAGGTCCGCCAGCCACCGGATGCGGCGGAGTTCCAGCGCGCCGGCACCGATCGAATAGGAGTTGGCGCTGACCAGCGCCAGCGCCTCGCCCGGGGCCAGGACCAGCGGTTCCAGCCCGGCAGCAGCGAGCGCCGCCGCGCCATCCTGCAGGCCGCCGTCGGGAGCAAGGGCCTGTCCCTCCCCGATGGCGACGGCGGCAACCGCCGCCAGCTGGGTGAGGTCCGACGAGCCGACGGACCCGTCGCGCGGTACGCCCGGCACCACGCCCCTGTTGAGCAGTTCGGCATAGAACCGGGCAGTTTCCGGGCGCACCCCCGAGCCGCCCCGTGTGAAGCCGACGAGCCTGGCCAGGATCAGGGCCCGAACTTCATCCCGGTCCAGCAGCGCGCCGACGCCGCTGTGGTGGTAGCGCACCACCTGCAGCTGGAAGTCGAGGATGGATTCCTGCTCCACATCGGTGTCCCGCCCGGAGCCGAGCAGGGTGTTCAGGCCGTAGACCCGGTGGCCGGAATCGATGGCCGCCTGCACCACCTCTCGGGACAGGCCCACGAGCTCGAGGGCTTCGGCGCTGAGGACCACCTCCACTGCGGGATCGGCCGCCGCGGCAGCCACGTCGTCGGCACGGATGTGGGCCGTCCCGATCAGGAACGTGCCGCGCCGGACGCCGGGCATCGGTCCGCCCTGTCCCCCGGTCCCTGCCACTGCACCAGCCCCGGCCATGGCGTTAGAAATCCAGCAGGTTCCGGCGGAAGCCGCCGTCGCCGTAGCTCGTGCGCAGCAGCCCCCGCCGGCGGAGCACCGGTGCCAGCCTGTCCAACACCCCGTGAACGGTCGACGGGTCGACGAAGCCGGAGAAGAGGAACCCGTCTCCGCCCACTGCAGCCCCGGTTTCCTCGAGGTGGTCGGCGATTTCCTCGGCCGTGCCGATGATGCTGTCGCCCGCGCCACCGCTTCTGGCCTGCAGGATCTGCCGCAGCGTGGAACCCGGGGGCGCAGCCTTGGAGAAGTGCTCCAGGGTGCCCTGGTTGCTGTTGGTGCTGAGCTCGGGGAGGGGCGCGTCGAGGTCGAACTGCTTGAAGTCGATGACGGACAGGTAGGAGATCGAGTTGAGTTGGCTGTCGATGTCCCGCTGGGTGAGCTCCCGGCGTGCGGCCCGCAGCTCCTCCGCTTCAGCCTTGGAGCCGGTCACGGTGGGTTTGAGGACGAACAGCACCTTGACGTCGTCGGGGTTCCGGCCGGCCGCGGCGGCCTCGGCGCGGATGGAGTCCCGGTACGCCTTCATGCCGTCGGCGCCGCGGGCCAGGGCGATCGCAACATCTGCGTTCGCGCCGGCGAAGGCCTTGCCCCGTGGGGATGCACCGGCCTGCACCAGCACCGGTTCCTCCGGCAGCGGCGCTGTGTTAAGCGGCCCGCGGACCTTGAAGAACTCCCCCTCGTGGTGGATCGGCCGGACCTTGGTGTGGTCCGCGAAGATGCCTGCCCGGGCGTCCTCCAGGATGGCGTCCGGTTCCCAGCTGCGCCACAGCTTGCGCACGACGTCCACGAACTCCTCGGCTTTCTCGTAGCGGAGGTCGTGCTCGATCTGCTGGTCCAGTCCGTAGTTCTGGGCGGCAAGGTCGCTGCCGGAGGTCACCACGTTCCAGCCCAGCTGCCCGTTGGAGAAGTGCTGCAGCGTGGCCAGCAGCCGGGCGGCGGTGAACGGCGGGTAGAAGGAGGCGCTGATGGTGGGCACAATGCCGAGGTGTTCCGTTGCGGAGAGCAGGTACGGCACCAGTGCCAGCGGATCGTGCTTCGGCGCAAAGGACGCCTGCGCCAGCGACACCTCGGCGCTGCCGCCGTAGGTGTCGGGGACGGTGAGGGAGTCCTCGATGATGAACAGGTCCAGCCCGGCCCGCTCAAACTCGCGGACCGCATGCTGGTAGGGGGCGGGCTTCCTCCAGTCGTAGCCGATTCCGTAGCCGGGCGTCCCCCAGCCCTGGACCCCGAAGCCATGGCCCACAAACCATCCAAAGTGCAGCATGGGAGTCACTGTATTCGGGGTCGAATCATTCACTGCGGCCTGGTTTCATCCGGCGTTACGGCGGTTCATCTCCCGTCATTATCCTCCCGTTGCAGTTTGATGCGTTACGGAAGATGACGACGGCGGCGGTGCGCGCCGCCGTCGTCAGTGTTACGTTTTTGGGGAGTAATGAGTACCGGCATTAAGCCCTGACTGGCCGGTCGGCAACCCTCCTTCCACGGCGGGGTGCCTCAGGTGAATACTCGGCATATCGACCACTTCGAGCTGCAAGCGTGAGAAAAGGAGATCCGTCGTGTCAGACGCCCCCGCCGTTGCAACACTGCCGTCCCAGCAGGATAAACCCGAGGAAAAGCTGTCCTACCGCCTGATCACGGGACCGGACGACCGTGCGTTCTGTGAGCGCATCTCGGCTGCCCTGGCCGAGGGATACGTGCTGCACGGCAGCCCTGCCGCCACCTACAATGGCACCGGCGTCATCGTGGCCCAGGCCGTCATCCTGCCTGCCGCCATCGCGACGGCAGATGCCGCGGTCGCCACCGCCGTTGACCAGCTGGACTCTGACGAGGACCTCGCCGAAGAAGCTTACGAGGGCCACGCATGAGCTACGCCGGAGACCTCACCCCGCAGGACGCCTGGGCCAAGCTCGAAAAAGGTGCCGTCCTGGTGGATGTCCGCACCGAGGGTGAATGGGCGCACATCGGTGTCCCGGACACTAAGTCGACGGACAACGATCCGCTGTTCATCCAGTGGACCTTTCCCGGCGGCATTCCCAACCCCGACTTCGTCGAGCAGCTGAAGCAGCAGGCACCGGAAGACACCGGCGTGGAGCTGCTTTTCCTGTGCCGCTCCGGCCAGCGCTCCATCGCGGCGGCAATCGCCGCCACCCGGGCCGGTTTCACCGCCTACAACGTGCTCGAAGGCTTCGAGGGCGAACCCGACCGCTACGGTGAGCGCACCGTGAACGGCTGGAAGAACCGCGGCCTGCCGACGAACCTGGGAAAGAACTAAGTTGACCTTTAATCACGACGCCGCCGGCTGGAGCCCCGATACCCAGGCCGTCCGCGGCGGGCTTGACCGCACCAATTTCCAAGAGACCACGGAGCCCGTTTTCCTCAACTCCGGGTTCGTCTACGAGTCCGCCGCGGCCGCGGAGCGCGCCTTCACCGGCGAGGACGAACGCTTCGTCTACTCGCGCTACGGCAACCCGTCCGTGGCCACCTTCCAGGAACGGCTCCGCCTGCTCGAAGGCACCGAGGCGTGCTTTGCGACGGCGTCCGGGATGTCCGCCGTGTTCACCGCCCTGGGCGCCCTGCTCGGGGCCGGGGACCGTGTGGTCGCCAGCCGTTCCTTGTTCGGCTCCTGCTTCGTGATCCTCAACGAAATCCTGCCGCGCTGGGGTGTGGAGACGGTGTTCGTGGACGGTCCGGACCTTGAACAGTGGCGCGCGGCCCTCTCGGTGCCCACCACCGCCGTCTTCTTCGAATCCCCGTCCAATCCCATGCAGGAAATCGTGGACATCGCGGCGGTCAGCGAACTCGCCCACGCCGCCGGCGCCAAGGTTGTGGCGGACAACGTCTTCGCCACCCCGCTGCTGCAGCGCTGCGGAGACCTCGGCGCGGACGTGGTGGTCTACTCCGGCACCAAGCACATCGACGGCCAGGGCCGGGTGATGGGCGGAGCCATCCTGGGCACCAAGGAATTCATCGACGGCCCCGTCAAGCAGCTCATGCGCCACACTGGCCCGGCGCTCTCCTCATTCAATGCCTGGGTCCTCACCAAGGGCCTGGAGACCATGGCGCTGCGCGTGAACCACTCCTCCGCCACGGCGCTGCGCCTGGCCGAATGGCTGGAGGCCCAGCCCGCTGTCAACTGGGTGAAGTACCCGCTGCTCCCGTCGCACCCGCAGTACGAACTGGCGGCCAAGCAGATGAAGGCCGGCGGCACCGTCCTCACGCTGGAGCTCGCGACGACGGCTGGCCGGTCGGGCAAGGAAGCCGCCTTCGCGCTGCTGGACGCCCTGAAGATCATCGACATCTCCAACAATTTGGGCGACGCCAAGTCGCTGATCACCCATCCCGCCACCACGACGCACCGGGCCATGGGGCCGGAAGGACGCGCCGCGATCGGGCTCAGCGATGGAGTGGTGCGGCTGTCCGTAGGCCTGGAGGACGCTGATGACCTCATCGCGGACCTGGAGCAGGCGCTTAAGCAGATCTGAGCTTTCAGATCTCGCCCTTGCGGGCATGCTGTTTCTTACTTCCCATGGCGGGCTGTGAACACGGGTTGCGCTGCAGGTCCCTTCATTTCTGGCATCCTTTGAGAACACGGGTGCGGCACGGTTTAGTGGGTGGACCAGCAGGGTTTACCCAGGGTTTACACGGACGGTCTTGTTAGGCTCCGTGTGCACTGGGCAGACTCTAATGACACCGATGAACCGATCAACCCTGTCGGTTCAGCACCCCACCCAAGGACAGACGCAGCGATGCGTTCGGGGCCGCGGCCGCGAAGACGCTGCGTGCAGCCTCCCTGACCGGAAGGACCGCCATGGCCGGAGTTTTCGAAGTTTTTGTTGACGCGGAGTCCCAGTTCCGGTTCCGGCTGAAGGCCCCCGACGGAACCGTGCTGGCGATCTCCGCACCCTTCGAGGACAAGCGCGCGGCTGCGGCCGGAATCGCCGACGTCCGCGAATGCGCCGGAACGGGGCTCATTACGGACCTGTCAGCGGCGGCAGCTCCGGTGGCAGAGTCAACTCCGGTGACAGAGTCCGCTCCGGTTCAGGCGGCCGTTTCGGCCCCCGCGCCTGTGCCTGCGCAGGTTCTCCCGCCGCGGCCCGGCCACCGCAGGCAGGGATTCGGCAAGAAGCGTACGTTGTCGGAGGCTCCCGGGTCGCCGCTGTGCAGGCCGGCGGCACCGGCAGAGCCGTCCCCGGTGGACCGGGGCGGCTTAGCCGCCGCAATCCTTAGGCACTGACGAGGACAAGCCGGACCTCGTCATGAAGTGCCAGCCAGACTGCCCCGGATAGAGCCATTAGGCCGCCCTGAACTCGTACGACGCCGTCACAGCCTGAGTATCGCATGGCGTAACAGGCACCTGGCCGGTTTTACTTAGGTAAGCCTTAACTAATATCCTCTTCCGGTGACCACGCAGCTTGATTTCGCGCGGGTGTCCTTCGCCGCCGATCTGGCGGGCCACGGGGACCGGCCCGCCATTCTCACCGACAACTTCACCCTCACCTACCGGGACTTGGCACGCAGGGTCGATGCCCTCGCCCTCCGGCTGGGGAGCCAGCGGCGCCTCGTGGCACTGGCTGCGGCGAACGACGTCGGTTCGCTGGTGGCGTATCTCGCCGCCCTGGTCGGCGGTCACCCGCTGATCCTGCTGCCGGAGGACAAGCCGGCGGCACTCGAGTCCCTGGTGGCCGCGTACGACCCCGACGTCGTGCTGCGCCCCGCCAAGGGAGAGACGGTGTTTGAGGAGCGCAGGCCCGGAACCAGGCACGACCTCCATCCGGACCTCGCGCTGCTGCTCAGCACGTCCGGTTCCACGGGCTCGCCCAAGCTCGTGCGCCTGTCCGCCGCCAACCTGCAGGCCAATGCGGAGTCTATTGCCGAGTACCTGGACATCGGCCCGGCAGACCGCGCCGCAACCACTCTGCCGATGTCCTACTGTTACGGGCTGTCCGTGATCAACAGCCACCTGCTTCGCGGTGCGGGCTTGGTGCTCACGGACCTGTCCGTTGTTGACCCGTGCTTCTGGGAGCTTTTCCGTACCGGCGGGGCGACGTCGTTCGCGGCGGTGCCGTACACCTTCGAACTGCTGGAACGGGTGGGCTTTGCCGGCATGGACCTCCCCTGCCTGCGCTATGTCACCCAGGCCGGAGGCCGGCTCGCCCCCGAACGCGTGCAGAGCTACGCCGAGCTCGGCCGCCGGAAGGGCTGGGAACTGTTCGTCATGTACGGCCAGACGGAAGCCACCGCCCGGATGGCCTACCTTCCGCCCGCGCTGGCCGCCGAGCACCCCGGCGCCATCGGCGTCCCGGTGCCGGGCGGCGCCTTCCGCATCGAGCCGGTGCCGGGCCTCGAGCACGGCGAACTCGTCTACACCGGGCCCAATGTCATGCTCGGCTACGCGGAGACACCGGAAGATCTCGGCGCCGGCCGCACGGTCCACGAACTCCGCACCGGCGATCTGGCCCGGAAACACCCCGCCGGTGTCTATGAAGTGGTGGGGCGGCGCAGCCGGTTCGTCAAGATCGTTGGCCTCCGGGTTGACCTCGGCCAGGTGGAGCGCATCCTGGCCGACCTCGGCGTAGAAGCGGCGAGCGCGGGCACAGACCAGGGCCTCGTCGTCGCGGTCGAGGGCAGCCACGACACCCAGCTGCTGGCCAAGGTCCTGGCCCAAGGCATCGGGCTGCCCCGTGCGGCCCTGGAGCTGCACGCCGTCGAGCATCTCCCCCGCCTGGCCACCGGCAAAGTGGACTACCCGGCTGTCCTTGCGCTGTCAGAACCAGGGCCCTCAAAACCCGGGCCGGACCCCGCTGCCGGTCCCGACGACGTGCGGCGGATCTTCCGCGACACCCTGGAGCGCCCGGACATCGGCGACGGCGACACGTTCGTCTCGCTCGGCGGCGACTCGCTGTCCTACGTGGCCACGTCCGTCCGCCTGGAGCAGCTGCTGGGCCACCTTCCACCGGACTGGCACGTGACGCCGGTCCGCAACCTGGAGCAGCACGCGGGGAAAAAGCCTGCCGGAAAGATGCGGCGGTTCTTTGCCCCCCTCGAAACCAGCATCGTGCTCAGGGCCGTGGCCATTGTGCTCATCGTCGGCACCCACGTGGGGCTGATGAAATGGCCGGGAATGGCCCACGTGCTCATGGCGGTGGCCGGCTACAACTTCGCCCGGTTCCAGCTCAGCGGGGAACGGCTTCCCCGGTTCAGGCGCCAGCTCACCAGCGTCGCCAGGGTGGCACTGCCCAGCATGGCCTTCATCGGAGTGGCCTACCTGATCACCGACCGGTACACCCTGGCCAATGTCCTGCTCCTGAACTCCGTGGTCGGCCCCGAAGCGGTGACCACGCAGTGGCACTTCTGGTTCATCGAGGTGCTGGTCTACATCCTCCTGGGCATGACAGCCCTGCTGGCCATACCCTGGGCGGACCGGGCGGAGCGGCGGTTCCCGCTGCTCTTTCCGCTTGCCGTCACTGGCGTCGCGCTGCTCTCGCGCTATGACATCGTTGATCCCGGCATCCCCCACCCGTCGCCAACCCTGTGGCTGTTTGCCCTGGGGTGGGCCGTTGCGCGGGCCCGGACGGTGATCCAGCGGTGTGCGGTGTCAGCCCTCCCGATCCTCACGGTCCCCGGATACTTCTTCGGGGATACCCACCGCGAGCTGACGCTTGTTGGCGGAATCCTGCTGCTCACCTGGCTGCCCACCATCCCCCTGCCCAGGGGGCTGCAGCGGCTGGCGGTCCTGCTGGCCAGCGCTTCCCTCTACGCGTACCTCGTGCACTGGCTGGTCTACCCGCTGCTGGAAGCAATCAGCCCGGCACTGGCGGTGGCAGCGTCCTTGGCGGCCGGGGTGGCCTACTGGGCGCTGTGCACGCGTGTCATGGGGCTGTTAAGCCGGGGCAGCTGGCGGTCGTTGCGGGGAAGGCTCAAGCAGCCGTAAGCTCAAACGGCCTGAAGCTCGCGGGAGGCAACGGCGGAGACAAGCATGGAGCCGGCAGCCGTGACAGGGTCAATGACGGGAATCCGCAGCCTGCGCCGCAGGACCTCCGCCATGCCGATGCTCGTCAGGCCTGTGCTGGCCTCTACGATTATGTCCGCTCCGGCGTCGACCAGCATATGCGCGGCAGCGAGCGCGTCGAAGATGCCTGTGGGGAGCAGAAAGCCGTCGGGTGTCTCCACACTCTCGGGGCCGCCGTCGATCAGGAGCATACGCTCGCCCAAGGCGTCGGAAATGGGACCGGGCACTGAGTGCTTGAGGCCAAGCACGCCCACCCGGCCGCCGAAGGCGAGGGCTGCCGCAGCCGCCGCGGAGCCGGCACCGATCACGGGGATGTCCAGCAGGGCACGCACCTCCGGCAAACCGGGATCGGCGGCGCAGCTGATGACCAGCGCGTCGACGTCCGGAGCCATGTCCAGGGCGAGTTCAACCACCTTGGGGACCGCACGCTGCAACGACTCGGCGTCGTGGACCCCCGAGGGCTGGTCCGGAATGCACCGGGTTGTGACGTCAAAGCCGAAGGTCGCACGGAGCAGCTTTCCGTGTGAGTTGAGCAGTCGCCGGTCGGTGGTGGTTAAAGCCCTGATAATTCCTACGCGCATGGTCCGTTCCTTCCCCGGGCGGTACTTGTGATGCCACACTAGCCAGCCGACATTTCAGGCGGATTACCACGCGCGAACTGGCAGGTAATGCCTTCCAACGCGCGTTTTGAGGGCATTAGCTGCCAGTTCGCGCGCCCCAGGGAGAGGGAGGAGGCTTAAGTGTTCGTTCGCACTGGCGGGAAGCGCTCGCGTTAGAGCTGACGGACGCGCAAGAGTTCAGGCGCGCCCGCGGCATCCGGGCCGACGTACTCCTCGGTTCCCTTGTGCGTGGCGCGCACAGCGTGCGCGACGACGGCGCCCAGCCCGCCGTCGTCGGGCTCTGCCTTGTCCAGCACCACCTGGCGGATGCCGCGCTGTTCAGCAGCGCCGGTACCGCGTGCGAAGATTGCCTCGACGCCCTGCCGGGCCAGGTCAATTTCGCCGTTCTCGGTCAGCACCGGCTCCAGGAAGTCGACCAGCGAGTTCACCACGTCCTCGGCAGGCACGGGCCGGAAGCTGCCGAAGTCCAGCAGTTCGCCGCGCAGGCCAAAGTTGCTCGCCTGCCAGGCGGCCATCCGCAGCAGCACCGTTGGCACAGGTGCCGGCTCCACACCCTCACGCCATTCCCGGCACGCCGATTCCACGAGCGCACGGACCAGGACGGCGATCAGCGCGGCATCCTCGGCGCGGAGGCAGACGTCCGCCACCCGCACCTCCACGGTGGGATGGTTCCGGGAGAGTCGTGCGTCGAAATAGATCATGCCCTCATCCAGCACCACCCCGGTATCCAGCAGCCGGCCCACCACGCGGCGGTAGGTGGACAGGTTGCCGTAGATGGCGGACGGGCCCGACGACGGCCAGCGGTTCCACGCCTGCGTCCGGTAGCTCTCGAACCCGGTTTCCACGCCGTTCCAGAACGGGGAGTTGGCACTGAGCGCGATCAGGACGGCCAGCTTGTCCCGGATCCTGTCCAGCACCGCCACGCCTTCGTCGGGGGATTCGATGTAGGTGTGGACATGGAAGCCGCAGGTGAGCTGCTCCTGGGCGGTCAGGCCGAACCGTTCCAGCATTCTGGCGTAGCGCGGATCCGGCGTGGTGTGGCTGGAAAGGGCCAGCGGTGAGGTGGCCAGGGCGGCAATCCGTGCACCGTGGCTCTGGGCGGCTTCGTCAGCTAGCGCCCTGCCCGCGCGGATCTGGCGCAGCAGCTCCGCATGGTCCAGGCATGGGCGTGTCTGCGTCTCGATCTGCTCAAGCTTGAGCTCGGCGCTCAGGCCCATCTCGTTGTCGTCGCACGTGGTTTCGGCCTTTTTCTTCACCAGCCGGGGCCTGCCCGGGGCGTCGTCGGCAGCGAGTTTGCGGCGCGCCAGCAGGGCATCGGCGAGCGCCAGCGGCTCCCCGCTGTCCGGATCCACGATCAGGAGCTCTTCCTCCACGCCAAAAGTCCGCATGCCTTCATTGTGCTCCAGGCCAGCCAAAACGTCCCCGACATGACGAAGCGCGAATGGACACCTCGGGCCCCAAACCGGCCGGGGCAAAGGGGGCTGAAGTGTCCGTTCGCGCTTGGTTTAACGTCAGTCCTGGAAGTACTCGATCTTGGCGCCGATGGTGTTGAGCCGCTCCGCCAGGTCCTCGTAGCCGCGCTCGATGACGTAGATGTTGCGCAGCTCGGAAACCCCCCGGGCCGCCAGCATCGCCAGGAGGAGGCAGGCAGCGGGACGCAGCGCGGGCGGGCAGCCCACCTCCGCGGCACGCCAGCGCGTGGGGCCGTTGACGTAGATGCGGTGCGGGTCCAGCAACTGTATCCGCGCGCCCAGCTTGTTCAGCTCCGTCAGGTAGATCGCACGGTTCTCGTAGACCCAGTCGTGGATCATGGTCTGGCCCTCGGCGTTGCCCGCGATCACCGCGAAGAACGGCAGGTTGTCGATGTTGAGCCCGGGGAACGGCATCGGGTGGATCTTGTCCTCCGGCGCGCGCAGCTCCGAGGGCTTGGTGGTCACGTCCACCAGCCGGGTGCGCCCGTTGCGGGCCATGTACTCGCCGGAGACCTCCAGCTGCTGGCCCATCTGTTCCAGGGTGGCCAGCTCGATTTCCATGAATTCGATGGGCACCCGGCGGATGGTCACCTCTGAGTTGGTGACGATGCCGGCGGTGATGAGGCTCATCGCCTCGATGGGGTCTTCCGAGGGGAAGTACTCGATGTCGACGTCGATGGTAGGTTTGCCGGTGATCTTCAGCGTGGTGGTTCCGACGCCGTCGATCTCCACACCCAGGCGCTGCAGGTAGAAGCAGAGGTCCTGGACCATGTAGTTGGGGCTGGCGTTGCGGATGACCGTCGTGCCGCAGCGGTGGGCGGCGGCCATGATGGCATTCTCCGTCACGGTGTCACCGCGCTCGGTCAGCACGAAGGACCTGTCCAGTTCGTCGGTCTGCGGCGCCTGCACGCTGTAGAAGCCTGAACTGGCCTCCACGGACAGACCGAACTGCCGCAGTGCCTGCATGTGCGGCTCCACGGTGCGGATGCCCAGATCGCAGCCGCCGGCGTAGGGCAGCCGGTATTCGTCCGTCTCATCGAGCAGCGGGCCCAGCAGCATGATGACGCTGCGGGTCCGGCGTGCTGCCTCGGCGTCCATGGACGCCAGGTCAAGGTCCGCGGGGCGGCGGAGGCGGAGGTCGTTGTCGTTGAGCCAGGTACATTCGACGCCGATGCTGCTCAGGACCTCGACGATGCGGTTGACTTCCTCGATGCGGGCCAGCCGGCGCAGCGTGGTGGTGCCGCGGTTGATGAGGCTGGCACAGAGCAGGGCGACTCCGGCGTTCTTGCTGGTGTTGACGTCGACGGAGCCCGAAAGCGTCCTGCCGCCCTCCACGCGGAGGTGGGTCATCTGGGATTTGCCGAGCTGGACAAAGCTGCGGCCGAAGATGGCCTCCAGTCGCTGGATCATTTTCAGGCTCAGGTTCTGCTTGCCCTGTTCCATGCGGGCCACAGCACTTTGGCTGGTGCCGAGTTCCGCGGCGAGCTGGCCCTGGGTCCACCCCTTCTGGCCGCGGGCGTCGCGGAGCAGAAGGCCAACGTGTTCAACAGTCTGTTGCGTCATGGGACGAATATATCAGATATGAGTTATTTAGTCGCCTCAAGCGCCTTTCGCAGGGTGGTGGACCCCGTGATATACCCGTTACACGCATAAGCATCCAATAACGGGCCACAGCAGTGTGACAGAACCTGTGAGGGCCTGTGCAACCCCGGTCAAGGACCGTGCAGCGGCCTTGACCCGGCCCCGCATCCGGGAGCAAGCTAGCGGTACCTGTTGCGGCCATGAGGGATGGGAGGCCGCCGTGTCCATTTTCAGCTCCGCCGCGCGGGGCAGGAACCACCCCGTCGGGCGTCCGGCCTCAGCACTGCTGTCCTTCGTGGTCGCCACAGCCGTGGGCTTCATCCCGGGACCGAGGCTCGACGACGGCGCGCCGCCGGCACCCGAATCAGCCGTCACCCTGGCCTCACCCAGGACTTCCGCCACTTCCAGCGGCGCGGCGCGGGCGCAGCCGCCAGAGCCCGGCAGGGTCCCCTTGGGCAACGACGTCTCCTGGCCGCAGTGCAGCGGCGAGCTGCCCGACGAGCCTGCGTTCGCGATTGTCGGAGTCAACAACGGGCTCGCCAACACCACCAACCCCTGCCTCCACCAGCAGCTTAACTGGGCGGAGGACGCAGCTGGAGGGACGGGCCAGCCCCGCCTCGCGCTCTACGTGAACACCGCGAATCCCGGGCGGCGCGGCTCCTGGTGGCCAGCGAACAACGAGTACGGCGGCAAGTCCCTGGCCAACCCCTATGGCACCTGCCAGGGCAAGGAGGACGCGGCGTGCGCCTACTTGTACGGGTATGCGAAAGCCTTCGACGACGCGTACCTTCGGACCATCCCCGACCCTGAGACGTACCTCTGGTGGCTGGATGTCGAGACGGGCAACAGCTGGTCAGGCGACAGGAATGCCAACCGGGCGGACCTGGAGGGCATGACCGACTTTTTCCACAGCATCGGGGCCAGGGTGGGCATCTACTCCTCGGCGCGGCAGTGGGGACAGATCGTGGGCGAGGTCGGTTCGGCCAGCAGCCTCTACTCCCTGCCGAGCTGGCTGGCCGGGGCGCGCACCCCCGCCGACGCGACGAGCATGTGTTCCGCGCCGCCCCTTACGGCGGGCGGCAAAGTAGTCCTCACCCAGTTCGTGGCCGACGGCTTCGACTACAACCACTCCTGCATTTGACGCCCGCCGCGAACATTTAGACTCGCCCCATGGACCACACCTGCAGCATCCGCCGGGCCGCGCCCGAAGACGCCGAGGCCCTGGCCCGGCTCCACGTGGAATGCTGGCGCGAAACCTACACGCGCCTGCTGTCACCCGGCTTCATGGCCAGGCAAAGCGTGGAAGAGCGGCTGGAGATGTGGCGGCACCTTTTGGCCGGCCCGCATGCGGGCCGGCAGTTCGTAGCGGACGACGCCGGGAAGCTGGTGGGGTTTGCCGGTTCCCTTCCGCCCGCGAAGGGGCTGAGGGAGCAGACCGAGCTCTGGGGCATCTACCTCCTCACGTCCCACCAGGGCAGGGGGCTCGGCCAGGCCCTGCTCGAGGCTGCGATCGGAAACGAAGCGGCAGCGCTGTGGGTCGCCGCGGACAACCCGCGCGCCCAGGCCTTCTACCAGCGCCAGGGCTTTGACTTCACCGGCGCCAGGGACACGATCGAAGACTGGGAGGGGCTGGCCGAGGTCCGGATGGCGCGGCCCGCCGGGCTGGCCCGCCCGGCGGGTTAGGAGCCCTCCAGCCACACCATGTTCCAGGTGCCGGCCCACAGCGCCGCAGCCACGGCGCCGCCAGCGATCAGCACTCCGCCGAGCACCACCCAGACGTCCAGCACACTGTAGGTGGACGGGCGAGCCCAGGTCCGGCTGGCACCGCCGAAGCCGCGGGCTTCCATCGTCACGGCAAGCCGGGTGGCGCGGCGGATGGCCTGGACCAGGAGGCCGAAGCTCTGCCCCAGGGTGGCCCGCATCCGTTGCCACGGGTTGCCGCGCGATCCGACGCCGCGGGCGCGCCGGGCCATGCCGATGGTCTGCCATTCCTCGGCCATCAGTCCGACCAGCCGCATGGCGGCCAGGGTACCCAGCACAAAGCGGTGCGGCAGCCGAGCCTTTTGCGCCAAGGCGTCCGCCAGGTCGGTGGGATCGGTGCAGCTCATCAGCAGCACCGCAGGCAGGGCAATGGCCAGGCCCCGCAGCAGAAAACCCAGCCCCAGCTGAAGGGAACCTTCGCTCATGGACCAGAGGCCGACGTCGAGCAGTATCCTCCCGCTGTCCGCCGACAGTATGGAGGTGCTCCAGCCGCCCACGGCGGCCGCAAGGATCAGCGGCCAGCCGCGCTGCCACAGCAGCGAGAACGTCAGGCCGGCCAGCGGGAAGACCAGCAGCTCGCACACGAGCGCCACCGACGCCGACATCCAGTCGATGGACAGCGCCAGGACGAGGGTGATCAGGAAGACCGCGGCAAACTTGGCCAGCGGATTTGCGCGGGTCAGCACCGCCCGATTTCCGGCAAGCGTCAGTGCGTCCCTCATGTCGCGGCCTGTTCCGACGTTGGCTCGGCGGGTCTGGGCTCCAGCCGGCCGCCGGAGCCCAGACGCAGCTCGGTGCCGCCAAGCACCTGGGTGAACTCCTCGTCGTGGGTCACGGATACCACAGCCGTGCCGGCATCGAGCAGTTCCGAAAGGAATGAGGCGAGCTCCGCCCAGGTGTTGGCGTCCTGGCCGAAGGTGGGCTCGTCCAGCACCAGCACCTGCGGGTGCGCCGCCAGGACGGTGGCCACGGACAGCCTGCGTTTCTCCCCGCCGGAGAGGGTGTATGGGTTGGCGTCCACGAGATGCGTGAGGCGCAGCCGCTCCAGCAGCTCGTCGACGCGCTCTTCGCCGTGGCCCAGATGGCGCGGCCCGAACTGCAGCTCGTCCAGGACGCGGCCGGTGACGAACTGGTGCTCGGGCTCCTGGAACACCGTGCCGATCCGGGCGATCAGCTGCTCCGCCCTCCACTGGTACGGGTCGATCCCGGCTCCGGCGCTCAGCTCAACCGTCGCGGAGACCTTGCCGGCCACCGGCGGCAAAAGCCCGGCGAGGGTCAGCGCAAAGGTGGACTTGCCGGCGCCGTTGGGACCTGTGACGGTCAGCGCCTCGCCCGCCCGGACCTGCGCTGTGACGTCGCGCAGCACGGGCTCCGGGGGTACGGACCGGAAGCCGCGGCGGCGTGGACGTTCCCGCGACACGGCAAGCGTTTCGGCCGCCAGCAGCAGCTGGCCGGCGTTATGCCCCGAGGGCGGCGTAAGGGCGGCACCTGAACGGCGCCGGGTCTCAGGAACGTAGCCGGGGACCCAGACGCCGGCAGCGGTGAGCATCCCGCGCGCCTGCTCGAGAACCTCGTCCGGAGTCCCGTCGATCAGCACCGCGCCGTCCGCGGCGGACCCTGGCTGCAGGACCACGATCCGGTCCACAAGGTCTTTCCAGGCAGCTACCCGGTGTTCCACCACCACCAGGGTGGCCCCGGTCTTGTCGAGGCAGCGGCCCACGGCGTCCCGGACTTCCAGGACGCCTTCCGGGTCGAGGTTCGCGGTGGGCTCGTCCAGGAGGAGGAGTCCCGGCCGCATCGCCAGGATGCCGGCGAGCGCCAGGCGCTGTTTCTGGCCGCCGGACAGGGCCGACGTCGGGTGGTTCAGGGGAAGGTGCGACAGTCCGACGTCGTCCAGTGCCTCGTGTACGCGGCGCCAGATCTCGTCGCGGGGCACCGAGAGGTTCTCGGCGCCGAAGGCGACGTCGTCACCGAGGCGCGAGAGCACCACCTGCGTTTCCGGGTCCTGCTGCATGAGCCCGGCGCGGCCGCGCCGGGAACGGGGCGGCGCACCGTCGATGAGCAGCTCTCCGCTCTCGTCCGCGTCGTCACGGTCGGAAGTGCCGGCGTCGTCCGCGTCACTGTCCCCCAGCACACCCGCGAGGGCGTGAAGCAGCGTGGACTTGCCGGCCCCGGACGGGCCCAGCAGCAGGACCCGTTCACCTGGACGGATGTCCAGGTCGAGGGCGTGAACCGCGGGTTTGGACCGGCCGGCGTGGCGCCAGCCCCAGCCGCGGGCGGTGACCGCGGCGGGGCGGACACCGCCGTCGTGATTTTCAGGCATCAGGAGAAGACGGGCTCCGTGGCTGCCTTGCGGGACGCGAAGGAGCTCAGCACGCCGGTCTTGGCCAGGCCGCGGGTGGCGATCCAGGACAGGGCCCCCGCGATGACGGCACCGGAGATGGCGCAGAACACGATGTACGCGAGCTTGTCGCCGGCTGCGTAGGCGATGTTCCAGCCCCACGGCAGGAACGAATCGTTCAGGCCGCAGAAGAGCCCGGCGCCGGCGCCGGCCAGCAGCGAGGCGGGGAGGTTGAATTTCTTGTACACCAGAGCGGCGAACACGAGCTCCGCGCCAAGGCCCTGGAGAACACCGGAAATGAGCACCGTGGTGCCGTACTGCGAGCCCATGAGCAACTCACCCGTGGCCGCCACCGTTTCGCAGAACAGGGCAGCACCGGGCTTGCGGATGATGAGCATGCCCAGCACGGCCGGAATCATCCAGCCGCCGGCGTACAGGCCGGTCAGGGGCGGGTAGACGGCGTTGACGGGGGTGGAGATGAGGTTGGCGCCCTGGGACCAGGCCCAGAAGATCACGCCGCCGGCAACGGCGATGAGCGCCGCCACCACGATGTCAGCCACGCGCCAGTTGTAGCCGGTCTTCTTGATTGCTGCAGTTGTCATGATGGTCCTCCTGAGGAACAGGAGGGGAAAGCGTTCCCCCGGCTGCCGGTGGCTGGGCCACGTGCTGCCGGGCACTTTGAGAACTCGACTCCCTTGCGCCGGTACTAGCCGGATCAGGTTCGAGGGTCTGCGGCTGTCCGCACTCTCAGCGCCCATCCACGGTTGCGCTGGCAGTTGCCTTTGCATCCCGACGGCGGCGCTCCCCTGTCGTGATAAATCTGCCCTTGTGGGCTGATCCAGTTTACACCTCGCCCGGCCCGTAAACCGGGGGCGCTGTCACAATGCGGGAGTTTTCATGCGGTGTCGGGACTGCCGTCCGGAGTAGATTGAGGCCATGACGCAACAGGACTCCGGCAGCGCTGCCCTGCCCGCCTTTGACCCCGATTCCTCCGAAGGACAGCCGGCGGGAGCACTGGAAGCCCTGATCGGGCAGATCGCAGGGGAGATCGCTGAACTGCAGTTCCCGAGGTTCAGCAAGGACGATGCCCTGGCGCTGGGCCTGGAACTGGTCGAACGGGGCAAGGAGGACAACCTGCCCATCGCCATCGACATCACCAAGGGGGAGCAGGTGCTCTTCCATGTGGCGCTCGAGGGTGCCACCCCGGACAACGAAGGCTGGGTGCGGGCCAAGCAGCGGACTGCCGTGCGCTACGAGGAGCCGTCACTGCTGGTGGGCCTGCGCGGCAGGGCCGGCGGCGGACGGATCGAGGACAACGCCTGGTTCGACCAGTCCGCTTTCGCTGCCCACGGCGGAGCCTTCCCCGTCTACGTGCGGGATGTGGGGGCGGTGGCTGTGGTTACCGTGTCCGGGCTGCCGCAGAAGGCGGACCACGACCTCGTGGTGCAAGCGTTGCGGGAGATCCACCGGTCCATGCGGCTAGGCTAAGGAAAGACCAGTGTTCATCACGCGAGGAGTTCCGAAATGAGTTTCTTCATAAAACTGCTTGGCACAGGCATCAGCCTGCTGGCAGGGTTCGCCGGCACCAAGGCCGTCGACACGATCTGGGAAAAAATCACGGGCCGGAAGCCCCCCAAGGGAGACAAGGACGACGTCCCCACCACGCTGCGCACGGCCCTCACGTTCGCCCTCGTCTCCGCCTCCGTGAGCGCAGTTATCCAGGTGCTGGCGAACCGCGGCACACAGCGGGCCATCACCCGCTTCGCCAAGACCCAGGACATCGTCTAGTCCCTGCACCCGCCAACGCGGCCTGCGCCCCCCACATGGGGTGGGTCCCCCCACAGCCAGTTCCACAACCGTACCGGGTTTCTCCAAGCCCGGCAGGCCAATCTATACCTGTTCTGAACCTGGCAGTGCTGATGACCTCGGCCAGGCTCGCAACAGCCGGACCCGGCACCGCAACCCTGCGGCGCCGGGTCCGTTCATGTGCACGGTCACAAGGGCACGCCCTGTCAGATGACGGCAAGCCCCGTACGCCGGCAGGGTACCCGGGGCAGTGCTTTACATGCGGCGGCGTGCCCGTTGCGCCGGGTGAGACTGCCGGGCCCCCTCACTAACGGCCCGATGCGGCGGCTTCCAAGGTTTTTCCAACCCGGAACCCGAACGTTTCCCCAACCCTGCCCGTTTTTAGTGGATGCCATGGCCCCCTTTCAAAGGAGACAAGAAATGGTACCCACCCCACAAGGCCCGGCAACCGAACGCCTGGGCCAGCTGTTTTCATCACCACTGCTTGCAACCCGCCGCCGCAGTGTTGCTGCCGCCACGGCCGTCCTGCTTGCGGCGACGGGGGCAGGCGCCTCCTTGGCGGCAACCCAGGTAACCCAGACAAACCTGAACAAGCTGACCGCCGTCGGACCCGTCAACACCGAGTACGGCTTTCCGTCCTGGTACGAAGACAGCAACAAAACGCGCGTCGAGCTGTGCTTGGACGCGGAGAACCCGCTCTGCGGTTTCCTGCCCGGGGACATCCCGGACGAGACCGCACCCATCTCGTTCCCGGGCAACTTCCCGGACGAGGCGTTCTACATGCTCGCAGGCTCCGAACTGGCCCTTCCCGGCGGCGGCAAGGCCGTCCTGGTCCTCGGCCTGGAGGCAGCGTTCGCCAACACCGTCACCGAAGGCGACCAGGTGGTCTTCGGCCGCCAGCGCATCGTCGTCAAGGGCGCGCCGGCCAACACCACCCTGACCTTCCAGCACCCCTACGGCACCATCACCATCGACACCGACGGGACGGGGGCCGGCAAGCTCGTCGAAGACATCTCACCCGCAGCAGGCAACTTCACCACAGCACTGAAGAGCAACATCGGACCGTTCCTGAAATGGGACCCGGCCGCCGCGCCCGCCGCACCTGCCGGCTACCTCGGAGACCCGGGCCAGGACCACACCGTCACCGGAAGCCCCACCGGCTACAACAAGTTCTCCGTCAACGGCGGCGGCCTGGCCCTGGAAACAGACCAGTTCACCGTCCAGGGCAAGATCTCCACCAACCAGGGCGTCAACGGCGACAGCGCCGTCCTGAACGGCAACATGATCGACGTGTTCGCCAGCAGCGGCAACGGCGCCCAGCTCCAGATCGACGGGCAGACCGGGCTTTTCGAAACCACCCCCATGCTCAGCGACCCCGACACCGGCCGGTACTACGCCCGGCTCCAGGTCACCGGCACCGCACCGGCCACAGTGAAGATCACCAACATCGGCGACAAGCCCGCCAGCAGCAGCCAGATCAACGTCACCAAACCCAGCGGCGTCATGATCACCAAAGCCATCTACGACGGCACCAACCTCACCGTGGGCGCCACCTCCACAGCCGGCTACCCGCTCACCGTCACCGGGCTCGGAACCATGGAAGCATCGGCCACCGGAACCGGCGCCGAGAAATCCTGGCCAGTGAAGGCCCCGCCGGCAACCGTCACCGTGAAAACCCCAGCCGGAGGCACCGCCACCCTGCCCGTGACCGTTTCTGGCGGCGCGGCAACACCGGCCGGGCTGGACCCCGTCACCCCCGCCCCGGACCCCGGTCCCGTCGTCGACACCGGCAGCGGACCCGTCACCGGCGAAACCCAGCCCACCGCCGCGGTAGCCTCCGCCGCTTCGACCACCATCACCCGCGGCGGCACCGCCCAACTGGACGGCAGCACCTCAACCGGGGCCGCCACCTACAAATGGACCCAGCTCAGCGGACCCACCGTTACCATTTCCGGCGACACCACCGCCAAACCCACCATCACCCTCCCCTTCTGGGCCAAGAACACGGATACCGCACCCCTGGCCGCCAGCACCAATGGACCAGTTGTCATGCAGTTGATCGTCACGGACAAGAACGGCATCGGCAGCGCCCCGGCAACAGTAAACCTCACGGTCCAGACCGATACAGTTACCGTCGCCGGCTCCCGCCACCGGGTGGGCACCGAACTGCGAGTCACGGGAACCTCGACACTGGCCGGCAACGCAGCAGTCCTGGTCCCCGCCACCACTGTGGTCATCTACGACACCACACCCGGCCGGGCCGTCACCAAGATCGGCACAGCACAGGTGGACACCCTCGGCGCCTGGTCCTACCGGGCCAAGCCGGGACCGAACCGGCAGATCACCAGCGTCCTGGTCCAGTCAAGCCGCGGCGGCACGGCAACCGGGGTGCTCGCCACCCGGTAGATCGAGCGATCCGGTAGATCGAGCGATCCGCCACTACGGGTCGGGCCCCGTCTGCACAGCAGGCGGGGCCCGACCCGTTTAAGGATGTTGTTCAGTCCCCAACCCCTTCGAGCAGGTCGCCGGGTTGGCAGGCTCAGCGAGCGGTGCGGTTGCCGCCGTCGTCCTCTTCCGATTCGCGGGCGGCCTTGGCGGCCTTCACCACCACGGCTTCCAGCTCGTCGGTGCTGAGCAGCTCCTTGTGGAGGTGCTTGGTGCGGTAACCGGCGCGGCCCACCATGTGGGCCGAGACCGGCACGGTGAGCAGCTGGAAGATCCAAGCCACCAGCAGCACCGGCCACACCCACCACGTCCGCAGCTGCAGGCCCACGGAGGCAAGGAGCAGGAACAGCCCGAGTACCTGGGGCTTGGTGGCGGCATGCATGCGGCTCATCAGATCGGGAAAGCGAAGCAGTCCGATGGCGGCAGCGAGGGACATCAGGGCGCCCACCACCATGAACACTGCCGAAACTGCATCGATTACCGTGTCCACGGCATTCGGTTCAGGACTCACTGGGCTGCTCCCGCCTGTCGGCCACGAAGCGGGCCACCGTCACCGAGCCGATGAATCCGATGACGGACACAGCCACCACCAGCATCAGGTTGTTCAGGTGCCGGTTCACGGCCATGTCGATGCACAGCGCCGCGCCGAGGATGGCCAGCAGCACGTCCGCTGCGAGGACCCGGTCCAGGAGCGACGGGCCGCGGGCGATGCGGATGATCGCGCCCGCGGCGGCGAGGGCCAGCGCCACAGCCGTGACGGTGAGGACAAGCCCCATCATGCGCCAACCTCCTGGTTCAGGGCAGCAAGCTCTTCCTTCGTTCCCATGATCCGGATGAGCCCCGCCTCGGTGTCGCGGACTTCCTTGCGGAGTTTGAGGACGTCTTCCCCGTTCCGCACGTTGAGTCCGTGGATGTAGAGCGTGGAGGTGGACCTATCCACCTCCACAACCAGTGACCCCGGAATCAGGGAGATCACGTGGCCGGTGGCCGTCACCATCAGGTCCGAATGGCTGCGCAACGGAACGGCGACTACAGCGTTGGTCACCTTGGGCCCCTGGGCCACCGCCAGGTAGAACACCTGGCAGCTGGCGGCCACCACCCGACCGAGGAACACCACCGCGAACGGAACGGCCTTCAGCACGTTGAAGCGGCCGCTCAGCTCCACCGGCGGCAGGTAGAACAGGCGCGCCACCACAGCCGCCAGCAGGGCGCCGAAGAGGAGGTTGCCGGGGCTGAAGTCCTGCCAGAGTGCTCCCCAGACGATGACCAGCCAGACCAGCAGCGGGAGTTCCTGACGCAGGGACACCCGTTGCCGGCTCACTTTCCGCCTCCGCTCAGCGCCAGGGCCGGGACGGGCGCGCCGTCACCGAGCACCGCCTGGATGTAGGCGGACCTGTCCAGCATGGCCGCGGCGGACTGGTCCGCCACCTGGAAGAGAGGTCCTGCGAAGACGGTGAGCGCCACACCCAGCACCACCAGGCCCAGCGTGGACCCGACCATGGTCCGCGGCAGCAGGCGCACCGCCGTCGCGCCGCCCTCCGGGGCGGGCACCGCCAGGAGCACAGGGTCGGGGTGCTCCGCGTCCTCGGCCTTGCGCCAGAACGCACGGTTCCACACCCGGGCGACGGCCAGGAGGGTCAGGAGGCTTGTCAGCACGCCGCCGATCACCAGGGCGTAGGCCAGTGGGGTTCCCAATCCGATGCCGGCCTGGATCAGGCCGAGCTTGCCCAGGAAGCCCGAAAACGGCGGGATGCCCGCAAGGTTCATGGCGGGAACGAAGAACAGCAGGGCAAGCAGCGGGGACAGTTTGGCCAGCCCGGCGAGCCGGTCCACCGACGAGCTGCCGCCCCGCCGCTCAATCAGCCCGGTGACCAGGAAAAGGCTGGTCTGGATGGTGATGTGGTGCGCCACGTAGAACACGGCAGCAGCGAGGCCGGCCACGGAGGACATCGCCAGGCCAAACACCATGTAGCCGATGTGGCTGACCAGGGTGAAGGACAGCAGACGCTTGATGTCGCTCTGCGCGAGGGCACCCAGGATGCCGATCACCATGGTCAGCAGCGCCACCACCATCAGCGGCGTGTTGAGGCTGTCGCCGGGGAACAGCAGGGTTTCCGTGCGGACCATGGCGTAGACGCCCACTTTGGTCAGCAGGCCGGCGAACACGGCAGTGACCGGGGCCGGCGCGGTGGGGTATGAGTCCGGAAGCCAGAAGGACAAGGGGAAAACGGCGGCCTTGATGCCGAAGGCCACCAGCAGCATGACGTGCAGGAGCGTCTTGGTTCCTTGGTCCAGTTCCGACAGCTTGATGGCCAGGTCCGCCATGTTGATGGTGCCGGTTGCGCCGTACACCATGGCAATGGCAATCAGGAACAGCACCGACGACACCACCGAGACCACCACGTAAGTGACGCCCGCACGGATGCGCGGACCTGTGCCGCCGAGGGTCATCAGCACATAGCTCGCCGTCAGCAGGATCTCGAAGCCGACGTAGAGGTTGAACAGGTCCCCGGAGAGGAACGCGTTGGAGACCCCGGCCACGAGGATCAGGTACGTCGGGTGGAAGATCGACACCGGGGCGTCCTGGTCGCCGTCGGCCATGCCCTGGCCGGTGGCGTACACGAGGACGGCGAGGCTCACCGCGGAGGACACTACGAGCATGAGCGATGAGAACTGGTCCACCACCAGGACGATCCCCCATGGCGGCAGCCAGCCGCCGATGTTTACCGCCGCGGTGCCGCCGTTCCAGACGGACGCCAGGAGCAGGCACTCCAGCAGCAGGGTGAGCGAGAGCAGGCTAATGCTCACGGCGCGCTGGGCGCGGGAATGCCGGATCAGCACGAACGTCAGCGCCGCGCCCAGGATGGGAAGTACGACGGCGAGCGGGGCCAGGCTTGCGAGGTTCACTTCGCCCCTCCGTCCGTGTCTGTGTCTGTGTCCGCACCGGTGATATTGGCGGATCCCGGTTTTTCCTCCAGTGCCGCGTGCTCGGCCAGGAGGATCCGGCCGCCTACCTCGACAGTCGCCGTCGGCTCTGCCACGGCGGAACCGTCCGGTCCGCGCATGGGCAACGGGAACTCTGAGGTTTCCACAGGGATGACGGCGTCGTCCTCCGCGTCGAAGCTGGGGGTTTCGGCCACGCGGCGGTCCTCGATGTCGTCCTGGATGTCGTCCTGGCGGGCAAGCACCCAGGTCCGGTAGATGATGCCCAGCATGAACGCGGTCACCGCGAAAGAAATGACGATGGACGTCAGTATCAGTGCCTGCGGCAGGGGGTCGTTGTATGCCGCAGGGTCCGTGTCCTTGCTGAAGAAGGGGGCCAGCCCGGCATAGCCGCCGGTGGCGAGGATCAGCAGGTTGGTGGCGTTGGCCAGCAGCATCAGCCCCAGCAGCACACGGGTGAGGCTGCGTTCCAGGATCAGGTAGATGCCGCAGGCGTAGAGCGCACCCATGACGGTGAGCAGGGTCAGGTTCACTGTCATGCGGTGCCGCCTCGGGTTGATCCGGCCGGGATGCCGCCGGGCACCGGTTCACTGCCCTCGTCGCCGTCCTCTGCGTCCTGTGCGTCGTGTGCTTCCTGTGCGTCCTGGTGCAGGGGACGCTCTTCAAAGTGCTCGTCGATTTCGGCGCCAAGGCTGCGGAGCACATCCAGCACCAGGCCGACGACGACGATGTAGACGCCAATGTCGAAGATTGTGGAGGTGACGAACTTGATGTCGCCAAAGACCGGCAGCCAGAACTCGATGATGGCGCTCTGGAACACCTGTCCGCCCAGCAAAACGGGCGCGGCGCCGGACAACGCGGCCGTCGCAAGGCCGATCCCGAGCAGCGTGCCCGCGCTGATGGGGGTGGCTTCCCGCAGTTCGAAGCGGCCGCCCGCAAGGTAGCGCAGGGTGAGCGCCAGTCCGGCCATGAGGCCGCCGGCGAAGCCGCCGCCGGGAAGGTTGTGGCCGGCCAGCAGCAGGTAGAGCGAGAAGATGATCATCGAGTGGAAGACCAGCCGGGTGACCACTTCGAAGATGATGGAGCGGCGCTCCGGTGCCAGGGTTCGCCCGGCAACGAGCCACGGGTCCCGCGCGGACGCGGCAAACTTGCGGGTCAGCGCCAGTGCGGCGCCGTCCCGCGACGATTTGTCGACGCCGTGACGGCGGCCCACGGTCCCCTCGGCCACCGCGGACGCCGTGCGCAGCCGGTCGCCGCGGCCCCGGACGAAGATGAGGCTTGCCACGCCGGTCGCGGCCAGCGCCAGCACGGAGATCTCACCGAAGGTGTCCCACGCACGGATGTCCACCAGGGTGACGTTGACGATATTGAGCCCGCCGCCGCCCTCGTAGGCCAGCTGGGGGAACTCGAGGGAGACGGGCGTGGCGATGCGGGCGCCCATGGCGTGGATGGCGGCGAAAACCATGGTGGCGCCGAAGGACAGGCCGATGATCACGCGGACCACCCGGTACTTGCCGCGGGTGCGGTCCCGCAGCTCCGCCGGGAGGCTGCGCATGGCCAGCACGAACGCCACCAGGATGATGGTCTCGACGAGCATC
Source organism: Arthrobacter sp. AFG20 (assembly GCF_002892795.1). Classification (GTDB taxonomy): domain Bacteria; phylum Actinomycetota; class Actinomycetes; order Actinomycetales; family Micrococcaceae; genus Arthrobacter. The sequence continues at coordinate 34,513 of NZ_PJMC01000013.1, read as the reverse complement.
TGCGTCAGTGCCAGGTCAGGGGCGCCCTGCAGCGCGAACATCAGCGCGATGCCGTAACCGGTGACGGAAACCATGAGTACGGCTAGGAAGCGCTTGTTGGCCCGGACGGCGGCGAGTGCCCCGATCACGATCCCGGCGCCCGCCACCAGCTGCAGGGGCGAGTTGGGGTCGACGAAATACAGCCCTTCGGGAAGAGGCTTGTTCGCCGTGATCAGCGCGGACAGGGGCAGCACGAAGGCAACGCTGAGGATCACGGCCAGGTAGAAATACAGCGAACCACGCTGCGTGCGTCCAGTGATCCACACGGCGACGTCGTCCAGCGCGCCGATGGTCAGCTGGTAGCCGCGGTCGGCGTCGAACCACGGCGGAACGGCGCTCTGGATCCGGTCCACCACCGCTCGTCCGTAGAACATTGCCGCGCCGGCGGCGAAGGTGATGGCGGTCAGGCCCAAGGCGGGAGTCAGCCCATGCCACAGCGCGAGGTGCCCTGCGGCACCTGCCGCAGTGGCGGCGTCGTGCGTTCCTTCGGTAAACAGTGCCGCGTAGGGCTGGATCCAGGCATCCACCGGAACCGGCCACAGGCCGTACACAATGGTGAGGACGCTCAGCACCGCCGGTGCCGCCAGGAAGGCCGGCCGGATGGCCTTGAACGGGGTGTTCTCGACGCCCGGCTTCACGGCGAAGGCGCCCCACATGAAGCGCGCGCTGTAGGCGAAGGTCAGCACGGAGCCGAGCACCACGCCCGCCAGGACCACTGCGCCCCAGGGGCCGTAGCCGGGCGCGGCGGCGAAGTGCACGAACGCCTCGAGCACCGACTCCTTCGCCACGAAGCCGCCCAGCAGCGGGATGCCGGCCATGGAGGCGGCGCCGACGCCGGCCACGATGCCGAGGGCCCGGGAGGAGCGGAAAACGCCCGAAAGCTTGCGGATGTCACGGGTGCCCGACTGGTGGTCGATGATGCCCACCACGAGGAAGAGCGTGGCTTTGAAGAGCCCGTGTGCCAGCAGCATGGCGAGCCCGGCCAGCGCGGCGTCGGGCTTTCCGAGCCCCACCACCATGGTGATGAAGCCCAACTGGCTCACGGTGCCGTAGGCCAGGATGAGCTTGATGTCCGTCTGGCGCAGTGCCCGGTAGCCGCCCACCAGCATGGTGGCGAGCCCGAGCCCGAGGACCATCGGCAGCCAGTACGCGGTGTCCGTGAAACCCGGCGCGAGCCGCGCCACGATGTAAACCCCCGCCTTCACCATCGCGGCGGCGTGCAGGTACGCGCTCACGGGCGTCGGCGCGGCCATGGCGCCCGGAAGCCAGAAGTGGAAGGGGACCAGCGCGGATTTGGTTACCGCACCGATCAGGACGAGGACGACGGCGGCGCCCACGGCTCCCGCGGCCGGTCCGGCGACTAGCCCGGGTGCCTGGTCCAGGATGGCGGAAATGCGGTAAGTGCCGGCGCTTGCGCCGAGCATGATCAGGCCGACGAGCATGGCCAGTCCGCCGGCGGTGGTGACCATGAGTGCCTGCAGCGCGGAGCGGCGGGCGGCAAGCCTCGTCCGTGCATAGCCGATCAGGAGGTAGGACAGGACCGTGGTGAGTTCCCAGAAGATGAACATCATCAGCAGGTCATCCGCGGTGACCAGCCCGAACATCGCCCCGGCGAATGCCAGCAGCTGGGCGCCGAACCCGCCGAGGTAGCTGTCCTTGTCCTTGAAGTACCGTGCGCAATAGACCAGCACCAGGGCGCCCACACCCAGGACCAGCAGGGACATGACCCACGCCAGGGCGTCCATGCGGAAGGCGAATTCGATGCCCAGTCCCGGGATCCACGGGACGGTTTCAGCGGGTGGGACGGTTTCGGCGGGTGGGCCGGTTTCTGCTGGGCCGGTTTGCGCAGGAGATCGGGCGCCGTAGACCGCGGCATGCTGGAACAGGAGCCAGACGAACGAACCGGCCGGCACCGCGGCCAGCGCGTAAAACGAGTTGCGGCCGAACTTCCGGAAGACGAACGGCGCCACAGCGGCCACCGCGAAGTGCACGGCAAGGACTGTGATCACTGGTATCTCCGCAAAGTCAGAATTCGGTTATCAAAAGTTGGAGCAGGCGGTCATTCGTTGGGTTCGGTTCCGACAGTTTATCAACGGGGCGCCGACGGTTTTCCCGCACGGGCGGGGCAGGAGGTAAGTTTCGCCAGTTCACAGGAGGGTTGTCGGGTCACTGTTCGCCACGGGCGGATAGCATCGGCCTATGAACTCCGCAGCCGCATCCGAGGCAACGCAGCCGCCGTCGGAACTTGAAGCAGGGCCGCAGGCGTCCAGCAAGGGCCGCGTTCTGGCCTGGGCAGCCTGGGACTGGGGGTCCGCGGCGTTCAATGCGGTCATGACGACGTTCGTCTTCACCGTCTACCTGACGTCCCAGGCGTTCGGCGGTGAAGACCGTGCCTCGGCGGTGCTCGGCGGAGCCCTGGCCATTGCGGGGGCGGCCATTGCCCTGCTGGCGCCCGTCACGGGTCAGCGGTCCGATACCGGGGGCCGCCGCAAGCTCTGGCTGGGAGTCAACACGGCCGCCGTCGCAGTCCTGACAGCACTGTGCTTCTTCGTCTTTCCCCGGCCCGAGTTCCTCCTGCTCGGCGTCTCCCTGATCGCCCTGGCCAACGTGTTCTTCGAGTTCGCGGGCGTGAACTACAACGCCATGCTGGCGCAGATTTCGACGCCCCGGAACATCGGCAAGGTCAGCGGGTTCGGCTGGGGCATGGGCTACCTCGGCGGCATCGTGGCCCTGCTCATCGTGCTCCAGCTTTTCGTGCAGCCTCGTTTCGACTGGTTCGGCGCCTCTACCCAGGACAGCCTGAACATCCGGCTGGTGGCGGTGTTCTCCGCCCTGTGGTTCTCCATCTTCGCTCTGCCGGTCATGTTCGCGGTCCCGGAGCTGCCCAAGCCGAAGCGGGCGGCGAGCCTCGGATTCCTGGCGTCATACGGGCTGCTGGTGCGCAGGATCAAGGCGATCTACCGCACCAGCCCGCACACCATCTTCTTCCTGCTGGCCAGCGCCATCTTCCGGGACGGCCTGGCGGCGGTCTTCACCTTCGGCGGAATCATCGCGGCCGGCACCTTCGGCTTCACGCTGCCCCAGGTCATCGTTTTCGCCATCTTCGGCAACATCGTGGCGGCCGCGGGCGCGATCATCGGCGGCTTCCTGGACGACAGGGTGGGGCCGAAGGCCGTGATCATCGGCTCCCTCACCGGCCTGCTGGTCGCCGGAACGGTGATCCTGGTGCTGGGAAACGACAACCACACATTCTTCGGCGTGCCTTGGTCAGGTTCCACCACGTTCTGGGTTTTCGGCCTGTTCCTTTGCCTGTTTGTTGGACCGGCGCAGTCCTCGTCCCGTGCGTATCTGGCCCGGCTGGCCCCGCAGGGTGAATCCGGTGAGCTCTTCGGCCTGTATGCGACCACCGGCCGCGCCGTCAGCTTCCTCGCCCCGGCCCTGTTCACCCTGTGCATCGCCGTGGCCACTCCCCTGGTGGCTGAGGGCGACGCGCAGCGCTGGGGCATTTTGGGCATCATGGTAGTGCTGCTCGCCGGGCTGCTGGTCCTCCTGCCGGTCAAGGCCCCGAGCGACGCCGAGATCGCCGTCGTCCCCCAGTCCTAGCCCGCCCCCGGCAGCGAGCGCGCATGAACACTTAAGCTCCCGTCAGGGCGCACAGTTTCAGCCGAAATCGCGGGTTCGCGGACTAGGCTGATGTCATGAACGTGGAAGAGACGGACCTCCCGGGTTTGGGCCGGCGCAAGGACTTCATGACAGCATCCGGCCGGCGCATCGGGGTGGTGGAACTCCGCGAGGGCCAGACCGAACTGTTCGTCTCCACGTGGGATGACCCGGACACCTGCCAGGCCTCGATACCGCTGACCGGCGACGAGGCGGCAACACTGGGGAATCTGCTCGGCGGACAGCATCTTGCCATGCAGCTGACCGAGGCGCACCGGGAAGTTCCAGGGATTACCACCAGGCAGTTCTCCATCGCCGCGGACTCCCCGTTCCAGAACCAGCCCATGGGCAAGGCCTGCATCCGCACCCGGTGCGGCGTTTCGATTGTGGCGATCATGCGTGAAGGCGAGGTGGTCCCGTCGCCGGGTCCCGACGTCGTCCTTCACCCCGGCGACCTGCTGGTCGCCGTCGGCACGCAAGAAGGCCTGGACGCTGCGGCCGACATCCTGCGCAACGGCTGACCATCATGGACCGCGTGGCCCTGACGCTCATCGAACTGGGGGCAGTCGTGTTCTGCCTCGGTCTGCTGGCGAGGCTGGCCGGGCGGATCGGGATGTCCCCCATACCGCTGTATTTGGTGGGCGGACTGTGCTTCGGCGCGGGCGGCCTGGTGGAGCTGAGCGGCATGAAGGAGTTCTCCCACCTTGCGGGCGAGATCGGTGTCATCCTGCTGCTGCTTATGCTCGGCTTGGAATATACGGCAACGGAACTGGTCACGGGCCTGCGCAGATCGTGGAAGGCGGGCATCCTCGACCTCGTCCTGAATTTCATTCCCGGGGCTGCCCTGGCTGCCCTGCTCGGCTGGGGAGTGGTCGGTGCCATGGTTATGGGCGGAGTCACGTATATATCGTCGTCGGGCATTGCGGCCAAGGTCATCACGGACCTTGGCCGTATCGGTAACAGGGAAACCCCGGTTGTGCTCTCGATCCTGGTTTTCGAGGACCTGGCGATGGCGGTCTACCTTCCGATCCTCACTGCCACGCTCGCCGGGGTCAGCTTCCTGGGCGGCATGCAGACCGTGGGCGTCTCGCTGGCTGTTGTCACCGTGGTGCTGCTGGTGGCCCTGCGGCACGGACACCACGTCTCGAAGGCCGTGCACAGCGAGAATTCCGAGGTCTTCCTCCTCAACCTGCTCGGCGCCGCCCTGCTCGTGTCCGGCCTGGCTGCCGCACTGCAGGTTTCCGCCGCGGTGGGCGCCTTCATGCTCGGCATCGCGATCTCCGGCGCAACCGCCCACAGCGCAACGCGGATCCTCGAGCCGCTGCGTGACCTCTTCGCCGCCATCTTCTTCGTGGCGTTCGGGCTCAACACCGACCCCGCGTCCATCCCGCCGGTGCTGGCGTGGGCGCTTGTCCTGGCGGTCCTCACCGCCGCCACCAAGATCATCACCGGAGCCTGGGCCGCGAAGCGCGCCGGCATTGCGCGTCCGGGCCGTTTCCGCGCCGGGGCCGCGCTGATTGCCCGCGGCGAGTTCTCCATTGTCATCGCAGGCCTCGCCGTGACATCCGGTGTTGTCGAGGCCGAACTCGCCGCCCTGGCCACGGCATATGTCCTGATTATGGCGGTCATCGGGCCGCTGGCTGCCCGCTACATCGAGCCGCTCGTCAAGAAGTTCTCCCGCCCCGCGCGGCCGGAGCCGGTGCCGGCCTGAGCACGCTCACCGGGGCGATTCCGCTAAATGTCGGTCCGGTGGAAGTTCAGGTGGCTGCGGCTCGCAGTGGGTCCGCGCTGGCCCTGGTAGCGGTTGCCGTACTCGCCTGAGCCGTAGGGGAACTCTGCGGCGGAGGACAATCGGAAGAAGCAAAGCTGGCCGATTTTCATGCCGGGCCAGAGCTTGATGGGCAGCGTGGCCATGTTGGACAGCTCCAGCGTGACGTGCCCGGAGAAGCCGGGATCGATGAAGCCGGCCGTGGAGTGCGTCAGCAGGCCGAGGCGTCCGAGTGAGGATTTGCCCTCAAGGCGCGCGGCGATGTCGTCCGGCAGCGTGACGGTTTCGTAGGTGGAGCCGAGCACGAATTCGCCGGGGTGCAGGATGAAAGGTTCGCCCTCTTCCACCTCCACCAGCCGGGTCAGCTCGGGCTGCTCTTCGGCGGGATCGATGTGGGCGTATTTGTGGTTGTCGAACAGCCGGAAATAGCGGTCAATCCGGACATCCACCGAGGACGGCTGGACCATCGCGGCTTCGTACGGATCGAGGACGATCCGTTCGGAATCAATTTCGGCACGAATGTCGCGGTCAGAGATCAGCACACCGTCAAAAATACCATTGTCAAAAAGCGGGTTCCTGCCGCCGGTCGTACACTTCGGTGGAGTTTTTGTACAGATGTTGGCCTCAGAAAGCCGTTTAGCTCGCGGTATCTGTACAAAAACTCCAGCGTACAAGCGGAAAGTCTCAGTCCGCCGTCGTCCGCTCTTCAATGACGCCGGGCAGCTTCGCAAGCTGTCCCACGGCCGCCCGGAGCTCGCGCCGGTATGCCGGACGGATGAAACTCCAGAAACCGGGCGTCGGGACCTCAAGCGCGAACCGCACCCGGGTCCCGGCGCTCTCGGTACTGAGGTAAAAACCGCCGCGCAGGAGGGACGGCCCGGCCACCACCTGGAACTCGATTTCGGCGCCGGGCCGCGCCTGGGTGATCTCGTAATCGCGCGCCACCGGCTGGCCACGGGGACCGTCCACGGTGACCTGGTACCTGGCCCCCACGCTGCCGGCGCTGCCCGAGCTGAGCCCTGCGCTCCGGACGTCGTCCTGCCATCTGGTTAGATTCGCGCCGTCCAGGAGGAATGAGTAGACCGTCATGGCGTCGCGCGCAACGAGGACCTCGTGTTCTGCACCTGCCATGGGGATCCTTTTCCGACGTCGGGCCATGCCTTGCGTAGCCCGTTCCCCTTACTGCAGCTAACGAGACTCAGGATAGTCACCCGCGCCGGCCCGTGACCGCGCACCGCACGCGCCTTTACCGAACAGTTACGGGAGGCCGTTCGGCCGCGTTTGCCGAGTCGCGCGGACTCGGGATCCAGATGGCCGGAGTGGCCGCACAACTGCGCTAAGCTAGGTTCTGCCCCGGGCAGTTTCCGGTGCGACTGCGGCTGTAGCTCAATGGTAGAGCGCTAGCTTCCCAAGCTTGATACGCGGGTTCGATTCCCGTCAGCCGCTCCAACTCCTTCCAGCCCCAGCCGGCCCGGAACCTGATCGGGCCCGCGGCCCATTAGGCAGCTACCTGTATCGTCAGAGGTCAGGAACCTCTTCGGTTCCGCTACAGGAGCAACCATGGCTGACAAGTCCCCCCGTCAAGCAGCATCCAAAAAATCCGCGAAATCCATCAAGGAAAAGCGCGCCGACAAGAGAGCCGCCGCGGCACCGGCCAGCTCACTGGACAAGACGAGCGCGAAGCCAGTGCCTGCGAAGAAGAAGTGACCGTCCCGCCGAACCATCTGACCCTCGGGGTTGTCTCTTCCTCCCGCAAACCGGATGAACGTCGTCTGCCCCTGCACCCTCTCCACCTTGAGCGCATCGCCCCGGAGCTGCGCCAGCGCATGATCCTCGAGCGCGGCTATGGCGAAAGCTTCGGCTTTTCCGACGCCCAGCTCGCCCCGCTGGTGGGCGGTCTGGCCAGCCGGGAAGAACTGCTGGCCAAAGCCGACGTCGTCCTGCTTCCCAAGCCGCAGCCGCAGGATCTCGCCGATTTGCGCGATGGCCAGATCCTCTGGGGCTGGCCTCACTGTGTCCAGGACCGCGCTATCACGCAGTTGGCCATCGACAAGAAGCTCACGCTGATCGCCTTCGAGGCCATGAACCATTGGGCCAGCGACGGCGGCTTCGGCCTGCACGTGTTCCACAAGAACAATGAACTCGCCGGCTACTGCTCGGTGATCCACGCCCTGGCCCTCACCGGGTCCACGGGCGATTACGGCCGGCGGCTCCGCGCCGTCGTCATCGGTTTCGGAGCCACCGCACGTGGTGCCGTGACGGCTCTGAACGCCCACGGCATCCACGACGTGCAGGTGCTGACCAACAGGGGGGTTGCTGCGGTGGGCTCCCCCATCCACTCAGTGCGGATTGCGCAGTTCGACCATGATGACAAGGCGCCGTTCCTCAGCCAGGTCATCACCGAACGCGGCCGGGTCCCGTTGGCACCGTTTCTGGCCGAAAGCGACATCGTGGTCAACTGCACCCTGCAGGACCCCAACAGTCCGCTGACGTACCTGCGGACGGAAGACCTGGCCGCTTTCAGGCCGGGAAGTCTTATCGTGGACGTCTCCTGCGACGAGGGAATGGGCTTCAGCTGGGCCAGGACCACCACATTCGCCGAGCCGATGTTCACAGTGGGCGAGCACATCGATTATTACGCGGTGGATCACAGCCCGTCCTACCTGTGGAACTCCTCCAGCTGGGAAATCAGCGAGGCCCTCCTCCCGTTCCTGGAGACCGTCATGTCCGGCCATGCCGTGTGGGAGAACAGCGATACCATCGCCCGCGCGATCGAAATCCGCGACGGCACGATCATCAACAAGGACGTGCTGGAGTTTCAGCGCCGGGAGGCTGGTTACCCGCACGCCGTGCTGCCGGCAAGCTAAGGTCTACGCCGCCCGGCGCACCACCCTCAGCGGTCCCCGCCGGTTCCGCAGGTCCACCTTCAGCGTCAGCTCACCTTTGCGGGCAAGCACGACGGCGACAGTCGCCGCCGCGAGCGCCGGCACCCCTCCCGCCACCAGCAGCCCGGCGTGCGGATCCACATGCTCGGCGATGAACCCGATCATGGGTCCACCGAGGGCCTGGCCGCCGATCAGCACCATGATGTACAGGCTCATCACGCGGCCGCGGATGCCCATGTTGGAGCTGGTCTGCACCAGCTGGTTGGAGGCGGTGAGGAACATCAGGCACCAGAACCCGGACAGCACCAGCGCGGCGCCGAAGAGCGGCAGGGTGGGGACGGCGGCGGAAAGGCACAGCATCAGCCCGTACATGCCGGCCGCCAGGACCACGGACCGCAGCCGCAGCTGCCGCCGCCGGGTGGAGGCAACCGCCCCGGTCAGCGCCCCGAGCGCCACCAGCGCATTCAGCATCCCGTAGCCGCCCGCGCCAATTCCGTACACCCGGTCTGCGAAGGCGGCGAGCAGCACCGGCAGGCTCATGGCGAACACGGAGATGAAGCCCACCATGAGCCACGGCCAGTAGATGGTGGGCTTGCTCAGCGCGTACCGCAGCCCTTCCCGCAGCATGCCCTTGGACTTGGGTGCCGGCGCGCTGACGAACAGCTCGTCGCGCCGCAGCAGCAGGAGCATGGCCACGGTGGAGCAGCAGGCCGCCGCGTTGGCGGCGAAGGCCCAGCCGGCGCCGACGGCGGTCAGCAGTACCCCGGCGATCGCCGGACCGATCAGGCCGCCCAGCTGGAACGTCGTCGAGTTCACGCTGATGGCGTTCCGCAGGTACCGGGGCCCCACCAGCTCATGGACGAACACCTGCCGGGCCGGCTGGTCCAGCACGGTGACCAGGCCGAGCACCAGTGCGATGACGTAGACGTGCCAGACCTCGATCCTCCCGGTGAGTGCGAGGGCGGCGAGCGCAGCGGCGAGGATGGCTGCAGCCGACTGGCACAGAATGAGGATCCTGCGCTTGGAGAACCGGTCCGCGACCATTCCGCCCCACGGTCCCAGAAGCAGGGATGGCAGGAACTGAAGCGCCACTGTGAAGCCGACGGCGGTGACCGATCCGGAGAGCTGGAGCACCAGCCAGTCCTGGGCGATCCGTTGCATCCAGATGGCGATGACGGCAATGAAGTGGCCCGTGGCGAAGAGCCTGAAGTTGGGAACCCGGAGTGAGATGAAGGTGTGACGCCACGGAAGCCGTTCACTGACGACGGCGACGGGCTGGGTGACGGTGGCCAGAGGCGGCGGTGGGGGTGTCACAGGGGTTCCTCAGGTGAGCGGGCCGGCGGGGATGTCCTCAACGCTATGGCGCGCACTTCTAATTGTGGAAGACTATTGCTCCTATAACTATCATTGCCGAACGTAATGATTCCCGGCCGTCGAGGAGGACGAATGTTCGAACCGGCCCAGCTCCGATCGTTCCTCGCCGTCGCCGAAACGCTGAGCTTCACCAAGGCGGCAGAACGCCTGGGCCTGGCCCAGCCGACGGTCAGCCAGCACGTGCGCAAGCTCGAGGTTGCGGCCAAGCGGACGCTGATCAGCCGGGACACGAGGGACGTCAGGCTGACGGACAACGGCGATGCCATGGCAGGCTTCGCACGGAGCATCCTCGCAGCCCACGATGCCGCCGCCCGCTACTTTTCCGGCTCGGCCATGCGTGGGCGCCTGCGCTTCGGCACCGCCGACGACCTCGCCATTACCGGCCTGCCGCGGATCCTCCGTGAGTTCCGGCAGATCTATCCGCAGATCAACCTCGAGCTCACGGTCGGCCAGAGCGACCAGCTGTACAAGCGCCTGAATTCCGGCCAGCTGGACCTCGTGTTCGTGAAGTGGGTGGCCGGCGCCAAGGACGGCACGGTGGTCCAGCACGACACGTTTTCCTGGGTGGGTCTCGAACAGACAGCGCTGGAACCCGGCCATCCGGTGCCGCTGATCGCCTATCCCGCGCCCAGCCTGAGCCGTAAGCTCGCCATCGACGCGCTCGAATCCGTGGGCCGGACGTGGCGCATCACGTGCACCACCAAGCAGATCAGCGGTGTGCTGGCGGCAGTCCGCGCCGGCATCGGGGTGGCGGTGATGCCGTCCTCGCTGGTTCCCGAGGACCTGAAGATCATCACCCGCCGCTTCGAGCTGCCGCCGGTGGGGGATGTCGACTTCACGCTGATCAGGAACCCACTGGCGAACGCCGAGGTGATCGACGCCCTGACCCAGGCCATCATGGGAAGAACCCTCAAGAAGCCTGTTTGAGCCGGCCGGGGCCGGGGTGCGTGCGGCAAAATGATTGATAACGGTTCGCAGCTGGCCTATGCTGTGACTGTTGCGGTCATGCAGCGGCCGATAACATGCACAGGTTTCGATAACGAACATGCTTGGTAATGACGCCCGTGTGTTCGGGATAGGTACGCCGTGACCACAGCCGCAAACCCCCGCTATACCCGCCACTCCATGACCGTGGACGCCGAGTACATCGGCCAGCCCAACTGCGAAAAATGCGGAACAGACGAGTTCATCTACCTTGAGTCCTTCGTGCCGCCCAAGCACCGTCAGGACGGCACCGTCCGGAAACTGGGCGAAGTCGCGTATACCTGCACGCGCTGCGAGGACTTTTCCGCACACAGCGTTCCTGCGTCGTGGGCTCCACCCGGCTGGTATCTGGGCTAAGCAGCAAAGCAGCAAGCATCAGAACGGGCGGGCACCTTGTGGGTGCCCGCCCGTTCTGTTGCCTTGTCAGTCCCGCTGGATCAGCGAACCCCTAGATCAGCGAATCGGAGAGGTGGTTGGGCGTGCCGAACCGGTGCGCCGTGATGCTGACGGCCTGCTCGTGCAGGAACGGCAGCATTTCAATGCGGCCGGCCTCCGTCACCTCGTGGGAGTAGATGGCGAGGTCCGGACGGCCACCGGTCGCTTCGGCCAGGTCAGCTGCGGAGCCGCCGATCAGGCGGATGCGTCCGCCGGACAGCTTGCCCGCCGCGGCGAGACGTCCCGCGGATGCCAGCCACTCGGCGTCGTTCTCCACCGTCACGGGGATGTCCAGCCCGGTGAGCACGGAACGCAGCTGGGCGGGAAGCTCGACGCCGGAGGAGACGGTGAGCGGGGCAGCGGCAAGTACGCCGGCGGCTACTGTCCGGACGAGCGCCCGCAGGGATCCGCCGTCGGACAGCCGGACGGTGACCGGCAGCGCACGGTAGCGGAAAATGTTCCGCTCGGCGCTCAGGCCCGAGACGTCCTTGGCGGTGCCGAATTCGTCCGCCCAGGCGAGGGCGTCGGAGCCGAGCGACCGCTGCAGGGCCTCCAGGTCGGTGGCATTGAGTTCGCCCTTCACTGCCTCCACAAGCCGCTGCACCCTGCGGTTGGCGATGCCCGCCGAAGCGCCCTGGGTGCTCTCGGTGCTGGTCCAGCCGCCAAGACCGGCGAGGTAGTTGGGGCCGCCCGCCTTGGTGCCGGCGCCAACTGCCGACTTCTTCCAGCCGCCGAACGGCTGGCGCTGCACGATGGCACCGGTGATGCCGCGGTTGATGTAGAGGTTGCCGGCCTGGATGGTGTCCAGCCACAGCCCCAGCTCGTCGGTGTTGAGGGAGTGCAGGCCGGCGGTGAGGCCGTACTCGATCTGGTTCTGGATGGCGATGGCCTCTTCCAGGGTGTCCGCGGTCATGACGCCGAGGACGGGACCGAAGAACTCGGTCAGGTGGAAGTAGGATCCGCGCTTGACGCCGTAACGCACGCCCGGGCTCCAGAGCCGGCCGGTCTCGTCCAGTTTCTTGGGCTCGACGGCCCAGTTCTCGCCGTCGCCGAGGGTGGTCAGCGCGTTGAGCAGCTTGCCCTTAGCCGGCTCAATGATCGGGCCCATCTGGCTGGTGGGGTCCTCCGGGTAACCGACCTTCAGCGAGGTGACGGCGTCGATCAGCTGGTTATGGAACCGCTTGGACCTGGCAACCGATCCCACCAGGATCACCAGTGAGGCGGCGGAGCACTTCTGTCCGGCGTGGCCGAAGGCCGAGTAGGCAACGTCTTTCGCGGCGAGGTCCAGGTCTGCACTGGGGGTGACGATGATGGCGTTCTTGCCGCTGGTCTCCGCGAGCAGCGGCAGGTCCTTGCGGAAGGAGCGGAACAGCTCGGCGGTTTCATAGCCGCCGGTCAGGATCACGCGGTCCACGGCCGGGTGGGAGATCAGCTGCTGGCCGAGCTCGCGTTCGCCCAGCTGCACCATGGTGAGCACGTCGCGGGGCACGCCAGCCTCCCACAGCGCCTCGATCATGACGGCGCCGCTGCGGCGGGCCTGCTTGGCAGGCTTGATGACGACGGCGGAGCCGGCGGCGAGTGCCGCGAGCGTGGAACCGGCGGGGATTGCCACCGGGAAGTTCCACGGCGGGGTGACCACGGTGAGCTTCGCCGGAACGAAGGTGGCGCCATCGACCTGGTCCAGCTTGCGGGCGGACTCGGCATAGTAGTGGGCGAAGTCAACGGCCTCACTGACCTCGGGGTCGCCCTGGTCGATGGTCTTGCCGGTCTCGCTGGCCATGACCTCGAGCAGGTCCGCGCGGCGGGCCTCCAGGACGTCACCGGCGCGGTGCAGGATTTCGGCACGCTCGGCGCCTGACAGCGCAGCCCAGGCCTTGCCCTTCTCAACGGCCGTGGCGATCACGGTGTTGAGGGTGTCCGCGTCGGCGATCGTGGCAGCCTCAACGGAGGCGTTGCCCAGGGTCGACGCCGGGACCCGGTCCAGGATGGCCCGGCCCCAGTCGCGGTTGGCGGGCAGGGACGGGTCCGTGTCCGGGGTGTTCTGGAAGCCGGTGCGGGGCATCAGCTCTGCCGGAAGGCTGCGGTTCTGCAGGCGGTTGGGCGGCGGCACCTCGTCGTCGAGCTCTTTCAGGGAGGACAGGAAGCGCTGCTTCTCGCGCTCGAACAGTCCTTCATTTTCGCTGAGCTCGAACACGGCCGACATGAAGTTTTCCTGACTGGCGCCCTCTTCGAGGCGGCGGATCAGGTAGGCGATGGCGACGTCGAATTCGGCCGGGTGCACCACGGGTGTGTAGAGCAGCAGGGAGCCGACGTCCTTCTTGACCGCCTCGGCCTGGCCCTGTGCCATGCCGAGCAGCATCTCGAATTCGATGCCCGACTCGACGCCGCGCTGCTTGGCCAGCAGCCAGGCGAAGGCAATGTCGAACAGGTTGTGCCCGGCGACGCCGATGCGGATGTTGCCGATCCGGTCCGGGTGCAGCGCGTAGTTGATGACGCGCTTGTAGTTGATGTCCGAGTCCAGCTTGGTGCCCCACGTGGCCAGCGGCCAGTCGTGCAGCGAGGATTCCACCTGCTCCATGGGAAGGTTGGCGCCCTTGACCACGCGGACCTTGATGGCAGCCCCGCCGTCAGCGCGGCGTGCGGCCGCCCATTCCTGCAGCCGGATCATGGCGGCGAGCGCGTCCGGAAGGTAGGCCTGGAGCACGATGCCGGCTTCCAGGTTCTTGAACTCGGGCTTGTCCAGGATCCTGGTGAAGACCGCGATGGTCATGTCCAGATCCTTGTACTCCTCCATGTCCAGGTTGATGAACTTCGGTTTGGGGAAGGAAGCGGCGCGGGCGAACAGCGGGGTGAGCTTCTCGACGACGTGCTCCACGGCCTCGTCGAAGGCCCAGGCGGAGTGCGGGGCCACGGTGGACGACACCTTGATGGAGACGTAGTCCACGTCCGGGCGGGCCAGCAGCGTGTGGGTTCCCTCGAGCCGGCGGGAGGCCTCGTGCTCGCCCAGCACGGCCTCGCCGAGCAGGTTCACGTTGAGCTTGATGCCGTCCTTGCGGATCTTGGCGATGGCCGGACCCAGCTTGGAGTCGGTCGCGTCAACGATGAGGTGGCCCACCATCTCGCGGAGGACCTTGCGGGCCACGGGAATGACAACCTGCGGCAAAACCGGGGCCATGAGGCCGCCCGCCTGGACAGCGCTGCGCATATACCAGGGCAGGAAGGCGGGAACCTTCGGGGCGAGGGCGGCGAGGTTGCGGGCTGCGACGTGCAGGTCCTCGGGACGGACCACGCCGTCGACGAAGCCGACGGTGAAGTCCAGGCCGTTGGGGTCCTTCAGGACGCCGGCGAGCTGCTCGGCGGATGCGTCCACGGGCATCTTCGCGGCTTCGGTCAGCCAGCGGCGGACGAGGGCGATTGCGTCGGTGGCCAGGGCGGTCGCTTCGGCGACGTCGGACCCTGCCGAGGGGGTGGCGACGGCGCCGGCTACAGCGGCGTCCTTGCCTGCCTGCACGCGGTGATCCGTGGCGGTGTTGGTCATGGCTTTCCTCGTTCTTTCAGTGCGATGTGATCGTCTTAACCATCAGTATGGGCCTCACATCCCTTAAGATAAAGCGACCTTTTCTTAGCAATACACATTAGAAAGACCGATCGTTCTGCAGGTCGGCCAGACACCCGATAACGGCGCCCCTCCGCGCCCTGACCAGACAGGTGAGGAAGCGTTGGGGAAACCCCTGCGAGACGTGAGGAAGCATTGGGGAGAGTCCAACGCGCCCTCAGCTCTCGTCGCCAAAACCCAAACGCGTCCTCAGCTCTCGTCGCCAAAACCCAAACGCGTCCTCAGCTTTCGTCGCTAAACGACGAACCCCTCCCGCACCTGGGGTGCGGGAGGGGTTCGTCGGTAACGCGTCAGAGGTGGGTGGTCTACACCTGGGTGTGCATCTCCACTGCCTCGTCGTGCCGGGGGCTGTTCGGGTTCATCAGCGAGTGCCGCTTGCCGTAGCCGAAGTAAATCACCAGGCCGATCACGAGCCAGATGCCGAAGCGCAGCCAGGTCTCCCAGTGCAGCTGGAACATGAGGAAGGCGGAGGCCAGGACGCCAAATGCGGGGACCACCGGCATCAGCGGCAGGCGGAAGGTCCGGGGCGCCTCCGGCTTGGTGTAGCGGAAGATGATGACGGAAACGCACACCACCACGAACGCGGCGAGGATGCCGATGTTGGTGAGGTCGGCGACGGCCTTGATGGGGAACACACCGGCCAGCAGCGCCGAGGCGATGCCGCCGATCCAGGTCACGCGCTGCGGGGTGCCGTGCCGGTCCGTCTTCGAGAACCAGCCGGGGAGGAGTCCGTCGCGGCTCATGGAGAACCACACGCGGGTGACGCCGAGGAGGAACGTGAGCATCACGGTGAGGATGGACAGCACCGCGAAAACGGAGATGATCGTGGCGATGACGGGAAGGCCGACGCCCTGGAACGCCGAAGCGAATCCGGCGGCGGGGTCGATGTCCTTGTAGTTCTGCATGCCGGTGAGCACGAGGGTGGCGGCAACGTAGAGCAGCATGGCGATGATCAGGGACAGGATGATCGCCTTGGGCATGTGCTTCTTGCCATCGGTCGCCTCTTCGGCCGCGGTACTCATGGCGTCGTACCCGAACACGGCGAAGAACACTGTGGCCGAGCCGGCCAGGACGGGACCAAAGCCGCTGGGCATGAATGGGTTGAAGTTCTGGGTGTTGATGTAGAAAACGCCCAACCCAATGATGAAGAGGATCAAAACAACCTTGATGGCAACGGCAATCAGTTCAAACCGGCCGAAAGTCTTGGTGCCGCGCGAGAGGATCCAGGTCACCAGCAGGCAGACAAGGATGGCGGGGATGTTGATGATCCCGCCCTTGCCTTCGTCCATGGTGGACGTCATCCATGCGGGCATGTCGATACCGATGCCGGACAGGAACGCGTCGAAGTAGCCGGAGATACCGATGGCCACGACAGCCACGATCGCAATGTACTCCAGCAGCAGGTCCCAGCCGATGAACCAGCCGATGATTTCGCCCAGCGCCACGTAGCCGTAGGTGTACGCCGAGCCCGCACGCGGGATCATGCCCGCGAACTCTGCGTAGGAGAGCGCCGCGGCAGCCGAGGCCAGTCCGGCGATCAGGAAGGAAATGAGCACCGCAGGCCCGACGCCGGGCGTGTCAGCACTGCCGTGCGCCACAAGACCGGCCAGCGAAAAGATGCCGACGCCGATGATGCCGCCAACGCCGATGGCGGTCAGCTGCCACAGCCCCAGGGACTTGAACAGGCCGCTGTGCTTGTTCTCTACTTCGATGTCGTCAATGGGCTTGCGCCTCAAGATTGACTGCGATGGATCTGTTGTACTCATCGGGACTCCTGCGTAGGTGCGGCCCCATCATTTCGCCCTGTGATGGGGGTAACTCAATCTGTTTAGTATGCAAGCAGTGTTACATTAGATAAAGTGCATACTTCTAACCAGTATTCATTAGTCCAGCTATTCATTTGTGCGACCCAAGGAACAGCCCATGCTTGATGTCCGCCGGTTGAGGCTGCTCCGCGAGCTGAAGATCCGGGGCACGCTCGCCGAGGTGGCAGCAGCCCTGCAGTACAGTCCTTCCTCAGTGTCCCAACAATTGGCCCTGCTTGAGAAGGAAGTTGGGGTGGAACTGCTGAGAAAAACCGGCCGCCGCGTCCAGCTGACCCCGCAGGCAGAGGTTCTGGTGGCGCATACAGCACACTTGCTGGAAACGCTGGAACAGGCGGAGGCAGACCTGGCGGCATCGCTGACCACGGTTTCGGGCACGGTGCGGATCGCCGTCTTCCAGTCCGCGGCACTGGCGCTGATGCCTGACGCGCTTACCCGCCTCGCCGCGACGTACCCCGAGGTCCGGATCGAGATGACACAGCGCGAGCCCGAGACGGCACTGCATGAGACGTGGGCCCGCGACTTCGACCTGGTCATCGCTGAGCAGTACCCCGGGCATGCCGCGCCCCGCTACCCGGAGCTGGACCGCGTACGCCTCACGGGTGACGCCATCAGACTCGCGGTCCCGCCGGCCGCCGAGGGCAGGGCGAAAGTCGGCTCGCTCGCGGACACGGCAGAGATGGCCTGGGTGATGGAACCGCGCGGCGCGGCCTCACGCCACTGGGCAGAGCAGGCCTGCCGAAGTGCAGGCTTCGAGCCCGACGTCCGCTTTGAAACAGCAGACCTCCAGGCCCAGATCCGCCTGATCGAGTCGGGGAACGCCGTCGCCCTGATGCCGGACCTGGTGTGGACGGGCCGTGGCACCACAGCCCAATTGCTGGACCTTCCCGGCAAGCCCCGGCGGACAGTCTTCACCTCCGTGCGGCGCTCCGGCGCGCAGCGGCCCGCCATCCTCGCCGCGCGCGAAATCCTTGCTTCCACCGCCGCCTCGATTGCGGCCGCCCAGGAAATCGATACCGGAGCGGACGCCTCCGGCGCCCCCGCAACAACGCCGACAGCGGCAGCAGCCGCCGCTGAAGAAGCAATTGACGGCGCAGCAGCCAGCGGAGAAGCGGTGTAGCGGGGTGTTCCCTGGCTCACAGCCAAGCGTTGACCTCGGCGTTAGACTGTTGGGGTTATGAATCGCACAATGTTTAAGTCCAAAATCCACCGCGCCACTGTCACGCACGCGGACCTGCACTATGTGGGGTCGGTCACCGTAGACCTGGACCTGCTGGATGCTGCCGACATCATGCCCGGCGAGCTCGTGGCCATTGTGGACGTCACCAACGGCGCCCGCCTCGAAACCTATACCATCGCCGGCGAGCGCGGTTCCGGCGTCATCGGGATCAACGGCGCAGCCGCGCACCTGATGCACGAAAACGACATCGTCATCCTGATCACCTACGCCCAGATGACCACGGAAGAGGCGAAGGCCTACACTCCCAAGGTGGTTCACGTGGACAAGGACAACAAGATTGTCCAGATCGGCAACGACCCCGCAGAGGGCCACACCGCCGGACTCATGCGCCCGCCGTTCGCGTTGAACAACGCCACGTGCAGCTGACAGCGCCCCCTCAACTGGACCAGGGGACCGGCTGAGCCGCTCCAGCAGCGAGATCCCTGCCACAAGGTGACCCGCGGCTGAATAAATCTGATTAGGCTGGGATGGTGGATGCCACCCCCTGCCCTAGCCTGCCCCTGGCGGCAATCCCGTCGGCAACCCCGTGCTAGGCGTCCTCGCAGGCTTTTTCGTGGTCTGGTCCATCATTCTGGTGGGCATGTTCGTGGGTAGGCGCAAGATCCTGGGCGAGAATGCCCGCCAGGTCCTGAGCGGGCTGACCTTCTTCGTGGCCAGTCCCGCGCTGCTCTTCGAGACGCTGAGCAGGGCGAGCCTGCGCGACGTGTTCGCCGCGCCGTTGCTCGTGGCAGCAGTTGGCGCCGCCACCACCGCCGCGCTGTTCTTTGTCATCGTCAGGTTCCTGCTCAAGCGGACCGTCCCGGAATCACTGATGTCGTCCATGAGCGCCTCGCTGGCGAACTCCGCCAACCTGGGCATCCCGATTGCGGTGTACGTCCTCGGTGACGCCAGCCATGTCGCTCCCCTGCTGATCTTCCAGCTGGCGTTTTTCACGCCGATGTTCCTCATGGCCCTCGATGCCACCACCAGCTCGCACCGCACCACGCCGCTCCGGTTCGTCATGCTGATCCTGAAAAACCCCATGATTGTGGGTTCGGCCCTAGGGCTGCTGGTCGCCGGAACGGGATGGCAGCTCCCGCCGCTGCTCCTGGAACCGATCCACTTGATCGGCGGCGCCGCAATTCCGGCCATGCTGATGGCCTTCGGCATGAGCCTGAACGGGTCAAAGCCGCTGCAGGCGGCCGCCGGCCGGAGAACCGATGCCCTGCTGGCCAGCGGCTTCAAGCTCTTCGTGCACCCGGCGATCGCGTATCTCTTTGCCCGCTTCGCCCTCGGGCTGGACGGCCCGGCGCTGTTCGCCGTGGTGGTCACATCCGCCCTGCCCACGGCACAGAATGTGTTCGTCGCCGCCAGCCGGTACAAGGCCGGGCTCACGGTCGCGAAGGACACCGTCCTGATCACCACGATCGTGGCCGTGCCTGCGATGATCGGTGTGGCCCTGCTTCTGGCATAACTGCCGCCCCTTCCCCGACCGCCCCGCGGCTGCCGCCCGAACTGGAGGAAACCTTGAACACCACCCTGGACACCGTGATCATCGGAGGCGGAGCCATGGGTTCCGCTGCCGCCTGGGCGCTGGCCGCACGCGGGCGTAACGTGACCCTGCTCGAGCAGTTCACGCCCGGCCACCATAAAGGTGCCTCGCACGGCGCAACCCGGAACCTCAGCCTTGCCTACGCCGAGCCCGAGTACGTCGCCATGCTGGCCGAAACGCTGAAGCTCTGGGCCGAGCTCGAAGACGAGAGCGGCGAGCAGCTGCTGGCGCGCACCGGCGTCGTCAACCACGGCCCTGCCCCGCGCCTCGGCGAGATCCACGCCGCGCTGAACAGCGCCGGCCTCCGCGCGGACTTCGTGCCGCTCGCCGAAGCCAGCGAGCGCTGGAGCGGCATCCGCTTCGACCAGCAGGTGCTCCACATGCCCGACGGCGGCCAGCTCAACCCCGAGGCCGCCCTCCCGGCGTTCCAGCGGCTCGCGGCGCGGAACGGTGCTGCAATCCGGCACGGCGTGGCGGTTGTGGGGCTGGAAATACTCGACGACGGCGTCCGGCTGACCGTGGACGACGGCGGGCGGACGGAGGTGCTCACCGCCCGGCAGGCGGTGGTCACCGCAGGCGGCTGGACCTCCAAGCTGCTCGCAGGCTCAGTCGCCACCCCGCGCCTGACCGTCACGCAGGAGCAGCCGGCGCACTTCGGCATCACCGACGACGGCGCCACTTGGCCGGGCTTCAACCATTTCCCCGGCGAGGGCGGGGACTACGCGGGCTTCTACTCCCCCGTGTACGGCATGCTGACCCCCGGCGAAGGCGTCAAGGCGGGCTGGCACGGAGTGGGGCCCGTGGTGGACCCGGACCGCAGGTCCTACCTGCCCGAACCACGCCAGCGCGCGGCCCTGCAGCAGTACGCGAGGCACTGGCTGCCCGGCGTGGACGCCGATGCGATGACGGACATCAGCTGCACCTACACGACCGCCCCGGACCACAACTTCGTGCTGGACCGGATCGGTCCCGTGGTCATCGGGGCGGGCTTCGCCGGCCACGGCTTCAAGTTCACGCCGGTGGTGGGCCGGATCCTGGCCGACCTCGCCACGGGAGAGGGCCCCGCGCCGGAAATCTTCGCGGCCTCCCGCGCCTAAGAACGCCGGGGCTGACATCCCGCCCCATGACCGCCCGGGCTCAGCTCCGCTGGTGCCGGTCCAGGAGCCGGGCGCAGCGGATGAAACCGAGGTGTGAGTACGCCTGCGGGTGGTTACCCAGGTGCGTCTCGGTGCCCGGGTCGTATTCCTCCGGCAGCAGCCCGGTGGGTCCGAACAGATTGACCAGCTGGTCGAAGAGGTCCCAGGCGTCGGCGATCCGGCCCACCGCCACGTAAGCCTCAATCAGCCAGGTGGTGCAGATGTGGAAGCCGCCCTCCAGGCCCGGCAGGCCGTCGTCGTACTTGTACCGGAAGACCGTCGGTCCCACGCGGAGTTCCCGTTCCACGGCCGTGACGGTGTCGAGGAACCGCTGATCGTTCGCGTCGAGCAGGCCGGACAGCCCGATGTGCAGGACCGCGGCGTCAAGATCGGGGCTGTCGTAGGCGACGGTGTAGGACGCGGCGGCGTGGTCCCACCCCTCGCGGAGCACCTCGTCCCTGATGGTCGCGGCCGTGTCCGCCCAGGCAGGTTCGGGGCTGCGCCCGTGGCGTGTGGCGGTGCGCAGGGCCCGGTCCAGGGTGACCCAGCACATCACCTTGGTGTAGACGTGGTGCCTCGGTGCGCGGCGCGCCTCCCAGATGCCGTGGTCCGCCTCATGCCACCGAGCCAGCACGGCACTGGCCATCTGGACCAGCAGCTCCCAGTGCTCGTCCGCCAGCGAACCCCGGGACTCGCTCAGCCCGTGGATCAGCTCTGCGATCGGTCCAAAGACATCCAGCTGGACCTGGTGGTCCGCGGCGTTGCCGATCCGCACGGGACGCGAGCCCGCATATCCGGGCAGGCTCTCGATGATGGCCTCCGTGGACAGCGGTGCGCCGGTGACTGAGTACAGGGGATGCAGCCACTCCGGTCCCGGGGCATTGGCCAGGATGCCGGTCAGCCACCTGAGGAAACCGTCGGCCTCCACCGTTGACCCCAGATCCACCAGGGCGCTGACGGTCATGGAGCCGTCGCGCAGCCAGCAGTAGCGGTAATCCCAGTTGCGGGTCCCCCCGATGCCCTCCGGAAGGGACGTGGTGGGGGCCGCGAGCACTGCGCCGGTGGGCTCGTGGACCAGCGCGCGCAGCACCAGGGCCGAGCGCCGCACCAGGGACGGCTTGACGGACGGCAGCGCCAGGCCCTGGACCCAGCGTCGGGAATGATGGGCGACGGCGGCCCTGCGGTCCGCTTCGTCCGTCCCCGCTTCGTCCGGCAGCGCTTTGTCCCGCCAGGACAGCTGCTGGGGCTCCGTATCGCCGCACCGGAGGTTGAGGACAACCGGTCCGCGCTGCAGGTTAACCTCGGCGGTGGCCGTTGCGTGCCGCCCGTCCGAGGTGATAACGAAGCTGACGTCCTGCGCAAGCAGGATGATGGGGTCGGACGTGCCGACGACGTGAAGCTCGCCGCCGCGGGCCTCCATGCTGAACGGCGCATTGGCGTAATCCGGCCGGGGTGCGAAAACGATTCGTGCGGCGCCGGTGCCGGACAGCACCCGTACCAGGCTCGTGATGCCTTCCGGGGCGGGCTCAAGATAGTCGGTCACGGTGACGTCAGCCCACCGGGTTTCCACGATCATGGTGCTGTCCACGTACCGCTGGCCCAGCACCCGTGACGCCTTGACCGGTTCCACGGAGAAGTGCCCGGCGGCGTCGCCGCCCAGGATGTGGGCAAAGAGGGAGCCGGAGTCCGGCAGGGGGTGGCTCATCCAGCAGATCTTGGCCTCCGGCGTCACCAGCGCCGTGGAGGACCCGTTCCCGATCATGGAGTGCCGTTCCAGGCCGACGGCGTCCTCGCCGAAAAGCCAGGCGCGGCGCAGTTCGAAGAGGATGCCGAGAACCCGGGCGAAAGATTCCGGATCCTTCAGGCGGTGTTTGGCCGACGACGGCAGGTCCCCCACCCACAGCCCCATGTCCGGGCCGCGCAGCGTGGCCATGGCCAACTCGTCACTCACGGCATCCCCCGCGTACAGCGCCGCGCTCACACCCAGGCGGGCGCGCAGATGGTCCAGGGCATCGGCCTTGGAGGGCTGCACCACGGACAGGTCCAGGACGGAGCCGTCCACAATGAAGAACAGTCCGAGGGCCCGGGCAACCTCCTCCGCCTTCTGGGCACACCTGACCACATCGTCCGGGGCGGCGGACCTGGTGTGGACAGAGACCGCGACGGGCTTCCGTTCAATGCTGATTCCCTTGTAGGCGCCTACCGCTTCGAGCAACGCCTGATTGGCCTGCTGCAGCGCCGACTCGGTGGCCAGGGACAGTCCGTGGGCGAATCCCATGTCGAACTCCGCGCCGTGCGAGCCCACCAGGTGGACCTCGGCGGGAAGCCTGGAAACCGCGGCCAAGTCACGCAGGGACCGTCCGGAAATGACGGCGGCGTGCGTGTTGGGCAGGGCGGCCAGGGCCCGGAGGGCGATGGCCGCGCCGCCAAGCGGCAGTGTTTCCGTGGAGATGCCTTCGGCGGCACAGAGGGTTCCGCCGTAATTGCAGGCCACGAGCAGTCCCGGGGTCCGGGCCAGGATCTTCAGTTCGCCGAGCAGCTGGGGTGTGAGCCCGTCGTCGGCCGCCTCCGACTGCACGAAGGCCCTCAGCAGGCCCAGCGGAAGGGATTTGGTCAGCAGTGCGGAATCGGCCACCGTCTGGTTAAGCGGAGTGGGCATGCGCGGTAATCCTTCGGATCATCCCCAAGCGGTCTTGGACACCTAAAGTGTCCCGCGCGGCCGTTTCCCCCGAATATCCCGGTTATTGCATTCGTGTAACTTCGTAGGCCCTGTTCCTGCCGACCGGAATCAGCAGTTGGGCGAATCGTATTCGTAGGCTCCGGCATCAGCAGCGGCTGTTCCGGCGCAGTCCCCGTTCTGAACGGAAGGGGCTTTCACGAGGTCCACCGTGTAGGACGTGGTGCCGGCCCTGTCGATGGCGGGGCTGGTGCCTGTCAGGCGGAGATCCGCCGGCGCATTCGCGAACCGGGCTGGCGCCGTCGTCGACGTGCTGTTCGGGGTGAAGTTGACGGGACCGTTCACGACGTTCTGCTTCTCGGTCCAGCCCGAACCGTCGATCCATAGGGAGTTCTTGACGCCCACCAGGATGTTGGCGCGGACCACCGTTGAGGCCGGGCAGGTCGCGTGGCACACGAACGCCTTCGACTGGGCACCGGTCAGGTAGACCGTGTTGAACTCAAAAACGGTGCCGTTGGTGGGACCGTACGATGTTCCGTTTCCACGGGCAATGAGGCCCTTGGCCTCGGAGCAGTTGGCGCCGCAGGTAGAGCGGATGAGGTTGTACCGGAACGTGTTGCCGTCCGCCGTTCCCGAGGACTTTCCAAGCTCGGAGAAGCTGTTGTTGTCCAGCGACACGTTGTGGTGAATGTTGTTGCGGTTGCCGTTGTAGATTTCGAACGCGCCGCCGTCCTGGTTGTAGTCATAGGACTTGCCGGTGGAGCCGCTGACGGTGTTGCTGGAAAACTCGTTGTCACTG
The DNA here is from genome assembly GCF_002892795.1 of Arthrobacter sp. AFG20. Classification (GTDB taxonomy): domain Bacteria; phylum Actinomycetota; class Actinomycetes; order Actinomycetales; family Micrococcaceae; genus Arthrobacter. The sequence goes on along the minus strand of NZ_PJMC01000013.1, from coordinate 10,546 downwards.
CCGTTAATCAGGACGCCAAAAGCCCCCGAGTCGTCGCTGCAGTTCACGGCGGCCGACGTGCCGCAATTAGTACCCGCCGTATTCACATTCATCACGTTATTATCGGTGAGCGAATTTGCCGTGTATTTACCGAAGTCAGAGCCGGTGCCAACCTTGAGCCCAACGGCATTATTGGACGCGCTCGTGTTCCGCACGGTATTCCGGTCGCCGGTGACGCTGATCCCGGCGTAGCCGCAGGCCACGGCGCGGAGACCCTCAACGGTGGTGTAGTTGCCGTTGATCCGGATGCAGTTTCCGGATTTTCCGCCGGTGACTATGGGGGCGTTGCCAGTGCCGTAGGTGTTCAGCGTGATGGGGGCGGTGGAGGTTCCGCTCTGTGCGGTGACGACGCCGCCACTGAAGGTGTCACCCCGGCGGAAGCTCACGGTGTCACCGGGCTTGAGAACCGCCTGGTTGACCCTGGACAGCGTCTTCCATGCCGACGTGCTGGCTGTACCGGAGTTGCTGTCACTGCCGGCGGCACTGACGTAGTACGTAGTCCCCGCGGCGGACGCCGGATCAGCGGCTCCGGCAACAAATCCGCTGGCCACGAGGAGGGTCATGAGAATGGCGGCGGCCATGGACTTGATCTTCATATTGGCTTTTACCTGCATCTGATCAACGGCGGAAATGCTTTGGCGGGGCACAGCGTTATTGCAGCGCAATGCCTCATTCACAAATCACCCCCACGGTCGGGTGAATCCAGATCAGGCACACCGGATTACCCCACCCGCGGCATTCGGGGGCGGGACAACGGCGTGTAGTGATTTGAGACCGCTACATCAACCCAGCCGGCAATGAGTGTTTAGATTGAGACCTTGCGCACTTAAAGCTAGATTCCGCCCCGGCCGAAGTCAAAAGATATCAGTTGAATAATGGAGCGCTGGGGTTCAGACGCTCACCAGTCCGGCTGCCTCCGCGAGGAGCTCTACCGAGCGCAGCCGTTCCGCAGTTCCGTTGCTCTGGTGCGCCACGATGAGCTCGTCGGCGTCGGCGTGCCGGGCAAAACCGTCCAGGTACTCCAAAACGACGTCCGGAGTACCGACGGCCGAGTACTTCATCATCTGGGAGACGTGCTGTCCCTGCGGCGAGTCCAGGATCATGTCCGCTTCGTCGTCGGTGAATTGCCGCCCGCCGCCGAAGAACAGCGAGACGCGGGCGCGCATCGTGGCGCGCAGCATCTCCTGGGCGTCCGGGGCAGCATCGGCAGCCACCACGTTGACGCCCGCTATGACGTGCGGGGCGGACAGCTGCTCCGACGGTTTGAACTCCCGGCGGTACACGGCGACGGCGTCCTGAAGCGCGTTCGGGGCGAAGTGGGAGGCGAAGGCATACGGCAGTCCCAGCTGGGCCGCCAGCCGCGCGCCGAAGAGGGAGGAGCCCAAAATGTAGAGGGGCACGTTGGTTCCCCTGCCCGGCGTAGCCTCCACCCCCTGCACGCGCGTGGGCCCGGTGAGGTAGCCCTGCAGTTCCAAGACGTCCTGCGGGAAGGTATCGGCCGAATGCGGGTCACGGCGCAGCGCCCGCATGGTGTTCTGGTCGCTGCCGGGCGCACGTCCCAGGCCCAGGTCGATGCGGCCGGGGTGCAGGGTCTCCAGGGTGCCGAACTGCTCGGCGATGGTGAGCGGAGAATGGTTGGGCAGCATGACTCCGCCGGCACCGAGCCGGATGGTCTCGGTGTGGGCTGCGACATGGGCGATCAGCACGGACGTGGCCGACGACGCGATGGAAGACATGTTGTGGTGCTCCGCGTACCAGACGCGCCGGTACCCGAGCTTTTCGGCCAGCTGCGCCATGGCGACGCTCCCGGCAAAGCTCTCCGCCGCCGTCTGGCCCTTGCCGATGGTTGCCAGGTCGAGGATGGAGAGGGGAACAGTCACGGCAGGACGGCCTTTCATAGGGGGTTGCGCAGCTGCCGGCCCAGCGGTGGTCCGGCACATTGGGAACAACGACGGCGGCACCCGGGATATTTCTGTCTGGCCGGTGACGCTGTCCACATATCCCGTCCATCCGCCGGCCGCTATGCTGGCGGCATGGCCAACAAGTCCACCGCAGATAAAGTAGCCACCATCCAAAAGGGCTACGCCCTGGAGGGTGCCACCATCGAGCTGGGCGCCGCCATCGTCGACGGCGAACTGCACAAGGACGCTCCGGTCCGGCTGCCGCTGTCCATGATGAGCCGGCACGGGCTCGTGGCCGGCGCCACCGGCACGGGCAAGACCGTCACCCTGCACATGATGGCGGAACAGCTTTCGACCGCCGGGGTGCCCGTGTTCCTGGCGGATATTAAGGGAGACCTTTCCGGGCTTGCCACGGCGGCAGCCGGAAGCGACAAGCTGGCCAAACGGACCGAAAGCATCGGCCAGGCCTGGTCCGGTAAGACGTTTCCTGTGGAGTTCCTGGCCCTCGGCGGGGACGGCGACGGCATCCCGGTCCGCGCCACGATAACGTCGTTCGGGCCCATCCTGCTCTCCCGCGTACTGGAGCTCAACGACACCCAGGAATCCAGCCTGCAGCTCGTGTTCCATTTTGCGGACAAGAACAACCTCGAGCTGGTGGACCTGAAGGACCTGCGCGCCGTCATCCAGTTCCTCACCTCCGACGAGGGCAAGGAACCGCTTAAGGAATTGGGTGGCCTGTCCAAGGCCACTGCCGGCGTCATCCTCCGGGAACTTGTGGGTCTCGAGGCGCAGGGCATGGAGCGGTTCTTCGGCGAGCCGGAGTTCGACACCGCCGAGCTGCTCCGCACGGCGCCTGACGGCCGCGGCGTCGTCAGCTGCCTGGAGCTGCCCACCCTACAGACCAAGCCGATGGTTTTCTCCACGTTCCTCATGTGGCTTCTCGCGGATCTGTTCGAGGACCTGCCCGAAGCCGGCGACCTCGACAAACCCAAGCTCGTGTTTTTCCTCGATGAGGCGCACCTGCTCTTCAATGACGCCTCGAAGGCCTTTCTGGAAGCCATCACCACAACCGTCCGCCTCATCCGCTCCAAGGGAGTGGGCATCTTCTTCGTCACGCAGACCCCGAAGGATGTCCCTGCGGATGTCCTCGGGCAGCTGGCCAACCGCGTCCAGCACGCCCTCAGGGCATTCACGCCGGAGGACGCTAAGGCCCTCAAGGCCACGGTCTCCACGTTCCCCCTCAGCGACTACGACCTCGAGGAGACCCTGACGTCCGCGGGCATCGGCGAAGCCGTCATCACGGTCATGAACGAGCGAGGCGCCCCGACGCCGGTTGCCCTGACCCGCCTCCGGGCACCGGAATCCGTCATGGGTCCCAGCGCCGTCGAACTGGTCAGGAGCACCGTGGCGGGGTCGGCGCTGCTTGCGAAGTACGGCACTGCAGTGGACAACGTCTCCGCGTACGAGAAGCTGACCGGCAAGGCCGCGGCTCCCACCGGTGCCGCGGCAGCGGGGCAGCCGCCGGCCCCCTCACCTGGGGTGTTCGTCCCCGGCAGTCCGGACCCAACCGCCGTCGACGACGAAGCCCGCCGCATCGAGGAGGAGATCCTCGGCCGTCCCAGCAGGTTGCCCGGCAGCGGGCGGGCCGAAAACGCACGGCCGGACGACGGGCCGGTATCGGCGCCGCCGCCCAGACGCCAGGCCTCCCAGTCCGGCGGGATGATGGAAGACATCACCGGCGCCCTCGGCGGGGCCCTTGGCAGCGGCCTGAAAAGCATGGCCCGGTCCGTGGGAACGCAGCTCGGCCGGGAACTCCTGCGGGGCGTTTTCGGCAACTCGTCCCGGCGCCGCCGCTAGCGGAAAGCAGCGCCGACAGCGGCGGCTGAGCCCCGCCGTCGGGCGTTCCTGCACGGTGGGCTGGCGTCACCGGGACCGCCGCTACTCCAGAGTTGCCTGACCTTGCAGGTAACGTGGGGTGCGTGCAAATGAGTCAAGCGTTGGTGAAGACGGCGGCCGGATGGCTGCTGGGCCTCATGCTTGCCATCGTTGGCGCCATCGTTTCGGTCAACCTGGTCAACTCCTCCGTGGCCAGTCCGCAGCAGCCCGTGCGCGAATATCTGGAGGCCCTGCAGCACGGCGAAGGTGAACGGGCGCTGGGCCTGCTCCGCGCGTCGGTGCCGGACGCCGACGCCGCCATGCTTGACGGCACCGCCCTGCAGACGTCTGCCGCACGGATCACGAACGTCAAGCTCGGAGCCGCAGTGGGGCGTGGCGGCAACCGGGTGATGGTGCCGATGGACTACACCATCGACGGCAGCCAGCTGCACACCGAGTTCCTGCTGGAGAGCACCGGCACAGAATGGCTGTTCTTCCATAAGTGGTCCTTCGTGCCGACCACGCTGCCCACCGTTGACGTGACGGTGGTGAACTCCAGTGAGGCAACGTTCAACGGCGTGCCGGTGAACATGCCCGGCGGCCACAACAGCTTCGCGGTGTTTTATCCGGGCGAGTATGAGGCGTCCCTCAACGGCCAGTACTTCACCGCTCCGCCCACGCGGGCCACGGTCTCCGGACGGGAGGCTCCCGCCGCACCGCTGAACCTGCTCACGCATGCCACGGAGGAGCTGAACCGCGCGGTGTCCGCGCGGGTCAAGGAATTCCTCGACAAGTGCGCAGCCGAAGCCGGCCAGCAGCAGCAGCTCCAGCCCGACTGCCCGTTCTACCACGTCACCAACAACCGCGTGGTGCCCGGGACCATCAAGTGGAGCATCACCGAGTACCCGAAGATCACCATCGAGCCATTTGACGGCAGGTGGGTGGTGGCGCCGCTGGACGGCAAGGCAAAGCTCACTGCCGAGCAGATCGACCTGTTCAGCGGGGCCGTTTCGCCCCTGGACGTGGAGCACGATTTCAGTTTCACGACGCGTCTGGACATCGCCGGCGACACCATCAAGGTCACGCCGCTCCTCACCTTCTAGGAGCCTGCCGGGCTTACCTCCCGGAGGACCCAAAGCCGGGCTGGTCCGGCTTTGGCCAGCGCAACGAGCCCCTTGCCAGGACGTCGGCCATGTGGATGACCGGCCCGCTCGCGGCGCGGCCGGGCTGGCCCAGCTTTGAGCCTGCCCAGGACACCGCAGTGGCCCGGTTCCGCGCCGCGATGACGGGAAACCGGGCCACTTCAGTCAGCTCTGCGAGGGACCTTAGTCCATGCCGCGCAGGTCCAGCACCAGGTCGGTGTCGCCGTCGGCCTGCAGCACCACGGGGATGCCCCAATCCTGCTGATAGAGGTGGCACGCGGCGTGGTCCGGAATCTCGCCGTCCTCGGTCTCCGGGCCGTCGCAGGCGGCAGCGCGGGCCGTAATGTGCAGCACGCCCTCCGGAACATCGGAGGCCAGCTCGAGTGTGCGGAGCAGGCCCACGGAGGTCCCGCCGCCGGACACGAGCAGCTCCGGCGGGGTGGAGGAGATCTTCAGCTGGGTGGGGTCGCCCCAGCGGTCATCGAGCTTCTGGCCGGTGGGCGCGGTGAAGCGGACCGTGAGCTCCAGCAGGCCGGGCGCCACAGGGCTCTTGGGCCGGTGCGTCTGTGAGGCGCCCTCGTCCACCTGCTGCGCTTCCTTGGGGATGGGCACGTACACGAGCTGGTGCTTGTTCGCCTCGACCACCACCAGCAGCGGCTCGGAGCCCGCCACCTGTGTGTGGTCGACGATCACGTCGGACGGCTCGGCCAGTCCCCGCGCCAGCGTGGACACGGTGCCGGCCGCGGGGTCGTAGCGGCGCACCGCACCGTTGTAGGTGTCGGCGATCGCCACGGAGCCGTCCGGCAGCACGGTGACGCCCAGCGGGTGCTGCAGGCGCGCCTCGGATGCCTTGCCGTCGCGGAAGCCGAAGTCGAAGAGGCCCTTGCCCACGGCGGATTCGACGGTGACTGTTCCGTTGGCGTCGATGGCCAGCTTGCGCAGGGCAGAGGTCTCGGAGTCGGCCACCCAGATGTTTCCGTCGGCGTCCTCGGCCAGCCCTGACGGCTGCGCGAACCAGGCCTCGTGGGCGGGCCCGTCCAGCAGGCCTTCCAGGCCGTTGCCGGCGACGATCGAGACGTCCCCGGTGAGCGGGTCGTAGCTGAAGATCTGGTGCACTCCGGCCATGGCGATCACCACGGCATTCAGCTTGCTGGACCAGACAACGTCCCAGGGCGAACTGAGGGCAACGTCCAGTGGATGGCCGCCGAGGCTTCCGGTGAAGCCTGCCGCGTCCTCGTCCACGCGTGCCGGTCCGGTCTCGAGGAGCCGCTGCACACCGCTGCCAACGAGGGTGGTGACGGTTCCGTCAGCGAGCGACAGTCCCCGCAGGCGGTGGTTGACGGAGTCGGCAATCACGACGTCGTAGCCCGTCTTCGCTGCCACGTCCTCCGGCAGCAGGACAAGACCCTGCGGTTCGTTGAACCGGGCTGTGCCGGCTGCGCCGTCGGCGTGGCCTTTCTCCCCGGAACCGTACGTGCTCAGGACGGCGTGGAAGTCGGTGCCGAGCTCCAGGACGCGGTGGTGCCCGGTGTCGGTGACCAGCCAGGTGCCGGCGTCGGCGGCACCGGCGGCAGCCCCGGCGTCGGGCGCGGAACCCCGGCCGGCCGGCAGGTAGAGGGCCTTGCCGGGGAACCGAAGGGTTCCCGACGTCGCCTCCGGGGCCACGTAGGGGCCGTTGCCGCGGTGCAGGGTGCCGCGGGCCTCGTGCTCGGCGATCAGCTCGGGAATGAGCACGCCCAGGCCATCGGCGTGGCCTTCGCCCGACAGGTGCGCCACGATGTAGCCCTCGGGGTCGATGACCACCAGCGTGGGCCAGGCGCGGGCTGTGTAGGCCTTCCAGGTTTCCAGCTCGGGGTCGTCCAGGACCGGGTGGTGGATCTCGTAGCGCTCCACGGCGGCGGCCAGCGCGACAGGATCAGCCTCGTGCTCGAACTTCGGGGAGTGCACGCCCACGGTGACCAGGACGTCGGAGTACTTTTCCTCCAGCGGCCGGAGTTCGTCCAGCACGTGCAGGCAGTTGATGCAGCAGAAGGTCCAGAAGTCCAGGAGCACAATCTTGCCGCGCAAGGCTTCCAGGTCCAAAGACTTGCCGCCGGTGTTCAGCCAGTTGCGGCCCACCAGTTCGGAGGCGCGGACCCGGAGGTGGGTGCGTACGGTTTCGCTCATCAGCGTCCTTCCAGCTTTGAGTTGCGTTCAGCCAGCTTGGCGTCGCGTTCAGCCAATTTGGCAAACATATCGTTGTAAGCGGTGAGATCGGCGTCGTTATTCCTGTCCGCCGCCCGGTCGGTGCGCCGGGTTTCACGTTCATCCGACCTGGACCACATGATGGCGACGCCGATCGCCACCAGCAGCGTCGGCACTTCGCCGATGCCCCAGGCCACTGCGCCGCCCATTTGCTGGTCCAGGAGTGCTGAGGGCCCCCAGCTGCGGCCGAGGTTGCCGAAGTAGTCTGCGGCCAGCAGGTTGGTGCCGCCCATGATGGCCACGCCAAAGAAGGCATGGAAGCCCATGGTGGCCAGCAGGAGCAGCAGCCGCAGCGGGTACGGCGCGCGGCGCGGCAGCGGGTCGGTGCCGATCATGCTGAGCACGAAGATGTAGCCCGTCAGCGCAAAGTGCAGGTTCATCAGCTCGTGGCCCACGTGTTCCCGCATCGCCAAGCTGAAGGCGTCCGAGTAGTAGAACAGAACGATGGAGCCGGCGAAGTTGGCGGCGGCGAACAGCGGGTGGGTGACCACCTGCGAGAACCTCGAGTGGACGAACAGCAGGAGCCATTCCCGGAGGCCGCGGGACCCGTCCCCCCGTGCCGGAAGGGCCCGGAGCGCAAGCGTCACGGGGGCGCCGAGCACCAGGAAGATCGGGGCAACCATGGTGAGGGCCATGTGGTCCACCATATGCGCGGAAAACAGTACGCGGCCGTATACCGACGGCGGTCCCGACGTGATGTAGGTCAGCACCAGCAGGCCGATGATCCAGTTTGCGGTGCGGAACCAGGACCACTTGTCCCCGCGTGCGCGGACCTTGGCCACGCCCAGGAGATAGGACACCAGGCCGAAGACGACGACGGCGATCCAGAGCCAGTCCAGACGCCATTCGGTGAACCAGCGCTGGGGCGTCAGTTCAGGGGGCAGCTCGTAGCCGGAGAGGATGAATGCGGGCGAGGCGTCCGGGGCGTAGGAAGTAGGTTCCGGCGGCGCTGAACGGCCCAGTGCGACGGCGATGCCTGACGTGGCGCCCATGATCAGTAGTTCCATGAGAATCAGCTGCCAGAGCACGCGCCGCGCGGACATGGCCGCTCCTGCACGCGCCAGCTGCGGGATGACCCACTGCCGGTGCATGAAGCCGATTCCGCCGAGTACCAGGGTGGCGGCGGACTTCGCGAGGATCAGCTGGCCGTAGGCCGAGCCGAAGAGGTCACCCCAGCTGGTCACCCGAATGCTGGCGTTGACGACGCCCGATGCGAAGACCAGCGCAAACGCGAAACCTGCGAGCGAGGAGAACCGCCGCAGGACCGGTTCGGTGATGTCTTGGCCTCCCGGCAGGGACGCCTGGCCGCTGCGGGCCTGGTTGCGCGGGGCGAGGATGCCGGAGAGCAGTGCCAGCAGGATGATGCCGCCCACCCAGACGCTAACCCCAACCAGGTGCAGGCCCAGGGAGTTGATGGCACCCTCGTGGTCATTGGAGCTGGCAGAGTGACCGATCAGGGCGGTGGGAACCAGACCGATCAGTGCCAGCAGCAACGTAAACGCCAGGCCGGTCAGCGATCGTACCCCGAAGAGGGCCGTTGTCACGACGGCGGCGATGATGGTCACGGCCAGCCAGGCGCGCCCGGTTTCGATGTCGGTCATGAAATACACGAGGGCACGGGTGAATTCGGCATCCCCCGAGATGCCCTGCCCCGCCACGTCGGAGTATGTCAGCACCAGGACGGCGATGGCGGACAGCGTCCACGCCACGCCGGCGGCCGCCGCGACGGCAAGGGCACGGGTAAAGGCCGGGTGCTCGGGTGCGTCATTGTCCTTCGACCGTGCACCACCGAGCTTGTGCGGCAGGATACCTGCGGCCAAGATGAGCCCGCCGATTACAGCGGCAAGGGAGACGTTGTGGACGGCCTTGCTGACCGGAAGCCCCCAACGTACCAGTGCACCGGGGTCGGAGACTTCACGGGCGGCTGCGGCACCGGAGAACAGCAGCGCGGCCACCAGTCCCAGGAAGAGGGCAGCGAGTCCGGCCAGCTGCCAGGCCCGCTGAATGCCGAAGGCACCGTCAGTGGCCCGGGTTCCCGAATCGGGCGCCGGTTGCGGAGTAAGGGGTTTTGCTGCTGAAGGCACCTATCCATTGTCCGCTACCGTCGCCACGGCGGCGAATCGGGGATTCGGCAAATCGGGGGTTAAAAGCAAGAGGAGCGGCAACCTTGTGGGTTGCCGCTCCTCTGAGCTGCGAAAGACTACTTCTTGGAGACAGCGGCCTTCAGCTTGGAGCCAGCGGTCAGCTTGACGCTGTGGCCGGCTGCAATCTGGATGGTCTCGCCGGTCTGCGGGTTGCGGCCAGTGCGGGCTGCGCGGTCCGTGCGCTCAACTGCGAGCCAGCCCGGGATGGTGATCTTCTCGCCGGCGGCGACAGAAGATTCGAAAACCTCGAACAGTGCATCGAGCACGGAGTTGACGGCTGCCTGGCTGGTGCCGGCCTTGCCTGCTACCTCGGAAACAAGTTCACTACGGTTCTTAGCCATGTATGTCCTCCTGGACGCTCTTGATCTGGAGCCTGCACGCGGCGTGCGTGCAAGCCACTGTTCGAAAACTTACCAGCTTGCACCGATGAGGGGGATAAATTCCGCGTGTTTCCGCGACTTTTTGACCTAAATCACCGGTATTTCAAGGATTTCAAGCCTCAAGAGGCCTCCGGCCCGGCCCCTCCCGCAGGTTCGGGCGCCTCCCAGCCTGCACGCTTCCTCACATCTGGTCGTCTCAACCCGGACGCTTCCTCATGTCCCGTCGCTTCAACCCCGGGGCTTCCTCACCCTCGGCGGGGATCTGCGGGAGCATTGGCGAAAAGGAGGCAGGAGTCGAGGAAGGGTCCGGGAAAAACCTGCAGGATGTGAGGGAGGGTTTTGGTGGTCCCGGGTTGGGCAGGGCGCTTGTTGAAGGCACCTGTTAAAATGCTCAGGCCCCGACGTTCTTCGTCGGGGCCTGAGCCGTAAATAGTGTCCGGCGGTGACCTACTCTCCCACACCCTCCCGGGTGCAGTACCATCGGCGCTGTGGGTCTTAGCTTCCGGGTTCGGAATGGGACCGGGCGTTTCCCCCACGCTATGACCGCCGTAACCCTGTGTCCCGTACCCCTGGGGGGGTGGGGAAAACTGTGGTGTTACAACATGTGGTGTTGTTATTCAGTTGTTGGTTCCGGGACCATCAAAACCCGTGGCGGGTTTGTTGGTTGGGAACCACATAGTGGACGCAAGCAGTCTTGTTTCTTTGTACCCTGCTCCATGGCGTGAACGTCTTTTGAAGGTTTCGTTCACGAAGAGGGTGTGTGGTGTAAGTTATCGGCCTATTAGTACCGGTCAGCTTCACGAGTCGTTAGTCCTCGCTTC
>NZ_PJMC01000011.1 GCF_002892795.1 Arthrobacter sp. AFG20 | reverse complement strand
GCGTCAGCGGCGCCAGGCCATACGACCGCTGGCGCTCTCTCGCACGAACCCCGGCGCTGAACCGCACGAACAGGTGGCGCTCAAAGCTTCAAATACTCAATCACGGGCTGCATGCCCATTTCGCCGTCGGCCAATACATCAGGCAGCGCCTGATCAAGGAAGTCTGGGGCCGCGGGCACGTCAATATCAAGCTTCTAGGTGACTTACCGGTTGGTTCAGGGGCGTTGTCCGAGGCACGCAAGGCAGCCGGGTATCTGTCCAAGTACGTCTCTAAAACGTTCACTGATCCGGGTTCGCGGGTGTTCGGGCTTCACCGTTACGACGTGGCGCAGGGCTTTCAGCCGGTCAAGCTCGCCCTCAGTGGCCACTCCCCCGGCGACGTTCTCGCCCAGGCGTCCGATTACTTGAACGGGCCTCCGGTCAGGGAATGGTCGTCGGCTTCTGTTGAGGACTGGGCGGGTGCCCCTGCTATCTGGCGCAGTGGGGTTCGTGATGGTAGACCAGCGGGTACTTGCTGACTGGGTGGAGGCCATGTGCGCCGCCCAGGGTGTACCGGTTCGCGTAACTGATCCCGGTGTTCTCGCCCGCGTTGGCGTGCTCATGGGCGCCGCGCCCGGAACGGACGGACGCGGCAGCGGCCGGAGTACCGCCGCGGCGTCATAGCTGCCAGACGGGCTGAATCCGGGCGGGGTCCAGTGACCGGGCCCCGGGTGTTCCGGGCAGGATGGTCGCGTAGTCCAGGACGGCTTTGATGATTGCGGCCTGGCGGTCAAGGTTCAGCGTTTCCCATTGCTCTTTCAGCAGGCCGCCGGTCCCGATCAGGCCGTCGAGTGCTGTGGAGTTTGATGCCTGCGCCAGCTGCCGTTCGGTAGCTTTAATTCTGGCTTCGATGGGGCCGCGTGCGGCTTTCCACTCCGCGCTTGAAATTTCTTTCGCGGCCCAAAGTTCAGAGAGTTCTTTCATCTGGCTCCGGTCCTCTTCCAGCGACCCAAGCAGGGTGCTCTGTCGGTCATCGGCTGCGCGGCGGCCTTTCAGTGTTTCGAACATCTCGGTAGTATCCAGGCGCATAAGCACTCCCGCGGCGAGGAACTCTTGCAGTGGGGCTGCAACGATCGCGATGCCGCCGCAACCTCCGTGGTCAGGCCCGGACAAGCAGACGTATCGGCGGGTGTCGACGCGAATGGCGGAGAACAGTTTGTTTCCGCATTTGCCGCACCGTAGCAGCCCGGACAGAACGTAGCGGCGCGGGGCGCGGGTGTTAGTCCGTTTCTTGGTTTCGAAGTGGCCGAGAATTTGCTGCCGTTGCTCGGGCGTGATGATCGCGGGCCATTGGGCGTCCGCAACCACGATTCCCTTGTGTTCCCTCAGTCCTGCGATGCGCCCGGATTTGAGTATCGCGTTCAGCGTCATGGTCTGCCACTGGCCACCGGCCGTGGTCTGCACTCCTGTCTCGTTGAGCCATGCACAGATGGAACGTGAGGATTCCCCGGCGAGGAACCGGGCGACGGCCTGTCGAAGAATTTCCGCTTCAGCCTCGTTGACCGTCATGCGGTCCTGCTCGTATCCGAAGGGGCGGTGGTGTCCGCCGTTCGGTAGTCCTTGTTCTGCCGTTTGACGGGCCTTGCGTTGGAGGCGCTGGGACTTACGGCCGGATTCTTTGGAGGCAATGGCTGCCAGGATGCGGGCCATGAACAGTCCGTCGTCGTTGCCGAGGTCAATGTCCGCTGTCACGGATTTGACCTGTGTCACCCCGGCCTGCTCACACAGCCGAGTGAACTGCTCCAGCTCCATCGGCTGCCGCGTCAACCGGTCCATGTTGTAGACGATCACGGCGTCCCGGTATCCTCCGGCGAGATCATCAAGCATCCGCTGGTACTGCGGCCGTGGCTTACCTTTGAAGGCACTGATGTCGTTATCTACGTACTCTTCGCCCACGGTCCATCCATGATCCACGGCGAGTCTCCGGCAGTCCTCCAGCCGGCGTGTCACACCCAGAGCCTCCCCCGTCTGGTCGGAGGAGATGCGGGCGTAGATCGCGGCCGAGCTGGGCTTTTGCATGGGGGCAGACTAACAAAGCGTCAGTAACGGCGTCCTCCTCTGCACCCACCACCACCATCTGATCCACAAAGAACAGTGGAAAATCCACGTCAAAAACGGGACCCCCTGGTTCATCCCGCCACCCCGCATCGCCCCCCGCCAACAACCCCGGCAAAACCACCACCACAGAACGTGAGGCGAAGGCAGACCCGGCGGGCAGGCAGGACCCGTCAGCGTGTCCGCCAAGCATGCAGTGATCTGCCGGTACTACGTGGGTTCACTAACTTCGGACCCAAAACCAGAAGCGCCCAGCCCCTCAATTCGGGACCAAGCGCTTCCGGTGAAACGAGGCTTGCGTTTGCTACGCGTCCTGCCAGCCGCGGCCTTCCGTGAAGGTGGCTACGAGAGTTCCCACGCCCGCCTGCAGCGAATTCGAGGGATCCTCGTACAGGGACGCCTCCGTCGCGCGGCTATGGGTGATGAGCTGCTCGGCTTCGAGCTTCGCCTCGGGCACGGTGGCACCGATGATTCCGGTGCGCGCGGGAAGCTCGGGAGTGTGGACTACCTCGGCATTGGTCTCCGACAGCGGGATAGTGGTCCCCGGTCGAATCTCGTCATGCGGAAACTCGAATTCGGCGTCGTTGGGGGCAGCAGGAATCGTGTACTCCAGGAAGTAATTCATGACCCCAGCCTTGCAGATATTCGCCACGCCAGAAACCCCGCCCCGCCGCCGGCGGACACGAATATTCACCGCCCCTTCAACGGGAACGCTAGCGAAGAACGTCCGCTCCTACCGTCCCGCGGCGTATCCCTGCGCACCCCGAGGGTTCGCGGCGGCCTGCAGTACGCCAGTCCGTGGATCGCGTACGACGGCGGACAGCCGTCCCAGCGTCCAGTCACCTGCCCTGGTGATCCGGTGTCCCCGCCGCTCGAGCCCGGCGATAACATCATCGCCCAATCGGTCCTCGACGACGGCACCGCCCGGCTCCCAGGTGCGTGGCCAGAAGGACCCGGGCATCGACGTCGTGTGGAACGCCGGCGCGTCGATGGCCTGCTGCGGAGAATACCCGCCGACGATGGTCCGCAGCAGGTACAGCAACTGCCACTGGTCCTGTTGGTCTCCCCCGGGCGATCCAAGCGCGGAAACAGCAACTCCATCGCGCAGCACCAGTGTCGGCGTCAGCGTAGTCCGCGGCCGGAGGCCCGGCGTCAGGGTGGAGGGCGTCCCGGGCTCAAGCCACGTCATCTGCAACCGCGTGCCCAGGCAAAACCCGAGCTCTGGGATCGCTGGCGACGACTGCAGCCAGCCGCCGGATGGCGTGGCCGAAACCATGTTGCCCCAGCGGTCCACAACATCAACGTGGCACGTGTCGCCGCGGGTTTCCCCGTTGGACGCCACACTAGGTTCACCGCGAGCAGGTTCACCGCTCCTAAATTCACCGAGCGACGGTTCACCGATCGTGGGTTCGCCCACACCGGCGGCGGCAGCCGCGGAACCTGCGCGGCCGGGAACGGCACGACCTCCCAAAGCGGGCGACCCGCCGTCGTCATCCGACAGCGTAGGCGGGACGTACTCGGTCCGGAGCGTGGGAACGTACGGCTCACGCCCGGGAACGGAGCCCGGGCGGAACTCGTGCGACGCATCTTCCGTGATGAGCGCCCGGCGCGACGCCGCGTACTCCTCCGACAGCAGGTAATCGAGCGGGACGTCGGCGTCGCCGTAGTACGCCTCGCGGTCCGCCAGTGCGAGCTTCTGGGCCTCCAGGATGGTGTGCGCTCCCAGCTCGGTGGAAGGGTCGAGGCGGTCGTCATCGAAGCCGGCCAGGATCGCGAGCGTCTGCAGCAGTGCCGGCCCCTGTCCCCAAGGGCCGGTCTTGGCGATGGTGTGGCCGCGGAACTCGAGCGTGGCGGCGTCCTCGTACGACGCGCGGAAGCCGGCCATGTCGGCCATCGTCATGACGCCGCGGTGGTCGGTCCCGGACGAGTGGCGGTGCGCTGTTCGGACGCTTTCGGCCACGGCGCGGGCCACGAAGCCCTCGCTCCATTCCCTGCGGGCGGCGTCGATACGCTCCTCCCGCGTGTGCGCCGGCACTGCGGCGAATGCCTCGCCGAGACCCGCGCCGGCCTGGACCAGTTTCTGAAGCGTGCGGGCCAACGCCGGATTCCGGACCAGCTCGCCTTCCTCGGGGATACGACCCTCCGGCATCCACAGGTCGGCCGACGTGGGCCAGTGCTCCCGGAATAGCCTCGACACTACCGAAATCGTGCTGCAGACGCGTGCCAGCACCGGGTGGCCGTCGCGTGCGTACCGGATGGCGAAATCCAGGACTTCCGCCAGTTCCCACGTTCCGTGGTCCCTCAGCAGCAAGAGCCAGGCATCGACGGCGCCGGGAACCGCAGCGGCCAGCGCACCTGACCCGGGCACCAGTTCCAGGCCTTCCGCGCGGAAGTGTTGGACCGTAGCTCCCGCCGGCGCCGGGCCCTGGCCCATCAGGACCACCGGTTTCCGTGGCTCCTCCGCGGTGCTGAAGACCCCAGTCATGTCGCCGCCGGGCCCGTTGAGGTGCGGTTCCACCACATGCAGCACGAACGCGGCGGCCGTGGCCGCGTCGAACGCGTTACCGCCCCGCTCCAGCACTGCCTGTGCAGTGCCGGTGGCGAGCCAATGGGTCGTGGCGGACATGCCGAATGTGCCCTGCAGCGTAGGACGGGTGGTAAAAGTCTCCGGCCTCATAAAACTCATAGGGGCTACTGTAGTCACCGGTTTCCGGCGCTTCCGGGATACCGCGCCCGCGACACGCTCCGCCCGTAGGGGGAGCTTACTTGCCCAGGCCGGCCCGCCGCAGTGCTTCGGCCATGGCGGTATCCGCTTGAGCCGGCCGCTGCCCGGACTGCTTCGGCTGCCGCTTTCCGCTGTCGCGGTCTGCCGTAGACCGGCCCGAATCGCTGCCTTGGCGTGGCGCCCCGGACTTTCCGCCAGTCTGGCCAGGAGTCGCCGTCCGGCCCCGGCCCCCGTCGCGATTGCGATCGGACTCGCGGCCGCCGTCCCGGCCACCGTCGCGGTTGCCGCCTGCCCGCTTGCCGCCTGCCGGCTGGCCGCCGTCCCGTCCCCCGGCCGAGCGTCCCCCAGCGGACCGTTCGCCGGAAGCGGCCGGTTCGTCGTCGAGCCTCAGCGTGAGGGAAATGCGCTTCCGCTCCGGATCAGCCTCAAGCACCTTCACTCGGACCACCTGGCCGGACTTGACCACCTCGCGCGGATCGGCGACGAACCGGTTCGCGAGGGCGGACACGTGAACCAGCCCGTCCTGGTGAACCCCCACGTCCACGAACGCGCCAAACGCGGCCACGTTGGTGACGGTCCCTTCCAGAACCATGCCCGGCAACAGGTCCGAGATCTTCTCGATGCCCTCGGAGAACGCCGCCGCCTTGAACGCCGGACGCGGATCGCGACCCGGCTTCTCGAGTTCGGCGATGATGTCGCGCACGGTGGGCAAACCGAAGGAACCGTCCACAAAGTCAGCAGGGTTCAGCTGCCCGGCATCAGCCAGCGGAGCAAGACCCGTGGCAGCCCCTCCGGACGCACCGGAGCCACGGGAGACGCCTGCCGCCGTCAGGATCTTCCGGGCCACCGAATAGGCCTCGGGGTGGACGCTGGAGGCGTCCAGCGGCTCCGCTCCCCCGGTGATCCGCAGGAACCCGGCACACTGCTCAAACGCCTTCGCGCCCAGCCGCGGCACCTTCTTCAGCTCGCTGCGCTTTGCGAACGGCCCATTCTCATTGCGGTACGCCACGATGTTCTCGCTCAGCAGCGGCCCGACGCCGGCCACCCGGCTCAGCAGCGCCGGAGACGCAGTGTTCACATCCACACCCACGGCGTTCACGCAGTCCTCCACCACGGCATCCAGGCTGCGGTCCAGCTTCGCGGCCGTGACATCGTGCTGGTACTGCCCCACGCCGATCGACTTCGGATCGATTTTCACCAACTCCGCCAGGGGATCCTGCAGCCTGCGGGCAATGGACACCGCGCCGCGCAGGGACACGTCCATGCCGGGGAGTTCGGCCGCGGCCAGGGCGGACGCCGAATACACCGACGCACCGGCCTCGGAGACCACCAGCTTCTGCGGCACGGCGGCACCCGCCCCGGGCCCGATCCCGGACCCAGTCCCGGAGCCGGAAGCTGCGGAGAGCTGCTTGATCAGGTCGGCCGCGAGCTTGTCCGTTTCGCGGGACGCGGTTCCGTTGCCAATGGCCACGAGTTCGACGGCGTGCTGCCGCGCCAAGCGAGTCAGCGTCGCCAGGGCTTCGTCCCACTTGCGGGCCGGGGCGTGCGGGTAGACGGTGTCGGTGGCCACTACCTTGCCCGTTCCATCGACCACGGCCACCTTCACGCCGGTCCGCAGCCCGGGGTCCAGGCCAAGGGTGGAGCGGTTTCCGGCGGGCGCCGCCAGGAGTACATCCCGAAGGTTGGCGGCGAAAACGCGCACGGCCTCGTCCTCCGCGGCGGCGAACATCCGTCCCCGCAGGTCGGCCGTCAGCCGAGCCAGAACCCGGGAGCGCCAGGCCACCTGCGCGGTCTGCAGCAGCCACGAGTCGGCGGGCCGGCCACGGTCGGCGACCCCGAGGAACCGGGCCACGGCGGATTCGTAACGGGTGCGGGCGGCGGCGAGGGCGTCGTCGTCAGCCGGGTCCGCTTCGGTGAGGTCCAGCTCGAGCACCCCGTCCTTCTCACCCCGCAGCAGCGCCAGCACGCGGTGCGACGGCATCCCCGACGGCGCCTGCGAAAACTCGAAGTAATCCGCGAACTTCTGCCCCTCGGACTCCTTGCCCTTCTTCACCCGGGACACCATCCGGCCCTGCGTCCACAGCCGCTCGCGCAGGTTCTCTGCAAGGTCGGCGTCCTGGGCCACACGCTCCACGAGGATGGCGCGGGCACCGGCGAGCGCCGCGGCGGCGTCGTCGACGGCGTGGTCAGCGTTCAGGTATTTCGCTGCCTCGCGCTCGGGATCGAGTTCCGGGCGCTTGAGCAGTGCGTCGGCGAGCGGTTCCAGCCCGGCCTCGCGGGCGATTTGCGCCTTGGTGCGCCGCTTGGATTTGAAGGGCAGGTAGATGTCCTCAAGCCGGGACTTCGTGTCGGCGGCCACGACAGCGGCCTTCAGTTCCGGGGTCAGCTTCCCCTGTGCGGCAATAGCCTCCAGGACAGTACGACGGCGGTCCTCCAGTTCGCGGAGGTAGCGCAGGCGCTCGTCGAGCTCGCGGAGCTGCCCGTCGTCGAGCGTCCCGGTGGCTTCCTTGCGGTAGCGGGCGATGAACGGAACTGTTGACCCGCCGTCGAGCAGGTCAACAGCCGCCTTCACCTGCCAGGCTTTCACGCCGAGCTCGGCAGCGATCTGTTCCGCTATCCGGGCGGCAACACCGTCCGGGCTCTGGGCGCCGACAGGCCCGGGCGCGGGAGCGGGAGCGTCCTTCGGCTTTGTCCCGGGGGCGGGGGTGGGCGAGGGCGTGGCGGGGTGCTGCGGCTGTTGGGTCACCAGAACATTTTGCCCTACGCGCCCGGAAGCGGGGCGATCACGGGCTGGCGGATGGAGCAAACCGCACTACCCACAACCGCCCTTAAGTGGTGTAGTGACTTTATGCATTGGGGGTCATCGACTGAGGCGGCGCATCATGCAGGAATTGCTCATCATTCTTCAGGACGGCTTCAACGAGGATGAGGTCGCCATCACGGTCAACGGCAAGGAGGCCCGGTACGACCGCGATGTCACCACCCGGGAGCTGCTGGGCATGGCCGAGGAAGTCTCCGTTGAACTGCCGGCAAAAGGCGCAACGGTGGGGGTTGAAGTCACCAGCCGCAATCTCAGCGCGGAAATGAAGCTCCACGGCAGGCCACGGAGCCTCCTGGTGTCCATCGAAGACGGCGAACTTGTGCTCAGCGAAGGGACGGGCCGCGAGGCATTCCTCTAGCCTGCCTCCACCAGCGACAGTGCTTCGTCCAGCACCTTTCCGAAGTTGGTGGCGTCGTGCGCGAACCGGCCGAGGAACAGCCCCGACACACCGTTCAGTGCGGGCAGCAGGCCTGGTTTCGCGGAGCCGCCATAGATCACGGGCAGCCCGTGCAGCCCGTGGGCACCGAGCAGCTCCCGCAAAATGCGTACGACGGCGGACACGTACTCAGCGCTGGCAGGCTCGGCGGCGCCGATGGCCCAGACGGGTTCATAGGCGATGACCAGCCGGGCGGCCAGGTCCCAGTCCCCGCCGACCGCGGCTTCGATCTGTCCGCAGACGAACCGGGCGGCGTCTTCCGCGCCGGCGGTACCGCCGTCGTCGGCTGCTCCGGTATCCGAGGTGGTCTCCTGACCGGGCGACTCCTCCCCCACGCACAGCAGCGGGGTGACGCCGGCGTCGTCGGCCGCCCTGACCTTGAGCGCGATCATGGCGTCGTCTTCACCGAAGTGCCGCCGCCGCTCGGCGTGCCCGAGCTCCACGAGTCCCACGCCCAGCTCGGCGAGCAGCGACGGCGAGAGCTCGCCCGTCCACGGACCCTCAGCCCAGCCGCAGTTCTGGGCCCCCAGGACCAGCGGCGACCCGGCAATGATCTCCCCTGCCGCCGGAAGCATCGGAAAGGATGGAATCACGAACGGGACCACCCGCCCGGCCGCGAGGGCCGGGCGGGCGTCCGCCTGTTGACGCAGTTCATCCATCCAGCGCAGGCTGTCCCGATAGCCCAGGTACATCTTGGTGCTGACGCCGACGAAAATCGTGCCGGGGTCTTTGATGGCCTGGCTGAGCTGGGTCACGGGACTTCCTGCCTTTGCTGGGGTTACTGGGTGTTGCTGCGCCGCTGCGGTTTGCTGCTGACTACTTTTCCAGCAGTGCCTGATCTTTGGCAGTGCCGGCCGTTCCGGTGGCGCTGGTTTCGAGCAGGTCGTCGGCCTTGTTCTTGAACTTGCGAGTACCGATCATCATGACCGCAGCGAGGAACGGCAGCACACCGAGTGCGTAGACGCCCATGGTGCCGGTGTCCGAAGCGGTCACCTGGTTGACGGTGGTCCGCAGGATCGGGGCCACGAAGCCGCCGAGGTTTCCCAGCGAGTTGATGAGACCGATGCCCGCCGCGGCGGCAGTTCCCGTGAGGAACGCCGTCGGATACGACCAGGCGATGGGGCCGATGGAGAGGAAGCTGCATACCGCGAGGGTGATGAACACGATGCCCAGCGCCGGGAGGTGGTTGGCGCCGGCCCAGGCGGAGCCGAAGATGCACAGGCCGGTGGAGATGAACAGCCCGGTGCCCCAGACCCGGCGGCGGATTATGGTGTTGGCGGCCTTGCCGATGAAGTAGCAGGCGAAGATGCCGAAGAACCACGGGATGGCGGCCATGAGTCCGACGGCGAGGCCCACCTTCTGCCCGGTCAGCTGCGCCACCTGCTGCGGCAGGTAGAAGGTGACGCCGTAGACGGCGATCTGGAGGCAGAAGTAGATGACGGTGAAGTACCAGACCTTGCCGTTCTTCATCGCGGCGAGCACACCGCGCGGACCGGTCTCTTCCTTGACGGTGTCTTCCAGGGCCATGACGTCCAGCAGCGCCTTCTTCTCGTCCTTGTTGAGGAACTTTGCGTCCTGCGGGCTGTTGATCAGGAAGAAGAAGGCGGCGATGCCGGCCAGCACGGCGAGCATGCCCTCGACGAAGAACATGACCTGCCAGCCCTGGACGCCGGGAACCTGGTCGCCGATGTTGATCAGCCAGCCGGACAGCGGGGCGCCCATCATCTGGGAGAACGGCTGTGCCAGGTAGAAGATGGCGAACATCTTGACGCGGACCTTGTTCGGGAACCAAGCGGCGAGGAACATGATGACGCCCGGGAAGAGCCCGGCCTCGGTCACGCCCAGCAGGAACCTCAGGATCACGAAGGAGGTCTCGTCCTGCACGAAGGCGAAGCAGGCGGAGACGATGCCCCAGGTGACGGCGATGCGTGCCAGCCACACCTTGGCGCCGAACTTGGTCAGGAGCAGGTTGCTGGGGATTTCGAACAGGGCGTAGCCGATGAAGAAGATGCCTGCGCCGAGCGCGTAGGCGCCCGCGCTGATGCCTTTGTCCGCTTCGAGGGCGGCCTCGGCGAAGCCCACATTGGTGCGGTCCAGGAAGGCTACGACGTACAGGATGACGAGCATCGGCATGAGCCGGAAGGATGCCTTGGAGATGGCCGATTTGAGGACCGGCGAGTCCAGCAGCTCCTTCGTGGTGGATGGTTTGGTGACAGTCATTCAAACTCCTCTTTGAGTAAAAGTGAGCAAATCCGGGCAGAGCGAACGGGCCGGTTCCGGAGGAACTGGTCCCGGTAAATCAGGTTGATGGTTCGAAATTCTCAAAGCGAAAAGGCGATGAGCAGCGCGCCGGCAAGGCTGGCGAGGACGCCGATGGCGAGGTAAATCTTGCGTTCCCTGGTCCAGGAGCGAAGCATGGCTGTCCTTCCTAGTGCATGTAGAGGCCGCCATCCACATTCAGCGTCTGGCCGGAGATGTATCCGGCGTCCTCGCTGATGAGGAAAGCGATGGCTGCTGCGATGTCCCGCGTGGAACCAACCCTGTTGACCACGAGGTCCTTGACCAGTTCGTCCTTGCGTTCCTGGCTCAGGGTGCCGCCCATGATGTCGGTGTCAATGGGGCCGGGCGAGATGGCGTTGACCGTGATGTCGTACTCCCCCAGTTCGCGGGCCGTGGAGCGGGTCAGTCCGATCACACCGGCCTTCGCAACGGAGTACGGGGTCTTGGAGAAGGTGCCGCCGCCGCGCTGGGCGGAGACGGAGGAGATGTTAACGATGCGGCCGATCCGGTTCTTCGCCATGGATTCGGCGACGCGGCGCGTGGTGTAGTGGACGCCGTTGAGGTTGATGTTGAGCACGCGGTCCCACTCGGCGGCGTCGAGTTCCAGGTACGGGACCGGCGAGCTGACGCCGGCAACGTTGGCAAGGGCCACGATCTGCGGGAGCTCCGCCTCAAGGGAATCGATGGCTGCCCGGACCGATGCCTCGTCCGCGACGTTCGCGCCCACGCCGTGCGCCTTCACGCCGTACTGGCTGGCGATTTCCTTGGCCGTGGCCTGGCAGAGGGCGTCGTCGAGATCGATGATGCCGATGTTCCAACCCTGCTCTGCCAGGTAGTTGGCGGTGGCCCGGCCGATGCCGCGTTCCGAGACGGCTCCGGTGACGATGGCCGTGCGCTCGGACGGAAAAGTGCTCATGGATGTGCTCCTAAGTCGTTATGTGAAAAGGGCAGCACAGCAGGAGGGCGGCTGCTCGGGGGCAGCGCCCACCTGCCGTGGTGCTTAGTTAGATGGTGTTAGTTGATCGGGGCCGGGCCGAGTTCCTCGATGAGCTTCTGCATGGCGACGTAGGCCTTGTTGCGGTAGGCGATCAGCTCGGGGGTGCGCTCGGCGGGGACGTTCAGGAAGCCTGCGCCGGTCTTGGTGCCCAGCTTGCCGGCCTCCACGAGGTCCGTGAGGATCTTCGGTGTGGCGAACCGCTCCGGGAAGTCGGTCTGCAGCGACTTGTAGCAGAAGTTGTAGACGTCCAGGCCCGCCATGTCGGCGATGGCGAAGGGGCCGAAGAACGGCAGCCGGAAGCCGAAGGTTGTACGGACCAGGGTGTCCACGTCCTCCGCCGTCGCGATGCCCTGCTCCACCAACTGGGCAGCCTCGTGGAAGAGGGCATACTGCAGGCGGTTCAGCACGAAGCCGGTGACGTCCTTGACCACTGCCGTTTGCTTGTTGGCGGCGTGGACGAGGTCGCGGACGGCGCCCACGGTCTCGGCCGAGGTGCCTGCGTGGGGGATGATTTCGACGCCGGGGATAAACGGCGACGGATTGGAGAAGTGCACGCCGAGGAAGCGCTCCGGGTTGGCGACCGGCTGGGAGAGCTCGGCGATGGAGATCGTGGAGGTGTTGGAGCCGATGATGGCGTCCGGCCGGGCGGCAGCGCTGATGCGGGCCAGGGTCTCGTGCTTGATGGCGATGACCTCGGGCACTGCCTCCTCGATGAAGTCGGCGTCGGCCACGGCTTCCTCGATGTCCTTCGCGGCCCAGAGGTTCTGCTTCAGGATCTCCGTGGATCCTTCGGGAAACAGCCCGTCGGCCACGAACTGGTCGGACTCGGTGAGCAGGCGCTCGTAGTTCTTCTGCGCCACCTCGGCGGACACGTCCGCAAGGGCAACGCGGGCACCGCCGAGGGCGAGGACCTGCGCGATGCCGCCGCCCATGTAGCCGGATCCGACGACGGCGAACTTGCGTGGGCTGGTGGGTGTTTCGGTCATGTTCAGTCGGCCTTCGTGTAGTCGGGTTCGTACGAGCAGATCGCGTCCACCTTGGCGGCGGAGGAGGAGTTTTCATCGAAGCGGTGCTCCAGCCATTCGCCCACCAGCTTCTTGGCAAGTTCCAGCCCGATAACGCGCTGGCCCATGGTGAGGACCTGGGCGTTGTTGCTGAGGACGGAGCGTTCCACGGAGTAGCTGTCGTGGGCGGTGACGGCGCGGATGCCGGGGACCTTGTTGGCGGCAATGGCCACGCCCAGGCCGGTGCCGCAGATCAGGAGTGCGCGGTCCGCTTCGCCTTCGGCCACTTTGCGGGCGGCTGCGACGGCCAGATGCGGGTACGCGGTGGAGTCGTTGGCGGCGACGCCAATGTCCTCGACGGAGGCAACGCGGGGGTCCGCCTCCAGCAGTGCCTTCAGTGCTTCCTTGTATTCGACGCCGGCCTCATCGTTGCCGATGACAATGCGCCAGCCTTCTGTGTTGCTCATTCCATTGCTCCGTTTCCGGCCGTCGAGGCCATGTGGGACGCGGCCGGTGTGGAATCGGCCGCATCAGATGCGAGGTAGGTGGCCACGCGCTCGGCAATCAGTCCAAACGAGACTGCACCGGGGTCCGGGTGGCCGAGGCTTTTTTCAGCCAGCGGGCGGGCGCGGCCCTTGAGGGGGCGCAGGTCCGCGGTCCGACGGGCCGCTTCGTTCG
This sequence comes from Arthrobacter sp. AFG20, assembly GCF_002892795.1. Taxonomy (GTDB): domain Bacteria; phylum Actinomycetota; class Actinomycetes; order Actinomycetales; family Micrococcaceae; genus Arthrobacter. The sequence continues at coordinate 161,405 of NZ_PJMC01000011.1, read as the reverse complement.
CCGCGGCAGCGGCGGTAGTGAGGGCATCCCCCAGGGAGGCACCGCCGTCGAACGCTTCTTTGAACGCGTCCCGGAACGGCAGGAGGGCGTCAACCATCGTCTTGTCCCCCGGCTCTGCCTTGCCAAGTTCGGTGATGGCGTTGCTGAAGGCGGACACGGCTGCGGTCGCGTCCCCGGCGCCGTACGAATCCCGGTTGCCCAGTGCGAGGCCGGCGGCCATCACGGCAGTACCCCAGAGCGCACCGGAGGTTCCGCCGGCACGCTCGCTCCAGGCCTCACCTGCGGCGGTGAGCACGCGTTCAGCCGAGGCTCCGGCTGCTGCGTTCTGCTCACCGGCCGCGGCAGCCGCGTCAACGCCGCGGCGCATGCCGATGCCATGGTCCCCGTCGCCGGCAATCGCGTCCAAGTCGCCAAGTTCCGCTTCGTGTTCGACAACGACGTCCTGCACCTGGGCGAGGACGGCGGCTGCCAGCCGGCCCAGGTTGGCGGACGCTTCGGTTGCCATTTCGGTGTCCTCGGCTGCCGCGTCTTCTGCACCCGCGACTTCACGCCGGGCGCGCGGCGAGGTGTTGCCCTTGCGGTAGGCAGGGGTGTCGGCGGGCGCGGCCCAGAGCTGCTCGAGTTCGTCGTCGAGCCATAGCAGGGTGAGCGAGAGCCCGGACATGTCCAGGCTGGTGACGAGCTCGCCGCATTCCGGCTCCACGACGGTCAGGTTGGCGGCGTTGAGGAGCTTTTCGATCTTGCCGAAGAGGAGGAACAGTTCGTCGTACTTGACCGTGCCCAGGCCGTTGACGATGGCCACCACGCGGCTGCCGGCATCGTCGGGCTTGTCCTCAAGCAGCCGCGACACCAGCAGCTCGGCGAGCTCGGACGCGGTGGGCATGGGGTGCTCGGAGATGCCCGGTTCGCCGTGGATGCCCAGGCCCAGCGACATCTGCCCGGCCGGGACGTGGAACAGCGGTTCGGATGCACCGGGAAGGGTGCATCCATCGAAGGCCACGCCCAGTGACCGCGTGCGGTGGTTCGTCTTGATGGCGAGGCGCTCTACCTCCTCCAGGCTCAGGCCGGCCTCGGCTGCGGCGCCTGCAATCTTGAAGACCGTCAGGTCGCCGGCGATGCCGCGGCGCTTCTCGATCTGGTCCAGCGGGGCGCTGGCGATGTCGTCCGTGACCAGCACGGTACGCGTCTCGATGCCCTCGGCGTTGAGCCGGAGCTGGGCCTGGCCGAAGTGCAGCACGTCGCCGGCGTAGTTGCCGTAGCTCAGCAGCACGCCGCCGCCCGCGTTGGCGGCCTTGGCCACGCGGTAGACCTGCCCGGCGGCCGGCGAGGCGAACATGTTGCCGCACGCTGAGCCTGCGGCGAGGCCGGGCCCCACCAGGCCGGCGAAGGCCGGATAGTGGCCGGAGCCGCCGCCCACCACAAGGGCCACCTGGCCGGCGGGGATCTCGGTGGAGCGCACGACGCCGCCGTCCACGCGGGCAACATAGCCGCGGTTGGCGGCGACGAAGCCGTCCAGCGCCTCATCTGCGAAATCAGCGGGATTGTCGAAGATCTGGGTCATGGTTCCTCATTGAATCCGGGTTGGTTGAACGGTACTGCTGGGTTTTTCGGGGCCGGGCGACGCTAGTGGGCGACGGCGGCGGGCTGCTGCCGTCCCTGCGCCACTTGGCTTTGGCCGAGGGCGTAGCCTTCTTTCTTGGGCAGCACGTGGCGGCGCAGGTAGTCCTGGTTGCTGGCCGTCACGGAGAGGCCGTCGCCGCCGTAGTGCTCGGTGCACAGGATGCCCTGGAAGCCAACGGAGAGGGCGACCTTGAACGCCTCGCGGTAGTTGATGAGGCCGCTTTCCATGGGGGCAGGCATGGCGACGTACATGTCGCGGGCCACGTCCTCGTCGCGGATGTAGTTCTTCATGTGCCAGTAGTTGGAGTACGGCAGGGTCTTCGCCACCATTTCCCGCCAGTCCTCGATGGGCCGGTGCAGGCGGATCAGGTTGCCGAGGTCGGGGTTTAGGCCCACGTTGGACAGGCCAATGTCCTGGACGAACTGCACGGAGGAGTCGGCTGTTCCGATGTAGGTGTCCTCGTACATCTCGAGCGAGAGCAGGATGCCCACGTCTGCGGCGTGCCTGCCAAGTTCCTGGAAACGGGCGACCGCGTTGTTCCAGGCTTCCTTGTCCCCTGCCGGGTCCTTGTAGCCTTCGACGGTCCAGAACCAGAGGTGCTTCTGCTGTTCCGGGGTGATTGCCTGGTGCAGGCCGAAGGACACCACTTCGCAGCCGAGCTCAGCGGCGGCGTCGATGGTGCGGTGGCTGTAGGCCAGGTTGTCCTCCCACTTGCCCTCCTCGATGATGCTCCGGCGGATGGCTGAGATGACCGGGATCCCGATGCCCACGTCGTCGGCCGTCTGCTTGAATTCGGCGAGGCGGTCCTTGCTCAGGTCGCCGGGACGGACCCAGCTGTCGGTGAGGTCGGCGTTTGCGAAGCCGGCTTCCTTGACCTCGGTGAAGACCTCGGCCCAAGCGGAGGCGTCGGCGTCGTTGATGTGGGTGCCCTGGGCGTCCACGCCCGGGAACTGCAGCAGGGCCGCTGTTATGGGCCAGTTGTCGGCGGTGTAAGCCACGGTGTTCACTCCCTTGTGGAATCCTGTTTCCTATAGGATTTACTATCGGGTAGGAGTTGTCAAGGTCACATTCCCTCGCCCCCTGTCGTGATGGCAACCATCGAAGATCCTATAGGCATGATCTTCGCGTGTGAAGAGCCTCACCTCGGAGGCAGCAACTCATTGCACCTTCCACGCTACGCCTCCCTCAACTAAGTAGCAGCAGAGGGCGTTCCCACGGCCGGGAACGCCCTCTGCTGCTACTTACATGGGTTGCGCGGTCGCTAATGCGCGGTGCCGCAACGGTGCCGTTACTCCTCCGGGGCGTCCGCTATGGCGCGTTCGCGGACCTTCCGAATGTGGGCCGCCATGGCAGCTTCTGCCTTTTCCGGATCCCCGCTGGACAGTGCGTCCAGGACGGCCTGATGCTCGGCGATGGCATTCTCGGCGTCGGTGATCCCCACTCCCCCGAAAAGCCGGAAGCGCTGAACCTGTCCGCCGAGTGCGGCGTACGCACCTAGCAGGAACTGATTGTCAGTCTGCTGGGCAATCAGCTGGTGGAAGCGCTCATCCGCCTCCAGATAGTCCTTGTACTCCACAAAGGACGGGCCGCGCGGCGCCGATTTCAGGTCGGTGAGTGTCTGTTCAAGCTCGGCGAGACGGTGCGGGTTCAGGCGCGTGCAGGCAAGGCGGGCATTGACCGGCTCGATCGCGAGGCGGGCCTCCATGAGATCCGCAAAGTCCTCGCGGGTGAACACCGGCGCCACACGGTAACCTTTGAGCGCCACTCTGCGGACCATGCCGGTGTGTTCCAGGCGAGCAAGTGCCTCGCGGACGGGGGTCGGGGATACGTCCAGTTCGCGGGCAGTTCCGTCAATGCTGACGGCGGCACCCGGTTCCAGCCTGCCGTCCATGAGCGAGGCCAGCAGCTCCTCGTAGACGTGGTCGGCCAGGACCTGGCGGCTGACGGTCCTGCCTACTTTGCGTCCGGTCGGATCCTCGGGCCGGCTGCCGGCGCGGGTGCCGTTGGACGCTTTTTGCATGATCAGATCCTATAGGGACGCCCCAGGGAAGACCGCAAGCTAGTCCCGCGTGACACGTCTGGCTGCGGTTAAACCACTGGAACCGCCCGGCGAACGGGCGGTTCCAGTGGTTGCTAACGAGCCTCGGGACCGAGCAGCGCCAAGGCTAAGCCGGCTGGTACACCGGGTAGTCGGTGTAGCCCTTGGGGCCCTCGCCGTAGAACGTGGACGGGTCCGGCTCGTTCAGCGGCAGGCCCTCCCGCCAGCGGCGGGCGAGGTCCGGGTTGGCGATGGCGGGCCGGCCCACCACGACGGCATCCGCGTGCCCGTCGGCGACGAGAGACAGTGCTTCCTCGCGTGTGGTGATGACGCCGAAGCCGGTGTTGACCAGGAACGTGCCGTTGAAGCGCGACCGCAGGTCCTGGACCAGGTCGCCAGTCGGCTCGGCGTGCAGGATGCTCAGGTACGCCAGGTCCAGCGGGGCGATGGAGTTGACCAGCACATCGTAGGTTGCTCGGACGTCGGCGACATCAGTCTCTTCGATGCCCTGGACGTTGTGTTCGGGCGAGATCCGGATGCCGACGCGGTTGGCACCCAGCGCCTCCACGACGGCGTTCACCGTCTCGATGACGAAGCGGGCGCGGTTTTCGGGCGAGCCGCCGTAGCTGTCGGTGCGGACGTTGGTGTTCGGCGCCAGGAACTCGTGGAGAAGGTAACCGTTGGCGGAGTGCAGCTCAACGCCGTCGAACCCTGCCTCGATCGCGTTGCGCGACGCGGTGACGATTTCCTCGCGGACGACGGGCAGCTCGTCGGTGGAAAGCTCGTGCGGGACCGGGTGCGGCTGCTTGCCGTTGTAGGTCCGGGTCTCACCTTCGACGGCGATCGCGCTGGGGGCCACGACGCGGTGGCCGCCGTTGATGTCCTCATGCGAGACGCGTCCGCCGTGCATGATCTGGGCGAAAATTCGGCCGCCCTCGGCGTGGACTGCGTCGGTGACCTTCTTCCAGCCGGCGATCTGCTCGGGGGTCGCAAGGCCGGGCTGACCGGGGTAGGAGCGGCCAGCCGGGCTGGGGTAGATTCCCTCGCTGACGATCAGGCCGAGCGAGGCACGCTGGCGGTAGTGCTCCACCACGAGCGGGCCGGGGACGCCCTCTTGGCCTGTACGGACACGGGTGAGCGGTGCCATGACGAGGCGGTTGGGAAGTTCGAGCTCGCCGAGAGTCAGCGGGGAAAACAGCATGCGGAGTTCCTTTCAGAATGCATCAGGTTCACCAGCTCTAACTGCCTAGCGCGTGCAACTATTCCGGGTGTGGCGGAGCTCACCAGCCCAGGCAGCGGGCGGTGGCGCGTTCGACGGCGTTGCGGCAGCTTGCCTGTGCCCATTGCGCACCACGACACTCGTGTGCGACTATTCCCGTGATCGTGATCTATCGGCAGGAGGTGAGACCCATGAACGCAGTATCCGCAACGGGTGCTCCCCTGCAGTCCACGATCGCGCGACTGGGTTAGTCGCCACCGGGAGCGCCTAACAGGCAATTCGCGAAAGGCGACTCCCATGAACACAACACCTTCTCCAACTCTGCACTCCACCTCGACGCCGGCCTCCGACCGGCCGAAGTCCGACCAGAATCAGCCGCAGGTCGACTCCACAAAGCGGGTGCGCGCCGCGGGCGAGCGAGCTTTGGTCCTCGGTGGCGGCGGTTCAACAGGCAACGCGTGGTTAATTGGTGTCATCGCCGGCCTGTTCGAGGCCGGGCTGGACGTGACCGACGCTGATCTGGTCATCGGGACGTCGGCCGGATCGACGGCCGCGGCCCAGATATCTGGCGCGACCCCAATCGAGCTGCTTGCTGCCATCCTTGCCGCGGCACCCCAGCAACGGACCGGTTCGGCCGGATCCCACGGTGGACGCGTTCCGACCAGGCCGGCCGCCGCCCACATGGAGAGAACGAGCGCAATCATCGCCGCCGCTGAGGATGCGGCCGACATGCGCCGCAGAATGGGCGCGGCAGCACTCGAAATGGACGGGGCGTCGGACGGTTCCGGGCAAACACGGTGGCGCGCTACTGTCGCCGCTCGGCTTCCCAGTCAGCTTTGGCCGCAACGGCGGATGCTCATCACGGCCGTTGATGCCCAAACCGGGGAACCGGTCGTGTTCGACCGCCACAGCGGGGTCGACTTGGTGGACGCCGTCGCCGCAAGCTGTGCCAGCGGCTTCGCTTACAGGATCGGCGACAGCCGATACATCGACGGCGGCTACCGATCCAACGCCGATAATGCCGATCTGGCAGCCGGATACGGGCGGGTGCTGGTGCTCTCGCCATTCGGCGGCAGATCTCGGACGCCGGTGGACTGGGGCATGCATCTCGCAACACAGGTCACCGAGCTACGCGCACGCGGCAGCAGAGTCGAATCGATCTTCCCGGATAGCAACTCGGAGCACATGTTCGGCGCCAATGCCATGGATCTGTCGCTGCGTCCGCCCGCTGCTCGAGCTGGTTACAACCAAGGCAGTGCCCTTGCCGAGCAGCTCACCGAGTTCTGGCGCTGACGCTCTCGAAATCAGTCGTCTCGGTAGGCCCGACGCCAGTCGAACCTGCTGATCAGAATCTCGCCCGCGTCGTACGGGTCGCGAGAATGTCCACTTTGAGCAGGGGACGGGAAAGATTCTGTCACCGGCCTCTCATCCAGCCGAACCCGGGCATCCCTCTCCCCGCGGATTGGTCCGGCAGTCGTCCGCGTAATTGCGCGTTACCGAGCGCCAAACGCTCACCGTCTGGGCTGGAGAGCTGAACTGGCCCTGATTTGGGATGGGAAGATCCGGTCCTCCGTTGACGGAGTAGGTTCCCTGAAAGTAGGTGGTGAGGACGACGTTGAAGTCGCCGGTCGCTGCGTAGGCGTGGCTGGTCCGGGTCTTCTCACCCCAGCGCTCCTGCGGGAGCGGACCGCCCATGGCGGTCGTCGGACCGAGCGATATCCCGTCGCCGTAGTCCCAGCGGTACTGGACAGGCTTGGCGGTGATGTGGACCTTTTGCCCCAGCATTGTCACGTCAAAGGACTGTTGCGATGACTCAGCATAAAAGTTGGTATCCGCACCCCTCAGCGTATGGGGACGCGGCTGAATTCCGAGAGTGCCCGCATCGACGGGCAGTTGCTCGAAGCGGCGCTGGATCTGGGCCGCGATCCTACCTAGGACATCACTTGGGTCCTCCGAGTAGACGCAGCGATCGGGACGAATCGGGCTCCAGCTGCTGTCGTCTGCAACTCGAAGTTTCCACCACCATCTGACCGGGCGGCCGTCCTTCCCGTCCGTGCACTTGATGGAGGCGGTAAGACAGGCCACATCGAAGTCATTATTTGCGACCAGACACAAGGGAGTGAATTTGTACTGGTATGGACTCTCGGGCGCCGACGCCGGCGCGTCTACCCAAAATTTACTGCCAGCGTCGAAGTGCCAAACTCCAACGCCACCGGTGTTCCAGAAGACGTCTGTGTTGTCAGCGGCGGCCGGCGTCGCACAGCTCAATGCTATGAGCAACGACAGCGACAATGCGTAGGTAATGCGTCGACCCTGGGGTTCGATCTCCATGGTGAACTCATGCACCGAGCCGGTCGACATTTACGGCCTTCCAACGGCCATCAACAAAGCGCACGATCATAATATCCGCAAGAACTTGCGAGCCGGGAACGGATTTTTCAATGCTGGCGTCGGCCTTGTGTAGCGCGCCCGCGGATTGCTCCAGTTGCGTGGAGACCTGGTATTCACCTGTCGAGGACTTTACGAACTCGGTAAACGCACCGTTGGCTTTGACGAGGCCTCCGGATATCCATCTTCCTTTGGAGTTCCACTCCAAGATTCCAGGCCGTACTTTTTGGCAAAGGGCGCAGGTTGGCGCAGTGACCTTATCCAAGGGGCCGAAGTTTCCAGTTTCATATGCAAAATTGAGCGTGGTGTACCAATATTTGGCAAATGCAACCAAGCCCGCTTTAGTTTCACGCTCGGCGGTTTTTGGCAAAATCGGCACGGGGACGTTCTGCGCTCTTCCCTTGGCGTCGGCGGGCTTGTACGCCGGGGTCGGTTTGGGCGTGGGAGTGGCACTAGGCGTGGCAGTTGCCGCGCCGGAAGCGGACTGGGCTGGCGACCCCACGGCCGTGGCAGTTGGACCAGCCTGGGGGTCCCCGCCGCCGCTGCAGCCGCTGAGCGCCAGGACGGACACAGCGACGGCGGAAATCACAGGCAGGCGGAGGCGTTCAGAAATGCAGGTACGAGAAGTCATGCGCTAATCCCCCCGGATAGGTTTCAAGACATCTGTGTCCGAACAATGGTTAAAGGGTAACCGAGGTCACACTTTCCGGCTCAAAGTTATCCACAGCCACATGAGGGCACCTCGGGCACAACACAAGCGGGCCCCGTGAGAATCTCACCGGGCCCGCTTTGTGTCCCGATCACAGCGCCAGCAACGGCGCTGCCATCAGGCGAAGTCGCGGACTACATAGCCCTATCCCGCGTCTGCGCCGGCAGGACCAGCTCCCCCGTCCTGTCCGTCGACAAAGCGAGCGAGGAAACGTACTGGGGTTCGCCGTCGGGCCCATCCTGGGCGGAACGGACCATGTCCGGGCGTTCGAACTCAATCCCGGTCACGTGGCAGAGCAGTTTAGCGTCGCTAGGGTTCCCATCGGCGTCGAACATCGGCAGGTCAATGCCGTCATCGGTGCGCCGCAGGTAGTACCTGCCCTTGGTCAGGACGGCCAGAACCGGCGGCAGGACGAGCGCCAGGCCCACCGCAAAGATCGGCGAGTACGGCTGAATTCCGGAACCAAACGCGCCGAAGAAAACCGCGATGGACACCCCGGCAGAAGCCAGCATGGACACGAATCCAACCGGATTCACGGCATGCAGCATGCCGCGCCGGAATTCGGGGGTCTTGGGTGAGATCTTCAACAGGTACTTGTTGATGGCAATGTCCGAGGCCACCGTGACCACCCAGGCCATGGCGCAGTTGGCGTAGAAGCCCAGAATGGTGTTGAGGAAGTCGAACATGTTGGCTTCCATCAGGATCAAAGCGATCAGCAGGTTCACCGCAACGAACACCATCCGTCCTGGGTAGGTCTTGGTCACGCGGGTGAAGCTGTTGGTCCACGCCAGCGAGCCGGAGTAGGCGTTGGTGACGTTGATCTTGATCTGGGAAATAACCACCAGCACCACGGCCAGGCTCATCGCCAGCCACGCCGGCATCATCTCCTCATAGACGCCCAGAAACTGGTGCACCGGCTCATTCGCCGTCGCCGAGGCCGCCGGATCCAGCTTGGCGATCAGGTAGACGGCGATGAACATGCCCACGATCTGCTTAACTGCGCCGAAAAGAACCCAGCCCGGCCCGGCGAGAATCACGGCACGCCACCACGCGCCCTTGTTGTCGGCGGTCTTGGGCGGCATGAACCGCAGGTAGTCGATCTGCTCCGCGATCTGCGCCATCAGCGACAGGCAGACGCCGGCGGCCAGCATGACCGAGGCAAGATTGGTGCCCGCAGCACCCGAGCTCCCCGTGTAGGCGAAGAAGTTATCGATGCTGGCGGGGTGGGTCACCAGCAGGTAGCCGACCGGAACCACCATGAGGAGCAGCCACAGCGGCGTGGTCCATACCTGGAGTTTGGCCAGCGTGTTCATCCCGTAAATGACCAGCGGAATGATGATGATCGTGGACGCGGCGTATCCCAGCCATTGCGGAATTCCCAGCCCCAGTTCGAGGCCCTGCGCCATGATCGACCCCTCCAGCGCAAAGAAGATAAACGTGAAGGTCGCAAAGATCACGTTCGTCACCACGGAACCGTAATAGCCGAACCCGGAGCCGCGGGTAATCAGGTCCAAATCGATGTTGTAGCGGGCTGCATAATAGGCCAGCGGAAAACCCGTGGCGAAGATAATCACGGCGGCCACGACAATTCCGAGGATCGCATTTACCGTACCGTAGGCAATCCCGATATTCGCGCCGATCGAGAAATCAGCCAGGTAGGCGATTCCTCCCAGCGCACTCGTCGCCACCACGCCCGCGCTCCACTTGCGATAGGAACGCGGCGCGAACCTGAGCGTGTAATCCTCCAGGCTTTCCTTGGTCGCACTCAGGGCGTCCGCGTTGGCGGCCACCCGGCTGCCGGCCACCCCCGGCTGTTTGGTCTCCAGCCCGACGCCGGCGTGGCCGACGGCGGCACCGTCCCCCGGGCTATCCAACAGGTCGCTGTCCTTCAGTTCATTAGTCATGAAGCTCCGCTTTCGTCACCGGTTTGTCTCCGCCGACGCTAGTCATGCCATGCGACGGCACGGTTCCCGGGGTATTACAGCGATGTAAAGTGTCCTGCGCGTCCGTCAGACCGCCGCTCCATCCCGTGGCGCAGGTCCGCTCTTGCTGGGAAAATCTGTTCATACCCCTATCGTTTTTCTACAAGCTGTAGAAGAATGGAGCTCATGATGTTCAACCACGCCGACGGCGATCCCATCCTGGTCCTCGACGAAGAGCAGTGCTGGCAGCTTCTCGAGGGCACCAGGCACGGCCGCTTGGTGGTCACCGTGGCGGGTGAGCCGGATATCTTCCCCGTCAACTACGTGACCAGCCGGCGGAAGCTGTATTTCCGCACGGCCCCGGGCAACAAGCTCGCGCAGGTGACCATCAATGGCAGGGTCCTGTTCGAGACGGACGGCATCATGTCGGACCAGGCGTGGTCGGTAGTGCTCCGCGGCACGGCCCGCGTCCTCAGCAAGTCAGCGGAGATTGCCGAGGCCGAAGAGCTGGGACTCGCTTCGTGGGTGCCCACGTTGAAGGACTTCTATGTCGAGATCGATCCCGGCTCCGTGAGCGGCCGGCACTTCCAGTTTGGCGAGCAGCCGGAGCGCGACTTCTAACGCGATTCCAGCAGGGCTGCCGGCCTAGACTGGAAATATGGCGGACCGGCTGACACCTGAGCAGCGCAGCTGGAACATGTCCCGGATCCGGGGCAAGAACACGAAGCCCGAACTGCTGGTGCGCAGCCTTCTGCACGCAAAGGGATACCGGTACCGCCTGCACGGCGCCTCGCGCGGCATCAAGCTGCCCGGCAATCCGGATCTCGTCTTCGCAGGCCGGCGCAAGGTCATCTTCGTCAACGGCTGCTTCTGGCACTTCCACGACTGCAAGGTGGGCCAGCACGCCCCCAAGGCCAACGCCGAATTTTGGGAAACGAAACGCACCCGCACGCGGGACCGCGACGCCAGCCAGCGCCGTCAGCTTGAAAACGACGGCTGGGAGGTTCTCACCGTCTGGGAGTGCGAACTCAGGGACCTGTCCGCCGTCGAGAAACAGCTGGAGCTGTTCCTGACTCCGGGCTGAACTAGAGCAGGGCTCGGCTCAGTCCTCAGCCGGAGCCAGCCGATAGCCCACGCCGCGCACGGTCTGCAGCCAGCGCGGATTCTGGGCCGAATCGCCGAGTTTTTTGCGCAGGTTGCCCATGTGCACCTCAACGGACCGCTCGTCCGCCTCGCTGATGTAGCTTCCGACGTCGTAGGGTTCGTCCCGCAGTCGGCGCACCAGATCCGCTTTGGTACGGACCATGCGGCCCGCCTCGAGCAGAGCATGCAGCAGGTCGAACTCGGTGCGGGTCAGGCTCAACTCCTGGCCGTCGACGGCAACGGTCCGGGATTCGTAGCTCAGGTCCAGGCCGTTGTGCGTGTACTTCCGCCCCTCGTTCCCGGCGGCGGAAGGCGAGCCGGCCTCTTCGGCGAGATCCGGCGTCGAACGCGGACGCCGCATCATGGCCGCAACGCGGGCACGCAACTCGCGCGGACGGAACGGCTTGGTGAGGTAGTCGTCGGCGCCTGACTCAAGCCCGATCAGGGTGTCCAGCTCTTCCGCACGGGCTGTAAGCATGACGATGTAGGCGTCGGAGAATTGGCGGATCTGCCGGGCGACTTCAAAGCCGTCGATGTCCGGCAGTCCGAGGTCGAGCGTGATGACCGCCGGGTCCAGTTCCTTGGCGGCAAGTACTCCCTCGGCTCCGCTGCTTGCCGCGCGCACCTCAAAACCGGCCTGCGTCAGAACAACGCGCACCAATTCGCGAATGTCATGGTCATCCTCGATGACCAGTCCCACGCGTGTATCACCCATCGCAGCCCCCTCAGCCCGCTACATCCCGTCTGCAGTATAGCTCCCGGCGGATATCCTGCTCCTATGCGTTTCTCACGCCCCGTCCGGATGGACCCGCGCCCATGAGCAGTATCGCCTGGAAGGACTCCTCCGGCCGGATCCTGCTCTTCCGTCGGCCCTTCCACGAGTATTCGCTGCGGGGCAGGGTGATGCTGAGCCAGATGCCGCTTTCCGTGACGGCAGGAATCACAGCTTTTCTCATTCTGGCGTTCTTCCCCGAAACGCTGCTCAATCCCCTTTTCATCATTTTTCTGCTGTCGCAGGCAGTAATACTGATCCTCTGCTACGCCGTGCCTTGGCACCGGCTCCCGTATCCGTCCTTCCTGGCCGTACCTCTCCTGGACCTGGTGTCGATCTGCCTGGGCAGGGAAGGCGGCCAGGACAGCCTGACGGGGCTCAGCCTCATGGCCGTTTTTCCGGTCATCTGGCTGTGCGCCTCCGGGCTGTTCCCCAAAGCCGCGGTGGCAATATCCTTCTTCGGTCCGTTGGGAATCATCTGGGTGCCGCTGTTCCTCCACGGCGCTGTTTCCGGCCAGGACCTGGCGCGCTCCTTCCTGCTGCCGGTGATGATGCTGGGGATCGGCCTCACCGTGGCCGTCATGACGCTCAGCATGGTCCGGCAGCAGCGGGACCTGGAGGAGCAACAGCGCGACCTGGAAGAGAAGGACTCGCAGCTCCGCGGCGTGCTGTCCGGAAGCAAGCGCCAGGAACGGCTACTAAATACGGTCCTGGACACGGTGCATCTGGGCGTCCTCGCCGTCGATGCGCACGGCAATGACATCCTGATGAACCGCAAGCAGCGAAAGCATCACCGGCTGGCTTCGCCGCCTACCAACGACGATCCCAACGAATCCCAACTGCTGGTGTTCTCCGCCGACAGGACAACCCTGGTCCCCGTCGACCAGCGGCCCGTCCGGCGTGCGATTCTGGGCGAGGAGTTCACCGACTACCTCGTGTGGCTCGGAGCGGGCGCCGAACAGCGTGCCATCTCCACCAGTGCGAGGCCCATGGAGGACCAGGACGGGAACTTCGCCGGCTCCGTCATCGTGTTCAGCGACGTCACCGAACTAGTGAACGCCCTGGCTGCCAAGGACGATTTCGTCTCCAACGTCTCCCACGAATTCCGGACGCCGCTCACTTCGATTCTTGGCTACGTCGAGCTTCTACTGGACGACGACGACGACCTTACCGGCTCCCAGCGCGGCCCCCTGGAAATCATCCGGCGGAACTCGGAGCGGCTGCTCACGCTGGTCTCGGACCTGCTCTCCAGCCGCAACGGCCAACTGCTCGTCACCCCGAAGGCCGTAAACGTGGCCGAGCTCGTGCGAACCAGCGTCACCGCCGCCCTGCCGCGCGCCGCAGAATCCGGCATCAACCTCCACGCCGACGCCCCGGAGAGGCTGGAGGCCCACATCGATGCCGCTCGTATCTCGCAGGTGCTGGACAACCTCGTATCGAACGCCATCAAATACTCTCCCGACGGCGGAGACGTGGTGGTGTCGCTGCGCGCTGAAGACGGCCACATGCTGTGCAGCGTGAGCGATACAGGCATGGGGATGAGCCAGCAGGACCAGGAGGAGGTCTTCGCCAAGTTCTTCCGGTCCGCAGCCGTCCGCAATTCGGCGATTCCCGGCGTCGGGCTGGGGCTGTCCATCAGCAAGGCCATCGTGGAAGCCCACGGTGGCCGGGTCTCGCTGCGCAGCGAAGTGGGGAAAGGCACCACGTTTACTTTCGCACTGCCGGTGCAGAACTGAGTTCTTGCCCGCGGCGTTGACCACGGCGATAGCCGGGTGGCTGCGTCCTCTGCGGGTTACGCCCGGTGGTCCTCAATTAGCCAGCCGGCCAGCCGGCGGGCGCGCCGGGCCGCGTCAAGGTCGCCCTCCGCCGCGGAAATGATCGAGCCCTTCATGAGGATGTGCCAGGACCGGGAGAAGTCATCAGTCCGCTGCAGCCCGGCCTCGTCCGCGAGCTGCTTCACGTGGCCGCGGATCTTGGCGAGGTAGTCGATGCTGGCACGTCCCAGCGGATGCGAGGCGCCCATCTCCAGCAGCACGTTGATGAAGGAACAGGCTTCAAAGTCTGTGCGGTGGAACCAGTCGGAGAAGACATCGAAAATGGCAAGCAGCTGGCGTTCGGGGGTGTCGGCCCTGCGCCGGGCCTCTCCCACGATGGCATTGACCGTCCACACCTGGTCGCGTTTCTCAAGGAACGCCAGCACGAGCTCGTCCTTGGAAGCGAAGTGGCGGTAGAAGGTGGCCTTTGCGACGCCGGAGCTGCTGATGAGTTCATTGATGCCGACGTCCCGGACGCCACGGCGGGCGAAGAGATCGTATGCCGCATTGACGATTCGTTCGTGCATCCTGGCAGCACCGGACGCCGCAATCTCCTCGCCATACGTCCGGCCTCCCGTTGCGAGCGGGACACCCGGCGTGGCGGCCGGCTGCGGTCCAGCCTGAAGCCCTCCGGAAGGATTTTTCCCGGTGCTCCACGGCTCGGAGCTGGGTACCTCTGCCATTAGGAACAGTCTATCCCAAAGAGCAAGACAGACCTGTCTGTCTTGCGTTTACTTTTGGGCTAGCGGCCGAGGCTCGCCTGCCGCACCACTTCACCCCAGGACTGCTCAGCCAGGTCGGCGACCGCTGCCAGGATCTCCGACGGCGGCCGGGAAAGATCCAGCGGAAACTCGACGATGTCAATGTCGGTGTTGAGGATCCGCCTCAGCTTCACCTCACCCGCCCCCGCGCAGACCAGCCAGGCCGTGGGCACGCGCAGCGCCGTGCAGTAGGCCAGCATCTGGTAATGGTCCGCCGACAGGGAGGCACCCTGGTCGGTGCCCGCCCGGTACTGGGCGTCGTACACCACCACCGGCCGGCCGCCCAGCAGGTGCACGGCATCCGGGCGGACTGTCAGCCGGTCAGAGTCCCGGACCGCCTCGTTCAGCAGCGCGTTGTACTGCAGCCTCATCTCGCCAGGAAAGGCCGCCATGGCCCGGCGCAGCGCCGCGCCGACGAAATCCTCGAAGACCTTGCCCATGTCGACGACGAAGGACGCCGTCTGCTGTTTGCCCTCCCCCGCCTCCGCGGAAGCATTGCGCAGGATCACCTCGGAGAGCCTCAGCGCCGCGTGATAGCGGAGGTTCATCCGGCTCGCCCGCCACGGCGGAAGCGGAGCGCCGGCGTGGAGGCGGGTAACGACGTCGAGCTTTCCCTTGAGCTGCCGCAGACGGCCCAGCACATCCGGGCGGACGCCCGGGACACGCGACATGCGCTCGAGCGCGGCACGCAGGATGCGGTTCTCCGGAATGTCCTCGGTGAACTCGTCGTAGGAGACTTCCAGCGGCACCAGCATCCCGGGCCGGCGGGATATCTGGTCCGAGATGCGGATGCGACCCTTGACCGTTCGGAGCGACTCATCGACGGTGACGTACCCCTGCAGGACGCCACGCTGCAGCGCACGTTCGGCGAGCTGCACCATCGACGCCGCCAGGGCGCTCCACAGCTCGGCATCCTCGTCCGCCGCCACGGTGTCGTCGCGGAAGCCCTGGTCCCCGGCGTAGCTCAGCAAAAAGAGCAGCCGGCTCAGCCCGAGCCGGTCCTTCGGCCGCACATCGAGCTGCACCCGCGGAGTGCGAACGGACCCCACCATGCCCACGGGCTCGATCCGGAACAGTCCCATGCCCATCGGCGTTGCCTTGGCCAGGCCGCTGGAGTTCAGGAAGGCGGCGCTTTCGGCGTCGAGCTTCTCCACGGTGCCGCCGGAGAGTTCGTCCAGAACGATGTGCCGCAGCGCCGGGGCGGAACCGCGACTGCCGCGAGCGCCGGGCCGCGCGGAAGCCGCCGTCGCGGAGCCGGCAGTCACACCGAAGCCGGCGGGGCTAGCGAGACGCAAGGCGTCCCAGCAGCTGGTCCAGCCCGAAGCGCTCTTCCAGCTGGGCCCGGTTCAGCTGCCCGTGATAGTGCTCCTCCAGCAACGGCATGAGCTCGTACTTCCAGATCCGGCGCAGACCGGCGGGGGTCTGGGCGGCCTTCTTCATGAAGTAGGACGGCCCGATCATGAGGTCCCGGTCCCACTCGTCGATGGCCTGGTTGAGCGCGTCGAGCAGCAGCGCCGGCGTGGTGTCCAGCTGCCGGGCCTCCAGGAACCGCAGCAGCGATCCCTTCACCGGCTCGGTCTGCGGGTGCAGTTCGATGAAGGCAAAACGGCGGCGGATCGCGGCGTCCATCATCGCGATAGAGCGGTCCGCTGTGTTCATGGTGCCGATGATGTACAGGTTGTCCGGGAGCGTGAACGGCTCGTTGGGGCTGTACTGCAGGTAGATCCGGTCATCCCGGTATTCCAGCAGGAAGTACAGCTCACCGAACACCTTTGCCAGGTTGGCGCGGTTCATCTCGTCGATGATCAGGAAGTACGGCTTCGACTCGTTGCCCGGTTTCGCCGCCTCCTCCGCGAGCCGGCGCAGCGGCCCGGCCACGAGCTTGAACGAAACCTGCCCCTCGTCGGTCTTGTCCGGCCGGTACCCCTCGAAGAAGTCCTCGTAGGCGTAGGACGGATGGAACTGGACGAGCTTCACCCGTTCGTCGGTGCTGTCCTGCGCCAGTTCGGCGGCGAGGTGCTTGGCGAGGTAGGTCTTGCCGGTTCCCGGCGGGCCGTACAGCACCAGCTGCCGGTTCTCCTCCAGCAGGTCGGCGATCTCCTGCACCGGCTCCACCTCCATGTGAAGGGAGTCCGCGAACTCCTGCGTCACCGGACGGAAGCCGCCCAGCAGGGGGAGGGCGACGGTCGCCGGCGACGTATCGGCGTCGGGCTCGGTCTCCGCCTCGGCGGGCAGCAGCGCCTGCAGCGCCTGCACCACCCTGGTGACGTCGACGACAATGCCCGGGGTGGCCAGCTGGCGCTGGATGTGCCGCGGCAGGTCAGTGACGGCGTGGGCCTCGTCGAACCAGCGGACCTTGCGGCGCATTCGCCGGTTGTCCCCGTTGTGGTCCGGCTCGCCAAGCACGACGCCGATCCGGACGGCTCCGGCGTTCTGGTACAGCGCAAAGTCGCCCGGCTTCATCACGGTCAGGAAGGCGAAGACGGCGGTCTTCGTGTCCTCCCGCTCCACGTAGCCGAGATGCTTGTAGTCCTCGTCCACAGCGTGCTGGACCAGCCCGGCGGTCACGCCGGCGTCGAGCAGGCGGAGGTGTTCGACGTCGAGCGTCACCTTCTCCTCTGCCTGCCAGGCAGCCAGGAGCTCAGCATTGTCGTGGTGGGTGCGCAGCAGCCAGGCGCGGCGGCCCGGATCCCCGACCTTCCGCCACTGGCTTACCAGCTGCCGGGCGTACCAGTCGATGCGCTGGCCGGCCTGCTCATCCAGGTGCAGGCGGATGCGGCGGATGTCAGCGGTGATTTCCTCCTCGCTGTCCCCCTTGGCCCCGCCGACGAGGGAGGCAAACGCGTCCCTGATCTCCTGGCGTTCGACGTCGGCCACCACCGGCTCGAAGTGGCTGGGCCAGGCGAGGTATTCGATGCTGCGCCGGATGGCCGGCTGGTCCTCGGGAGTGCCGGCCGCCAGCAGGTGGAACGCCAGCGGATCCTTCAGCGCCTTATTGATGACGGCCGTGGACTGCCGGTCGACATGGTGCACAAACCGGCAGAGCCATTTCAGGTGGTCCCAGATGGTCCAGTTGAACTCGGCAGTCCGGTCGCGGATGACGCCGTGGTCGGTCATGCCCTGGTACAGCTCCTCCGGGAGCTGCAGCGGCGGCTCGAGCCAGGACGCCGCCTCGGCGACGCGGGCGCGCTTGACCTTGAGCGACTTGACCTCGTGCGCCAGCGGCAGGGACTGCAGGAAGAGGAGCTCCACGGCCAGCTGCTTTGCCGAAGGGGACGCGTCCGCCAGGTTATGCCGCAGGTTGGTCATCATGGGTGCCTTGGCGTCCGCGACTCCCCGTTCAAGCCGTTCCAGCAGTTCAGCTGCGGCCTCCGCCGTCCACGTCTGCGTACGGCCGTCCAGCGCCGACGGCCTGCCCTGCAGCCCGGCGCCGAGCACGAACCATGCGGCGTCTTCGATCTCTTTGGAGATTCCGAGGGCGCGGTGCATGGCAGGCTTTGGGGCGGGGGTCATGCCTTCAAATTTACAGGGTTAAGCTGAACGCCGGCACCATGGCCGGCGCGAAAGCTACTTCCGGGTATCAGCTGGCAGCCGCTTCCGGCCGAAGGCGAAATAGCTGCCCGGGCCGATGAAGTTGACCAGGGTGGCCAGCCGCCAGAACATCTTGGAGCCGCGGATCTGCTCGGTGGGCCGGCGCGAAAGGTCGCGCTGGGCCGCGGCCAGGAAGGCCAGCTGCGCGGCTCCAATCACGAGGGTGCCGATGCGCGCTGCAGGTGGAAGTTCCTTCCAGGACTTTTTCTTCCGTGCCGCCTTTTTCGTTCCCACGTTCCACGTTCCCGCGCGCTTCGTTTCCACGGTCAGTGCTCCTTGCGTTCAATGAAGGGCTCCAGCAGCTGCTTCTGCTCCGGAGTCAGCCGCAGTACCCTTCCGGTGGCTTCATCGACAAAGGCCAGGTGGCTTGAGGCCTTCACACAATCGTCACCAGTTACCGGGTCCTGCACAAGGTAGTGAATGTCGAAACTCGCGCCCTTGACGGCCCCGACCCATACCTGGACCGCCGCCGGAACGTTCCGGTACTCGAGGGTCTTCACGTACCGGATCCGGTGGTCCACCACGAGCGCCATAGTCCCTTTGGGAACCTCGTTGAACAGCGACACGTGAGGATCTATCCCTGGCAGCCCGGCACCGGCGGGCGGGCCGAAGGCGGCGATGCGCGCCTCCTCCAGCATGCGGACGATCTGCACGTTGTTGATGTGCCCGTAGGCGTCCATGTCGCCCCAGCGCATGGGCACGAGCACCTCAATGCGCCGGGGGTCCGGGTGGCCGTCTCCGGGGTCCGCGGCGGTCAGCTGTGCACCGCCGTCGAATCGTCCACGGGCGTCTCGTCGGCAACCGCACCGGCGAACTGCGACATGTACAGCCGGTAGTAGGCGCCTTCCGCGGCCAGGAGGGTCTGGTGGTTGCCCTGCTCCACGATCTTGCCGTTCTCCATCACGAGGATAGTGTCGGCGTCGCGGATCGTTGACAGGCGGTGCGCGATGACGAAGCTGGTCCGGTCCGTGCGCAGTGCGGCCATGGCCTTCTGCACGAGGAGTTCCGTCCGGGTATCCACCGAGCTGGTTGCCTCGTCCAGGATGAGCAGCGACGGGTTGGCCACAAAGGCGCGGGCGATGGTGATGAGCTGCTTTTCACCGGCGCTGACGTTGTTTCCTTCCTCATCGATGACGGTACTGTACCCGTCGGGCAATGCCCGGACGAAGCGGTCCACGAAGGTGGCCTTGGCCGCCGCCAAGACCTGATCCTCGGTGGCGTCCAGCTTGCCGTACCGGATGTTGTCGTAGATGGACCCGCCGAACAGCCAGGCGTCCTGCAGCACCATGCCCACCTTGGAGCGAAGCTCGGCCCGGCTCAGTTGGGTGACGTCCACGCCGTCGAGCGTGATGGAACCGGAGTTGAGCTCATAGAAACGCATGACCAGGTTCACCAGGGTGGTCTTGCCCGCGCCGGTGGGGCCGACGATGGCCACCGTGTGCCCCGGCTCCGCCGTGAAGGACAGGTTTTCGATCAGCGGCTTGTCCGGCGTGTAGCTGAACGCGACATCTTGGAACTCCACGTGGCCGTCGGTCTTGGCCGGCAGGTGCCGCGTGGCGGTCTCGGCGTCCTGCTCATCCGCGTCCAGGAACTCGAACACGCGCTCGGCGGATGCAACACCGGACTGAAGCATGTTGGCCATGCCCGCCATCTGCCCCAGCGGCTGGGTGAACTCGCGCGAGTACTGGATGAAGGCCGTGGCGTCACCCAGGCTCATGCTGCCCGAGGCGACCCGCAGGCCGCCCACGACGGCGATGCCGACGTAGCTGAGGTAGGAGACGAACTGCATCACGGGGAAGATGATGCCGGACACGAACTGCGCGCCGAAGCTGGCCTTGTACAGGGCCTCGTTGCGCTCCTCGAAGCGTTCCAGCATGTCGGCGTCGCGGCCAAAGACACGCACCAGGTCATGCCCGGAGAAGGATTCCTCAATCTGGCCGTTCAGTTCACCCGTATTCTTCCACTGCGCTGCGAACAGCTTCTGGCTGCGGGCGCCGATCACGCCGGCCGCCGCACCGGAGAGCGGCAGCGCGATGAGGGCGATCAGGGCCAGCTGCCACGAGACGATGAACATCATGATGACGATGCCGAGCACCGTCAGCACCGAGCTGATGAGCTGGGCGAACGCCTGCTGCAGCGCCTGCTGGACGTTGTCGACGTCGTTCGTCACCCGGGACAGGACGTCGCCGCGCTGGCGGGTATCGAAGTAGTTCAGCGGCAGCCGGTTGAGCTTCTTTTCTGTATCGTCGCGGAGCTGCCGGATCACCTTCATGACGATCCTGTTGAGGACGTAGCCCTGGAGCCACAGGAAGATGTTGGCCACGAAGTACATCAGCAGCACGGCTGAAATCAGGACGGTGAGCTTCTGGAAGTCGATGCCGGTTCCGGGCACGAGCTCCATCCGGGAGACCATGTCCGCGAAGTTGTCCTGGCCCTGTGCCCGCAGCCCCTCGACGAACTGGTCCTTGCTGACGCCGGCGGGCAGCTGCTTGCCCACGACACCGCCAAAGATCACGTCCATGGCCTGGCCCAGCACCTTGGGCGCAATGACATTGAGGATCACCGAAATGATCACCATGCCCACCACGACGTAGATGCCGGCGGCTTCCGGCTTCAGCAGGCCCATGAGGCGCTTGGCGGACGGCCAGAAATGCTGTGGCTTCTTGGCCGGCATCGCGCCGAACATGCCGCCGTCGGCCTCGCCCGGCTTGTACTCCTCCTCGACGAAATCGTCGTCCTCGAGGACGGCGGCTTCGTTTGCAGTCTGGCTCTGGATTTTCGCAGCGTCCTGACGGGGGTCGGGGTTCTGGCTGGTGCCCTTCTTGTTGGCGCTCATGCCACTTCCTCCACGCTCAGCTGTGACTCAACAATTTCCTGGTAGGTGGGCGACGTTTCGAGGAGTTCCTCGTGCGTTCCCCGGTCCACGATCCTGCCGTTGTCCAGCACCAGGATCTGGTCCGCTTCGGTGATGGTGGAGATGCGCTGCGCGACGATGATGACTGTGGCGTCGGTGGTGGTGTGCTTGAGCGCGGCACGCAGCCGGGCATCGGTGGCGACGTCCAGTGCGGAGAATGAGTCGTCGAAGAGGTACACCTTGGGCTTGGTGACCAGGGCGCGCGCGATGCACAGGCGCTGGCGCTGGCCGCCGGACACGTTGGTGCCGCCCTGGGCGATGCGGGACGCAAGCCCGCTCTTCTTTTCCCTCACGAAACCGTCGCCCTGGGCCACATGCAGCGCATCCCAGAGTTCGTCGTCGGTAGCCTCCGGCTTGCCGAAGCGGAGGTTGTGTTCGATGGTTCCCGAGAACAGGTAGGGCCGCTGCGGAACCAGGGCCACGCGCTTGGTGATTTCCGCCCGGTCCAGCTGGCTGACGGGGACGCCGTCGAGGAGCACTTCGCCGTGGGCCACATCGTAGAGGCGCGGCAGCAGCGACAGCAGGGAGGTCTTGCCGGCACCGGTGGAGCCGATGATGGCCACGGTCTCCCCCGGCCTGGCGGTGAAGCTGATGTTGCTCAGGACCGGGGCTTCGGCTCCGGGGTAGGCGAACGTGACGTTGCGGTACTCCACCACGCCCTCCAACTGTCGCGGCGTGACCGGCTGCTGGGGGTCATGGATTGACGGTTCGACGTCGAGCACCTCGCCGATGCGGTCTGCGCAGACGGACGCGCGCGGAATCATCATGGCCATGAAGGTGCCCATCATTACCGCCATGAGGATCTGGAGCAGGTACTGCAGGAACGCTGTCAGGGAGCCGACCTGCATGTCGCCGGCGTCCACCCGCTGGCCGCCGAACCAGAGCACGGCCGCGGTGGACAGGTGCAGGATCATGCCGATAGCCGGGAACATCAGGACGAACAGCGCACCGATCTTGAGCGACACGTCCGTCAGTTCCTTGTTGGCCTGTCCGAAGCGCTCCGTCTCATAAGGTTCCCGGACAAAGGCACGGACCACGCGGATGCCGATGATCTGTTCGCGCAGGACCTCGTTGATGCGGTCGATCTTCGTCTGCATGGAGCGGAACAGGGGCATGAGGCGCACCACGATGTAGCCGACCACCACAATGAGGATGGGGACCGAGACCCAGACCAGCCAGGACAGGTTGATGTCCTCGCGCAGGGCCATGATGATGCCGCCGATGCACATGATCGGGGTGGACACCATGAAGTTCAGGCCCATCAGCACCAGCATCTGGACCTGCTGGACATCATTCGTGCCGCGGGTGATCAGGGTGGGCGCCCCAAACGCGTTCACGTCTTTGGCCGAGAAGCTGGTCACCTTGCGGAAAACCCCGCGGCGAAGATCGCGGCCCATCGCCATCGCGGTCTTCGACCCGAAGTAGACGGCGGCGATGGCGGCGCCCACCTGGACGAAAGCCACGAGGAGCATGACGGCCCCGGTACGCCAGATGAAGTCGGTGTCACCACGGGAGACGCCCTCATCAATGATCTGGGCGTTGAGGCTGGGAAGGTAGAGCGCCGCAATGGTGGATGCCAGCTGGAATGCGATGACAGCCAGGATGTACGGCAAATACGGTTTGGAGTAACGCCGTATGAGGGTGACGAGCATGCTCACGGATCCTTCGGGAGAGCGCGAATGAATTAAGAGAAGTAATAGCAGACGGGTCTGACAGCCCAAGCCTTCCAACTCTACGAAATCTGTTGCCCGTGCGAAACGTCGCGGGCGAAGATCATCCCAACGGACGACGCCGGCTCACTCCCCCCAGCGAACGGACACTTGGCGCCCCAAGCCCAAGCGCGAACGGACACTTGGCGCCCCAGCCGGTCCCCGCCGTCGTACGCCCTGCCCGCTTAACTGGAGTTTTTGTCCAGATATTGGCCTCCGGCCGAGGCTTTGCGGCCATTATCTGGACAAAAACTCCGTCGGACCGTCCGCTATTCGCCGCGGTGCTTGCCGTGCGAGGCGATGTAGTGCGCGGCGGCGCTCTGGAGCTTCCGTTCTTTGGCCAGCCGGCGGCTCAGCGCCTTCAGTTCGGCGCCGGCCCGGGCCTGCTCCTCCGCGATGATTCGCTGCTGCTCAGCCTGCCTGGCCACGGCGTTCAGGGCCGCGGCCAGCTGAAGCTGCTGCTCGGCGAGGAGCCCCTGCGTTTCCTGGATAAGCGGCACCAGGTCTGCAGGCTTGTTGTGCATCTCAGCCAGCATGGTCCGGGCCCGCACCGGCGGTTCGTTCATCGGCAGGACGGGTTCCGCCGCCGGCTGCCGGCCGGGGTAGGACGGTGACTTGGCGTCGCCGGCCAGCTGGCGGGTCAGCACTTCGGCGAACTCACGCTCGAGGTCGTCGTCGGAATACTCGGCGGCCGGCCGCCCGGACCCCAGCTCGGCATCCGATTCAGCGTCAGCAGCTGCCTGCGGGCGGATGTCAACGGTCCGGCGCAGCGGCTGTTCCTTGATCAGGAGCACGGCGATGAGGGCGACAACTGCGATGGCGCCGGCGATCAGGAAAATCTCGGCAGTGGCGTCGCCGTAGGCGGCCCGCATGATGTCCCGGATCGGGCCAGGCATGTCGGCCAGGTCGAGGCTGGCGCCGGACGAGCCGGAGCCCGCCTTGATGCCGGCGTCGGCAAGGCCCTGGATGGCCAGTTCCTTGACCCGGTTGCTCATGATCGCGCCCAGCACGGACACGCCGATTGCACCGCCCACCGAGCGGAAGAACGCCACAGAAGCACTGGCTGTGCCGATGTCGCTGGCGCTGACGGTGTTCTGTACGGCCAGGACGAGGTTCTGCATGAGCATGCCGAGGCCGAGGCCCAGGATCGCCGTGAAGACTCCGGACTGCCACAGTTCCGTGCTGTGGTCCATGGTGCCGGCAAGGCCCAGCCCGCCGATCAGCAGCACGGACCCCGCGATCAGGTAGCGCTTCCACTTGCCGGTGCGGCTGATCATCTGGCCCGAAACCACGGAGCCGATCAGGTTGCCGGCGATCATGGGCAGGGTCAGGAGGCCGGCCTCGGTGGGTGTTGCGCCGCGTGCCACCTGGAAATACTGGCCCAGGAAGGTCGAGGAGCCGAACATCGCCACCCCCACGGCCACGGAGGCCCAGATCGCCAGGGCGGTGGTGCGCTCCGAGATGATCTTCAGCGGAATGATGGGCTGTTCAACCTTGGATTCAACCACAACGAGCAGCGCCAGCAGCATGACGCCGCCGCCCACCATCAGTGCCGACTGCCAGGACCACCAGTCGTAGTAGTCGGGGTTGCCGGCGAAGGACACCCAGATGAGGAGAAGGCTGACGCCGGTGGTCAGGAGGATGGAGCCGAGCCAGTCGATCCTGGCAGGCCGCTTGACGTGCTGGATCTTGAGGGTGATCTGCAGCAGGATCAGGGCGACGACGGCGAGGGGCACGCAGACGAAGAACGTCCAGCGCCAGCCCAGCGGGCTGTCGACGATGAAGCCGCCAAGCAGCGGTCCGCCGGCCGTGCCGACGGCCATGACCGCACCCATGTAGCCGGAGTACTTTCCGCGGTCTCGGGGCGGGATCATGGAGCCGATGATCGCCTGGGCCAGCGCGGTCAGGCCGCCCATGGCGATGCCCTGGACAACGCGGGCCGTCAGCAGCAGCGGGATGGTCTGGGAGAGGCCGGCCATCACCGAGCCCGCCACGAAGATCACGATGCTGAGCTGAACCAGGACCTTCTTGTCGAACAGGTCAGCGAGTTTGCCCCAGACCGGGGTGGTGGCCGCGTTGGCCAGCAGTGCGGCGGTGATGACCCACGCGAAGTCCGTCTGCGTGCCCTTGAGCTCGGACATGATGGTGGGCAGTGCGTTGGCCACGATGGTGCTGCTGAGAATCGCGGTGAAGAACGCCGCCAGGAGCCCGGTCAGAGCCTCCATGATCTGGCGGTGCGTCATGGGTGCCTGGGGCGGGTGGGCCGACGGGCGTGACGTGGCCGTCCCGGAGACGGCAGCGTGGCTAGCCAATGAACTGCTCCTTGCGTTTGGTAGTGGTTGTGATGGGGCCGGCCGTCGTTGCCCGGGCGGATTCCCGCAGGGATTCCGCAAGTTTGGAGAGTACTTTCGCCGTCTCCGCGGCGTCCTGCTGGCTCCAGTCCTGGAGGTATTCCTGCAGCGTAGCCACGCGGTGTTCCTCGATCTCGACGAGTTTGGCGCGGCCCGCGTCGGTGAGGGCGACCAGTTGCGCCCGGCCGTCGTCGGGGTCGGGCCGGCGGTGGACCAGCCCGAGTTCCTCAAGCTCTGCGATGTGCCGGCTGAGGACCGGAGCGCTGACGCCCAGCCGTGCGGCCAGGTGCGTGGCGCGGGACTCCTTCTCCCCCACGAAGCGAAGGACGCCCTGCAGCGCGACTCCCGCCTCCAGGCCGCGCGAGTTCGAGACGGCCGCGCACCGGACGGCGCGCTGGAGGTCGAAGATCTGGCGCACGAGTTCGGCCGCGGTGTTTGGCTCAACTGCCATGATGGATTGCCCCTTATTGCTTGCCTTAGGCAACTATAGCAATAAATGGTTGCTTTAGGAAACTAAGCATCAGGGACAGCGCGTGCGACTCCTTAAACGCAGCAAGCGCGAACGGACAGTTGAGGCCCCAACTCCGGGTGGAAATGGGGCCTCAACTGTCCGTTCGCGCTGAGAGAGGGTGCTCAAGTGTCCGTTCGCGCTGAGAGAGGGTGCTCAAGTGTCCGTTCGCGCTGAGAGAGGGTGCTCAAGTGTCCGTTCGCGCTGGAAGATCGGCGGGCGGGGCGGGGGGTTAGTCCCCCAGGTGGGTGGGGGCGAACATCTTGAGCAGTGTTTCGACGACGACGACGTTCGGACCGTCCGCGGCGAAGCCCGCCTTGAGCGCTTCCCCCACATTTTCCGGTGCCACCCGGGTGGCAGGAACGCCGAAGGATTCGGCCAGCTTCACGAAGTCCGGCCGGGCGAGTTCGGTGGCCGTTGCCTTGCCGAAGGAGCCCACCATGTACTCGCGCAGGATGCCGTAGCCGCCATCGTCCACGATCAGCCAGGTGACCGGCACGTTGTGCTGCTTCGCGGTGGCGAGTTCGGCGATGGAGTACATGGCCGAGCCGTCGCCGGAGACAGCGAGCACGCGGGCCGAAGCAGCGGATCTGCCCACGGTTTCCAGGCCCACGGCCCCGCCGATCGCCGCCGGAAACCCGTAGCCCAGGCCGCCGGCACCCTGGGCCGAGTGGAACTGCCCTTCGCGGGCGTCCCAGCAGCTCCAGCCCCAGTAGGCGGAGATGGTCATGTCCCAGAACGTCTGCATGTCCGCCGGAACTGCCTCGCGGATGTCGGCCATGAACTTTAATTCCTTGGCCAGGTCCTGCGATTCCAGCCGCTCCTTCACCTTGCGCAGCGACTCCCGCACGAGGTCCTCCGGCGAGGCTCCGTGCCAGTCGGGCCGGGCATCGGCCGGCACCGTCAGCGAAGCGTCGAGGGCTGCGAGCGCCTGGCCGGCGTCGGCGCGGATCCCCAGGCCGGGACGGTTGGATTCCAGGACGCGCGGTTCGGCATCGATCTGGATGATCCTGCCGCGCGGTTCGAAGGTGAAGTAGTTGGACGTCACCTCGCCGAGCGAGGAGCCGATGACCACCAGGACGTCCGCGTCCTCCAGGAGGTCCGTCATATGCCGGTCCTCAATCCACGACTGCAGCGACAGTTCGTGGTTCCACGGGAAGGCGCCGTTGCCGCCGGGGGTGCAGATGACGGGCGCCCGGAGCTTTTCCGCGATCGAGAGCAGGGACTTTTCCGCCCGGCCCCGGCGGGTTCCGCCGCCGGCGATGATTGCTGGACGCTCCGCCGCCGACAGCCATTTGACTGCTTCGCGGACAAGCTCGACGCGCGGCGGGTTGTCCGCCGCTTCGGCCAGCGCATCCTCCACGGGCGGCACCATGATGGGGTCCAGCAGCACGTTCTGCGGGATTTCCAGCCAGACCGGGCCCTGCGGTGAGGAAATCGCTTCGGTCCAGGCGTCCTGGATGGCCGAGGGGATTCCGGATGCGTGCTGGATCAGGCGCTGGCTCTTGGTGACGTTCGCAGCGGACGCCTTCTGGTCATCCAGCTGGTGCAGCATGCCCTTCCGGCGGGCACCCAGGCCCTCGAGCGGGATCTGGCTGGCAACCACCACCATGGGCACACCCGTGGCGTACGCTTCCTGCAGCCCGGCGAGCGACGTCAGAGCGCCCGGCCCGGTGGACAGGAACAGCACGCCCACCTCCCCCGTGGCACGCGAGTAGCCGTCCGCCGCAAACGCAGAATTGTTCTCCACTCGGGAGGACACGAACTTCAGGTTGCCCCGGCCCATCGCGTCGAAGAGGCCCAGCGCGTGCTGGCCGGGGATGCCGAACACCGTCTTCGCGCCCAGCGCCTCAAGGGTTTCGACGACGAGGTCCCCGCCGTTGCGGACACCGATCACTGGGAGTACTCCCCCACAGCGGCACGGACAGCGCCATTGTCGGCCGGCGCGGGCGAGGCTGCGGCGAACCCTGCCGGACGGCGGGCGTCCCTACCCAGAGCCTGGGCGGCGTAGCCGGTCTCGGCACCGAAGCGGTCGCCCGCGACGGTGTTGTCCGCCATGAGGGTGACGAGCTCGTAGGCAACGTGGCTGGCGGCCACGCCGGTGATTTCGGCGTGGTCGTAGGCCGGGGCCACTTCAACGACGTCGGCGCCGACGAGGTTCATGCCGCGGAAGCCGCGGATGATCTCCAGCAGCTCCCGGCTGGTGATGCCGCCGGCTTCCGGCGTGCCGGTTCCAGGCGCGTGGGCGGGGTCCAGGACGTCGATATCCACAGAAATGTAGAGGGGACGGTCCCCGATCCGGTCCCGGACCTTGGCCACAGTCTCGAGAACACCCTGGTAGTAAACGTCCGCGGAGGTGACGATGCCGAACCCGAAGCGGTGGTCGTCGTCGAGGTCCTTCTTCCCGTACAGCGGACCGCGGGTGCCGATGTGGCTGATGGCCTCCGTGTCCAGGATGCCCTCCTCCACGGCACGGCGGAACGGCGTTCCGTGGGTGTACTCGGCGCCGAAGTAGGTGTCCCAGGTGTCCAGGTGGGCGTCGAAGTGCAGCATGGCGATGGGGCCGCCGGCGCGCTCGGCGGCGGCGCGCAGGAGCGGCAGCGCGATGGTGTGGTCGCCGCCCAGGGTGAGCAGCTTGCTCCCGGCCGCCGTCAGGTCGAGGGCGTTCTGCTGGATGGTCTCGATGGCCTCGTTGATGTTGAACGGGTTCACGGCCATGTCGCCGGCGTCGGCCACCTGGCAGTTCTCGAACGGGCTGACGTCCCAGGCGGGATTGTACGGGCGGAGCAACCGGCTGGCCTCGCGGACATGGTTGGCGCCGAAGCGGGCTCCGGGACGGTAGGAGACGCCGGAATCAAAGGGGACGCCCACCACGGTGATGTCGGACTTGGCGACCTGGTCCAGGCGGGGCAGGCGGGCGTAGGTTGCCGCCCCGGCGTAGCGGGGAATACGGGATGAATCGATGGGGCCAAGGTTGCCGTTGGCTTCGATGCGCAGCTCTTCCAAAGGAACGCCTCTCCTTCGAGGATGAATTGTGGAGGGTGGGTTGTGACAGCCATCATACACACCAAGTTGCCCGCTAGGCACCGTCTGTTTACCAGCTATCGGGAAACAAAGCGCAGAAAAAAGCCCGGGACCGCCAAGCAGGCGACCCGGGCCCATTCCCGAGAGGGCACTACCGGCTGGCGGCCGGCACCAGCACCCAGAGAACTTCGACGGGCTCATCGGTCGGGTTGACCCAGGTGTGGGGTTCCCGCCCGGGGAAGGTGACGGTATCGCCGGTGGTCAGCTCATACTCCTCGTTCGTGAGGATGAGCTTGATGGTCCCCTTGATCACGTGCAGGACATCGACGTCGCAGTCAACGGCGTACAGCTCCGATTCGCCGCGTCCCCGCGGATCGATGACGGCCTGGATGATCTGCACGCGCCGCTCCGAACGGGCGGTCAGCAGCCGCTCGACGATCCCCTCGCCGCCGAGGGAGATGCGTGGACCCGCGCCGCGTTTGGTCAGGTGGGTTTCCGGCGCGGCGAACAGGTCGCCAATGGAGATGGACAGAACTTGGCACAGAGTGACGAGGGACGCCACGGACGGCGAGGTCAGGTCCCGCTCCACGCGGCTCAGGAAACCTTTGGTCAATCCAGTGGCGTCGGCCACCTGCTCGATGGTGAGCCGCTGGGACTGGCGCGCGGCACGGATTCTTGAACCGATGGCAACCGGAACATTGCTCGGCTCAACTGGTAGTGCCTTCATTTACGAACCTTTCACGGCCGGCAGCCCGGCCCCATCATTGGAGTCATATTATCGGCCCGGCCCTTCTGTGACGCGGGGCAAACCGCGCCGCGGAGCTTTGCGCCTTGACTGTTACTCGAATCACAGCCTACGCTCTTACGCAACAACTGTTGCTTGTGAAACAACTCCCACGAGGAGCCGCGCAGCAAGGAACCCAGCGTTCCCCCGATTTCCGTTCAGTGCAGCGCCATCCGGCCAGCCCGCCCCCGGCGGGGCCCGCAAGCTGCCAAAGCTCCAAGGATCACCAAATGGACGCAAGTTTCGTCAATATCGCCATCGTGGTGGTCTACCTGGCCGCCATGCTGGCCTTCGGCTGGTGGGGCAAGTCCCGCACCAAGAACAACAGCGACTTCCTCGTGGCCGGCCGCCGCCTGGGGCCGTTCCTCTACACCGGAACCATGGCGGCCGTCGTCCTGGGCGGCGCCTCCACCGTTGGCGGCGTCGGCCTCGGCTACAAGTTCGGCATCTCCGGCATGTGGCTCGTGGTGGCGATCGGCGCCGGTGTCCTGCTGCTGAGCCTGCTCTTCGCCGGCACCATCCAGAAGCTGAAGATCTACACCGTCTCCCAGATGCTGTCCCTCCGTTACGGCAGCCAGGCCACCCGGACCTCCGGCATCATCATGCTCGCCTACACCCTGATGCTGTGCGCCACCTCCACGAGCGCCTACGCCACCATCTTCGTGGTCCTGTTCGGCTGGGACCGGGCACTCGCCATCGCCATCGGCGGCGCCATCGTGCTGGTGTACTCAACCATCGGCGGCATGTGGTCCATCACTCTGGCCGACCAGGTCCAGTTCGTCATCAAGACCGTGGGCATCTTCTTCCTCATGCTGCCCTTCACACTCAATGCCGCCGGCGGCCTCGACGGCATCCGCAGCCGCGTGGAGGCCAGCTTCTTCCAGATCGACGGCATCGGCGTCCAGACGATCATCACCTACTTCGTCGTCTACACCCTTGGCCTGCTGATCGGCCAGGACATCTGGCAGCGGGTGTTCACCGCCAAGACGCCGCGGGTTGCCCGCTGGGGAGGCGCCACGGCCGGCATCTACTGCATTCTGTACGGCGCAGCGGGCGCCATGATTGGCCTGGCCGCCCGCGTGGCGCTGCCCGCCATAGACGTCGCCACCGAAGGCAAGGACGTTGTCTACGCCGAGGTGGCCCAGAACCTGCTGCCCATCGGCATCGGCGGCCTGGTGCTCGCCGCCGCCGTCGCGGCCATGATGTCCACAGCTTCTGGCGCCCTGATCGCTGCCGCCACCGTTGCCCGAGCCGACGTACTGCCGTTCGTGGCCGGCTGGTTCGGCAAAACCATCAACACCGACGACTCCGACAACCCCGAGCACGACGTCAAGGCCAACCGCATGTGGGTCCTCGGGCTGGGCATCGTGGCCATCCTGATCGCCATCATCACCAAGGACGTCGTCGCGGCCCTCACCATCGCCTACGACATCCTGGTGGGCGGCCTCCTCGTGGCCATCCTCGGCGGACTCGTCTGGAAGCGCGGCACGGGAATCGCGGCCGCGGCGTCCATGGCCGTGGGCTCCGTGGTGACGCTAGGAACCATGATCGTTCTCGAGATCAACGCCAAGGCGCCGCTGGACGGCATTTTTGCGAACGAGCCGATCTACTACGGCCTGCTCGCCTCCGCAGTGGTCTACGTGGCAGTGTCGCTGCTGACGAAGCCCACGGACCCCGCTGTCATGAGCCGCTGGTACCGCCGGGTGGCCGGCAGGGACACCGAGGAAGTTCCGGTTACGGCCAGCGCCCCGTGACCTGCCCGACAATCTTCCCGGCGACCTGCTGCCGGCAGGTATAACAACAGCGCACGACGACGGCGGTGCCTCCCAGCGTAAGGAGGCACCGCCGTCGTGGTTTAAGGAGTTGGGCTGGGTTTAAAGATTTGGGCTGAAACGAACGCTTTAGGCCTCGTATCCTTCGTCCGCACGGAACTCGTCGTCCGCATCGCGCGGAACTACCCGTTCGTCGTCGTCCACTGCCTCGGAACTGGCGGGGACAACCCTCTCCTCGGAGTCGAGGAATTCGTCTTCCGTGTCCCAGTCTTCGTCCACCGGCGCGTCCTCGGCAAAGTCGTAGGCGGGATCGGACTCAATGGTATGGCGGGTGTCCGGCTCGGGGCGCGATCCGTTGGTGTTCATCAGGCAGACCTCCGTGTGGTTGGACTTCCGTACCCGGCGTCAGCGGGGCACATTTTCATCAGATCACCGCGGGTGCAGGTGGTCAAGGGCGTTCGCGCGGGCCGGTGGTTTTGCCTCCGGCGGCCAGAGTTATTGAGGGTTCCCTAAACTTTTGGCTGAGGGTTACCGGCCGAAAAACCGCGGAAATACGCGGTAAAGTGGGCGATGCAATGGGGCCGTATTACGTCCCAGCTACCCAGGAGTTCCCGTGTCTCAGCACGCCAAATCTGACCCTCATACCGCCGGCAACGCGTCCGCCCCGCCTGCTTCAAGCAACGGCCCGGCGTCCCGCCCCGCCGCACCCCGACCGGAGCCCACCGCGGGGGACATCAAGCGCTGGCGCCAGTACCTCGCCGACGAGCGGGCCGAGGCTTCCGTCTACCGTGACCTCGCGCAGAACCGCTCCGGCGAAGAGCGCGCCATCCTTCTGGCCCTCGCCGAAGCCGAAGGCCGCCACGAGGCGCACTGGCTGAAGCTGCTGGGCGAGCACGCGGGTAAGCCCCGGCACGCCTCCTTCCGCAGCCGGCTCCTGGGCTTCCTCGCCCGGCACTTCGGGTCCGTGTTTGTGCTCGCGTTGGCGCAGCGGGCCGAGGGCCGCTCCCCCTACACCAGGGAACCGTCCGCCACCCCGGCCATGGCGGCCGACGAACAGATCCACGAGGAAGTGGTCCGCGGCCTGGCCACGCGCGGCCGCAACCGGCTGGCCGGCACCTTCCGGGCCGCCGTGTTCGGAGCCAATGACGGCCTGGTCAGCAACCTCTCGCTGGTCATGGGCATGGCCGCCACGGGCGTTGGCAGCGGCGTGGTCCTGCTCAGCGGCATCTCCGGACTCCTGGCCGGCGCGTTCTCCATGGGTGCCGGCGAATTCGTGTCCGTCCGTTCCCAGCGCGAGCTCCTGGCCGCCACCCGGCCCACCCAGGTGACGCTGGTGGCGGCACCCCAGCTGGACATCGAACACAACGAGCTCCTGCTGGTCTACCTTGCCCGGGGCATGTCGCGCGAGGCCGCCGAACACCGCGTCGCGGAGCGCATGGGCCTCTTCACGTGCGACTGCGATCCGAGCCTCTCGCTCCACCCCGAACTGCCCGAGACCGAGGACGAACACGAAGCCGTGGGCACTGCCTGGGGCGCCGCGCTCTCCAGCTTCTGCTTCTTCGCCTCGGGCGCCATCGTGCCCATCATTCCGTTCCTTTTCGGCATGACCGGGATCGGCGCCCTGATCGTGGCGGCCGTCCTCGTGGGCATCGCACTGCTGGCCACGGGCGGCACCGTCGGCCTGCTGTCCGGCACCTCCCCGCTCACCCGGGGACTGCGGCAGCTGGCCATCGGGCTGGGAGCGGCCGGAGTCACCTACCTGCTGGGCATGGCGTTTGGCGCTGTGATCGCCTGATTGACGGGCATTGCCTGATCGTCCCGGATCGCTCAGCTGGTTTCCGGCCCTGGCGAGCGGAACTGTAAAGTGGGCCTGTTTGCCTGATGCTTGTTTCCCTCGTGGAGGCGACGCCGCCGAGGAATGCCGTGAAAGGGGTGCAGTGGAGAGTCACGACCCTGGTCCCATTCAACGCCGCCACCCGCCGCGCCATTCGGGTCCGGCCACCGCGGCGGCGACGTTTATCCGCCGTCTGATCGTGCTCGCCGCCCTTGGCTGTGCAGCATTCCTTGCGGCCGGAATGGCGTACGGGGACCCCCGCTTCGCCGGCGTGCTGAACTTCCGCATCGGTTCCGGGGACCAGCCCGCGTCCCGGCAAGATGATTCCGGCCGGGACGATTCTGGCCAGGATCCGGCCGGGCAGGACCAGACTGGAGTGGATCGGGCCGGGCAAGCGGGGCAGCCCGGGCATGGCGGCGGGACTGGTGGGGCGGAGTCCGGCGCGTCCGGAGGCCCAGGGGGCGCACCGCCGTCGGGCCTCGAGGAAGCAGCCACTCCGCTGGGGACGCCGGCGCCACCTCCGGAGCCCAGCAGCTCATACAAGTTTCTGGCCGTGAACAATGACGGTTCCCCCGTGGGCTACTCACCGTGCCGTCCGCTGCATTACGTGGTCAATGCCAGCCTTGCCCCGGAGGGTGCAGCGGGCCTGGTTTCCCTGGCCATCCAGGAAATCTCCCGCGCCACCGGCATCCAGTTTGTCGACGACGGAGCCACTGACGAGAAGCCTTCGGACCAGCGCGCCCCCTACCAGCCCGGAGCCTACGGCGAGCGCTGGGCACCCCTGCTCATCAGCTGGACCACGCCGGACGCGGCTCCCAAGCTCGGCGGCAAGGTCATCGGCACCGGCGGCAGCACCCACTACAGTTACGGAAACGGGCCCAAGAGCTACGTCACCGGCAGCCTGGAACTCGATGCCCCGCAGATGGCTACGGAACTGGAACGCCCCGACGGCACCGCCTACGCCACGGCCGTCATCCTCCATGAACTGGGCCACGTGATGGGGCTGGAGCACGTTGACGACCCCGTGCAGCTCATGTATCCGGAGATCGGCGCCCCCGACGGCCTCGCGCCCGGTGACCTGAACGGCCTGTATCAACTGAGCAAGGCACCCTGCCGCAAGGACCTGTAAGCCGCCCTCTTATTCGAGCGGGGCATTATCCCAGCGGGGCGCTTCTACCCGCCGAGGACCGCGAGCGCCTCGTCCACGCTGTCCACCAGGAATATCCGCTGTTCCATGGCCCGGCCGGCGGCGAGGCTTTGCAGCATGGGCCAGGCCGGAAACCGCTCCTCCCAGTGTTCCCGGCCCACCAGCACCATGGGCGTCAGGGTCTCCTGGGCGCCGTAGTAGTTCTCGCAGGCATCCTGGAAGATCTCCTGCACGGTGCCCGCGGCACCGGGCAGGAACACGATCCCCCCGTTGCAGACCTCCAGGAGAATGGCCTCGCGGACGGCGTTGGCAAAGTACTTGGCGATGTGGGTGGCGAAGTAGTTGGGCGGCTCGTGGCCGTAAAACCAGGTGGGAATGCCGAGGGACGCGGTCCCGCCCGGGAAGCGTTCGACGGCGGCTGCCGCAGCACGTGCCCAGGCAGACACCGAGGGGCGGAAGCCGGGGACGGCTGCCAGCTCTCGAAGCACACTGTGGAAATCGTCGTCGTCGGCCGCACTGAGGTAGGCGCCCAGGTTCGCCGCCTCCATCGC
The DNA here is from genome assembly GCF_002892795.1 of Arthrobacter sp. AFG20. GTDB lineage: Bacteria > Actinomycetota > Actinomycetes > Actinomycetales > Micrococcaceae > Arthrobacter. The sequence goes on along the minus strand of NZ_PJMC01000011.1, from coordinate 126,833 downwards.
CCCGGGCCCGCCGCCGGTGGCCACCAGGTGGCCGCGGCGGGCCAGGAGCCGGCCCAGCGTCGCAGCAGACTCGAAGCCGCCGGTCCCCCGCTGTAGGGCATGACCGCCCATTACCCCGACGATGGAACGGCCCCTGCTGTTGAGGCTACGGACGAACTCCTCCAGGGCATCGCCGACGGCGTGATCGTGCAGGGCTGCCGCGAGGGTGGAATCGAGGCGGTTGCGCTGGCCCGGCCGCATGCTCCATTGGTACACCAAGGCGTCGGGGGTTTTCTCGTACGGCTCATCGACGATGCCTGCGTACAGCTCCTGCGGGGTATAGAGGCCTGCCCGGTATGGATTGAAAGGAACGCCGGTAAGCCGCGGAAAAATCAGTGCGCCCCGGCTGCGGAGTGAAGCCTCCACGCCGGGGTCGAAGGTGCAGCCCAGGAAAATCGCCCCCTCGGCGTCCAGGGCTGCCAGGGCGGTGCCCCGTCCGCGCAGGTCGAGCGACTGGGCGTGCCAGCCGTGCATCGCCCGGGCCCCGCCATTCACCAGCCGGTCGAAGCTGGCGACGCTGTTCACCTCAAGGGTCCGCGGGCTGGGTTTCAGGCTGCCGGAGGGGTTCATGGTGCCCAGCCTAGTGCCGTGTTCCGCAGGGACGCCGGAGCCGGCCGGACCCAACCAGGACCAGCCAGCCGGACCTGCAAGGCGACGCACAGGGGCCAAGGCGAAGTGCCCCGCCGGAATCCCGGCGGGGCACTACACATGAATCAGGGACGGTCAGGAAACCGGGTCAGGAAACCTGCAGGCCGCCGTTGATGTCGTAGGTCGCGGCGGTGATGTAGCCAGAGTCCGCACCCAGCAGGAAGGAGATCAGCGCAGCCACTTCCTCGCGGGTGCCCACGCGGCCCATCATGATGCCCTCGGACATCTGTGCCTTGCGCTCCTCGCTCAACGTGCCGCCCATGATGTCGGTGTCGATCGGGCCCGGGGCGATGGCGTTCACGGTTACGCCGAACTCGCCGACCTCGCGGGCCAGGGCACGGGTGAAGCCGATGATGCCTGCCTTGGAGGCGCTGTAGGCAACCTTGGAGTAGGTCCCTCCGCCGCGCTGGGCGGAGATGGAGGAAATGCTCACGATGCGGCCAAGCTTGCGTTCGATCATTCCCTTGAGGACCCGCTGTGACACCACGAAGGTGCCGCGCATGTTGATCGCGAAAACCTTGTCCCACTCGGCAACCGTGGTTTCCATGAAGGGGGTCGGCGAGCTGATGCCGGCCAGGTTGGCAAGGGCCACGATCGGCGGCAACGACTCTTCGATCTCCGTGATGGCCCGGTCCACGGACGCCTCGTCGGAGACGTCGGCGCCGACGCCGATCGCCTTCACTGCCCGGCTGGATCCGATCTCCGCGGCCGCGGCCTTCGCGTCCTCGGCGTTGATGTCCAGGATCGCGACGGACCAGCCTTCGCTGGCCATGCGGTCAGCTGCTGCGCGGCCGATGCCGCGGGCAGACGCCGCGCCGGTCAGCACGACGGTGCGTTCTGCGGGGAAAGGGGTGATTGAGCTCATTGCGGGTATTCCTTCGGGTGGTTCTGGGATGGGTCTTTAGTGGCTGGCCGAAACGTCTGCGGCGGCCTTGACTGCCGGATCCAGGGCCGCATCGCCTTCGGGGCGCCTGCGCGCGTAGAGGTAGGTGGCCACGGCCGTGACGCACAGGCAGAAGGAGAGGAAGAGCAGGCCGCTCTGGTTGTTGCCGGTGGCGTCCTTCAGGATGCCCACTGCGTAGGGGGCGACGAATCCGCCCAGGTTGCCCAGCGAGTTGACCATGGCCAGGCCGGAGGCGGCGGCTGCGCCGGTGAGCGCTGCGGACGGCATCGACAGGAACGGGGCAATGGCTCCGTAGATACCCATGGCCGAGGCGGTCAGGGCGATGAGTGCCAGGACAGGGTTGACCGGAAGCAGGTAACCGGCGGCGAGCAGGCCCAAACCGGCCAGGACCATGCTGACAGCGCTGTGCCACGCACGCTTGCCGGTCTTGTCAGCGCGTTTGCTCCAGAAGAAGACGAAGACTGCAGCCACTGCGTACGGGATGAGGACGATGAATCCGACCTCAGCCGTGGAGAACTTGCCCAGGGCCGCCACGATCGTGGGCATCCAGAGTCCGAGGCCGTAGATGCCGCAGACCAGGCCGAAGTAGAGGGCCGAGTAGACGATGGTGCGCTTGTCCTTGAGGCCGGCCAGGAAGTTATGGCTGCCGCCCTTGGACTTGGCTGCCAGTTCGGCGTCCATGGTGGTGGCGAGCCATTCGCGTTCATCGGCATTGAGCCACTTGGCGTCACGGGGGCGGTCCGTCATCAGGAAGGGGGTCAGCACGCCCAGCAGGATGGCGGGGATGCCTTCAATAATGTATAGCCACTGCCAGCCCTGCAGGCCCATGATGCCGTCCATCTGGAGGAGCAGGCCGGAAACCGGTGCACCCAGCGCGTTGGAGATGGGCTGGGCCAGGATGAAGATGCCCAGCACAGAGACGCGCTGTGCGGCCGGGAACCACAGAGTCAGGTAGAAGAGGATGGCGGGGAAGAAGCCGGCCTCGGCCGCGCCGAGCAGGAAGCGGATGATGAAGTAGGTGGATTCGCCGTTCACCAGGGCCATGGCCGCTGCGAATATGCCCCAGGTGATGAGGATGCGGGCCAGCCACTTGCGAGCGCCGAACTTGTACATGCCGGCGTTGCTGGGGATTTCGAGCACGGCGTAGCCGAGGAAGAAGATGCCGGCGCCCAGACCGTAGGCTGCGGCGCTCAGGCCGATGTCCTCGCTCATGGTCAGCTTCGCGAAGCCGACGTTGTTCCGGTCCAGATACGCGATGAAGTAGAGGAGCACAATCAGGGGCATTACGCGGCGGCGGACCTTACGGAGAGTGCGGTCTCCAAGCTCGCCAAGTCCGGAGGACTTTGTGGTGAATGAAGTCATCATCGACCTTCTGTCTGTCGGCTTCCGGTCCGGCGGCTTCGCCCGGGGAATCCGATGCTTTTTCTGGTGGGTTCTGTCCGCTTCAGAGGGGAATGCCTGCACTGAATCTGATGTCAGACATCTGACGGACGAACATGACCAAAAGCATAGAAGGGTGACGAGCGTTACGTCAAGGCGAAAAGGGTAGCCCCAGCACAATGGCCGGGTTCAGAGAGCCTAGGAAGGGCTGCCGTGAACGTAGCGTTCGTAGTCCTCGAAGGTCTGGTCCATATGCTCGTCCATGGCCTTGCGGGCCAGCTCGGAGTCGCCGGTGAGGATACTTTCCAGCACGCGCTGATGGAAGGCGATGGCGTGGCGCTGGATCTCCTCGATGGCCGAGGTCTCGCGCCGGGCGCGATAGAGGGACTGGCCCAGCTGGGCCAGGAGTGCGCGGACAAACGGGTTGCCGGAGGCCTTCAGGACGGTGTCGTGGAAAGCGATGTCCGCCGCCACGAACCCGTCAAGGTCGCCGGCCTGGTGAAACCGCTTCATGTCCGCGATGGACGCCCGCATCTCCTCGGCGTGCTCCTGAGTGTGGCGCCTGGCGGCGAGCGCTGCGGCGCCGGTCTCCACCATGCGTCGCACCTCGATCAGGCCGCGGGAAACCTGGTCGTCCGCGTTGCCGTGCGACGCCGCCTTGATGATCGCATCGAGGCCGGTCCAGCTGTCTGCAGGATTCACGAATGTTCCGCGGCCGGCTTTGACGTAAAGGATGTTCTGCGCCCGGAGTGCCTTCAGCGCTTCGCGGGCGGTCAGGCGGCTGACGTCGTAGGCCTTGGCGATGTCGGCTTCCGGCGGCAGTGCATCATGCGGCTTGAGCCTGCCGTCAAGAATGTCGTCCAGCAGACCGTCAACCAGGTCGTCAACAAGTGTCCTGCGCCCCATCGACTGCCCTACTTTCGCCTTGCCTATTGCTCCCAACACTACCGAAACCCCGCGCAGACCGAGTAAAAACGGCGGGAATGCGTCAGCTGCCGGCTTGGGCGCCCATAACGTATGTGTCCAGCCTGGCAAGTGTCCTGTCGATATTCGCCGGATGGCGGCCCAGGTAGCCGGCCAGCCGGAGCAGGAACTTGGCGCGGACATTGCGCGCATCCCACTGTTCTGTCACGAGCGTCCCGGGCACGCCGCTGCTGTCCGTGGCCGGTTCCAGCAGGTATCGCCACACATGCCCGTAGAAGTGTCGCTAGCCGATCCGCCGGCCCTCCTCGAACTCAGTGACGGTGTTGAGGATGCGGTAATCAACCGCGATCTTCAGGTCCATGCCGAATTTGGCCCCCGGGCCAAGGCGCAACGGACCCCGCGGCTGGGCGCCCTTGACGGTGCCTGATCCGTCGATTTCGCTGTGCAGCGCGGGCGTGGCAAGGACCTCGAAGACAACGTCCGGCGCCGCGGCGATGAAACGGTCCCGGGACACCAGATAGCGGTTGTTCATTCGGCCAGCCTAACCGCCGGATATGGGGCAGAATTTGAGGATGCAGAATTCAACGCGGAATTCAGGAACAGTGCAGACCCCGGCGGCGCAGAACCCTGACACACCGCCGGATGCAGACGCGGCACCAAGCGCGGCGACGCGCGGTGAGCGCCGGCCGCGGATCGGCATCCCGGTCCGACTCAGCAGCTCGGCAGACCCGGACCCGCGGGTGGCTAAGGCCAACAGCCTCTTCGGCTGCATCGTCAGCCTCATCCGTGATGTCGGCGGGGAGCCGGTGCTGCTCACCGCTGAGTCATTGGAGGGCGGACTGAGCCGCAGCAGAACGGTGAGCAGCGGCGCACCCCACAGTGGAACGGCCGACGGCGGAATTTCCGACGGCGATAACGCGCCGGACGCGCCCGGAGCGCTTGACGGCGTCGTACTTCCCGGCGGCGGCGACGTTGACCCGCGCCTCTACGGCGAGGAACCGGGGCCCACGCTCTATGACGTCAATGCGGAGCAGGACCGGCTGGACATCGCGGTGGCGCGGCGGGCACTCGATGCCGGCACGCCGGTGCTGGGAATCTGCCGCGGGCACCAGCTGCTCAATGTTCTCTACGGCGGGACGCTGGTGCAGGACATGACGCCCGGCACCGTGCCGCACCGCCAAGTCCCGGCAGCGGCCAACAGGCCGTGGGTATGGCACCAGGTGACCATCACCCCGGGATCCAAGGTGGCGAAGATGTACGCCGCCGTCGGAAATGCGGCAGCTGGCGGGACGGCTTCCGGTGACGTGGGTGAGGCGGCCGCCGGCGACACAGCGGCGGTGGACGCACGCGCCGTCGAAGTCAAGATCGCTTCCGGCCACCATCAGGCTGTCGACCGGGTGGCGCCAGGACTGCTGGTGACCGCCGTGGCGGATGACGGCACGGTGGAGGCGCTGGAGGATCCCGAGCGGTGGGTCGCGTCGGTGCAGTGGCACCCGGAGGCCCTGGAACTCACCGAAGAGCAGAGACTCGCCCCGTTCCGCGCATTCGTGGAGGCGTGCCGCACTCGCTGACTGCCCGCGGCCCCTGACTGCCACCGGTCCCCTGCCCGCGGCCTCTGATTGACGGGCTTCTTGACTGCCGGCGGCTCCCTGCTATGATCAAAATCAGAGTATGTCCTAACAATCGGACATGCGCTGACATACAGGCCTTCTGGACGCAGGAACCTGCAGCACAAAGGGAGCACTCAATGGCGAACCAACTACACCTCAGCATCGACCGCTCGTCGCCGGTGCCGCTGTACCATCAGGTCGTCCAGGGCATTGAAGCCGCCATCCATACCGGCCTGCTGGAACCCGGGAGCCGGTTGGAGAACGAGATCGATCTCGCCGCCCAGTTGAACCTCTCCCGCCCCACGATGCGCAAGGCCATGGACGAACTGGTCCGCTCGGGGCTCCTGGTCCGTAAGCGGGGCGTCGGCACCCAGGTGGTGTCGAGCCAGGTCCGCCGCCCGCTAGAGTTGTCCAGCCTGTACGACGACCTGACCAACAACGGCAGCAAGCCCACCACCGAGGTGCTCACCTTTGCGCACATCGAGGCCGACCCCGCCACCCGGGAGGCCCTGCACATCGCCGCCGGGGCCAAGGTCTATCACTTCACCCGGCTCCGGAAAGTGGGCGGCAAGCCGCTTGCCCTGATGGAGAACTGGGTGCGCGACGACATCACACACATCGACGAGGACCTGCTGAAGGCGCAGGGCCTGTACGGCATCCTGCGCAGCGGCGGCGTCAACTTCCGCCTGGCCACGCAGCGCATCGGTGCCATGGTGGCCAACGACTACCAGGCTCCCCTGCTTGAGACCGAACCGGGTTCAGCCCTGGTCACCATGGAACGCACCGCCGTCGATGACACGGGGCGGAACGTCGAGACCGGACACCACGTCTACCGCGGCGACTCCTACAGCTTCGAAATGACACTGGTTCAGCGCTAGGAACAACCCGGCTCTTTCAGCGCGGGGCGGCGACAGGCCTGCCCTGGCGCGGGGCCGCCGCGCGCCGGACCTGGCCACCACACATCCGAAAGGGACACGAACATATGGCCGACTGGGTATACCCCCTGGGCAGCGCCGCCGAAGGCTGCTGGGACGTTTCGCTGGGAACGTCCGACTCGAAACTTGCCGTGGAAGGCTGGGAACACACGGGACTGAAGGTGGCCACGCTGGCGCCGGGCGCCGTCGTCGAACTTTTCCCCGCGGCGGAGGAACGGATTGTCATCCCGCTGAGCGGGGCGATCACGGTGACAGTTGACGGGCTGGACTACCCGCTTGCCGGGCGCGCAAGCGTCTTCAGCGGCCCCACCGACGTGCTGTACTCCGGGACGGACAAGGCCGTCACGGTCACGTCGGCCGCCGGCGGCCGGGTGGCCATCGCGACGGCCCCCGCCAAGGTCCAGTACCCCACCCGCCTGATCACGGCCGCGGAGACACCGGTGGAACTGCGCGGGGCCGGAAACTGCTCGCGCCAGGTTCACAACTTCGGCACCCCCGCCGCGCTGGAAGCCGACCGCTTCATCGTGTGCGAAGTCCTCACGCCGGCCGGCAACTGGTCCTCCTACCCTCCCCACAAGCATGACGAGGAGAAGGAGGGCGAGACCCGGCTCGAGGAGATCTACTACTTCGAGACGCGGGTGGCCGACGTCCCGGGTTCCATGAGTTCAGGTTCTGCTAGCCCGGGAGGGAAGCCGGACGCCATCGGCTATCAGCGGGTCTACGCCTCCGATGAGCGCCCCATCGACGTCGCGGCCGAGGTCCGCACCGGCGACGTGGTGCTGGTCCCCTACGGCTGGCACGGCCCGGCCATGGCCGCACCCGGCTACGACATGTACTACCTCAACGTCATGGCCGGTCCCGGCCGCGTCCGCGACTGGCTCATCAGCGACGACCCGCACCACGGCTGGGTGCGCCAGACGTGGGACAGCCAGAACCTGGACCCCCGGCTGCCTTTCGGTGCATAACGCGGGGGCCGTCGTGCCGCCGTCGTGGGCAGCGCGTGGCTAACGGACGGAAACGGGTCCGACGTCGGCCGGTTCAGACCGGCGGGCACTCGCCTTTGCCCGGGCTGCAGCGCCGGCCATCACCAGGAGGCCCAGCAGGGTAATCGCGGCCCCTGCCCAGATGGGCGAGGTGTAGCCGAGGCCGGCGGTGATGGTCACGCCGCCGAGCCAGGCGCCGAGGGCGTTGCCCACATTGAACGCGCCGATGTTGGCTCCGGACGCCAGCGTGGGAGCCTTGGCCGCGTACTTCATGACGCGCATCTGCAGGCCGGGCACGGTGGCGAACCCGAAACCGCCGAGGAGCAGCAGGGAGGCGATGGTGAGCACCTGGCTGTCCGCGCTCAGGGCGAATACCACCAGCACCACGACGAGGACCGAGAGCACGGCGAGGAGGGTACGATCGACGTCGCGGTCGGCCGCCCTGCCGCCAAGGGTGTTGCCGATAAACAGGCCCACGCCGAAGACAATCAGCAGCCAGGGCACCGTGGAGGCGGCGAATCCGGAAACCTCGGTGAGGGTGAAGGCGATGTAGGTGAAGGCGCCGAACATGCCGCCGTAGCCGAGGATGGTCACCAGGATGGACAGCCACACCTGGCCGGAGCGGAAGGCGCGGAGCTCGCTGCGCAGTCCGCCGCTTGCGGTGTCGCCGTTCCCTGCCTTGGGCACCAGGGCCAGGATGCCAACCAGCGCCAGCACTCCGATGCCGGTGATGGCCCAGAAGGTGGAACGCCACCCGGCCGCCTGGCCCAGCAGCGTGCCAAGCGGAACGCCCAGGACGTTGGCGGCCGTGAGCCCGGTGAACATGATGGCGATGGCGGCGGCCTTTTTGGTCGGGGCGACCATGCCGGCGGCCACCACCGCCCCGATGCCGAAGAAGGCGCCGTGCGCGAGGGCGGCAACCACCCGGCCCGCCATCATCGCCCAGTAGTCAGGGGCAATGGCGGACAGCAGGTTGCCTGCGATGAAAAGTACCAGCAGCATGGCCAGCACGGGCTTGCGCCGGAAGCGTGACACCGCGGCGGTGAGTCCCAGTGCTCCCACCACGACGGCGAGGGCATAGCCGGAGATGAACCAGCCGGCGGAGGCTTCGCTCACCTGGAAGTCTGCCGCCACTTCGGGGAGCAGTCCCATGATGACGAATTCGGTGAGTCCGATGCCGAACCCGCCGAGGGCTAGGGCTATCAGGCCAACAGGCATGGATGTGCTCCTTCGGAACTGTACTGAATGGGGAGCGCGGCGTAGGCTATTAGTTGCAGGCGCGCTATATATCGGAACGCAACCAATTGTTGCACAAGCAAATATAGCGCGCAAGCAACTATCTGTGCCGGTGCTCTGTTTCCAGAGAGCCGGAGAACCGAAGGAGGAGAGAGCCCATGGGCATCAAGGACGACGCCGTGGAGGTGCGCGCCCAGGGTTGGCGCACCCTGGCGGCCCTGCACGGGATGATCGAGGCGGAGCTGGAACGTTCACTGCAGGGGCAGGCGCAGCTCTCCGTCGTCGAATACACTGTGCTGGATGCGCTCAGCCGGCAGGACGGGTGGCACATGCGCATGCAGCAGCTGGCCCGGGCCACCGCCCTCAGTGCCAGTGCGACCACCCGCCTGGTGAACCGGCTGGAGGACCGTGGCCTGCTGACCCGCATCCTGTGCGCGGACGACCGCCGCGGCATCTACACCGAACTCACCGACAGCGGGAGCAAGCTGCTGTCAGAAGCGCGGCCGGTCCACGACGCCACCCTCGAGCGGACCCTGGCCGAAGCACAGCAGGTGCCGGAACTGGCACCTCTGGTGGACGCGCTCCCCCGCCTCCACGCCGGCGTCTAGAGCTGCCCGCCCGGCCCTCCGGCCGCCGTCGAACGCCTGGGTGTAAAACTGCCTCCGGCAGTTGAGGAGCGGGAGCGGCCTTAGTGGACCGCAGTGTTCGCTCCGACGGCGGTCCTTGCTTCGGCGGGGACGCCGGCCTGATGCTTGAAGAAGTGCTCCACGTCCTCGAGGCTCTTGTCCTTGGTCTCGGGAATGTACTTCGCCGCGAACAGGATGGCCCCGACACCGAGGACGGCGAACACGAAGAACGTGTTGGCGATGCCGACGGCGGCGAGCAGCTGCGGGAAGCCGAAGCCGATCAGGAAGTTCACGATCCAGAGCACGAAGGCCGATGCGCCCATGCCCAGGCCGCGCAGTTTCAGCGGGAAGATCTCCGAGAGCATGAGCCAGGTGACCGGTGAAATGGCGCCCTGCTGGAATGCGAGGAACGTGACGGTCAGCGCCAGGATCACGTAGCCCCGCCCGGTGCCCTCGGGCAGGATCAGCGAGAACAAGCCAATCAGCAGCAGCGCCGAGGTGGTTCCGACCTGGCCGGTGATGAGCATCCGGCGGCGCCCCACCTTGCCGAGGAGCCAGATTCCCGCGAAGGTGGCCAGCACGGAGATGACTCCGTTGGCGATGTTGGCGCTGAGCGCCGCTTCGCGGCCGAAGCCGGCATCCGCCAGGATCTGCGTGCCGTAGTACATGATGGAGTTCACGCCGGTGATCTGCTGGATCACGGCAAGGCCGACGCCGACGAAGAAGATCCGCCGCAGCCAGGGAACCCGCAGGTCCTTCCAGGAGCCCATTTTGGACTTGTAGTCCTCCACGGCCATGGCCTTGACCTCGTCGAACTCCGCCGCGGCCTCGGCCTTGGAGCGGATGCGCTGGAGCACGCCGAGCGCCTCGCCGAAGCTGCCCATGGAGGCCAGCCAGCGGGGGCTTTCGGGCATGAAGGCCATGCCGATCCACAGGGCGATGGCCGGCAGCGTGGCGATCACCAGCATCCAGCGCCAGATGCCCCCGGCCTCGCCAAACGTGTTGCCGAGGTAGGCGTTGAAGATGAAGGCGAGCAGCTGGCCGGTGACAATCATGAGTTCGTTCTGCGTCACGATGCGCCCGCGCCGGGCCGACGGCGACACCTCCGCGAGGTACACCGGCACCGTCACGGACGCCCCGCCCACGGCCATGCCCAGGATGAACCGGGCCGCCACCATGAACTCAGTGCTCGGAGCCAGGGTGCAGGAGACCGTGCCGATCAGGAAGATGACGGCGAGGACCATGATCATCTTGCGGCGGCCGTTCCGGTCCGCCAGCCGGCCGCCGAACAATGCACCGAAGGCGGCGCCGAACAGCAGCGACGACGTCACCATGCCCTCGCCCAGCGGGGTCAGTCCCAGGTCTTCCTGCATGTAGGGCAGGGCACCGTTGATGACGCCTGTGTCGTAGCCGAAGAGCAGGCCGCCAAAGGTGGAAATGATGGTGACCGTGCGGAGCGCCCGCTGGTGTTTTAAGTCGGCCTTGCCAGAAGGCGCGGCCGTCATACGCTGACCTTCTGCACGTACTGCTTCATGGTGTCCAGCTGGAAGCGGGAAACCTCCTCGGCGTTGTCGTTTTCGGCGAAGACGCTGGAGACCATCACGGTGTCGTCGCGGTCCAGGAACCCGATTTCCTTCAGGCCGCCGAAGAACTCGTCCCAGTTCACGTCGCCGTCGCCGATCTTCAGGTGCTGGTGCACCCTGACGGCGTTGCCCGGCGGGTTGGTGATGTAGCGCAGTCCGTGCGAGGCGTGGTGGTCCATGGTGTCGGCGACGTGGACCAGGCGGAGCTTGTCCCCCGCGGCGCGCATGATGTCCAGCGGCGAGTTCTTCATGTGGAAGCTGTGGGAGGCCACGTAGACCATGCCGACGTTCTTCGAGTTCAGGCCGCGGATGACGCGGATCGCGGCGAGGCCTTCCTCCACGAAGTCGTCCGGGTGCGGGTCGATGAGCAGGTCAATGCCTTCGCGCTCGATGATGGGAAGCAGTTCCTCCATGGAGCGGTAGAACGCCCGCTCGGACTCTTCGGCCAGTTCAGGGCGGCCGCTGAACTCGGTGTTCATGGTGCTCACGCCCAGGTCCACGGCGATCTGGATGGCGCGCTTCCAGTAGCGCACTGCTGCCTCGCGGGCGTCCTCGTCCGGGCCGGACCAGCGCAGCACAGGCAGGACGGACGCGATTTCGATTCCGGCATCGGTGCACGCCTTCTTCAACTGGCCCACGAGTTCGTCGTCGGCCTTCGGGTGGTTGTAGAAGGGGATGAAATCCGGGTGCGGCGTCATCTGCATGTACTTGTAGCCGAGGTCGGCCACCACCTTGGGGAACTCCAGCAGGCTGTGGCTGTGGTGGAAGGGGGTGGGGTCAAGGGCGATTTTCACGAGGAACACTCCATTGTGGAAAGAGTCGGTTAACGAACGGAGTTTTTGTCCAGATAATGCAACCTTGAGGGCCTCTAAGTCGCATTATCTGGACAAAAACTCCAAGGGCGGGTGCTTAGCTGTAGAGGGCAGGCTTGGCGTTCAGCTTCACGGCCACCTTCTCGCCGTTCTTCTGGGCCTCCACACCGGCTTCGCAGCAGGCGGCTGTGGCGTAGCCGTCCCAGGCGGTGGGTCCGCCGATTTCGCCGCGGAGCGCGGCGTCAACCCAGGCCTGGATTTCGACGTCGTACGCGGCACCGAAGCGCTCTTCGAAGCCGGGCGTGACCTTGCCTCCCCAGCGGCCGTTGCTGCGAAGGTACGGGCCGCTGTCGCCGCCGATGCTGACGATGCCGTCCTCGAAGGAAGCCTGCGTGGCCACTTCGTAGCCGAACTTCGCGTTCACGTAGATTTCGACGTCGGCCAGGACGCCGGACTCCGTTTCGATCAGGACGTGCTGGGGGTCGTGCTGGCCGGCCGGGGCGTTCTTCGTGGCCTTGCCGAGCCGGACCTGGACGGAGGTGATCTCTTCGCCGGTGAAGAAGCGGATGGCGTCGAACTCGTGGACCACGGAGTCGTTGATGAGCATCTCGTTGGTGAAGCCCGCGGGGGTGTTCGGGTTGCGGTGCTGGTGGTGCAGCATGAGCAGTTCGCCCAGTTCGCGGTCGCGGATGACCGAGCCGAGGGCCGCGTATTCGGCGTCGAAGCGGCGCATGAAGCCCACCTGGATGCGCTTGCGGCCCAGCTTCTCCTCGGCCTGGACGATCTTCCAGGACGACTCGGCATCCGGCGTCAGCGGCTTCTCGCACAGGATGGGAATGTCCTTGGCGATGGCCTTGAGCAGGATCTCCTCGTGCAGGAAGCCGGGCGTGGCGATGAGGACGGCGTTGACGTCGCCGTTGTTCAGCGCCTCTTCGGCGTCGGCCAGGGCAACGGCCCCGGGGATGCCCTCGATGGCGGCCTGGGCGCGGGCGAGGTCAACGTCGACGACGGCGGCAACCTCAGCGCCGTGGATGCGCTTGCTGAGGCGCTGGATGTGGTCCGCGCCCATGCGGCCGGCGCCGATAACGGCGACGCGAAGGGTTTCAGTCATTGTTCTTCCTTACGTTTGGGATGCCGGGGCGGAGGCTAGCTGACCGCGGTGCGGGAGCCGCAGGACAGCAGGTAGTTGCGAGTGCGCTTGGCGATGGGCATGGGAACGTCGAAGGCCACCGGGTACATGTCCTGTTCCACGATGCCGAAGATCGGCCGGTCCAGGGCCTCGACGGCTTCGATGACCGCGCGCAGGTCCGGCAGGCCGTTGGGCGGTTCCGTCATGACGCCGGCCAAGTTTGCCGCGGCCCAGGTCATGTTTTCCTCGTTGACCTTCCTGAGGACGTCCGGGTTGATCTGCTTCAGGTGCAGGTAGCCGATGCGGTCCGGGTAGTTCTTGATGAGCTCCAGGCTCGAGGCGCCGCAGTATTCCGCGTGGCCGGTGTCCAGGCACAGGTTGAGGTACTGCGGGTCCGTCGCGCCGAGGAGCGTTTCGATGTCCTCCTGGGCTCCCACATGGGAGTCGGCGTGGGAGTGGAACTGCTGCTTGAGGCCGAAGTCCTCGAGCAGCGTCTTTCCCAGCCGGTTGTGGCCGGCGAACAGGTCGCTCCAGGCCTTGTCGCTGAGGGTGCCGCTCTCCACGGCCTCGCCGGTGACGTCGTCGCGCCACATGGCGGGGATGACCACGATGTGCTCGCCGCCCATGGCCGCCGTCAGTTCGGCGACCTTGCGGGCGGGCTCCCAGGCCTGCTCCCACTGGTCCAGTCCGCGGTGGAACGCGGTGAAGACGGTTCCGGCGCAGACCTTCAGGTCGCGCTGCTTGAGCTCTTCTGCGAGCCGGGTGGGGTCGTTGGGCAGGTAGCCGTAGGGGCCCAACTCGATCCACTTGTAGCCGGACTCGGCCACTTCATCAAGGAAGCGCTCCCACGGGGTCTGCTTGGGGTCATCCGCAAACCACACGCCCCAGGAGTCCGGCGCGGTGCCGATGATCAGCTTGTTCTCTGTCATTGTCGCTTCCTTAGTTGGAGGGGAAGTTGTAGGAGGCGCCGGAGGCGTGGGTGGGTTCGGGCCAGCGTGAGGTGACTACCTTGCCGCGCGTGTAGAAGGAGACGCCTTCGGGGCCGTAGATGTGCTTGTCACCGAAGAGCGAGGCCTTCCAGCCGCCGAAGGAGTGGTAGGCCACCGGGACGGGCAGTGGCACGTTGATGCCGATCATGCCCACGGTGACGGAGCGCTGGAACTTGCGCGCCGCAGCGCCTGAGGAGGTGAAGATGGCGGTGCCGTTGCCGTACGGGTTGGAGTTGATCAGCCTGATGCCGTCTTCCAAAGTATCAACGCGGACGACGACGAGGACGGGTCCGAAGATTTCCTCCTGGTAGGCGGTCATCTCGGTCTTGACGTGGTCAAGCACGGTGGGGCCGACCCAGAAGCCTTCTTCGTGGCCGGGGACGACGAGGTCGCGGCCGTCCACGACCATCGCGGCGCCGGCTGCTTCGGCCTCGGTGACGATCTTCACGATCCGTTCCTTGGAGGCGGGCGTGATGACCGGGCCCATTTCGGCGCCGGGGACGGTGCCGTTGTTGACCTTCACGGCGATGGCGCGTTCTTCGACCTTCTTGACCAGCAGGTCAGCGGCGTCGCCGACGGCCACGGCGACGGAGATGGCCATGCAGCGTTCACCGGCGGAACCGAACGCGGCAGCGGCGAGGTGGTCCGCGGCGTTGTCCAGGTCGGCGTCGGGCAGGATGATGGCGTGGTTCTTGGCGCCGCCGAGGGCTTGGACGCGCTTGCCGTGGGCGGTGGCGGTCTCGTGGACGTACTTGGCGATCGGGGTTGAGCCGACGAAGGAGATGCCGTCCACGTCCGGGTGGGTGAGCAGGCCGTCGACGGTTTCCTTGTCGCCGTGCAGGACCTGGAACACGCCGTCGGGCAGGCCGGCATCCTTCCAGAGCTTGGCCAGCAGCATTGAGGCGGAGGGGTCCCGCTCGGAGGGCTTGAGGATGAAGGCGTTGCCGGTGGCGATCGCCATCGGGGCCATCCACAGCGGCACCATGACCGGGAAGTTGAACGGGGTGATGCCGGCGACGACGCCGAGCGGCTCCCGGAAGGAGAACACGTCGATGCCGGTGGAGACCTGGTCGGAATAGTCGCCCTTGAGCAGGGACGGGATGCCGCAGGCGAACTCGATGACTTCCAGGCCGCGGCCGATCTCGCCCTTGGCGTCGGAGATGACTTTGCCGTGCTCGGCGGTGATCAGCTCAGCGAGTTCGTTCACATGCTCGGCGACGAGTTCGCGGAACTTGAACAGCACGGCGGTGCGCTTGGCCAGGGAGATGTCGCCCCAGGAGTCGGCGGCGGCGCGGGCGGCGGCGACGGTGTTGTCCAGGTCGGCGCGGTTGGCCAGACGCAGCTCAGCCGACACGGCCCCGGTGGCCGGGTTGTAGACCGGGGTGGTGCGGTCGCCTTCGCCGGCGGTCTCGGCGCCGTTGATGAAGTGGTTGATGGTGGTGGTGACGGTCGTCGTTGACATAGAGATGACTTCCTTGGTCTGGGGACGTTAGCCGAGCAGCTTGCGCTGGCGGGATTTGTGGTCGATGTAGGTCTGGAAGGCCTGCTTGGTGGAGTCGAGTTCGGAAACCGCGGAGACGGGCACGTCCCACCAGGATTCGGAGCTCGGTGCGTCCAGCAACGGGTCGGATTCGACGTGGATCACGATCGGGCCGCCGCGCTCCGGGGCGGCCTTGGCGTCGCGGATGGCCTGTTCGAGTTCGGCGATGGCCTTCTCGCCCGGCTCGATCCGGATCACCTTCACGCCGAGGGATTCGGCGTTCAGGGCCAGGTCGACGGGGAGGGTGTCGCCCTCGTCGAAGCTGTGCTGTTCCTCGTCCAGGACGCGGTACTGGGTGCCGAAGCGCTGCGAGCCGAGCGATTCGGAGAGCGAGCCGATGGAGGCGTAGCCGTGGTTTTGGATCAGGACCACGATCAGCTTGATCCGTTCGGCGACGGCGGTGACAAGTTCGGTGTGCATCATCAGGTAGGAGCCGTCCCCCACCATGACGACGACGTCGCGCTGGGCGCCGCCCGCGGCGGCCTCGGCAAGCGCTGCGCGCTTGACGCCCAGCCCGCCGGGGATTTCGTAGCCCATGCAGGAGTAGGCGTATTCGACGTGGTAGCCGAACGGGTCGCGGACCCGCCACATCTTGTGCAGGTCACCCGGGAGGGAGCCTGCGGCGCAGATGACCACGTCCTGGGCGTCCATGGCCCGGTTGGTGGCGCCGATGATCTCGTTCTGCGCCGGCAAAGGGGTGAAGCGCGTGTCGAAGGCCTCGTCCACCGTGGTGTTCCAGCGCTGCTTCTCGGCGGCGATCTTCTGCTCGAGGTCGGCGCCGACGCGGTATCCGCCCAGGGCCCGGTTGAGCTTGACGAGGGCCTTGCGGGCGTCGGCGACGATCGGCAGGGAGGTGCCGTGCTTGTACGCGTCGATCGGTGCGACGTTGATGTTGATGAACTTCAGGTCCGGGTTCTGGAACGCGGTCCGGGACGCGGTAGTGAAGTCCTCGTAGCGGGTGCCGATGCCGATGATCAGGTCCGCTTCGGCTGCCAGGGCGTTGGCCGCCGTCGTGCCCGTGGAGCCGATGGCGCCGAGGGAGTACTTGTGGTCCCAGGGCAGGACGCCGACGCCGGCCTGCGTGTTGCCCACCGGGATGCCGGTCAGTTCGGCGAACCTGGCCAGTTCCTCGTTGGCGTAGGCGTACAGGACGCCGCCGCCGGCGATAATCAGCGGCCGCTTGGCGGCCCGGATGGCTTCGGCGGCGCGGGCGATGTCGTCGTCGTCCGCTTCCGGGCGGCGGATCCGCCACTCACGCTCAGCGAGGAATTCCTCGGGTACGTCGAAGGCCTCGGCCTGGACGTCCTGGGGCAGCGAGATGGTCACCGCGCCGGTCTCGGCCGGATCCGTGAGGACCCGCAGGCCGTGATGGAACGCGGAGAACAGCTGCTCCGGGCGGGTGACCCGGTCGAAGAACTTCGACAGCGGCCGGAACGCGTCGTTGACCGTGAGGTCGTAGGCGTAGGGCTGTTCGAGCTGCTGCAGCACCGGGTCCGCAGCACGCGTGGCGAACGTGTCAGACGGCAGCAACAGGACCGGCAGCCGGTTCGTGGTGGCCAGCGCCGCACCGGTGAGCAGGTTCGACGAGCCCGGGCCGATGGAGGTGCTGATCGCGAAGGTCTGGCGGCGGCGGGTGTGCCGGGCGTAGCCGACGGCCTGGTGCGCCTGGGCCTGTTCGTTGCGGCCCTGGTAGTACGGCATGATGCGCGGGTCCGCGGCCTGGTACTGCTTCAGGGCCTGACCCACACCGGCCACGTTGCCGTGCCCGAAAATGCCGAACGTGCCCGGAATCAGGCGTTCGCGGAAATCGACCCCGCCAACGGAATCAACGGTGTACTGCTTGGAAAGGTATTCGACCACGGCCTGCGCCACGGTCATCCGGCGGGTTCCAGTTCCCATCGTTACTCCGATACTTCTGTGGTGTGGTGGAGGAGTGAAGCTGCCGCGGCGACAGCTCCGGCGACATCGCCGTCCTGCGGGTACAGCAGGGTCCGGCCGACGGTGAGTCCCTGGACGCCGGGAAGGGCGAGGGCGGCTCCCCACGTGGCGAACACCTCGTCCTGGGTGCCTGCCGGGTCTCCGCCCAGCAGCACGGTGGGCATGGTGGTGGCGGCCATGACGCGTTCCATCTCGGCGACGACCGGCAGCTTCATCCAGGTGTAGGCGCTGGTGGAGCCCAGGCCCTCGGCGATGGCGATGGACTTGATCACGGCGTCCGGGCTCAGGTCGTTGCGGACCCGGCCGTTCTCGCGTACGGACAGGAAGGGCTCCACCATGGCGATGAGCTTGCGTTCAGCAAGGGAGTCGATGGCCTTCGCCGTTGCCTCCAGCAGGGACACGGTGTCCGTGTCACCGAGGCAGATCCGGGTCAGCATCTTTCCGCCGTCGGCCCCCAGTGCCTCCAGCGCGGCGGCGGTGTGGCCGGTGAAACGGTCATCGAACTCATTGACCAGGCCGGCGAGGCCGCCGCGGTTCATCGAACCGAACACCAGCTTGCCCTCGAGGGCACCCAGGAGCAGCAGGTCATCCATGATGTCCGGGGAAGCCAGGACGCCGTCCACTGCCGGGTTGGCCAGCGCAATCTGCAGCCGGTCCAGGAGCTGGCGGCGGTCCGCCATGGCTACCGGGTCGTTGCCTACCGAGAGGGCGCCGCGGGCCGGGTGGTCGGCGGCGACAATGAAGTTCTGCCGGCCGTGCTTCAGGCCGGGGTGGCGGCGGCGGGCCTTGGCGGCCCGGGCCACTGCGGCCGGGTCTTCGAGCCGGATGGTGCTCAGGTGCTCGTAGCGGCGCGGGTTGTCATCCACCGCGAGGGTGGCGGTGCCGGGGTTGAGGCTCACAGTGCCGCTCCTTCGGGGGTGAGTTGGCCGGGAAAGGAATCATGGCCGGGAACAGCAGCATCGGGAACAAGGCGTCCGCGCTCGGCGAGCAGGGAGGTGACCTCGGCCGGGGTGGGCATGGCATCCGCGCAGGACAGCCGGGAGGCAACAATGGCGCCGGCAGCGTTCGCGTAATCCAGGACCTGTGCCAGCGGCCAGCCGGAGAGCAGTCCGTGCACGAACGCGCCGCCAAAGGAGTCTCCGGCACCCAGGCCGTTGACGGTCTCAACCGGAACCGGGGCGGAGACCACGCGCTCGGTGCGGGTCTTGGCCATCACGCCTTCCGGTCCGAGCTTTACGACGGCGATCTCCACGCCGGCGTCCAGCAGCCGGTCCGCCTGCTCATCCGGAGTGCCCGGGCCCACGGCCACGGAGCATTCCTGGTCATTGCCGATGGCCACGGTGACGTGCGGCAGGATGCGGGCCACCTGCTCGCGGGCTTCCTCCTCGGAGGCCCAGAACATGGGGCGGTAGTCAAGGTCCAGGATGGTGTACTGGCCGGGCTTCAGACCGGTGCGGGGCCGTGCCTCGTGGGCCTTGATGTGCGCCTCACGGCTCGGCTCCTGGCACAGGCCGGTCACGGTGGACCAGAAGATCTGCGCCTCGCGGATGGCGTCCGTATCGAGCTCGTCGGCCTTGATCTGCAGGTCTGGTGCCGTGGGGAACCGGCCGTAGAAGTACAGCGGGAAATCGTGCGGCGGCTGGATGGCGCAGAACGTGGCGGGCGTCTGGAGACCTTTGACCGGGCGGACGAAGGAATCGTCGACGCCGAACTTTTCCAGTTCGCGGTGCAGGTACGCGCCGAACGGGTCATCCCCGGTACGGGTGATAACGCCTGTCCGGCGGCCATGGCGGGCGGCGGCAACAGCAACATTGGACGGCGAGCCGCCGAGGTACTTGCCGAAGGACGTCACGTCCTCCAACCCCACCCCGATGTCGTTCGGGTAGATATCAACGCTGATTCGCCCGATCGTGAGCAGTTCGTGGGTCACGGTAATCGTGGACCTTTCTTTTGGATCTCAACCTCTAAGCAGCCGAACGGCCAAGGCTCCGGCGTTCCGGCCCCGTGAGCGGGACCACAAGAACTACTGTGCCCTAGAATTTATGTCCTGTCAAAGGTTTGTACTGACATGCTTACAACAAGCAGAACTGCAGCCAAAATGCGGTGGTGCGCAGCTGCCGCCGGGGACTGGGGGGCTAGTATTTCCCCCTATTTCTTCGGGACGGCGAGCTCGCCGGTGACGTACTGGGCGCGGCCGAACCCGAAGGACCAGTCCCCCGCCGTGTTCTCGACATAGCCAATGAAAACGTCCTCGCCGGCAACCCCCAAAGCCCCCAGTTTGTCTGCCACAGCGGCAAACAGGCTCTGCTTTGCCTCCTGGCTCCGCCCGCCCTGGGTAAAGATCTGGATCATGATGACGTCCCGTGTGCGTTCGAAGCCGAGGCCCGCGTCCTGCGCGACGATCTGGCCGGGCGCATGCTCGGTGACAATGTGGAAGTAGTCGCGCTCAGGGATGCCATACTCGGCGAGGATGGCGTCATGGATACCCCGACTGAGGCGGCCGAGTTCGCCTTGGCTGCGCCTGGAGTGGACGTCGATTCGTACCAGTGGCATTTGCGCTCCTTTGATAGTTTGTCCTGACATACTATCAAGCATCGTCCATCGGGCAATAGGCGCGTAAGGTTCGTTAAACGTCCGACGGCGGCCGGTGACCTTCGAGGTAAAGGTCACCGGCCGCCGTCGGACGAGTCAGTTGTGGTGCGGCCCCTATTTCGCGAGCAGCTCCTCGAGCCGCTCGTAGCCGTCGGACACGCCGCTTTCCATGCCTGATTGGGCCATCCCGTCGCGGGCTTCCATGCTGGGATAGACGGAGTGGGCCCGCAGCCGGCACCTGCCGCCGCCCAGGTCCTCGAAGCTCATGAATTCGAGGCTGACGATGTCCGGGTAGCCGCTGAACTCGAAGGTCTGGATGGCGAAGTCGTTTTCACGGACGGTATGGAAGATGCCGCTGAAGGCGTACGTCACCCCGTCCGGGCCGGTGTGGTTGTACAGATAGGTGCCTCCGGAACGGAAGTCGTAGTGGTCGATATCGATGTTGGTGCCGCGCGGGCCCAGCCACTGCGTGATCAGCTCAGGCTCCTTGTGCGCGCGGAACACGTCCGAGACCGGGAAGTCGAACTCCCGCTCAAAGTCGATGAACGGGACGCCGTCGGGGACGGTGAGTTTAAGTGCATTGCTCATGATCGGTCCTTGTCACTGCTGCAGTGCTTCGAGACCGCCAACATAGACCTTGCTGCCGCGCCCAGGCAAGGGTCAGTCCGCCTGCACTTAAACAAAGAAACGCGGGGTCACTCTGCGCCCAATCCGGGGGGTGGATTGGGCTGGGAGTGACCCCGCGTTGCTTGAAGTGGGCCTTAGAGCGCTGCGAAGACTTCGCGCAGCAGCTTGGCGGTCTCGGACGGCGTCTTGCCGACCTTCACGCCTGCAGCCTCGAGGGCTTCCTTCTTGGCCTGGGCGGTGCCGGCGGAGCCGGAGACGATGGCGCCTGCGTGGCCCATGGTCTTGCCTTCGGGAGCGGTGAAGCCGGCCACGTAGCCGACGACCGGCTTGGTGACGTTGGCCTTGATGAAGTCGGCCGCACGCTCTTCGGCGTCGCCGCCGATTTCGCCGATCATCACGATGGCCTTGGTCTCCGGGTCAGCCTCGAATGCAGCCAGGGCGTCGATGTGGGTGGTGCCGATGATGGGGTCACCGCCGATGCCGATGGCCGTGGAGAAGCCGAGGTCGCGCAGTTCGTACATCATCTGGTAGGTCAGCGTGCCGGACTTGGAGACCAGGCCGATGGGGCCCTTGCCGGTGATGTTCGCCGGGGTGATGCCCACGAGGGCCTCACCCGGGGTGATGATGCCGGGGCAGTTCGGTCCGATGATGCGGGTGACCTGGTTGCCGTCAGCGTCGACCTTGGACTGTGCCAGTGCCCAGAACTCGGCGGAGTCCTGAACCGGCACGCCTTCGGTGATGACGACGACCAGGCCGATGCCGGCCTCGATGGCTTCAACAACGGCGTTCTTCGTGAATGCCGGCGGAACGAAGACGATGGAGACGTCGGCGCCGGTCTCGGCGATGGCTTCCTTGACGGTGCCGAAAACGTTGATCTCGTTTTCGCCGTGCAGGACGGTGGTGCCGGCCTTGCGGGCGTTGACGCCGCCCACGATGTTGGTTCCGGCCTTGAGCATGAGGGCGGTGTGCTTGGTGCCTTCGCCGCCCGTGATGCCCTGGACGATGACCTTGGAGTCCTTGTTCAGATAAATAGACATGTTTTCTTTCCTAGATCTCGACAGGCTCGATCAGCGGGCGTTGGCGAGCTCGGCGGCCTTGTCGGCGCCCTCGTCCATGGTGGCGGCGAGGGTAACCAGCGGGTGGTTGGCCTCTTCGAGGATGCGGCGGCCTTCTTCGACGTTATTGCCGTCGAGGCGGACGACCAGCGGCTTGTTGGCGGAGTGGCCCAGCTCGGCCAGTGCGCCCACGATGCCCTTCGCGACAGCGTCACAGGCGGTGATGCCGCCGAAGACGTTGACGAATACGGACTTGACCTGCTCGTCGCCCAGGATGACGTCCAGGCCTGCGGCCATGACCTCGGCAGAGGCTCCGCCGCCGATGTCCAGGAAGTTGGCCGGCTTGACGTTGCCGTGGTTCTCGCCGGCGTAGGCGACGACGTCCAGGGTGGACATGACGAGGCCTGCACCGTTACCGATGATGCCGACTTCGCCGTCCAGCTTGACGTAGTTGAGGTCCTGCGCCTTGGCCTTGGCTTCGAGCGGGTCTGCGGATTCCTTGTCCTCAAGCTGGGCGTGCTTGGGGTGGCGGAACTCGGCGTTCTCGTCGAGCGTGACCTTGCCGTCGAGGGCGACGATCTCGCCCGCGCCGGTCTTGACCAGCGGGTTGACCTCCACCAGGGTGGCGTCTTCCTTCTTGAAGACGTCCCAGAGCTTCAGAATGACGCCGGCGACTTTGCCGCGCAGTTCTTCAGCGAAGCCGGCGGCAGCGACGATTTCGTCGGCCTTGGCCTGGTCGATGCCCACGGCGGGGTCGATGGCTACCTTGGCCAGGGCCTCGGGCCGCTCAACGGCGAGCTGCTCGATCTCCATGCCGCCTTCAACCGAGCACATGGCCAGGTAGTTGCGGTTGGCCCGGTCCAGCAGGACGGAGAAGTAGTATTCCTCGGCGATGTCGGCACCCTGGGCGATCATCACCTTGTTGACGGTGTGGCCCTTGATGTCCATGCCCAGGATATTGGTGGAGTGCTCAAGTGCCTCGTCGGCGGACTTGGCAACCTTGACGCCGCCGGCCTTGCCGCGGCCACCGACCTTAACCTGTGCCTTGACGACAGTTACGCCGCCGATCTTCTCGGCAGCTGCCTTTGCTTCTTCAGGAGTGTGCGCCACGATGCCGGCGAGCACGGGTACACCGTGCGCTTCGAACATATCGCGCGCCTGATATTCAAACAGGTCCACGGTTTAGTGTCCTTCTACGTCGAAGTAGTTTCTGTACAGCCGGACTGCACCCAAGGTGCGGACCGGGCTGCGGAATTAGCGCGCCCTGCGGCAGGTCCGGAAACGAGCCCCGCGGCGCAATGATCCTTTTTTGAACTCTAGTCCTTTGGAGGGACCGGCCCGTTCCAGACTACCTGTTCTGTGAGTAAGGACACTATTCTATGGACCGTAGAAAAACCCCGTGATTACGGGGTTTTTAGGGCCTTGGCGGGCGCCGTCTGGACGTTTTTGCCCTTCGCGGAGATGAGTTCGTAATGATCCCGGCTGATAAAGAAACCAACGCCACCAGAGACGTTTCCGCAGGCCACCCCTGAACGGTATGCGGAGCACCGCAAACCGTTCCGTTCGAGGTTGCCGCCGTCGGGCAGGACACGAAGCTTGGAGACGGGCCCGTTGGCCGTGCCCTTGGGCCCGTACTCGGCCTCCATCTGCGTGACCCCGGCCCGGCATTCGCCGTACCGGGCCCGGCTGGGCGTCAGGAGTGCCGCGCCGCCCAAATAGCCGAGTCCGGTCCCCGAGCAGTCGTCACCGACGTCCGGTGCTGCCGGCGCGGGATACACCGCGAGCTCACAGTGTGCCACGGGCACGGTCGCCAGTTTTTGGTTGTCGGGATCGCTGAAGTTGTTGGTCTCGTAGGGCAGGTCCAGGTGTGGCCCGCGGGCTGAGGTCAGCGAGCACACCACGTTCCGGTCCGCGGTGACGAACGCCAGCACGTCCTCCCCTGCCGCAAACCCCGCGGGGTCAGTGAGCGGAGCCTGTTTCAGCTGTTCGAGGGCCGGCAGCGGTGGCGGCGGGGTGTACTCCGGATCCGCGACGGTTACGGAACAGCCCGCCAGCGTCATTGCGAACAGGGCCACCCAGAACAGCGCCGCCAGGCCTGCAGCCACGCCATCCAGGCGCCGCACCGGCACGCTCAGGCGTCGATCTTGGTCAGTGGCGCGTACCGCAGAAGCAGCCGCTTCTCGCCGATGTCGAACTTCACCTTCGCCACGGTCTTGTCCCCGGTGCCTTCGACGGCGAGCACGGTGCCGTTGCCAAAGCTCGTGTGGTTGACCTTGTCCCCCACGCTGACCGCGATGACTTCCTTCTGCGGCTGCACGCGGTTTTTCGCGACGGCGGCCGGGACGTCGGCGTTGAAGCCCGCGGAGGAATCGGCACGGGTGCCGCGGGCCGTTCCGGCGCCCCAGAAGGACCCGCCGTACCGGCTCGACCCGATGGCGGCGCCGCTCCCCCACCCGCCGGACTGCCGGCTGGTTCCCTCGCGCTTCCATTCGACGAGTTCGGCGGGGATTTCCTCCAGGAACTGGCTGGCCGGGTTGTACTGGCTCTGCCCCCACATGCTCCGGACCTCGGAACGGGTGACGTAGAGGCGCTTCCGGGCGCGCGTCAGCCCCACGTAGGCGAGCCGGCGTTCCTCCGCCAGTTCCTTCGGGTCAGTGGCGGAACGCTGGTGCGGGAAGAGCCCGTGCTCCATGCCGGTCAGGAACACCACGGGGAATTCGAGGCCCTTGGCCGTGTGCAGCGTCATGAGCGTGACCACGCCCAGCCGCTTAGCCTCCGCCACCGCGGCGTCAATGTCCGCGCCGGGCGCGTCCGGGATCTGGTCGGCGTCGGCCACCAGTGACACCTGTTCGAGGAAGGCGCCCAGGGATCCTTCAGGATTGTCGCGCTCGTATTCACGTACGACGGCGACAAGTTCGGCGAGGTTCTCCACCCGGGATTCGTCCTGCGGGTCCGTGCTGGAGCGCAGCGTGGCGAGGTAGCCGGTCTGTTCCAGCACTGCCTCGAGCGCGGCCGCGGCACCGGAGCCCGCGGCGACCTCGGCGAGGTCGTCCAGGAGCTTCACGAAGCCGAGCACCGCGTTGACCGAGCGGGTGGCCATGCCGGGCGCCTGGTCGGCGCGGCGGGCGGCGGCGATGAACGACGTGCGTTCCCGCTCGGCGAGGGCCGCAACGGCGCCCTCGGCCCGGTCCCCGATCCCGCGCTTTGGCTCGTTGAGGACGCGGCGGAGGTTGACGTCGTCGTCCGGGTTCACGAGCACCCGGAGGTACGCCAGCGCGTCCTTGATTTCCTTGCGCTCGTAGAACCTGGTGCCGCCCACCACTTTGTACGGCAGGCCAACGCGCACCAGGACGTCCTCGATGGAACGGGATTGGGCGTTGGTGCGGTAGAAGATGGCGACGTCGCCGGGGCGGAGGTTGTCCTCGTCCTGGAGCCGGTCGATCTCCTTGGCGATGAACTGGGCTTCGTCATGCTCGTTCTCGCCCACGTAGCCGATGATCTTGTGGCCCTCGCCCTCCGCGGTCCAGAGCCTTTTCTCAGGGCGGTTGGGGTTCCGGGAGATCACGGAGTTGGCCGCGCTCAGGATGTTCTGGGTGGAGCGGTAGTTCTGCTCCAGCTTGATGGTGCGGGCGTCCGGGTAGTCCTTCTCGAACTCCACGATGTTCCGGATGTCGGCGCCGCGGAAGGCGTAGATGGACTGGTCGGAGTCGCCAACGACGGTCAGCTCCGCCGCGCCCGGGCCCTCGCCGACGATTTCCCGGACCAGGGCATACTGCGCGTGGTTGGTGTCCTGGTATTCGTCCACCAGGACGTGCCGGAACCGCCGCCGGTAGGAATCTGCGAGCGCCGGGAAGGCCCGGAACATGTAGACGGTCTCAGCGATGAGGTCGTCGAAGTCCATGGCGTTGGCCTGGCGCAGCCGCTGGGTGTACCCCTTGAAGACGTCTGCCACGGCGCTCTCGAACGGGTCACGGTGGTTGGCGGCGCCCGCGAAGGAGTCAGCGTCGATCAGTTCGTTCTTGAGCGCGGAGATTTTGTGCTGGATGGCCTTGGGCGCGAACTTCTTGGGGTCCAGGTCCAGGTTTTTGGCCACCAGGGTAATCAGCCGCAGGGAGTCGGCGGAGTCGTAGATGGAGAAGTTGGAGTTCAGGCCGACGCTGGCGGCCTCGCGGCGCAGGATCCGGACGCAGGACGAGTGGAACGTCGAGATCCACATGGCCTTGGCCCTGTTGCCCACGAGGGCCTCGATGCGCTCACGCATTTCCGCGGCGGCCTTGTTGGTGAACGTGATGGCCAGGATCTCGCCGTGGTGGGCACGCTTGGTGGCAATCAGGTACCCGATCCGGTTACTGAGGACACGGGTTTTTCCGGAGCCGGCTCCGGCCACGATCAGCAGTGCGCTGCCGGAGTGCTTGACCGCTTCCTCCTGCTGCGGATTCAGGCCCGCCAGCAGCGCGCCTGCGTCCGGGAGATGGTGCCGGGCGTACTCCTCCGCCGGGCCTCCAGCCCCCTGGCCCGCAGCGGGGCCGGCTGCCGCGCGGCTGGCGGATTCGCCCGGACCGCCGCCGAACGCGGGCGTCATCAGCCCAGTTTCGGGGCGCGACTTGGTGATGGCACCGGCGTGGGAACCAGCCTTAAACGGACCGTCAGCGTAAGGGTCAAACAACATATCCATGGTGACTACAAGTCTAGGCGGTGGGACTGACACCGGATTCCGCCCTGTGGATAACCCGGCCGATAGCCCCGGCGCCGGAGAACGGACCGGCAGGAAATCTAGTCGACAGAGCCGGACTCAAGCGCGGCGCGCAACTGGTGCACCGCCGTCGTTCCTCCCGCCATGAACCATTCCAGGCCGTTGACGTGAACGCTGCCGGCGACGCCGCCGGCGGCCGTCACGATCGCCTTTCCGGGCAGCCAGTCCCATTCAGGGCAGCTGTGCTGGAACCAGCAGCCTAGCTGCCCGTCAGCGACGCGCCCCAGGTCGCACGAGCCGGACCCGAGCATCCGCAGCGTTGCTGCCGAGGTGGCGGCGGCGTGCCACGGCATGGCGCACATCGGGTCGGCGAGCCAGCGCGGGTGGATGTAGGTGGCGGCGCCGAGGTGGGACAGGTCGGCGGCGTTGCGGTTGGTTCCGTCCTCCTTGAAGGTGGTGACGGGATCGCCGTTGAGGGTGGTGGCGCGTTGCTGGCCGCCGATCCAGAGTTTGTCCTCCTCGGGCTGGAAGATGGCTCCGAGCAGCACATCGGATTCGTCCTTGAGGGCGATGGCTGAGCACCAGTACGTGGAGCCCTGCAGGAAGTTGTAGGTGCCGTCCACCGGGTCGATGACCCAGGTCCGCCCGCTGCTGCCGCGCACGGCGGCGCCTTCTTCGCCCAGGACGCCGTCGTCCGGGCGGCAGCGCTGCAGCTGTTCCAGCACATACGCTTCGGCCGCATGGTCCGCGGCTGTGACGACGTCGGAGATGGACGTCTTGCGCTGGGCGTCGAGGCCGCCCTGCCGCATCAGCAGTGCCAGTTGCCCGGCCTCGCGGACCAGCTCGGCCGCCAGCTCATAGTCGTCGAGCTCGGGGCTCAGGTTGGTGGCGCTGTGTTTGCCCAGTTTGTGTCTGCCCAGTTCCGTCACGGTTCCCACCCTATCGGCGCCAGGCGTGCCCTGCACAGCAGAGTCGGACCACGGCGGGCGATAATGGACGCATGGCCAAAACACCTGCACAGCGGATCAAGAAGCACGGCGCGAAGGCCGCAGTACCCCAGCACCACCTGCCCCCGGTGATCAACCCCGGCACGGACCGCTCCCCCGCAAAGGCCCAGAACAACGCCAGCCTGATTGTCATTGCCGGCGTCGTGGCCAGCCTGTTCCTGTTCTGGTACGTCCACCTGCTTACGCTGAACCAGCTCACCCAGCTGTCCGGCGGGCTGGCCATGCCCGATTCCCTGGTCGGCGGCTTCGGCACCGGCTACGCCGCGCAGCTGCGCCGCGCCCTGGACGCCGACGCCCGCGGCCAGCTCAACTACGTCCACAAGACGGCGGGCACCCTGTTTCCGCTGATCTTCGCCTTCACCTGGCTGCTTCTGATCGGCACCAACGTGGCAAAAAAGGCGCTGCGCTGGGCACTCTGGGCGCTGCCGCTCCTGTTCGTGGTGGTCCGGCTGTGGGGCAACGTCACCATTGATTCCATGATCGCCGCGGTAAACCTCGACGCCGGCCAGGTCGCCTTGGCGTCGGGCCTCACCGTGGCCGGCTGGGTACTGTTCGTGGCCAGCCTTATCGCCGGCGGCGCCGCCGTGTTCCTGGGCCGCCGGGCCTCGAAGGAAGCCGCCGGGCCGCCTGTCGTCTAGCAGCAGCAGGACGCCTTGGCCAATACACCTAGGTGCTCCGGGACGCCTGGGCCCGGGCGAAGGCCCTGCGCACCTGCCGTTCCTGCCGGACACGCTGGGCAACGACCAGGCCGGCGGCCGCGAGGCCAATCGTGATGGGGTAACCCATCAGCCGTTCCAGGGTTCCGGGCTCCGGAACGTCCAGGGCGGTGACGCCAGCCGTCACGAGTGCGGCCGCGGACACTCCGCCGGCGGCCAGAATAAACCAGCCCAGCGGCGTTTGCCGGAGCCACAGGGCGCCGAGCAGCAGCAGCGCCAGCGAGCCGGCAATGAAGTACATGACGGCGCCCGCGTAATGCCAGCCGGACTCCAGGTCCTCAGGGACCAGGCCCACGACGATCGTGCCGGCGCCTGCGGTCCCGGTCAGTATCCGCGCCGCCACGGCCGAGTACCACGGCACTTCCCCGGAATGGTTGGCCGTGACCTGCACGCGGGCCCGGGCGGCCACCCGCAGCAGCGCCGAGCTCAGCAGCAGCGCGCCAAGCAGCATGCCCAGTCCCTGAACCACGAAGGAGACGTTCATCAGCACGTGCAGCGGCGAACAGATGCTGCGGCCGCCGTAGAGCCCGCAGGTGGCGGCACCCAAATCGCTGATGAGGCCGGTCCGCCGGCTGTAGGGGGCGGATCCGGCCCAGGCGCCGATGACCGCGGCCTCCGCCACAAAATACTGGACGACGCTGAGCACCGCCCATGCCCCGATGTACTGCCGTGTGGAGGCGGTGTCTGGCAGGAACGTTGCCCGGGCGGTGGGGACTTCAGCTGCGGCGGCCATGCCAAGAGCGTAGTACGCGCCGTCACCTTGTATGCTTGTAAGCGTGCCCGAACGGGCCGGTCCTAAACCCGGCTGCGGCGGGCACCCGCCCTCGTAGCTCAGTGGATAGAGCACGGCTCTCCTAAAGCCGGTGTCGTTGGTTCGATTCCAATCGAGGGCACTTGAATCTGCAGCACCCGTCCGGGCTCCGCGACTATCTGCTGGGCACAACGCCGGCGGACCCCTCGTCCCCCGGCCTTTCGCCAGCAGGCCGCTGGGCCGTGGAGCGGACCATGCTGGACCGGGCCGCGGGCACCCGCGGCACCTTTACCGGCGTCGTGATCTTTTCCCCCGACGGCGACGGCGGGCTCCGCTTCCACGAGGAGGGGACCGTGACCTGGCCTGCTGCCGACGGCGACACCTTCACCGGGCCGGCCACCCGCGATTACCTGCTCAGGCCCGCGGACACGCCGGATGCCATGGACATGCTGTTTCCCGACGGCCGGCCGTTCCACCGGATGAGCTTCTCCCCGGAGGCCAGCCAGGACCGGCACTGGTGCGACCCTGACACTTACCGGGTCACGTACGTCCGTCATGGCGAGGACCAGTTCAGTTACGCCTGGGATGTCACCGGCCCGCGCAAGGACCTGCTGCTGGAGTCCGTGCTGCGGCGGCTGCCCGGAACGGCGGCGGCTGCGGACGGGCTAGGCTCGAAACCGTGAATCCGCGCATCATCGTTTCCGCCGTGTGTGTCTACGACGCCGCGGGCCGGCTCCTGACCGTCCGCAAGCGCGGCACGGACAAGTTCATGCATCCCGGCGGCAAGCCCGAACCCGGCGAGACCGCGGTGCAGGCCGCCGCCCGGGAACTGCAGGAGGAAGTCGGCATCATTGTCGATCCGCGGGAACTGACCCTGATGGGCGTGTGGCTGGCCGATGCCGCCAACGAGGCAGCCACGGAAATCGAGGCCACGGTCTTCACGGCGCCGGGCACCTGGGTGGCCCACCCCTCCGCTGAGATCGCCGAGATCCGGTGGCTGGACCTCGCGGCGGAATGGCCCGGCGACCTGGCGCCGCTGCTCACGGACCACATCCTTCCGGCGCTGGCCGAATCCGGGCGCTGAAACCGGCCCCGACAGTGCACCTCACGCCTCGATGAGCGCCCGACGACCTCAGTACTCCGGCACCGCTTCCTCCGCCACGGCCGTGGCCTCGGCGAACTGGGTCCGGTACAGCTCGGCGTAGCGGCCGTCCGCGGCCAGGAGCTCGGTGTGGGTTCCGCGCTCCACAATCTGGCCGTCCTCCACCACCAGGATGGCGTCAGCCGCGCGGATCGTCGAGAGCCGGTGGGCAATGACGACGGCGGTGCGGCCTTCCAGCGCCGCGCCCAGTGCCGCCTGCACGGCAGCTTCGTTCGTGGAATCCAGCGCCGCGGTGGCTTCGTCGAGGATGACCACCCGGGGCTGGGCGATCAGCAGCCGGGCGATCGTGAGCCGCTGCCGTTCCCCGCCGGAGAGCCGGTAGCCGCGCTCCCCCACCACGGTTTCCAGGCCGTCGGGAAGGGAACGGATCATGGCTTCGAGCCGGGCCTGGCGCAGCACCGCCCACATGTCCTCGTCGGTGGCTTCCGGGCGGGCCAGCCTGAGGTTGGAGGCGATGGTTTCGTGGAACAGGTGCCCGTCCTGGGTGACCATGCCCAGGGTGGCGCGGATGGAATCGAAGGTGAGGTCGCGCACGTCCAGGCCGGAGGCCGGGCCGGTGCCGCCGAGGCGCACGGCGCCGGAGTCAACGTCGTACAGGCGGGACAGCAGCTGGGCCACTGTGGACTTGCCGGCGCCGGAGGACCCCACGAGCGCAACCGTCTGCCCGGGTTCCACCCGGAAGCTGATGCCGTGCAGCACTTCCTCGCCGCCGCGGGTGTCCAGCGTGGACACCTCCTCCAGCGAGGCAAGCGAGACCTTGTCCGCCGAGGGGTAAGAGAAGCGCACGTCCTCGAACTCCACGGCCACGGGGCCAGGCGGGACTGCCAGCGCACCCGGCTTTTCCTGGATGAGGGGCTCGAGGTCCAGGATTTCGAAGACCCGTTCAAAGCTGACCAGGGCACTCATGATCTCCACGCGGGCGTTGGACAGCGCGGTGAGCGGCGCATAGAGGCGGGTGAGCAGCAGCGCCAGCACCACGACGTCGCCCGGCGCGAGCTGGCCGCCGATCGCGAGCCAGCCGCCCAGGCCGTAGACCAGAGCGAGGGCCAGCGCGGAGACGAGCGTCAGCGCGGTCACGAACGTGAACTGGAGCATGGCAGTCCGCACGCCGATGTCGCGGACCCGGCCGGCGCGAAGCGCGAACTCACGGGATTCCTCATCGGGCCGGCCAAAGAGCTTTACCAAGGTCGCGCCGGGGGCGGAGAAGCGCTCGGTCATCTGGGTGCCCATAGCGGCGTTGTGCTCGGCCGCCTCGCGCCGCAGGTCCGCCAGCCGGGACCCCATCCGCCGGGCGGGGATGAGGAAGATCGGCAGCAGGATCATGGCCAGCACGGTGACCAGCCAGGAGGTATTGAGCATCACCACGAGGGTGAGGATGAGGGCCACCACGTTGCTGACCACGCCGGACAGGGTTCCGGCGAACGCGGACTGCGCGCCGATGACGTCGTTGTTCAGGCGGCTGACCAGCGCGCCGGTGCGGGTCCTGGTGAAGAACGCGATGGGCATTCTCTGGACGTGGTCGAACACCTTGGTGCGGAGGTCCACGATGACGCCCTCGCCGATGGTGGAGGACAGCCAGCGGCTCACCATGCCCAGGGCTGCCTCAGCCACCGCCACACCCGCGATGAGGGCCGCCAGCCGGATTACCTCGCCGGCATCGGCGCGGGCAACAATCGTGTTCACGACCTGGCCGGCGAGGACCGGGGTGGCAACGGCCAGGAAGGCCATGGCGACGGAGACGGCCACGAACGCGATCAGCCGTCCCCGGTGCGGCCGGGCGAAGCCCATGACGCGCTTCAGGGTCTCCTTGGAGAACGGCCGGGACCCGCTCTTGGCCCGGGTGATGTTGTATAGCGAGCGCCAGGCGACGCCGTCCATGCTCATTTGTTTTGCTCCATCTTGCCTGCCGCCAGTTCGGTGACGACGCCGTTGTCCACGTTCCAGCGCACGTCCAGGCGGACGTTTTCCAGCAGCCGCCGGTCGTGGGTGACCAGCAGCAGGGCGCCGTCGTAGCTTTCCAGTGCTTCTTCAAGCTGCTCGATCGCCGGGAGGTCCAGGTGGTTGGTGGGCTCGTCCAGGACCAGCAGGTTCACGCCGCGGGCCTGCAGCAGGGCCAGGGCGGCGCGGGTCCGCTCCCCCGGCGACAGCGAGTCCACCGGCCGCGCGGTGTGGTCCGCCTTGAGGCCGAACTTCGCCAGCAGGGTCCGGACCTCGGCGGAGGTGTAGTCGGTCAGGACGGCTTCGACGGCGTCGGCCAGTTTGAGGTGTCCGGCCAGCAGCCCGCGGGCCTGGTCGATCTCGCCCACGGCCACGGAGACACCGCGGGAAGCGTCGCCGGAGTCCGGTTCCTGGGTTCCCAAAAGCAGCCGCAGCAGGGTCGATTTGCCCGCCCCGTTGGGTCCGGTGATGCCGATCCGTTCACCGGCGTTGAGCTGCAGGTTCACCGGCCCCAGGGTGAAGCTGCCCTGCCGCGCAACGGCGTCGCGCAGCGTCGCCACCACAGAGCTGGAGCGGGGCGCCTGGCCGATGCTGAACTGCAGCTGCCACTCCTTGCGCGGTTCCTCCACCACGTCCAGGCGGGCGATGCGCGATTCCATTTGCCGGACCTTCTGCGCCTGCTTTTCCGATGACTCGGAGCTGGCGGCGCGGCGAATCTTGTCGTTGTCCGGGTTTTTCTTCATCGCGTTCCGGACGCCCTGGGAGCTCCATTCCCGCTGGGTGCGGGCGCGGGACACGAGGTCCGCCTTGGTCGCGGCAAATTCCTCGAACCGTTCGCGGGCGTGCCGGCGGGCCACTGCGCGTTCCTCCAGGAAGGCCTCGTAGCCGCCGTCGTACACGGCCACCGAGTTCTGGGCCAGGTCCAGCTCCACGATGGAGGTCACGCAGCGGGCCAGGAACTCGCGGTCGTGGGAGACCAGGACCGCGCCGCCGCGAAGCCCCTGCACGAAGGCTTCCAGCTTGGCCAGGCCGTCCAGGTCAAGATCGTTGGTGGGCTCGTCCAGGAGCACGACGTCGAAGCGGCTCAGCAGCAGGGCGGCGAGCGCCACCCGCGCAGCCTGGCCACCGGACAGCCCGGTCATTTCGGCGTCGGGGCCGACGTCCAGGCCCAAGTCCGCCAGGACGGGGGCAATCCGTTCGTCGAGGTCCGCGGCGCCGGAGGCCATCCACCGGTCAAAGGCCATTGAGTAGGCATCGTCCGCTCCGGGTGCTCCCGAACCAAGGGCCTCGGCCGTGGATTCCATCTCTGCGGTGGCTTTGGCACAGCCAGTGCGGCGGGCGATGTAGGCGGCCACCGTCTCGCCGGCGAGCCGTTCGTGTTCCTGCGGCAGCCAGCCCACAAAGGCATCGGCCGGCGCCAGGCTGACTGTGCCGTCCTGTGCCTGGTCCACGCCCGCAAGGAGCCGCAGCAGTGTGGACTTGCCTGCACCGTTGGCGCCGACCACGCCAACAACGTCCCCGGGAGCCACTGTGAGGGACAGCCCGGAGAAGAGGGTGCGGTGATCATGACCGCCCGAAAGGTCCTTCGCAACAAGGGTTGCAGTCATCAATCCATCCTCTCACCGCTGCCCGTTTTCACCCGAAAAATCAGGCGGGCATGAAAGAACCCGCTGGTCCGGACTTGGGGGGTGTACGGACCAGCGGGTTCGACCACTTAGCATAGTTGAAGCGGCGCGCTACGTAAAATCCAGGCCGGCGGGCCGCCACCTCGCACCGCCCCGCCCGTCACCAGAGAGCGTTCCATGCCCCTACCCGCCAAGGCCTTCCAGCGCTGGCTGCACGGCGTCGCGCCGGACGCCAGCGTGGCTGATGTGGCCAGGGCGTCAGGGGTCAAGCGCACCACCCTGGCCCAGCAGCTGGTCCGCGGCAAGGTGGCCGAGGCAACCGTGGTGGGGATCAGCAGGGCCTTCAACATCAATCCCGTGGCAGCGCTGGGCTCCTTTGAGCCTTACCGGGATCTGGGAAAACCGCCGATCCCGCCCACGCTGCAGGAACTGGTCAGCCAGATCGCTACCGCGGATCTGCTGCACGCCATCATCTCCCGCACCGAGCCGGACGCTGGCACAGGTAAAGGCACAGGACCGCCCGGACTCAGCCCGCCGCCGCATCCCACCTCCGTGAAAAACTGGGTGGACGCGATCGACGACGGCGAACTCCGGCACCGCGTCTCCACCGCCACCGGCGTCGCACCCCAAAACTACTCCGCCCAACTGACCGCCAACCGGCTCGCCCCGGAACTGGCCGTCGCCACCTCCCGGGCCGCCGGCGTCGGACTGGCCGGCGGACTGGTGGCCACGGGGCTGGTGACCGAAGCCGAAGCCGGCTGGCCGCCCGGTGCCCGGCAAGCTGCCCTGGATCGCATGACCGACGGCCAACTGACCGTCCTGGCCGGCGAGCGCCTCCAGGCGCTCGGCAAGACCCTGCGGCGGCAAGAACACGACCAACGACAAACCGAAACGATCTGGGAGAACCTCGGATGATTGAAATCCTGCAGTGGACCACCCTGATCGCGTCCGGCGCGGCCACGCTGAGCAGAATCCCGAACCTGGTCCGGCGGAAGAACAGGTCCATTTTCTACGCCCTGGCGCTCCTGACACTGGCCATCCTGCTCAGCATCGACGGTCCCTACCTGGCCATCGATGCCCGGCTCGGCAGTGCCAACGTGGCCAACCTGCTGCTGCGCTTCATCATCTTCGGGGCCATCTTTTTCCTTGCCCTACGGATTGCTGCCGGGTTCGGGGACAGCCGCGGAATCCAGCTGATCCGGGGCCGCACCGGCATGCTTGCTCTGGGACTGATTTCTGCCGTAATGGTGGTCTGCTTTGTCCTCATGGACACGTCGGGATCGTCGGCGGGGCTCGTAGACGTTGCGGCCAAGAATCAGCAGAACGCCCTGCTCGTGGAGTACTACGGCGCCGCCGGGCGTGCCTACCCGGCGTACGTGTGCCTCGCGATCCTGCCGGGGATGCTGCGGGCCATCCGGAGCCCGCTGCCCGCGCTGCTCCGAATGAGCGCGGCGCTCCTGGCCGTGGGCAGCATCGCGATCCCCCTTTCGCTGCTGTTCCCCCTCGTCCCGCCGGGGCTGGGGTTCCTGCGCTTCATCATCAACTACACGGCCATCCTCTGCTTCGTCGTCGGCCTGGCACTCATCTGGGTGGCCAGCGGCCGGGCCGGCCGCAAGCACCGGCCGCTGCCCGCCGAACGCCGCTAGTATCGTTCCAATCACTCGTTCAGCAGAGAGCGTTTCATGCCCCTCCCCGCCAAAGCATTCCAGCGCTGGCTAAATGGCGTGGCACCGGACACCAGCACGGCCGACATCTGCAGGGTCTCCGGGGTCAAGCGCACCACCCTCGCCCAGCAGCTGGTGCGGGGTAAGGTTGCCGAGACCACAGTCGTGAGCATCAGCCGGGCCTACAACCTCAATCCGGTCGCCGCACTGGCCACCTTTGACACGTACAGCGACCTCGCCAGCTCCTCCCTCCCTCCTTCAGACAAGGAACTGGTAAGCCAAATCGCCACCGTCGACCTGCTGCGGGCCGTCATCGTCCGCACCGCGCCCACGGGCTCCACCGGCACAGGCTCCACCGGCACAGAATCCATGGACCCGCGCCAGCCGGAACTCAGCCCGCCGCCGCATGCCACCTCGGTGAAGAACTGGGTTGACGCGATCGACGACGGCGAGCTCCGGCACCGTGTCTCCACGGCCACCGGCGTCGCACCGCAGAACTACTCCGCCCAACTGACCGCCAACCGGCTCGCCCCGGAACTGGCCGTCGCCACCTCCCGGGCTGCCGGCGTCGGACTCGCCGGCGGACTGGTGGCTACGGGGCTGGTGACCGAAGCGGAAGCAGGGTGGCCGCGGGGCGCACGGCAGGCCGCCCTGGACCGGCTCAGCGACGGCGACCTGGCCGCCCTGTCCGGCGAACGCCTCCAGGCGCTGGGCAAGACCCTGCGGCGGCAGGAGCAGGACCAGGAGCAGACCGAAAGAATCTGGGAGAACCTGGTATGAGCGAGATTCTCCCGTGGATAACGCTGGTGGTTTGCGCCGGTGCCGCGCTGGCCCGGCTTCCCAGCGCAGTGCGCGGCGTGAACCCCACCCTGTTCTTCATCTTCCTGCTGGCGACGGCCGCCGGGATCCTGAGCATCGAACAGTTCTACGTGGTCATCGACGGAGCCCTTGGCGGTATCAACATTGCCCACGTTGTGCTGCGCCTGATTGTTTTCGCCACGATCTACCTCATCGCGGTCCGCGTCACGAAGGGGTTTGGTGCCCCTGACGCCCACCGCATGATCGCCGGGCGTCCGGGGCTGGCCATGCTAGGGATTTTCGCAGCTGCCCTCGTGACGGTCTTCCTCCTGATGGATCCGGGCGCCTCGTCGGTGCGCTTCAGGGACGCCGGCGCGGTCAGCGCCCGGAATGAGGCCCTGCTGCCGTATTACTGGGCTGCCGCGCGGGGCTACCTGGCGTACGTCTCCCTCGCACTGCTGCCTGCCCTGCTCCGCAGCGTCAAGGAAAGCCTGCCCCCGCTTGTCCGGACGGGGGCGGCCCTGATGGCGGCCGGAGCGGTAGCCACTGTGGCCGGCCTCTGCCTTGAGTTCGCGCCTACCCAACTCCTCGTCGTCGCGCCGGCGGTGAACAACGGGGCGGTGGTTTTCTACACCTCCGGCCTTATTCTGATCTGGCTGGCGCGCGTCAAAGCGGCCAGCGGCGGGGGTCACGGAACGTCATCTACCGAAAGGTAGCGGATCGGGATTCACAAAATCATTAGACCGTGAGAGAATCATGAATGTGTGAAAGCAGTTGCTGCCTGGCTCACAAGCCGTGGCGCCTGCCGGATCGCACATTGGGGGGATGAGTGGTGGCGGCCGTTGGGGACCGCCCCCACTCAGCCTTTTTAAGGGCAAGTTTAGGCCCCCGTATGATGGCGAAATAAAGGTCATTGCCAATGCGTTGCAGGCACTGGCACCGCGGGAGCCGGATCCGGCCGCCGCGATGCCTACCGCCGCAGCCTGAAGAAGAAGGTACCCGCCATGAACCGTGTCCATTCCCGCCGCTCCGCCCTTGCAGCCACCCTCGCCGGACTGGCACTGGCTCTGACGGCCTGCGGCGGTGGCAGCGGCGGCGGAGGTTCCCAGGCTCCGGCTTCCAGCAGCTCGGACACGTCACTCAGCGATGTGAAGTCCAAGGGCGAGATTGTCATCGCCACCGAGGGCACGTACAAGCCGTTCAGCTTCCACGCAGAGGGAGCCGGCGACCTGACCGGCTACGACGTCGAGATCGCGCGCGCCGTGGCTGACAAGCTGGGCGTGAAGGCCAACTTCCAGGAGACCCAGTTCGACGGGATCTTCGCTGGCCTCGACGCCAAGCGGTTCGACGTCATCGCCAACCAGATTTCCATCAACGCGGAACGCAAGGCCAAATACGACTTCTCCAAGCCGTACACCGTCTCCACGGGCGTGATCGTGACGAAGGCGGACAACGGCAGCATTACCAGCTTTGAGAGCCTCAAGGGCAAGACCGCGGCCCAGTCGCTCACCAGCAACTTCTACAAGTTGGCCGTGGACGCGGGCGCCAATGTGCAGTCCGTGGAAGGCTGGGCCCAGGGCGTGACGCTGGTCCGGCAAGGCCGCGTGGACGCCATCGTCAATGACAAGCTCACCTACCTCGACTACGCGAAGACCAATCCGGATGCCGGGCTGAAAATCGCCGCCGAAACCACGGAGAAGTCCGAAAGCGCCTTCGCGTTCCGCAAGGGCTCCACGGAGCTTACCAAGGCGGTAGACAAGGCGCTGGACGACCTCCGCGCCGACGGGACGCTGGCCAAGATCTCGGAGAAGTACTTCGGCACGGACGTCTCCAAGTAGATGCCGTTGAACTGGGATCTCATCTGGAGCTCCTTCGGCCCTATTGTCACGGGCGCAGTCACCGGCACCATCCCGCTGACGCTCGCTTCATTCGCCATCGGCCTCGCGCTGGCACTGCTGGTGGCGCTGATGCGGCTAAGCCGGAACGCTGTGGTGTCCGGTGTGGCACGGTTCTACGTTTCCGTGATCCGCGGCACCCCGCTGCTGGTACAGCTTTTCGTGATCTTCTACGGCCTGCCGAGCCTGGGGGTGAAGCTCGATCCGTGGCCCAGTGCCATCATCGCCTTCTCGCTGAACATCGGCGGCTATGCCGCCGAGGTCATCAGGGCCGCCATCCTGTCGGTGCCCAAGGGCCAGTGGGAAGCCGGCCACACCATCGGCATGTCCCGGGGCCAGTCGCTGCGCCGCATCATCCTGCCGCAGGCCGCGAGGGTGTCGGTGCCGCCGCTGTCCAACACCTTCATTTCGCTGGTCAAGGACACGTCGCTCGCCTCACTCATCCTGGTCACGGAGCTGTTCCGCAACGCGCAGCAGATCGCCGCGTTCAGCCAGGAGTTCATGGTGCTGTATCTCGAGGCGGCCCTTGTCTACTGGATCATTTGCCTGGCGCTGTCCTCCGGGCAGTCCGTGCTTGAAAGGAGACTGGACCGCTATGTCGCCCACTGACGGAGCAGCACAGGCGGCACCCCACGGCGCCGCATCACAGGGCAGACCGGTGCTGTCGGTCCGCAACCTCGCGAAGGCGTTCGGCAGCAACGTGGTGCTGCGGGACATCGACCTCGACGTGCGCCGCGGCAACGTCGTGGCCCTGATCGGGCCGTCGGGTTCGGGCAAGACCACCGTCCTGCGCTCACTGAACGGGCTGGAAACGCCCGACGCCGGGACGGTCACCGTTGCGGGTCCCGGCACCTCCGCGGGACCCGAGCTCGCGCTGGATTTCTCCGCCAAGGTCTCCAAAAAGGAGATTTCGGACCTGCGGGACCGCAGCGCCATGGTGTTCCAGCACTACAACCTGTTCCCGCACATGACCGTCCTGCAGAACGTCATTGAAGGACCGGTCCAGGTCCAGAAGCGCAAGCGGGCCGAGGCCGTGGCCGACGCCGAAAAGCTGCTGGCCAGGGTGGGGCTGGCGGACAAGCGCGACGCCTACCCGTTCGAGCTCTCCGGTGGCCAGCAGCAGCGCGTGGGCATTGTGCGTGCCCTGGCCCTGAAGCCCCAGCTGCTGCTGTTCGATGAGCCTACCTCGGCACTGGACCCGGAACTCGTCGGCGACGTTTTGGGCGTCATCCAGGAACTTGCCGACGAGGGGTGGACCATGGTCATCGTGACCCACGAGCTGGCCTTCGCCCGGCAGGTGGCGGACGAGGTCATTTTCATGGACGGCGGCCTGGTGGTGGAGCGCGGACCGGCCGCCGAGGTCCTCCGGGCGCCGCGGCAGGAGCGGACCCGGCAGTTCGTCCGGCGGCTGCTGCACGAGTTCTGACCGCCTTCTAGCCCGCGACGGCCTGCTGGTAGCGGGCGTCCAGTTGCTGTCAGCGGGCAAGCCTCAGGGTGACCAGCTGGAAGGGCCGCAGCGTGAGCTCCGCGGAGTCCGCCCCGGCCACCACGCCCGTCGACTCGACCGGCCGCTCGAGCAGGTCCACGGCCTGGATGCCCGTCGCCGGGAAGTTGGCGGTCAGGCGTCCGGCCGATCGCTGGCCCAGTGATTCGTACAGCCGGATGATGACGTCTCCCGAGCCGTCTTCGGCCAGCTTGACGGCTTCGACCACCAGGGCCGGGTTGTCCACCGTAACCAGCGCCTCGGCCGGGTGCGCGCCGAGCACCGTCCTCGGCGCGAGGTTGGCGCGGTAGCCCTCCTCGACGGCCTCGGCGATTCCCGCTGCCGGCCGGACCCAGACATCAAGCACGTGCGTGCCGCGGTCGGCCTGGGGGTCGGGGAACTCGGCCGCCCGCAGCAGCGAGAGCCGGACGGTGGTGGTGGTCCCGCCGTCGTCCCGGACAGTTCGGGCGACGTCGTGCCCGTACGTGGAGGCGTTGGCGATGGCCACGCCGTACCCGGGTTCTGAAACGTGGATCCAGCGGTGCGCGCAGATCTCGAACTTGGCAGCCTCCCACGACGTGTTCACGTGGGTCGGCCGGAAGACGTGGCCGAACTGGGTTTCCGCCGCCGACCGGTCCGCCCTCAGGTCCAGCGGGAATCCCAGCTTGAGCAGCTTTTCGCGCTCCTGCCAGTCAACCTCGGTGGAGATCCCCAAGGACGGGCTGCCCGCCGCCAGGGTGATGCGCTGGGTGATGCGGGAGGAACCGGTGAGCCGTTCCACCACGACGACGGCGTCCCCGCCGTTCCGCTCCAACCTCACCTCCGCGGCGTCGGCAAGGCTGGTGACGTTTCGCCGGTAGAACTCGTCGATGTCCCAGGCGTCCCATTCGTTGGGGGTGTCCCGGTGCAGCTCCAGGTGGTTTCCGAACTGGCCGGGTGCGATGGCTTCGCGGCCTGTCCCGTGGTCCCGCAGCGAGGTCAGGAGCCCGTCGTCATCCAGTACGGCACGGATGATTCCGTTGTCCAGGACAAAGCCGCCGTCCAGCGGTGTGGCCTGCACCTCATCCTCGGTTACCGCATGCACGGCGGCCGTGAGCGCGGGAACTCCAAGGCGGGCGTGCGGGCTCGCGTTGAGCAGGAACTCCTGCGTCCCCTCCCCCAGGAGGGCTGCGGCCGCCTCGCTGATGAGGGCTTCCAGCCCTTTGGCGACGGCGGCGTAGTTGCGTTCGGCGTCCTGGTGCACCCAGGCGATGGCGCTGCCGGGCAGGATGTCGTGGAACTGCTGCAGCAGGACCAGCTGCCACAGCCGCTTCAGCTCGGCCGCGGGGTACGTGTACTCCCCGCCGGAGCGGACGGCGGCCGTGGCGCACCACAGCTCCGCCTCGCGGAGGAGGTGCTCGGACCGGCGGTTGCCCTGCTTGGTCCTGGCCTGGCTGGTGTAGGTGCCGCGGTGCAGCTCCAGGTACATCTCACCCACCCAGACCGGCAGCGCTTTGTACTCTGCTTCGGCCTGCTCAAAGAAGCTGCGCGGCGATCCGAT
The DNA here is from genome assembly GCF_002892795.1 of Arthrobacter sp. AFG20. GTDB lineage: Bacteria > Actinomycetota > Actinomycetes > Actinomycetales > Micrococcaceae > Arthrobacter. Next base: position 86,011 of record NZ_PJMC01000011.1, on the reverse strand, counting down.
CCGGACCTTCGGCGACCCTTCCAGGTCGGCCGCGCGGTGCGCGGCGGCGACCATCTCCCGCGTCGGTCCGCCACCGCCGTCGCCATAGCCGAAGGGGACGAGCGAGATGGTGCCGTGTCCGTGGTCCCGGTAATTGCGCTCGGCGTGTGCCAGATCCCGGCCGCTGAGCTCGGAGTTGTACGTGTCCACCGGCGGGAAGTGCGTGAAGACGCGGGTGCCGTCAATGCCTTCCCAGTTGAAGGTGTGGTGCGGCATCCGGTTGATCTGGTTCCAGGAGATCTTCTGCGTCAGGAACCAGCGGCTCCCGGCGGCTTTGACGATCTGCGGCAGGGCTGCGGAGTACCCGAAAGAGTCCGGTAGCCAGGCTTCCATGCACTCGACGTCGAACTCCTTGAGGAAGAAGCTCTTGCCTTCGACGAACTGCCGGGCCATGGCCTCACCGCCGGGCATGTTGGTGTCCGACTCCACCCACATGCCGCCCACGGGAATGAACTGGCCGGATTTCACCTTCTCCCGGATGCGGGCGAAGAGCTCCGGGTAGTATTCCTTGATCCAGGCGAGCTGCTGGGCGGAGGAACAGGAGAACACGAAGTCCGGGTCCTCGTCCATGAGGGCAACCACATTGGAAAAGGTCCGGGCACACTTGCGCATGGTTTCCCGGACAGGCCACAGCCAGGCCGAATCGATGTGCGCGTGTCCGGTGGCCAGCAGCCGGTGGGCCGAGGCGTAGGCAGGCCTGGCCAGCACCTCCGCCAGCGCCTCGCGCCCGGCGGGCGCTGTGCCGGCGACGTCGTCCGGGTCCATGAGGTCCATCATCCGTTCCAGGGCACGGAGGATTTCGTGCCGGCGCGGCAGTTCGGTGGGCAGCTCATGCATGAGGCCGCTGAGTGTCAGCACGTCCTGCTGGAGTTCCCACACTGCCCGGTTCAGCTCCGCGATGGCGATGCTGCCCAGACGGTACTGCGGTTCGGTGCCCGCGGTGGCCTTGTCTCCGTACGGAGTCGGCGCGAAGCTCCAGCCCTGGGCAACATCGGGGTTGGCTGCTGCCTCCACATAGAAATCGACGGCGAGCCCGCTGCCCAGGAGCTTCAGCGGGATGTGCTGGTTGCGGGGCGAGATGGCCTTGATGATGCTGCCGTCCGGGCGCCAGGCGATTCCTTCGCACTGGAAGCCGGGAATCTCCGTGGTGAACCCGAGGTCCACAACGATTTCCACCTCGGTGTCCGGTGCTGTTCCCCAGGCATCCGGCACCTCTCCCTGAAGGCGCAGCCACTTTGTGCTCCACGGGCGCCCCCACGCGGCACCTTGTTCCTGCGGCAGGAAGTCCTGGCGCAGGGCCTCCAGAACCGGGACGGGTTCATCCGGAACGTCCCAGCCGGTCAGCTCCAGGGGCACGCTGCGCCCGTAAATGGCGGGGGTGATCCGTTCGCGGAGAAAGCGGTCCAGTCGGACTTCCGTGATCCGGCGGTCGTCGTGCAATGAGTACCTCTTTAGTACGTGAAAGCTGAAGCGGGCTGTGCTGGCTTTCGTGCGGGCATGGGCGTCGCGGTCAGCTTGGGGGGTCCGGGCAGTTCAGCTGCCTTATGAGCGGATCAACGTTTCCATTCGATGGATAAAATCTACTGCGCGGGCGTCCGGCAGCCAAGGGGCCACGCCCCTACTGCGGCACCGGCGAAGGCGTGGAGATGCGGCCCGCACCTGCGTAGACGTTCAGGCTGGTTCCCCGGCTGAACCCTGCCAGCGTGACGCCGGTGGACTCGGCCAGCTCCACGGCAAGGCTGGACGGAGCGCTGACGGCGGCGAGCACCGGAATGCCGGCCAGTGCGGCCTTCTGGACCAGCTCGAAAGAGGCCCGCCCCGACACCTGGAGCACGGTGTTCGTGAGCGGCAGCCGCCGTTCGCGCAGAGCCCAGCCCACCACCTTGTCCACCGCGTTGTGCCTGCCCACGTCCTCCCGGAGGCACAGCAGCTCCGCACCGCCGTCGTCGTCAATGCTGAACAGTCCGGCAGCGTGCACTCCCCCGGTCACCTCGAAGACGGCCTGCGCTTCCCGCAGCCGGTCCGGCAGTGAGGCAAGCGTCTCGACTGGAACGGTGAGCCGGTCGGCGGCGGGGTTGAAGTGTGATGACTTGGTGACCGATTCAATGGAGTCCGTGCCGCAGATCCCGCACGAGCTGGACGTGTAGACGTGCCGTCCGGTGTCCGGCAGTGGCACATCCGGCCGCAGCTGGGCTTCGACCACGTTGAATGTCTGGATCCCGTTTTCGTCTTCGCCGGCACAAAACCTGAGCGAGATCAGCTGATCGGCGTCCCAGATGACGCCCTCTGAGACGAGGAAACCTGCCACCAGGTCGAAGTCGTCCCCGGGCGTACGCATGGTGACAGAGAAGGACAGGTTCCCCAGCCGGATCTCGAGCGGTTCCTCCACGGCGAGCACGTCCTCGCGGTGCCGGACCGGGAACTCCAATGCCGCGGCCGAGCCGTCCAGGACGTAGCGGTACACCTTGCGTCGTTGCGTTACACGGCCCATGCGAGACTCCGCGCTGAGTGGCTGTTCATGCCTCCATCATTGCACCTCAGTCGAGCACGCACTTCAATCGAGCAGGGCACTCCAGTCCACCGGCCCGCTCTGGGCACCCTGTTTGGCCGACGCCCGGGACGCAGGCTTGCGCGCCGGGGTCTTGGGTTTGGGTTCGGCGGTCTTGGGCTCAGGGATGGCCGGACCCCAGGGCAGTGCGAAAGCCGGCACCATCTCGCCGAGCTGCACGCCGTGCGGCGGCACCACCAGGACGCCGTCGGCCGACGCCAGTCCGCGCATCATGCCCGGGCCGGTGTGCTGCGCAGGCGAGGCCATGCCGTAGAGGAGGCGGAAGGGCATCAGCCGCGTGCGCCCGGGGTCGGGCTCGAGCATGGTGCCGGAGGGGACTTCCCGGACCGGCGGCAGCTGGCCATGTCCGAGGGCAGCCAGCAGCGGCGCGCCCACCGTGGACAAGGCCATCATGGCCGCCAGCGGGTTGCCCGGCAGCCCCAGCACGAAGCGCCCGTCCGGAAGTTCTGCGAGGACGGCGGGGTGTCCGGGCCGCATTGCCACGCCGTCAATGATCAGCCGTCCGCCCAGTTCAGCCACTGCCCGCCTGAAGTGGTCGGTGCCGGAACGGCCGGTGCCGCCGGTGGTGATGACGACGTCGGCCGGCAGGTTCAGTGCCTCAGGCAGGCCTGAATCCTCGAGGCCCTCCAGCCATTCCGCGTAGCTGTCCCCGATGCGGACCTGTTCGCGGCACAGGCCGCCCAGCATCTCCACCACTGTGGCCAGCTGTGGCCCGAACGTGTCACGCACCCGCCCGGGCTCGGGCAGTCCCTGCTCCACCACTTCGGAGCCCGTCAGCACCAGCTTCACCACCGGCTTGCCGAGCACCTCCACCTCGTCGTACCCGGCCAGGGCGGCGAGGGCCACATGAGCGGGATTCAGCACAACGCCGGCCCTGACCAGCACGTCCCCGGCAGCCGCTTCCTCTGCGGCCTTCCGGATGTGCTGGCCGTTCCTCGGTTCGCCGGGCCGGGCGGCGCCTCCCAGCGTCAGGACAGGCAGGCCGTCATCGTCCGTGGACATCGCACCGCTCTCGGTGCGCAGCACTGCCTTGGCACCCGGCGGAATCAGTCCGCCCGTCACAATGACGCTCGCCTGGTGCGGCGCGAGACGCTGCCCCGGCTCGGCCAGGATCCACGGACCGGATCCGTTAACAGCCCAGCCGTCCATGGCCGACGACGCATAGTGCGGCATGTCCTGGTGGGCGGTGATGTCCGCGGCCAAAGTCCGGCCCACGGCGTCCCGCAGGGGCACGGCTGCCGCAGGTATCGGCGCGGCACAGTCGAAGGCGGCCTGCCGGGCCTCCGCCCAGGTATGCGCCAGGTGCTTCGCCGGCACGTCCGGCTCCCCCGGCGCGTCCGTCTCCCCCTCTGCGTTGGCACCGGGTCCGGGGTCGGCACCAGGTTCGACGACGGCACCGGGTTCGACGACGGGCGCGGGTTCGACGACGGGCGCTGGCTCGACGTCGGACGCGGCAGCAGGTGCGTCGTCGTCAGCGCGTGCATCCCTGGTGGGGGCCACGTCCCCGGTGGACGCTGCGTCCCCGGTGGAGTAGGGGTCGGTAGAGCGGTGCTCGGGCGCGGCTGTCATTCCCCCGGGGTCCCGGTGGGGCCCGACGTTCCGGCGGTGCCTGCCGCCGGGGTGCCCGCAGCAGCCTGCACCTCATCGGCGGCGTAGGCCTTGGCAACGGCGCGGGCCACGTCCATTGCGCCCTGCATGGCGTGACCGTCCGGGGCCTGGCCCGCGGCACACTTGAGGCCGGTGGCGAGCCCTGCTATGAAGGTGGTCAGCGGGGCTGCGGGACGCACCACGGAGTGCGCGGCAACTCCCGCAACGGACAACACCTCGTTGATGTCCACGTCCACATCCTCGAGCTCGAAGGCCCGCAGCAGCAGACGGCACCACTCCTCAAGCGTTTCGTCCTGGCTTTTCATGCCTGCCTCCAAATTTACGGCGGTCCGGAATGCGGGTCATTGCTCCCGGACAGCTACTCCCAACGCAGCCGCATCGTCCCAGGTGTCCACATCGTCGGTGGAGCCGGCAGGGACAACCACAGCCTGCACGTCAAGACTAGCAAGGAGGGCGAAGACTGACCCGTGCACCAGGGCGTTGCGTGCGGCGGCAGCCTGCACGGCGCGTTCCAGCCCAGCTGTGCCATAAAAACCCGCCAGCGGCTGCAGCCGCCCGTCGGCGGACGCGGCTATGACGCCGTCAGCGCCCCCGCCGGGAAGAGCGCCCAGGAGTGCGCGGACGGCATCGCCCACGCGGGGCATGTCGCACGCGAGAACCAGGACCATGCCCGCGGGGTCCGCACCCTGCAGGGCGGCCAGGCCGGCGGCGATTGCCGCCGCAGGACCCGCAAAAGGAGGGTCCTCTCGCGCGGTGAGGACTTCACCGGGAAGGCCTGCCGCCTCAGGTCCCACCACAACAATGTGCCGGGCACCCGCGGCAGCCGCGAGGGAGCGCTCAAGGAGGGTGGCGCCGCCATACATCAGGGCAGACTTGGGTGAGCCGCCCAGTCGCGAGGAGCGGCCGCCGGCCAGGATTATTGCGTCAAAGTCCACCCAACCAGACTAAGCCTCGAAGGCCCAGGCAGGAGTCAGGCTGCTCTTTCCGGAAGCAGGAACGGATCCCACGCCGGTGTGGGCTTTTCCAGCTCCTTGATCTGCCACATGGTGCCCACGGGTGGCGCCGGATCGAACCGGAGCTTCCAGCCCATTTCGCTGGGCGTGTGGTCACCCTTGACGTTGTTGCAGCGAAGGCAGGCTGCGACGAGGTTCTCCCAGGAGTCCGCACCGCCCCGCGATTTCGGCTGGACATGGTCTATGGTGTGGGCTGCCTTGCCGCAGTAGGCGCACCGGTGGCCGTCGCGGCGAAGCACACCGCGTCTGCTCACCGCGGTGATCATGTTGTACCGGGGGCGGATGTAGCGGTTGAGGAGAATCACGGACGGACGGCCCATGATGTCCTGCGGCCCGACGACAGGATCGTCGCCTTCGGCCACCACGCTTGCCTTTCCGGTGAGCACAAGGACCAGCGCCCGGCGGAAGGTCACTACCGCCAGCGGTTCATATCCAGCATTCAGAACGAGAGTGCGCATGCACATACCTCTTCACGGCCGCACCCGGCAGAGGCGCGAGGGCCGGCTGCCCTCTGCATGTCCGGGCTATGGATCGACACCATAAGAGTAAACACTCACTAGGCAGATGAGCGAATCGAACACAAGCATCACCTTGGCGTGTCGCCAAAAATTCACACGTGCGCAAGACAAAAAAGGACCCCCGCCATGCTGGCGGGGGTCCTTCCGTAACGCTTGGGTGTCTTAGCCGCCGACGCGGATGAAGACCGGGCCGGAGCCGACGTTCACGCTGAACAGTGCGGTGGTTCCGCCGTTCCAGCCGCCGTGGACGGCCTGGCCGTTGCCGACGTAGACAGCAATGTGGGCCAGGCCCATGCCGCCGTTCTGGTAGTAGGCGAGATCGCCCGGCTGAGCCTCAGCAGCGCTGACGGTGCGGCCGAGGGACAGGTAGCCTGCCGGCCAGCCGTGGTAGTGGACGCCCACAGCTGCAAGCGCGTTGGTGGCCAGGGCGGTGCAGTCCTGGGAGACGCCCAGCTGCGCGTAGGCGGCAGCAGCGATTGCAGCGCCCTTGCCGCTGGCGGCAGTGGTCTTCGGCGCTGCCGGGGCAGCGGTTTCGACGGCGGCCGTGGCCTGGACTGCCGGGGCGGCTTCAGTAACCGGAGCAGCCTCAACGGCGGGGGCCGCTTCCTGGACCTTGACGACAGGCTTGGGGGCCTCGACGACGGGAGCCGGGGCGGTGGAGACAGCAGGCTTCTCGTAGGAGATCGCGATGCTGGATGCAGCGGAGATGGTGGCCGGCGCAGCGGACTGTACTTCCAGGGTGGAAGCCGGAACGGATTCGCGCTGAACGTTGGTCTCGGCAGCGTTGGCGGCGATGCCGCTGGTCAGGACAAGACCGGAAGCAGCAGCGATAACTGCGGCCTGGCGGCCCACACCACCGGCGTTGTCGCCGACGGCCTTGGCAATGACAGCCAGCGAGTTGGTCTTGGTGACCTCGGCGCGGTGCCGTGCAATGGTCGCACGTGTAGTCATGAAAATGTCTCTCTTTCGTGTTCCACGGACCGCGGTAGCAGGACGTGGGTTATCGACGCGCCGGCATCTTGGGGGTAAGCCGGCCCGCCTCGAATCGGATTTTTAGCGAAGGGTGTAAAAAGCGGACGTGCCCGTTGCGGACACCGCGTGCAACAGAGTGCCGTCCGAGGGGTTCAGCGCGCTGATCATCATGCCGTTGCCGACGTAGATGCCCACGTGGGCGCCGCCGTTCTGCATGACCAGGTCGCCGGGAGCAGGCGTGGAGGTGGGCTTCATGGCGTTCCATGCGTTGACGCGGGGAATGCTGATGCCTGCCTGAGCGTAAACCCACTGGGTGAAGCCGGAGCAGTCCCAGCCGCTGGGGGTGGTGCCGCCCCAGACGTAGGGGTTGCCGATGCCGGTGTACGCGATTGCAGCCAGTCCGGACGCTGCGGCGGAAGCCGCACCATCGGTGGACTTGGCGGTGACGGCCTGGGCCGCACCGGTGCTCTCGTCGCTGGCCTGGCCTGCGTCGCCCGTCTGGCCCTCATCGCTCGCCTGCGGAGCAATGGTTTCGGCGACCGGGGCTGCCACCGTGGTGACTTCAGGACGCTCGAAGGAGACAGTGGCGGTTGGCGCGGCGGTCACAGCAAGCTGCGCGGCCTGGGATCCGGTCTCCGAGGAGGCGGAAACACCAATGTTGGCGTCGGCTGCGTTGGCAGGCATGCCAACGCTCAGGATGAGACCTGAAGCAGCTGCGATAACAGCTGCCTGGCGACCTACTGTGCCGGCATTGGCGCTAACCGCCTTGGACACGGAGTCCAATGGGTTCATACGAACCGTTTGCGCGCGGTGGCGCGCGGCATTATGGCGTGAAGACACGAAGGTAGCCTCTCCCAATGCCTGCGAGGTGAGCTGTCGGATTCGGATGGGAGTGCACCCGGCCGCTCGGCTTCCTGGGAAGCTTTTGCGACTTAACCCCAAGGCCTTCTTGCGAAGACCAAAATTGGTTCCCCCGCCCCTGCCAGACGATGTAATGCGAACGGACCTTGAGCGGTGGCAGAGCTAGGCAATCCACTCAAGAGCGTCAACTTCGGAAAAGTTGACGCGGTTTAGACGGTACAGCAGTTCGGAGCGAATGTCACATTCAGGTCACGGCATGTCACAGGAATGAGAGTGCTCACTCGGTTTGGCCTAAAGCCAGCCGGTGGGATCAACGACTTCCCCGTTGACCATCACCTCGAAGTGGAGGTGGCAGCCGGTGGAGGCGCCGGTGGTCCCGCTCAGGGCAATCGCCTCACCGCGGGTGACCTTTTGGCCAACCTCGACGCTGGAGGACGACAGGTGGTTGTACGTGGTCTCCAAGCCGTTGCCGTGGTCGATGACCACGCGGTTGCCTCCCCCGTACGGATGCCATCCCGAGAACGTGACTTTGCCGCTGGCCGCAGCAAGCACTTGCGTGCCGCACTGGGCGGCGAAGTCCTGGCCGCGGTGGAACTCGCCGGCGCCGCCGGTGATCGGGCTGACCCGGTAACCGAAGGGCGAGGACTTGACCAGCGTGGTCAGCGGCCCGCCCAGGGTGCCCACAGAGGCCGCACGGCTGATGCTGCCGGCCGACTGGGCACTCAGGAGCTGCTTGAGCTTTCCGTCCGGGTCACCGGTGGTGGAGACGGACGTGCGGCTGAAGTCGATCTTTGCTGCCGCTTCCGCCGAGACCTTCGGCTGGGCCGGCGAGGCGGCGGACGCCGATGCCGCTCCCTGCTGCTCTCCGGCAGCCAGGACGGGACTCGTGGCGGGGACAGTAACAGTCAGCAGCAGGCCGGTGGCAGCAAGGGCCACTCCAGCCTTTTGCCCAACACCACTGGCCGAAGCGAAGTCCGTAACCTGCCGGAACGGACCCCGACGGCGGCGGCGCGCTTCGCGCTGGGCGTCCCGGGGACGGTCCGCGGCAACGGCATCCGCGAGGCGCGGCTCAGGAGCGGGACCGGACGCGCGGCGGCGGCCCCGGGCATTCTGCATGGACAAGTACTGCTTCCTCTCTGGATAGCCTGCGAAGTTAGCTGTCGGATTCGGGTCAGAGAGTTCGGACCCGGTCCGCCATAACAAGCCATTCCGGCACAGGGGTATCCCGGGAGGATTCCTTCTGCGGAAGAGACTTGCTGCTGCGGACTTCACCCCAAGGCTGCAGAAACAGCCGGTTGTGGTTCCCCCGCCCCTGCCAGTGAGTGACTCGTGCTACTGATCTGCTGGCAAGGCTCGGCTCCAGATCAGGTAACGCTTTTGCATCGGCGTTGCTGTTTAACTATAGGCGATTAAGAGGCGCAGTAATAATTCCGTTATATTCACTGTGCACAAGTGGTAGGTCATCCTGCCTGCAGATGTCAGACAGGACACAGCACCCGGCGGGCCGGCGCTTTTCGGACCTAAGCCACCCGGACGAACACGTGCGCAGCGACTTCCGGCGGCAGCTCAAGGGCGCCCTCGAACCCGGGCACGCGGACGGAAATGTACTCCCCCACACGTTCGAGCGAGACAGCGGCACCGGGCCGGATCCCGCCTTCATCCAACTGGACCAGCAACTCCGGCTCCACCTGGATGGGCTCTGCCAGGCGGCTGACGGTGACCTTGGATTCCGGACCGTAGCCGGTCATGGCATCGAGCAGGTTCACCACGCCGTCCGAGAACGCGCGGGCGGGCTGGCCGCCGAGCGCGGCCAGGCCGGGGATGGGGTTGCCGTACGGCGACTCGGTGGGATGGTCGAGCAATTCGTAAATCCTGCGCTCCACCCGTTCACTCATCACGTGCTCCCACCGGCAGGCCTCGTCATGAACGTAGGCCCAGTCGAGTCCGATGACGTCGGCGAGGAGGCGCTCGGCGAGCCTGTGTTTGCGCATCACCTCGGTGGCGCGTTTCCGGCCCACTTCGGTCAGCTCGAGGTGGCGGTCACCGGAGACGACGACGAGGCCGTCGCGCTCCATCCTGCCGATGGTCTGCGAAACGGTGGGGCCCGAGTGGCGGAGACGTTCGGCGATGCGTGCCCGAAGCGCCACGATGTTCTCTTCCTCCAGCTCCAGAATGGTGCGAAGGTACATCTCCGTGGTGTCGATCAGATCCGTCATTCAGCTCAGCTCCTCGAGCCCAGTATTTGTGTCTGTCCCACCGTACCGCGGGCGCGCCGCACCGGGATCCGGCAAGCTGCAGCGGCGGTCGCATATCCGACGGCGGCGCAGCACCGGCTGTCTGCCCGTACGTCCAGTGCCAGCTTAGCCTATTTTGAATTAGTCCGGATAATCCGGGCGGCGGGCGGCGGGCCTGTCTCAGTGACTGGACTATGACGGGTGCGTGTTCCCGCGGTATCCGCGCTTCGGGCAGAATAAGGAGGGTCTTCGTGGCGGTCATGGTTGCCTGCCGGCCATCGCCCCGACCCAGCCGAACCGCACTTCCATGCCGAAAATTGGAGCCATTGTGAGCGACACCAGCATCACTATTCCCGCAAACCTCCTGCCCAAGGACGGACGGTTCGGCGCCGGTCCCTCCAAGGTCAGGCCCGAGCAGATCGAGGCCCTCTCCGCGGCCGCCACGACGCTCCTGGGCACGTCGCACCGCCAGGCCCCCGTGAAGAACCTCGTGGGATCCGTCCGCGAAGGCCTGAGCACCTTCTTCCGTGCCCCCGAGGGCTACGAAGTTGTCCTCGGCGTCGGCGGTTCCACCGCGTTCTGGGACGTCGCCAGCTTCGGCCTTGTGGAACAGAAGGCACAGCACCTGTCCTTCGGCGAGTTCGGGTCCAAGTTCGCTGCGGCCACCAACAAGGCGCCGTTCCTCGCGGAGTCCTCCATCATCAAGTCCGAGCCCGGCACCTGCCCCGCCCCGAAGGCCGAGGCCGGCGTCGACGTGTACGCCTGGCCGCAGAACGAGACCTCAACGGGTGTCGCTGCTCCCGTCCAGCGGGTGAACGGCGCCGACGACGGCGCGCTGGTGCTGGTGGACGCGACCTCGGCCGCCGGCGGCCTCGATGTCGACGTGGCCCAGACGGACGTCTACTACTTCGCGCCGCAAAAGAACTTCGCCTCCGACGGCGGGCTGTGGCTGGGCCTCTTCTCCCCGGCCGCGCTGGAGCGGGCTGAGCGCGTCAAGGCCAGCGGGCGCTGGATCCCGGACTTCCTGGACCTGAAGACCGCCATCGACAACTCCAAGCTGAACCAGACGTACAACACCCCGTCCCTGTCCACGCTCGTCACGCTGGATGCCCAGGTGCAGTGGCTCAACGCCAACGGCGGCCTCGACTTCGCCGCCGGCCGCACGGCCGACTCGGCCGGCCGCATCTACAAGTGGGCGGAAGCCTCCGAGTTCGCCACCCCGTTCGTTGCCAACGCCGCCGAGCGCTCCAACGTCATCGCCACCATCGACTTCGACGACTCGATCGATGCCGCCGCCATTGCCAAGGTGCTTCGCGCCAACGGCATCGTGGACACCGAGCCCTACCGGAAGCTGGGACGCAATCAGCTGCGCATCGCCACCTTCGTGGCCATCGAGCCTTCCGATGTCTCCGCCCTGCTGGAGTGCATCGACTACGTGGTGGGCGAACTGAAGAAGTAGCCAGCGGGGTTGGGACTTTTCACTTAAAGTTCGACGGCGCCGTCCGGGCTTGCGTCCGGACGGCGCCGTCAGTGGTTGTGATCCATGAGTCGTTGTGATTAGTCGCGTTCCTGGGCGCCGGGCGCTGCTTCGACGTCGGACTGTGCTTCAACGCCGGACTCTGCTTCAGCGTCAGCCGCTGTCTCGGCGCCGGGTTCTGCTTCAGCGTCAGCCGCCGTCTCGGTGTCGGGCTCTGTTTCAGAGCCAGCGGACGCCTCCCCCGGCGCTTCCTGCTGGTCCTGCTCTTGTACGTCCTGCTCCTGTGCGTCCTCAGGGCGTACGCGCTCTGCCCACGGCACCCACTCCGGGGCGAGGATCGAGTCTTCGGACGGGAGCAGGCCAAGCTCGTTGACAGTGATCACTTTGGAGCGGGAGTTGCGGGTCAGGACGGCGTACCACTGCCAGCCGAGGTACCCCGGCAGCCGTGACTCGAATAGGTGTGTCACCACGCGGTCGCCCTCGGTCCGGGCGGCCAGGTGGTCCCCGATTTCGGATGCCTTCGCGATGCCTTCGATGGCAGTCCGGGCCGCGTCCACGGCAGCGGCCAGCACGGCGTCAGGCTTACCCGTCCGCCACACCGGGACGCCGGTGCGGCGCTGGGGTGCCTTGGGTTCCGCCTTGGGTTCCGCCTGTTCAGGTTCCGGGTTCATCGGGAGGCCTAGGCGTCCAGCTCGTCGGCAACCTTACGCAGGGCAGTGGCGATTGCCTTGCCCTTGTTGCCGTCCGGGTACTTGCCGGACGACAGCGTGCCGGACAGGTTGTCCAGGACCGTCACCAGGTCCTGCACCAGCGGGGCAAGATCCCTCGCGCTGGGGCGCTTGGCCTTTGCGATGGACGGTGTCTTGTCGAGGACTCGCAGGCCGAGGGCCTGGGCGCCCTTGCGTCCGTCTGCGACGCCGAACTCAACCCGGGTGCCGGCCTTCAGTTCGGTGACTCCGGCGGGGAGCGCCGACTTGGGAAGGAACACTTCCTGTCCGTCCTCGCCCGCGAGGAATCCGAAACCTTTATCCTTGTCGTACCACTTGACCTTGCCGGTAGGCACCTAATCAACCTTCTTCGTTCTGACGTTCTGGGACACGGCCGGCCGTCACCGCATCCGCACTGATGTGCGGGTTCAGGGTATGACTGCCTGGTCCATGTTGGTCTGTTCCTTCAAGGTTATCCTGACTGGCAGGCTAATCCCGCTTTTGAGGCGCGGCCTCGGCACTGCTGTTAGCGTTACGTCCATGACATCCGCGCGTATCCGGCGGCCACTGATGGCCGCCGCAGTGCTCCTTGCAGTTTTGTCCCTCGCAGCGGTCGGGGCGGTCATAGCCCTTGCCGCTGCGGGCCAGGCGGCGCCGCAGTGGATCACGTCAACGGCACTCTATGGCCTTCCGGCGGCCTTCCTGCTGATGCTCGTGCTGGTGGCCGACGGCGTTGCCGCCCGCCGCCGGGCAGGAAGCCCCGCCGGGCGGTAACGTTGGACTGATGTCCCTCATTCGAGCGCTCAGCAAGGAACTGGAGGCACGCAGCGACGAGTCGCTGCGGGCTTTGTTCGCTGCGCGGCCGGACCTGATCTCCCCCGGCGTTCCCGACTTCCCCGCCCTGGCCGCCCGCGCCAGCGCGCGGGCGAGCGTGCAGCGGGCCCTGGAGCGCCTGAACCGTCCGCAAATGCAGGTGCTGGAGACCCTGCACCTGTGCACCAACACGGACACCGGGCACAGCGCATCGGCGGCCGTGCTGAAGAAGGCCATCGCAGGTTCAACTGTGGCGGCCATCGAACAGCTCCTGCAGTCACTGCATGATCTCGCCCTGGTGCAGCGGGCGGAGCCGCCGCATGGGGCGGGCCCCGGCGCCCAGAGGCAGCGCTTCTATCTTCCGGTGAGCAGTCTGAAGGACGTCGTCGGGATCTACCCGGCAGGGCTGGGGCGCAGCTACACCGAACTGGTCAGGTTGCAGCCGGCCTTCGCCCAGCGCGTCGTCCAGCTGGTGGCGGAACTGCGCCGCAGCGGCGCCGCCGTGCAGGCGGCCACCACGCCGATGGACGCAGCCCTGGCGCTCCAGCACTGGACCTCTTCCCCCGAGGGACTGCAGGCACTCCTCGCCGGCGCCCCGGAGCGGACCACCGCGCTGCTGGCCCGGTTCAGCAACTGGGCGATGGGTGCCGTACCTCAGGCCCAGCGGAAGGCCTCCGTCACCACTGAAGGTCACGACGTCGGGCCGGTCGACTGGCTGCTGGCCCGTGGCCTGCTGGTGCCGCTGGATGCTGCACATGTGGAACTGCCGCACAGCGTGGGCATTTCCCTGCGCGGCGGAGCCATCATCAACAACTTCTCCCTGACTCCGCCCGCCCCGATGCTCGGCGTCACCACGGCCGCGCTCCGCCGCAATGCCGCGCTCGGGGCCATCGCCGAAACTTTGCGCCTCACCGGCGAATTGCTGCACGCGGTCAGGGACCAACCCCTGGCCACCCTGCGGAGCGGCGGGGTGGGCATCCGCGAGATGCGCCGGCTCGCCGAGGCGCTCCGCGTGGACCACCACACCACTGCGGTGCTGCTGGAGCTCTGTGCCCTGGCGGGCCTGATCCGGCTGGACGTGGACAGTTCGTGCTGGGTGCAGCCGCCCCAGCTGGAATGGCTCGGGCTGCCGCGGCAGGAACAGTGGCTGTGGCTCGTGAACGCCTGGCTGGCCAGCGAGCGCGCCCCGTCACTCGTGGGGCAGCCCATGAATGGCCAGCCTGCTGGGCCCGCCAACCACCGGCCCGCCCCGGCGGCCACCGTCAACGCCCTGTCTGCCGAGGCGCAGCGGTCCGACGCGCCCGTCATCCGGAAGAGGATCCTGGAGATCTTGCGGGAGCTGACGCTCGAGGCGAAGGTGCCGGACGGGGCGGCGCCGGTGCTCAATGCGGAGGCCGTGCTGCTGCGTGCCGAGTGGTCGCAGCCCCGCATGGCGCGGCGGTTCAGTTCCTTGATCAGCGGAGTGCTTGCCGAGGCGGAGCTGCTGGGGCTGATCGGGTCCGGCGCGCTCAGCCAGCTGGGTGCCGCCATCGCCGCGGACGCGCCGGACGACGCCATGGACCTCCTCGGCGAACACCTCCCGGCGGCCCTCAACCATGTGCTCCTGCAAGCCGATCTGACCGCGGTAGCGCCCGGCTACCTCGCCCCATACCTGGCCGAGCAGCTCCAGCAGATGGCCGACGCCGAGGGGCAGGGCCCGGCCACGACGTACCGGTTCTCCGCGGAGTCCATCCGGCGGGCCCTGGACTCGGGCCAGGACGCTGCAGCCATCCTTGATTTCCTCCGCCGGTACTCGGCCACCGCCGTGCCGCAGCCGCTGCAGTACCTGGTGGAGGACACAGCCGCCAGGCACGGCAAGCTGCGGGTCGGAGCGGCCGCGAGTTTCATCCAGAGCGACGACGAAGCTGCGCTCAGTGAGCTCTGCCGGGAGGCCGCGGCCTCGTCCCTGGGCCTGGTCCGGATCGCCCCCACCGTCCTGGTCTCCATGGCCTCACCCCGGCAGACGGCCCTCGTGCTGCGCGGGCTGGGGCTGTCACCTGCCGTCGAAGAGGCCGGATCCGCCGTCGTCCGCCTCAACCGCACCGCCCCCCTTCCGGGCACCGGGCGCCCCGTCTACAGCGCGCCGCGCACCGCCCTTCCCGACGCCGACGTCGCCGCCCAGCTCGCCATTCTCCGCAGCCGTGCGGAGCACGGCACCAGCCCAAACGGCTCCCGTCCGGCTGCCGCCGGCGCCGAGGAGGCAACCCAGCTGGGACTGGAGACCCTGCACAAGGCCATCAGGCTCCGGCAAAAGGTAGTGATGAACGTCGTGGACAGTCTGGGGAATGCGAAACTGGAAACGGTGGTTCCGGTCTCCGTGGCGGGCGGACGCGTCCGTGTGTTCGACCCCGCAAAGGACACGGAGCGGGTGCTCTCCATCCACCGGATCATCGATATCGAGGCAGCAGAGGAAATGCAGCAGTGAAGGTTCTACCTGCGTGAATGACGGCCCCCTGATCGTCCAGAGCGACAAGACCATCCTCCTGGAAGTGGACCACGAGCAGGCGACGGAGGCCCGGCACGCCATCGCGGCCTTCGCCGAACTGGAGCGCGCACCCGAGCACATGCACAGCTACCGGCTCACGCCGCTGGGGCTTTGGAACGCCCGGGCCGCTGGGCTCGACGCCGAAAAGGTGCTGGATACGCTGCTCACCTATTCCCGGTTCCCCGTGCCGCACTCGCTGCTGATCGACGTCGAGGAAACGATGTCCCGGTACGGCCGGTTGCGGCTGGAGAAGGACCCGCAGCACGGGCTGGTCATGCGCACCAGCGACTACCCGGTGCTGGAGGAGGTCAGCAGGGCCAAGAAGATCCAGCCGCTGCTGGGCCCGCGCATCGACGCCGAGACAGTGGTGGTCCATTCGTCCCAGCGCGGCCAGCTGAAGCAGCTGCTGCTGAAGATCGGCTGGCCGGCGGAGGACCTGGCGGGCTACGTCGACGGGACGCCGCACCCCATCATGCTCGACGAGTCGGGCTGGACGCTGCGGCCGTACCAGCGGCTGGCCTCGGAGAACTTCTGGGCCGGCGGCAGCGGCGTCGTCGTGCTTCCCTGCGGTGCGGGCAAGACCCTTGTGGGCGCCGCGGCGATGGCCACCAGCTCCACCACCACGCTGATCCTCGTCACCAACACCGTCTCGGCACGGCAGTGGAAGGACGAGCTGCTCCGGCGGACCTCGCTGACGGAGGATGAGATCGGCGAGTACTCGGGCGCCGTCAAGGAAGTCCGCCCGGTGACCATCGCTACGTACCAGGTCCTCACCACCAAGCGAGGCGGCCTGTACCCGCACCTTGAGCTCGTCGACGGCCACGACTGGGGCCTGATCATCTATGACGAGGTCCACCTGCTGCCCGCGCCGATCTTCCGGATGACGGCGGACCTGCAGGCGCGTCGACGGCTCGGCCTGACGGCGACGCTGGTGCGTGAAGACGGCCGGGAGGGGGAGGTTTTCAGCCTCATCGGCCCCAAGCGCTATGACGCGCCGTGGAAGGACATCGAGGCCCAGGGCTACATCGCCCCCGCGGACTGTGTGGAGGTCCGTGTGGATCTTCCCAAGGACGAGCGCGTGGCCTACGCCATGGCCGAGGACGCGGACAAGTACCGGCTGTGCGCCACGTCCGAGACCAAGACCCTCGTGGCCGAACAGCTGGTGGCGCACCACCGGGGCGAGCAGGTCCTCGTGATCGGGCAGTACATCGACCAGCTCGACGATCTCGGTGAGCGGCTGGACGCCCCGGTCATCAAGGGCGAAACCTCGGTCAAGGTCCGCCAGAAGCTCTTTGACGCCTTCCGCGCCGGGGAGATCCAGACCCTTGTGGTGTCCAAGGTGGCCAACTTTTCCATCGACCTGCCCGAGGCGTCGGTAGCCATCCAGGTCTCCGGCTCCTTCGGTTCGCGCCAGGAGGAGGCCCAGCGGCTCGGGCGGCTGCTGCGGCCCAAGCAGGACGGGCGCGCGGCGCGGTTCTACTCCCTCGTTGCCCGGGACACCCTGGACCAGGATTTTGCGGCCAAGCGCCAGCGCTTCCTCGCCGAGCAGGGCTACGCCTACCGCATCATGGACGCCAAGGACGTCGAATCCTGCTGACCCAACCAACACACAACATTCATCCAGAAAACTCCCAGATTCTGGGAGCATCATGGGAATATGAAAAAGAACAGCGCCGAAGCGAAGCTCCTCGTGGTTGATGACGAACCGAACATCCGCGAGCTGCTCTCCACGTCATTGCGCTTCGCCGGCTTTGAAGTGGTGTCCGCGGGGAACGGGCGGGAGGCGCTCGCTGCCGTTGAGGCGCACGCACCCGACCTCGCGGTGCTGGACGTCATGCTTCCGGACATGGACGGCTTCACCGTCACCCGCCGGCTGCGTGCCGCAGGCAAGCATTTCCCTGTCCTCTTCCTGACCGCCAAGGATGACACCGAGGACAAGGTCACCGGACTGACGGTGGGCGGGGACGACTACGTCACCAAGCCCTTCAGCCTCGATGAGGTGGTGGCCCGCATCCGTGCCGTGCTCCGCAGGACGCAGCCGATGCTGGAGGATGACGAGGCCGTCATCCGGGTGGACGACCTGGAACTCGACGACGACGCCCACGAAGTGCGGCGCGGCGGCAAGGTGATCGAGCTGTCCCCCACCGAATTCAAGCTGCTCCGTTACCTGATGCTCAACCCGAACCGCGTCCTGTCCAAGGCGCAGATCCTGGACCACGTCTGGGAATACGACTTCAACGGCGACGCCTCCATCGTCGAGTCCTACATTTCCTACCTGCGGCGCAAGGTGGACATCGATCCCGACGCCCCGGCCCTCATCCAGACCAAGCGCGGTGTCGGCTACGTGCTGCGGACAGCAGAAAAGCGCTGACCTTGCTGGAGCGATGGAAGTCGGCGCTGGAGCGCTGGAAGTCCGCCAACCTCCGGTCCCAGCTGGTGGCCATCATGATGGCCCTCCTGCTCGTGGCCCTGGTGGTGACCGGGGCCGGCACCCTGACACTGCTGCGCGGCTATCTTGAGGGCCAGGTGGACGGCAAACTGAAGGCCGCCGTCGCATCCATCCAGGAACAACGGTCCTTCAGCCAGCTCATCGTGCCTAACCCCGTCGTTCCCACGGATTACTCCGTGGTGGTGTACTACCCGGGCGCCCAGGGCCGGCGGCTTGGCGGCACGGAGATCCACCGCCCCGCCATCGATACCATTTCCGTGGAGGAGGCCCGCGATCGTGGGCTGGAGCCGTACCAGGTCCGCGGCAAGGACGGGGCGAACTGGCGGGTGGTTGCCGTCAGCATCGTGGACAGCAACCAGCAAAGGTCAGTACTGGTCATCGGGCTGCCGCTTTCGTCAGTGGATGAGGTACTGCGCCATGCCACCCTGGTTGTGGTGGGCGCGGGGCTGTTGGCCCTTATCCTGGCTTTCTTCATCGCCAACTGGACAGTGACCCGCTCCTTCCGGCCGCTGGCCAGGGTGGAAAAGACCGCCGCGGCCATCGCCGCCGGTGACCTGTCCCGCCGCGTCGACGTGGAGAATCCGACGACGGAGGTCGGCCGCCTGGGCCAGTCATTGAACGCCATGCTCGCCCACATCGAGGCAGCGTTCGCGGCACGGATGGCCTCCGAGGACCGGATGCGCCGGTTCGCCGCAGACGCCTCGCACGAGCTGCGCACGCCCCTCGTCACCATTCGGGGCTACTCGGAGCTGTACCGGCACGGTGCATTGCAGTCCTCCGAGGACGTGGCCAACGCCATGGGCCGGATCGAAAGTGAAGCCAAACGGATGGGGTCCATGGTGGAGGACCTGCTGCTGCTGGCACGCCTCGATGAGCAGCGTCCGCTGCAGCGCAAGCCCATCGACCTGCAGCTGCTCGCCCACGACGCCGTGGTTGACACGCAGGCCAGTGCAAGGACGCGAGCCATCACCCTGACGGGCCTCCGCAGCGGAAGCGCCGAGCCGGCACCGGTGCTGGGCGATGAGGCGAAGCTCCGCCAGGTCGTCGGCAATCTGGTGGGCAACGCGCTGCGCTACACGCCGGAGGGAACACCCATCGAAGTCGCGGTGGGCGTCCGGCAGGGCGACGCCGGTTCAGCCCGGGCGGTCCTCGAGGTCCGGGACCATGGGCCCGGAATCTCCGACGCCGAAGCCACCAAGGTCTTCGAGCGCTTCTACCGGGCGGATACCTCCCGTACCCGGGATACGGGCGGCAGCGGCCTTGGCCTGGCGATCGTGGCCGCCATTGTCGGCTCGCACGGCGGCTCCGTCCGGGTGGAAGGTACCGACGGCGGCGGCGCAACACTCGTGGTCAGCCTCCCGCTCCGGGAGGACTCCCCCGACGAGGACAGCACCGAAGCGGACAGCATCGGGACGTTCTCCGACAGTATGGCCGGACACGGCGCTGCCGGCGGGAAGCGGGTCACCGGCGGGAACCGTTTATCCACATAGCGGAGCCCGCTGTGGCACCGCCTGCCGACGGGTTCCTAGGCTCGATGTAGCGGACCGGAATGGCCGGTCCGCCAGCCATTGCGACTGTCCTGCCGGGGCAGTCCCTCAAGATGTGGAGAGGCCCGTCATGAGCATCATTTCCGTCGATACCGACCTACTGCAGGTGAAATCAGCCAACGTCAAGGCGACCGTTGACCGGATCAGCGCCGACGTCCAGGCGATGAAGCATGGGCTGGATGAACTGCAGGCCACGTGGCGCGGCTCGGCTGCCACCAACTTCCAGGCGCTCGTTGCCGAGTGGACACTGACCCAAGGCAAGGTCGAGGCCTCCCTCGCCTCCATCAACCTGGCCTTGTCGTCGGCTGCGGACACCTATGCGCAGGCGGAACACGGCAACGCGCAGCGCTTCAGCTGACGCCCACGGTCAGTAACCCGCGGCCGGGCTCAGGCTTCAGGGCGACTCAGGTTTGGGGGCAACTCAGGCTTCAGGCGTGCCCTGGTGGAACCGCAGGCGCCATTGTTCGCCGTCAAGGACCCATAGGGAGCTCCGCAGCGCTGAGCCGGCGCGGGAGTAGCTGCGGTAGGTCAGCAGGACCGTGTCCGTGCCGATCCGGTCGGCGCTGAGCACGTCCAGGTCGACGGGGCCGGCCGGGCTTTCCTCGAGGGACATCATCATGGCGTCACGGGTCCAGAGGCGTCCGGCCGTGCCGATTTCCGTGAAGTCAGGGTGCAGGAGCTGACCCGTCCGCCCGATGTCGCTGCGGACATCCGGGCGGAGGAGCTCGCGTTCCAGGGCCTCGACCGCTTCCTCCGGCGTGGCGCCCTCCGGGGCTTCCGCGAACGCATCGGCGCCCAGTTCGCTGAAGAGATCAGGCTCGTCGGATCCGAAGAGCGCCGGGGTTTCGGGCTCGGGGCGGACCCTGGTGCCGGTTTCTGCCCGGGCGGTTGCGCCAGCTTCTGCCCCGGCGGGAGAGCCTGCCGCACGGCGGGCCGGTGTTTCGGATTCAAACAGCGAAGGGATACCCCCCTCGCCGCGGCCCTCCTTGACGGCCCGCCGGCCCGCTGCCGGTTCAGCGTTGGGGAACCCCGGACCTGAGCGGGCGGCAACGCCCTGCTGGTAGGCAATTGCCACGGCCCTGGCGCGCTCGTCGGCGGCTTCGTTCAGCTCGTGCCCCGCGTGGCCCTTGACCCATTCGAACCTGTACTTCCGCCCGGCGAGCTCCCGGTCGATGTCCTTGAGGATGTCCACGTTCAGCACTGGCTTGCCGTCCGCCTTGCGCCACCCTTTGCGCTTCCATCCCGGCATCCACTTCGTCACGGAGTTGATCACGTACTGGCTGTCGCAAAGTATGTGCAGGTCCTCGTCCGGGAGGTGTGCCGTGGAGCGGAAGAGGTCCAGGACGGCCATCAGCTCACCTTGGTTGTTGGTTCCGTGCGGCCATCCGCCGGCCCGCCAGCAGTCGTCGTTCACGTACCAGGCCCACCCCGCGGGACCCGGGTTTCCCAATGCCGAACCGTCGGCTGCTGCAGTAATCGTCACCGAACCATCCTGCCAGACTGCACGGACAAAAATGCGCAGACAAAAAAGTGCGGCCCCCTCGGTGGAGGGGGCCGCACTCGTGAGCCAGCTGGGAGCAGCGGGAGGCTAGAAGCCGCCCATGCCGCCCATCTCGTCGCCGCCGCCCATGGCCGGAGCGTTCTTCTCCGGCTTGTCGGCTACGACGGCCTCGGTGGTGAGGAACAGGCCGGCAATGGAAGCCGCGTTCTGCAGGGCAGAGCGGGTCACCTTGACGGGGTCGTTGATGCCAGCAGCCAGCAGGTCGACGTACTCGCCGGTTGCTGCGTTCAGGCCGTGGCCTGCGGGCAGGCCGCGGACCTTGTCGACCACAACGCCGGGCTCGAGGCCTGCGTTGAAGGCGATCTGCTTCAGCGGGGCGTCGATGGCAACGCGGACGATGTTCGCACCGGTTGCTTCGTCGCCGGTCAGGTTCAGGTTGGCGAATGCCTTGAGACCTGCCTGGATCAGGGCCACGCCACCGCCGGCGACGATGCCCTCTTCAACAGCAGCCTTCGCGTTGCGGACGGCGTCCTCGATGCGGTGCTTGCGTTCCTTGAGCTCAACCTCGGTTGCGGCACCGGCCTTGATGACTGCAACGCCGCCGGCCAGCTTGGCCAGGCGTTCCTGCAGCTTCTCGCGGTCGTAGTCCGAGTCGGAGTTTTCGATCTCGGCGCGGATCTGGGAAACGCGGCCGGCAATCTGGTCGGCGTCGCCTGCACCTTCGACGATGGTGGTCTCGTCCTTGGTCACGACAACCTTGCGTGCCTTGCCCAGGAGCTCGAGGCCGGCGGTCTCAAGCTTGAGGCCGACTTCCTCGGCGATGACCTGGCCGCCGGTGAGGATGGCGATGTCGGCCAGCTGCGCCTTGCGGCGGTCACCGAAGCCCGGAGCCTTGACGGCGACGGACTTGAAGGTGCCGCGGATCTTGTTGACGATCAGGGTGGCCAGGGCCTCGCCCTCGATGTCTTCGGCGATGATCAGCAGCGGCTTGCTGGACTGCATGACCTTCTCGAGGACAGCAACCAGTTCCTTGACGTTGGAGATCTTGGAGTTGACGATCAGGATGTACGGGTCCTCGAGGACCGTTTCCTGGCGCTCGGTGTCCGTGACGAAGTAAGCGGAGATGTAGCCCTTGTCGAAGCGCATGCCTTCGGTGAGCTCCAGCTCAAGGCCGAAGGTGTTGGACTCCTCGACCGTGATGACGCCTTCCTTGCCCACCTTGTCCAGGGCTTCGGCGATCAGGGCGCCGATTTCGTCGTCACCGGCGGAGATGGAAGCCGTGGCTGCGATCTCTTCCTTGGTTTCGATTTCCTTGGCGGAGTTCAGCAGTTCGGCGGTGACGGCTTCAACGGCCTTCTCGATGCCGCGCTTGAGGGACAGCGGGTCAGCGCCGGCCGCGACGTTGCGCAGGCCTTCCTTGACCAGTGCCTGGGCCAGGACGGTGGCCGTGGTGGTGCCGTCGCCAGCGACGTCATCCGTCTTCTTGGCAACTTCCTTGACCAGCTCGGCGCCGATCTTCTCGTAGGGATCGTCCAGCTCGATCTCCTTGGCGATGGAAACACCATCGTTGGTGATCGTGGGGGCGCCCCACTTCTTTTCGAGGACGACGTTGCGGCCACGCGGGCCGAGGGTGACCTTGACGGCGTCGGCGAGGATGTTCAGGCCCCGCTCAAGACCGCGGCGTGCCTCTTCATCAAATGCAATGATCTTGGCCATAACGGCAGTAGTCCTTTCGGGACAGTCGTTAAGAGGGAACCTCGCTGCGGTGCCCGCGACGGACGATCCTTTCCGCAGGCCTCTGTACGCCCACAGTCCGGATCTCACCCCAACCAGGTGTTTCTTTCGCTCCTTGTGCCGCCGCCGGGGTAGTGCCGGCGTGAACCGGACGACCCTTTAGCAGTCGGCACGCTGGAGTGCTAATCAATAATTAGCACTCCCCCGGGGAGAGTGCAAGCAGATGAGCGTGTTTATCCCGTGAACGGGCGGACTATTCGCTGCCAGCGATCAGCCGGCAGACCTGCCGGCGGCCTCGCTGCCCGTGATCTTGGCCTTGTTGTCGGCTCCGTAGGTGAACACCATGTATTTTGCGGCCGTAACGTCCCCGTTCGCATCGAAGCGGACGGGTCCTGATTCGCCGTCGTAGTCAATGGCCTTTCCCTCCCGGATGGCGGCAAGGCAGTCCTTGTACGTCGAGCAGACGGCCCGCTGGCCGGACGGCGCGGCGGAGGCCCGACTGCCGGAAGTGCCGCCGGAGACGGAGATGAGCGTACCGGCGATGGAGGCACCGGCGTCGTCCTCTGCCGCAGCGGCGGCCAGGGCCGCGAGGTTCACGGCATCATAGGTCTCGGCGGCAAACGTCGTGTCCTTGAGTCCCGCATCGATGGCCACGAGTTCAGCCTGGAAGTGCGCCGACGTGAAGACGCCGGGCACCAGGGCGCGCGTTCCCTCCAGTGACTTCGATCCGAGGGCGGAGCCGTACTGCCTGAAGGCTCCGTCGCCCAGGATGAGTTTGTTGCCCGGCAGTCCGGCGTTGGTGAGCTCGGCGATGGCGCCCTGCGCACCGTCCCGAGCAAGGACGACGACGGCGTCCGGCGCCGCGTCACGGGCGGCAGCCGCGGACTTCTGCGCCTCGCCCGCCTTGAACCCGGAGACGGTGACGGGGTCCAGCCCGCCGGCTTTGGCGGAAGCGGACACTGCTGCAGACACAGCCTGGCCGTAGCTGCCGTCCTCGTAGACCACCGCGAGGCTCTTGGCTCCGGCGTCCCTGGCGAGTTTCACCAGGACGGGAGCCTGTGCGATGTCAGCCGCGGCCGTGCGGAAGTAGTAGCCGCCGCTCTTGTAACTGCTGAGTTCGGGTGCCGTGTTGGCGGGAGAAATGAGCGTGATCCTGGCTTTGGACAGCACGTCGATGGCGGCCGGCGCCCGGCTGGAATCGGTGGGTCCGATCACGACATCCGCCTTGGCCTCGGCGAGTTTCCGGGCCTGCGCGGCGGTGTCGCCGCCGGTGGTTTCGGGCAGCAGCTCGACGGGCCTGCCCTTGTGCCCGCCCGCCGCGTTGATTTCCTGGACGGCGAGCTTGGCGGCGGCCAGTTGGGCGGCGTTCAGGAAGGCCTGGGGTCCGGTGTTGTCGAGGATCAGCCCGATCCGCAGGGTTCCGTCGCCGCTGGCTTCAACCGGAGCCGTCCGGGCGTTGTCCCCCGATCCGGAGCAGGCACCCAGCGTCAGCACGACGGCGGCGCCCCAGACGGCAGAAACCCTGAGACCTGCGCGGCATGCCACTAGACGGGCCGGACCTTTTCGGCCTGCGGACCTTTTTCGCCTTCGCCCACTTCCAGCTCCACGCGCTGGCCCTCGTCCAGCGCCCGGAACCCGTCTGTCTGAATCGCCGACCAGTGCACGAAAACGTCGTCCCCTGAATCGTCAACGGTGATGAAGCCGTAGCCCTTTTCCGCGTTGAACCACTTCACGGTTCCCAATGCCATGATCCCCACACTTTCAGGTTGCTTCCCTAAGGCCCACGTCGATGTGTGCCGTGAATGACGCCTTGAAGCCTGCCATCACTCTATCGAGTCAGGCCCTTGGAGGCGCAGGCCAGCGGCCCGGAGGGGAGGCAATAGTTATTCAGGCGTAACCGGGATGGCTACTCGTAGCCGGGGCCCAGCACCACCGCAACGGGCGTGGGGAAGTCCGCACTCTCCACCAGCGTGGGGATGTTCAGCAGAGCACTGAGCGCCTCGGCGTTTGCCCTGTGCGCAGCGTCCGAGTAGAAGATCACCGACTGCTGCTGGGGAGCACCCTGCCAGTTGGCCACCTCACCGAGCACCCAGCCGTCGGACTTAACTGTGGCGCCTACCCGTCCGGCCAGTCCGGAGGTTAGCGTTCCGTTGAAAATGGCGACAGGCTGCGACTTGTCCACCGCAGCAGGGGCAATGGTTTCCGAAGTGGCGGGCTCAAGCGCGGAGGGCGAAGCGGGTTGGGAGGCGGACGCCGAGGGGGTGGCGCTGGGCGTCGCACGTGCAGAGGGCGTCGTCGTGGGGCTGGCCGGCGCCGTTGACGTGTCGGCCGCCGCGGCGGGCGGCGGCGTGAGCGCGGGCTGGAACCCCAGCTGCGGCAGCAGGAGGAAAGCAACCAGGCCGACGGCGAGCGCCGCGATTCCCACGGAAAGGATCGGCCACAACTTCGGGCGCGACGGCGCGGAGGCAGCGCGGTGTACGCCCTGCCGGGAGGAGACCTCAGGCACCCTGTCGAATTCGTCCCGAGCAAAATTAGTCATGGTGAAGAGGCGTCCTTGTTGGTTTTCGCCGGCAGTCCGGCACTAGCAGTTACGCGTCAGATCCAAGGCGGCGTGCAGTGCGGGCCCGCTGACGTGACGTACGTAGTCTACGCAATCTCTTCACGAGCATGGGGTCGTGGGCCAGCGCGTGCTCTGTATCAATCAGTGCGTTGAGGATCTGATAGTAGTGCGTCGCGGACAGGTCGAAGAGCTCCCGGATGGCCTGTTCCTTGGCGCCGGCGTACTTCCACCACTGCCGTTCCAGGGCGAGAATCTGCTGCTCCCGCTCGCTCAGCGGCGAGTCCCTGAGCTTGAAGTCGTCCAGCAGCGAGCCGCTCCGCAGCCCGTGCTCCAGCGCTGAATCCCGCTCCGCGAGGTGGTCCTGCAACGGCTCGGCCACTGCGCTCTCCTTAGCTGAATCCGGTCAAAGTACCTCCCCTATGTTACGGAGGAATAACAGCGTTGTCATTTGCGCCGCGGCGACACCCACGGCCCGTTCCACCGACAGGGGCGGCGGGCTTCGGACGGCGGTGCGGGAGAATGGACACCGTGACGGAACCTGAACCGCTCTTCGACCTCGAACCTGCACAGGCGGCCGGCCCGGACTTTGCGGAGCTTGCCGGGCTGCCGTTCGATGAGCTCATGGCACCCGACTGGGCTGCCGCCCTGGCCGGGGTGGAGGCCGAGCTGAGGTCGGTGCTGACGTTCCTCGCAGCCGAGTCGGCGGCCGGGCACCGGGTGCTGCCGTCTGCGTCGAACGTCCTCCGGGCCTTCCAGCAGCCGTTGGACGGGGTGCGGGTCCTGATCGTGGGCCAGGATCCCTACCCCACCCCAGGACATGCCGTGGGGCTCGCCTTTTCCGTGGACGCCGGCACCCGGCCCATCCCGCGCAGCCTGGCAAACATCTACAAGGAGCTTGCCTCGGACCTGGGCCTGCCGCCGCGGATCCACGGTGACCTCGGAGCCTGGGCGGACCAGGGCGTACTGCTGCTGAACCGGGTGCTGAGCGTGCGTGAGGGCGCCGCCGGGTCACACCGCGGCAAGGGCTGGGAAACGATCACGACGGCGGCAGTGACCGCCGTCGTCGGCCGCCGGACAGCGGAGGGAATCACCGCGCCGCTCGTGGCTGTGCTTTGGGGCAAGGACGCCGAGGGTGTCCGCCCCCTCCTGGGCAGCACCCCCGTGGTGGCCAGCGCCCACCCCAGCCCGCTGTCCGCCTCGCGGGGGTTCTTCGGCTCGCGGCCGTTCAGCCGCGCCAACGCCCTGCTGACGGAGCAGGGCGGCGGGCCTGTGGACTGGGAACTCCCGGCCGTCCCTCCTCAGCTCCGGCCAAGGAGCTTAGGCTAGGCTTACCTGCATGACTTCCCTTCCGGCCACCACCAGCGCCACCAAAAAATCCCGCCCGCAGGTCACCCTGGCTGTTCTTCGGCGGGAGCAGCTTTCCGCGCACATGGTGCGGATCGTCGCGGGCGGCGCGGGGTTCGCCGATTATGTCAACAACGACTTCGTGGACCGGTACGTCAAGATCGTCTTTCCGCAGCCCGGAGTGGACTACCCCCAGCCTTTGGATCTTTGGGCCATCCGGGAAACGATGCCGCGGGAGCAGTGGCCGCACACCCGGACCTACACGGTCCGCTGGGTGGATATGGCGGCCGGCGAACTGGCCATTGATTTCGTCGTCCACGGAGACGAAGGCCTCGCCGGTCCGTGGGCTGCCACAGCCCAGCCTGGCGACAGCCTCATTTTTACCGGCCCCGGAGGCGGCTACAACCCCGATCCGGCCGCCGACTGGTACCTGCTGGCAGGGGACGAGGCCGCGTTGCCGGCAGTGGCGGCCGTCATAGAATCCCTTCCCGAGCACGCCCGAGGCGTGGCCTTTCTCGAAGTTGATTCTGACGCGGACGTCCAGGAGATTGCCGCCCCGGCCGGGCTCGAGGTGGTCTGGCTGCAGCGCGGCGACGCTCCCGCCGGCGAGGGTGACCTGCTGGTGGAGGCGGTGCGCAGTGCCGCCTGGCTCGACGGCCGGGTGGATGTTTTTGCGCACGGCGAGCGTGGCTACATGAAGGGCCTGCGGGAGGTGCTGTTCCGCGAGCGCGGCCTCGACCGTAGCCAGGTTTCGCTGTCCGGCTACTGGGCCAAGGGCCGCGTCGAGGACGTCTTCCAGGCCGAGAAGAAGCTGCCGATAGGCAAGATCTAACCCGGCAAGATCTAACGCCGGGAAGATCCAGCAGGGCCTAGCGGCGGCGCGACCGCCGCCGCTCGTTGCTGGCGAGGCTGCGGGTGAGCGGCCTGGCCAGCGTGTCGCCAAGAACAATGCCGCCGGCAACGCCGAACACAATCGCCCCGGCGCTGAGCATCCCGCCGGCCCCGAGCAGGATCTCGGATTCCTCGATGGTCAGGACGTACATGGACCGGAAAATGGTCAGGCCGGGCAGGAGAATCAGACCCGCCGGCACGGCGACCACCAGCTGCGGGGCGCCCATCTTCAGCGCCACCACGCGGGCCAGCAGGCCGATCACGACGGCGGCCAGCGCAGGCGAGAACCGCGGGCCAATGCTCAGCGCCTCGCCGCCTATCAGGGCCAGGTGCCCCACCACACCGACGGCCGCCGTCGGAAGAAGCAGCTTCCAGTCCGTCTGTTCCGTGACGCCGATTGCCACAACCGCGATGGCCACCAAAATCACCTGGACCCAGAGCGGGTACGCGGGCGGGAAGGTCTCCGTAACGCTGATCGGCTCCATGCCGATCCTGTCCCCCACCACGAACGCGACGGCGATCCCGGCCACCACCGCGCCGAACGTCAGCAGAGTGGACAGGAAGCGGCCCGCCGCCGTGACGGGGAAGCCGTTGATGGCATCCTGGACCGAGGACACGAGCCGCCCGGTGGGAAGCAGCAGCAGGATTCCGCCCACCACCACAATGGCTGGCGCCAGCCGGATCCCCACAGGACTGCCGAACCTCCACATCAGCAGCGCGATGACCGTCACCACAAAGGAACAGGCCGCCGTGATGAAGAAGTCAGGCGTCCGCCAGCGGCCCAGCTTCCTGGCCACCAGGCTGATGAGCAAGTTTGAGGCGAACGCCACGGCCGAGGCGCCTGGACCGCCGCCAATGACGGCGACGAACACGGCCGCGAACACCGCGAACGCCACCGTCACCATCCAGCGCGGGAACGGCTTGGGGCGTCGGACGATCTCGTCGAGCCGGCGCACGGCCTCGTCCCGGCCGACGCCTCCGGCAACGATATCGGTGACCAGCTGGTGGACCTGGGCAAGCCCCGCATAGTTGTTCGTCCAGGAACGGACCACCCGCAGGAGGGTGATGGGCGTCTGGTCCTTGGCCGCGTAATTGATGCCCACCGACTGGTTGGTGATGTCCACCTCGATGTTTTTCAACCCCAGCGCAGCCGTCACGGCAATGATGCTTGTTTCGACCTCGAGGGCGCCGGCACCGTACCGGAACATGGACTCGGCAAGGTGCAGCGCAAAGTCCATCGTCTTGCGGGCGGACTCATCGATCCCGCTCACCTGGATCATGGGGTTGGCGTAGGGGCTCCCGGCGAGCCGGTCCACGATGCTCAGTGGCGCCGTCGGCGGATTTTCCCCCTGCACCAGGCGTCGCAGCATGCGCTTGGCCGCCGCGTTCTGGTGCAGCTGCGAGGCGGTGAGCGGCTCCGTCTTGGGCAGCCCTTCGGTGGGCGGCCGGTTGGAGCCACGGGGTGGTTTGGTCATCAGGGCTCCCCCTTCTGTCAGTGCCTTAGGAATTCAGTGCCTTGGCCTTGGCCTTGGCCTTGGCCTTGGCCTTGGCTCAGTAAAACTGCTGCCCGGTGCGGCGTGTGTACAGCTGCCGGGCGACGCGTTCGCCGGCGGCAATCCACGCCTTGTACTTCAGCGGGCTGATGACCTGGTCATAGCAACCCACAAAGTCCGTGACCGTCTTGCTGAAGCTCGTCTTGAAAAGCCCCAGCCCGTGGAAGGGGTTCGACGTGTCCTTTAGCTTGTCGCTGGGCGGGGTTCCGCAGAAGTCGTATTCCGTGCAGCCCAGCTCCTTGAGCTGGTTGATCGCGGTCCACTGCACCAGGTGCGAATCGCCGTACTGGCCGCGCTTCTGCAGGGATCCGCCGTCCTTGTAGGTGCCCTTCCGGCCGTAGTTGATGACAAAGGCCCCCACGGAGGGAACGCCGTTCTCGTACACAAACATGAGCCGGCCCTGTCCGCGCTTGATGAAGTTCGTCCAGAACTGGCGGTAGTAGTCGTATTCGCGGACGCGGACCTGCGACTTCGCCTGGACCGTGTCGGTCATCAGCGCGTACATGGACTTGAAGTTTTCCTCGCTGGGCTCCACGTTGTGCACCTCGACGCCCTCGCGGATGGCGCGGCGGACGGCGTTCCGTCCCCGCGAGTGGAGGTTGCGCAGCAGCTGGTTCTCTTCGGGGGAAATATCCAGCAGGGCCGTGGAATCGTTGGGTTGCAGGTTGTGCGTCTTGACCAGCCCCGCCCCCTCGATGACTTCGCGGGCGGCGTCGCTAAGGATGATGTCGGGCTCGATCTTGATGGCGAAGACGCCCAGCCGTGCGCGCTTGACGAACTCTGCGTTTGCCGCGGCAATCCCCGGGATGTCCTCGACGCCAGCCACATCCGGCCCCTTGATGAGGTACCAGAGCTTGCCCAGCAGCGGGAAGCTCTTTTCCAGCACCAGGTTGTAGCTCGTATAGTCGGCTGTTTCGTAGACGAGGTGCAGAGGCTTCCAGCCAAAGTGCTGCTTGACCTCGGCGAAGGCTTCCGACTGCAGCAGGTTTCCGCCGTTCGGATTCGCGGTGACGTGGGAGTCCCAGTTGGCGACCTCTTCGGAGGTGGCAAAGCGGGCAGTGAATTCTCGCAAGTGTGCCGTATCCAATCTTCGCTTACGTTTCGTGCAGGTGCCGGAGAAGCAGCCTCAAGTCTATCCGTCCGGCCTCCCGCGCCGCTTGCCGCGGGGACGTGATCCTGGTCAGAGCCGCACCTGCCGAAGGTCAGTGAGGGCTATCGCTGCCGCGCCAGGCCCGCCTTCCGGAGTGTCGGCGGTGAACCGGTCGGCGCCGGCCAGGCGTGTCAGCGCCATGCCGGTCAGGGCAGCAATCTGCGGGATGGGGACCTGGAAGGTCCGGTAGGGCCCCAGCGGCGGCGGCTCGTCTGCCAGCAGGCGTTCCCGGACAACCCGGGCCAGTTCCTCCGGGCCCAGCAGCGGGGATTGGTCCAGCAGGAAGCCGGCTGCGGCGAGCCGTCCATCCATGGTCCAGGCCGCGATCTTCCAGAATTTACGGGGTATCTGGATTCCCCGGTACGGCAGGTCGCTGGCGTCGAGGACGGGCCCGGTGAAGACGCTGATCCTGGCGTCGTATTGGGTGGCATGGGTCAGCACGTGGTCCTCCAGACCGGCCCAGAGTTCCTTGCCCTGGTTGAAGGCAGCTGCCTGCGGTGCCGCATTCGGGTATGCGAAGGTGTCCTGGTTTGCGGTCAGCGCGGTGCTGTCATCACCCCAGACGGGGTCCAGGCGGCGGACGAGGTGGCCACGGTCGAGGTCGTTGTGCTGGTAGACATCCGGTCCGGCCTGGAGCCCCCGCGGCACCCGGGGGTCGTAGTGCCAGGTTCCCTCGCGCCCAAGGGGCACCAGTGCTTGTCCGTTGATGTTGACGCCGGTCACGGCCGCGAGCCGGCGGGCCGGCACCAGCCGCACAGAGAAGTGGGTGTAGTCGAGGAGAATGGTGGGCGCGTCCGGGCCCGGCAGGTCAAGGGCCTCGCGCAGGAAGCCGGGATCGTAGCCTTCGCCCATGGTTCCCATGGTGGCACGCCGGCCCTGACAATTCGGCGTGCCCGCCTTGACTCCGGCTGCGCCCTTGGCAACTGTAGAGCAATGGAAAGCAGGGAGCGCGCGCCGGTCGCGGGAGCCGGAAGAGGAGCCAGCACCAGCGGTGGCGGCGCCCGGCCCGAGCCGCGGCGCACCGCCGTCGAACTGGCCGTACTCCTGGTTTTCCTGGCGGCCAGCGCCCTGGTGGCCTGGCTGGGTTCGCAGGCAACCATCAGCAACGTCACAGGCTGGTACGCGGCGGCCGACAAGGCGCCGTGGTCTCCGCCCAACTGGGTGTTCGGGCCGGTCTGGACCGTGCTGTACACGGCCATGGCGGTGGCGGCCTGGCTCGTTTGGCGGAGCCGCAGCCCGAACCGCCGGGCGGCGCTCACCGTCTACGGCGTGCAGCTGGCCCTGAACCTGGCGTGGACGCCCGTGTTCTTCGGGCTGTATCCGGCGTGGGGTGCGGCCGCGCTCTGGCTGGCGCTGGGCATCATCGTTGCGCTGGCGCTGGCTGTCGCCGCCACCGTGCTCGTGTTCGGGCCGATCCGCCGCGCCGCCGGCCTGCTCATGCTGCCGTACCTGTCATGGGTCGTCTTCGCGTCGAGCCTGAACCTCTGGGCGGCCGCCAACAACTGAGTCCGGGGCGCCGGCTCAGCACTCTACGACGTTGACCGCCAGTCCACCCATGGCGGTTTCCTTGTATTTGGAGCTCATGTCCTTGCCGGTTTCGCGCATGGTGACGATGACCTCGTCCAGCGAGACCCGGTGCGAGCCGTCGCCCCACAACGCCATCTTGGCCGCGTTGATCGCCTTCGCCGCGGCAATGGCATTGCGTTCGATGCAGGGCACCTGCACCAGCCCGCCGATGGGGTCGCAGGTCAGGCCCAGGTTGTGTTCCATCGCGATTTCGGCGGCGTTCTCCACCTGCGCGGGTGTGCCGCCCATGACCTCGGCAAGGCCGGCGGCGGCCATCGACGACGCCGAACCCACCTCACCCTGGCACCCCACCTCCGCGCCGGAGATGGACGCCTGTTCCTTGTACAGCACCCCGACGGCACCGGCGGTCAGCAGGAACTTCACCACGACGTCGTCGCGGTCTTCCTGGGTCGCCTGGTCCATCCCGGGAGCGAAGTGCAGCGCGTAGTAGAGGACGGCGGGAATGATGCCGGCGGCGCCGTTCGTCGGCGCGGTCACCACGCGCCCACCGGAGGCGTTCTCCTCGTTGACCGCCAGGGCGATCAGGTTCACCCATTCCTGCCAGTACTTCGGGTCCCGGTAGTCGGGATCATGGTCCCTGCTCTCCTTCAGGAGGCGTTCATGCCAGTCCGGAGCACGACGCCGGACCTTCAGCCCGCCGGGCAGCAGGCCCTCGCGCTTCAGGCTGGTTTCCACGCAGCCCTCCATCACCGAGTAGATGTGCAGCAGGCCCTCGCGGATCTCCTCCTCGGACCGGGAGGCACGTTCGTTGACGAACATGACTTCGCCGATGGACAGGCCCTTGGACTGGCAGCGTCCCAGGAGTTCGGCTGCAGTCCGGAACGGCAGCGGCAGCTCCTTCTTGGACTCATCGAGCTCCTGCTGGGCCGCATCCTCCTCGCCCTCGCGGACAATG
Organism: Arthrobacter sp. AFG20; assembly: GCF_002892795.1. Classification (GTDB taxonomy): domain Bacteria; phylum Actinomycetota; class Actinomycetes; order Actinomycetales; family Micrococcaceae; genus Arthrobacter. Next base: position 53,465 of record NZ_PJMC01000011.1, on the reverse strand, counting down.
AACCCGCCGCCCACAGAGAAGAAGGTGGCACTGTGCAGGACCTCGCCCGCGGCGTCCGAGACCGTGAAGGTCATGCCGTTGGTGTGCCGCGGCAGGATCGTCAACGGGCGCAGGACCATGTCCTTCACGCCGTAGGGCAGGGGCACACCGTTCCCATCGCCAGCACCGGCGAGCTGCAGCGTTCCGGTTTCGGCGATGGCGGCAAGCCGCTCCTCCACCTCGTCAGGCAGGATCAGCTCGGGGTGGAAGCCCTCCAGGCCGAGCAGGATGGCCGTCATGGTGCCGTGGCCGTGCCCGGTCGCCGCCAGCGAGCCGTACAGGTCCACCCGCAGCGACGCCACGTCCTGCAACTTGCCGGACGCCTTAAGCTCCTCGGCAAACACCGCGGCGGCACGCATCGGCCCAACGGTGTGTGAACTAGACGGTCCTATTCCGATGGAAAAAAGGTCAAAGACTCCAACGGCCATAAATCAATCCTAACTAGACAAGTGATCGTGCGGGGCGGGAGCCGGACAGGAAAGCAGCGGGGGCCCCTTCGGGTGCGGACTCCGGCAGCATGCGTCTAAGGGAGCGTCACGTCCGCCCAGCGGGCGTCTTCGCGACCGAGCATGCAGAGGAGTCCACACCCGACGGGCCGATGGCGTCGATCAGCTGAGCGGTGCGACTGCCGGGTAGAGCGGGTGGGCGGCGGCGAGTGCCTCCACGCGGGTGCGCAGTCCGGACAGGTCCGCTCCGGTGTCGGCGGTCAGTGCCTCGGCGATGATGTCAGCAACCTCGGCGAAGGCGGCTTCGCCAAAGCCGCGGGTGGCCAGGGCCGGGGTACCGATGCGCAGCCCGGAGGTGACCATCGGCGGACGTGGATCGAACGGCACGGCGTTGCGGTTGACGGTGATGTCGATCGCCGCCAGCCGGTCCTCGGCCTGCTGCCCGTCGAGCTCGCAGTTCCGCAGGTCCACCAGCACCAAGTGCACGTCGGTGCCGCCTGACACCACGGAGATGCCCTTGGCCGTGACGTCGGGCTGGACCAGGCGCTCGGCGAGGATCCGGGCGCCGGCGAGCACGCGCTCCTGGCGCTCCTTGAACTCCTCGGACGCGGCGATCTTGAAGGCCACGGCCTTGCCGGCGATCACATGCTCCAACGGACCGCCCTGCTGGCCGGGGAACACCGCCGAGTTGACCTTCTTGGCGACGTCGGCGTCGTTGGTCAGGATGATGCCGCCGCGCGGACCGGCGAGGGTCTTGTGCGTCGTCGACGTCGTAACGTGGGCGTGCGGAACCGGTGACGGGTGCAGCCCGGCGGCAACCAGCCCGGCGAAGTGCGCCATGTCCACCATCAGGTAGGCGCCGACGGAGTCGGCGATCCGGCGGAACTCGGCAAAGTCCAGCTGCCGGGCGTAGGCGGACCAGCCGGCGACGATCAGCTGCGGCTTGTGTTCCTGGGCCAGGCGCTCCACCTCGGCCATGTCGATCCGGTGGTCTTCTTCGCGGACCTGGTACGGGACCACGTTGTAAAGGCGGCCGGAAAAGTTGATCCGCATGCCGTGGGTAAGGTGGCCGCCGTGGGCCAGGTTCAGACCCATGATGGTGTCACCCGGTTTGATCAGCGCGTGCATCACCGAGGCGTTCGCCTGGGCGCCGGAGTGCGGCTGGACGTTCGCGTACTCGGCGCCGAACAGTGCCTTGACCCGGTCGATCGCCAGCTGCTCGATCACGTCAACGTGCTCGCAGCCACCGTAGTAGCGCTTGCCCGGGTAGCCCTCGGCGTACTTGTTGGTCAGCACCGACCCCTGCGCCTGCATCACGGCCGCGGCGGTGTGGTTCTCCGACGCGATCATCTCCAGGCCCTCGCGCTGGCGGACGAGCTCGTCGTCGATCTTCACCGCGATCTCGGGGTCCAGGTCCGCGAGGTCCGCGTTCAGGCTCGGGGACACTACCTGCTCGAAAGCCGCTGTTGCGGCCTGTGCGGCGCTCACAGCTCGCCCCCGTTCTTGGAAGCGTATTCCTCGGCGGACAACAGCGGCCCCTCGGAATCAGCGGCCACCTTGAACAGCCAACCAGCGCCGTACGGATCGCTGTTGATCAGGGCCGGGTCCTCGACGACGACCGGGTTGATCTCGGTGACCTCGCCCGTCACCGGCGAGTACAGGTCCGAGACGGACTTGGTGGACTCCACCTCGCCGCAGGTCTCCCCCGCGGTCACGGCAGAGCCGACCTCGGGCAGGTCCACGTAGACAATGTCGCCGAGGGCGTCAGTGGCCACGGCGGAAATGCCAATGGACACAACGTTCCCGTCCTCGCGGGAAACCCACTCGTGCTCGTCGGAGTACTGCAGTTCAGCGGCAACTTTTGCCATTTGTTTTTCCTAACTTTTGAAATCATGTGGTTCCGTACAGCGGTGCGTGGTCGGCAAGCTCGACCCCCAATGATCGAGCTTGATGAGGCCCTGTTTCGACAGGCCCAACCAGCGGCTTGCGGCCCCTCCCCCAGCACCTTTGGCTTACGAAGGCGCTGGTCCGGAGGACGGTTGTGCCCTGACTACCGGCCAAAGGTGAGCGGCCCTCGAGGGGTGGCTGGTCGCGGTTTTCGAAAGCGTGCGTCAAAGCGACGAAGGAGCAGCACGCGTGAAAACTGGGGCCAGCCGGCCCCGGAGCCGGGAAGGTTTCGCCGCCGGTTTCGACAGGCTCTACCAGCGGCCTACTTAGAGCGCTTGTAGAAAGGCAGTGCGACGACTTCGAACGGCTCCGCCTTGCCCCGCAGGTCGATGTCCAGCGCCGTGCCGGGTTCGGCGTAGTCGACGTCGACATAGGCCATGGCGACCGGGTAGCCGAGCGTGGGGCTGGGCTGGCCGGAGGTGACTTCGCCGACGACGTCGCCGTCTTTGAGGACCGGGTAGTGCCCGCGGCCGGCACGGCGGCCCAGGCCTTTGAGGCCCACGAGCTTGCGGCCCGTGGTGGAACCGGCTCCGGCTTCCTTCTTGGCGGCCAGCGCAGCCTTGCCCACGAAGTCGCCTTCCTTGGACAGTGCGACGACGGGGCCCAGTCCGGCGGCGAACGGATCGCCCTCGAGCGACAGCTCGTTCCCGTACAGCGGCATGCCGGCCTCGAGGCGGAGCGAATCGCGGGAGGCAAGGCCGGACGGCGTCAGCTCCCCCTCGTCCGCGATGGCGACGATGGACTGCCAGAGGGCGGCGGCGTCGTCGTTCTCCACGAAAATCTCGAAGCCGTCCTCACCGGTGTACCCGGTGCGGGCCAGCAGCAGGTTCTGGCTGGTCCCGCCCACCAAGAAGGAAACCTCGACGGCGGCGTAGTATTTCAGCCCGGTCACCAGCTCGTGCTGGGCTGCCGGGACGAGGCGCAGGAGGATCCCTTCGGCCTTGGGTCCTTGCACGGCGATCAGCGACGTCTCGGCGGAGGCGTCCTCGACGGCGACATCGAAGTTCGCTGCCCGCTGCACCAGGGCATCGGCCACCACCTTGGCGTTGCCGGCGTTCGGCACCACCAGGAACCGGTCGGTGCCGGTCCCCTCTGAGGGGCGGCGGTACACGATGAGGTCGTCGATGATGCCGCCGTCCTCGTTGCATATCAGGGAGTACTTGGCCTTACCGACCGCCATGGCGGAGATTTTGCCGGCCAGGGCGTAGTCGAGGAACGCGGCAGCGTCCGGGCCGGTGACCCAGACCTCGCCCATGTGGGAGAGATCGAAGATGCCGGCCGAGTTGCGGACGGCGTGGTGCTCGGCAAGCTCGGAGCCGTACTTGAGCGGCATCTGCCAGCCGCCGAAGTCGGTGAACGAGGCGCCGAGCTTCTTGTGCTCCTCGTAAAGGGCTGTGTAGTTCTCAGTCATGGAGCGGAATCCTCAGTTCTCGAAGGCTACTGTGTTGTCCTCGAACGCTTCGAGAGGCGGGCAGGAGCAGACCAGGTTGCGGTCGCCGGCTGCACCGTCGATGCGGCCTACCGGCGGGAAGTACTTGTCCTGCTTGAGCGTGTGGACGGGGAAGACCGCCTGCTCGCGCGGGTAGGCGCGGTCCCAGTCGGAGCTGATGGCAGCAGCCGCGGTGTGCGGTGCGTTGCGCAGCGGGCTGTTCTCCACGGTGAAGTCGCCGTTTGCCACCTGGTCAATCTCGCCGCGGATGGCGATCATGGCCTTGATGAACCGGTCGATCTCGCCCAGGTCCTCGGACTCGGTGGGCTCCACCATCAGCGTGCCGGCGACCGGGAACGCCAGCGTGGGCGCGTGGAAGCCGTAGTCGATCAGGCGCTTGGCCACGTCCTCGGCGGTCACACCAGTCTTGGCGGTGAGTTCGCGCAGGTCAAGGATGCACTCGTGTGCCACGAGGCCGCCCTCGCCCGTGTAGAGCACGGGGAAGAAGTCGTTGAGGCTGGCTGCAACGTAGTTCGCGGCGAGCAGCGCGGACTTGGTGGCCTCGGTCAGGCCGTCGCCCCCCATCAGCTTCACGTAGGCCCAGGAGATTGGCAGCACACCGGCGGAGCCGAAGCGCGAGGCGGAGATCGGGACGTCGTTGCCTTCGGTCCAGGTGGCGGCATCTCCCGGCATGAACGGTGCCAGGTGGGCCTTGGCCGCAACCGGGCCGACGCCGGGTCCGCCGCCGCCGTGCGGGATGCAGAAGGTCTTGTGCAGGTTCAGGTGCGACACGTCACCGCCGAACTTGCCCGGCTGGGCCAGGCCTACGAGCGCATTGAGGTTGGCGCCGTCGATGTAGACCTGGCCGCCGGCCCCGTGCACGGCGTCGCAGACCTCGCGGACGTCGGCGTCGTACACGCCGTGCGTGGACGGGTAGGTGATCATGATGCAGGACAGGGCGTCCTTGTTGGCCTCAATTTTCGCGTACAGGTCGGTGTGGTCGATGGTGCCGTCGGCAGCGGTGGCCACGACGACGACCTTCATGCCGGCCAGCACGGCCGAGGCCGCGTTGGTGCCGTGCGCTGAAGCCGGAATGAGGCAGATGTTGCGCTGGTCATCGCCGCGGGACAGGTGGTAGCCGCGGATCGCCAGCAGCCCTGCGAGCTCGCCCTGGGAGCCCGCGTTGGGCTGGATGGAGACCTGGTCGTACCCGGTGATCTCGGCGAGGTCCGCCTCCAGGCCATCAATGAGTTCCCGCCAGCCCTCGGTCTGGGAATCCGGGGCGAACGGGTGGATCGAGGCGAACTCCGGCCAGGAGATGGCTTCCATCTCCGCCGTGGCGTTCAGCTTCATGGTGCAGGAGCCCAGCGGGATCATGGTCCGGTCCAGCGCCAGGTCGCGGTCGGAGAGCTTGCGGATGTAGCGCAGCAGCTGGGTTTCGGAACGGTGGGTGTTGAACACCGGGTGCTGCAGGTACGCGGAGGAACGCTCGACGGCGGCATCCAGGGCGAAACTGCCCGTGGACCCCACTGACTTGGCACCAAAGACAGCAAGAACGTCAGCGACGATGGCCGGCGTTGTGGTTTCATCGGTGGAGATGCCGACGGAGTCGGCGTCGATCCCGCGGAGGTTGATGCCCTTCTCTTCGGCGGCGGCGATGATGCCGGCGGCCTTGCCCGGGACGGAAACCGTCACGGTGTCGAAGAAGCTGGTGTGCAGGACGTCCAGCCCGGCGGCCTTGAACGACGCGGCCAGGGTCTTGGCGTGGCCGTGTGCGGTCTCTGCGATCGCCTTCAGGCCTTCCGGTCCGTGGTAGACGGCGTAGAAGGAGGACACGATGGCCAGCAGCGCCTGGGCGGTGCAGATGTTGGACGTGGCCTTCTCGCGGCGGATGTGCTGCTCGCGGGTCTGCAGCGCGAGGCGGTAGGCGGGAGTGCCGGCGTTGTCCTTGGAGACGCCCACGAGGCGGCCGGGAAGGGAGCGTTCAAGGCCCTTCTGCACGGCCATGTACGCGGCGTGCGGTCCGCCGTAGAACAGCGGGACGCCCAGGCGCTGGGCGGAGCCGACGGCAATGTCCGCGCCCTGCTCGCCCGGAGGTGTGATGAGCGTCAGCGCCAGCAGGTCAGCGGCCACCGTGACCAGGGCGCCGCGTTCCTTGGCGGCGGCGATGACCCCGGTGTGGTCGAAGACGCGGCCGGAAACGCCGGGCTGCTGGAGCACGACGCCGTTGATGTTGCCGTCGGGAAGTCCCTTGGACAGGTCGGCAACCTCGACCTCGAAGCCAAGCGCCTCGGCGCGGCCCCTGACGATCGCAATGGTTTGCGGAAGGGAGTCCGCATCCAGGACAGTCTTGCCGTCCTTCGCGTCTTTGTTCTTGTTGGCCCTGCGCATCAGCAGCACAGCCTCAGCCACCGCCGTCGCTTCATCCAGCAGCGACGCGTTGGCGATCGGCAGGCCGACCAGGTCCTGGACCATGGTCTGGAAGTTCAGCAGGGCCTCCAGGCGGCCCTGGGAAATCTCCGGCTGGTACGGGGTGTACGCGGTGTACCAGGCGGGGGCTTCAAGGATGTTGCGGCGGATCACCGGCGGCGTGACGGTGTCGTAATAGCCCTGGCCGATCATCTGGACGGCGGTCTTGTTCTTGGCCGCGAGCTTCCGGAGCTCGGCGAGGGTTTCGACTTCACTCAGGGCCGGGGAGAGCTCCAGCGGGGAGTCCTGCCGGATGTCTTTCGGCACTGCCGTGTCAACCAGTGCATCGACAGTCTCGTAGCCGACGGCCTTGAGCATGGCTTCGACGTCGGCCTGTCGGCGGGCACCAATATGCCGGTCGACAAAGGAGGCGGAGGCTGAATCTACGGTCAAAAGGAACTCCATAACTAAGGCGGCGCAGGGTACGCCACAGTGATTCGGGTTCCTCCCCGCTCTGTATTGGACCTGAGAGTTTCCGCGTTGCTGTGCCTACGCACAGCTCCGCTTGCACCGTCGGTGAGCACAGCATGCCCTGAACCGTCCGCGCGGTGGCGGAACATTCAATGCGGGCAGCCTGCTGCTTTCCAGAGTTGCCTTGCCGCGGCGGTACATGGGCCTGAGAGATTCCTGGGGAGGTTTTGCTCCTACGGCGCCTGCTTGTACCTACTTGCAGGACTCTCCCGCCGCAGATCAAAGGCATATTCAGTTGAGCGGTGACAGCTGTCACAAAGGCCATTGTCCTACGCCGGGTTCGCGTCTGCAAACTGTGGCGGCGTGGGCTGGCACACCCCCGGCGACGGGCGGCCCGGGCCGCGCCTACCCCCGCAATCGGTCAAGGGCGGCAAGGAGGCTTTCGACGTCGGCAGCGGTCTCCGACGGCGTCGCGGCCGGGCCGATGGACAGCATGGCGTTGAAGTAGAGCCCGTCACCCATGTACAGGACTGCCTTCGCGAGGCCCGGCCCGACGTCGCGGGCGATCTCGTCGAGCCACCGCTGCTGGATGTGGGCGAACCGGCGCCGGGTCTCCTCGTGCGCCACCTCGGCGAGCCTCGTCGCGGCCACGATGGCACGGTCCAGCGGGGTGTCCGCCCAGACGGACGATTTGATGAAGTAGGCGGCAGCACCCTCGGGAGCCGCTGCCATGGCCTGGGCGTCCGCCTCCGCGAACTCGTCCAGCCGGTCCAGCAGGACGCCGATCAGCGCTTCCTTGTTCGGAAAGTGGTACAGCAGCCCGCCCTTGGACACACCTGCGCGGGCAGCCACGGCGTCAAGGGTGGCGGCCCGCTCCCCCACCTCGATCAGCAGGGATTCAAACGCATCGAGCACTGCGCCGCGGGCGACCGGTTTTCTGGGCATGGCTTCCATCATGCCCGTTTCGGCGGGAGGTTTATAACTATACCGTCTGGACGGTATAGTTAAGTGATGCCCATGAACTCAGCCCTTTCCCGGGAGCGCACACCTGCCAACCAGGCTTCCAGCGCGCGCGACTGGCTGGCCCTGGCCCTGCTCATGTTCCCGGTCCTCCTGGTGGCCGTGGACAACACCGCGCTGACGTTTGCCCTTCCCGCGGTCGCCCGCAGCCTGGACCCGTCGGGCGTGCAGCTGCTGTGGATAGTGGATGCCTATGCCCTGGTGCTCGCCGGACTCCTGGTGGCCATGGGCAGCCTTGGCGACAGGATCGGGCGGCGCCGGCTGCTGCTGGTTGGCATTTCGGGTTTTGCGGCGGTCTCAGCGGCGTCGGCCTTCGCCCCGACCGCTGAGTGGCTCATCGCAGGCCGCGCGGCCATGGGATTCTTCGGCGCCATGCTCATGCCGTCCACGCTGTCCCTGATCCGCAACATCTTCCGGGAGCCCGGCAGACGGAGGCTGGCGGTGGCTATCTGGGCTGCCGGGTTCTCCGGCGGCGCCGCGCTGGGGCCGATCTTTGGCGGCTGGCTGGTGGAGCACTTCTGGTGGGGCGCCGTCCTGCTCGTGGCCGTACCGATCATGTTGCCGCCGCTGGTCTTCGGCCGCTTCCTCATTCCTGAGTCCAAGGACCCCAGCCCGGGACGGGTGGACGGGGCCAGCATTGCGCTGTCGATGCTGACCATGGTGCCGGTGGTCTACGGCATCAAGGAACTGGCCACCCACGGCCCCGGCGTGCAATCCCTCGGAGTTCTCGCCTTTGGCCTGGCCATGGGCCTCGTGTTCGTCCGCCGCCAGCAGGCCCTCGCATCCCCGCTGCTGGACTTGTCACTGTTCAGGAACCGCGTGTTCAGCACCGCGATCACGGCCAATGTCCTGGCGCTGTTCTCTTACAACGGCTTCATCCTGTTCCTGGCGCAGCACCTGCAGTTGCTTGAAGGCATGTCGCCGTCGGAATCCGGCAGGGCAATGCTGCCTGCCCTGGCCGCCATGGTGGTGGCAGGACTGCTGGTGGTTCCGCTGGTCCGGAAGGTGCGGCCAGGATTCGTGGTTGCCGCGGGACTGGCGCTGAGCGCCGCCGGTTACGCCCTGGTGGCGTTCGGGGATCACGACGCCGGCCCCTCCACTCTGCTGGCTGCCCTCCTCATTCTGGCGCTGGGTGTGGGTTCCGCCGAGACCATCTCGAACGACCTCATCCTGGGAGCGGTGCCCCCGGAAAAATCCGGAGCGGCCGCGGCCATCTCGGAGACGGGCTACGAAGTGGGCTCACTCCTGGGGACAGCCATCCTGGGGTCGATCCTGACCGCGTCCTACCAGCAGCACCTCTCCCTGCCCGAGTCTGCTGCCCAAACCATCCCTGCGGCGTCCGCAGACCAGGCCAGGGAAACGCTGGCCGGCGCCATGGAGCTGGCCGGGTCGCTGCCGGCCCCGGTGGCCGAGGGACTTACGGCGGCCGCCCGGGCAGCGTTTGATTCGGGCGTCCACATCACCGCGGCGATTGCACTGGTACTGATGGCAGGAGCCTCGGTGCTCGCCGCCGTCGTACTTCGCCGCGTCCCGCGCGCGAAGTAGCCGGGCGCAGTAACCGGCGCCGCGCGCACGGCAGCCGGCACGGAAACGGGCAGCCCCGGAGAGATCTCTCCGGGGCTGCCCGTTGGCCAGACGGCGGCGCGTGGCCCGCCGGCTACTTGGTGTCGGGGTGCGTGACGCTGGCCGAGGCCTTCATGTTCTCAGCGCCTACCATCCACGCATACTGCTCGAGCTTTTCGATGAAGGTGTGCAGCAGGTCTGCGGTGGTGGGGTCTTCCTCATCCACCTCGTCGTGGACCTTGCGCATGGTGCCCACGGCCGCTTCGAGGGCAGCGACTATGCGGTCAATCGCATCCTTGGTGTTGATGAGCCCGTCGGGGAACTGCGGAAGGTGGGTCGCCTTCGCCACGGTGGCGCTGCGCCCGTCCGGCAGGGCATGCAGGGCGCGCATGCGCTCCGCCATGTCGTCGGCAAAGGCCCGGGCAGCGTCGACAATCTCGTCCAACTGAAGGTGCAGATCCCTGAAGTTGGTTCCAACGATGTTCCAGTGCGCCTGCTTGCCCTGGATGTGCAGTTCGATCAGGTCCGCCAGGACGGCCTGCATGTTGTTGGTCAGTGTCGGTGAAGCCTTCATGAATCCTCCTCGAATGGTCCAGTGGTTCCGACGCTACCGCAGGCACTTCGGCGCCGGGAGCGCCGGAGCCCAAATTTCACGATCAGCTTACTTACTACTTTCCGGACCCCGCGTGAGGGGTCATAAATGTGCGGCATTCAATATGCCCTTGCCACGCCCCCGCCACCGGTGCATACTAAATGAACGTCATTCATTTAGTGACGGTCGTCTCACTGGAGAAATCATCATCATGATCGAAATAACCTGCCTCAGCGCGCCTGCTTCGCTCGCCCCGACAGCGCCGTCCGGACGTCCCGCCTTGAGGGTGGGCGTCGTGCAGCACCGCTGGCACAGCAGCGCCGCCGCACTCCGCGCGGAACTCAACGACGGCATCGACCGTGCCGCCCGGCTGGGCGCCACCGTGGTGTTCCTGCCCGAGCTCACCCTCTCCCGCTACCCCGCAGACCAGGTTCCGGAGAATGACTTCGGGCGGCAGGGCCAGGACCGGCCGCGCCCTTCCGACGCCGCCGAAGACCTGCTCACTGGCCCCACCTTCCGCTTCGCCTCCGAGGCAGCCCGCCGGAACGGCATCACCGTCCACGCCTCGCTCTACCAGCACGCCGGCAACCCGGACGGCTCGGATGACGGCCTGGGCCTGAACACCTCCATCCTCGTGTCCCCGTCCGGCGAGCTCCTGGCCCGCACCCACAAGCTCCACATCCCGGTGACCGCCGGTTACTACGAGGACAAGTTCTTCCGCCAGGGCCCCGCCGCGGAGGACGCCTACCAGGTCCACGCCCCGGCTGAACTCGGCGGCGCCCGGCTGGGCATGCCCACCTGCTGGGACGAGTGGTTCCCCGAACTGGCCCGCATGTATTCCCTCGGCGGCGCCGAACTGCTGGTGTACCCGACGGCGATCGGTTCCGAGCCGCTGTTCCCGGACTTTGACACCCAGCCGCTCTGGCAGCAGGTCATCGTGGGCAACGGCATCGCCAACGGCCTGTTCATGGTGGTCCCGAACCGCTGGGGCCAGGAGGGCAGCCTGGACTTCTACGGCTCCTCGTTCATCTCCGACCCCTACGGCCGCATCCTGGTCCAGGCGCCGCGCGACGAGTCGGCGGTCCTGGTGGCCGATCTCGACCTGGACCAGCGCAAGGACTGGCTGACGCTGTTCCCGTTCCTGGCCACCCGCCGCCCGGACACCTACGCCCGGCTCACCGAGCCGGTCCGCCCGGAGGAGCCGTTCGGCACGCCGGAGGCGCTCGTTTCGGCGGGCTCAACCGGCGTGGCCCCAAGCTCAGCCGCCGGGGTAAGCGCGTGAGCACGTGGCGCATGCCGGCCGAGACGGCGCCTCAGGAGCGACTCTGGATGGCCTTCCCCACCGGCGGCTACACCCTCGGGGACACCGCGGAAGCGGCGCACGCCGCCCGGTCCGTCTGGGCCGCCGTCGCGAACGCCGCCGTCGAGTTTGAACCGGTCACCATGGTGGTGGACCCGTCCGACGTCGGGACCGCCGCCCGCTACCTGTCCCCCGCCGTCGAGGTGCTGACGGCGGAACTCAACGACGCCTGGATGCGCGACATTGGCCCGACCTTTGTCTTGGACGGAAACGGCGCCCTGGGCGCCGTGGACTGGGTCTTCAACGGCTGGGGCGCCCAGGACTGGGCGCAGTGGGACAAGGACTCGCTGGTCGCCGCCGAGGTGGCCGGCAGGTCCAGCGCCCGGCACCTCGTGTCCGAGCTGGTCAACGAGGGCGGCGGAATCCAGGTGGACGGCGAGGGCACGGTGCTGGTCACCGAAACGGTGCAGCTTGATCCGGGCCGCAACGCCGGACTCGGCAAGGCCGACGTCGAGGCCGAACTGGCCAGGACCATCGGCGCCAAAAAGGTGATCTGGCTGCCGCGCGGGCTCACCCGTGACTCACAGCGGTTCGGAACGCGCGGGCACGTGGACATCGTTGCCGCCATCCCGTCCCCGGGCACCCTGCTGGTCCATTCCCAGCAGAACCCCGCCCACCCGGACTACGAGGTGAGCCGCGAGATCATCAGCTTCCTGTCCTCCACTACGGATGCTGCGGGCCGGGAATGGTCGGTCATCGAAGTCCCGGCGCCCGTTGCCCTGACGGATCCGGAGGGCTTCGTGGACTACAGCTACATCAACCATGTGGTGGTCAACGGCGGAGTCATCGCCTGCACGTTCTCCGACCCCAACGACGAGAAGGCACTCCGCATCCTCGCTGATGCGTATCCCGGGCGCAAAGTCGTGGGCATCGATGCCCGCGAACTCTTCGCCCGCGGCGGGGGCATTCACTGCATCACCCAGCAGCAGCCCGCTGCCATCTAGAAAGGGCCAGTCATGAGCCAAACCACGAGCATCCAGCCCGGCGGGAATTCCCCGGCCGGCGAGGCAACCCACGGCATCACCGCAAAGGGCCTGAAGGGCGGGCAGCTGGGGCTTCTGGCCGTCGTCGTCCTGGGTATTTCCTCGGTGGCTCCGGCCTACAGCCTCACCAGTTCACTGGGACCCGCAGTCGGTACGGTGGGCGTGCAGCTGCCGGCGATCTTTATCGTCGCGTTCATCCCGATGATCCTGGTGGCGTTCGCCTACCGGGAGCTCAACGCCGACTCCCCGGACAGCGGAACCACATTCACTTGGACGACAAAGGCGTTCGGCCCGTTCGTCGGCTGGATGGGCGGCTGGGGTCTGCTCGCCGCCAACATCATTGTCTTGTCCAACCTGGCCGGCGTCGCGGTGGACTTCTTCTACCTCTTCCTGGCCCAGGTGTTCAATAACCCCGAACTCGCGGACCTGACCTCCAACACGGCACTCAATATTGCCACCTGCCTCACGTTCGTGGCTCTCGCCGTCTGGGTCAGCTACCGCGGCCTGCACGCCACCAAGCTCGTGCAGTACAGCCTGGTCGGTTTCCAGGTCCTGGTCCTGGGCGTCTTCATCATCATGGCGCTCACGCACGCAGCATCCGGTGACGCCGGTCCGTCCCTCGCGTTCAGTTGGGACTGGTTCAACCCCGCCAGGATCGAGAGCTTCGAGCAGTTCACCGCCGGTATGTCACTCGCCGTTTTCGTCTACTGGGGCTGGGACGTGTGCCTGACCGTGAATGAGGAAACCAAGGGCGGCAAGGGCACCGCGGGCAAGGCAGGAACCACGACGGCGATCGCTGTCCTGGCCCTCTACCTCGCCGTCATCGTGGCCACCATGATGGTGGCAGGCACCGGCGCCGACGGCATTGGCCTGAACAACCCGGACAACCAGTCGAATGTCTTCGCCGCGCTGGCTTCGCCGGTCATGGGTCCGTTGGCCATCCTGATGTCGCTCGCAGTGCTCGCCGGCACCGCCTCGTCCCTGCAGTCCACCATGGCTTCCCCAGCACGCAGCCTGCTGGCCATGGGTCACTACGGGGCCCTGCCGCCGCGTTTCGCGTCGGTCAGCAAGCGCTTCGGGTCCCCCGGCTTCGCCACGCTGATCGCGGGCGGGATCTCCGGCGGCTTCTACGCCGTCATGAAGGTGGTCAGCGAGAACGTCCTCAACGACACCATCCTGGCGCTGGGCCTGATGATCTGCTTCTACTACGGCCTCACGGCCTTCGCCTGCACGTGGTACTTCCGGCACAGCCTGTTCTCCAGCGTCCGCAACTTCTTCATGCGGCTGTTGTTCCCCGTGCTGGGCGGATTGGTCCTCACCGTCGTCTTCATCCAGACGGCCGCGGACAGCTGGGCACCGGAGTTCGGCAGCGGTTCGGAGATCTTCGGCGTGGGGCTCGTGTTCGTGCTCGGCGTGGGGATTCTGGCCCTTGGGATCGTCTTCATGCTGGTGATGGCGCGGCTGCGGCCCGGCTATTTCCGCGGCGACACCATCCGCCAGGACACCCCCGCGCTGGTGGTTCCCGAATAGCGTTTCCGCTTGCACCAGCAGCGATGCCCCGCCTCCCGGTCCGGGAGGCGGGGCATCGCTGCTCTTGCTGGAGTCAGCCAGCGTCTCAGGGACCCCCTTGTCCCGTCAGCTGGCGTGTGCCCCTACCGCAGGCAACTCACCAGTAGTGGGCGACGTCGACGACGAGCCGGGAGCCGGATCCGGGGCCGTCCAGCGTGTACACCTTGAACGGCAGCCGGGCACGGACGCCGAGGCCAAGTGTGGTGTAGCCCTCGAAGCTGCCGCCCCACGCCACCTGCCGGAACGTGTGGTACCCGGACACGTTGGTCACCTCGGACCGGTTGGCGGGGATGAAGGTGGCCTTGCCGGTGGCATTGTCATAGGCCGGCGAGTTGATGGTGAGTTGCAGGAATGCCTTGCCACGGAGATTGAGCGGCTGGCCGGAGCCTTCCTGGGCCACCTTGGACACGTAGCGGACGTTGTAGCCCTTGGCTTTGCCCTTGAGGTCGATCACGAGGCGGTCGAAGCAGTAGTGCTGCCCTGTGCGGACGTTGGTGACGGCTGCGGTGCTCGTGGTCTGGTTTGCCTTCGCCAGCGAGCCCCACACCTGCCCGCAGTAGGAAGCTGCCGAGGCGGAGCCCGGAGCCAGCAGGCCCAGTCCAACAGCCATGAGGATGACTGTGAGCCAGGCGGGGAGTTTTTTCATGTGGCCACCCCTTTCGGGTGAGTGTTTGGATACTTCCAGAGTAGGAGCGCCAAACGCCCTATACGAGGGTTGTGGCCGGTTCGGGGCGCAACCGTTAGCCTTGCGAATTACGGGTCACGAGGCCGTAATTCCCGGCGTCCTTTTCAGGGCATCGAGAGACGTTCGTGGCCCTTTCTCCACGTTTCCGTTACCAGGGATAACGGCGTTTATTGGGGAAAAAGCGAGGCGCCGGCCTCCCCGTGGGGAGCCGGCGCCTCGCGTGGCTTTGCTCTGGCGGCTGCCTGGCTATGAAGGCTGCCTGGCTGCAAAGCAGGTCTGCGTATGGCAGTTTTAGCCTTCGCAGTCGTGGCAGTACTTCAGGCCGTTCTTTTCCTTGGCTACCTGGGACCGGTGACGGACCAGGAAGCAGGAGCCACAGGTGAACTCATCGGACTGCTCGGGAACGACGATGACCGTCAGTTCCTCGTTGGAAAGATCGGCGCCCGGAAGGTCGATGCCCTCGGCGGTGTCGTTCTCGTCGAGGTCGATGACGGCGGTCTGGGCGCCGCCGCCGCGGGACGCCTGGAGGGCCTCCAGAGACTCGGAGGGAGTCTCTTCTTCTGTCTTGCGTGGGGCGTCGTAGTCGGTAGCCATAGCGTTGTTCACTTTCGTTGCTGCACAGCGCCATTCAGGCACCTCAGTGAAGCAGTTTAGGTCATAAATCGGCCACGTCAAGAATAGTGTGGCCAAGGCGACACTTATTGGTCTTTTCGGCCTGTTCCACGGCCTTGCCGGCGTCATTTGGGTGGCTTCTGGGCGCGTGGTCTGCCGCGACGGCAACCCCGCTGAGCGGAGGCAGCCAGGCCCAGCGCGTGACCTCCTGAAGGGCATCGTTGGCCTGCTGGGCAGTGGCAGGAACCGGAGGAAAGAGCAGGGATTCCGCGAGCGCCGCCCGCATCCGGGTGAGCATCTGTGTCATGGTCATGGCGCCAAGCTATGCGGCCCGTGTTGTGGGCACGTTTCCGCGCAGTCTCCTGGCCGTTAAGTCTCCGGGCTAAGTCTCCCGGCAGATGCGCCGCACAGCAGAGCGGACTGGCGGGGCGCCGTCGTCGGTCCTAGCCTTGAGCTGTTCCTGGATCTGACCACCCAGCAGGCGGAGGCACCACATGGCGACGAAACTGAACCGCAAGGCACTGGAGCACGCACGCAGCCTCGTGAAGAAGGGGAAGGTGGAGCGGGATGTCCGTGATGACTGGAGTGAACACGCGCCGTCAGCGGACGACGAGAACTCCTTTATCGACAAGCACGGCTTCGACGAGTTCTCGAAGTGGCATCTCGGCATTGATAAGGAGAAATCCGAGGGCACCAAGGGCAGCGTGAGCTTTCCTATCGGGGACCTTAATAAGGTCCACCGCTGCGCCATTATTTCGCTGGAGAGCCGGGCGGCGCAGTACGACCACGACGACATCCGCAAGGCCGCAAAGGACTTGCTGGAGGAGATTGACGCGGACTAGCTGTAATACCCACGGACGTTAGGAACGGTCGGCGTGGATAGGTGACAAGAAGAAGACCTCCGAGTGGAGTGGGGCTTGTCTAGAGTCCGATCCACAAGGAGGTCTTCACTATTGGTGTGTGAGGGTCAAGAAGTTCTGGCCTGACTAACGGCATGGCAGCCGGCCTGGCATGCGGGAGAGGAGAAGAATGCTCCCGGGGTTGCCGGTCTGGCCCAGAGGTCTTCTGACGCGCCCTTCCGTCTCGACGGGTGGGAGTTGTCCTCGACATGACCTGCCGATCGGCCAGCCTCACAAGAGGCGTGGCCGGGCAGGCTGCCATGTCCTGATAGGAGTCTGACAAGCGTCCCAATAGTGAACTGACTGGCATACCCGCCCGGCCGCGCACCCCCCATTGAAAACGGAAAGGTGCGCTAGAACCATCATGCAACGCAAAAGCCCCAACGTGTATGTGGGGATAGATACCCACGCGGAAACCCACTACGTGGCCGTTACCGACGAGCACGGTCGTCAACTGACGGACCAGGAGTTTCCAGCGACCGCCGGTGGATACCGGAAGATTATCGAGTTCATCCGCGCCAACGGCAACGCTCTTGGCATCGGAGTTGAATGCACGGGCAGCTACGGCGCAGAAATTACCCGGCAACTGGCGACAGCAAAATTCGAGGTTGTTGAGGTGAACAGCCCGAGCCGTGATCAACGCCGGCGGCGAGGAAAGACGGATCAGCTCGATGCCTACAGCGCCGCCGAAGCGGTCATGAGCGGCAGGGCCAGTTCCGCACCGAAGGGCCGCAACGGGCTCGTCGAAGCCCTGCGAAGCCTGCGGACGGTCCGCGAGTCTGCGCTGCGCGACCGCACCGCAACCATCAACCAGATCAAAGCCATGCTCGTCAGTGCCCCTGAGAACGTGCGCTCACCATACCGGTCGTTGACAACACCGCGGCTCGTCGCGGCGTTGGCTGCCACCCGTCCCCAGCGGCAGCCTGTCACCTCGGAAGAATGCACCCGCTACGCGCTTCGTCTGCTGGCGAAGCGCTACCAGGAACTTGATGAGCAGGTCCGGGATCTCACGGCTCAAATCGATCGTCTCCTGAAAGCCCACGCACCCGGCCTCATGAACGTCTTCGGATCCGGCCCTGATACCGGAAGCCAACTGCTCATCACCGCCGGCGACAACACGGCACGCCTAAGAAGCGAGAACCAATTCGCAGCCCTGACCGGCACTTGCCCACGGCCTGCTTCATCAGGGAAGACAGAACGGAACCGTCTAAACCGGGGTGGTGATCGTAAAGCCAACTCGGCTCTTCACCACATCGTGCTGGTCAGGATGAGATACCACCAGCCAACCAAAGACTACGTCGCCAGACGAACGGCCGAAGGTCTCGGCAAGAAGGAAATCATGCGCTGCCTCAAGCGCTACATCGCACGCCAAGTCTTCCCTGTCCTCGTGCAAACACTCCGCATAAACGAACCGGGCATTACTTGAAAAATGTCTATAGGAGTGTCATGTCCCATGCTAATGCGATCCTCACGCCCAAGGGCAGGCTCAGGCTGGCCCAGTGCGTCGTCGAGGAGGGATGGCCGCTGCGCCGGGCCGCTGAACGGTTCCAGGAATCGGTAACGACCGCGTCACGCTGGGCTGGCCGCTACCGGGACCACGGTGAGGGACATCAAGAAACTGGAGCGGATCCCGGACGGCGGCGGCCACCGCAGTCTGGGTAGGGCTACGGGTAAACGGAACAAGACCGGCACGGCACCGAACCGGTGACCGGGCTACGCCTTCCTGCACAACGCCGTCGACGACCACTCCCGGCTCGCCTACACCGAGATCCTTTCCGATGAGAAGAAGGAAACCGCCGCCGGTTTCTGGACGCGCGCCAACGCCTATTTTGAGTCCTGCGGCTTCACCGTCAAACGAGTGCTGACCGACAACGGCTCCTGCTACCGCTCCTACGCGTTCAAGGACGCCCTGGCCCAGACATCAAGCACAAACGCACCCGCCCGTACAGGCCACAGACCAACGGCAAAGTCGAGCGCTACAACCGCACCATGCTCGATGGATGGGCCTACGCCAAGCCCTATGCATCAGAGGCCGAGCGTGTTGCCGCTTTTGCCGACTGGCTCCATCACTACAATCATCACCGAGGCCACACCTCACTCAAAGGTCAGCCACCAGCCAGCCGCGTCACTAACCTCTCAGGTCAATACACCTAGCTCTAGACCACATGACAGCTCCTGGACGCCAGAGCAAAAGAACGTCCTGGACCGTCAGTGGTGGCTCACCAGACAGGAACTGCGCCTCGCCATCACGACCTGGATCGAGCGGACCTACCACCGCCGGCGACGGCAAAGACGGCTGGGAAAACTCACGCCCATCGAATATGAAACAATCAACCGGACCGCGCTCGTGGCGGCCTAAGACAGTCGGTGGGGTTCGCCGGGGCAGGAAGCAGCTGCGGCGGTTTCCGGGTGACTTCCGTGCAGCAGGAAACGCACCCGCCGCCGGGGTACGGTCGCGGACGTCCTGCCCGGAGAGCGGGCACTCCATCCGCAGGTGATCGCTTTTAGCGCCGCCGAGAAGGCTGTGTTTGCGTCAGTGGCAGCCGCAGGATGTGCGCAGTACGAGTTCGGTGGGGAAGATTTTCGTTTGGCTTTCCCCTCCCGGGTTGGGGGCCAGGAGGGCTTCCAGGGCGGTTTGTGCGAGGTCTTTGACGGGTTGGGCGACTGTGCTGAGCCGGGGCCAGGTGTACTCGGATTCGGGTGAGCCGTCGAAGGCAAAGACCGCGAGGTCCTCCGGTACCCGCAGGCCGGCTTCGTGGAGGGCGCAGAGCAGGCCCACTGCCTGCTGGTCGGAGCTGACGAAGACGGCGGTGGGCCGCTCGGCGCGGGCGAGCAGTTCCTGTCCGGCGCGGTGCCCGCCTTCGCGGGTGAACGGTGCCCTGACGATCGGGCCCGGGGTGAGGCCGGCGTTCTGGATGCCCTGGTGCCATCCGACTTCGCGTGCGTCGAGGTCGCCGCCGGCGTTGCCGCCCATGACCAGCCCGATGTGTTGGTGGCCGTGGCTGATGAGGTGCTCCACCGCCATGCGCGCTCCGTCCTGGAAGGCCACTCCAACGGAGTTGGAGCCGTGGTCTCCTGCGCCGTGTTTCATGACGGCGGGACTGCCCGCCGTGGCGAGGTCGGTGCTGTGGTTCAGGAGCACGACGGGAATGTCTGCTTGTTCGAGGTCCATCAGGTCGGGCTCGAACAGCATGCTGCAGAGGAACAGCCCGTCCACCCTTCTGGCGGCGAAGTTCTTGATGAGGCGGCGCTCGGTGCGCAGCGAGGCCTGGGAGTCCGCCAGCAGGAGGGTGTAGCCCCGCTCGGCCGCGGCGTTTTCGACGGCGCGGGCGAGCGAGGCGAAGAACGGGTTCATGGCGTCGGAGACGATCATGCCGAGCATTTCGCTGGAGCCCAGGGCAAGTGCCCTGGCTGCCGCGTTGGGCCGGTAGCCCAGTGCCTTGATTGCCTGCCGCACCTTGGCCTCGTTCGCCTGGGAAACGGCCCTGGGCCCGCCGTTGACCACGTAGCTGACGACGGCGGGGCTGACCCCTGCCAACCTGGCGACGTCGTCGCGTGTGACGGCGGCCTTGGCGTGTGAGGTGGGGTGCGGCATGGCAACCATGCTAACGGGGTTTATTTGGCGGATTCGCGAAGGGCCGGGCGGGGCAGCTCTGCCGGGGCGTCGCCGAAGTCGGGCACCGGCAGGCGTTCGCCTCCGCGCAGGGCGGACTGGTGGGCAACGATGCCGGGCAGCGTGTAGCGGGCCGCTTCCCAAGCGTTGACTGGAGGCAGGGTGCCGGTGTTGATCGCGGTAACGAAGTCGTCCACGAGGAAGTGGTGGCTGCCCTCGTGCCCGTTGGGCAGGCCGCGGAACTCCGCCGGCAGGCGATCGGTGTCGTGCACGGACGCCATACCGGAAACAAAGGCATCACGCAAGGCAGGAGCCACATTGGCCAACATGGGGTCATCCATGTCCATGGTGGCCTGAGTCTCAAGGTCACCACTGATGTCTGTCACAGTGTGCTTGTCCTGCCAGACGCTGACCAGGGCGAGCTGCTCCATGCTTGCCTCGGTGCCGAAGTAGCGGAACCGGGATTCGCGGATGTGGGAGGGGTAGCCCACGCGGCGCATCTCGTTGATCCGCATGGCGCCGCCGTCGTTCATTTCGAAGAGTGCGGTGGCGTTGGAGAAGTCGTTTTCGAACATGCTGACGTCCTTGTCGAAAACGCCGTCCTGACGCTGATCCTTAACGCCGACGCAGCTCACGCTCACGGCGTGGGAGCCGGTCGCTCCGAGGACACCGCCCACGGAATGGGTCGGGTAGAGCATGGGCGGATAGCTCGCAGTGCGCTTCCAGTTTTCTCCGCCGCTGTACTGGTAGGCGTCGTAGAAACCGAGATCCATATCGTGGACGTAGTCGCCCTCGGCGTAGAAGATCCGGCCGAAAGCGCCCTCGGCCCGCTTCTTGCGGGCAAACACGGTTGCCGGGTTGTAGTAGCTGGTCTCACCCATCATGTACGTCAGGCCGGTCTCCCGGACCGCTTCGATGATTGCTTCGATCTCCGTTTCGGAGATCGCCATCGGCACAGCAGAGTAGACGTGCTTGCCGGCCCGCAGGGCCTGCACCACCAGGGGCCCGTGGGTCCAGCGCTGGGTGAAGATTGCTACGGCGTCGACGTCGCTTTCAAGCATTGCCTCAAAGCTGTCGAACGTCCCTGTCGCGCCGAGGATGCTGCTTTGTTCCTCTGCACGCTCAGTGATGAGGTCGGTGAAGTAGATGTCTGAGATTCCGGGGTGGGCAGCGAAGAGCTTGGCGAATACGCCTGCGAACTGTCCTGCACCAACGATTCCAATTGAAGAAGTCATGGAAAAAGCATGCGGTAAAAATCTACGCGCGTCAACACGCTTTTAGATTGACCCGATAAACCTTCGATTTAGAGGGAAACGGTTGCATTAGCTCCTGCAACGCGCGTAGAGTAGCGGCCAAGTGTTACCTACCTCACAGGAGAGGGATCAAAGATGACCACCATTACCAAACATCGGGGCAAAGCCGGTCCGGCCCCGCGGCCCATGGCCGGTAAAGCTCCCAAGCAGAGCCTGGTCCGCCGGCTTGGCGACCTGAAAGTCGCGCTGCTGTTCGTTCTCCCGGCATTGATCGGGCTCGTGGCCTTTTGCTTGGTCCCTACCGTCCGCGGCGTCTACCTGAGCTTCACCGAGTACAGCATCCTCGGTGAGCCGGAATGGATCGGCGTCGACAACTACACGGCGATCTTCAAGGATGAGCTCTTCTGGAACGGGATGGCCGTGACCCTCCAATACGTGGGTCTCAACATGGTCCTGCAGTTCGCCATCGCCCTGGGCCTGGCGCTGTTGATGCACGGCGTGGCGAAATCAACTTTTGTCCGCGGCGCGCTGCTGCTGCCGTTCTTTGTCGCGAATGTGGTCGTGGCCCTACTCTGGTTCTGGATGCTGGACTACCAGCTGGGCATCGTCAACGAGATCATCAGCTGGATGGGGCTTCCCCGCGTCGCCTTCTTCGGCAGCGAACAGTGGGCCATCCCAACTATCGCCGTCGTCAACGTCTGGAAGCACATGGGCTACACCGCCCTGCTGATCTTCGCCGGCCTCCAGGCCATTCCCCACCATGTCTACGAAGTGGCATCCCTGGACGGCGCGTCGCCAACGAGGACGTTTTGGAGCATCACCCTGCCGCTGCTGCGCCCGGTCCTGGCACTGGTCCTGGTAGTCAGCGTCATCGGTTCCTTCCAGGTCTTCGATACCGTCGCGATCACCACCAACGGCGGCCCGGTCAACGCCACCCGGGTCATCCAGATGTACATCTACCAAAAGGCCTTCGCCGAATCGGACTTCGGCTACGCCTCGGCCCTGTCCGTCGTTCTCTTCGTGATCCTCGCCCTGGTGGCCTTCATCCAGATGAAGTTCCTCAAGGGCAATGAATCGGATCTGGACTAAGGAATCCCAGCCATGACTACCCAAACCCTTACCCGCAAACCAACCAACTGGCGCCGTATCGGTGCCTGGGCGCTAGTGGTCCTTGCACTCATCGCCACCATCCTCCCGTTCCTCTGGATGATTCGTACTGCGTTCTCCACCAATGGATCGCTGGCCTCCAACTCCACGAACCTGCTGCCGGCAGACTTCTCCTGGGGCGCGTTCAAGCGTGTCTTTGGAATGCAGTCCACCGAGGAAGCCCTCGCCGAAGGCGGTTCCGGTGCAGCCATCGACTTCTGGGTGTACCTGCGCAACTCGATCCTCTTTTCCACCGTAACAACAGCGTCCCAGGTCTTCTTCAGCGCCCTGGCCGCCTACGCCTTCGCCCGGCTCCGCTGGCCCGGACGGGACAAAGTCTTCGCCCTATTCCTGGCCACCATGATGATTCCGGGCATCTTCACCGCTCTGCCCAACTTCCTCCTCATCAAGAATTTGGGCCTGCTGAACACGTTCGCCGGCCTAACGCTGCCCTTTCTGTTCATGTCCATTTTCGCCATCTTCTTCCTGCGGCAGTTCCTCCTCAGCATGTCCCGCGAAGTGGAGGAAGCAGCAATGCTCGACGGCGCCAAGCACTGGCGCATCTTCTTCCAGATCGTGCTTCCGAATGCAGCCGCCCCGCTGGCCACCCTCACGCTGCTGACGTTCGTGGGGCAATGGAACGAGTACTTCTGGCCACTGCTGGTCGCCAATGATGAGAACTCCCGGGTCCTCACCGTGGGCCTGGGTGTCTTCAAATCACAGTCCCCGCAGGGCGCCCCGGACTGGTCCGGACTGATGGCAGCCACCATCGTTGCCGCACTGCCGGTCATCATCCTGTTCATCGCCTTCGGCAAGAAGGTGGTCAACTCCATCGGCTTCTCCGGCATCAAATAAGCCGCAGACTCCAACCACTTCTCCCCTCACACACCCCACCCGGGCAAGCTCAGCCCTCCTCGAAAGGTCAATCATGAAGAAAACCCTAGGCGCCGTTGCTGCCGCCGCGGCCATCGCCGTTTCCCTCTCCGCCTGCGGCGGCGGATCCACCTCCACCACCGCCAGTGAGGCCAAGGGCGAAATCAACTACTGGCTCTGGGACGCCAACCAGCTCCCCGCGTACAAACAGTGCGCGGAAGACTTCCACAAGGCCAACCCCGACATCAAAGTCAAGATCACCCAGCGCGGCTATGGCGACTACTGGACCACCCTGACCAACGGATTCGTCGCCGGAAACGCACCGGACGTCTTCACGAACCACCTCACCAAATACCCGGAACTGATCAAGACCAAGCAGCTGCTGCCCCTCGATGACGCCGTCAAGAACGACAAGATTGACCTCTCGATCTACAACGAGGGCCTCGCGGACCTTTGGGTGGGCCAGGACGGCAAGCGCTACGGCCTGCCCAAGGACTGGGACACCGTAGGCCTGTTCTACAACACGGCCATGACGGACTCCGCGGGCCTGACCGCCGAGCAGATGGCCAACCTGGACTGGAACCCGCAGGACGGCGGCAGCTACGAAAAGGCCATCGCCCACCTCACCGTGGACAAGAACGGCAAACGCGGCGACGAAGCCGGCTTCGACAAGAACAACGTCGCCGTCTACGGCATGGGCCTCGCCGGCGGGGGCTCCGGCCAGGGCCAGGCCGAATGGAGCTACCTCACCGGCACCACCGGCTGGACCCACACCGACAAAAACCCCTGGGGCACCAAGTTCAACTACGACGACCCCAAGTTCCAGGAAACCATCTCCTGGTGGGCCGGCCTGGTCGACAAGGGCTACATGCCCAAGCTTGAAACCACCGTCGGCGCCAGCATGTCAGACGTCTTCGGGGCGGGGAAGGCCGCCATCAACGTCAACGGCTCCTGGATGATCGGCCAGTACACCAGCTACAAGGGCATCAAAGCCGGCATCGCCCCGACACCCAAGGGACCCAACGGCAAGCGCGCGTCCATGTTCAACGGCCTGGCCGACTCGATCTGGGCCGGCACCAAGAACCCGGCTGCTTCCGTCAAGTGGGTCGAATACCTCGCCTCCACCGATTGCCAGGACGTCGTAGCCTCCAAGGGTGTAGTTTTCCCCGCCGTCAAGAGCTCTTCCGAAAAGGCCGCCGCGGCCTTCGAGGCCAAGGGCGTCAACGTCAACGCCTTCACCACCCACGTCAAGGACGGCACGACCTTCCTCTTCACCATCACCGAAAACGCGACAAAGGTCGATGGCCTCATGGCGCCGGCAATGGACGCTGTGCTGTCAGGCAAGAAGGACGCCAGCAGCCTGACCGAGATCAACGAAAAGGTCAACGCCCTCTTCAAGTAACCATCCGACGCTGATGGAGGGGCGGGGCCTTTTCGGTTCCGCCTCTTCCACCCGCGCGACAACGATCCACCCCTACAGGACCACCATGTACACCAATGCATCAAATGAAGACCTCCTCCACGTTCGGGTCCAGAAACGCAGCCAATTAGAGGAACAACTGGACAACGCGGTGAATATCCTCGCCGAACGGGCCCCGCTCTGCGGCGGCAAAGGGATCCTCGTTGCCCGGCACTCCGCCCGGGACTTCACCGTCCAGCTCCGCCCCGATATCCCGTACGGAACCATCCAGGAAAGGCAGGAATGGTAACCCGCACCGGGAACAGCCTCCCCTGCAAACCATGACCAGGAAACACCCATCCCACGGGATGAAACGCCGCCGGAAAACCCAACCCAACCCACGGAGAACCCCTTGACCCTGGACCTGCATGCGAACAGCACACGTCCCTTCCTGGCCGCCGGGATGGAGATCTCGATCGACCCTGCGCGTCAGGTCCTCACCCTGGCCACCCCCGACGGCGCATCCCTGGCGCGCCTTCGCCTGCTTGCCAGCATCAACACGACCGCCGGCAATGACGAAATCCGTGTCACAGACGTCAACGTCAACGCCCCCGACAGGAACCTCACCCAGGTCGAAATCACGGCAACGAGCTCACTGTGGCAGCACCACCACACCCAGCTGCGCGCCGAAGGCGACGCCCTCGAACTGACCACCACCGTCCAGGGCACAGGCCGCATCACATCCATCCGCCAGCTCGGCGCCCACGTGGCCGGCTCCGGTCTGCTGCCCAGTGACCTGCTGCACAGCACCGTCTTCTCCCCCAACCCGGACCGGCCATGGCAGGTCCTCCGCCCCGCGGGGGAATCCGCAGCCCTGGGCGTAGTAGGAGACGGTGGCCAGCCCGGCGTCGGAAGATGGCTCTTCACCCCACCCCCGCTGTGCCTGGCCCTCTCCCCCGCGGACCCCGCCGCGTCCCTGGCATCGGGCGGGCCCTGCCTGATGATCGGTGTCGCAGCCACGCGGCGCCCCTTCACCCAACTCACCTACGACGCCCTCACCCCGGGCTTCTCCCTCCGTTACGACTACGACGGACACACCTCAGTCGAGGGCCACTTCAGCACACCCACACTCCTGCTGTTCCTCGCCGATGACCCCTACGACGGGCTCAAACGCTACCGCGAGCTGCTCGACGCCCGAGGTCTGCTGCCCGCCCGCACCCAGGCCCCGCCCTCACCAGAGTGGCTCGAGCCGATGTTCTGCGGCTGGGGCGCCCAAAACGCCGACGCAATGGCCTCAATCGGCGGTCAGCGCACCGCAGTGGATAGGGCACGCCAGACAGACTACGACGGCTATCTCAACACGCTCGCCACGCACGGAATCGTGCCCGGGACCATCGTCATCGACGACAAATGGCAGCAGGACTATGCCACCTGCCGCCCCGACACCGAAAAATGGCCGGACATGGCCGGGTGGATCCGGGAACGGCATGACGCCGGCCAGCGGGTGCTGCTCTGGTACAAGGCCTGGGACACCGAGGGCGCACCACCGGAAGCCTGCGTCCGTGACCACACCGGTCAGCCGGTCGCCCTCGACCCCGAATCACCGGCCGGGCGCAAGCTGATCCAGCAAGCAGCACGGTCCATGATCGGCGAGCTCGGTGCCGACGGGATCAAAATAGACTTCACCGCCTCCACCCCCGCCGGATCTGCCCTCACCCATGCCGGGTCGTCATGGGGCATCGACCTGCTCCACGAACTGCTCGCAGTCCTTTACCAAGCCATCAAAGAGATCAACCCCGGCGCCCTGGTGGTCACCCACACACCAGACCCCGGCTTCCGCGACGTGTCAGACATGCTCCGCCTCAACGACGTGCTCATGCTCGACCAGCCAGGCGGCCATGTCGAACCACCCAACACCACCCCCGGCACCGGCGTCCTCGACACCATGACCCACCGGGCCCGCGTCGCCACCTCTGCATGCCCGGAACTGCTGATCGACACCGACGGCTGGGCCCTGCCCAGCCAGGCCGCCTACCAAAACTGGACCTCGGCACAAGCCGGTCTCGGGGTTCCCAGCCTCTACTACACCGACCGCCTCGATGTACCCGACCCCCGCGAACAACCCATCCCGCCCGCGTCCCTGCACGCCACAGCGCAGCACTGGGCAGCCTACCGGGCCACGCTAACCGTCGAGGCTGAATAACGTACGAAAAAACGGGGGTGTGCAGCGTCGGATGGCGGGAGGCTGCACACCCGCCGCGAAACGCAGCCTGAGCTTCGCTCGAAGCATCCCAGTACTGTCCGCACCACAGCGTCAGTGCCACCCTGGCTTTGTTGCGGCCCTCAGGTACCTGCTGACGTCCTGGTTTGACCCTTTCCGGCCGGTTCATTCCTGCTTTAACCTCCCGCACCATGCGCCGGCCCGGCTTCTTGCCGCGGCAGGCAGAAAGGCACCGATGACTTATTCTGCTGCGAACACCCGCTATGAATCCATGCCCTACCGCCGCGTCGGACGCAGCGGTCTGAAACTTCCGGCCATCTCCCTGGGCCTGTGGCACAACTTCGGCGACGACAAGCGCTTCGATGAACAGCGCGCCATTCTCCGCCGCGCCTTCGACCTCGGCGTTACCCACTTTGACCTGGCCAACAACTACGGCCCGCCGGACGGCTCGGCCGAAACCAACTTCGGCCGCCACCTGCAGGACGACTTCAAGCCGTACCGGGACGAGCTGATCATCTCCAGCAAGGCCGGTTACGACATGTGGCCGGGCCCGTACGGCAACTTTGGTTCCCGCAAGTATCTGCTGGCCAGCCTGGACCAGTCGCTGGGCCGGATGGGCCTGGACTACGTGGACATCTTCTACAGCCACCGCCCGGACCCCGAAACCCCGATGGAAGAAACCATGGGCGCACTGGACCAGGCGGTGCGTTCCGGCAAGGCGCTCTACGCGGGCATCTCCTCCTACAGTCCGGAGCAGACTCTTGAGGCTGCCCGGATCCTGAAGGACCTCGGGACGCCGCTGCTGATCCACCAGCCCAGCTACTCCATGCTCAACCGGTGGCCCGAAAACGGAACGCCGAACCTTTACGAGGCGCTGGACCAGGTGGGGGCGGGGTCCATCGCCTTCTCGCCGCTGGCACAGGGCATGCTCACGGACCGCTACCTGGTCGGCATCCCGGCCGATTCGCGCGCCGCCAAGGCCAGGTTCCTGTCCAAATCGGCCCTGACCGAGGACAAACTGGACCGTGTCCGCGGGCTCAACAGGATCGCCGCCGGCCGCGGGCAATCACTCGCGCAGATGGCCATCGCCTGGATCCTGCGCGATCAGCCCAAGGGATCATCCGTCACCTCGGCCCTGGTGGGTGCATCCAGCGTCCAGCAACTGGAAGACACGCTATCCGCCATAAACAACCTCGCATTTACCGGCGAGGAACTCGCGGCCATCGACGAATTCGCAGCTGAATCAGACATCGCTCATGCCAAGGAACAGATCAACGCCCTCTCCAACTAGCGACCCCCATACCTACTGCGCCGCGGGCATCGAGTATCCCGCAGCCTGCAGCCCCAGCCCGCTACTCCCACACAGAAGGACAACATCAATGAAACCCCTCCACCTCCGTTCCGCCGGCACCAGCCTGGTGATCAGCTTCGACAGCGGGGAGGCCGAGGTCATCCACTGGGGCACGGACCTTGGCAGCACCCTGCCGGACCTCGCTATCCTCAAGGCGGCCATCCCGCCGTCGTCCGCCGACGCCACCGTTCCCGCGGGCCTGCTGCCGCAGGCCTCATCCAGCTGGCGGGGCCGGCCCGCTCTGCGCGGTCACCGCATTGCCGACGGCGTTCCCGGCTACGACTTCTCCGTCCGGCTCCGCGTGGCTGAGGTGGCATCGGACGGCGCTGGTGCCGTCGTCATCATCCAGGCAGACGCCGACGCCGGGATCCGCGTATCGTCCGCCCTGACCCTGCATGACGGCGGCCTGCTGGAACTATGCCACACCGTCACAAACACCGGAACCACGCCTTACCAGCTCGACGAGTTGGCCACTGTGCTCCCGGTGGCACCCGCCGCCGTCGAACTCCTTGACCTGACCGGACGCTGGTGCCGGGAACGCCACCCGCAGCGGCGCCCCATCCAGCAGGGCACCTGGGTCCGCACCGGCCGACACGGCCGCACCGGGCACGACTCCTCACTGCTCTTCGCAGCCGGGACCGCCGGTTTCGGCAACCGCCACGGAAAGGTCTGGGCCACGCACCTGGCCTGGAGCGGCAACCACGAACAGTTTGCCGACAGCATCGGCGATGGCCGCACCATGATCGGCGGCTCCGAGCTCCTCGGCCCCGCCGAAGTCATCCTCCAGCCGGGTGCCAGCTACACCACCCCTGCGCTGTTCGCCGCCTACTCCGGCCGCGGCCTGGACGGCATCAGCGAGGCCTTCTACAGCTGGTTCCGCAACCGCCCGCACCACGTGCTGCCCGCTGCCGCTACCGGCCTGCCCGCCGGAAAGCCGCGCCCGGTGGTGCTGAACACATGGGAAGCCGTCTACTTCGACCACAACATCGACACGCTGATCGAACTGGCCGAGTCCGCCTCGGATCTTGGCGTCGAGCGTTTTGTGCTCGACGACGGCTGGTTCCGCGGCCGCCGCGACGACCACGCCGGCCTCGGCGACTGGTACGTCGACGAAACCCTCTGGCCCAACGGGCTCACACCGCTCATCGACGCCGTCACCTCCCGCGGGATGGAATTCGGGCTCTGGGTGGAACCCGAAATGGTCAACCTGGACTCCGACATTGTCCGCGCGCACCCCGACTGGATCGTTGGTCCTTCCGTCCAGAGCTACAAGGACGGCGGCCGCCTGCCGATCGAATGGCGGAACCAGCAGGTGATCGACCTTGTGAACCCGGACGCGTGGCAGTACATTTTCGACCGCGTCGACGCCCTGCTGCGCGAGAACAACATCAGCTACCTGAAGTGGGACCAGAACAGGGACCAGCTGGAGCACGGCCATGCCGGCCGCTCCTCGGTCCACGAACAAACCCTGGCCGCCTACCGGCTCTTTGACGAGCTCAAGAAGGCCCATCCCGGCGTCGAGATTGAAAGCTGCTCCTCCGGCGGGGCCCGTGTGGACCTGGGCATCCTGGAACGCACGGACCGCATCTGGGCCTCGGACTGCAACGATGCCCTGGAACGGCAGACCATCCAGCGCTGGACCGGGCTGGTGGTCCCGCCCGAACTCGTGGGCGGGCACGTCGGCCCCACCACCTCGCACACCACGGCCCGCACGCACGACCTATCGTTCCGTGCCATCACGGCTTTGTTTGGCCACTTCGGCATGGAATGGGACGTCCGCGGGGTCCAGGGCGCCGAGCGTGAGGAACTCAAACGCTTCATCGCCCTCTACAAGGAACACCGCGGCCTGATTCACTCCGGGCGCATGGTCCGCTCGGACGTGCCCGGCGATTCCCTGATGCTGCACGGCGTCGTGGCCCCCAGCGATGCCTCCCAGGCCACCGTTTCTCCGGGCTCCACTGCGGCACTGTTCGCCCTGGTCCGCACACGCACCGCCCCCTCGGAACAACCGGGACGGATCTCCATCCCCGGATTGGAGCCGGACCGGGAGTACCGTGTGGAGCCCATCTTCCCGGCCCCGGGCGACGCCGACTATTCGCACACATTCGCGCAGGTCAAACCCCCGGCCTGGATGGCGGACGGCGCCATTGCCGGCGGTCATATCCTGGCCGAGGTGGGACTGCCCATGCCCGTCCTCAACCCCGAGCACGCACTCCTGCTTAAAATCACCGCCCTGTAGCAATTGGAAAGCCTGCCTCGACGTTGCCCGCTGTCCGGAACCGGCGGAACGGCGGGCAGGCTTTGATCAAATTCAGGATGCACATGAAAATTTTGGTCACAGGTGGCACCGGTACATCGGTTCTCACACAGTCTTGTCCCTGCAGGAAGCCGGCCATCATGTGGTGGTGATTGATAACCTCCTGAACTCCAGCGAAGAATCACTGCGCCGGGTTGCCGAGCTCAGCGGCAGGACCGCGGATTGCACAACGTGGACCTGGTGGACGAAGCCGCAGTGGAAGGCGTCTTTGCCGCCCATACGATCGACGCCGTGATCCACTTCGCCGGGCTCAAGGCCGTGGGTGAGTCAGTGCGCGAACCGCTCAAGTACTACTACAACAACCTCGTGGGGACCCTGAACCTGATCCGAGTCATGGACTGCCATGACGTCCGTTCAATCGTATTAGCTCCTCCGCCACCGTGTACGGCGAACACAACCCCATCCCTTACGTGGAGAGGATGGAGATCGGCGCCAACAACCCCTACGGCCGTGGCAAGGAGCAGATCGAGGACATCCTGGCGGACCTTGGCGCGGCGGACAGCCGCTGGCACATCGCCCTGCTGCGCTATTTCAACCCGGTGGGGGTGCACCCGTCCGGCCGCATCGGTGAGGACCCCCAGGGCATCCCCAACAACCTGGTGCCTTTCATCGCCCAAGTGGCCGTGGGACGCCGCGAGAAGCTCATGGTGTTCGGCGGCGACTACGACACCCCTGATGGCACCTGCCTGCGTGACTACATCCACGTCGTCGACCTTGCCGAAGGCCACGTGGCCGCCCTGAACCACGTCGCGGACCGCACCGGCGTCTTCCGCTGGAACCTCGGCTCCGGCAAAGGTTCCTCCGTATTGGAAGTCCTTCGCTCATTCGGAAAAGGCAGTCGGCCTGCCCATCCCCTACGAGATCACCGGACGCCGCGCCGGAGGCCTCCCCGCGTTCTGGGCGGATGCCACCTCGGCACTGGTGGACCTCAGCTGGTTCGCCACCAAGACCGTGGACCAGATGTGCGAGGACCGGCCCAGACGTGAGTTCGCATATCGATAGATTCCGGGCGCTCCAAGTCAGCGGAAAGCGCGGCGAACTCACGGGGCGATTCTTGCCAGTTCCAACTATCTGCCGGGCGGGTGTTCACCCGGTTAAGCGAGCCTTAGCCGGCAGAGTTGGCTGTCCATCCGATGAGCGGCAGGAGGTCGGCAGCGATGTCCTGGACGCTGCGGTCGTCCGTGCGACATCGATGGACCCATCGTGGTGTGAGCAGCTCAAGTTCCCGTGCGGTGGCATTGCTGCGGTCAAGATGTTCCTGAAAGTCCTGCCCTGGATGCGCCCCCGCAGACGGGCGGCGGATGTCTCATCGGCTGCGGTGAGCAGAACAGCAGTAATTCTGGGGTCATCTCCCATGGCGGCCGCTAGTTCCTGAGAGAACCGGACGCTCACCGTGTTCGTGTAGATCATCCGCCGGTAGCCAAGATCGCGATAATTTGCCCAGATCGCTGCCAGATTACGCTCGGCCAAATGGTGCTCCCAAGGATGAGGGAAGGCCAGATCGAGGCTATCCCCTTCGACCACGCGCCATCGCGCACCGTGCCGTCGCGCTACAGGTCGTGGTTGCGCAGAACTCCGTCCTGCTTGGCGCCCAGCCGGGCAACAGCCGCGAGACGCTGGTTGTGCCAGTGGGTTCTCAATTCCACCGCGATGTAGCCCAGGGATTCGAAGCCGTGGATGAGCTGGAGCAACTGGGCCGACGAAGCACCAAGTAGGAGCGTTCCACAGGCGTCTTCAGAGACTGTCCAAGTGGGGCACATCCGACCTGACGCGAGGAAGCCCAGCCAGCGCCGTCAGATGAGATTCGTAGCGATAAATGGCCGGCTTTTTCACAGCGCTACATGTGACCCGAATGCGCGTAAGCCAATTCATTGGGTCCTTGGTGGTTGCACCATTGAGCGAGCCAAGCGTGTTGTGGCGGAGTTGTCAGCGGCGTATCGGCATGAGTTGGCGCAGCGGTTCTGGGCGGCGTTGCAGGCTCGTCAGTTCGCAAGCGAAGCGGCGGCCACTGCCGTTTCTGCGGGGATGGCGTTGTCTACGAGGACGGCGGCGATGGCGGCGGCGGTGGCGAAGGTGTCGGTGTTGAGGACCCGGCTGCGGGCTGAGGCGCCGTCCAGGAGCAGCGCCAGTTGCTCGCCGAGCTGTTCGGGGTCAGTGGCGCCCGCCTCGCGGGCGGTGTCGGTGAGCCGTGCGGCGAAGTCTTTTTTGTAGTCGCTGGCGTAGGCGCGCGCCGGGTGGGCAGGATTGGGGATTTCGACCGCCGCTGCAATGAATGGGCAGAGGGGTGCGTGAATCTCGAAGATGGCGAGGAGTCGTTCGCGGGGTGTGAGATCGGTGCGGTCGAAAACCTCGGGCAGGATGTCCGGATCGAATTGGCGGAGGCATTCGGCAATCAGCTCGTCCTTGCCGGGGAAGTGCTGGTACAACGTCCGCTTGGACACCTCAGCCGAAGCGCAGAGCTGGTCCATCCCGGTGCTGTTGATGCCTTGATCGCGGAACAGTTGCTGTGACGCGGTGAGGATCCGCTCCCGTGCACCCCTGCCGCGCCGCACGCCTTGCGGCCCCTTCTTCAACTCCGTCATATGTCCAGTTTAGCGCAAAGGGTACTGATCGGTGTACATAACTTGCGCCCCGCATCACTGCTCGGTTACGTTAAGTACTCAGATCGGTGTACTTAGCATCGGCAGGGCATATGAAATGGAGCAATCATGGGAAAGCTTGATGGCAAGGTCGCAGTGATCACCGGCGGATCCACCGGTATGGCATTGGCGGGCGCCAAACTGTTCGTCAAGGAAGGAGCGCACGTCTTCATCCAGGCCCGGCGGCAGGAAGCTCTGGATGAAGCCGTCAAGCTGATCGGCCGGAACGTCACCGCCGTGCAAGGTGACGCGGCCGACCTGGACGACCTGGACCGCTTGTACGACACCGTCAAGCGGGAGAAGGGCTCGATCGATGTGCTGTGGGCCAGTGCCGGGATAGGGGAACCCGCCGTCCTCGGCGACATCACTGACGAGCAGTTCCACCGCGCCTTCTCGCTGAACGCGCGGGGCACCCTGTTCACGGTGCAGAAGGCCCTGCCGCTGATCAATGACAACGGCTCGATCTTCATGACCGGATCCAACGCCTCCCTGGGCGCATTCCCTGGCTGGAGCCTTTACGCGGGAAGCAAAGCGGTCCAGCAGGCCTGGGCCCGTGTCTGGCTCAACGAATTGCGCGACCGCAAGATCCGGGTCAACGTCCTGACACCCGGCCAGGTCGGCACCGCCAAACAGGAAGAACTGTTCGACGAGGAAACCAAGGTCGCATTCGAGTCCCTGATCCCCCGCGGAACGATGGGCCGGCCCGAAGAAATCGCCTCCGTCGCCCTCTTCCTGGCTTCCGAGGACTCCAGCTACGTCAACGGCCTGGAGCTGGTCGCCGACGGCGGCACCACCGCCATCTGACCCCACAGCAGGAATCCTTGCGGGCACGCCCTGCAACATCCCAGTCGCTACAACGAATTGGTCTCGAACGAGACAGAGCGACACCTCGAGAACAAGAAACGAGCACATCTCATGAGCAGCATCACCATCATCGGTACGGGAAACATGGCCCGAACAATCGGCACGCTCGCGGTGGCAGGCGGCAATACCGTCGAGGTCATGGGACGCGGTCAGTCCAAGGTCGATCGCCTGGCCAAGGCTCTGGGCGGCGGCACGACGACGGGCACGTGGGGCGCCGTCCCGGCCGGGAACATCGTCATCACCGCCCTGTTGTACGACGGCGTCGTTCCGGTCGTCACGGAGTACGGAGACGCCCTCGCCGGCAAGGTCATCATCGACATCAGCAACCCCTTCAACGCCACCTTCGACGGCCTGGCCCACAGCGAGGAAACCTCGATCGCGCAGGAAGTCGCCAAGACGGCCCCGGCCAGCGCCAGCGTGGTGAAGGCATTCAACACCATCTTCCGCAACGTCCTGGAGAAGGGCCGGCCAAACGTCTTCATGGCAGGTGACGATGCGCAGGCCAAAGCGGACGTGGCGGCATTCATCGGGAGCCTCGGGCTCCGCCCGCTGGATGTCGGGGGCCTGAAAATGGCGCACTGGCTGGAAGGAATAGGTCTGGTCACGGTAGGCCTGGCCGGCAACGGGGTCGGCCACTGGGACTTCGCCCTCGGCGCCAACGAATTCACCGACTGAGCCCGGGCCCCGAGGGCAGAAGAGCGGTAACCATGAGTTTCCTTAGAGCATGCGGCGTACCCCGCCGCATGGGGATCACTCAGGACGAGCGTTCAATTTCCCTGTGTGCGGCTACTCGCGCCCAGCGCAGCCGCATGCTCAAACTCGGAAACTTCGCTCGCCTCGTTTCATTCGTTTGGATTACACCCAAACCTGACGTCAAAACCGCCTGACAAGGGAGGACCGGCATGGCCGGAGCTCCTACTCGTTGTCCCGCAGACGACTCCCGTCACGACATGTGACATAGCCCCCACTGTCCCAACTGATGCCCGTGCTGGTCGCCGAGCATGCCCTGGGCCCCGACGCTTCTATCGTGGTTCAAATGCAGCTCGAAACCGTATAACCGCAGGCAACATCCGCGGCGGTTTCGACGGTGTATTCTCCGGGCCCGATTCGGGTCACTCTGATGCCGTGATTTATTGCAAGGGCGTCAGGGATGAGGCTTTCAACTGTTGAACTCAGTAAATCGTCAATCTCGGCGGCGTCTGTCGTCGCTACATGGAGGATGGTGCGAATCGCGTGAAGTATTGCTCTTCCTCAAAGTGAAATGCGCGTAGGGCGGGTGCTGCCTATAGCTCCTTCAACAGGGGCCGGCGGGGCTATTAGTTCTGCTTGGACACCCGTGCATGCAGTAAAGGGCGGGAGAAGGAGCTACTCGCTGCTTCTTCATATCCCGCAGGCTGCGCTGGGGAGCCAGCGGACTGACCTCGTCCTGTCGTCCGCTGGCTCTCACCTTATTGGCTAACTGACGCCCTAGCTGTGGTTGGTGTGGAATTGTTCTACGTTCTGGTTGGAAGCCTCTGTTGCTTCGTTATTGGCGGGGCCTGCGATGATCAAGTCCACTTCAGCTTTTTCTTTGGAGCCCCATGTTTCGCGCGTGGTCAGTACGCCGAGCAGCCCGATGACACCCACGAGGACGTACAGGGAGGCGCCGCCGGCCCATCCGAAGTTTGCTGCCAGGAGTACTGCGAGGAAGGGGGCAAGCCCTGAGATTGAGGCTGCTACCTGGTAGCCGATGGAGGCGCCGGAGGTCCGTGTGTTGGTCCGGAAGAGTTCTGCGAACCAGGC
Source organism: Arthrobacter sp. AFG20 (assembly GCF_002892795.1). Classification (GTDB taxonomy): domain Bacteria; phylum Actinomycetota; class Actinomycetes; order Actinomycetales; family Micrococcaceae; genus Arthrobacter. The sequence goes on along the minus strand of NZ_PJMC01000011.1, from coordinate 17,983 downwards.
TCCCTGCGTTCCAGTGAAGGTGGCGTGGATAAGGCCGATACCTATGACGAAGGCGAGCACTATGAGAACGGGGTTGCCGGTGTTGCTGAGCATGAACATCGGGAAGCCGAAGATGATCACGGCGATTGCGCCGCCCAGGTAGAGCTTGCGGCGGCCGATGTGGTCGGTCAGATTGCCTGCGAGCAGGGTTACGGGGATCGCGATGAGGCTGGCGAGCACGATGCCGGTCAGGCCTACGGCGCGGTCAGCTGGGTTGTTTTGGGTGATGTAGGAAAGCAGGAACGTTGCGGTGACGTAGTAGGCGCAGCTCTCAACGATGCGCAGTGAGATCACGCGCAGGATGTTGCGCCAGTCGTTCTTGAAGACTGTTGCCAAGGGATTCTTCACGATCGCGCCGTGGTGCTTGGCGTTGACGAATTCCGGGGATTCTTCGAGTTTCATCCGTACGACGAGCCCGACGACGATGAGGACGGCACTTGCCAGGAAGGGCAGCCGCCACGCCCAGTCGGTTTGCAGGGATGCGGAGAGCAGGAAGGCTGCATTGGCCAACGTGATGCCGAGCGGATTTCCGGCTTGAGGGATCGCGGCGAAGCGCCCCCTTTTCTTCCAAGGCGCGTGCTCGAACGTCATCATGACTGCTCCGCCCCACTCGGCGCCGAAGGCAAGCCCCTGGATCATTCGAATGATGATGAGCAGGATGGGAGCGAGAACGCCGACTTGGTCGTAGGTGGGAAGGCAGCCAATGAGCACGGTGGCGATGCCCATAGCCAGGAGCGCTCCTACGAGCACGGGTTTGCGTCCGTGCTTGTCACCGAGGTAGCCGCCGATGGCGCCGCCCACGGGTCGCATGAAGAAGCCCACTGCGAGAGTGGCGAAGGCGAGCAGTGTCCCCACGACAGGGTCGGTATTGGGGAAGAAGACCTTGCCGAAGTACAGTGCGGCAGCGGTGCCGTACGCGACGAAGTCGTAGTTCTCGACGCAGGTGCCGGCGCCTGAAGCAAAGGCCGTCTTGAATTTACCTGGGGACCCATGCGCGGCTTGCCGGGAGCGGTCGAAAAGTTGTGCCGTCATCGTGATATCTCCTTTGATATTTCCATTGTGTCTTCTAGTTTTGGGTTGCGGAGGGGGTTAGATTTCGTCTGCCAGGTTCCTGGCTCCCAGGAGTTCGAGTTCCCGGAGTTTCGCTACTCGCCGTTTGGTGTCTTCGTCGTCGTCGAACTTCGCGACGAGGAAGGCCTCGAGGACTTCTTTGGCTGTGGCGCGGCCGATGAGCCAGGCCCCCATGGCGATGACGTTCGCGTCGTCGTGCTCCACGGACTGATGCGCAGAGTAGACGTCGTGTCCCAACGCGCAACGTATGCCCGGGATCTTGTTGGCTGCCATGACTGCCCCCACGCCGGTTCCGCAAACCAGGACGGCTTTGTCGGCTTCGCCGGTCAGGACAAGTTCGCAGGTGGCGCGTGTGATGTCAGGAAAGTCGACGGGCAACTCGTCGGGTGCGCCGCGGTCAAGGACGTCGTGGCCGAGGCCTTCCAGGACTGAGCGAACAAAGTCCTTCAGTGGGAAGCCGGCGTGGTCATTTCCGAGAGCGATTTTCATGTGACTCCTAAGGGTGGGAAAGAAAAAGGGCTGCGGATTGGGTGTCGTGGTCTTGCAGGGTTGGTAGTTCATGGCGCCAGGGAATGGATTCCACGGCCCCGGGGCGGGTCACGGCGATCGACGCCGCGCGGCCGGCAATGGCCATCGCGGCAGGGAGTTCGCGATCAGCAGCCAGCGATGCGGCGAGATAACCGACGAACGTGTCGCCCGCGGCGGTCGTGTCCGCGACGGATACTTCAGGTGCCGATATATGGACAGGCCTACGGCCAAGGAAAGTGACGGCGCCTTGTGCTCCCGCTGTGCACAGCACTGCCGGGCCGAGAACGGACGGGAGGGTCTCCGTCAGCTCGGCGAGGTCGCCCGATGCATTGGCCAGACGGGCGAGGTCCTGGATCTCCTGCTCATTGACTACGAGCAGGTCAATGTCATCGAACAGCCCTTCAATCTCCAGTGGAGAGGGGGCAGCGTTGAGAATGACAAAGGCGCCGCAAAGCTTGGCGGCACGCGCGGCGTGCCGAACGATGTCCCGGGGAATTTCCAGTTGGAGAACCAGCACATCATTGGGGGTCAAAGTTGCCAGCCCCGCGTCTACATCGGCGAATGACAGTGCCGCGTTCGCACCGGGGCTGAGGATGATCTGGTTTTCACCCTGGTCATCTACGGCGATGACTGCAGTGCCAGTGGAAGCCGAATCTGTCAGTTTCACGTGGCTGCTGTCGATGTTGGACTCGGCCAGCACCTGCAGGATGGCCGCCCCGTGGGCATCCTGACCAACACGTCCCACCAGCCTTACGGCGGCCCCCGCCCGGGAGGCCGCCACCGCCTGGTTGGCTCCCTTGCCGCCCGGGCTGAACGTTGCGTCCGATCCTCGGATTGTTTCACCGGCCCGCGGAAAGGACGGGACCCGGATGGTCTGGTCGATGTTCAGGCTTCCGACCACGAAGACCGTGTTCATAGCTTTGCTCCTTGGTGGCTTCAGGCGATTTACGACCAACAGCCTTGGAGGATGGTAGTCGCTGATGGAAACCTTCTATGGAAAGGTTTCCATGGAAAGGTTTCCACGAGTATGCAAGACACCTGTTCTGAATGTCAACGGTGCCGTCTTGCCTGCAACTGTTTTGACACGGCCAACTCCCTCTCGGCTCCTTGCCTTGGTTACCGCGTTCCCAGTAGGGTTGAAACGTTTCCACAGGAGGGGTGAGCCAGGTAGCTACCATCAAAGACGTCGCAGAGCGCGCAGGTGTTGCCTTGGGCACGGCTTCGCGTGTGTTGAGCGGCAGTAGCCAGACTTCGCAGGATTCCCGCACGCGGGTCCTGGCAGCAGCTGCTGAACTCAAGTACATAGCTAATGGGCCGGCCAGGTCCTTGCGTCGTTCGAAGACGGACGTTATCGGCCTTCTTGTGTCCGACATTCGCAATCCGTTTTTCTCTGAGCTTGCCCATGCCGCTGAGCAGGAGGCGCGGAAGCGTGGCTACACAGTGCTTCTCGCAAATGCCAATGAAGATGCTGCCCAAGCCGACGAGTACCTTCGAATCTTTGCCGCTCAACGCATTGACGGGCTTCTCTTGGCCCCGCAGGGAGGTCGGTCCGGGCAGCTGGATGTCCTCTTAGCCTCTGGTCTTCCGGTTGTTCTGCTCAACCGAGAAATGGAGGGCGTGGACGCGCCGCTTTTTGCCACAGACAATGCCGGAGGCGTTGCTAGCGTCTTGAATTGGCTCCAAGCCAGGGGGCATCGTGACGTGGCATTCGTTGGTGGGCCGCAGGGGTTCTCGACCGGCGCCGAACGAAGGGCCGCGTATCTGGCTGGCCGTGAGGCGCATGGCATCAGCTTGGATGACCGATTGCTTGATGCCGGCGACTTCCTTGCTGATGGCTCTGAGGCGGCCATGTATCGAATTCTGGATCGGGGTGTCCGCCCGACAGCAGTTTTCGGGACGAACGGACCCACAACACTTGGCGCGATGCGGGCGCTGAGGCGGAGGCTCGGGCCAGAACAGGCATCACATATTGACATCGTCTCTTTTGACGATCTTGATTGGTTCGAGTTTGCCGTTCCCGCCGTCAGCGGGGTCCGCAACGATGCTGCCGCGATCGGGAGGCTAGGGGTCCAGGGACTTCTGGACCTGCTGGCCGGGCGTACCGTTGCTTCCCAGCGAGTAGCTACTTCGTTCGTTGACAGGGCAGGACCCCTCACCGGGCCGTTCGAACCCGGACAAGCGCGATCCAGCACGCTACCCGCGCGCTAACACCAAACCGGCATGCCGAAGCACTCCGTCAGCGCCCTTCCCGTAATTCGACGGTTTTAGAAATAGCTCAAGAACTTGCCGCCTGCCGCCTACCTGGAGAACTATTTCGGCTCCGAGTGAACCACACCCCAACCTGACGTCAGGTAGGCCAGCAAAGCTTGTCAGAATAGGGTGAGTAACGTTGAAATTGGCTCCCGTAGGCTGGGCACCGGGAACAAAACCGCACGTCAGAGCTTCATCTGCATCCATGGCGGACCTCCAACCGACGAACCGCCCCGAAATCACGGAGAAAAAGGCTTTAGAGGCACCGACAGCACTAAACGTGCAAGTGAAAGCCAAAATAAGAGCCCCCTGTCGGATTCGAACCGACGACCCCCGCTTTACAAGAGCGGTGCTCTGGCCAACTGAGCTAAGGAGGCACGCCCATCAGGGCAGGCGCCGTGACGGCGCTAGATAAGGTTAGCCCAAGGACCGCCCGCCCGTAAAAACGGGCGCCCGTAAAACAAACGCCAGGTTAAACGAACAGTGGCCCGGCCACCGGAAAATCCGGAGCCGGGCCACCGCCCCACAAAGAGCGCTTAGGCCTTGGCCTTGATGGCCGCGTCGACGAATGCAGGGAATTCGGTCTGGGCACTGTCGCCCTTGCCCCACTGCTTGCCGTCCACGAGGACCGTCGGCGTACCGCTCACGCCAATGGCTGCGGCCTCCTGGGTGGTGTACTTGACCCAGGGACGGTACGTCTTGTTCTCGACGCAGGAGTCGATGCTCTTGGCGCCCACGTCCGTGGCCATCTTCTTCAGTTCGTCGTCGGAAAGCCCGGCGCTGCCTTCGGCCGGCTGGTTGGCGAACAGGGTGTCCACAAACGCCGAGTACTTCTCCGGGGATTCGTTCACCACGCAGGCAGCGGCGTTGGCCGCACGCGACGAGTAGTTGGTGGTGGAGCGGCTGTCCAGGAAGCCCAGGGCGCGGTACTCCACGGTAATCTTGCCTTCGTCGCGGAGCTTCGTCAGGGTCTCGTTGTACGTCGCCTCGAAGTTCTTGCAGACGGGGCAGATGAAGTCGATGTAAAGGACGACCTTCACCGGCTTGCCCTTTTCGGCTTCCGCGCCCGGCGCCGTGACCGTTGCAGGTGCCGAGGCGGCAGGCGCCGGAATGTCTGCAACGTTCACGGACGCAGCGTCGGACTTTGCCACTTCGGTGCCCTTGAGCAGCGTGATGCCGCCATGGACATTGCCGTTGGCCGGGGTGGGGCCCTGGTCCGCCACCGGGGCGTTGTTCTTAAGGCTGGTGGTTACCACAAGTGCGACGACGGCAAGGATGGCCACGACGGCGACCACGATGCCCCAGCCAATGAGCAGTTTGTTCCGCTTGTCCTTCTTAAGCTGCGCTTCCCGGATTTCGCGGGCCTTCTCGCGGGCCTCGGCCGTGCGTTCTGCTTTGGACTGGCGGGGTTCATTTGCGGGGCTCATTAGTTCCTCGTGTCGTACGGACAAGTGCGGGCCACCAGGGGCAACTCCCCCAGTTTAGGGGAGAACCCGGAGCTTGCGCTTTCAAGTATTCGTTTCAGGCTGACCAACGGACGAATGGCCCGGAAGATTCCGGGCCGATAGGGTTGATAAGAGTCACAAGCAACCTCAGGGAGCCCCAATGCACGGAGCTGTAAGCGACAAATCCGACACAAAAACGGAAAGCGCGGCCGTGCCCGGCAGCAGCTCGGACGCCACCTCGGACGGGCCGGAGGATGCCACCAAGTACGACTTCATGGTGGTCTCCAACCGCCTGCCTGTGGACCGCTGCGCGCCCGGCGAGCCGGGAGATGACGGCTCCGGCTGGCGGCGCTCCCCCGGCGGCCTGGTCACTGCCCTTGCTCCGATGATGACCAGGACGGACGGAGCCTGGGTGGGCTGGCACGGTGCCGCAGACGAAACAGTGGAGCCATTCAGCCATGGCGGCATGGACCTCGTCCCGGTACAGCTCAGCAGCGATGACGTTGAGCTGTATTACGAAGGCTTTTCCAACGCCACGCTGTGGCCCCTGTACCACGATGTCATCGCGCCGCCGGAGTTCCACAGAACCTGGTGGGACGCCTACCGCACGGTGAACAGAAGGTTCGCCGACGCCGTCGTCCGTACTGCCGACGAGGGCGCAACTGTCTGGGTGCAGGACTATCAGCTCCAACTGGTGCCGCGGATGCTGCGCCAAGCGCGGCCGGACCTGAAGATCGGGTTCTTCAACCACATCCCGTTCCCGCCGCCGGAGATCTTCGCCCAGCTCCCCTGGCGCCAGGCCATCATCGACGGGCTGCTGGGGGCTGACCTGGTGGGCTTCCAGCGCAGTAGCGACGCCGGCAACTTCATGCGTTCGGCCCGGCGGTTCCTTGGCGCCAGCGTCAAGCAGCAGCAGGTCCATGTCAAGGACACCGACGGCGATCTCACCCATATCGCCCGCGCCCAGGCCTTCCCCATTTCCATCGATGTCCAGCACATCACTGAACTGGCCCAGAAGCCCGAGATCATCGAACGCGCCCGCCAGATCCGGCAGGACCTCGGCAACCCCAAGACCATCCTGCTGGGCGTGGACCGGCTGGACTACACGAAGGGCATCGGCCACCGGCTCAAGGCCTACGAGGAGCTCCTGGACGAGGGCAAGCTCAAGGTTGGCGACGCGACGCTGATCCAGGTTGCCAGCCCCAGCCGCGAGCGCGTGGAGCAGTACCGGCTCCTGCGTGAAGAGGTCGAAGGCACCGTGGGCCACATCAACGGCACCTACGACACGATCGAGAACACGGCGGTACGCTACCTGCACCACAGCTATCCGGTGGAAGAGATGGTGGCGCTCTACCTGGCGGCGGACGTCATGCTGGTCACCGCCCTGCGCGACGGCATGAACCTCGTCGCCAAGGAGTACGTCACGGCCCGCACCAACAACGACGGCGCCCTGGTGCTGAGCGAATTCGCCGGCGCCGCGGACCAGCTCAAGCAGGCCCTGCTGATGAACCCGCACGACATCGACGGCCTCAAGGACGCGGTGATGAGGGCGGTCAAGATGTCCTCCCGGGAATCGGCCCGCCGCATGCGCGCCATGCGCAAGCAGATCCTGGACCACGACGTCGACCGCTGGTCGGCCGGCTTCCTGAACGCCCTCAACGAGAAGGTAATCCGCGATGACTCCTGAGGCAGAGCACCCCGAAGAGGCAGGCCGCACCCGGCTGACGCTGTCCCCCGAACTGCTGGAGGCGGTGCGCCGCATCGCCGGCACGGAGCACCTGCTGGTGGCCATGGACTTCGACGGCACCATCTCCCCCATCGTGGACCACGCCGGGGACGCACGCCCGCTCCCCCGCTCGGCTGCCGCCTTCGCGGAGCTGACCGCTTTACCGCGGACGACGACGGCACTCATCTCCGGGAGGGCACTGGACAGTCTGCGGGCGGTCGCCTCCCCGCCGGAGGAGACCCTGCTGATCGGCAGCCACGGCGCCGAGGCGTGGCTGGGCCCGGGCTCCGCACCGCTGACCCTCGACCCCGCACAGCTGTCGCTCCTCGAGGAGGTCCGGGGCATCCTGACGGAAATCGTGGACCTGGCCCCCGGGACTGTCCTGGAGGAAAAACCCGCCGGCGTTGTCCTGCACACCCGGCTGGCGGCCGACGACGTCGCCGAGGATGCCGTCGCCGCTGCCCGCGCCGCACTCCAGGAGCGTCCGGGCGTCTACCTCAAGAACGGCAAGCGCGTCCTCGAAACGTCCGTGGTGCACGCGTCCAAGGGTGAGGGCGTTGACTTCCTGCGGCAGGCCACGGGCGCCTCGGGCGTACTCTTCGCTGGCGACGACACCACCGACGAGGACGCCCTGGCCCGTCTCGGGCAGCACGACGTCGGTGTGAAGGTGGGCTTCGACTTCACCCAGGCACAGTTCCGGGTTGAGGCGCCGGCGCACGTCGCCGAACTCCTCGAGGCGCTGCTGCGGGAACGCCGGAAGGCCGTCACTGCGGGATAGCGCGGCGGATGCCCTGTGACGCATGTCATCTGTGACGTCCGTAACATTTTGTCCGATTTGCGATAAATCTGACATACTCTTCTTTGTGATGTGGCGCACAGGAACCGTGCGGCGTCACTGGATGCTCCTCGGCCCCGGCCGGGGAGTCATCATGTAGGGCATAACTGAATTACATGAACCATTCACTACGGATCGTCCGGCACGTACCTGCCGGTGAAGGGATTGATAACTGTGGCAACAGTTACTTTTGACAACGCTACGCGTCTGTACCCGGGCACTGAAAAGCCCGCTGTTGACAAGCTCAACATCGAAATCGCCGACGGCGAATTCCTGGTCCTCGTTGGACCCTCCGGTTGCGGTAAGTCCACCTCCCTGCGCATGCTCGCAGGTCTCGAGGACGTCAACGCCGGCCGGATCCTCATTGGCGACCGCGATGTCACCGACGTTCCGCCGAAGGACCGCGACATCGCGATGGTTTTCCAGAACTACGCCCTGTACCCGCACATGACCGTGGCGGACAACATGGGCTTCGCCCTCAAGATCGCCGGTGTCAGCAAGGAAGAGCGCGCCGAGCGGGTCCGCGAAGCTGCAAAGCTCCTGGACCTTGAGCAGTACCTCGACCGCAAGCCGAAGGCACTCTCCGGCGGTCAGCGCCAGCGTGTTGCCATGGGCCGCGCCATTGTGCGTAACCCGCAGGTCTTCCTCATGGACGAGCCGCTCTCCAACCTGGACGCCAAGCTCCGCGTCCAGACCCGCACCCAGATCGCTTCCCTCACCCGCCGCCTGGGCGTCACCACCGTTTACGTGACCCACGACCAGGTCGAGGCCATGACCATGGGCGACCGTGTTGCGGTGCTCAAGGACGGCCTCCTTATGCAGGTGGACACCCCGCGCAACCTGTACGACCGCCCCAAGAACGTCTTCGTGGCCGGCTTCATCGGCTCTCCCGCCATGAACCTGCTGGAACTTCCCGTGGTCGACGGCGGCGTCCAGTTCGGCGGCACCGTTTACCCCGTGCCGCGCAACATCCTTGAAGAGGCACACGGCCAGACCGTCACCCTGGGCAGCCGGCCTGAAGACCTCGAGACCGCAGCCCAGGGCGAAGGCATCCAGGTTGAGGTCGACGTCGTCGAAGAACTCGGCGCCGACGCTTACGTCTACGGCCACACCACGCTGGACGGCAAGACCCACGACATCGTGGCCCGCGTCGACGGCCGCCGTCCCCCGATGAAGGGCGAGTCCATCTGGGTCCGTCCGCAGTCCGGCCACGTGCACCTGTTCGACACCAAGACCGGCGAGCGCCTGGGCGACTAGTCCCCACCGGCTCCCTAACCTCGCTCCGCTTCGGCCAGGGAATCCTGCCGGCGTGGGCCCACCCACCGGCACCCTAACCAAAACCTTGGCGGCGGTCCTCCCCATCCGGAGGGCCGCCGTCGGGCTTTAACCGCTGTCCCCTTTTAGGCACCCCCCGCAAAATACGGAAGAATTGACCCATGACCGAGGAACACAACGCGCAGTGGCACGACGAACCCACCGACTACGGGCAGATCGGCAAACTGCCGCGGTTCGAAGCCGCCAGCGCCAATGACGACAAGGCAGCCTCGGTCGCAAGCAACCTCAACATCACGGCCGCTGCCGCCGACCCCGAACTCCTCGATCTGCCCTGGCACATAGCGCTCGAGGACTGGCCGGCGGAAAACCTGGCCGCGCTCCCCCGCGGTATCTCCCGGCACATCGTGCGGTTCGCCCACCTCGGCGGCTCCGTCATCGCCATCAAGGAAACGTCCGAGCACGTGGCCCGCCACGAGTACCACATGCTCCGTAAGCTCGCGCGCCTCGATGTGCCCTGCGTGGAGCCTGTCGCCGTCATCACCGGCCGCACCACCCCCGACGGCCGTCCCCTGAACCCGGTCCTCGTGACCCGGCACCTGAAGTTCTCCATGCCGTACCGCGCGCTCTTCTCGCAGATGCTGCGCAAGGACACGCTCACCCGGCTCATCGACGCCCAGGCGCTGCTGATGGTCCGCCTGCACCTCATCGGCTTCTACTGGGGAGACGTCTCGCTCTCCAACACCCTGTTCCGCCGGGACGCCGGCGCCTTCGCCGCCTACCTGGTGGACGCCGAAACCGGCGAACTGTACCCGGACCTGTCCACGGGCCAGCGCGAGTACGACCTGGAGATCGCCCGCGTCAACATCGCCGGGGAACTCATGGACCTCCTCGACGGCGGGCTGATCGAGGAGAAGGTGGACCCCGTGGCCACCAGCGAACTCATCATGGAAAGCTACCGGCGCCTGTGGACGGAGCTGACCGCCAAGGAATCCTTCGAACTGGGCGAGCGCTGGCGGGTCGGCGCCCGCATCCGCCGGCTCAACGAGCTCGGCTTCGACGTCGAAGAGTACGCGATCAAGACCACGCAGAACGGCTCCACCATCCAGCTGCAGCCGAAGGTGGTCGACGCCGGCCACCACATGCGCCGTCTGCTGCGCCTGACCGGCCTCGATGCCCAGGAGAACCAGGCCCGCCGCCTGCTCAACGACATGGACACCTTCCGGGCCGACAACAACCCGGAGATGGACGAGGAATACAGCGCGCACCTCTGGGTCAGCCAGATCTTCGAGCCGATCGTCCGTTCCATCCCCCGCGACCTCTCCGGAAAGCTCGAACCCGCCGAAGCCGTGCACGAGGTGCTGGAGCACCGCTGGTACATGTCCGAAAAGCAGGAACGGCACATCCCGCTGGCCGAGGCCGTCCAGTCCTACATCGACTCGATCCTGCGCCACCGCCGCGACGAGGCCGCCATCATGCTGAACCCGGACACGGAGCTGCTGAAGATCCTGGCCGTGGAGACCGAGGAATCCCGGTACGGGGCCGATGAGACCGAGGACGACTATCCCGACGCCGACGACTGAGGCCCTGCGTTGACCACCCTGATCCGCGCCGTCCGGCCGTGGGGACAGCCGCTGAGCGATGTCCTCATTACGGACGGCAAGATCTCGGCCGTCGAACCGCACCGCCCGGCGAGACCGGCTGTGGCGACGGTCGTCGAAGGCCGCGGCAGGCTGCTGGTGCCGTCCTTCTCCGACGTCCACGTCCATCTGGACTCCACCCGGATCGGGCTGCCGTTTCGCGAGCACACGGGCGGGCCTGGCGTGTGGACCATGATGATGAACGACCGGCTGAACTGGCGCAACGCAGAAGTCCCGCTGCAGGAACGCGTCAACAACACGCTCGGCCGAATGATCGCGCGGGGCACCACCCGGGTCCGTTCCTACGCCCAGGTAGACGTGGACTGCCGTCTGCAGCGTTTCGACGCCGTCGCGGCAGCCAAGGATCAGTTCAGGGACCGGGCCGACGTCGAGATCATCGCCTTCCCGCAGGCCGGCCTCCTGCGGGAGGAGGGCACCATCCCGCTGATGGAAGAGGCGCTGAAGGCTGGCGCAAACGTCATGGGCGGCATCGATCCGTGCGGTCTGGACCGCGACCCCGCCCGGCACCTCGACATCGTGTTCGGGCTGGCTGAGAAGTACCAGATCCCCATCGACATCCACCTGCACGAGCCCGGCGAACTGGGTGTCTTCAGCACCGACCTGGTGCTTGAACGCACCCGCGCCCTGGGCATGCAGGGCAAGGTGACCATGTCCCACGCCTACCAGCTGGGCAGCGTCTCCGAGGCCACCACCCGACGGCTGATCGATGAGTTCGCCGAACTGGATATCTCCATGGCGTCGGTGGCACCGTCAGCAGCCGGCCAGCTCCCCCTCCCGCTGCTCGCCGAGGCCGGTGTCCGGGTGGGCCTTGGCGAGGACGGCCAGCGCGACTACTGGTCCCCCTACGGGAACACGGACATGCTGGACCGCACCTGGCAGCTGGCCTTCACGCACGGCTTCCGCAGGGACGAACTGATCGGGCACTGCCTTGCCATCGCCACGGTCGGCGGCGCCAGCGTCCTGGACCCGTCGGCGACGCGGCTCAATGGCACGGCTCACCGCCCCGGCCTTGAGGCGGGCGATCCTGCCGAGCTCCTGCTGCTCGACGGCGAGACGGTGGCCTCCGCGGTCATGGACCGGGGCACTGACCGCACCGTAATCCACCAAGGCAGGGTCGTCGCCGACGGTCTGGAACTGGTCTAGGTCTGCCGGGGGCCTTAGCCGCCCTTCGTCTTGCCTTAGATCGCCTTGCCCGGGTTCAGGATGCCGGCGGGATCGAAGAGGTTCTTGACCCGGCGCTGCAGCTCGCGGAGCGGCTCCGGCTGCTCGAGGCCCAGCCAGCGCAGCTTGTACTGCCCCACGCCGTGCTCGCCCGTGATGGTCCCGCCCATTTCCAGCGCCGCCACGATCGACGCGTCGAGTGCCGTGTTCAGGCGAAGCAGGGCGCCGGCGTCCACCTCGTCGTTCACGCGGTCAATCCAGAACGTGGGGTGCAGGTTGCCGTCCCCGGCGTGGGCCACCACCTTCAGCCTGACGCCGTGAACCTCGGCCAGCGCTTCGAGCGCCGCCACGTAGTCCACCAGCCGGGAGCGTGGCACGGCAACGTCCTCGCCCACGCGGTACTGGTCGTCCACCTCGACGCCCCTGCTGTTGCGCCGCAGTTCCACCAGCTGCTCCGCCTCCGCGCTGGCCTCGGTGGTGACCACCGCGCCGCCGGCCGCCAGCACTTCACGCACGACGTCGGCCTCCGCCGCCGCCCCGAAGCCGTCCGTCTGGACCAGAAGCAGCGAAGCTCCGCGCGAGGCGAGGTCCGAGCCGTGCAGCTCGTCAAGCTGGGCCAGCGATCCGCCGTCGAGCAGTTCCATGATGGCCGGCTGCACGCGGGCCTTGCCCACGGCGAGCACGCCGGCCGCCGCCTGCCGGAAGTCGGGGTAGAACGCGGCGATGGTGTGCACCTCACGGGGCAGGTACTTCAGCCGGACGGTCGCGGCGACCACGATGCCCAGCGTGCCCTCCGATCCCACGAACAGCCCGGTCAGGTCGTAGCCGGCCACGCCCTTGAAGGTTTGGTGCCCGGTGTGCAGGAGCGTGCCGTCCGCGAGGACCACGTCCAGGGCCAGCACCGAATCCCGGGTCACGCCGTACTTGGCACACCGCAGGCCGCCGGCGTTGGTGGCCACGTTGCCGCCGACGGTGGAGATCCTGAAACTGGCGGGGTCCGGAGCAAACATCAGCCCGTGCGCCGCGGCGGCGTCGTTCAGGTCGGCGTTGATAACGCCCGGTTCGACGACGGCGGTCTCGTCGTCCGCGTTGAGCTTCAGGATGCGGTTCATCCGTTCCAGGCCAAGGACCACGCACCCATCGCTGGCATGGGCGCCTCCCGAGACCCCGGTGCCGGCGCCGCGGGGCACCAGAGGCACGTTCCGGGCGGCGCAGGCTTTGACGGTGGCCTGGACGTCGTCGACGGACTCCGCCAGAACCACGGCGGCTGGCAGCCGGTAGTCCACCACGGGGGCCTGGTCCACCGCGTACACAGCGAGTGCGGCCTCGTCCCGGAGGACCTTCCGCGGCCCCAGGATTGATGTCAGTTCGTCGGCGATGCTGCCCATGGGTCTCCCGTCAATCACTTTGCTCCAGTCTAGATGTCACGTGGGCCACGCCCCCTGCCCCTTCTGGCCCACTCGCAGGAGGGACTGTCCGGCCTGATGCTGGAAGCGTTTCCAATCTGGTCTCTTGGCGTGACCACGTCGCGCCGCTCCATGACCCCAATTGTCAAGCATGTGAAAGGTGTAAACGCTTTCATTGCGTCCCTTCCCGCCCTTAGGATGGGCCAATGTCTGTTGACTCGTTTCTGCACTCGGCCTCCCCGCTGGCCGGCTCCCTGACGCCCATCCACGCCCCGGACAACGCGCACGGCTGGTGGCGGTCAGCTGTCATCTACCAGGTGTACCCGCGCTCCTTCCGCGACATGAACGGCGACGGCGTCGGTGACCTTGCGGGGATCACCGCCGAGATGCCACAGCTTGCCGAGCTCAACGTGGACGCCGTCTGGCTTTCACCCTTCTACCGCTCACCGCAGCGCGACGCCGGATACGACGTCAGCGACTACTGCGACGTCGACCCGATCTTCGGCACGCTCGGGGACTTCGACGGCATGGTGGCTGAGGCGAACCGCCTGGGCCTGCGCGTCATCGTGGACCTGGTCCCGAACCACTGCTCCGACCAGCACCGCGATTTCCAGGCGGCGCTGGCGGCCGGCGCGGGCAGCCCCGAACGGGACATGTTCATCTTCCGCGACGGCCAGGGCGCCGAGGGCAACGAACCACCCAACAACTGGGAATCCCACTTCGGCGGCTCCGCCTGGACCCGCATCACCGAACCTGACGGCGCTCCGGGCCAGTGGTACCTGCACCTCTTTGATTCATCACAGCCCGACTTCAACTGGGACAACCAGTCCGTGCACGACGAGTTCGAGCGCATCCTGCGCTTCTGGCTGGACCGGGGCGTCTCCGGGTTCCGCGTGGACGTTGCACACGCCTTGGTCAAGGCCCCGGGCCTTCCCGCCTGGGGCGGGCGCGCGGACGGCAGCAGCTCCGACGGTTTCCCCGGACACGAGGCACCGATGTTCGGCCAGCCGGCCCTGCACGACATCTACCGTGCTTGGCGCGGGATTCTCGAGGAGTACGGTCCCGACCGCATTCTCTGCGCGGAAGCCAACGTGGACCCCCTGCCGCGGCTGGCCCACTGGGTCCGGCCCGACGAAATGCACCAGGCCTTCAACTTCCCCTACCTCCACGCGGGGCTGGACCTCCCCCGCCTGCGCCACATCGTGACCGAGTCCCTGACGTCCCTGGACGCCGTGGGTGCCCCCAGCACCTGGGTGCTTTCCAATCACGACGTCGTCCGGCACGCCACCCGCTTCGGGTACGACTGGTCCGGGCCGCGGAACGGCGACGGCGTCGGTCCTCAGGACCCTCAGCCGGACGAGGAACTGGGCAGGACCCGGGCCGCGGCGGCGTCCCTGTTCATGCTGGGGCTCCCCGGCGGCGCATACCTGTACCAGGGCGAAGAACTTGGGCTGCCTGACGGCATCGACATCCCGGACCGCCAGCGGCAGGACCCGACCTTTGCGCGCACCGGCGGTGCCCGGTTGGGACGCGATGGCTGCCGGGTCCCGCTGCCGTGGAAGGCATCCGAACGCCACAGCGGCTTCGGCGACGGCGACGCCCCCTGGCTGCCGCAGCCGGAAAGCTTCGCAAAACTGGCCCGGGACGCCCAGGCGGGGGACCCGTCGTCGCACTTGAACCTGTACCGCCGCATGCTCAATGTCCGGCGTGAACTGGACCTTGGGCGCGGCTCCCTCGCCTGGGCGGAGGAATGGTGCACCGCGTCGTCCCTGGCGTTCCTCAACGGGGACATCCTGGTAGTCATGAACACCGGTCCCGATCCCCTGGAACTGCCCGCCGGCGAAGTTGTGCTCCGCAGCTCGTCGGGCTTGGGCCCTAACGATGAGGACCAGCGGTTTGGCCTGGGCCCAGCGGAAACCGTCTGGCTGCGGATTCCTGCAGAGGCAACGGCGAGCTGAGACATGGCCGGCATCAAGGACGTTGCGGAACGGGCCGGGCTTTCCATAGCCACCGTTTCGCGCGCCTTGAGCGGCAAGGGGCATGTGTCGCCGGCCAGCCGTGAGCGTGCCCGGGGAGCCGCGGCCGAGCTCGGCTTCGTGCCCTCCTACCAGGCATCCAGCCTCGCCTCGGGCCGTACGCGCAACATCGGACTCGTGGTCCCCACCGTGCGCCGCTGGTACTTCGCTTCGGTGGTGGAGGGCGTATCAGCAGCTCTCCTCGACGCTGGTTATGACCTGACGCTCTACAACATCACGGAGGGTGCGGTCCGGCGCCGGAGCATTCTCCAGGACTTCCTGCTGCGGAAACGCGTGGATGCTGTTATCGCGGCGGCACTGGCGCTGACCGAGGACGAGATCGGCCAGATGATGGCCATCCAACGGCCGCTGGTGGGTATCGGCGGGCCGTTGCCCGGAGCCTCCACCATCCGGATAGACGACCACGGCCTGGCAGAGGCGGCCGTCAACCACCTGATCCGGCTCGGCCACAGCCGGATCGCGCACATCACGGGCGACTCGGTGTACGAGCAGGACTTCAAGATCCCGCGAACCCGGCGCGCAGGCTATGAGAAGGCGCTGACGGCCGCAGGACTAGCCGTGCGGCCGTCATGGGTGGTCAGGGCGGACTTCACCATCGAGGGTGCCTACGCCGTGGCACGGGACCTGCTGGGTGGAACCGCGGAACGGCCCACGGCCGTCTTTGCAGCCTCAGATGAGATGGCGATAGGAGCGATTTTGGCGGCCAGGGACTTTGGGCTCAGGGTTCCGGAAGACCTGTCAGTCATCGGCATGGACGGGCACGAACTGGGTGAACTCTTCGGCCTGACCACAGTCGATCAGGATCCGCGCGGCCAGGGAGCCTTGGCTGTGCGCCTGCTGCTCGAGGGGTTCGACGGCGGAACGGGCCGGCCCGTCGTCAACACCGAGTACCCGACGCGGTTTGTGGTCCGGCGGAGCACCGCGGTACCCCCGGCTTAGGTTGCCGCTACTCCCCAGCGCCGCCCATGAACCTTGCGTACCGGTCCAGCACTTCCGGCCAGTCCTTCTCCCACGCGGCCCGGGTGCCCGCCGGATCCTCGGCCCCTTCCCAGCCGTCATGGACGATTCGCAGCTCGGTGCCTTTCTCTACGCCCCGGAACACAACACGAAGCTCAGTGGACCACAAAGCGGTGCTGCCTGGGTACCACGACGCGTGGAAGGACAGCGGAGGCTGCCAATCGTCAATGGTGCCCCAAATGGTGCTGCGGCCGTCGTCGGCGGTCTCCAGGATCAGGTTCTCCTCGAACTCCACGTACGAGCCCGGACCATACACGCTGTTGGTCTCCATGGGCCACCAGAGATGGGTGTGGTCGGTGAACCCCATGAATGCGCGGGACACAGGCCCGGGGACAACAGCACTGCAGATGACCGGGTCAAGGCTGACTGCGGGCTCAGGCGCTTCGCCGCCGGCGGCGTGGCTGAAGAGATTTTCCATGGTTACCAACTCTACCGGCCCCCACCCGACGCCTCCTCACATCCCGTCGCCTCAGCCCGGACGCCTCCTCACATCCCGTCGCTTGGGCCCGAATGCTTCCTCACATCCCGTCGCTTGGGCCCGAATGCTTCCTCACATCCCGTCGCTTGGGCCCGAATGCTTCCTCACATCCCGTCGGTTCAAATGCGCTATCAGAACTGCCGCGCGCCCGAACTGCTCGAGGACCAGTGAATGTAGCGGGACTAGCTGCTTGCGCCGGAGGCGATAACGCCCGCACCCAGGGCAGCGATGACGCCGCTGCTGACGCGTTCGACGCCGGTGCTCACCTTTGGGCGTCGCAACCAGCCCATCGCTTTGTAAGCGATCAGCGCGACGACGGCCAGGTAGCCGAATGCAATGACTGCTTCCACTGAGCCCAGGACCATCGCGGTGCCCATGGTGTCGCCGCCCTGAGGGATGAACTGCGGGACGACCGCCAGGTAGAAGAGGCCAACTTTGGGGTTGAGCAGAGTGGACAGCGCCCCCGCGCCGAGGCCGGCCAGGGTGCTGTACCGAAGCGCGCCCCCTTCTTTACCGCCCTGCGTGCCGTCGTTGGCGGCCTTCCGCGTCTTCAGGAACGAGGAAATGCCGAGGTAAAGCAGATAGAGACCGCCCGCGATCTTGAGCCAGCGGAACACCTCGGCGGACTGCTCCAGGATCGCTGCCAGTCCCACGCCGACAAGGGCCGCCCACGCAATAGCGGCAACCGCTGAGCCCGCCGCAGCCGCAATCCCCGCGCTGGGCCGGTTCAACGCGATACGCAGCACCAGGAACGTGTCAGGACCGGGCGTAAGGGACAGAATGAGGCACAGTCCAGCGAAGGCAGCGAGCGAAGGGAGGGTCATGGTGACGATTATCCCCGATGAGGAAGCATCCGGGAAAAACCTGCAGGAGGTGAGGAAGGGTCCGGGAAAAACCTGCAGGAGGTGAGGGAGGGTTTTGGTGGTCCCGGGTTGGGCAGGGCACTTGTTGAACGCGCCCTGTTAAAATGCTCAGGCCCCGACGTTCTTCGTCGGGGCCTGAGCCGTAAATAGTGTCCGGCGGTGACCTACTCTCCCACACCCTCCCGGGTGCAGTAC
>NZ_PJMC01000010.1 GCF_002892795.1 Arthrobacter sp. AFG20 | reverse complement strand
TCATGCGGGGTGCCGTCTTCGGCCGCATCGCGGGCGCGAACGCCGCGGTTGCCGCCAAAGCCAGGAGCGAGAAGAACGAAGTCGCCGCATGACCGGGTTTGCAGCAGGTCGTTACGTGCCGGCGCCAGACCGTCGTCCGTGCGGCGGTTCCAGTACCCCTCAACAGCGCCGAGCAGAAGCTCGCGCAGGTGTATAAGCTGCGAAACCACAACACCCTAAAGCGAGCATTAGAGCTTGTGGAGGCATTGGATGGCAGTGTGAGAGCGGCAAGGGAGAGAACTATGAAGGCGATTCGAATCTACCGGTACGGCGGGCCGGAAGTGCTCCAGCGAGAGGAGGTTCCGAAGCCAAGTCCGCTGGCAGGAGAGGTCCTGGTGAAGGTTGCCTTCGCCGGAATTAACTTCATGGACGTGCATACTCGTCAGGGTAAGTATGAGGCCTCACAAACGTACCCGGTTCGCCTGCCCCTTACGCTTGGAATGGAGGGATCGGGCATTGTCGAAGCCGTAGGGCCAGGAGTTAGGCGTGTGGGAGTCGGCGACCGGGTTGCATGGTGTATCTCTTGGGGAAGCTATGCGGACTTCGCCGTTGTACCGGAAGATCGTCTAGCAGTTTTGCCATCCGGCGTGAGTTTGGATTTGGCCGCAGCTGCAATCTTTCAAGGCTCCACTGCGCACTACCTCACTCACGATGTGGCTCAACTGGCCGCTGGTAGCACGTGCTTGGTTCATGCCGCCTCTGGTGGCATCGGACAACTGTTGGTTCAATATGCAAAGCGGCTGGGCGCAACGGTCTTCGCAACGACCAGCACGGAGGAGAAAGCAGAGATTCCGAGACGCTTCGGAGCTGATCATGTAATGCGCTATGACGACGGACGCTTTGCGGATGTCATCCGCGAACGTACCGGAGGAAACGGAGTTGATGTGGTGTTTGATGCCGTAGGCAGCCCTACCTTGCGAGACAGTTTTCGCGCGGCTCGCACTCGAGGCTTGGTTATCAACTACGGATCTGTAGCAGGTTCACTCAAGGACCTGGATCCGATCGAACTTGGCGAGGCTGGATCGCTCTTTCTGACGAGGCCTCGGCTTGCTGACCACCTTGCGGATGCGGAAACGGTTCAGCGACGTGCCGATGACGTGTTCGGTGGGTTGCTGGACGGATCAGTCTCCATAGAAATCAACGGCCGCTACTCTTTCGCTGAAGTCGAACAGGCCCACGCAGCATTGGAAAGTCGCCATCAGATCGGAAAAGCAGTCCTCCAGCTGCATACCTAGAATGCACCAAATCCTACCGTTCCTTGGGGGTCAGATCTTTGATGTTTGTCTTGAGTTTCCAGGCAGCGTTTTTGATCCGGGCGTCCTGGATGTAGCCGTTGACACTGCGGTCGATGGTGGCCAGGAACTGGCGTAGTGGTGCTGGGGCTTTGTCGGCGGCAAGGAACGGTTGCAGGAGCCCGTTGTGGACCTTGGTGTAGAACACGGCGCTTGCGTTTGGCCGGCCTCGGTATTGGTGTAGGTGTTGCTGTGGGGGCGGCGTTCCATGAGTCCGTTGCGGCGCATGCGCGCGAGGTCATAGCTCATTTGGTGGGTTCTGTAGCCGGTGCCGAGCAGATTCTTCACCCGGGCACGCATGCTCCGGTGGGTGGATCCGACGGCAGTTAGGCTGAGACATAAAGCGCTGAGCAGTGCCATGACCCGGGGGTCGCCGAACCGCAAGGCCCGGCCCTCCTTCATCCTCGGTGAGGGTGGGCTGTGCGACCCGCTCAAAGGCTCGGACCGCAATGACACAGCCCTGCCAGACACGTTCAGTATCGGGCGGCTGGGCATTGATGTCACGGGTTTTTGTCTGCAGCTCATTTAGTTCTGCGCCCCTGCCAATCTCTGGCAACGCGGATCCAACGAGAGTACAAACGGGCTGCTGCGACAGTACTTCCCGAAAGGCAGCGACCTGAGAATGCCTACGGGCCCGCGGATCTGGAGCACGTCGACCAGGAACTCAACGCCCGACCACGCAAAAACACTTGAGTGGGACACCGCAGCCGAGCGGGCAGTGTTTCAGCTCGTCAAACATGCCTGAATGTCGGCCTCAAACACCCAGTGATACCTTCGGGTGCCCAGGGCATGTATTTCGACGATCGCATCCTGGGCCCGACGATTTGGACGGAAGTCCGCTTCGAAGATCGGTCCAACACCAATGCCAGAGATACCTAAACCACCCGATTCCTCCCAGTGAGAATGCCGCGCCGCCGGAGCTTGCTGCTGCCAGGTTTGGGGATCCATGCGGCCCCTTACCGGCAACGGGACAAAAGCCCGGGACGTAGACAGCTCCCTGACCTCGTCCAGAAACTGCTCGGTTTCGGCACCGCCACCCCGAGATGCACAGCACTCTGGCCGCCCACACCGCGCTCGGCCGCCTCGGCCAGTCCGACGAGATCGCCGACGCTATCGCCCGCCTCGCGCCGAGCGAACTTCGCTAAGAGACGGCCGAACGCAGCGAAGTCTCCGTGGCAGCCTGCTCTAGAACCCTGCGGCTAGACACGTGCAGAATGACGAAGCCGTAGGAGGCTGTCTCTCCCACCCCGGTGCTTCATAGTCGCAGGCGCTATTAGACGGTCATCGGGCAGCGGCGGTTATTCTCCAAGGCGCTTCTTGGATGCCCGTTCACTTGACCAGCTATCGTAGAACTGCTGGAGGGCCACGATGTCTTGGTCCGCGAGGCCGGACAGCATCGCCATCTGGTAAATTTCCCTTCCCGTGGCAGCCACAGGTGAGGGCACACGCAGGGACCGCGCGAGCTCCATTCCGAGCGCCAGATCCTTCTCCCCGAGGGAGATTGTGAAGCCCGGAGTGAAATCACCGGCAAGCGCCTTCGGCCAACGCTTGGTGAAGTGCTGAGAGGTGCCGCCGCTTACGGAGAGCACGTCGAAGAGGCGCTGGGGGTCGACGCCGGCTGCGCATCCGAGCGAAAACGCTTCGGATGCGGCGAGCACATTCGCCATGGACATCATGTTGTTGACGATCTTTACGACCTTGCCGGTACCGAGGTCCCCTGTGCGGCGGATCGTCCCAAGCTGTTCGAGCGCTGCCGAGACCGCATCGATGGTCGCGTCGTCCCCGCCAACCAGGAGCGAGAGCCTTCCTGTCTCCGCCTCGCCGGGGCCACCGCTGACTGGGCAGTCCACACTGCGGACACCTCGACCGGTCGCCGCGGACGCGATATCGCGCATGGTGGTGGGCATGATCGTGCTGAGTTCGACAACGATCGCGTCCTCTCGTGCCGCAGCGACGAGTCCGCCAGGGCCGAGCCACACGTCGCGCACGATCGAGTCGTTCGGCAGACTCGTGAAGACGATGTCGGCGTCTGACACCGCTTTGTCGAGGGTGGACGCGGTCGTGACTCCGGCGCGTTCCCGCGCTCCTTCTGCGGCATCGAAGCCGACCACCTCGAACTTCTCGTCCAGTCGTCGGGCGACGGCACCGCCCATGTGTCCGAGTCCTACTACGGCGATAACGTTCATGATCTCTGTCTCCTCAGGCAATGCGGACGACGCGGCCCTCGAGTCCGGGGACTGCTGGGTGGCGTTCAAATACGCGCGGGTCATGTCCTGGTATCACTCGCCCGGCGGGAACCAGGGAGTTCATCAGGTCGAAGCTGTCGTACATCTGGACCAGGTCGGTGAAGATCGAGAACGGGTGTGACTGCTCAACCTCCTCGTAGAAGTGGGCTGCGTCGCCGGCGAGAAGCAGGTCCCCCGATGCCGTGCGCACCCTCACCGCTTGCGATCCCGGTGTGTGGCCGGGCACGCTGTGCACCCACACGCCGTCGGTCACCTGCGCATCTCCACGGACGAACCTCACCTTGCCCTCGTAGACGCGATCAAGGACGGTGTGCAGGTCCGGCAGGGAGCCGAGCCGGGCGATCTCTGATCGGGTGGCCGCTTTGCCCGTCCAGAACGCGATCTCTTCCTCCTGCAGCACAATGTCCGCGGCGGGGAAGCCTCGGAGGCCGCCGACGTGGTCGAAATGCAGGTGGGTGAGAACGATGAGCGGCACGGTCGCGGGATCTATGTCGAGCCAGCGCGCCGCATCCCACGGTTCAGCGAAGTGCGGGCGATCCCACTCCGCTGCCTTCTCGGAGGTGAAGCCGCAGTCGACGAGAATGTCGCCTTCTGCCGACCTCAGCACGAAGAAGTAGTAGTTCAGTGGCGCGGGCTCGTCGGCCGGCGTCCCGGCGGTGCCAAGAAAGTAGTGTCCTCGAGTACCGCTCGGGTTGTCGGCGAACCGGATGGCGTAGACCTCGTGCACCAACCCGGTCATGCGGCGACTTCGTTCTTCTCGCTCCTGGCTTTGGCGGCAACCGCGGCGTTCGCGCCCGCGATGCGGCCGAAGACGGCACCCCGCATGAGGCCGGTTCCTGCACCGTAGTTGTGATAGAAGAATCCACCTGCGATTTCGCCCACGGCATACAGGTTGGCCATCACCTTCTGCTCCTGCGTGATCACCCTGGCCTGCTCGTCGACCCGGAGCCCGCCGTAGGTGAAGGTGACGCCGCAGGTCACCGGATAGCAGACGAAGGGACCCTGGTCGATCCGGCGGGCCCAGTTGCTCTTAGCGGGCTGCCCGGCGGGCTTCGCGGCGACACCGTCGAGCGAGAAGGGATCGGTTCGTCCTTCGGCATCGTCGGGGACGGCGGCGTTGAAGGCGTCGACCGTGTTCCGCAGCCCCTCCGCCGAGATGCTCAGCTTCTCGGCCAGCTCCTCGAGGGTGTCGGCGACGACCGGCTGCGACGTGCTGTAGCGCGGCTCCAGGAGATGCACCACCTTCTGGTCGAAGATCTGGTAAGCCTGCGCGCCGGGCTGAGCCCGGATGGCCCAACCGGTCTTTGCATAGGTCAGCCAGACCTCGGTCTCGCCCTCGTCGACGAAGCGTTCGCCCGCGTCGTTGACCAGTAGTGCGTAGGGGTAGGAGTAGCGGCTGAACTTGTCGGTGTACCGGAGATCGCCCATGGCTGGTGCGTCCTGGGAGAGGGGCACGGCGTGCGCGCCGCCCCAGTGCCCGGCGGGTTGAGCACCTGCATCGATCGACTTCCGCAGCATCTCGCCCATGTTGTATCTGGTACCGCGCACCTTCACGAGGTCCCAGCCGTCTCCGAGGTAGCGCAGACGCATCTCGGGGTTGGCCTCGAATCCGCCTGCGGCGAGTACCACCTGGCCATGGATGTCGAGGAACGAGTCTTCGAGACGCACCCGCACCCCCAGTACGGTGGCGCCTTCCGCGATCAGCTCGGAGGCGGGGGCGGAGTACCAGACATCGATGTCCGCGGCTTCGACGGCGGCGTAGAGCCGCTCGATCAGACCGATCCCCTCGTGCCGGGCGCGAATGGCCCCGCCCGGGGGCAGCTGGATCGTCGTCCCGTCAGGCTGCTTGTCGGGATCCATGAGCTTGTCCGCGGTCAGGTCCCATTCGACGCCGAGGTCGTGCATCCACTGCAGGGTCTCGAAGGAGCGATCGATGGTCGTGTCGACGAGGGCGGGGTCAGGCCGCCCGGCGGAGGTCCGCATCCAGTCTGCGCGGTAGGTCTCCGCTGTGTACGGCTCGGACTCGACCCGCCCGTACCAGCGCTCGTTGGAGGAGTGGAGGATCGGTTTCATGGCCTCCAAGCCATCGTGCGCCGCGCGGAAGATGCCGCCGGAGAATCGGGAGTTGCCGCCTCGTTCCTCCTCGGTCGCGGCTTCGAGCACGAGCACGCGGGCGCCGTTCTCGTGAGCCGAAAGCGCCGCAGTCAGAGCAGCATTGCCCCCGCCGACGACGATCACGTCGTAGTCTTCGTTTTTTGCCATGCTGATGGTCCTTTCCTCAGGTGCGGATCATGAAGGGGTCGCGAACCTCGTCGGAGGTGTCGATCATGATGTTTTTCGTAAACAGGTAGTCGTCGAGGGCCTCGATACCGCGCTCACGGCCGTAGCCGCTTCGCTTCGTGCCGCCGAACGGCGCCTGCGCGGCCGATGTGCGATAGGTGTTGACCCACACCACGCCGGCCTCGAGCTCGTCGGCCATGCGCAGTGCTCGATTGAGATCACGGGTCCAGACGCCGCCCGCCAGTCCCTGCTCGCTGTCGTTGGCCCGTTCGATCGCCTCGTCGTCGCTGTCGAATGGCATGATGCTCAGCACGGGCCCGAAAATTTCCTCCCGTGCGATCGTGCTGGCCGGGTCGACGTCGGCAATGACGGTGGGCTCGACGAAGAAGCCCTTCGGTGCACCGCTCACGTGCGCCGCGCCACCGCCGGTGACAACGCGACCGGCGGACCCGGCCGATTCCAGCAGGCGGGCGATGCGCTCGAACTGCGGTTCGTTCGCCACGGGCCCCATCTGGGTCGCGGGATCGCGAGGATCTCCGAGACGGATCGCGCGCGCCCGTTGTGCGACCGCGTCGATCACCTGCTCGTAGACCGGGCGTTCGACGAGCAAACGTGAGCCCGCGATGCAGGTCTGGCCGGCAGCCGCGAAGATGCCCGACACCGCGCCCGCGACGGCGCGTTCGAGATCGGCGTCGGCGAAGATGATGTTGGGCGATTTGCCGCCGAGTTCGAGGGTCACCGGCACGAAGCGAGCTGCAGCGTTCTCGGCGACTCGCCTGCCGGCCGGTCCGCCTCCCGTGAAGCTGATCTTGTCGACGCCAGGATGGCTGGTGAGCGCTTCGCCCACGACGCTGTCGCCGGTGACGACGTTGACGACTCCAGGAGGGAATCCGACCTCGAGCGCGAGCCGGCCGAGTTCGGTGGTGGTGACGGATGCGTGCTCGGATGGTTTGATGACGACCGTGTTGCCAGCAGCGAGAGCAGGCGGCAGCTTGTTGCCCAGCAGCGCGAGCGGGCTGTTCCACGCGGTGATCAAAGCGGCGACCCCGTAGGGGCGGCGAACCGTGTAATCGAGGATGCGGGGGTTATCCAACGGGATCGAGGATCCGAACAGCTTGTCCGCGGATCCGGCGAAGAAGTCCAGGTTGCGCGCCAGGAACTGCATCTGCGTGCGCGTCTCGCGGATGACCTTCCCGTTGTCCGTGCTCTCCCACTGCGCCAACTGCTCGGCATCGCGACGGATCGCCTCGCCCAGCGCTCTCATCAGGCGGCCCCGCTCCACGCCAGGCGTGCGGCCCCAGGACTTGGCGGCGGCTCGAGCGGCCCCGACGGCGGCGTCCACATCAGTTGCGGTGCCCGCGGGCACAGTGGCCCAGACCTCGGAGTCGAAGGGATTGACGGATTCGAATGTATCCCCGGACGAGGACCCGACGGCCGAGCCGTCGATAATCATGGATGCGGAGTAGGCCACAATGCCTTCCTTCTGTGTAGTCTGTCGACAGACTTCAAGGCTAGACGCATCGACATCATCGGTCAAGAGGGCGACGGGATCGGCGTCGAAGGCCAGGGGGACGGCGGATACGTCTCAGTCCAGAGTGTGCGCGTGGATCATGGCGACGATGCTCCGCGTGCTTTGGATCATGTGGAGGCGCATCTGCTCCGCCGCGGCATCGGGGTCGCCCGTCACGACGGCTTCGAACACCGCGCGGTGCTCTCGGAGCACCTCCTGGGCACGGTCCGGGGCCGCTCCACGGGCGAGGCGCGCCACTCGGAGCTGTCGTTCGATCTCGTCGCTGTACTGGAGCAGCTTCGGGTTCTGCGTGAGCTGCCCGAGCGCGTGATGGAAGTCGATCTGGTGGGGGTAGCTTCGGGCCGGATTGGAGAGGACGTTCTCGAGCTGGTCCATGACCGACTTCAGCCGGTCACGCCCCGCATCGTCGATTCGCTCCGCGGCGAGGCGGGCGACCTGCATTTCGATGGCGAGCCGTACTTCGCCAAGGTGGTTGACGCCCTCCGCGTCGGGACTGGCGACGAAAGCTCCTCGACCGGGCACCATGCGTACGAGTCCTTCTCCGTTGAGGTCGCGCAGGGCCTCACGGAGCGGCGAGCGGCTGATCTGCAGACGGTCGCTCAGTGCCAGTTCGTTGATGCGATCCCCGGGAGCGAGCTTGCCGGAGAGGATTTCCTCGCGGATCAAGTCGCTGGCGATATCCGAGAATTTACGAGTTCGGAATTGTGTCAGGTCGGTCATCGCTCGTCCTCTTCTCCGCCATCGAACAGCGATCTCTGAGTCGTGCAGCACGTATGGCCGCGGGAGCGGACCACACGGCCGTGACTGCGACGATCGTCAGCTGACTCCACATTACCGCTCCCACACCCACTGGCGGGGGAACTCTCCAGCGGTGACGACATGACGGACAACGGCGTGCCGATCATTGAGCATGGTCTCTTGCCTTGTCCGCAGCGCGATGGGGTCCCGCGGTCCGCAACGCTGCCCTGATTGCTCCTCTGGCCCGGCAAGATCTGGTTGGCCGCAGGGCTGCCACCGATGCTGCAACGCAGCTGGGTGTATCCGTCTGGCAGTTTTACGTTCTTATTGAACGGTTCAGACACGGTTCCGGCAATGTGACGGACCTCCTACAGGACAGTCGGATGGCGGGACGCGGCAGCGGGCGGCTGGTCAAACTTGTCGAGGACGTGGTCCAGGAATTGATCCGTACCGGCTACCTGAAGCGGCAGTAGCTTTCCCTGGCGGCCCTTTCACCGTGGCATCGTCCAGGCTTGTTTAGTTAAGGGGGCTGGCCGCACCGTCCCGGGAGCACAGTCGCTCGCCGGATAGCAGCTCTGCAGCCTGTCGGAGTTACCCGCTGGAGGGAAGGCACGGATGCGGCCCGTCCTCTGCTTGGATTCTCGGGGCCCCTCGGCCTCTCCCCCGCCGTCGGCGGGCCCGCGGATGTTCCCGTCGATGACGACCTTGTGGAAGGCATCGCCGAGTTGGGCAGGAATAGATACAACCCGCGAAGAAGTGAACTTCTAAGGCTAGTTTCCTTGTATCCGGCGGAACGCGTTCCTTTTCGCGGCGTCCACTGGCATGTCCTCGTTCGCAACGAATCAACGACGCCATTGCGGACACTAGGGGCAAACTTGGCCTGTCGCCTGTCGGCAGCCGACAGAATGCGATACACTTTTGCCATCGTTCACACAACGTGGCGTTGGCACAACACGGTGGAAAGCCTGTGGCAGAGCATGCGCTCCGTGTATTGGCGGTAGCACCGCAGGAGAGGCTAGGAGTAGCAATGACCGAAAAATACGACGTAGTGGTCGTGGGTGGGGCAAGCGCTGGCTTCGCAGCGGCGGCAGCCGCGAAGGAGGCTGGCGCGGAGAAGGTTCTCGTCCTCGAAAAGGCGACTCGTGACCTAGTTGGCGGCAACTGCCGCTACTCGCTCATGGGATTCCGTTTCGTTCACGACGGAACCGACGAGTTGATGCAACTCATCCCGGAACACGAGCGGGCGGAGCACGCACGGGCGCGAGTCGCTCCGTACACGAAGGAGAAGTTCATCGCTGACCTCAATCGGGTCACGCGTGGGCGGATTGACAGCGAACTGGCCGAAGTCCTAGCGGACGATTCTCGTGATGCAATCGCCTGGATGACTAGCCTCGGGCACAAATGGCGCTTCCGCAACCCGGTCGACATGGGTGACTACACCCACTACGATCCCGGCACGGCGGTCTGCCCGGTCGACGGCGGCCTCGGCCTTGTCGAGCGCTGGATCAAGATCGCCGAAGGCATGGGCATCGATTTCCGAACCGAGTCCTCCGTGACTGGTCTGCTTGGTGACTACCGCGGCGTCCACGGCGTGCAGGTTGACGGACCTCAGGGACGCTATGAAGTCGAGTGCGACTCAGTCATCCTGGCGAGCGGCGGGTTCCAAGCGAGCGCCGAGCGACGTGGTCGATACCTCGAGCAGAACGCCGACCTGATGAAGGTTCGGGGCAGCCGCCACAACACTGGCGAGGTCCTGCAGATGGCGATCGATCTCGGTGCGAAGACTGCCGGTCAGTGGCAGGGGGCACACGCCAGCCCTGTCGATCTTGACACGCCCCCGGCGGAAATCGACGACTCCGTCAACCGGTACGCCTACCCCTTCGGCATCACGGTCAACGCCGAGGCCAAGCGCTTCTTCGACGAGGCCGAGGCGCACCGCACCTACACCTACGCGAAGACCGGCTGGGCCGTGCTCCGGGAGAACGGCGGCTATGCGTTCCAGATCTACGACCAAAAGTCCGTCGAATATTTCCCAGTCGAGTACGCGCAGGCGACGCCGATCGTCGCCGACAGCATCCCCGAACTCGCTGAGAAGCTCGGCCTCGACCCTGCCGCACTCACGACGACGGTCGACGAGTTCAACTCCGCGATCGACCAGAGCGTCCCGTTCGACGCGACGAAGGACGACGGCCGACGCACTCACGGTCTCACGCCCAACAAGTCAAACTGGTGTCTGACCATCGAAGAGGGACCCTTCCTCGCCTATCGGGTCACCGCAGGCATTACTTTCACGTTCGGCGGCCTGGCAGTCAACCGTGACTCTCAGGTGCTGAATCAGTCGGGGCAGCCGATGAAGGGACTGTTCGCCACCGGCGACATCCTCGGCCTCTTCTTCCACAATTACCCGTCGTGCACCGGAATGACGCGAAACGTCGTGTTCGGCGGACGTGCCGGCGCTGCAGCAGCCGGGGTGTTGTAGGCCCCCTCGAATCAGGGCACGGGAGGCGATCCATACTCCCGTGCCCATGGGGAGGCGTAGACGGAAGAGAGGAGTCCGATGAAGATCGTTGTCTTAGTTAAAGAGGTCCCCGATACCTACGGAGACCGCAAGCTGAGCCTGGAGACAGGTCTCGCGAATCGTGCTGCGAGCGACGCGGTGATCGACGAGATTGGTGAGCGTGCTTTGGAGCTCGCGCTGAGTCACGTTGACAAGAATCCGGACGCGGAGGTCGTCGTGCTGTCGATGGCTCCAGCGACCGCGCAGGCGACCCTACGCAAGGCGTTGGCGATGGGTGCGGGATCAGCAGTGCAGGTCGCCGACGAGCGGCTCCTGGGCGCGGATCTCGGCCTCACGGCCGAAGTACTCGCCGCCGCATTGCAACGGACCGGGTTCGACCTCGTGATCGCGGGCAACCTCTCGACCGATGGATCGGGAGGCGTGATCCCGGCGATGATCGCGGAGCTGCTGGGCGTGCCGAGCGCCACGGCGTTGAGCGACGTCGAGATCAATCCCGGAAAGGTTTCCGGCGTCCGCTCACTGGATGGCGCGACGATGGCGGTGTCGGCGACGCTGCCGGCCGTCATCTCCATCACCGAAGCGCTGCCTGATGCGCGGCTCCCGAACTTCAAGGGCATCATGGCCGCCAAAAGGAAACCCCTTGAGACGCTTTCGCTCGCGGATCTCTCTATCGATGCGGAGGACCATTCCGCCTCTCGGTCGATCGTCATCGGGTTAAGCGAGACGGCGCCGCGCGCGGCGGGCTTGAAGATCACTGATGAGGGTAACGCGGGCGAGCGTCTCGCGGAATTCCTGATCCAGAACCGGTTCGTGTAAGAGAGGGCTAAATGTCGGAATTTACGGAAGACCCGATCCTAGTGCTAGTGGATGTCGACCCCTCGGGGGGTCTTGCTAAGTCGTCGGCAGGACTGTTGGGGGCCGCGGCGCAGATCGGCACGCCGGTCGCAGTGATCGTGGCGACAGATGCCGCATCCCTCGCATCGCAGGCGGCGGATCTGGGCGCAGCCGTGGTGCTGACGGCGCCGGGTGACGCAGCCCTCGTGGCGGCGTCACACGTGGACGCGCTCACGGCTGCGGCGGATCGCGTGCGCCCGCACGCCGTGCTCGTGTCAAACTCCGTCGAGGGACGTGAGGTCGCGGCCCGGTTCGCCGCGCGGACGCGATCTGGTCTTGCGGCGGATGCCGTCGCCGTATCGCGGGACCAGGAGGGCGTGGTAGCACATCACTCCGTGTACGGCGGTGCTTACAGCGTCGACTCCGCAGTGACGTGGGGCGCACCCGTGATCACGATCCGTCAGGGCGCGGTCGAAGATCGCGCGCAGGCCCGCACTCCTGTCGTGCATGAGCTCGAGGTGCGCGACTCTGGAAAGCCGGCGGCATCCGTAGAATCGCTGGAAGAAACCGTCGTCGTCTCTTCGCGCCCCGAGTTGCGCGGTGCCACGAAAGTGGTTTCGGGAGGCCTGGGGCTCGGATCGGCCGAGAAATTCACGCTCGTCGAGCAGCTCGCAGACGTGCTCGGCGCGGCCGTCGGCGCATCGCGCGCGGCAGTGGACGCGGGCTACGTGCCGTCTTCATACCAGGTCGGGCAAACCGGCGTATCGGTGTCGCCGCAACTGTACATCGCGGTAGGTATCTCCGGCGCGATCCAGCACAGGGCCGGCATGCAGACTGCCAAGACAATTGTCGCTATCAATAAAGATCCGGATGCCGCGATCTTCGAGATCGCCGACTTCGGGGTGGTCGGGGACCTGTTCGAGATCATGCCTCAACTAATTTCTGCACTCGAAGCGAAGAAGGTCTGACTGCCGTGGCAACCCAACCCCGATCCTTTCGTCGAGGACTGCCGCGCATTCCCGGAGGAGATTCCTGGCCTGCCGTCGTCGCGGCTGTAACAGATGCCGCAGGTCCCGTGATCGCGGATCCGATCTTCCCTGATCTGGCCGTGGTTGTGGATCCTACCCCGGCTGCGGTATCCGCCCCGGCTTCGGTGCGAGCCGAAGCGTGGAACGACGCCGGAACCGCACCCAGGTCGCCGCGCCAAGGTCTGCCGCGGGTCGCCGGTGGCGAACCTTGGCCCGCGGCTTTCGCCGCCCACCCTGCCGCGGCGGGCATCCACGGCGACGTGGAGGAGACGGCAGCCGCTGTACCGGCGCGGCGGATGGGCCTGCCGCGCGCGGCAACAACAGCGGCCAGCCAAGCCGTAGCCGCTCCCGTGGCAGCCCCGACCACACCGGCCGCGACTTCCGTCGATCCCGCTCCCCACCCGCTTCTCCCGTCCACCCGCACGGAGCAACCGGAGATCGCTGCGCAGCCCACGCCGCCGCCGAATCGAGACGGCCGGTTCTCGCGAGGTCGGTGGGCACGCGCCGTTATGAGCGGTGTCGGGCTGATGGTGGCCGCAGGAATGGTCGTGGCGCTCACGCGCTGGTTCCTGAGCGCTAAATTCATGCAGGACTTCCTCGCCACCTATCCCGGCGAGTACGAGCTTCCAGTTGGCGCGCCAGCCGGGGTGCCGACGTGGCTTGGCTGGCAGCACTTCTTCACGGTGTTCCTGATGGTGCTGATCATCCGGTCGGGTCTAGGAGTGCGCACGGAAAAGCGGCCCGCCCTCCTCTGGTCGCCGCGCAACAACAGCGACCGCAAGATCAGCATGAGCCTGTGGTTCCACCAGGCGCTCGACATCCTCTGGATCCTCAATGGCATCGTCTTCATCGTACTGCTGTTCGTCACAGGGCAATGGATGAAGATTGTCCCCACATCGTGGACCGTTATCCCGAACGCTGTCAGCGCCGGCCTGCAGTACATGGCGCTGGACTGGCCCACTGAGAACGGCTGGGTGAATTACAACAGCCTGCAGCAGCTTGCGTACTTCGCTACCGTGTTCCTAGCGGCGCCGCTCGCGATCGCGAGCGGCGTGCGAATGAGCCACGTCTGGCCGAAGAAGGCCACACGCCTCAGCAGGGCCTACCCGATCGAGTGGGCGCGCGCGGTGCACTTCCCCGTCATGATCTACTTCGTCGTGTTCATCGTCATGCACGTCGCACTGGTGTTCGCGACGGGCATGCTTCGCAACCTCAACCACATGTACGCGGGCCAGGATGCCGTGAGCTGGGACGGGTTCTGGATCTTCGCGGCATCCCTCGTCGTCATCGCCTCAGGCTGGATCGCGGCGCGCCCCGTCGTGCTCGTCCCCATCGCACGATTGTTCGGCAAGGTCAGTCGGGGATGAACGGCGCCTTGCCGAGCATTCATCGCGATGGTGCCTAGCGATTCCGGAAATGTAACAGCAAATGTTGACAGTTCACAGATGCAACGGCTAGGCACCGTCGCGACGATGCAAACCACAGGAGGAAAACGTGATTCAGGATTCGTTCGGCATTCCATTCGTGCTCATGAGGGGAGGGACGAGCAAAGGCGTATTTCTGCATGCCGCGGATGTGGCGCCGTACGCGGGCTGCCTGGACGATCTGCTGCTCTCGATCATGGGGAGCCCCGATCCGATGCAGATCGACGGGCTTGGGGGAACGTACTCGAGCACATCCAAGGTCGTGATCGTCCGTGCCGTCGGAAACGAGATCCACTATCGCTTCGCGCAGGTGGGAGTGGAGCGCGCCGTGGTGGACTGGAGCGGGAACTGCGGGAACCTCACCACAGCGGTTGCGCCATTCGCGATCGACGAGGGTCTCGTCCCAATCACCGGGGGGCGGATGCAGGTGCCACTCTTCAACGAGAACACGGACGTCTCGATCGAGGCCGAACTCTTCACGAGCAACGGGCGCGCGGCGGTTAAGGGGGAGCAGATTGTCCCCGGCGTCCCCGGATCGGGATCGCCCATCACGACACGCTATCTCGATCCGGCGATCTCGGGACGAGCGCTGCCCACGGGGCGGGCCATGGACGCGCTCGTCGTCGACGGTGAACACATCCCGTGCTCGATCGTAGCGGTGACCCATCCCTACGTGCTGGTCGATATGGCAGTCCTCGGGGGGAAGCTCGCAGTCGACGAGATCGACGGCGATATCGCGCTGGTCGAAAAGGTGGAGCGCATCCGCAACGCAGCAGCACATCTATTGGAGGAATCAGGACTGCACGCGGATGGCGGCCCTGGACCTACATGGCCGCGGATAGCGATGGTCGGACCAGGGGCGGATGATGTCGATCTCCTGGCTCGGTCGTTCTCGATGGGTCGCCCTCATCGGGCGCTGCCGATGACCGCGGCGATGTGTATCGCGGCCGCAGCGCGGCTTCACGGCACGCTCGTGCACTCTCACGCGGCAGTATCAGGCGCATCAATCCGGATCCGGCACCCGAAGGGCGTCGTCGAGGTCGAGTCGCTCCTCGATGATAAGGATGGAGTGGCATCGGTCGGTGTGACACGCACAGCGCGCAGGATCGCAGCAGGCGTGGTCTACGTCGACGATCTGACGCGCAGCTGACGGGCAACAGCGAGGCAAAAGAGGCGATACGCGCGCTTGGCCGCCCGCCACCCCCTTTCGTGCGCGGTCAGGAGACGATGAGGGCGATGATCGCGTCGTTGCTCGCCGTGATGTGGGACCGCATCTCGCGGTCAGCGCGCTCGACGTCACCGGCTAGAACGGCATCCGAGATGGCGCGGTGCTCGGCGAGGACTTCTCGCGCTCGCGTGGGCGAGTTGCCTGAAGCGATCCGGGCCAGTCGCAGCTGTCGCTCCACCTCGTCGCTCAGCTGGCTCAGGCGAGGATTCTTGGTGGCTCGGCCAAGGAGGTGGTGGAAGTTGAGGTGGTGCGGGTACGGGCGATCGGGTGCCGCGATCGCTTCCTCGATCTCGCCGATCATCTGTTTCAGCTCCGCGCGATCGCTTTCATCGGCCCGCTCGGCGGCGAACCGTGCTACAGCGCATTCGACCGTGAGTCGGATTTCGCCGATCTGAGTGACGGTCTCTATGTCAAAGCTGGCAACGAACGATCCCTTGCCGGGTGACATCGTGACCAGGCCTTCGCTGGTCAAATCACGAAGCGCTTCCCGGAGCGGAGACCGACTGATCTGCAGTTCCTCGCTCAGAGCGATCTCGTTGATGCGCTGCCCCGGAGCGAGTTCGCCGGAGAGGATCTTCTCTCGAACCACCTCAACTGCGACGTCGGAGAACTTCTTGACGCTGAACCGATTCGCTGTGTCCATGTGTTGCTGCCTTCCTGGCGACCTGTACCAAATTATAGCCGACTGCATGCTGTCGACCATTGATGTTCTAGCCTCGTGCCGGGTGTCAAAGTCACGGGAAGTGATCCATTGCCACTCTGCGGAGCGATGGTATACTACCGATGTCGACTGACGGCTGGCGACAGATGGCAAGGAGGCCATAATGAAGGAAACTGACAAGCAGTGGAAAACGGGCTCTCGCGGTCGTTGCGATTCCCGCTTCCGTTGGGCTCGTCGCCGGCCGCGCCGGTGGTGGCAACCGTCGAGCGAGGGCAAGGAAGTGGTGAGGCTCGGACGCCGCAAAGAGTTCGGCTCCCGTCCTGGAATTCAAGGAACGGTGGACAGCTCATGGGCAGGGTTACGCTAATGCCATCTCCTTCCCCGAAGGAGGCAGCCGGCCTTCCGCGACTCGAAACTTTGCTGACGGCAGTTCTTGGCAAGTTTTTTCGGCCTTCAACTCTCTCACCGACCGCGCATCGATGTGCCGGGTCGGCCCAAAGATGTGCGGCTAGTGCAGTTCCGGACGTCCTCGCTTTCGCCCCAGCATGCTCACTTGAAGAAGAGAGTGACAAGCCCTCTCGTTCTAACGGCTGAG
Source organism: Arthrobacter sp. AFG20 (assembly GCF_002892795.1). Classification (GTDB taxonomy): domain Bacteria; phylum Actinomycetota; class Actinomycetes; order Actinomycetales; family Micrococcaceae; genus Arthrobacter. Next base: position 170,216 of record NZ_PJMC01000010.1, on the reverse strand, counting down.
ATCAATTCGCGAGCCTGGATCAACTCGGCTTTAACGGCGAAGCCGGGACGATGGTCCATGAGGACTGGCACCTGCCCAGCCCCCAGTCACACAAAAACTCCACGGCAAACTGGTACAGCTCGTAGTCCCGGTCGAGCGGCGGGATGACTTGAAGAGCTGCGTTGGCAAGAATCTCCACCGAAGCAGGTTAGGGCACCGAGGTAGGCAGCCGAGTGACCAGACGCTTGTCGAGGAAGGGCCTGTTGGGATCACCCTCATAGTCCGCCTCACTGACCTGGGCTTGCCCGATACCAACATCCACGTGCAAGCAGCACAAGGGTTCGACTGTCCGACTAAGCCCTGGACCTTGGTTCACGGACGAAGACGGAGAGCGCCTCCCCGATCTCGTGCGGTGAATCTTCCTGTAGGAAGTGGTACCCGGTTACATTCAATTCGCGCTGGTTTGGCCAGCAGCCCAGTGAGTTAACACCTCCCCCGGGAGTTACCCATGTATGTGCCGGATCCGTTCAAGGACGTCATTCGTCCCGTCACTGAAGTACACCCAAAGCTGACACATGGTCCCCCGCCTGGTCCTCAGAACAACCGGGATTGATATGCCTTCGAAGAGAAGTCCGGTCAGCCCGCCCACAGCCGGGGCAATTCTCCTCAGCTGGCAGCGTCGCAATTCTTTGCTCTGTGGTACCCAATTGGCCGGCATCCTTCTGTGAGTCTGCCCTGCCACCTTCACGATAAATCTGCACCCACATTGATCTTGGTGCTCATATCACTAGGAGGTGCAGGTTTCACTGCCCTCGCGTTCGGCGGTGACGGATGTTCGTCGGTGCGTTCTTTGCAGTCGCAATCGGCTGAAGTGGGACTGGCCTCGCCCAGCTCGTGGTTGTCCGGCAAAACACCGACTACCCAGCGTTGGCAACAGATGTCCAGCAGACAGGTTTCGGACTGGGATCGGCCACAGGTCCTTTAGTCATAGGGATGCCAATCGAGTACTTCGTTCTAACGACAGCTTTGGACGACAGCGCTCTGCTCAGCCTGTTGGGAACACTCATAAAATTCGTCGCACGTTATGACCTGGCTTTACGCGCTTCTTGCCCCCAACCTTGATGACTTACATGCCCGCCATACTCAACACGTATGAGGTTTTTTCGGCGACGACATGGGTGGTGCGTCCTTCGGTAGTTGGCTGCCAACCGCCCACGTATCTTTCCATCGCTCGAATGTATACATGAAGTGCCTTTCCTGGACCTATTCTTGCATCTGGCGGGTTCCTTGTATACATTATCTCCATGCGTGCAAGCGAACGGGCTTACCAAACTCTCCGAGAAGAGATCCTGGATTGGAGTCTCCTTCCGGGAACGGTTCTGGCCGAAGTCGAACAATCGGAACGGCTCGGAGTGTCCCGAACTCCTCTTCGGGAGGCTCTGGGAAGGTTGGGCGCCGAAGGTTTGACCCGGACTGCCCGGGGTCGCGGAGTCGTCGTCAGTGACGTCTCGCTGGAGGACGTTGACGAACTGTTCGAGCTACGCGAGACACTTGAAGGCAAGGCGGCTGCCTTGGCGGCGGAACGGGGAGACTCAACAGTTTTCCGGGAGCTGCAGGAAGAGCTGCTGGCCGCGCCTGGGCTCATCAATGATGGCGATCCTGCCCGTCATGATTACTACGGGCTGGTTGGCCGGCTGGATGAGGCCATTGAGGCGGCCATCTCTAACTCTTACTTGGCCCAAACCATGCGCGGCCTTCGGGTGCACCTTGTTCGGGTCCGGCGGCTGGCCGCCGATGACGCCACCCGGCTTACAGCCGCAGCCGCGGAACACGCAGCCATTGCCGAAGCCATTGCCGCCGGCAATGCCCGACTTGCCGAAGCAGCCACCACGCTTCATCTGCACCGCAGTCTTACCCATCTCAAGGCCACCCACACGCCTCAATAAGGAGCACCATGGTCAAGAACAACCACGTCCGTGTCTATAAGAGCGAAGAAAGCCTTCCCCGCAAGGAACAGCTGGCGCACAAGATCGCTTTGGTCGCCGCCGACCCCGTAGAGGTCACTGACGACGTCACGGAGATGGTGATCAACCGGATCATCGATAACGCGTCGGTGGCGATCGCTTCGCTGAACCGTGCCCCGATCGTGGCCGCGCGGGCTCAGGCCCTCACTCACGGCCCCTCCACCAATGGCAAGGGGTCGAAGGTCTTTGGCATCGGCGACAACGTTTCGCCGGAGTGGGCGGCCTGGGCCAACGGGGTAGCTGTCCGCGAATTGGATTACCACGATACTTTCCTGGCGGCGGAGTATTCCCACCCTGGTGACAACATCCCGCCGATTCTGGCCGTGGCACAGCATGTGGGTTCCAGCGGGGCTGACCTTATCCGCGGTATCGCCACGGGGTATGAGATTCAGGTGAACCTGGTCAAGGCGATCTGCCTGCACAAGCACAAGATCGACCACGTGGCCCACTTGGGCCCGTCCGCCGCGGCGGGCATCGGCACCTTGTTGGGGCTCGACGTCGAGACGATCTTCCAGTCCGTGGGCCAGGCGCTGCACACCACGACGGCGACGCGGCAGTCGCGCAAGGGTGAGATCTCCACATGGAAGGCCCACGCTCCCGCGTTTGCCGGGAAGATGGCGGTCGAGGCGGCGGACCGGGCGATGCGCGGCCAGACATCCCCGGTGCCGATCTATGAAGGCGAAGATGGTGTCATCGCCTGGCTCCTCGACGGCCCGGACGCCTCCTACCAGGTCCCGCTCCCCACTCCCGGGGAAGCCAAGCGCGCCATCCTGGACACCTACACCAAGGAACACTCCGCCGAATACCAGGCCCAGGCCTGGATCGACCTCGCCCGCAAGCTGCATAAGGAGCACCCCGAAGCCGCCGACCCGGCCAACGTGAAATCCGTGCTGATCAAAACCAGCCACCACACGCACTACGTCATCGGCTCAGGCGCGAACGATCCGCAGAAGTACTCCCCCACCGCCTCCCGTGAGACGCTGGACCACTCGATCCCCTACATCTTCACGGTGGCCCTGCAGGACGGGGCCTGGCACCACGTGGACTCCTACTCCCCCACCCGTGCAGCCCGACCGGACACGGTGGAGCTGTGGCAGAAAGTGTCCACCGAGGAAGACCCGGAATGGACCCGCCGCTACCACTCCCTGGACATCAACGAGAAGGCCTTCGGCGGGTCCGTGGAGATCACCCTCACCGACGGCACCGTCATCAAGGACGAGATCGCCGTCGCCGACGCGCACCCGCTCGGTGCCCGCCCCTTCGGCCGGGAACAGTACATTCACAAGTTCCGCACCCTCGCCGCCGGCCTCGTGGAGGAAGCCGAAATCGAACGGTTCCTCGCCGCCGTCGAACGCCTCCCCGAACTCGGCTCCGGGGAACTGGACCAGCTGAACATCACCGCCGCCCCCGGCATCATCGACCCCAACGCCGCACCCAAGGGACTCTTCTAATGCTGTATTCCAAAGTCACACCCGAGCAGAAAAGGATCCGGTTCCGCGAGCTCCTCGCCGCCGGCACCATCGCGCAGTTCCCGGGCGCGTTCAACCCGCTCTCGGCCCGGCTGATCGAGGAGAAGGGCTTCGCCGGTGTCTATATCTCCGGCGCGGTCCTCGCCAACGATCTTGGCCTGCCGGACATCGGGCTGACCACGCTCACTGAAGTCGCCACCCGGGCCGGGCAGATCGCGCGGATGACCGACCTGCCCGCCATCGTGGACGCCGACACCGGCTTCGGCGAACCGATGAACGTGGCCCGCACCGTCCAGGAAATCGAAAACGCCGGCCTGGCCGGCCTGCACATCGAGGACCAGTTCAACCCCAAACGCTGCGGCCACCTCGACGGCAAAAACGTCGTGGACCTCGATACCGCCACCAAACGCATCCGCGCCGCCGCGGACGCCCGCCGCGACCCGAACTTCCTCATCATGGCCCGCACCGACATCCGCGCCACCGACGGACTGCAAGCTGCCAAAGACCGCGCCAAAGCACTGGTGGACGCAGGCGCTGACGCAATCTTCCCTGAAGCCATGCGCGACCTCGCCGAATTCCAGGCCATCCGCGACGCTGTGGACGTGCCCATCCTGGCCAACATGACCGAGTTCGGCAAAAGCGACCTCTTCTCGACGAGAGAGCTGCAGGCCGTGGGCGTCAACATGGTCATCTACCCCGTCACCCTGCTCCGAAGCGCCATGGGGGCAGCTGAACGGGTTTTGGACACGCTCAAGAGTCTGGGAACCCAAGAAGTACGTGTTCCTGAAATGCTCACCAGGGCACGCCTCTATGACCTCGTGGACTACGAGGCCTACAACAAATTCGACTCCGGCATCTTCAACTTCCAGATCCCCCACACCCGCTAATACCAAGAACTGCAACGAAGGAGTTCAGCGTGACTGACACAGAGATCAAAAAGGGCCTCGCCGGTGTTGTCGTGGACTACACCGCCGTCTCCAAGGTCAACCCCGACACCAACTCACTGCTCTACCGCGGGTACCCGGTCCAGGAGCTCGCCGCTAAATGCAGCTTCGAAGAGGTGGCCTACCTGCTCTGGAACGGTGAACTTCCCACCCCGGACCAGCTCGCGGAATTCACAGCCCGGGAACGGGCCGGTCGTGCACTCGACCCTGCACTCAAGGCCATTATCGACGCCTTGCCCAAGAATGCCCACCCCATGGATATCTGCCGTACGGCAGCCTCGGTGCTGGGAGCACGGCATGAACTGGCAGAAAATTCGTCGCCCGAGGCCAATATGAACAAGGCCATCGACCTTTTCTCGGCGATGCCCGCCGTCGTGGCCTACGACCAGCGCCGCCGCCACGGACAGCACATCGTCGAACCACGCGACGATCTTGGCTACTCCGCCAACTTCCTCTGGATGACCTTCGGCGAAGAGCAGGTCCCGGAGGTGGTGGACGCCTTCAACGTCTCGATGATCCTGTATGCAGAACACTCCTTCAACGCCTCGACATTCACCGCCCGGGTTGTCACCTCCACCCTCTCGGACCTGCACTCTGCTGTGACCGCTGCCATCGGCGCTCTCAAGGGCCCTCTACACGGCGGTGCCAACGAAGCCGTCATGCATACCTTCGACGAGATCGGCATCCGCAACGACGAGTCCCTCGAGGACGCCGCGGCAAGGGCCAAGGCCTGGATGGAAGACGCCCTGGCCCAGAAGAAGAAAGTCATGGGGTTCGGCCACCGCGTCTACAAACACGGCGACTCCCGTGTGCCCACCATGAAAGCCGCACTGGACAAGATGATCGCCCACTACGGTCGGCCTGAACTCCTCGGACTTTACAACGGCCTGGAACAGGCCATGGACGAAGCCAAAGCCATCAAACCCAACCTCGACTACCCCGCTGGACCCACGTACCACCTCATGGGCTTCGATACGCCGACATTCACGCCCATCTTCGTGGCCAGCCGCATCACCGGCTGGACGGCACACATCATGGAACAGTCCGCATCCAACTCCCTTATCCGCCCTCTAAGCGCCTACAACGGGGTAGAGCAGCGATCCATGTAGCTGGCAATCTTATTGCCTCTCGATTCCAGCGGTGAGGTGTCCGATGATCACCCGGATCATCAAAATATCGCAACGATTACGGCACCTCACCGTCTGTTCGCCAAGCAACACGACGCGGCCTGCGTTCTGTCTGTTCAGGGTAATCTCGATGCATCTGACGACTCGCATGATGTTCAAATCAAAAATTCACGGGCCATAGTCACGCATGCAGACCTGCACTATGTTGGTTCGGTAACGGTGGATCTGGACCCGCTGGAGGCAGCCGACAACCTGCCGGGCGAGTTCGTCGCGATCGTCGACGTAACCAACGATGTCCGTCTGGAGACCTCGACTATCGCCGGCGACCGTGGCACCGGTGTAATCGGCATCAACGGACCTGCTGGGCACCTGATCCAGGAAAATGACATGATCATTCTCATCATCTATGTCGGATATGACTACAAAACAGGCCAGACGATGTCGGCAAGTCGTCGATTCTGCGCATGCTGAGCCTGCAATTGGGGGCCAGCACAGCCAGCCTTTATCAGGCGGCTTTCTCCGACTGACCTGACTCCCGCGCCCTCGTCCGTGCTTTGCATCGGCGCCTCATCGTCACCGCTCACAACGGATGAACAACCGAATTGGCAGTGGGTGTTGGGGCAGCACGACGAAGTACGCAGTGACGGCGAGACTGCGAACAGGAACAGTTGAGGACGCGATGCCCGACAACTCAATACTTTGGATTTCGGCCAATGGCGTTAACCGGCGCCAAATGGTGGAAGGGCCAACGGTAGCGAAGTCTATGCGCGCTTCCCCTGGGATGCACCGCCCCTTCTCCGTCCGAGGCATTCGGCCACGAACACCCACGGCATAGTGGACAGCGCGTCCTCGACGGCCACGGACATCGATCCCCAATTTTGGCGGGCAGATGCGGCGCCACCGTGACTCGCGGACTCGAACTGCAATAGAAAATGCGGAACTGCAACTAAGCAAGAGAAAGGATCACGCAGTGGCCAGAATGTTGATTATAGGACCTCCCGGTTCGGGAAAGGGCACGCAAGCTGAACGCATTTCGGAGTGCCTCGGGGTTGTCGCGATCTCCACGGGGGACATCTTCCGTGCGAACGTCAAGGATAAGACGCCCTTGGGCGTCGAAGCTGAGAAGTACATGGATGCCGGTGACTTCGTGCCGGACAGTGTGACCAACCTGATGGTCCGTGGACGCCTTCGTGCGAGGGACGTAGAGGACGGGTTCCTGCTCGATGGCTATCCGCGCACTGTGTCGCAGGTTGACTACTTGGACGATGTCCTGGCCGAGGGCAACCACAAACTGAACGTCGTGCTGCAATTAACCGCTGACGACGAGGAACTCGCAGCACGCCTGCTGGGCCGCGCCAAGGCGACTGGGCGCAGCGATGACAACGAGGCCGTCATCCGGCGTCGTCTCAAGCTTTATCACGAGCAGACGGAGGCGGTTGTCGCCAAGTACTCGAGACGGGGAATCGTGGCCAGGGTAAACGGGCTCGGCACAATTGACGACGTAACCAGTCGCCTCCTTCGCGCAGTCCAACCCTGCATACCAGCCGGCTAAGACGGCGGGTATTCGGACTTCACAGGGAGTGGGGAGCGGGTTTGGCTCCGCAGCCAGCGGCAGTCAGTGGAATGAACGTCCGCCAGACGCGGCAGGGAGTCTTTCCGAGGGGCCGCATCACCCTCACAGGGAACCCTATGCTGCACCATGTTCATACCGGGTTGCTCGAAGCAGCCTCGCATACTTCTCGAGAGCTGAGTCCGTTGTGGATGTCGGCCAACGGTGCCGGCTGAAGACGCTGCTGGGAACGAGTATCAAGCGGCGTCGGAACCGCCGGTGCCGCAACACCACTGGTCTATGAAGATGACTTGGTCCTCAGCGGGTAAATGACGCAGCAAACAGCCGCCACGTGAACAACCCGGTGCCAAGCTGTATCTTGGCCGGCCAGTGAGGCTACTTGTTGCTGCTCAAAAACAAAACGGGAAGCGGACGAAAGTTGTCTGCCTGCCGACAGCCAGCAGGCACGGTAAGACTGAGCCATGGCAGTCTCCGACTCTCAACAGAAGGAAGGCAGCGAACTCGTGGGGACTTCCAGGCCCCGGGACTGGTGGGACCGATTCTTCCACACCGCTGAGACCCTGACTGGCAGCGCCGTCTACTACCTGCGTCCTACGTGCTCGCCACGGCAGCTGCCCCGAGAGATCCACCACCGTCGGCGGCGTGATTGCTACCGACTCTTACCGCAGCATCACAACCGGCAATGGCAGCGTTCTGGCCAACACCAGCGTTGACACCTCACAGTACCGTTCGCAATGCTGTTGCCGGGCGCCGTGCTCCTCTTGCTCCGCAAGCGGAGCATCTATTAAACACCCGCCTATGTGGTCGGTAGACAGGAATGGCCAAGCGGCCGGTCGCGCATTGATCCGCTGCCGGGCTGCCCCCTGGCATACCAATGCGGCCGATAACGTGCCTCAACCCATCGGTTTCGAAATCTGTCGGGGAGCCCCAGACACTGTCCTACCACCACGCTCTTGCCGACGTTAGTCCCTAAGTGACACCCTGGCGACACGAACGGTAGGCAGCAGAAACGCCAAGGGGAAGAGATTTTACCCATCGACGCGACAAATTGCGGCAATCTGAGCCGAAGGCGCATCCAGCCTGCAGAGGCGTCAGCGCCCCGGTACAAGAACACACTGTGCTGAGGCATGGAGCTGTTCCTTCCAGCCGTACTGGGGCCCAGCTTTGTCGCCTCCGCGGCCATCAACTCGTTTCCCGCGTGCCTGCCAGAATGCGATCAGACTGTACAAGGGAGAGGGACACCTCAACCTGACGTCAGGAAACGCTGAAAAGACCGTCAGGACAGGGTCCAAAAGGCGGTTTCTGCACCTGCCCAGTGAAAGTCTTAGATTCAAACCTGACTGCCGCCCCTGTTGTTGAGCTTGTGTCGGCGGGTGCCTGGCAATTGTGCAACAACGTGTTGCGCAATTGTCCAGATGCCATCTGGACAATTGAGAATCCGAACTACATGGGTCTCTACCTGTCCGAGCCTTTGCCTGTCTTCGAATCTGCGGCAATAGTGCCACAAGCTGTGGCACTATTCAGCGGTCCGCCTCATCCTCCACACGCCCAGCCTCGATACCGATGCCACAGTTGTCCCTGGCCCCCCACCTTCTCATAACGGATCAACTCCTCACACCTCTGGCATCCAAGGTCATCAGCGTGAGGACAACTCACGTCTGGTCATGTCGAAACTGGGCCACGGACTGATGAACCATCGTGACCGTCAAGATTTGCGAAGAGTGTGCGGACGGCTTCGAGCCTTCCCGCAAAAGTCAGCGCTTCTGTTCAATCCGTTGCGGCAACAGGAAACGTGATCGTATACGTCGAACAGCGCGCCGTCCCGCAGTGGCGGTAGAGGCTGCCACCGGAGCCGTAGTTCCCAAGGACGAGCTGAAGGCTTTGCAGCGCCAGCTGGCAACTAGGACAAAAATCTGCCAGCGCCGTGGCGAGATTCTCCAGTCCAAGCTCCGCTCCCAGTCCTGTGAGATTGATCGGCTTGAGGCCGAAAACTCCGAGCAGCGCCAAAACAACAATGTCCTCCAGCTCGAAGTAGCCAGGCTGAAGCGTGCGCAACGGACCAACGTGCAGGACCTCGCGCATCTCGCAGCATGGCTGGTCTCGCTTGCGAACGCAAAAGGCGTTGCCCTGGACCCCGCAACGCTGGACATCCTCAACCGCCGCGGATGGCATCCATCCAAGCGCCAGGCAAGAGCGGCGCGGCCATGACGATGTCCATCGCGCGCCTCTCGGCACAATCAGGGCTGCGCTACCTGTTCAAGACCACGATGATGGATGACCTCACCGCCGCTCCCCCAGACGCCACCACTTACTACATGAAAGCCGGGACGCCCGAAGGCCGATGGATCGGCAGCGGACTACCAGGCATCAACAGAAGTGCCGGCGACGTCGTCACCGAAACAGACGCGAGAGCACTGTTCGACTTAGCCGTACATCCGGACACCAGCACACCGCTGGGCCGCCCGCACAGCCCACCCACCGCCGTCGAAAACAAAACCGGCCCGCCCACTGTAAGGCACGCCGTCGTAGGTTTCGACCTCACCTTCAGCGTGCCGAAGTCAATGTCAGTCCTCTGGGCACTCAGCCCTCACAGCATGCAAGAGCAAATCCTGCGCACCCATCACCAGGCAGTGGAAGCAACCCTTGCCTGGTTGGAAGAGCAGGTCATCCATACACGTGCCGGCCGAAACGGCGTCGCCCACGTCGGGACGATGGGCGCCATCGCCGCCGCCTTCGACCATTGGGAATCACGCACCGGCGACCCGCAACTTCATACACATCTTGTCATCGCCAACCGCATCCAGCGCATCACCGATGGCGCCTGGGTGACCCTTGACTCCCGGACGCTCTACAAGGCTGCCGTTGCTGCTAGCGAACACTACAACGGTCTCTTGTTCGACGCCCTCCACTGCCACCTTGGCAGCGTCACGGACATCCGCTTCCCTGTCGTCAATACGGGCAATCCCAGCCAACAGCTCACCGGGGTCGATGAGGACCTCATCCGCGAGTTCTCGAACCGGTCGCGTCTGATCAATGTGGAAACAGACCGCCTCGTCGCGAAGTGGACAACGGAACACGGCCATACGCCAAGCACAGCAACGGTCATCAAGCTGCGGCAGCAAGCGACCCTGGCGACACGTGTCCCCAAGTCCGAGCTCCCCACGCCCCTACACGAGCTATCCAGAGAATGGAAGGCACGCGCCGCCGCAAAAGGATTCCCACCGAACGACGTTATCGCGGCAACGATCAACCGCTCCAGAATTGCCCCATTTAGCTTCACTGACTTCACCTCTGACTGGATATGCGCCGTCGCAACCCTGACCCGTGAGCGGGTGGCCCACAAACGCTCCACTTGGAACCGCTGGAATCTTGTTGCTGAAGCGGAACGCGTCTGCGCGCAGGTGCGTTGCCGGACGGCGGCGGACAGGAGCACGCTCATGCACGCCGTCGCCACCGCGGCCGAGCAGCAGTCCGTGCCGCTGAATGACTACCGGTACACCGTCCCCGCCCATGCCGAGGCAGATGTCCTGTATGGACCACGAAGCGTCTTCGACTTCCACGGATCGCGCCTCTACACCGATACGTCCACGCTCGCCTGTGAGGACGCGGTCATGGCAGCAAGGAACGACGACGGCGGCCCGGCAGTCCGCGCACACGTCATCATGGATCTCCTTGACCAAGTCCAACAGCCAGAGAGCCGAGTGCTTCACTTTGACCAGCGTGCCGCCGTTGCCGACGTAGTCCTGAGCGGCCACAGGCTCGACGCCATCGTGGGACCAGCGGGCACGGGAAAGACGACCACGCTCAGTGCAGTGAAGGCAGTATGGGAAGCGGAGTACGGCGCCGGCAGCGTTGTTGGCCTCGCCCCGGCAGCTGCCAGCGCCGAAGTGCTGGGCCGGGAACTCGCCATGGCAACCGAGAATGTCACCAAGTGGCTGCATGAATCGGCGGGTCAAGGCGCAAACTCAAGGGCCGGACGCTTCTTCAGCGTCCAGACGCAACTGGCCAATGCGCACGTCGGCGAGGACTGGAGCATCGCATTAGCGCAGGAGGCTGCGCAGCTCGCTGCCACCCAGCAACGCTGGTGCTTCCATGCGAATCAACTCATCATCGTTGATGAAGCGTCAATGGTCTCGACATTCCAACTCGCAGCTCTCGTACAGCAAGCCCAGGAAGCCGGCGCGAAGATCCTCCTGGTCGGCGACCCCGGGCAGCTGGACGCCATCGACGCCGGCGGCGTTCTTGGCTGGCTGGACCGGCAATGGAAGGCAACACGGCTGAGCACGATCTGGAGATTCCATGAGGAGTGGGAGCGCACAGCATCGCTGAAGCTTCGGAAGGGTGACTACGCAGCTATATCCGACTACGCACACCATGGAAGGATCCAGCACGGTAGCTACCTGGATATGGCTGACAAGGCGTACCTCGCGTGGCAGGCCGATACCCGGGCAGGAAAGTCGTCCATCCTCATCGCCGCCGACAACGAAACGGTCAGCATGCTCAATGAACGGGCGCAGGCGGATCGAGTGGCGCGGGGTGAGGTTGATCCCGATCAGACGGTGTTGCTCAGCGATGGCTTACGTGCGGGTTCCGGTGACGCCATCATCGCCCGGGGAAATGACCGGAAGCTCGTGGACAGCAGCGGTGCTTTCGTGCGGAATGGAACGCTGTTCGACGTCGAAGGCATCAGTCGGCGTGACGGCTCCCTGCTGGCACGACGGCGGGACACAGGCGCGAGTGTCCTACTCCCCGGAGCCTATCTGGGGGCGTCCGTCGAGCTGGGCTATGCCACCACAGCACACCGTTCCCAAGGCATCACGGTGGACACCGGCCACACCGTGGTCACTCAGGGCCGGCTCACGCGCGAGTTGCTGTATGTAAGCATGACTCGTGGCCGTTCCGGTAACTATGCCTACGTCAGCGAAGGTGACGACGCCGACCATCCTGCTGTCGATCCATCCATGCAGCTCTCATGGCAGGGCATTCTTGGCGAGGTGCTGGCGGCTGAGGGCGCTGAGCGTACCGCCCACGAGGTGCGCGACGCGGAGCGGAGGAAGGCTGACAGCCTTGAGCGGCTCTACGCGGAGTATGACTATCTCGCGCAGATCGCGGCGGAACTGGACCTCAGGCAGCAGTTAGACGATCTTGCCCCTGGAGCCTCCCAGGAATTCGAACAATCTCCATCGTGGGGCGCAGCTGTCGCGGCGTGGCGGAAGGCAACAGCCACCAGCCGGCAGGGTACCGAGCGCATACTGAGCCGGTTCTGCCAGGAAACTAGCAGTGCCAACGATCGCTGCGCTGTCCTCAGCGTGCGCTTACGCCGATTCATGAAAGGAAGGACGACGGCGGTTGAGGAACCTCTGGTTGAAAACCTCACCATTCCGCGCCCTGACTTAGCGTCGATGATTCAGCAAGTCAGGGAACGGATCTCCCAAAGAACGGAGGCCGTGAGCATGGCAGCGCTGACAACCGATCCTGAGTGGAAATGTGCTTTGCTCGAGGCCGTCGGAGATAGCACCAGCGGCGAAACCTGGCAGCTGGTCCATGACGTTGCCGTCTTTCGCGACAGGTGGGCGCTGCCGGACTCTCCCCTCCCCCTGGGCCCGTCTCCTGCGGATTACGAATGGGAACAAGGGGGCCAGCGTGAACGAATCAACGCAGCAATTAGAAATGCTCATCGCCGTGGCACCGCTCAGCTAGATGACTCACCTGTGGATTCAGCCCTTTCTCAGCAAGTCGTCCTTACAAGTGCCGGCTGGCAGCTCTAATCTGGTAAGGAGGTAATGCGAATGGTCGTCAATCCGGCGGTAAGACCCAAGGTAGCGACAACCGGACTAGTGATAGCCAGCTCGGTTGTCTTCATAGTCTTTGCCCTCTCATTCATAGCCTTGGCCGCCACGGAACTTCCTTTCGTCATGAAGGTCATCGTTGGCAGCTTGTTGCTGGCAACTCTTCTAGTGCTGGCGCTGCTGTGGGGGAAAAGATCTGCCCAACGGCGGACCTGGCTGGCAAACGCAGCAAACAGATGGCGATCCTTCGACAGCGCTAAGCTGGCCGGCGGGACCACGACAGAGGTTACCCTCCTCAGCGTCGACGCGGTGCAACCCACCGGCGCGTGGGTCACCATCCTGTGGAACCGCTTTAACCACGTTCAACGTGCCTGGATAGAAGCACTACCCGAACCACTATGGCCAGGATCCGTCCTGCTCATCGCCCCCGACCCCACTCAAGTAATGCCCAGCACACCCTGGCCAGAGACATATTTCATTCGAGCCGCCGACTGCTTGGCTTGGGCACCCGCCGAAGGCCGGAACCCCTAGTCGCATTTACTGTCACGACGCTCCGGTCGATACAAACATTCGAACGTATGTTCTAAAATAGCTTCATGATCAAGTCCGGCTCCCCTGAAGATGTTGAGCGAATGATGATGCGCATGGACGCCGAAGCAAGCCGGCCAATAGATGACCCCGCACCCATCCGAGATTTCCCGAAGTATGGGCGTCCGCTCGTGTACGTCAGCGGAATTTACGGCAAAGCCGTCGGGTGGACCCACAAGTACGGCCTCATCGAGTGGCTGGATACTTCCGGCAAATACCGCATGGGTTGGGCGCATTCCTCGAGCATCAGGCGTGTAAAGCCTGATGAGTGGAAGGGCAGTAGTGCGCTGTAGTTGGCAGCCATTCCGGCGACGCTCAGGTAATTATCGAGTAGCGCCATGCGTGTCGAAGAAACGCAAGGCTCGCGGTCGTGCCTAGGGTCGTGGGCATGGAAAGAGATCCCTCAGGGGAGCTGAGAGGACAGACGTCGATCAACGATCTTCTCGACAAACCGGTCGGCGCCGCACCGGTCCAGCTCGCGCTGCCGATCCTGGTGCAGCTGAAGCCTGGACAATTTCGCCGACTGTCTTAGAGCGGCGGCCGAAAGCGTCTGAGCGTCACGTGGAGCGTTGACAAGGTGATGACCTGGTCCAATGAGGATCAGGCCATCACACTGCCAGCAGCAATCAGCTACATGCTTATGTCAGCTCGCTCCTGCCCGCCTAAAGGGGGCACCGCCACGGGACCCTTCGTAGCGATGCTGTAGGCGGGTTGGGCTGCTTCTGGGGCTGCCTGCAGACCAGCTCCCATTGCAGCTTCTGGACCAGCCGCGGCACGTGGAGAACGGTGGTACGCGGCCGTGCCAAAGCGGAGGTCAGGACCGATGGTTTCAGCCACAATGCGCCGGGCTTCACGTTTCTCCCCGTCCTTTTCGAAGGCACGGAACTCAAGTTCGCCGGACACCGTAACGGGGTCACCCTTCTTCAAGGAGTTCGAAGCATTCTCTGCGAGCGCGCGGAAAGCCGAGACGTTGTGGAAAACAGGCTCTCCGTCCTGCCAGGATCCGTCTGCTCCTTGAATCCGCTGGTTCACAGCGACCCGGAGTTTGGCGTGCGCCACACCCGACTCCCCGTAGGTGAGCTCGGGGTCGGCAACGAGATTGCCGACGATGTTGACCGGAATCTTTGTGCTCATATCTTCTGTCCTTTCCTTCGCGGACGGGGCGGTCCCGTCCAACGCTTTTGGTCGGCTAGGGGCCCGAGATCTCCAACCCTCGCGAGGGCCCGTCCGGCTGCTGCAAGCCCGCATAGGTTTCCTGGCTCTGGAGCTTAGGACCGGCTTCAGCCACCGGAACTTTTCCACCGGTACCCGGAGGATCAGTTACTTCAAGGATTTGCTTTGCGGCTGCCGTGACCCGCCCCAGGACTGACTTCGCTATCTCCACGCGGGAAGGAGGTTGGCTGCGGGAGGAGTCGTTACCCGCGGCTGAATGCTCCGCCTCAATCACTGCGTCAGCCCAGCCGGATAGGTAGCTTGCTGACTGGGGACCCCGGTCAATTCCGTGCGCTTTCAGGACGGTGTACGCAACTGACTCAGCTTCGACTTCAGCCAATCCGCGGTGGTCCACGCTGCTCCCATACAGCTTGCCCACATTGTCGTTCGGACCATGCAGCAGAACATGCCCAAGCTCATGGGCCAGCACGGCAATTCGTTCCTCAGCGTTTAGCCACCCGCCCACCTGAACCTGGCGCTGAGCGAAGTCGGTGAAGCCGCTCGTTAGTCCGTACTGCGCGTCAGTGACGTGGATTGAGAAACCACGCGCGCGGGCGACTCCAGCCAATGCTTCCCACAGCTGAGGCGCCTCCACAGACGAATGATTAGCTGGTCTCGGAACCAGCAGCGGTGCGCCCTGGGTCTGGGAAACGTCGAATACTGCCTGACCGCGCCAACCGGTGATGAGGGTCTTCTTCCCCTCGTCGACTGCGCCGCTGGGCAGCTTATCGCCCAGGGGGACGCGCTGACGCGTACCGTCGGGCAGAAGCATCTGTTGAACCCGGGCGGTCCTGGGTGCGATAACCCATAACGCATGCTCACCCCGCAGGACAGTGCGGCCGTGCCGCTCCCATTCCTTGTACCCCGCGACCAGCGTCGGCTCATCGGTCCCTCGCTGTGCCATCTGCATCATTAGCAAGGCAACATTGCCGCCGGAGTAGCGCCACAGGGTGGCGGACGCGTCGAGCAAAACCTGCCAATGCGATGGCGAGTCAACGGCCTGCTCCAGAATTGAATGCAGGCCATCCATCAAGGCCGTAATGCGTTCCTCCGGCGCCATACGGCGAGCGCCCAGTCCGTCCTGATCGGGAGTCTGGCCAGAGGGGATAGTGGAAGGTGCTTCAGATCTAGCGGCCACGACAGCCACCCTTCATGCTTCTTGGACCGCAGCATTGCTGCGCAGACATCGGTTCATGGTTGGGTGCCGCACGAGCGACATGACTCAGAAGTCAGGAACCAGCTGATGGGCGGCCTTACACCACTCGAGAAAGGCAGGGTCGTTGTTGGCCAGAATCCTCGGTGCGGGTTCCTTGTGCAGCTGCAGCCCGACGCATCCTGCAGTCCTGGTATGCGTCCTCAGGCGTTCGACGGCGTGCGGGAGCCTTTCGTGAAAGGCGAGCGGGCCGAAGCCCGGGTCATCTGGTGTGTAGGAGGCAAGCTCCGCGCGCTGCAGCGCATATAGCTCGGCCACCGTCTCGGGGTGACGCCACCAGCAGTCTGGAACGACCGACGTCGTCAGTTGGTACGTGGCGACAAGCCATCTCACCCAAGAGAACAGAGATCGCCAGGCGTCCTGCGACTGCTCTGGCGTCATCTCCCGCCAGCGTCGGGTTACGGTCTTGGAGCCGCCAGGTGGAGCAAAAGCCGATCTGAACAGTTGCGCGGTGATCTCGTCGTCCCCGAAGGAACCCGAGGACGGCACGTCGAACTCGTCAGTGTCGTTATGGCTGCGCATCCGGCGCCCCTTCGCTCTTCTGCTGGCGGTCCCTGTGCCCGTCGGCCAATACACGTTCCATTTCGCCTTTCAGGCGGCGGAGCTCCCCCGCATCCTTTCGTTTGTGCCACTCAAGCAGGTCCAACAGGATGGGCCGGGTCCGCCTGCCGAGCATGAGTGCCGTGCCCACAGGCAGGCGTCGAATCTCGTCCAGGGCGATTACTGGACTTTCGCGTATCTGCTCACCGTCCTGCCGCCCCTGCGAGGACCAGGACCGGGTGGTGAGTGTGAGGCTCCGCTCCCCCAGCAAGGCAGCGAGTGAGCGCAGGTCCCGTTCGTCGGATCCACCCCCAAAGATCACCTTGATGATGGCCGAATCCCAAATGGTCGATGCCTCGTCAATGGACCAGCCCGAACGGGCCTGGGATAGGGACTGCAGAACCACCAGCGTTGAGATCCCAATGCCGCCGCCGTCGGACAGTGCAACCGGGAGCCCAGGCCACGGGGCAAGGTTGGCGATCTCGTCGAGGATCAGGGAAAGCGGCGGATCCAGCCGGCCCCCTGGGGATACGAAGGCCATTTCCCGTGCTGCATTGTCGATGTCATCGATCAGTGCGGATAGGTACGGTCCTGCAGCAGCTGCACCGGCTCGTGTACCAATGAGATAGAGAGTCCCCCGATCCCGTATGAAGGCCTTGGGATCGAACTCTTCCGACTCGTCCTGCGGATTCAGTGCGGCGAGCACTTTGGGCGATGACAGTGGTGCCACCGCCGCCGAAACCCCAATCCATGAGTTGGACGTGTTCCGCGGATCATCTTCCAGGATGCCCATCAGGTCGGCCTGCCAGCCCAGTGCAGCACCCGGCCGACTCAGCACCTCCAGTGCTTCCCGCGCCAGTACAGGACTGGAAGACCAGCGTCGGAAAGCCGTCACTCCCTCGCCAGACAGCGCCGCAGCATGGAGCAGGCACTGAAGAACTATCAGCGAGCGCTTTTGCCAGGCAGCGTTCTCGCCCTTCATCTCGGTGTCCGCCGTGATAACTAGCGCCCGCCGGGTAGCAATGTCAGGGTCCTCGCACCCACGTACGGGCGACCAGCGAAGGGACGATGGAAGTCCTGACATGCCCTGCGGATCAAAAACGGTGACGGGTCGGCCTCCGGATGTCCGTGCCTTCATCGTCACCACGAGGTTGTCCGCGCGCGTTGACGTCGTGACCACAGCACCCGGCGCGTCAAGGATGGCGTTGATGACGACATAAAGCCCCTTGCCTGATCGCGGAGCACCTTGAATCACCAACGACTCTTCCGTGGAGACGTGGACGGTGACACCGCGGGAGCGGCCCAGCATCCATGACACGTCCTGCACTGAAGGATTCGCGAGTCCTGGACGCGTGAACTTTCCTCTTTTCCGCACGGCCCTCGCGCCAAAATCGTGAAGAATCTCCGCACGGCGGGCAACGCCGTCGCGGTTCAAGATGTCTTGGCGCAGCCAACCACCCGATTGCTTCCATCGCCGCCAAAGGACCACCGCACCGACGGCGAGCGCACCAACCAGCAGTAGAGCCGGGGTGAGAACCCACCAGACGCTGTCTGTGCCAAGCACACAATCAGCCCGGCGAACAATGATCCATTCCACTCTGTTGGCGATGAGTCCGACGGCGGCGGCAGGGTTGAAGGGCGACGGCGGCATGGTGCCGCACTGCCAAGAGCCGGCCACGTGCGCTGCTGCCTGCACCACTGCGCAGAGACTTACGTAGGCTGCGGCGGCGAAAAGCCCAGCCGTGACCAAAGGGTTGTCGCTTGCCGCCCGCGAGCTCGCTGGCCGTCTCACAGCATCCTGTCATCTGTCCCGAAAACGGCAAGCTCGTCAGTGGTCACTCGATTGGCAACGATGAAGGAGCGGTTGCCCACTTTCCAGAGCCCGACACCCTTCGGAAGGTTCTCAACATGCTCGCATTCAGCTTCGGTCAGGCCGAGCGCTTCCTTGGTCAGGCGCATCGCATCGTGCTTCTGCCGGTAAATGACCCTGGTGTCAGCCTCAGTCAGCAGGCCCAGGGCTTTCTGCCTGTGTCCACTCGTGCTGTCACCGATCTCGTTCAGGTCCGCGACCTTGTGCATGATGAGCAGGTTCGCGATCCCGTAGGTTCTGGCGAGTCGCCACTGCTCGCTCATCTTTGCCAACATGTACGGATCTGCGAGCATCCGCCAACCCTCGTCGTACACCACAAGCCGCTTCCCGCCGTCGGGATTGGTGATGGCCGCTTCCAACCACGTGGCGCCGCACGCTGCGGCCAGCGAAAGCGCCTGCTCGGATGCGCCGATCAGTGCTGACGTATCCATCACCATCATGGGAGCGTCTGCGTCGAAGGCCACCGTGGATGGTGCGTCGAACATCCCTTCGAGATCACCGGACACTGTACGTCGCAGGGAATGGCTGACGGCGGTTGCTCCGTCTGAGCCGACCAGGGCGGTCATCTCCTTCGACGGCTTGAGGAGGTGGTCCAGCACCATGGGCAGGGTTGGGTTTGAGTTCTCTCTCATGGTTTCCATGAGTGCGATGTCCAAGGCCGTGTGCTCCACAGGCCGAAGGGGCGTGCCCTGCCGCATGAGTGAAACCAAGGCCCCCAGGAGATAGCGACGGCGTTGCCTCACCACCGCTTGCCACTGAGCCTCTGTAAGGGCAGTGGAGCGGGGACCGGCGTCGAGGGGATTCACCCTTGCAGGGCGGCCCGGGCCAATGGATATGACTTTGCCGCCAACAGCCTCCGCTACCGCAACCCACTCGCCCTTGGGGTCAGACGCGACAGCTGCCTTTCGTCCTAGGGTGATTGACCGCGTTACCAACGACTTGCCGCACATTGACTTGCCGGTGCCAACCGTCCCGATCACAACAATGGAGGGGCCGCTGATGACCCCCTTGTCGTACAGGATCCATGGATCGTAGGAGAAGGCCCCCGACCCGAACACGTCGGTGCCGATGTAGGTTCCCTCGTGTCCAAGCCCCGACTCTGTAAGGAACGGGTAGGCGGCCGCAAACGTCATGGTCGATGCACGGTGGGGCGCGGGCCGTAACCGATGCGGACCCCGCAGCGAGTTTGGCTCGTTACTCCCCCAGTCACCCGCGAGGCGAAGCCCCTGGGGGTCGCGCTGCTTCTTGCCTTCCCCGGCACTCGCCCACCCTGCGGCAGGTGGCGCGGGCCGCCGTCGTGCTTTCCCTTGCGGTCGGTTCTTTCCCGACGGTAGATACTCGAAGCTTTTCAATGCTTGTTTCAACGCAGTCCCCTCCCAAGCGGCAGGCTGCCGGCGACAAACGCGGCCCATTGCTGTCCGTAGAGAAGCCGAAGCTCAACGAATGCTCCTGCGGCAGCGGACTCAAGTTCCTGGCGATGCCGTGCCAAGTCCTCGAGCGAAGTCGCGGTAACCGTAATGTAGGCAGCCGGGCGGACGTCACCATGGCCGGCGACGATCTCTTCCTCCCTCTGGATCACTTCTTCTTCCTCGGCCTTTTGCTCACGGGTGAGAGGCCTATCGAAGCGGGCATTAATACGGCGACGGGTTTCATGCGCCTCCTGGGCGGAGCGGATGTCACGGAGGGCTTCCGCGGTAGGCACTGCCCGTATAACTTCCGTGAACGTGTGGCGGAATTCTCCCACATAGATCAAGGGGTGCAGGAAGCCCGGGAAGACCTTCTGGCGCGGCCATTCAGCGATCCAGAAAGTCTGGTGGAACCCGGTGTCGGTCCGCAGGTAGGTCCAGTGTTCCTCAACTGCCATCGGGCCGTGGCGGTGGAGGGTATCCATCGCCTTACTTGCCGGCTCGTCCGACGGCGGGGCTTCCGCCGCCGGCGCTTTAGCAGCCGGCAAAGCAGCGGGATCGAATGCGGCACCGATGATGGTTAGCAGTCCGGGTTCGCCAATCCACTCGTCCACCTTCACGCTGTGGGTACCCAGCGACGTTTTCATCGCCTCGACTTCCAGCCGCAGGACGCGTTCCAGGCCTACCAGCCCTCCGCCGGACTCCTTGATCCGCCGTCGAGCCTTGCTTGTGTCCAGGACTACCGCCACGAGGAGTTCGTGGCTCATGGTTGATCCGGCTGCACCGAGCAAGTCCTCATACGCGCGTTGTCCCCACGCAGCCTTCTCGTCGGCTTGTGCCGGCGGGGCGTTGTCTTTGTAGAACTCCCAGAGCGCCGACGACGGGTAGGGCAACGTGTAATCCTGGACCGCGATTCTTGCTACGCCTGGCCGCTGGGCCATGCCCGCTTGCACACGCGACCAGGCCTGGACCGCCCAGGCTTTGTCATCCGCATCCAGGAGTGCAAAGGACCGCGTGCTGCAGCGCAGCACCGCGATAGCCTCCCTGCCGTGGCGATCGACCACGAAGCATTCTCCACCGGCCGTTGTTCTGATCTCCAGGTTGCCGAGGCCGCCGGGCAGAGCGAGCCGACCAGCAAGCTGTGGAGCCGTGGGTCTTGCAAGGAACCGGGTTTGTCCCACCGCGGCCCTGTAGAAGAACAAAGCGAGCTGTTTCGCCCATACCGGATAAGGGATTCGGGAATACTGGAGGAGCCCGAGCAGCATAAGCCCAAGCCATAGGGGCCCGGAGGAGAACAGACCGACCGGCCCACTGCTCGCAGAAGCCACGATGGCAACCGCCCCTCCCCCTGCGACGATCAGCAACTGATACCACTTGAGGCCAAGGAAGAAGCCGCGGCGCTCGTACCTCGGGAATTTGACGGCCTCAAGGGCACGCGCGTCCTCAGACATGTGGGGTACCTCCGTTCGGAGGGTTGATTCTTGGTGATTGGGGTTTCGGAGGCCGCGCCCTCGAAGGGTCCGGTGCGCTTTCGTTGGGATGCGCTCGCGGTTCGGCGCCTCCGACTGAGGCCTGCCGCGCGTTTGCTGGGGCAGTCCCGCCTTTTTCGTGAGGATCTACGCGCACCAACCCCTGCTGCGACCCTGGTGAGTGCAGGGTGTTCGGAGCTCCTGTCGAGGGCCCGCTTCTCAGGGACAATTGGCCCCCGTCGCCTTGGTTCGACGGCATCCCGGACCGGACAGCGGGTGCCAGCGCTTGAGTCGGGAAAATACTGCGGCTTGAGCTGATGGGGCGAGTCATTGCAGAACGACTTACCAGGCTCGCGAGTGTAAGGCGGCCCCCTGTCTGCCTACTGATCTGCCGAGCCGCCACACTACTGCTGCGGGACAGAACATGGCCCCCGCCGGCCGTTTGGGCCGCTGCCGCGAGTTCCCCGCCCGCGAAGCTAACCAAGCGCAGGGCCATCAAAGGGGCGCCGCAGGCAAGCGCCATACCCACCGTTCCGGCTGCCAATCCGGCAAAGGACTTGGACTCTGCAAAGAGCTTCACCGCAACGGCCAAGACCGTTCCTGCTAAGGGTTTCGCCAACACCAGGGCAATGACCACCTCGCACCAGCGGCGTGCCCAGGATTTTGTCTTGTCCCAGGGCAGCAGCATCAGGGCCACCGGCGCGACGGCCGCTAACACGACGAGCGCAAAGGAACGGAAGATCATTGAGCACATCAGGATGAAGGCAAGGATCCACACGACAATAACTGCCATCACTGTGACGACGACGGCTCCGACTGGGCCCCCTGTCGTCCCAGGTGCCAGCGAGACCAAGTTCCATTCTCGACCACTTCCTTCTGGTGCCCGTTCGAATCCAAAAAGCCTCATGAACACGAGGTATGGGTCCGAGCCAATCGATTCGAGCAAGGCGGCTGAGGCTAAGTCACTCGCCCGCGTGAGTTGCCGAACAAGATAGACGGCAGCCCCGACGAGTGGAATGGCGGCTGCGCCGCCGAGCATCGCGCGGCCGATCCGTCTCGGCTGCTGGCTGATCAGGCCCGACAGGACCTGGAGGATCATCACGACGACGAGGGGCGTCATCATGACGACGACCCACCAGCTCGTCAGACCCTCGATGGAGAGCCACTGGGAGTCGTCGACGTTCGATACAGAGAAGGCGCCGGTAATAAAGGCCCAAAGCCAGGAGGCCATGTTTTGGAGGATGTTGGCGAAGAGGGACGTGACTGCGCCCATGGCGTTGTCGTTCGTTTGTGAGACCAAACCGCAGCCGGGCGGCCACCATCCATTGAGGTCGCACTCAACGGGCATGACTTAGAACCCGAGTGGGAAGGCGGTCTGCGACCAGAGGATGTAGCCGTTGATGCCGCCGAGAATGGCAGCCACCGGACCTGTCCACAGGAGGATCACTCCCCCACCGGAGGCAAGGCGCGACGACTGGCTAAGCTTGCCGGCCAGCAGCATCGCGGCACCGATGATCGCCACGATGGCAATGATGATGAAGGCGCCGACGAGGATGCCGCCGCCTATCTGTTTGAGCGATTCCAGAAAGGGAAAGCTCGCGTTCGGGGTGATCCCCGGGTCCACCGCTGCGAAAAACATTGGTGCTCCGTCCGTTGTATTCCATGGAGTGAGCAGATGAGCTCACGGGTTCATGGAGGCCGCGGTGCGGAGCGACATGACTTTCATTCCGTCGCCAGAACAGTTCGACTAAACCTTTCGTCTCACTTTCTTGCCGCAGAAGTTTTAGTCGCTCGATTCTAGTAGCGATGGGTTCTCAGGTGTGTGAAGTGGAGATGACACTTGCCCACTACGTCTCCCGGCGATTTCCGAACACGTGATGTATATCTTGGATATGCCGGATGGAAGACTTGAAAAAATAATCGCTCGCGCGACCGACTCGCTTGGGGATGTCAGTGCAGTAGGCATCGGTATGTTGCTTAGTGCCGCCGGACCGGAAGCTGCGTATATCGGTGCTGCCGCCGGCCCTGTAGTCGCTGGCGTCGCGCACGATCTCGCGAATCGAATAATGAGTCGCAAGGAAGAGCATCGGCTTGGGGCTGTGATGATCTTCGCCATGGAATCTATGAAGCAGATTCAAGATGATGGCGGCCGAGTGCGAAACGATGGCTTTTGGTCAAGTAGCAAGGGGTTTCCAAGCCCAGGAGAAGAAGTCGTGGAGGCAGTCCTCATCGCCGCCCAACGTGAGCCGCAGGAGAGGAAACTTGAGTATTTGGGCTGTCTTCTCGCGCAGATTGCTTATCACGACGAGATCCCTCTGGAAACGGCCGTTTGGATGATCAACACCGCTGAGCGACTTACGTGGACGCAGTACAGCCTAATTTCCATGATTGGGCGGAAGGAAGAATTCGACCTCGGCGGCATCGAAGTCGGTCAAGGTATCAATTCGTGGAAAGGATGGGCCGTCCACGAGGAGCTTAGGGCAATGGGGCCGTTCGGACTCAGCATCATGGGTGCACCGGCAAAGAAGACACCCCGGCTGGGACTCGGGCTGTTCAATATGGATCTAGCGGACTTCGAACTGGGCAACGGTGGGCAATTGCTGTTCAACTTCTTGGGGGTCGGCGACATTCCAGTGGACGAAATCGAAGAACTGATTGAAGCACTTCGAAAAGAAGCGCAAGAAGACTCAGGCGAACAGACTCCTAGCGGGTGAATACGATTGTAGGTTTCATATTCAACGTAGCAACATGCCGCTCGAATGTGCTCCTAGGGATTGTCCTGGCCCAGGACTATCAGACATAAATAACGGCATTGGGGCGCCCTTGGCCGGCAAGAGGATTCTTTAGCGTGCCGCATGCTTACTGAGCTTCTTATTCGCGTCGAGCAGATACACCAGGTCGTGCCCTTGCACCGCCGCCCGAGCTCGAGACGCTTCCTGTGCACCCGCTGCAGCGATGCGGGCGCCGGTTGCCCTCCAGCAGTTGGCGAAGCAAGTGCCATCATCGTTCATGCGCTGCAGGTGGTGAATTAGTAGCTCCGAAAGGCTAGCTAGCCTTCCGGCGGTCGCAAGCAAGACTCCCGTGAGAGGGTCAGCACAAGGGCTACCTGTGGCCGAACGTTCAGGCTAGATGTACTCAGCGCCTTAGCAGGTCGAAGTAGGCCGCGCCAGGATTCCAATTGACGGGGTGCAGCAGTGTCCCTACCGCCGGGTTGAGGGCACTCCACATCAGGCCGTCACCCGCGTAGATGCCGACGTGACCCCAGTTATCCGGCCCCTGCGGGTTTTGAACCACGAGGTCCCCTGGTTGGGGATCCTCTGTTCGGACACCAACGCGCCACTGTTCTACTCGGGGCAGCTCGATTCCGGCTTGCCTGTATATCCACTGCACATAGCCGGAGCAATCCCAGGCTTTGAAGGCAGTCCCTCCCCACACATATCTTCCGCCCAAACCTTCTTTGGTGAACTTCAGAATGTCCTGCCGTAGCTGGCTCAAGTTACCTGAAGATCCCGTAGGCCGAGGCGCTGGCGAGGAATCTGCACAAGAGGCAGGAGCAGTGCCGCCCTCAAGCGCAGCCACGATTGCCGTGGCCGCCGGCTCCCAACGTGCATACAGTTCAGGAAAAGCAGACACCTGGACGGCTTGGGCCGCCAGACCTTTGTCCATTGTCTGCCAACCGGGAATATCCAGCAGTCCTCGAGGACTGCCCTGATTCGGTCCCGACGGCCCGCCGAAGAAGGCACGCGCGTTATAGGAGGCATCCATCAGTTGCTCAACGGTCCCCCAGCCTGCCGCCGGACGTTGTTGGGCCGAACCGATCGAGTCGTGGTCACGTCCGAGGCCGTCATTGGGGAAATGTAGGGAAGCTGGCACGCTGGGGTTCGCGAGCATACGCAGGCTTGACTCCTGCAGCGCCATCATGATGGCGATGATCTGCCCGGAGCGCGGTATTCCAAGCTGCTTGCCGACCGCGATGTATGTCCGTGCAACGCTCTCCTGACGAGGCGTCAGCTCGTAGAGCAAGCGTCCGGCGTTCCGAACTTCCAAACCGGCACCAGTGACGTTAGGGGCAGTGGCCACCTCGGATCCCACTGGTGTACAGGCGACTGCGGATTGGCGCGCCATACCCGTTAGCGCCGCCACGCCTCCGGCAAATGCCATGGCGCCAACTATCAGAGCGAGGAAAGCGGCAGCCGATACGGCCTTCACCAATGCCCGGCGCCGCATGAAGCCTGCGACGGCCACCAGTCCAGCCACTAGTAAACGATTCTCTCTGCGGTTGCGTAGAAGGCAACCATGGCGCAGCGTCCAGATGGAGCGGTGGTGGCAGGAGGACAGTTGACCATCACCGTAACGGGTGCCGCATAGGCACTTTTGCCGTTGCTGGACTCGTCCACAACTTGCACCGTCACCGTGCACACGTGAAGGCCCTCCCACGGGGCCGGATACTCCTGAACTTTGGCCAACTCGAGATCGCAGCGCAGGAATTCAGCGGTGCCGCTTCGGCGAGCGGACCGGTCTGCCAGGGTGGTGAACGTCCCCGCTGTCACGCCTGTCCCTTCAAACTCTCGAACCAGCACAGATAAGGGATTGGATCCATCAGGCAGCAACTCCCACCAGGACCGCACCCTGGCATATATATCCGAGTACGACGACGAACGGCTGTCCCAGCTATAGACTCCCTTTGCTGCCGCTACAGCGAGCGCCCGGTAATCGCGGGTACGTGGCAAAGCATCCGGCGTTGCCTCCGCCGTAGCGAGCGCCTCGTTAGGAACACCGGACGTATCGCCTGGTGCAGTGGCAGTGCCTGATGGCTTAGCCCCTGAAGGCGCGGTTGCGGACGTGGTCGGAGGGACCGGTTCGCTGGGGCTATTGGCAGGCCAAAGTAGGAAGACCGCACTAATCATGAGCAGGGCAACCAGCCCTGCCGCCAGCCACTCCCGGCGGCTAACTCTACGGAACCAATTCATCGTCCAAACCGATGTCCGAACCCACGACCTACAGAGCCGGTCTATGAACTTCGTGCTGAAGCACGCGCCAAGCTGCCTGGTACAGCTGCCGGGCAAATCCGATATTCACCGCGATGTACCTCTCAGTGACGCCGAGTTCACAAGCCAGAGCGGCCATCTGAACGGACCTATCCAGTCCCCGCAGGCCCGGACGGACGATAGTCTCCGCGACGCTTCGAAGAATGTTTGTGGGAAGGCAGTTGGCAGCGCACCGGCAGAGATCGTCGACGCCTAGTCCGGGTTCGGGGTGGCAGTTCAATGCCGTGTTGATTGTCTTAGCGGTCTGACGAACGACGGTTACGGCATGCCAGCGACGCCGGTCCTTGGGAGACGGAGGTCCGTAATGTCTCGGCCCTGTGAGGCTGGATACGGCAAGCCTCCAGGTTTCCTCGCTTACGCTGCGCTGGACCAGGCCGAGCATGGCGTGTGCCCAGGCCTGATCAACATAGTTCTCGACGTCGTTTCCTGCTGCACCGGCATGGACGACAGCAAGAAGCTCCGGAGAGCTTTCCGTCGTCGTGAAGTCAACAAGCAAGGGCAACGTTTGATGGCTAAGCTCGCGCCGGATGTGGGCAGCGCAGATCTTATTGCAGACACCTTGGACCCACGCTTCAAACGGGATACCGGGCAGCTCCCGGTAGCGTCCACGCGCAACCCCGTCCCAAACGGCGACCCGGATGTCCTGCATGACATCGTCCACATCGCAGGATCGCCCGATACGCGCGAGCCGAGAAGTGACGTAACGGTGCACCCCATCGACCGCGACCATGATCTGGTCGATCTGGATGACGGGTTCTCCCGGCGGAGGTGCGCTTCGCAATGAGACATCAACGTCAGCGACCGTCTCTGGTCCTTCTGTAGATTGATACGCCTTGGCCTCAATCTCCATGGCTTCACCGCTTTGACTGTTCAGATCGAGTAGTTCGCAGAGTCGCGCAAACGGCCACCCCAGTTAGTGGATGCGAAGATCCAACAACGATCAGAAGAAGCTACAAGAATTATTGTCGACGATAGCTAAAGTATCGTCAAGAGTGCTGTTCTTACTTTTTGCGCTGCCTTCGGGAAGAATGACTTTATGCCGAGAATTACGCAGCCTCACGATGCCGCCTGGTCGGCCGACGTCGAAGCTGCCGTCGCAACCTTCGGCAACCGGGCGCGAAACGAAATTCTTCGATTCCTCACGGCCAGCGGGCCGGCGACGCGCGGAGACATCGTCGCTGCTGTCAGCGCGGGCGATCCCAGCGTGGCCAAGCATCTGACCGCACTCGAAGAGGCCGGTGTGGTCATGGTCGACGTCGAGCCTGGGCGTAGGCAGGGACGGTCACCGCGGTATTCGGCGAACCCTATCCGGATCAAGGAACTCCTCGACGCCCACCTCAAGTACTTGATGGAAAAGTAGCCGCAGTGGGCTGGAAAGATGAGCCCGACGTTTAGTCGGCGCGCTCCGGCGCCTCGTCCGCGTCTAACCGCGGACCGGCCTCGGCCCTCTCCCCTTCTGGCCGGCGGCTGATGTCCTTGTTCAGATACTCCGTGATCGCCCGAAGTGTCTCTGGTGATACGTCGCCAAGGGTGCGGGCCGCGAACGTCTTCACTCTCGCAGCGCGGAGAGATTTCACAAACTCAAGCTGGGAATCGATGCGCTCGGGAAGATCTGCGGCGTCGCTGCCCATCAGATATGCCGGATCCACATTGAAGATGTCGCACAAGGCGCCCAGTAGCGCCGGGTCGCTCACCAGCCTGCCTGTGCCGTCCTTCATGTAGAACCAGCGGGCCCTGGAAAGCTTGATGCCCTTCTCCGCCAGCTTTTGCTGGACTTCGCGGAATGTGACGGGTTGTCCTCGCTCTGCAACGACGACGTCGAGCAGCAAGTTTAGGCGGCGTGCAAGTTCGGCTTGGGGAGACAGTTCCGCGCCTTTGAGACCTTTGTCGTCTCCAGACACGCTTCACCTCCCAGACCAGACATGACTATCGTCAGTGAGTCACTAATTGTGCCCAGTATTGCCTTGGCCAACCCCACATGCAATAAGCGGGGCTTCGTCCTTCCATCCGTATGTGCATGAGCGTATCGTTTTGCTGTAGACCCGTCTACAGCGGGCTACAAGCGATTCCCTCGTCACTTGATTGTGGTCTTCATGGCGAACATCCTGATGAACCGGACGCGAAGCCGCCTCATTCGCTATTTGCTCACCCATGGCCCGGCGACCTGCCGCGAAGTCGCTGCAGCCCTCGACGTGTCTGTTTCCTCCATACGCAAGCATCTGAGTCTTTTATGCGAAGCAGGCGTAGTCATCCTCGGGTCGGGAACGTACACAGCGCGGCCGGATGAGGTCGAAAGGGAACTTGCAGACCTTGCGGCTTCGTTTCAATCCGCGGGCAGCGACTTCAGGAACCGCGTAACGGATGACTCCCACCTCTCGGTGTCGGCATTCCACTCGAGTGAATGTCCCGGAACCTTGAACCGAACCAACTGAACGAGGTCGGGTCGTAGCTCAGCGAATCGCTCAGAGACTGTGACCGGTGTCGATTTATCGTCGATCCCATGCAATATGAGGGTCGGCGTCTTGAGGTCACCGGCGCGGGTTACCCAGTTCAGCGCGGAGAGGTCAATGGATTGCTTGAGGCCCGTGACCCAGCGGCCTGCTTTCGAACCCAACATGCTCAGCCCAGCCTTGGCAATAACTTTCGGCAATCCACTGGCGCTCCCGTTAGACGTTAGGGTCTCAGTCCAATCCAGGACGGGAGCCACCAGCACCAGGCCGATGATCCGATCAGAATGGGCTGAGAGGTTTGCTGCACGCAGAGCCATGGAACCGCCAAGAGACCATCCAAAGAATACGAGCCGCTCTGCGCCGTGGTCCACGGCGTACCTAATAGCCGCTTCGACATCCAACCACTCGTTCTGGCCCAAGGAGTACCGGGAATCTTTCGACGGCGGCGCTTCGCCGTCGTTCCGGAACGACACGACCAGCGATGTGATGCCGAGTCTGCTCGCAACAGGAACACCGCGAAGGGCGCCGGCTCGTTTTCCACCCATTCCATGCGCGTGGATGGCCCACGTCGAAGACACTGGACCGGCGACCGTGGGCGCGAATTTCCATGCTGGTGCCATACCGCCGTCGACCGGAATCTCCACGTCCTCAAAAGGCAGGCCCAGTTGCTCTGGTTTGGAGTATGCGTACCCGCTCCAAATGCCGGCGGTAGCAGCGTGTATGTCACCGGAGTCGACTCGCTCCACGAGCCGAGTCACTGTTCCCGCATTCGTGCCTTCGTCTACGACAGCACCAATGCAGGCATGGCCCTTGCCGTTGCCGAACCACAAGCTGTAGCGGCCTGGTGCTCTGGTTAATGGGGTCGCTGGCAGTTCAATCCTCAGGGATCCATCCTCGCCGGAGAAGACTTTCCTGATGGAAAGATCCTCCCGTCGTGAAGTGCTCGGCACGACCACCCTGCGCGCAAAGTAGGCAGCTCCCAAGAACGTCACTGAAGATGCGCATACGGCTGCAATGGTGAGAAGGCGCAGCATCTTAGGAGTCTTCATCTGCGCTCCTGACATGCTTGTCAATGACCTCCCTAAGTCGCGCCAGCGTCTCGGGAGACAAATCCTGCAATTGCCTTGCTGCGAAATTTTTCACGCGAGCCTCCCGCATCGACCTAAGGAGGTTGAGTTGGGCTTCCACGAGTTCCGGTATCTCTGTTGAGTCATCAAGAAGGTATCGGCGATCCACGCCGAAGAATGCCGCAAGGTTCTGCAGCAGACCCTTGTCCATAGCCAGGGAGCTGTCACCGCTCCGCATGTAGGCCCATCTTGACCGCGACAACGGCGTGCCATGTTGGGACATAGCTTCGCTGACTTCCCTGTAGGACAAGGGCCCTGCTCCTCGGGACTCATACAAATCCAGCAAGAGATTGATCTTGCGAGCGAGCCTGGCCTGCGGCGGCTCCAGGGGTTCTACGGCATCATCTGCCACTTGGGTTCTTTCCCCTCCCCCGTCGCGTCGTGTCCAATCGACCACCCTGCGTGTCCCTATGGGAAGCGAGGTAATTCTCTGTGCGAGTTAATGTTTGAAAATCAGCTTCATCCAGCAACTTAGCAGCCGCGGGATCCATCAGGAGAGCATCCTCGATCTCGACGAGCATCCGATGAAGCCGCCGCGTCTCTGGGTCCCCCCGCTCAATGACTCCAACGGGCGTCACCAAGCGTCCATCTTTGCGGGTAGCTGTTGCTTTCTCCCAAGTGGATGAGAGGTCTTCGAGTAAGTCAGCTTGAGTCCTCTGTTGCGTTCGCTGGACGATCCGGCGTGCTACTGGCGGCAGGGCCAGTCCAGCACACAGGAACAACATCGCCCCGACAAAACTGGTGTCGTAGATGGCAGCCAACTGCTGCATGGTCGAGTGGTCTCCGAGAAGATGGGCTAGGTCCATTCCCAAGACTGAGAACACTACGACGAGAGCGAGGAAGCAGCCAATGCCAATGAGGGTGAAGGCGACGCGAAAGTAGGAAGCGGCCATCCGCCGTCGGAATCTGAAGCACACGTATCCGGTCACGCCGACGACCACCCCGATGTAGACAAACTGGATCGCCGAATAGAGGGCGGCAGCAGGCTGGTCCCCGTAATCCAACATGAATTTTGTTGAGGACGCCGGTGCTTCAATGCAGAGGAATGCAAGGACCAGCCCCACGGAGACTAAACCCAAAATTAGGAGGCCGCGACGGTCTCTGCACACAGGTGCATCATTAAGCTCTGCGGCCCGGAGGATCGCCTGGGAAAGGAAGTAGATTCCCACGACCATCAAAATGTTCGCGAGGAGATCCAGGAGGTTGTGGCCGCCGAGGGCTCGATCACCCGCGAGATAGATTGGATCGACGTTCAGGGTGAGCGCGGTTGCGATCGCGAGGGCGGCAACGAGGATGCTGTGGTCTTTCCTCGTGCGCGCGCCGGGCAGCAAGCACAGGACGAGGCCCCAGATGACCGTGGCCGCGACTGCCTGGATCACCCGAAGACCTGTTCAAATGACCTTGGCTCCATGGTGCTGTCGCGGATAGCGCCGGCAAGAAGATCAGCGAGAGTCTCAGCTGCGGCCTCCAGATCGTCGACGAAGCTGCTCCGTGCCAAAGCTCGCGACACCATCTCTCCGTCAAGATTGGGAAAGAGGCTGGCTGCATAGTCGGAGGAAATTCCCAGCTCATCGTGGCGCAGGATCATGTGTCCAAGTTCATGAAGGATGAACTGCTGCCTATGGAGCGCTGAGTCCGTGACGGCGTGCAAAATGATTTCCCGAGTATCCGTCGACAACCAGAGACCGCAGACGGACGTGCCGTTGAGGATCGTCGTGGCTTCGATCTCGATTCGACGCCGTCGTCGGACAGCCACGATTACGATGAGCCTCTCCAGCGTCAGGTGGCTGGGTAGCCGCAGTGATACGAACGCCGCAGCCGCAACCTGCGCTGGCCCCTGTTCATCCGATTTTTGCTGGTCCATACCGCCCCCTCCTCGCAGCGGACAGCAAGCGTGGCTGCCATCGACAGCTGCCACCGGAGCACCGCAGACGCCCCAGCTTCAATTGAACGCCTCCGCTCTGGACATGTCCAGAGCTACATCAGTATGGTCGACGGCTTTCACACTAGATGCAAGCTTGACGGCGTTCCCGACACGGACTAGACAGTAAGCAGCCTTATTATTTTGCTGGTCCCGTCAGAGGAGGAATGCTATGAGCGACAAGCCTGGTAATCAGACGCCCAACACCCCGGATGTGAGCGAAACAGAACTGCGCAAGATGAAGGTGGACGAACTCCGCCAGGAGGCCAGGGACGAAAATATTGCCGGCGCATCCGGGATGCGCAAGGAAGAGCTGGTGAAGAAAGTCGCCAACGCCCGATCGAAGGGCAATGGGGACGAAGACCAAGGTGACGGTTCGGATACGGACGACGTGAGCACCGGTCGGAAAGGCGGCAGCAAGCAGCATGGCGCTGATACACCGGGCAACGATACTCCGAACACCCCGGATGTGAGCGAAACCGAGCTGCGCAAGATGAAGGTGGACGAACTCCGCCAGGAGGCCAGGGAGGAAAACATTGCCGGCGCATCCGGGATGCGCAAGGAAGACCTGGTGAAGGAAGTGGTCAACGCCCGATCGAAGGCAGGCGGAGCCAGCAGAGGCAAAGGTGAGGATACTGATCCGGAGGACTTGGGCGCCGGTCCGGAAGGCGGCAAGATCCGGCATGGCGAAGCCTCCTCCAAGTCACTGAAGTATTCGCAGGAAATTACTTCGACGGAGGATGAGGCTGAACGCGAAGGCCGCAGCTTAGCGACCACTCATCGCGAGGTCATCAGGCAGTGGGCTGAAGAACGCGGTGGCACTCCGGCAACCGTTGAGGGCACGGAGCATGGTGACCACCTGGGCGTTCTGCGCATCGATTTTGGCGGCGAGGACAAGAACCTGCGCCGCGTCAGCTGGGAGGAATGGTTCAACACATTTGATGCCCGCCGACTCAATTTCATCTATCAAGAGCAGCGAAGCGACGGAAACCAGTCCAACTTTTTCCGACTGGAAAATCCGGAACGTGAAGATGCCTAAGGCACCAAGCAGCACAACAAAATCAGAAGAAGGCGGTGCGTCCTAGTAGTCGATGGCCTTCCGGTCGATGGACTTGAGAGCTGCGAGCCGTGCTTCCACTTCGGTCTGCTCGCCGAGGTCTTCCAGGGAGGCCAACTGCGCCTCCAGGGATGAGGTGGCGAGTTCCTGCTGGCCCAGGAGGTGCCTTTCTGGCGGCGGATGTTCTCCTCGTACCGGCCGACGGCAGAGGTCGGGCATCCGGCGTCCAGGGCTTTGAGCGCATCGTGGACCTGGGACTGTGGGGCGGCGACGCGGGAGCGAGCGAGTTGACCAGTTGGTTGCGCTTTGCGGTCAGCTCGGCAGCTTGTCCCGCATCTGGTCGTGCCCCCTTGAGCTTGTCGAGGACCTGATTCTGCGCTGCCAGGTTCGGCTCCTGGGCCTTGGCGGTGGATTCGGCGGTCATCTACTGGCCGAGGGCGACCTTGGCGAGGGCATCGAACTTGTGGGCGTCGACACTTTTCCCGGCGGCGCGGAACTCGTCGGCCTTCCGGGAGGCGCGATCGCCTTGTTGCCCCAGGTGTTGGCGTCGTTCACGGCCCGGGCGTGGTCGTCCTCGGCCATCTGGAGGTTGCCGATGGTCTGGCCGACGGGGGCCTCGGCCTCGCGGATGTTGTTCGAGTATTCGCGGACCATCTGGTCCAGCATCTTCTGCGGGTCTTCCGCGGAGTCCACGAGGGCGTTCAGGTTGGCCTTGGCGAGCTGGGGCACGCGGGTGAATATACTCTGCTTCACGGGGGTCTTTCTATCGGTTCTTGAGTCGCTTCTTATCCGTTCCCCTGTACCGGTTCTGCCACTCGTTCTGCGGAAAAAGCCCGGCGCGCTCCAGCGAGCGTGGACGTGGTGTGGCCCTTCACTGCGGCCAAGTGTCAGTTGTTGTCCCTTATCAAGTTGATTGCGTTCTGCAGGCCGCCATCCACTTGAGCCACCACGTTGTATGTCACGCTCCGCAGGGGCATATTGAGTTCCGAAGACCATTCGCCCTTCACACGTCGTGCAAATACGGGTAGCGACAAATCGACCAGCGCTCAGATTCATCAGCGCACCCTTTTAAATATTGCATCCTCACAGAAAGGCCTATTCTGAGGGCATGGCAGAGCCTGGTCAGGTAATTCCTCCGTCGCTTCACCCGCCGCTGGAGGTGGTGTTGGCGAAGGCTGTGAAGGGCGTTCCTCCGCCTGCAGCGTTGCCTGGTCAGATGCTTTTCGAGCCGAAGTTCGACGGCTACCGGGTCCTAATTTTTCGGGACCGCGACCGGGTGGGCATATGGTCGCGCCAGGGCAAAGAGCTGACACGGTATTTTCCGGACCTGGCAGAGGCGGCAGCGTCCATGGTTCTGCCTGGTTGCGTAGTCGATGGCGAAGCTGTGGTGTGGTCAGAGGGGAGGTTGAACTTTGAAGCCCTCCAGCGCAGGTTGTCCGCAGGAAGGGAGAGACTGCAATCTATGGCTGCAGAGAGCCCGGTCCATTTTGTCTGCTTCGACATTCTCGGTGTAGCCGGACACGACGCCAGGGACCTGACGCTGGCGGATCGTCGCACCCTGCTGGAGGAGCTGGCAACGGTCTGGGCTCCCCCGCTCTCGCTATCCCCTCAAACGACTGAACGGGACCTCGCACACCAGTGGTTCGAAGGTCTTGCCGGGGCTGGCATGGAAGGACTGATGGCCAAGAGCAGCCGTCAGGCCTACATGGGCGGGAAACGAATCTGGCTTAAGGCCAAGCACGTCTCAGAGGTGGACGTCATTTGCGCTGCCGTCATCGGACCCATGGAGCGACCGACCGAGATCGTGGCCGGGCTGCCTATCGATGGCGAGCTGCGAATCGTCGGCCGCAGCTCCACGTTGAAACCTGCTGACAGCAGGGCACTTGCCCCCTGGTTGCGGCCGCCCGCGGGAATCCACCCCTGGCCATCGGTGGTGAAGGGCACAACCCTGGACCGCTTCAATCGTGACGCGTCACCGACCGAGCTGACGCTCGTTGATCCCGTCGTCGTTGAGGTCCTTGCCGACGCGGCTTGGTCCGGCCAATCGTTCCGGCATTCCCTGAGGTTCCGCAGGGTCCGTCCCGAGCTCGAACCAGCAGACGTCGACGTTCCGTCAAGACTGAACGTCAGAAACACGGGCCGGTGAAGGTGAAGCCTTTCCGTCATTGCGTCCGCGAGGGTTCAAGTGACCCATATCCACGAACTAGTAGCCCGATGTCAAGGTATGTTCCTCGACGAAAACCCGGACCGGCTGCTGCACTCTTTCATCGTCAGCAGCTGGGAGTCTTCGAATGGCCCGCCGGCACCAGCCGCCGGGGCGTCCACTTCTACGCCTCCGCGGGCGCCAGCCCGTACGGCCCGGACGCCCGCCACCACGCCGTCGAACTTTTCGTGGGTGTGGAGGCCGGAGACGAAGCTGTCCTGGAAGGCTTCGCCGACATGGCCCTCAGCGTCTTGAAAAGCGGAACAGTGCCGCGGCATGGCGTGTTCGTTGCCGGTGGCTGGAAGGTCATCAAGGGCCGGGACTTCACCGGCTGGGTCCTGACCGAGCGCCCCGATGACCTGATTCCTCAACTGGACCTGCCCGATGGCCGGCACGTGGTGTTCCTGGACGCGCTGCCCGTCTTCTGGGAGGAAGCAGAGTACAGGCACGGCAACCGTGCCGACGATCAGTTCGAAATTTGGGAGGCTGAAGAAGTGAAGTCCTGGGACCTGAACCGGAAATTGCCGGCCGGGATCAAGCCACGAACAAAGCGGCTATCTGCCTGGCTGGGACGCTCGCTGGGGAAGTTTAGGAGCGTATGAGCAAGGAATGTGCGGCCTTCGATGCAGCAGCCCTACGAACCGACCCTCGGAGCCTTTATCGCCGAACAACGTGCACATGGTTCGTGGAGCTCGTGACTATACGAGCTGACCTCAAGCCCGTTCGCCAGGGCTAACGATCTGTTGGCCAGGGCTCTCGGGGACGTGCTGTGGGGGCAATCGGGAGTGCGTCGATCTTCACCAAGGCTCGGTAGGTAGCAACTACGACCATGATGAACCCGATCAGGGCCAGGATGCCACCGAGCACGGCAATGGCGGTAAAGATGCTTGCCAGGGACTGATCGCCCGGAGCGAATGCCATGGTCGCGAAGAAACCCGATGCGCTGCTGAGGAGCGGCGCACAGATAGACATTGTGACGCCGCCTACGAAGATCCCGGCGGCAGGTTTGAACTGCATGATTCCCCCAATTAGATGTCTAGTCGAAGATTACAACCAGGATCGGAGACCATGCCTATGTGACGCGGGTGTGCCTATGTGCTGTCGTCCGAGACACGAAGGTGTCGAGGAGCACCTCTTCAACGAAACCAATGCGGCTGAGCTCATGCTGTACGCCGTAGATCTCCTTAACGGCCTATGAACGTAGTCATC
Organism: Arthrobacter sp. AFG20; assembly: GCF_002892795.1. GTDB lineage: Bacteria > Actinomycetota > Actinomycetes > Actinomycetales > Micrococcaceae > Arthrobacter. Next base: position 134,001 of record NZ_PJMC01000010.1, on the reverse strand, counting down.
AACTAGGTGGCGCTTCGTGCCCTCATCCAATGCAGCCTTTCAGTGTCCTCACGATTGCGTCCCACTCGGCCTGCGTGAGCCAAAGACTGTATTTCGCTTTGATAGCAGTTTGGCGGGTGACGTACTCGCACCGGAAAGCCTCGTTCGGAGGCAGCCACGTGGCAGCGTCTTTGTCGCCTTTGGCGCTGTTGGTTGGACCGTCGACGGCCATAAGGTTCAGCGGATCATTGGCAAGTTCCTTGCGCCGGACCTCATTGAGCTGCTGTGCGCCCTTCTGCCAGGCGTCGCTGAGAGCGACGATGTGGTCGATCTGGACATCGGAGCTGGTGTCTTGTCCGCGGGTGAAGTTAATGGTGGTGCCGGTGTACTTGTCCGCCAGCCTTCCTGTCACGACCACGCAGTTGTTGGTGCCTGACTTGAACGTCTCGTTCGTCATGTCGCGGGCGAGAATGTCATTGCGGGTATCGCAGCCGTTGCGGTCAACGTCAGCCCACGCCGGCCCAAACTCATCGCGGGTGTAGCCGGTCTTCGGAGCGCGCCCCTTCACCCGCATGCTCTCCAGTTGTACAAGGGCCTTGACGGCGTCACTTACAGCGGCCGGCGCAGCGGCGGCGGCGCCTGGAGCAGCCTCGATGATTTCGTAAGCGTTGGCTGCGGCGTCACAACCTACTAATGACCCAGCCAGCATCATTGCGATGACAGCGGCCAGGGCTTCGGCGGGAGAACAGGTGGTCTTAATGGTCCTTTTGGTTACAGGGCGTTGTTCCACGCTAGCTTTGACCACCACCTGCCGCAGGTAACCGGGTCCGTGGCGCCTGCCACACGTCCGCGCCATTAGTACTCTCCGGGGTCCGCTACGGGTGCCATTGGTTGCCTCAACTGTTCGAACCATCGCCCTCACGGGAAACGTCACGTTTGCTCAACGCGCCGTAGCCAGTCTGACTCTGGACCGAGTACCGATGAGCCTTTCCTTCGTCACGGGCCCAGTGCCGGAGAGCGAGGAACCCGTGCTGCCGGGGAGGATCTCACTCAACTTGGCGATTTCCAGGATGTGTTCCGAGGTGAAGATGATCTTGCCCTTTCCCCAGCAAGCGTGAGGGAAGCGTCCACTAGTTGCGCCATCACGCAACCAGGACTCTGTGCAGCGCATCAGCGCCGCGGCTTCTGCGGGCTCAAAGAATTCGATGTCCACGACAACTCCCAAGGAATGGTGCATGTTTCTCAGATTCATGCACTCCGGGGGATTTAGCGACATGACCGAAGACGTGCTGGAGCAAACCCTCGCATTTTTGCCCGTGCATCCAGGCCGACGCACTGTAGACGCAGTCAGCGGAGAAAGGCCGTTATCGACCGCTCAGTCGCGTCAGCACCAGCCTGCAGGGCCTCCGGCATCAAGTGCCCGTACACCTGCTCTGTAGTCCGAGTGGAGGCATGCCCGAGTCGGCGCGAGATAGTGAACAAGGGCACCCCGTCCTGGATCAGCCAGGACGCGTGGGTGTGGCGGAGGTCGTGGATGCGGGGGTTCTTGGTCAGGCCAATTGCTTGGGCGGTGCGAACGGCAGGCACCCAGTAGTGGTGCCAGTAGAGCTTGTGGATGATGCGCTCGCCCTTGGGCGTCGTGAACACAAGTTCCTTCCCGGGCCTGCTCGCCACCAACGGGATCAGCAATTCCACAAGCGCGGGGTTCAGCCCGATGGTCCGTTTACCGGCACCTGTCTTCGTCGCCCCAATGTAAAACTGGTTCTGGCCGTCCCGTTTCCAGGCCTTGTTGATCCGGGCCGTAGGCGGTTTCGAGAGCAGGTCGACGTCAGCGACAGATAGGGCGGTGGCCTCCCCGAAACGGGTACCGGTCATGACCAGGAAGTTGGTGAAGGCCTTGTACCGCTCCCCCATCCCCTCCATGATGAGGCTGAACTCCGCATGGGTAAGGAACATCGCCTCGTCCTCGGCCTTCTCAACGCCCGGTAGCTGCACCCCACGGCAGGGGTTCCGCGTGATGTAGCCGAGCATCTCCGCCGTATTCATGGCTGCCGAGATCAGGCCATGCACGTTGTGAATAGTCTTCGGGGCCTTGCCCTTCGCCATCATCGACTTCACCCAGTGCGCGATCAGCCGGTAATCGAGTTTGTCCACGGGCACGTGGCCGATGACGTTCCGGATATGCAGGTCCAGCATCGTCTGGTACGTCTTCGTGGTTCCGCTCGACGGGCGGATCAGCAGGTCGATGTGCTCCTGAATGACTTCAGCAACGGTAGGTGTGCGCTTCTCGTTGGAGAGCATGGCATGCTGCGCGATTTCGAACGACTGGCCGTTGGCGTCGAGAAGCCTCTTCAGGGTTTCAGCTTCGACGATCGTGGCAACTGTCAGGCCCTGCTGCTCGCGGCTCTTCGGGTCCCGCCACAAGACCATGTAGGACGACGAGCCGTCCTTTTTGGTGCGTTTCCGAATGCTTGCCACACCAAAAACGGTACGCCGCTGTCAACACCTTGGGCGGTTTTGTCAACACCCAAAGAGGAAACAGGCCCTTGACCTGCGGAAACACTGTGCCCGAGGTGGGACTCGAACCCACACACCTTTCGATACCGCATTTTGAGTGCGGCGCGTCTGCCAATTCCGCCACTCGGGCGCGGAGTACACGGAGTAACAATCGTAGGCTCACAGCGAAGTGTGATCAACGCAGCCACTACCAGTGCGCGGATTTACTCTACATGCAGATAGGCTAAAACCCAGAATCGCGCCACCGCCGTCGCAACAAGCCATGCCGATCCAAGTACAACTGCGGGGCCCAACTAAGATAGTCATAGTCCCGCCGTACCTTTTCAAGGAGATCCCGTGTCAGAACCGACGGAGTCAAACAAAACGTCCCAGCCGGCGCGCCGCGTAATTGTGGCCGAAGACGAAACCCTCATCCGCCTGGACATCATCGAAATCCTGCGGGGCGAAGGCTACGACGTCATCGGCGAGGCCGACAACGGTGAGAAGGCCGTGCAGCTGGCCGAGGAGCTCAAGCCGGACCTGGTCCTCATGGACGTCAAGATGCCCGTCATGGACGGCATCTCCGCAGCGGAGAAGATCGTCAAGGCACGCATCGCCCCTGTGGTCCTCCTGACTGCCTTCAGCCAGAAGGAACTCGTGGAGCGCGCCCGCGACGCTGGCGCCATGGCCTACGTGGTGAAGCCGTTCACCCCTGCCGACCTGATCCCCGCCCTGGAGATCGCGCTCTCCCGCCACGAGGAGATCAAGGCGCTGGAATCCGAGGTCACCGACCTGCAGGAGCAGTTCGCCACCCGCAAGCTCGTGGAACGCGCCAAGAGCCTGCTGACCACCAAGATGGGCCTGACGGAGCCGGAAGCGTTCCGCTGGATCCAGAAGACCTCCATGGACCGCCGCCTCAGCATGCGCGAAGTGGCCGAGACTATCATCAACCAGGTCAACTAGACAGCAAGCCACACCAAAGCGGAAGGACCCCGGCAATGCGCCGGGGTCTTTCTGCTTTCCCCGCAACCAGGGACGGAGCCCGGGAAAACAAAAAGGGAGGACCCCGCCACCAATGAACTGGTGGCGGGGACCCTCCCCTTCAAGAGCTAGCTACTCGGCCGGAGCGGCTGCAGCCCTGTTCTTCTTCTTCTTTTCCGGCCACGGACCGAGCTTTTCCTTCTTCTCGGCTGCTTCGCCGAGGCGCGGGGTGTCGGCGAGGTCGCCCACCTTGTGGACCTTCAGGGAGTTGGTGGAACCGGCCTTTCCGGGAGGGGAACCGGCAGCGATGACCACGAGGTCGCCGTCTTCCACCAGTCCCATGTCCAGCAGGCTGCGGTCCACCTGTGCGGTCATCTCATCCGTGTGGCCCACCATGGCAACCAGCTGCGGCTGGATGCCCCAGGTCAGCGCCAGCTGGTTCCACACGTGCTCCACCGGAGTAAACGCGAAGACCGGCTTGATCGGGCGGAGGCGGGACAGGCGGCGTGCCGAGTCACCGGACTGCGTGAACGTACAGATGTATTTGGCGTCCAGCTGGTCCGCGATTTCGACGGCGGCACGGGTGATGGCGCCACCACGGGTCTTGGGCTTGGTGCCCAGCGGGGGGACGCGCTCCAGGCCGTGCTCCTCGGTGGACTCGATGATCCGGGCCATGGTCTTGACCGTCTCGATCGGGTACTTGCCCACGCTGGTCTCGCCGGACAGCATGACCGCGTCGGCGCCGTCGAGCACGGCGTTGGCGCAGTCGGAGGCCTCCGCACGGGTCGGGCGCGGGTTGTCGATCATGGACTCCAGCACTTGGGTGGCCACGATGACCGGCTTGGCCCAGCGGCGTGCCAGTTCGATGGCGCGCTTCTGCACGATCGGCACTTCCTCCAGCGGAAGCTCCACGCCGAGGTCGCCACGGGCCACCATGATCGCGTCGAACGCGTCAATGATCTCGTGGAGCTGGTCCACGGCCTGGGGCTTTTCGATCTTGGCGATCACCGGCACGCGGCGGCCTTCTTCGTCCATGATCTCGTGCACGCGCTTGATGTCCGAGGCGTCACGGACGAAGGACAGGGCAACGAGGTCCACGCCGCGGCGCATGGCCCAGCGGAGATCGTCCTCGTCCTTTTCGCTCAGTGCGGGGACGTTGACGGCAACGCCAGGGAGGTTGATGCCCTTGTTGTTGGACACGAAGCCGCCCACGGTCACCTTGGCCACAACCTTGACGTCGTCGACCTCGATGGCGCGCAGGGCAACCTTGCCGTCGTCGATCAGCAGGGCATCGCCCGGGTTGACGTCCTCGGTGAGGCTCTTGAGTGTGGTGGAGCAGATGTCCTTGGTGCCGGGAACGTCCTCAGTGGTGATCGTGAAGATGTCCCCCACGGCCAGCTCGTGGGGACCGTCGACGAAGCGGCCCAGGCGGATCTTCGGGCCCTGCAGGTCGGCCATGATGGCCACGGCCTTGCCCAGATCGGACGCGGCCTTGCGGACGTTTTCATAGGTGTTGTCATGCACGGAGTAGTCGCCGTGGCTCATGTTCATACGGGCTACATCAACGCCGGCTTCCAGCACCGCGAGGGTGTTTTCATAGCTGGCAATGGCCGGTCCGAAGGTGGCCACAATTTTTGCGCGTCTCATATACCTACCCTATTTGTCACTTGCATTGGTTAAGTTGTCGCGGAGATGAATTCCCCGGGTCGGCGCTACAGGACGGCTATGGCGCGGTCCGTCGGAGCCACAGGCGCAGGAAGGATGGTGCTTCCCATCAGGTATTTGTCCACCGCCGCCGCGGCGGCACGGCCTTCGGCGATGGCCCACACGATCAGGGACTGTCCGCGGCCGGCATCGCCTGCCACGAAGACACCCTCGGTGTTGGTCATGTAGTAGCCGTCGCGGGCCACGTTGCCGCGGCCGTCGAACTCGGCACTGACCTGCTCGGTGATGCCGGCCGGCTCCGCTCCGGTGAAGCCTAGGGAAAGGAACACCAGGTCGGCAGGAATGATCCGTTCGGTGCCGGCCTTGGGGAGGCGCTTGCCGTCCACGAATTCGGTCTCTGCGACCTTGACGCCGGTCAGCTGGCCGTTTTCGCCCACGAACTCCACGGTGGAGGCGAGGTACGTGCGGTCACCGCCTTCCTCGTGGGCGCTGGCCACCTCGAAGAGGGTGGGGAACGTCGGCCACGGCTGGTGGCCGGCGCGTTCCAGCGGCGGCTGCTTGCCGATGGCCAGCGTGGTCACCGACGCTGCCTGGTGGCGGTGTGCCGTGCCGATGCAGTCCGCACCGGTGTCGCCGCCGCCGAGGATGACCACGTGCTTGCCGCGGGCGTCGATGTGGTTCTCCGGGGACTCCCCTGCCACCTTGCGGTTTGAGGGGACGAGGTAATCCATGGCGAAGTGCACGCCGTCGAGGTCACGGCCCGGGATGGGAAGGTCCCGCGGCACGGTGGCGCCGGTGGCGATCACCACGGCGTCGTAGCGGCGGCGCAGCTGCTCCCAAGTGACGTCAGTACCCACGGCGACGCCGGTGCGGAAACGGGTGCCTTCGGCCTTCATCTGCTCGAGCCGGCGGTCCACCTGCTCTTTTTCCATCTTGAAGTCGGGGATGCCGTAGCGCAGCAGGCCGCCGATCTTGTCGTCCCGTTCGTAGACGGCCACGGTGTGGCCCACACGGGTCAGCTGCTGTGCAGCCGCCAGGCCGGCAGGTCCGGAACCGACGACGGCGACCGTCTTGCCGGTGAGGCGGTGCGGCGGCAGCGGGTTGACCCAGCCGTTGTCGAAGGCCTCATCGATGATGGACACCTCGACCTGCTTGATGGTCACCGCGGGCTGGTTGATGCCCAGCACGCAGGACGCCTCGCACGGGGCGGGGCAGAGCCGGCCGGTCCATTCGGGGAAGTTGTTGGTGGCGTGCAGCCGCTCAATCGCTTCCTCGCCCTTGTCCCGCCACATGAGGTCGTTCCACTCGGGAATCAGGTTCCCCAGGGGGCAGCCCTGGTGGCAGAACGGCACGCCGCAGTCCATGCAGCGGCCGGCCTGGCTCTTCAGGACACCCTTTTCCTGGGCCTCGTAAACTTCCTTCCAGTCCATGATGCGGACGGGAACGGGACGGCGCGGCTGGGTTTCACGCTGACGTACTTTCAGAAATCCGCGTGGATCAGCCACCGGTCACCTCCAGGATTCGAGACCAAACTTCTTCGCCATCGGGGTCAAGGCCCTCTTCGATGGCGTCGAGACGGGTTTGCAGCACTGCGGCGTAGTCGCGCGGCAGCACCTTGGTTATGCGGGCAGCGGTGTCGTCGAAGTTGTCGAGCAGACGCGCGGCCAGCTGGGATTCGGTTTCCTCCACGTGCTTGACCAGCAGGCCGTGGACGATGTCGCGGTCCTCGGCGTCCAGTTCAAGGAGCTGGAGTTCGCCGGACTCGAGGGCCTGCTTGTTGACGCGTTCGGTCCGCAGGTCCAGCACGTAGGCCGTACCGCCGGACATGCCGGCGCCGAAGTTGCGGCCGGTGCGGCCGATGATCAGCGTCTGGCCGCCGGTCATGTACTCGCAGCCGTGGTCGCCGATGCCTTCGACAACCGCGGTGGCGCCCGAGTTGCGGACCAGGAAGCGTTCTCCCACCTGGCCGCGCAGGAACAGCTCGCCGCTCGTGGCGCCGTAGCCGATCACGTTGCCGGCAACAACGTTGCGTTCAGCCTGGAACACGTTGGTGCGGTCCGGGCGGACGATGATCCGGCCGCCGGAGAGTCCCTTGCCCACGTAGTCGTTGGAGTCGCCGTACATGCGCAGCGTGATGCCGGCAGGCAGGAAGGCGCCCAGCGACTGCCCGGCGGTGCCGTTCAGCGTGATGTCAATCGTGTCCGTGGCCAGCACGTCCGTGCCGAACGTCTTGGTCACGACGTGGCCCAGCATGGTGCCCACCGAACGGTCGGTGTTGATGACGTCCACCGTGATCTTCACCGGGGCACGGTCGGTCAGCGCCTCGGCGGCCATGGTGATGAGCCGCTGGTCGAAGTGCTTGTCCAGCTCGTGGTTCTGGCCGGTCAGGTTCCGCAGCGGGGCGTCGTCGTCGAACTCGAGGCCGTGCAGGATCGGATCCAGGTCCAGGCCCTCGGCCTTCCAGTGGCTGATGGCGTCCTGGGTGTCCAGCATTTCCGCGTGGCCGATCGCTTCCTCGATGCTCCGGAAACCGAGCTCCGCGAGGATCTCGCGGACTTCCTCGGCGAGGAATTCGAAGAAATTGACCACGAACTCCGGCTTGCCGCTGAAGCGGGCGCGCAGCTCGGGGTTCTGCGTGGCAACGCCCACCGGGCAGGTGTCCAGGTGGCAGACGCGCATCATGATGCAGCCCTCAACCACCAGCGGTGCCGTGGCGAAGCCGAATTCCTCGCCGCCGAGCAGCGCGGCGATAACGACGTCGCGGCCGGTCTTGAGCTGGCCGTCCACCTGCACCACCACGCGGTCGCGCAGGCCGTTGAGCATGAGGGTCTGCTGGGTCTCTGCGAGACCCAGTTCCCACGGCACGCCAGCATGCTTGAGCGAGTTCAGCGGCGAGGCGCCGGTACCGCCGTCGTGCCCGGAAACAAGCACGACGTCGGCCTTCGCCTTGGTGACACCGGCGGCAACTGTGCCGATTCCCACCTCGGAGACGAGCTTGACGTGCACCCGGGCGGAGGGGTTCGCGCGCTTGGCATCGTAGATGAGCTGCGCGAGGTCCTCGATCGAGTAGATGTCGTGGTGCGGGGGCGGGGAGATGAGTCCGACGCCGGGCGTCGAGTGGCGCGTCCGGGCAACCCAGGGGTAGACCTTCTGGGCCATCAGCTGGCCGCCTTCGCCGGGCTTGGCGCCCTGGGCCATCTTGATCTGGATGTCGTCCGCGTTGGTCAGGTAGAGGCTCGTGACACCGAAGCGGCCCGAGGCAATCTGCTTGACGGCGGAACGGCGCTCGGGATCGAGCAGGCGATCCACGTCCTCGCCGCCTTCACCGGTGTTGGACTTGCCGCCCAGCCGGTTCATGGCAATCGCGAGGGTCTCGTGGGCTTCCTTGGAGATGGAGCCGTAGCTCATGGCACCCGTGGAGAAGCGCTTGACGATGCTGGAGACCGGCTCGACTTCCTCGAGCGGCACAGCGGGGCGCGCGCCGTCCTTGAACTTGAGCAGACCGCGGAGGGTCATCAGGTTCTCGGACTGGTCATCCACGCCCTTGGTGTAGGCCTTGAAGATGTCGTAGCGGCGCTCACGCGTGGCGTGCTGCAGCCGGAAGACCGTCTCCGGGTTGAAGAGGTGCGGTTCGCCGTCGCGGCGCCACTGGTACTCGCCGCCGCCCAGCAGGGGCCGGTGCGGCTGTTCGATGCCACCCTCCGGGTAGGCCATCTGGTGCCGCGCGGAAACCTCGGCCGCGATGACGTCCAGGCCCACGCCGCCCAGCTGGGAATGCGTGCCGGCGAAGAATTCGTCCACCAGTTCCTGGCCGAGGCCTAGCGCCTCGAACGTCTGGGCGCCGGTGTAGGACGCCACAGTGGAAATGCCCATCTTGGACATGATCTTCAGGACACCCTTGCCGAGGCCCTTGATCAGGTTGTAAACGCCGTCCTGCGGGGTCACACCCACCACGTCGCCGGCAGCAATGAGCTGCTCAACGGATTCCATGGCCAGATACGGGTTCACGGCGGACGCGCCGTAGCCCACGAGGACTGCCACGTGGTGGGTCTCGCGGACGTCGCCGGCCTCGACCACCAGGGCGGTCTTGGTGCGGTTGGCACTGCGCAGCAGGTGGTGGTGCACGGCGCTGACCAGCAGCAGGGACGGGATCGGGGCCCACTGCGCGTTCGAGTCGCGGTCCGAGAGGACCACGTACTGCACGCCGCGGTTGATGGCGCCGGACACCTGCTCGCAGATTTCGGTGAGCCGGGCCCGCAGCGCGTTCTCGCCGCCCTCGGGGCGGTAGAGGCCGCGGACCTTCATGGCGACGCGGTTGCCCTCGGCGTCCTCGATGTTGGCGATCTTGGCGAGCTGGTCGTTGTTGATCACCGGGAACGGCAGGGAGACCTGCGGCTGGCGCACCTGCTTGGTGTCCAGGAGGTTGCCGTTGGGGCCGATGGCGCAGGTCAGGGAGGTGACCAGTTCCTCACGGATGGCGTCCAGCGGGGGATTCGTGACCTGCGCAAAGGACTGCACGAAGTAGTCGAAGAGCAGGCGGGGGCGCTTTGACAGTACAGCCACCGGGGTGTCGGAGCCCATGGCGCCCAGCGGTTCGGCGCCGGTGCGGGCCATCGGGCCCAGCAGGATCTTGAGCTCTTCGGTGGTGTAGCCGAAGGTCCGCTGGCGGATGTTCACGGAAGCCGCGGTGTGCACCACGTGCTCGCGTTCCGGCAGCTCGTTGAGGTCGATCAGGTTGTCCTTGACCCACTCAGCCCAGGGGTTCGCGGCGGCGACCTCGGCCTTGACCTCGTCATCGCCGATGATCCGGCCGGCCTCGGTGTCCACCAGGAACATCTTGCCGGGCGAGACGCGGCCCTTCTTGACCACCTTGGAGGGTTCGACGTCGATCACACCCACCTCGGAGGCGAAGACCACCAGGCCGTCCTCGGTGATCCAGTAGCGGCCGGGGCGCAGGCCGTTGCGGTCCAGGGTGGCTCCCACGAGGGCGCCGTCGGTGAACGAGACAGCGGCGGGGCCGTCCCACGGCTCCATCAGGAGGGAGTGGTACTCGTAGAACGCCTTGCGCGCCGGATCCATCGTGGCGTGGTTTTCCCACGCCTCGGGGATCATCATCATGATCGCGTGGGTGATGGGGCGGCCGGACAGCCACAACAGTTCGGCCACTTCATCGAAGGACGCGGAATCGGAGGCGCCCGGGGTGCAGATCGGGAACAGCTCTTCCGGCGAGTCGCCCAGCAGCGGGTTGGCGAGCTGGGACTGGCGGGCGCGCATCCAGTTCCGGTTGCCCTTGACGGTGTTGATTTCACCGTTGTGGGCGATGGTGCGGAACGGCTGGGCCAGCGGCCAGGACGGGAAGGTGTTGGTGGAGAAGCGCGAGTGGACGATCGCCAGCTTGGTCTTGAAGCGCTTGTCCGAAAGGTCCGGGTAGAACGGCTCCAGCTGGGCCGTGGTCAGCATGCCCTTGTAGACGATGGTCCGCGAGGACAGCGACGGGAAGTAGACGCCGAACTTGTTCTGGGCGCGCTTGCGGATACGCCAGGCGCGGCCGTCCAGGTCGTTGCGGTCCAGCTGCTCGCCGGTTGCCGAGGCGAAGAAAGGCTGGGAGAAGTACGGCATGCAGGCACGCGCCATGGCACCGACAAGATCGGCGACGACGGGAACCTCGCGCCAGCCCAGGACAGTGAGTCCCTCGTCGGCGGCCAGGCCCTCGATGCCGGCCTTGGCGGCGTCGGCCTCGCGCTGCTCAGCAGGCAGGAAGGCGGTGCCCACCACGTACTGGCCGGGGGCCGGAAGTTCGAATTCTGTGACGGCACGGAAGAACTCGTCCGGCACCTGCATCAGGAGACCGGCGCCGTCCCCCGTGCCCTCATCTGCGCCGACGGCACCGCGGTGCTCGAGGTTGCGCAGGGCAGTAAGGGCGGCATCGACGATGTCGTAGCCGGGCTCGCCGCGCAGGGTGGCGATAATCGCAAGACCGCAGGCGTCCTTCTCCTGCTCCGGGTTGTAGAGCCCGGCTGCCTCGGGGAGCGCCGCGAACCGCTTGAACGGCGACATGGCGGCGTCCGGCTGGTTCGGTTCGGACCAGCTGGGGCTTGAAAGAGTTTGGGTCATGGGAGACGTCCTTCCTCCTGATCGTGCGTATGGAAGGGACAACGTTGGCCCCACTCAGAGCGCCTCTGTGATGGGCACAACAAAGTGTTACTGCTTACTGGAAATTGTAGGGCAGGCATGCGTGCTGAACTAACAGTTACGCAGGCTTCTGCCCCGGGGCTTGACCGGCCAGCAGCTCTATGCTGACCGGAGTTGGCCTCTGCCACGACGCTGTGGGTGTCGGGCGCTCCGAGCGGTAACTCTCTGCTGCCCTGGGTGCCGGTGCCTTCTAGCGTGAGCTGTCGGCCTCCGGCGCGGTTCCGGTGTCTGTGCCACCGGACTTTCCGGTGTTCCGCGACTCCGCGGCGGTTGGGGTTCCGCCGGTGGATGCCGGGACTGCTTCCGTTTGGGCAGAAGTTAGCCCGGAACCGTTTTGGTTATCAGGGAGATTACCACGCGATTCACTATCTGAGACAACACGGTCCGTATCACGGACTGGATTGCCGGTCACATTCGGAGCGGAAGCGGAGTCCTTTGAACCTTCCCCGTGCACCCACGAACCGGCGGTTCCAGCACCGGCCGGCGTCCCGCCGTCGGCCGTGGCAGCCGCAGCGGGGGCTGGCTCCCGCCCCGGCAGGTAAACACTGTCCGCGTCGCCGTCCTTGTGCCGGCCCAGCCAGATGAACACGGCCAGGGCGGCGAGGAACACGAAGATGCTGGTCCAGACGTTCAGCCGGGTAGTGATGCCGAACAGGCTGATCTGCTCGGCGTCGTCGATGCGCATGGCCTCGATCCAGACGCGGCCCAGCGTGTAGTACATGGCATACAGCCAGAAGAGCCTGCCGCGGCGGAAGTGGAACCGGCGGTCCAAAGCCAGCAGGATCAGCACGCCCGCGATGTTCCAGAGCGATTCATAGAGGAACGTGGGGTGGAACAGGGTGTCCGCCGGGTAGCCGGCCGGGAAATTGGCGTTGTCCGCGTCCACCTGGAGTCCCCACGGCAGCGTGGTGGGGCCGCCGAACAGCTCCTGGTTGAAGTAGTTTCCCCACCGGCCCAGGGCCTGCGCCAGCAGAAGCCCCGGAGCCGCGGCATCGAGGAACGCCGTGAGCTTGACCCCTGCACGGCGGCAGCCGATCCAGGCGCCGAAGGCACCCAGCACCACGGCGCCCCAGATTCCAAGGCCGCCGCGCTGGATCTGCGGGATCAGGGACAGGTCGCCGGTGCCGTCGAAGCCCGGACCGAAGTACGCGTCCGGGGACGAGAACACGTGGTAGAGCCGGCCGCCGATGATGCCGAAGGGGATGGCCCAGATGGCGATGTCCCAGACACTGCCTTCAGGCGCTCCGCGCCTGGCCCAGCGGACGGATGTCAGCCAGAGGCCGACGACGATGCCCGCCAGGATGCACAGGGCGTAGGCATGGATGCGGAGCGATCCCCACGGCAGCGGAATATCGAACCCGGACCAGTCCGGGCTCGGGATGCTTGCGGGCACCAGGCCGGCTGGAACCAGCGCGGCTGCGGTGAGGAGCGTCTGCATGGTTGCGTTACTTCCTGGTCAGTCCGGTACTGAGGTCTTTGGTGAGCTGCGCAACGGCGTCCACGCCGCCGTCGCGCACGGCCGCAACGAGCGCCGAGCCGACGATCACACCGTCCGCGTAGGCCGCGATTTCCGAGACCTGCTCAGCGGTGGAGACGCCGAGACCCACGCACACGCGTTCAGCGCCGGCGGCCCTGGCCGCGGCCACAACGTCCTCGGCCGCCGAGCTAACGGACGAGCGGGCGCCGGTGACGCCCATGATGGAGACGGCGTAGACGAAGCCGCGGCTCGCGTCGACGGTCCGGCGCATGCGCTCGGGCGTGGAGGAGGGCGCCACCAGGAAGACACGGTCCAGGCCGTACTTCTCCGACGCGTCCATCCACTCGGCTGCCTCATCCGGGATCAGGTCCGGGGTGATGAGCCCCGCTCCCCCGGCCTCGGCCAGGCGGCGCGAGAACTCGTCCACGCCCATTCGGACCACAGGGTTCCAGTACGTCATGACCAGGACCGCGGCGTCCGTCTGGCTGGTGATGCCGGCGACGACGTCAAAGACCTGGCGGACGGAGAACCCCTTCGCCAGGGCCTCGGTGGTGGCCGCCTGGATGACCGGGCCGTCCATGACCGGGTCGGAGTACGGAATGCCGATTTCGATCAGGTCGGCGCCGTTGCGCGCCAGGGCGATGCCGGCGGCGATGGTTTCCTCGACGCTGGGGTACCCGGCGGGCAGGTAGCCGATCAGGGCCGCGCGGCCTTCCGCGCGGGCCTTGTCGATGGCGATGGCCGACTTGCTGGTGGCCGGCTTACCGGTGTTTCGCTCCGTGGTCACAGCTGCTCCCCTTCCTTGCCGATGACTGCTTCGGCCGAGTCCTTGTCCAGGAGGTCGAACCACTCCGCGGCGGTGGCCACGTCCTTGTCTCCCCTGCCGGACAGGTTCACCACCACGATCTTGTCTGACGCGCCGGCGGCGCCGCCCTCGGCTGCCAGCCGCTGCCCCACCTTGATGGCGCCGGCGAGGGCGTGGGAGGACTCGATCGCGGGGATGATGCCCTCGGTGCGGCACAGGAGCTTGAAGGCTTCCATAGCTTCACTGTCCGTAATCGGCTCGTAGCTGACGCGTCCGATGTCGGCGAGGTAGGAGTGCTCCGGTCCAACGCCGGGGTAGTCCAGACCGGCCGAAATGGAGTGCGACTCGATAGTCTGGCCGTCGTCGTCCTGCATGAGGTAGGACCGGGCGCCGTGGAGCACGCCGGGCCGGCCGAGCGTGATGGTGGCCGCGTGGCGGCCGGTCTCGACACCGTCGCCGCCGGCCTCGAAGCCGTAGATCTTCACCGACGGGTCATCGAGGAAACCGTGGAAGATGCCGATGGCGTTGGAGCCGCCGCCGATGCAGGCGCAGACGGCGTCCGGCAGGCGGCCGGCCTGCTCGAGGATCTGGGCGCGGGCCTCTTCGCCGATGACTTCGTGGAAGTAGCGGACCAGGGCCGGGAACGGGTGGGCGCCCGCTGCCGTGCCCAGCAGGTAGTGGGTGTTGCCGACGTTGGCTACCCAGTCCCGGAGGGCTTCGTTGATGGCGTCCTTGAGGGTCTGCGAACCGTTGGTGACGGGGATGACCGTGGCGCCCAGGAGTTCCATCCGGGCCACGTTCAGCGCCTGCCGGCGGCAGTCTTCGGCGCCCATGTAGACGACGCATTCCAGGCCCAGGAGGGCGGCGGCGGTGGCGCTGGCCACGCCGTGCTGGCCGGCGCCGGTTTCGGCGATGACGCGGGTCTTGCCCATCCGCTTGGCAAGGAGCGCCTGGCCCAGCACGTTGTTGATCTTGTGCGAGCCGGTGTGGTTCAGGTCCTCGCGCTTGAGGAAGATCCGGACGCCGCCGGCGTGCTCCGCAAAGCGCTTGGCCTCGGTCAGCAGTGAGGGACGGCCGGAGTAGTTCTTGTTCAGGTCCGCGATCTGCGCGATGAACTCGGGATCGGCCTTGGCCTTCTCGAACGTGTCCTCGAGCTCGTCCAGGGCGGCGATCAGTGACTCAGGCATCCAGCGGCCGCCGTAGGCGCCGAAGTAGGGTCCCGGGGCGTGGCGCAGCGAGGTGCCTCCCTGCAGGAATGCATCCACCGTGCCCTCGTCAGAGCCGGCTGTTGGCGCGTCGGCCATCAGTCTCACCATCCTGTTCACTTTTTCTTATTGATGTCAGGCGCCATCTGCCCGCATGTCGTGCGGACGGATGGCGCCACGGTTGGGTGGGAGCTCAGGCCCGGGCGGCGATGGCCGCGGCCCCGGCCGCCGTGAACTCCGCGATGCGTTCACGCGGGGTGGCGTCGCTGACGAGCGCCTCCCCCACGAGGATGGCGTTGGCGCCGTGCGCCGCGTAGTGCGCGACGTCGTCGGCGTTCCGAACGCCCGACTCCGCCACCACCACGGCACCGACCGGAATGCTGCCGGCGAGCGAGGCGAAAAGGGAGCGGTCGACGTCGAGCGTCTTGAGGTTGCGCACGTTGACGCCGATGATCCGGGCGTCGGCAGCCACGGCGCGCTCGACTTCCTCCGGCGTGTGCGTTTCCACCAGCACGTTCATGCCGAGCTCACGGCTCAGGGCGCTGAATTCACGCAGCTGCTGGTCGGACAGGGCTGCCACGATCAGGAGGATGAGGTCCGCGCCGTGGGCACGGGCTTCCCAGATCTGGTACTCGTCCAGGGTGAAGTCCTTGCGCAGCAGCGGGACGTCCACCCGGGCGCGCACGGCATCCAGGTCAGCCAACGAACCGTTGAAACGTCGCTGCTCGGTGAGCACGCTGATCACCGCGGCTCCGCCGTCGGCGTACTGTACGGCCAGCGACGCGGGGTCCGCGATGCTGGCGAGGTCGCCCTTGGAAGGGCTGCGGCGCTTGATCTCGGCGATGACCTTGAGCTCGCCGCGGTCCGCGGACGTGCCGCCGAGGGCAGCCCAGGCGTCCCGGGCAGGAGCCGCCGCCAGGGCGCGGTCCTTCAGCTCCGCGAGGGACACGAGGCGCTTCCGATCCTCCATGTCCTCCCTGACACCGGCGTTGATGTCGTCGAGAACCGTCACCGTTAGTGGCTGTTCTTGATCTTGCTGCCGCCGACGCCGTAGCCGGCCTTGCGCATGATGAAGCCGGCCAGCAGGCCGAGAATCATGACGGCGATGCCGGCCCAGAAGATCGGGCTGCTGGCAATGACGAACGCGATGGAGGCGATGAGGGCGCCGATGAGCATGACGATCACGCAGGTCCAGGCGGCCGGGCTGTTGCCGTGGCCCAGGTCGATGCTGTGGTCGATGCCGTGGTGCTCCTTGGGGGCAGCGGGCTTGGTACCGGAAACAGTGGCTTTGCTCATGTGAATCTCCTCAGGATCAATACTGCTTACATTCTGCCATTTTTTGCCGCGGCCTTCGGCATCGCGGCCGGGGCGCGTGGCTGCGTGACCCGCCGCTCAGGTGGGGTCGTCGCCCCGGGAGAGCCTGTCCCAGCTGTCGATCTCGTCCACCGGCCCGCTCTGGCTGGCTGCGGGACCCGCCGCGGCGGCGTCGTACTTGGTGCGGGACTTCCAGTACCGCCCCGCCGGAACCACCAGCAGGCCGGCGGCGGCCAGCAGGGAACCTGCGACGACGGCCAGCACCGGGAAGGCACTGACGCTCACGTCCGCGCTGCCACCCGAAACGCCGGTGGCCGCGGCGATGGATCCCTGGGCTGCGGCGAGGGGATCAGCGAGGACCGTGGCGGCAGCGGCGATGATGCCGGCGGCCGCCAGCACGATGATGGCCGTGGTGACCCAGCGTGCGATTTTCCCGGCGATGGAAGCCGCCAGTCCGCCCGCCAGTGCGACGAGGGCCAGGGCCGTGACCGTGGTGGCGGCTTTGCTGCCCTGGACCTGGAGGCCGCCTTCGCTTCCGGCGGCCTGGCCCAGCTGCTGGGGGTCGAGATGGACCGTCAGCCAGGTCTGCGTGGTGGTGCCGAAGACCGCCAGCGCCAGGGCCGCGATCAGCAGCACCACCGTGGACTTGCGGGCCCAGCCCGGCACCGCGCCGCGCGCTATGGCCGGGGTGGCGGATCCTGCGGGTACCGCCATCAGGAGTTTGCCTCGGTGACGGAATCCGAAGTGATGTTGTGCAGCGAACCCGCCGTGTGCACAGCCCGCAGCGGGGCCGCCGCCTTGTTGACGGTTTCCTGCGCCTCGGCCGGGTTGCTCGAATCCGCCACGATGCCGCCGCCGGCCTGGACGTAGGCGCGTCCCTCGCGCAGAAGCGCGGAGCGGATGGCGATGGCCATGTCCATGTCGCCGGCAAAGTCCAGGTAGCCCACGACTCCCCCGTAGATGCCGCGCCGGTGGGGCTCGAGTTCGTCCAGGAGGCGCAGGGCGCGGGGCTTCGGGGCGCCGGAGAGGGTTCCGGCCGGGAAGGTGGCCTTCAGGACGTCATAGGCCTTGGCGGTGGGAGCCAGGCGTCCGACGACGGTGGAGACCAGGTGCATGATGTGGCTGAAACGCTCCACCTCCATGAACTGGGTGACGTCCACGGAACCCGCCACGCAGACCTTCGACAGGTCGTTCCGGGACAGGTCCACCAGCATGAGGTGCTCCGCCCGCTCCTTCTGGTCCGCGAGGAGTTCCTCCGCCATCGCCTTGTCCGCGTCCACGGTCTTGCCGCGCGGGCGGGACCCCGCAATCGGGTGGGTGATGACGTCCTCGCCGGTGACGGTCACCAGCGCCTCCGGCGACGAGCCGACGATCGAATACTGGCGGCCGGCGGCGTCCTCGAGGCTGAAGATGTACATGTACGGGCTCGGGTTGGTGTTGCGCAGCACCCGGTAGACGTCCAGCGGCGACGCCCCGCACTCCATCTCGAAGCGGCGGGAAATGACCACCTGGAAGACTTCGCCGTCCACGATCGCCTCCTTGCCGCGGTCGAGGGCGGCGAGGTAGTCGGGCTCGTGCCAGCGCTCCTGGACGCTCGCGGCAAAATCGAGGGCCGCCGGCTCCAGCACGGACACCGGCTGGACCACCGGGGTGCTGATGCCTGCCAGCAGTTCCTTCACCCGGGCGACAGCGTCATGCCATGCCTCGTCCACGCGCTCGGAGCTGTTGTCGAAGTTGATGGCGTTGGCGATCAGCAGCACAGTGCCGTCCATGTTGTCGTGGACAGCCATGTCGGTGACGAGGTTCAGGGCCAGCTCCGGAAGCTGCAGGTCGTCCTCGGGCGGGCTCGTCAGCTTTTCCCAGTGGCGGACCGTCTCCCAGCCCAGGAAGCCCACCAGCCCGGAGGTGAACGGAGGAAGCCCTTCGAACCGGTCAGTGCGCAGCGCCTCGATGGTGTCGCGGATGGCATCAACGGGATTTCCGTCCACGGGCACCCCGGCCGGCGGCTCGCCCAGCCAGTGCGCCTGCCCGTCCTTGGTGGTCAGCGTGGCGCGGGACCGGGAACCAATGAAGGAATAACGGGACCAGGCACCGCCGACAGCCGCCGACTCCATAAGGAACGTGCCCGGCTGGCCCTGCGCAAGTTTCCGGTACAGCCCGATCGGCGTTTCGGCATCCGCCAGCACCTTCAGCCGGACAGGGATGACGCGGCTGTGGGCGGCGAGTTCCCGGAATTCTTCGAGGCCAGGGCTGATGATTCCGAGGTCCTGCATTGCTATTGGTTCTCCGTCTGTTCTTGGATAGTGCCTGTTGAGTGTTGGGCCGTTGGGGAAAGAGCTTCGGCCGCTAGCTGGCCGGACCTGCCACAACGTCGAAGGCCCGGCCGTCGAAGCAGGTCCGGGTACCGGTGTGGCATGCTGCGCCCACCTGGTCCACCCGCACGAGGAGGGCATCGCCGTCGCAGTCCAGGGCCACCGACTTGACCCACTGCACGTGGCCGGACGTGTCACCCTTGCGCCAATACTCCTGGCGGGAGCGCGAGTAGAAAGTCACGCGGCCGGTGGTCATGGTCCGGTTCAGGGCTTCGTCGTCCATCCAGCCCAGCATGAGGACCTCATTGGTATCGAACTGCTGCACGATGGCAGCCACAAGTCCGGCGCCATCGCGCTTCAGTGCCGAGGCAATCCCGGCCGGAAGGGGGCTTCCGGGCAGGAGGCTTTCGCCGGCGTTGGACGAAGGGGCACCGGCCGTTGGGGCGGGGGCGGGGCTGGGGGCAGGCTGCTCAGACATCACGTCAAGTCTAGTGCCCCCACCGGGACGCTGGCACGAGGGCCCCTGTCACCTGCCCGCCCCTGTGTAGAACGGCACAAATTCACCTGGATCAACAGACTGCGCAACTCTCCCGGGGACGTGCTAGTTTTCCAAGTGATGCATTTCGTCGATCCGTCCCGAGAAGTCCTGGCCGAGACCCTGCTGGCGGCCGGCCCTGACTCCCCCACGCTCTGCAAGGGCTGGCAAACCAGGGACCTCGCAGCGCACCTGTACCTGCGGGAGCGGAAAGCCGCCGTCGGGCTGGGCCTGATCATCAAGAGCCTGTCCAAGGCCTCGGATAAGGCAACCGCCCGCCTCGCCGGAAAGCTCCGGACCGCCGACGAGTATGCCAAGCTCGTGAACTCCTTCCGCGCCGGACCGCCCGCATTCTCGCCCATGAAGATCAAGGCGCTGGATGAGAGCTCCAACCTCATCGAATACTTCGTCCACACCGAGGACATCCGGCGGGCGGTTGACCGCTGGGCCCCCCGTGCCCTCGACGAGGAATATTCGGACGCACTGTGGGATGAGCTCGTCAAGCGGGCAGCTATCCTCTATCGCGGCGTGGACCTCGGCATCGTCCTGGTCAGCCCCTCGGGCCCCAGGCACGTCGCCAAGCGCGCGCCTGTGTCCGTGGCTATCGTGGGGGAACCCGGTGAGCTGCTGATGCACGCCCACGGCCGCACCCGCCATGCGCTGGTGACTTTCGAAGGCCAGCCGGACGCTGTCGCCCTCCTCCAGTCAGCCGAAGTAGGGCTTTAACGCTTAGCGGACCTCGAAGCCGGCGTCGCGGATTGCGGTCTTGACCTGGGACATCATGTCGTCCGGGCCCCAGTGGAAGATCGAGGCGGCCAGGACGGCGTCCGCTCCGGCCTGGACGGCGGGCGGAAAGTGCGCAGGTTCCCCGGCGCCGCCGGAGGCGATGATCGGAACCTTGACCGCGGACCGGACCAGCCGGATGAGCTCAAGGTCAAAGCCGTCCTTGGTGCCGTCGGCGTCGATCGAGTTCAACAGGATCTCACCGACCCCGCGGTCCGCCGCTTCCTTGGCCCAGGCAATGGCGTCAATTCCTGTGCCCTGCCGGCCACCGTGGGTGGTCACTTCAAAGCCCGACGGCGTGGGCTGGGATCCGGCGCGGACCCGCCGGGCGTCCACGGACAGCACCAGCACCTGGGAACCAAAGTGCCGGGTGATTTCGTCGATGACGTCGGGGCGGGCCACGGCGGCGGTGTTGATGGAGGCCTTGTCGGCTCCGAAGCGCAGCAGCTTGTCCACCTCGGCAACGCCGCGGACGCCGCCGCCGACGGTGAGCGGGATGAACACTTCCTCCGCGGTGCGGCGGACGACGTCGAACGTGGTCTCCCGGTTGCCGGAGGACGCGGTCACATCGAGGAACGTGAGCTCGTCGGCGCCGGCGTTGTCGTAACGGTGCGCCAGTTCCACGGGGTCCCCTGCGTCTCGAAGGCCTTCGAAATTGATGCCCTTGACCACGCGGCCGGCATCAACATCCAGGCAGGGGATAACGCGGACGGCTACAGCCATGACTTCTCCTGTTGTGCTGCTGGGGTGTGCTGTCTGGGGGAAACCGGGTCAGATCCGGCAGGCGTGGATGCTGCTGACCAGGATGGCGCGGGCCCCGAGGTCGTACAGCTCGTCCATGATCCGGTTGGTTTCCTTCTTGGGCACCATGGAGCGGACGGCCACCCACTCGGAATCGCGCAGCGGCGAGACGGTGGGTGATTCCAGGCCGGGCGTAAGGCCGGCGGCCTGCTCCACGAGCTCCTTGCGGATGTCGTAGTCCATGAGCACGTACTGCCGCGCCACCAGCACACCCTGCAGGCGGCGGATCAGGACCTCGATCTCCTTGGCCGTGCCGTTGGCGGCCCCGCCTTCGCCGGCGCGGCGGATGAGGACGGCCTCGGATTTCAGGATCGGATCCCCGAAGATTTCCATGCCGGCGGCCTTGAGGGTGTTGCCCGTTTCCACGACGTCGGCAATGGCATCCGCGACGCCGAGACGCACGGAGGATTCCACGGCGCCATCCAGCCGGACCACCTTCGCCTTGATGCCGCGCTCCGCCAGGTAATCGCGCAGCAGCCCGTCGTAGCTCGTGGCAAGGCGCTTGCCCTCGAGCTCATCTACCGTGCGGAAGTCGCCGATCGGCCCGGCGAAGCGGAACGTTGAGGCGGCGAAGCCGAGAGGAAGCAGTTCCTCAGCCTCCACCTGCGCGTCCAGCAGGAGGTCACGGCCGGTGATCCCGACGTCGAGCGTTCCCTGCCCGACGTAAACGGCGATGTCCCGGGGGCGGAGGAAGAAGAACTCGATGTCGTTGTCGGGGTCCACCATGACCAGCTCACGGCTGTCCCGGCGCTGGCGGTAGCCCGCCTCGGACAGCATCGCGGAGGCGGCTTCGGACAGGGATCCCTTGTTGGGTACGGCTACACGCAGCATTAGGAGGTCTTTCTGGTTTGGAAGGTTGTGTCAGGCAAGCGGGGCCACGCAGAGGCGGCTAGAGATGCTTGTAGACGTCTTCCAGGCTGAGTCCCTTGGCCAGCATCAGGACCTGCAGGTGGTACAGGAGTTGCGAGATCTCCTCGGCGGCGGCTTCGTCGGATTCGTACTCGGCTGCCATCCAGACTTCGGCCGCTTCCTCCACGACTTTCTTGCCGATGCCGTGGATTCCCGACTCCAATTCAGCAACGGTACGGGAGCCCTCGGGGCGGGTCGCTGCCTTCTCGCTCAGTTCTGCGAACAGCGTCTCGAAATTCTTCACGCCCTCCAGCCTACTTGCTCGGGGCGGGGGCCCGCCTGTCGGGCAGTTCCATGACGGCGGGGATGTGAGCGATGACACAAGCCCGCATCCCCCGCCAGCCGTCTCAGTAGTTCTTGAGCAACAGCGCCGTGGACAATGCGGCCGTAACGGCCTCATGCCCCTTGTCCTCCGACGAACCGGGCAGTCCTGCCCGGTCCAGCCCCTGCTCTTCGGTGTCGCAGGTGAGCACCCCGAACCCCACGGGCACGCCGGTGTTGACGCTCACGTCGGTAAGTCCCGACGTCGCGGCCTGGCAGACGTAGTCAAAGTGCGGCGTCCCGCCGCGGATGACGACGCCGAGGGCGACGACGGCGTCAAAGTGCGGTGCCAGCCGCGCGGCAGCGACCGGAAGCTCAAAACTGCCAGGTACGCGCAGCACCGTCGGCTCGTTGATGCCGGCGTCCTTGGCAGCCCGCAGGGCGCCGTCGAGGAGGCCGTCCATGATCTGCGTGTGCCAGCTTGCCGCCACGATCGCCAGCTTTAACTGCGAGGTTTCAGCGGGGTCGAGGGTGGTGAGGTCAATCTGGGGTGCGCCGTGTCCGCTCATAAAGTCTTCGTAATCCGTTCAGTCTTGTTCGAGGTCAAAAGTGTCAGTGCCGGTGCGGGGCATGCCCGCGGTCTCGGTGTCGAGGGTCAGCAGGTGGTCCATGCGGTCCTTCTTGGTCTGCAGGTACCGGAGGTTCTGTTCGCGGGACGGCACTTCTGTGGGCACCATCTCGACGACCTTCACGCCGGCCGTGGCCAGGCGGTTCTGCTTGTCCGGGTTGTTGCTCAGCAGCCGGATCTCGTGCAGGCCCATCTCGGCCAGGATCTGCGCCGCAGCCTTGTAGCAGCGGGCATCCACGGGCAGTCCCAGCTGTTCGTTGGCCTCGACGGTGTCGAACCCGGCCTCCTGCAGGGCGTAGGCCTTGATCTTGTTGGCCAGCCCGATCCCCCGGCCTTCCTGGCCGCGCAGGTACAGCAGCGTGCCGCCGTTCTCGGCGATCAGCTCCAGGGCGTAGGCGAGCTGCTCGCCGCAGTCGCAGCGGTAGGAGCCAAAAACATCGCCTGTGAGGCATTCCGAATGCAGGCGCACCAGGGGCGCCTTCCCGTCCCTGGGCGGATTCGGGGAGCTGACGGCCAGGTGTTCGGCGCCGGTCACCAGGTCCGTCCAGGCCTGCGACACGAAACTACCGAACGCCGTGGGCAGCTGCACCACAGGTCCTTTGCTCACCGGATGCGGCGACCGGCCGTTGCTGCCCGGTTCCACTGCTTGAGATGCCGTCATCGTGTTTCCCCTTCTCCGGCCGGACTGACTTCCAAACTGCTCTCCTGTGAAGATACACGGTGGCCAGCTCCCAGATAGGCAACCAGGTCCTCAATCGAGATCAAGGGGCAGCCGTGCTCGGCAGCGAAAACCCGGAGTCCGTCCAGCCGCATCATTTCACCGTCGTCGTACACCACTTCGGCGATCACGCCCACCGGCTCCAGGCCGGCGAGCCGGCAGAGGTCGACGGCCGCTTCGGTGTGGCCGGGGCGTTCACGCACTCCCCCATTAACGGCCCGCAGCGGAAAAATATGCCCGGGACGGGTCAGCGTGTCCGGGCCGCTCTGGGGATCGGCGATGACGCGGGCGGTCAGGGCCCGGTCCGTGGCGGAGATGCCGGTGCTCACGCCGGTGGCGGCGTCGCAGGAGACCGTGTAGGCCGTGCCCTTCGAATCCTGGTTGACCTCCACCATGGGCGGCAGTTCCAACGCGTCCGCCCGGGCACCGTCGAGCGGCACGCAGATGACGCCGGAGCTGTACCGGATGGTCCAGCCCATGAGCGCCGGCGTAGCGTGCTGGGCGGCGAAGATAATGTCGCCTTCGTTCTCCCGGTCCTCGTTGTCCACTACCAGGACCGGCCGGCCGGCCGCCATGGCGCGGACAGCGTCCTCAATCGGGTCCAGGGCCAGGTCGACGGAGGTCAGGGCGCCGGAAACCGCCGCGTCGAGCTTTGCCGTGCCGTTCACCGCTGAACCTCCGAATCTTCCGAGCCGAACTCCGTGCCGTGCGCGAATTCCGCACCTGCAGCGCGGAAAGCAAGCAGCCGCTCGGTGTACTTGGCCAGCACGTCCACTTCGAGGTTCACCCTGCTGCCCGTCGGCTTGGCTCCAAGGCCAGTGTCGGCCAGGGTCGTGGGGATAAGCCCCACCTCGAACCACGGCGCCGCCTCGGCTGCCGGGCTGACCTCGGTGATGGTGAGGGAGACGCCGTCGATGGCGATGGACCCCTTTTCCGCGATGTAGCGCGCAAGCCGCTGGGGCACGCCGAACCGGAGCCGTTCCCAGTTTCCCTGCGGCTCGCGTTCGAGCAGTTCGCCGACGCCGTCCACGTGGCCCTGGACCACGTGGCCGTCAAGGCGCCCGCCGGCGGGGACGCAGCGTTCCAGGTTGACGGGGTCGCCCGCCGCAAGCTCGCCGATGGTGCTGCGGATGAGGGTTTCGCCCATGACGTCGACGCTGAAGTCCTTGCCGTCGATGGCCGTGGCGGTGAGGCAGACGCCGTTGACGGCGATGGAGCCGCCCAGCGGGAGCCCGTCAGCGGTTCCGGGGGCGTGCAGGCGCAGCGTTGCGCTTGAGTCCCCGTTCCGGTCCACGGACAGGACCTTTCCCTGTTCGGCGATAATTCCGGTGAACATCAGTAGCCTCCCATGGCTGTGCCCGCTGCTGTGCGGACAGGTAGTGAATCGGTTGACGATGATTGTGTTGATGTCGATTGTGTTGATGTTGCCTGTGCCGCTGCGGGCAAGTCCTGGGATACGGCCGCTTCCTCCGGGCGCAGGTGCAGGCGAAGATCCCTGCCGAGGAACTGGACCGCGCCGCCGGACGCGGCATCCCATTCCCAGCGCTGCGCCTCCGCCAGCGTTCCGATGCCGAGGCCGTTGAGGGCCGGCGTACCGGAACCCAGCAGCGTGGGGGCCAGGTAGACGATGAGTTCATCCACGAGGCCCTCGGCCAGGAAGGCGCTGAGGATCCTCGATCCACCCTCCACCATGACGTGCCGGGTGCCCGCGGCGAACAGCATGGCCAGGGCCTCGTGCGGGTCCCGTGTGGGCAGGTGCAGGACGTTGCCGTCGTCGCCGCGCACGGCGGCCTCTTCAGGTACGTCGCGAAGTCCCATAACGGCGCGCAGCGGCTGCTTTCCGGTGGCGTCACCGTTGGCGTCGCGGGCTGTCAGGCGGGGGTTGTCCACGAGCACGGTCTGCGTTCCAACCAGGATGGCGTCGATCCGGCTCCGGATGCCGTGGTTGTCCGCCAGCGACTCCGGGCTGGAGATCCACTGGCTGGTTCCGTCCTCGGCCGCGATCCGGCTGTCCAGGGTTTGGGCGATGTGCAGGGTGACGAAGGGGCGCTTGGCGTCGACGGCCTGGAACCAGCGCCGGTTCAGCTCCAGCGCACGTTCGGCGGCCAGTCCGCTGCGCACGCTGACTCCCGCCGCCCGCAGGGTGGCGGCTCCGCCCGCGGCGGGGTCGTGGGGGTCGTCGACGGCGTACACGACGTTCGCTATCCCGGCGTCGATAATGGCTTGGGCGCACGGTCCCGTGCGGCCCACGTGGTTGCACGGCTCCAGGGTGACCACCATGGTGGACCCGTGAAGGTCGACGCCGGTGCTGGCCGCCGCCGCTATCGCATCGGCTTCGGCGTGCGCGGTGCCGGCACCGCGGTGGTATCCCGTCGCCAGCTGGCTTCCGTCAGGTCCGACGACGACGGCGCCCACCAACGGATTGGCACCCCGGGGGCCCTGCAGGGCGGCTTCCAGGGCTGTGTCCATGGCGGCTGTTTCAGCGGCGGTAAAGGCCGATACCGGCTTCTGGGCAGCCGTCACTTGGACACCGCCGGATCCGGGAAGGCGCTCTCAACCTTGACGGTGGAGGGGGCCGCCTGAGTCTGGGCCCGGGAGGCCCGCCACCAGACGATGAAGCCGGCAAGGGTGAAGAAGCCGTAGAAAAGATACATGAAGGCGCTGGCGAAGTATCCGGCGCTGAAGAGCAGCGGAACGCCCACCACGTCCACGGCAACCCAGATCAGCCAGAACTCGGTCCAGCCTCGGGCCATGCCGTAGGTGGCAAGGAGCGAGCCCATAAACGTCCAGGCGTCAGCCCACACCGGCGGGTAGGAGCCCAGGGAGTCGAAGAGCGGGGTGAGGGCAGCGGTGCCGGCCACGAGCGCGAGTACCAGAGCCACCCGGGTCCTGGCGCTGGCCCACGCGGGTGCGATCGCCGTCGACGTTCCTGACGCACGGCGGCTCTGCTGCCAGCGCTGCCAGCCATAGACGGCCACGGTGATGAACATGACCTGCCGCCCGGCCTGGCCCCAGAGAGTGGCCGGCGTCGCGGAGCCGAAGACGTTGCCCAAAAAGACCGTCAGCAGAAGAAGGTTGCCGGCGATGCCCACCGGCCAGGCCCAGACCTTGCGCCGCATGCCGCCGAGGGCACTGGCCAGGCCGAAGATGTTTCCCAGCACTTCGCGGAGAATGAGCACTGATCCGCCCACGGGTATCTGTGCCTCGAAGAGCCAACGCAGGATGTCCATGCGCGTGTGTCGTTCCTTCCCTCAAGAGCCGAGACTGCTCCGGGGGTATACGACAGCGAAACGCAGCGGCGTTCTGGAACGCCACAAGTACAGCTGTACGTGCTTCTCTCATCCAGACTTTAACTGTCGGTACCGGAATTTCACCAGTTCAACCGTCCGCCGGGCCTCCATAAAGGAAACACCGGCTCGCGGGTCGCGGACTGTCACCGCCGGTTCGGACTTACACCGACCCCGGAGCACGTATTGTGTGTTGCTATTCTGACACAACTCGGCCGGTGCCCAGGCTATTCCCGCTACAAACCGTCATGCGGCCGTCATGCGGGCCTGCGGGGCCGCTACGGCTGGCTCCTGGCTTGGGCTCCTGTGGACCGAACGCTAAAGGCTGCCGGCCTTGCGCAGCCGGTCGATGGCGCCGGACGGATCCGCGGCGCCGTACACTGCGGACCCGGCGACGAAGACGTTGGCCCCGGCTTCCGCGGCACGGACGATGGTTTCCTCGGTGATGCCGCCATCAACCTGGATGGCGACGTTCACGCCGGATCCCTCGATCGCGGCGCGGGCACGGCGGATCTTGGGCAGCGTGAGGTCGAGAAACGCCTGGCCGCCAAAGCCGGGCTCCACCGTCATGATCAGGAGCATGTCCAGCTCCGAAAGCATGTCCAGATAGGGCTCCAGCGCGGTGGCAGGCCGCAGCGCCATCCCGGCCTTCGAACCCCGGGCCCGCAGCTCCCTGGCCAGTTTCACCGGCGCGATTGATGCCTCGGCGTGGAACGTCACGGAAGCAAGGCCGGCGTCCGCATAACCGGGCGCCCAGCGGTCGGCGTCGGAAATCATGAGGTGGGCGTCCAGCGGAACCGGGCTGACCGCCTGGATCCGCTGGACCACGGGAAGTCCCAGGGTCAGGTTGGGGACAAAGTGGTTGTCCATCACGTCCACATGCACGGAATCAGCGTTGCTGATTTTCTGCAGCTCGGCTTCGAGGTTCACGAAGTCGGCGGAGAGGATGCTGGGGTTGATGCAGCACTGCGTCATGCGGGGTCCTTTCGCGGGACGGAAGTCCGGGGTGTGGAAACAGTGATCGGGAAGTCAGCGCTTGCGGGGAACGCGCTTGCGGGTACCTCAGCGCTTGCGGCGGATGAGGGCGAGGAACATCGCATCCGTGCTGTGGACGTGCGGCCACAGCTGGGCTGTCTTCTCATGCCCGGCGCCCAGGCCGCCGCCCAGGCTGACAGCGTCCAGCACGCTCCCGGCATCCAGAAGTTCCAGGTCGTCGCGTTTCCGCAGGGCGTCGCTGACCACAGCGGTGGTTTCGGCCGGGTGCGGTGAGCAGGTCACGTAGGCCACGACGCCGCCGGGCCGGACGGCCGCCAGGGCTGAGTTCAGCAGTTCGCGCTGCAGCGGACCCAGATCGGCAAGGTCCTTCGGCGTGCGGCGCCAGCGGGATTCGGGCCGGCGGCGCAGGGCTCCGAGTCCGCTGCACGGCACGTCCACGAGCACACGGTCAAAGGCGGCAGGCTGCTCGGAGCCAACGTCCCGGCCATCGCCGGTCCTGACGGTCCAGACCTCCGACGGAACAGCGGACAGTGCCTGGCTGACAAGTTTGGCCCGATGCGGGGCGGGCTCGTTGGCCAGGAGCGTGGCTCCACGTTCGTTCGCCAGTGCGCCCAGCAGGGCTGCCTTGCCGCCGGGACCGGCGCAAAGATCGAGCCAGGCTTCCCCATTGCCGCGCTCCCCTGTTTCGGCGCCCGCAGCTGCCGCGTTTTCGTCCCGCCCTGTCTCAAGGCTGGGCCCTGCGTCGAGGCTGGCCGCGGCCAAAGCCCGGGCCACCAGCTGGGAACCGACGTCCTGCACCCGTGTGGTGCCGGACCGGACGGATTCCAGCCGGCCGAGGTCACCGCCGCTGGAAAGGGCGGATCCCTCCACGAGTTCGCCGGGGACGGCTCCGTTCTCCAGGGCCTCGTCCAGGTTTCCCAGCCCGGGAAGCGCCACCAGGTTGACCACGGGGGCCGCGTTGTCCGCTTCCAGGAGGTCATTGATCTCGCCGACCGGGCGGCCGTGGGCCACCAGCGACTGCCGCAGTGCACGGACAATCCACTCGGGATGGGCGTACCGGACGGAGGCAACCCTGGTCTCGTCCTGCTCGCCCGCAACCAGTTCGTCCAGCCACTCGTCCAGGCTGCGTGCCGCCACCTTCCGGAGGACCGCATTAATCAGGGCGGACGGACCCGCGCCGATGACCGCCCGCGCCAGGCCGACCGTCTGGTCCAGGGCCGCGTGGGCGGGTACGCGCATTGCCACCAGCTGGTGGACCCCGATGCGCAGGGCATCCAGGACAGCCGGATCCAGCTTGTCCAGGGGCCTGTCCACGCAGCGGGCGAGGATGGCGTCGTAGGTGCCCTGGTTCCGCAGCGCACCGTAGCTCAGTTCCGTGGCGAACCCGGCGTCGCGCCGGTCCAGGCCGTGCTGCCGGATGCGCGTTGGCAGCACGAGGTTGGCATAGGCGTCCTCGGCCGCAACCGCGCGCAGCACTTCAAAGGCCACCAGCCTGGCGGGGTCCGCCCGGCGCGTGCGCTGCGACGGGGCGCTCTCGGTGAAGCTGCGCTGCGGGCCGCGGTTCCGCTCCCTGCCCTGCGCATTGCGGCGGGTGGATCCTCCGCCGCCCCGGCGCTGGTCAGAACTTCTGCCGGAGTCACTCATTGCAATACCACGCTTTCGAGGGAGGCCTGGCCGCGCGCCCAGTCGGCTGCGGCCATCATTTTCTTACCGGCAGGCTGCACCTTGGTGAGTTCGACGGCGTGCGAACCCGTGCCCACCAGCACACTCTTGCCGGCCAAAGCCAGTTGCCCCGGCCTAACATCCGTGACGTCGGGACGCAGCCGCACCGGCTCAAGCTTCAGCCGCTGGCCATTAAGGGTGGTCCAAGCTCCCGGTTCGGGCGTCACGCCGCGCGCACGGCGGCCCACGGACAGGGCCGGCTCCGACCATTCAATGCGGCCGTCGTCGAGAGTGAGCTTGGGGGCGAGGGTCACTTCGCCCTGCTGGGGACGGGGCGACGCCGCACCGGACCCGACGGCGGACAGCGTCTGGGCGAGCAGGACGGCGCCACTGTGGGACAGCCGTTCGAGCAATGCCCCGGAGGTGTCCTCCGGGCCGACCGCTTCGGTCAGCGTGCCGATGACAGGGCCCGTGTCGAGCCCCTCCTCGAGCTGGAAAGTCACGGCCCCGGTGATGGCGTCACCCGCGATGACGGCCCGCTGCACGGGAGCCGCACCGCGCCAGGCCGGCAGCAGTGAGAAGTGCAGGTTGATCCAGCCGTGCTGCGGAATGTCCAGGGCCGCCCGGGGCACAAGCCCGCCGTAGGCCACGATCGCCGCTACGTCGGGACGGGCTTCAGCGATCCGTTCGGTGACGGCGGCGTCCACCCGGGACGCGTGGATGACGTCGATGCCGAGCTCGGCCGCCCGGGCAGCAACGGGCGACGGCGTGAGCACGCGCTTGCGTCCCACCGACGCGTCCGGCCGGGTCAGCACCGCGACGATTTCGAAGCCGGCGGCCACCAGTGCATCCAGCGAGGGGACAGCTACGGACGGCGTTCCGGCGAAGAGGACCCTCATCCGGCAGCGCCGAAGCTGCCGCCGCCGAAACTGGAGCCGACGGTCTTGGCGCGCTTGGCGGTGGTCTGCTCGGTGATGGAGTCGTAGTTGGCGTTGCGGATGGAGCGCAGGGCGGCCTTACGGTCCTCGCCTTCGAGCCGGTCAGTGAAGAGGATGCCGTCCAGGTGGTCGGTTTCGTGCTGGAAGCAGCGGGCAAGCATGCCCTCCGCCTCCACCGAGACGGGGTTGCCGTTGATGTCGACGCCGGTCACGCGGGTGCTGCGGTAGCGGCGGACCGGGAATCCCAGGCCGGGGATGGAGAGGCAACCCTCAACTTCGTCCGCCTGGAAGTCTTCGCTGTTTTCCAGCACCGGGTTGATGACGTGGCCTTCAACGCCGCCGATCCTGTAGGTGAATACCCTAAGGCTGACTCCGATCTGTGGCGCGGCAAGGCCTGCACCCTCCACGTCCTCCATCGTTTCGGTCATGTCGGCAACGAGCCTGGCCAGCTCGGGCCCGAAATCCGTGACAGGGTCGGCAACCGTGCGAAGCACGGGATCGCCGATGATACGGATATTCAGAATTGCCATGTGCAGTCATTTCCTCACGGTGAACGGGTAGACGGATCCAGTCCAGTTTAGTGGCTCTCAGGAGTACACAGGCGGTGCCAGCGGCAGCAGTGCGGGTCCGGCGCTGACGGTGTCCGCGGACATTTCCCACACCCTCCGCAGGGCACAGAACTTCCACCAGTGGTGCTTCAGGACTTCCGGATTGGCGCGGACAGGCCGCACCTCGGTTTCGCCGATGGCGACGGCGAGCAGGACGGGGGTATCGCCGTGCTGCCATGGCTCCCACTCCCCTGCCACAGGATCCACCAGGCTTTCCTCCGCCTTCATGCCGGCAACAAGCTGCATGACCACCTTGTCGTCCAAGGGCTTGACCTGCCCGTCACGCGTTGTGCCCTTGGTCTTGTAGTCGATGAGGCAGGTCCGTCCGTTGATCCTCGCGACGAGGTCCAGTGTTCCTGCATATCCCACCGTCTTGTTCCACACGGTGATCTCCGGGGCGATCGGCTCCACCCGGAACAACTCCCACCACTCATCGAAGCGGGCGGCAAAGGCTTCCTCGCCGTTGGAGGCCAGCGCGTCACGGGCTTCCTTCATCTGGTGGGGTCGGCCGAGAGCGCGCAGCGCCACCTGCTCGCAGTAGTTGTGCACCCGGTCCCCGCGCTGCGCGGCCTCGTCCCGGTAGGTTTCGGCCGCCTTGGCCGCACGGTTCACCGCCTGCCGTACCCTTGCGGGGCTGCCAAGGATCTCCGGCAGCGAGGGATCCTTGGCCAGGCTGCTGGCACCCATATAGCCAAACCAGCCGTCCAGTCCGTGGGGCTGCTGCCCAATGACGGTGGTAATGGAGGGAACCGTGAACTGCTCCGTGGTGGAGCGGGCGTACATGCGGCCATATTCCGTGGCGTGGGCGAGGAGTGGAGCGGTCATGGTGAGACTCTTTCACGGGGGTCAGACAGTAATGCGAATACCGAAACTT
Organism: Arthrobacter sp. AFG20; assembly: GCF_002892795.1. Taxonomy (GTDB): domain Bacteria; phylum Actinomycetota; class Actinomycetes; order Actinomycetales; family Micrococcaceae; genus Arthrobacter. Next base: position 102,575 of record NZ_PJMC01000010.1, on the reverse strand, counting down.
CGGTGCGGAAACAGAGCGGAAACAGAAAAGCCCGCCCCTCCCAGTTCTATCTCCTGGGCTGAACGGACTTTCCATCGGTGGGCGATACTGGGTTCGAACCAGTGACCTCTTCGGTGTGAACGAAGCGCGCTACCACTGCGCCAATCGCCCCGATGCATTTGAATGCTAGCGGACGATCGCGGGTTAATGGAAATCGGCGTGCTGATCCAGGGAAAAGGTCAGCGGAGCAAGGAGTCCAGGAACACCCGAGGCCAGCACCCGTGGCGAAGCCAGCCACTCCAGGCATTGGAAACTACACCCCTGTAATTCAAGAATTTCCCTAGAATTCAAGGAAGTAGGGCTTCCCCGGCCACGCCGCTGGTCCTCGATTTGGAGTTTCCAGGAACCTCCTATAGAGTTCTTACTCGTTGGAACGCGACGAACTGCCAAATACGGCAAGGAATCACGGCTCCGAAATGCGGACGTAGCTCAGCTGGTAGAGCACCACCTTGCCAAGGTGGATGTCGCGAGTTCGAATCTCGTCGTCCGCTCTCTTGATCCATAGGATCCGAACCCAGGAATACCGCCGGTGTCCACCGGCTCCGGGCGATTGGCGCAGCGGTAGCGCGCTTCCCTGACACGGAAGAGGTCACTGGTTCGATCCCAGTATCGCCCACGAAACAGAGCAGCTCTCCGGAGCTGCTTTTTTCTTGCCCTCATGCCGTTTGACAAATTCTGTCAAGAACGCCTTGGCAGGCACGGCCTTCGGCGCTAGGATCGAATGCGGAGGAGCGAACTGGCTCCGCGATTGAAGGGAGGTGCTCGTGGGTTTACTTGACGATCTAAAGGGCAAAGCTCAGGGTCTGATCCGCGGCAACGAGCAGTCCATCAAGGACGGCATCACCAAAGCAGGTGATTTTGTCGACTCCAAGACGGGCGGCAAATACACCAGCCAGGTCGATAAGGTCCAGACTGGCGCTTCCACTCTCGTTGACAAAGCCAACGAGAGGCCTGCCCAGGGACCGGCGGACAACGTGCCGCCGGCTGAGAAGGCTCCGTAGCCAGGACTTACCGGGCTTCGCCCCTAAACGTCAAAAAGGTGCCGGTCCCGCCGAGAGGCGGCGCCGGCACCTTTCGCGTTCCCGAAAGAAGACTTGCCTGTCTAACAGAGCCCGTTTCTACGAGGGCTCGTGGTTCTGGCCCTCCCGGGCCAGCGCTGTAAGCCGCGAGACCGCCCTGAAGTACTTCTTCATATAGCCACCGTTCATCATTTCCTCGGTGAACAGCTTGTCGAACGGCACGCCGCTGGCCAGGATCGGAACGTCCTTGTCGTATAGCCGGTCGGCGAGCACCACAAACCTCAGCGCCACTGCCTGTTCGGTGATGGTTTCCACGTCCCGCCAGACGACGCCGTCCACACCGTCAAGCAGCTTGCGGTAGCGGCTCGGATGGACGCCCGCGAGGTGTGAGATGAGGGTGCCGAAGTCATCCTCGGCTACGGTCTTGCCGTCGAACTCCGCTTTCATGTGGGCGTGGAGTTCGCTGTTCCGCAGCGGTGCCGGCGCGGCCGGCAGGCCGCGGTGGCGGAAGTCCTCGCCGTCGACCCGGATGACATCGAACTGGTCCGCCAGGACCTGGATCTCACGCTGGAAATCCACGGCGGCGAAGCGGCCGTCGCCCAGCGAACCGGGCAGGGTGTTGGAGGTGGCCGCGAGCTTCACGCCGGCGTCGGCCAGTTCCCGCATGAGGCGGGACATCAGGACCGTGTCGCCCGGATCGTCCAGTTCAAACTCGTCGATGCACACAAGCTTGTAGGAGCTCAGTGCGTCGACGGTCTTCCGGAAGGACAGGGCACCCACCAGGTTGGTGTATTCCACAAAGGTGCCAAAGGCCTTGGGCCCGGGGGCAGCGTGCCAGAGTGATGCCAGCAGGTGGGTTTTCCCGACGCCGAATCCGCCGTCGAGGTAAATGCCGGCGCGGGTCGTGTCCTTCTTGCCAAAGAGCTTCTTGAACAGCCCCCCGCCGTTCCCGGCACCGACGCCTCCGGCAAATGCCTCCAGCGCATTCACTGCCTGCGCCTGGCTCGGCTGCTTCGGATCGGGCCGGTAACTTGCAAAGGACACCTGCCCGAACCTGGGCGATGGGTAGAAACCTTTGAGGAGCTCATCCACCGACACCGCCGGCGTACGGGTGGCGAGCTTTTCGATCTGTACCAAGGTGGTCCATTCTGCTGGTGATTTGTCCCCAGCAAGGATACCGGCATTGGCCGTCCGCCCTGCGGGCAACGCCTTGCTGCCGGCGACGCCGTGAGCAAGCACACACATGTCGTCCTGTTAACACACAGGAGCATTCGTACCGGCCCGTGGCTAGTGTTGGAGCAGTGACCCGCCGTCCCCCGGCGGTCTGACCTGACCGTTTCAGTGAAAGGCCATACGCATGTCCTACCCCGTTGAACAGAACGAGAAGTTCGCCGCCTACGCGCACCCGGAGCGGCTCGTTTCCACCGAGTGGCTGGCCGCGGCCATCGACGCCGGCGCCCTTAACGACGGCAAGCTGGTCGTGGTGGAGTCCGATGAAGACGTCCTGCTCTACGAAACCGGCCACATTCCCGGCGCGGTCAAGATCGACTGGCACACCGACCTGAACGACGAAGTGACCCGTGACTACGTGGAGGGCAAGGCGTTCGCCGCCCTGGCCGCTGCGAAGGGCATTTCCCGCGACGCCACCGTTGTCATCTACGGCGACAAGTCCAACTGGTGGGCCGCCTACGCCCTCTGGGTCTTCAGCCTGTTCGGCCACGAGGATGTCCGGCTGCTCGACGGCGGCCGCGACAAGTGGATCGCCGAAGGCCGTGCACTGACCACCGACATTCCCTCGCCGGCCGTGGCGGACTACCCCGTGGTGGAGCGCAACGACGCCCCCATCCGCGCTTTCAAGGAAGACGTACTCGCCCACCTTGGCAAGCCGCTGATCGACGTCCGTTCACCCGAGGAATACACGGGCCAGCGCACCCACATGCCCGCCTACCCCGAGGAAGGCGCGCTTCGCGGCGGCCACATTCCCACCGCCGCGTCGATTCCGTGGGCACGGGCAGCAGCAGAAGACGGCACCTACCGCAGCCGCGCCGAGCTCGAGGCGCTGTACCTCGGCGAGGCCGGACTCACCGAGGGCGACGACGTCGTGGCCTACTGCCGCATTGGCGAACGCTCCAGCCACACCTGGTTTGCACTCAAGTTCCTCCTCGGCTTCGAAACCGTCCGCAACTACGACGGTTCCTGGACGGAGTGGGGCAACGCCGTGCGCGTCCCGATTGCCAAGGGCGCGGAACGCGGCTCAGTCCCGGCAGTTGCCGCGAGGTAAATCGTCCGTAAAAAAGCGGCGGACGGGGACAACCTGCGTAAGCTGGAAGTGATGAGTACTCAAGCACTTCCCACCGCCCTGGCGGAGATTGTCGACGACTTCCAGGCACTGAGCGAGCCGGAGCGGCTGCAGCTCCTGCTGGAGTTTTCCCGCGGCCTGCCGGATCTTCCGGAGCGCCTGAACGACCACCCTGAGCTTCTGGAGCAAGTGGTGGAATGCCAGTCGCCGCTTTTCCTCACCATTGAGACGGAAAAGAACGACGGCGGGTCCCCCGCCTTCCGGCTGTTCTTCAAGGCACCGCCGGAGGCCCCCACCACCCGTGGTTTCGCCGGTGTGCTCCATGAAGGACTGGACGGCCTCACCGCGGAGGAAATCCTGGCTGTTCCCGACGACATGCCGGAGCTGCTCGGCCTGACCCGCGCCATCACGCCGCTGCGCATGCGGGGCATGACCGCGATGCTCGGGCGCATCAAGCGCAAGGTGGCCGCCGCGGCCCGGCTCCACGCCTAGGAACCGGACCCCGGATGGCGCGCAAGAACACGTCGCAGGGAACGCCTGCCACAGCCGTACTGGCTGCGGCAGGCGTTTCCTTTAACCTGCACCCGTACCGCCATGATCCGTCCACGGCAAGTTACGGCATGGAGGCAGCCGAGGTCCTGGGGATCGATCCGGCAAGGGTCTTCAAGACGCTCATGGTGGAGGTCGACGGCAAACTGGCGGTCGGCGTCGTGCCTGTCAGCGGAAGCCTGGACCTCAAAGCGATAGCTGCGGCGCTGGGCAGCAAGAAGGCCGCCATGGCGGACCCGGCCGCGGCTGAACGGCGCACCGGCTACGTCCTGGGCGGAATTTCGCCCCTGGGACAGCGGCAGCCCTCCCCCACGGTCATCGACGAAACCGCCCTCACCTTGGACACGATCCTGGTGTCCGGCGGCCGGCGCGGCCTGGACATCGAACTGGATCCCCGCGAGCTTGTGCGCCTCACCAAGGCCGTCACCGCCGCGATCGGAACAGGCTCTCAGGCAGGCTGAACAGGTTCCGGCTGGCCGGGATTGCGGCGCGGCGCCAGCTGCTGCTGCAGCCACGCCCGGACCAGCGCTTCCCAGCGGACCGGATCTGCGTTCCATTCCTTGGCATGCCGCGCCCCCTCGAACGGCTCGAACGTGACCATTTCCGGGTTCTTTTCGGCGAGCAGGGCCGAGGGCTGGTAAGGAACATATTCGTCGTCCAGGCTGTGGATGATGAGCGTCGGCGTCCTGAGTTCAACGGCACGTGACACCCAGTCCATTGATTTCAGGTCCACGGGCGCAGCGAGCCCGGTGAGCCTGCGGCCCACCTTGTGCCCCATCATCAGCTGGCCGTACCGGCCAACGGCCGACGGGATCCGGTTCAGCTCCGCGTGGTGGGCCAGCACATTGACCCAGTCGATGACCGGCGCATCCAGGACCATGGCCCGGATGACATGCCGGTGCTGCGAGAGGTCCGCCGTCTGCAGGCAGATGGCCCCTCCCATGGACCAGCCGAAAAGCACAACGTCCCGGGCACCGCGGGCAAGGGCGAAGGCGATGGCGGCGTCGATGTCCCGCCACTCCGTGGAACCCAGCCCGTACCGGCCATCGAATGCTGCCGGCGCCAGGCCGTCGTTCCGGTAGGAAACCAGGAGATTGGGCAGTCCGAGTTCGTGGGCCACCCGCGCCCCACGGAGGCACTCCTGCCGGGTTGCCCCGCGCCCGTGGACCATAACGGCCCAGGTCTCGGCGCCGGCATCGCCCGGGATCAGCCAGCCAGGGGCACTTCCGCCCTCAACCTCAATGTCGACGTCTTCGGACGCCAGACCGACATCGGAGGGATGCTGGTACGTGGCACCTCCCCACCAGGCGCGCCCTGCAGTTTCCAGGTTGCCGCTGTAGACCGCTTCCACCTCGCGCAGCACCGTGCGCTCGGCGGGGGAATAGGACACGATCCTGCCGATGCGGGCATGCCCGGCACCGGCGTCGAAGAAGAGGCTGTACGTTCCGTCATGTGTTGTCTCCGACGTGGCCGCGAGGATGACCTGCAGTTGCCTGCCCTCCCGGATGACCGCCAGGACTTCCTGGTCTGCCGCCCGCACGCGGGTGGGGGTCAGGACGCGGCGGGCGAAGTAGAGCGCCAGGGCGGACGACCCGGCACCAAGCAGGGCAGCGGCCGTGCCGCCGGCTATGACTCCCCCGAGGGTCCACTTCGCCCTCAGAGTCATCGCGTTGCCCTGGGTAGTAGCTGGGATAGTCAAAGCAGCCTGCGCGGAATCCATGCCTCCCATCTTGGCCGATCCGGCCCCGTCCGGCACATTCGCGGCCAAATGGATGCTGGCCAAATGCCTGCAGTCCAAATGCATGCGGGCACTGGCGGGCGGGACTAGGCTGATGCCATGAGCGATCCAATCGTCATTCTGACTGAAGAGCCGCTGGGTGCGGACGACCGCGTAAACATCGAACGCCTGGTGGACGGAGGTGACGCGCCCCTGGTTGTGCTGGTGCCGGCCAATACTGAACGGCATCTGCTGGTGGACTTCCTCGAGAACCTTTCGATGCTGGACATTGCCAAGGCCTTCCGCGAGCTGACGGCCCATGCCCCGGACCCCACGGAAGAACGGGCAGCGGCAGACGCCACGCTGGCCACCTCGGTCAGCGCCTTGGAAGGCATCGGCGGCGGCGTTGCAGGCGAGGTGGTGGACGGCGGCGCCGTCAACGGCCTCGTGGCCAAGGTCAAGGAGCTTGGCGCCGCCCAGGCCGTCGTCATCACGAGGCCGCATGCGGTGTCAGACACCTTCCATACCGACTGGGCCAACAGGGCACAGGACAAGCTGGGCCTCCCGGTGCTGCATCTATACGCGGGCTCGGGATTTATCGGGGACTCCTGAGCGTTGGTCCGGTTATGAGCACTCCTGAGAAATCCGACCTCACCAACACCGCCGCTACTCCTGCCGCCGGCCGGTCCGACGACGACTGGCGCCGCGAACTGACGCCGGAGGAATACCACGTGCTGCGCCAGGCCGGCACGGAACGCCCTTACACCGGCGAATACTGGGACACCCACACCGCCGGCGCCTACAACTGCCGCGCGTGCGGGACCGAGCTCTTCACCAGCAAGGAGAAGTTCGATTCGCACTGCGGCTGGCCGTCATTCTGGGCGCCCCTCGCCGAAGATCGGGTGCGGTACATCCACGACCGGACCCTGGGCATGGAACGCGTCGAGGTCCGGTGCGCCAACTGCGATTCGCACCTCGGACACGTCTTCGAGGGCGAGGGCTACGGGACCCCGACGGACCAGCGTTACTGTATCAACTCCATTTCACTCAAGCTGGTTCCGGCCGCCGACGACACCGGGGCCTGAGACTGCCGGGCGCTGCGCCTAGCGGCTCTTCGGACGGTCACGAGCCCTACAGTTTCTTATGCTCACGCCTTTGACCGATTAGGAAACCTGTCCGCTTGCTACGCTCGGCGTTGAAGCTCAGAAACCCGAAAGGCGAGGCCAGCGATGACCGTAACCGTACACACAGCACCAGCCCGAATCACCGCAGAACACCCGGAATGGCAGCGCCTCAAGGCCGCGGCCATTGCCCTGCGGGTGCTGCAGGTACAGGACGGCTCCATCCCCGACCAGGGCAGCCATGCTGCAGCGCTCGGCCACGTCGACGCCCTTGTCAGCGCCATCGAGGCGCTGGCACCGGCGTTCCCCCATGACGCCCTCTACCTGGACCTGCTGTGCCGAGACTTTGGCCGATGGGCCGAGGAAGGGTTTGGCGTACCGGACTTCCTGGACTCCCTGCTCGCGTTCCAGCCGCAGGCGGACCGCGAGAACGGCCTGCAGCACCTGGTGGTTTTCCCCATGTACACGCAGAACGGCAGCAGCAGCCGGCTCGTGGAGGCCGTCCTCATCGACGTCGTGTGGCCCGACTTCATTGCAGGCCTGGAACAGTGCGACTACTCGAACCGGCAGTTCGTGCCCATCCGGTTCATTGACTTCACTCCCGGGTACGACACCAACTCTGCCGTGCTGTTCCCCGAAACGGTGGGAGTGCGCGCGACGCCCCGGTTCACCTGGGGCGCCATTTTCGCAGACCGTGAGGCAGCACGCTTCCGTCGCGTCCTCCGGGCCGCGGCCGACATCACTTCGCTGGAGCTGCCGGCGGGAGCCGCTGAACTCCTTGAGGACCAGGAACTTACCGAAAAGACCTTCGTCATGTGGGACCTGATCCATGACCGCACCCACATGCGCGGGGACCTGCCGTTCGATCCCTTCATGATCAAACAGCGAATGCCGTTCTTCCTGTACTCCCTCGAGGAGCTGCGCTGCGACCTGACGGCCTTCCGGGAATCCGTGAAGATCGAAAAGGACGAAGCAGCGGATCCGGAAGCACGCCGGCATGCCAAACTCGTGCAGTACGCCGTCATTTTCGACCGCATCTTCCGGTTTGCCATCACCGGCAGCCGGGTGCGCAACTACGACGGGCTCGGCGGCCAGCTGCTCTTCGCGTGGCTGCACCAGCACCGCGTCCTCCACTGGACCGACAGCCGGCTGACCATCGACTGGGAACATGTCGCCGGCGTCGTGGTGGAGCTGGGTGCCCGGATCGAGGAGCTCTACTGGCGCTCCATCGACCGGCCCAAGACCGCCCACTGGCTGGCGGCCTATGAGCTGATCTCGGGCACCGTCACACCGAACCCGGCATCAGTGTGGGCGAAGGGAGCAGGCGCCCTCCCCCTCGACGGGCCGCCGCGGGGCCTCACCGACCAGGTCTTGGATGACGAATTCCCGCTGTCCATGTTCTACGAGGCCCTGGAAAAGAAGATGCGCCCCGTCATCGAATCCACCGCAGGGATCACCGGCTCCTCGGACCCTGCCCAGACGCCGTACCCTGCCCAGCAGGCGACCGGCCCGGCCGCAACAGCCGCATGAGCGACCGCATCATGAGCAGCGCCAACCTGGACGACGGCAGTGTGAGCGGCGGCAAGCCACTGCGCGTGCTGGTCACGGGCGGCAGCGGACCGTCGGGAATCGCGGCCGCCCGTGCACTGCTGCAGGCCGGATTTGCCGTCTTCACGGTGGGATCGGACAAGGCACGCATCGAGGAGGCCGCAGAAACCGCCGGGGGCGCCACGCCGTTGGTGTGCGACCTCGCCGACCACGCGGCAGTGCGGGAACTGCAGCAAGAGCTCGCGCGCACTGCCGGAAAGATCGACGGCGTCATCCATCTGGTGGGCGGCTGGCGCGGCGCGCAGGGCATCACGGACCAGACCGATGAGGACTGGGATTTCCTGGAACGCAGCGCCGTCACGACGCTCCGGAACGTCACCCGAGCCTTCTACGACGACCTCGCCGCCTCGCCCTGCGGGCGTTTTGCCATGGTGTCCTCGACGGCGGTGGGCAGTCCCGCCGCCGGCGTCGCCAGCTACGTGGCGGCCAAGGCCGCCGCTGAAGCGTGGACCATGGCAGTGGCCGAGGGCTTCCGCCAGGACGCCCAAGGGCACGGCGGCCAGCACGGTGCCGCCGTCGTTTTCGTGGTGAAGGCGCTGGTGGACGCCAGAATGCGCAGCAGTCAGCCCGAACGGAAGTTTCCCGGCTACACGGACGTCGAGCAGCTGGCTGCGGCCGCCGTCGAACTCTTCAGCCGGCCGGCCGCGGAACTGAACGGGCAGCGGCTGCTGCTGGCCCCGGTGCCCGTCGCCGCTGCGAGTACGCAGAGCGCCGCAACTACCTAGACTGAAAGCGTGACCAAAGAGATGACAACAACGGTTGAAACTGCCGGCAGCGGCACCATGTCCAGGCTGCACGACGCGTCGGTGCGCGGCTTTGCCTCGGACAACTACTCGGGGGTGCACCCCGAGGTGCTGGCCGCGCTGGCCGCCGCCAACGAGGGGCACCAGGTCTCCTATGGCGAGGACGCCTACACAGCCCGCCTGCAGGATCTGATGGAGGAGCATTTCGGGCCGGGAATCGAATGCTTCCCGGTCTTCAACGGCACGGGCGCCAACGTGCTGTCCCTGCAGTCCCTCCTCCCGCGCTGGGGTGCGGTGGTCTGCGCGTCCACGGCCCACATCAACATGGATGAGAACGGCGCCCCGGAGCGCGTGGGCGGCATGAAGCTGCTGCAGGTGCACACGCCGGACGGCAAGCTGACGCCGGAGCTCATCGACCGCGAAGCGTGGGGCTGGGGCGACGAGCACCGCGCCCAGCCGCTGGCCGTCTCCATCACCCAGACCACTGAACTGGGCACCTGCTACACGGTGGATGAAGTGCGGGCGATCGCCGAGCACGTCCACGCCAAAGGCATGAAGCTGCATATGGACGGGGCGCGCCTGGCCAACGCCGCGGCGCACCTGGGCGTTCCGCTGCGGGCCTTCACGCGCGACGCCGGCGTGGACATCCTGTCGTTCGGCGGAACCAAGAATGGGCTGCTGTTCGGCGAGGTGGTGGTGGCATTGAACCCCGATGCCGCCCAGGGGCTGCTCTTCCTGCGGAAGATGAACATGCAGCTGGCCTCCAAGATGCGGTTCATGTCCGCGCAGTTCATCGCCCTGCTCGAGGGGGATCTGTGGCTTCGTTCGGCCGGCCACGCGAACGCCATGGCCGCGAGGCTGCGCGCCGCGGTGGACGCGATTGACGGCGTGGAGCCCACCCAGAAAACTGAGTCCAACGGCGTCTTTGCGGTTTTGCCCGCTGGGGTGGCGGACAGGCTCCGGGAGTCCTTCCGCTTCTACGACTGGAATGAAGCCACCCGCGAGGTCCGCTGGATGTGTTCCTTCGACACCAGCGAGGAGGACGTGGATGCCTTCGTGGCAGCGATCAGGGACGAACTCGCCCGGCACGGGTCCTCGCCGGCGGCGCAGTAACATGCGCGGGATTGCGTAGCAGGCGGCGAGCCTGCCGGAATTGGCGGTTTCCATTGCGTACCCTGCGATTGTGAACGCACTTGCCCAGGTTCCCGCGAATTTTCTGTATGCGCTGGGAACGCTCCGCAAAGCACGCTGCCGCAGCGAACTGCGCCTCGACGAGATCCCGGCGCCCGCCCGGCTGGCGCCATTCGCTGTGGCCCTCGGCGCCGAGGTCATCGTTCCCAGCGGCAGGGCTGGCAGCGACCGGGACCGTTCACCGGTTCACGGGCCGGCGGCCATGGCGCTGGCCCGCTCGGCGGCCGCCGGAGCCTCCGCCGGTGGTGATGCCGACGACGACGGTGAGGAGCTCGCCACGGGGCGCTTCATCCTGCTGCACGACCCCGACGGCTCCGCGGTGTGGGATGGCGAATTCCGGATCGTCACCTACATCCGGGCCCAGCTCGACGCCGAGATGGGCAACGATGAGATGCTGGGCTCGGTGGCGTGGACATGGCTCGTAGAAGCCCTCGAAACCCACCACGCCCCCTACCGCGCGGCTGGCGGCACCGCCACGCGGGTGCTGTCCGAAAGCTTCGGAACGCTGGCGGACCGGCCCGCCTCGATCGACATTGAACTGCGCGCCTCGTGGACCCCGGCCGGCGCCGACGTCCAGGCGCACCTCGAGGCGTGGTCGGACATGGTGTGCACCTTCGCCGGCCTCCCGCCGCTGCCCGAGGGCGTCTCCGCGCTCCCCCGAAGGCGCCGCAACTAGGACTCCCATATAGCGCTGCCCAAACCGATGGAGTAATTTCTCCGGCAATTACGGCACGATTCTTTTGCCTAATCGCCTTCGCCGTGTAAAGTCCCGTGCTTAGGTGAGCCTAAGACGAGCTCCCCCTGGCAGAAGGTGCTTTACATGACAGCCAACTTCCTCATCGGGCTCCGGGAGGGCCTCGAGGCGACGCTCATCATCGTCCTGTTGATGGCCTACCTGACCAAGAGCGGCCGGCGCGCGCTGCTCCCCCGGCTGTGGGCGGGCGTGGGAATCGCTGTCGCCGTGTCCGTCGGTTTCGGCGCCCTGCTGACCTTCGGCCCGCGGGGACTGACCTTCGAAGCACAGGAAGCGATCGGCGGCGGCCTGTCCATCATCGCCGTCGGATTGGTCACCTGGATGGTCTTCTGGATGGCGCGCACCGCCCGCACGCTCGGCAGCGAACTGCGCTCCCGCGTCGACGGCGTGGCCGACGGCGCTGCCTGGGGCCTGGTGGTTGTCGCGGCTCTGGCCGTCGGCCGGGAAGGCCTGGAGACGGCGCTGTTCCTGTGGGCCGCAGCCCAGGCCAGTGGGGAATCCGGAACCCCTCTGTTCGGCGCCCTCCTGGGCCTCGCCGTGGCTGCCGGACTCGGCTACCTCCTGCACCGCGGCGTCCTGAAGGTCAACCTGTCCCGCTTCTTCACCTGGACCGGCGTCGCCCTGGTGGTCATCGCCGGCGGCGTCCTCGCCTACGGCGTCCACGACCTGCAGGAGGCCGGCATCCTGCCGGGGCTGCACAGCCTTGCCTTCGACGTCTCAGCCGCGGTCCCGCCGTCGTCCTGGTACGGCACCCTGCTGAAGGGGACCCTGAACTTCTCCCCCGCCACGACGTGGCTGGAAGCAGCCGCCTGGGTCCTGTACGCCATCCCTGTCATGTTCTTCTACCTCCGCGCCAACTCCCGCCCGCGGCTGCGGCGGGCGGAAGCCCCTGCCGCAACTGCCGCCGTCGCCTCCTGACCGGCAACGCCTGTCTCCAACCGAACTCCGCACCCCGCTGCACCCCCAACACCCGCCGCATCCCCAAACCCCCCAAGGAATTCACATGCCCGGCTTCTCTTCGCCCAAAACCCGCCGGACTGCCGGTGCCCGCCTCGCCGTCGTGGCAGCCACGGCCGTCCTCCCGCTGGCCCTCGCATCCTGCACCGAAAACGCCAGCGCCAACGCGTCCGCCACCGGCGGGCCCATCCAGGTGACCAGTACCGATGCCGAGTGCAAGGTCTCCGCCGCGGAAGCCCCCAGCGGAACCCTCACCTTCGCCGTGAAGAACGACGGCGCCGAGGTCACCGAGTTCTACGTGCTCGCCGAAGACGGCCTGCGGATCGTCGCCGAAGTGGAAAACATCGGCCCGGGCATCACCCGCAACCTGGTGCTTACCGCGCCGGCAGGCAACTACATCACCGCCTGCAAGCCGGGGATGAAGGGTGACGGCATCCGCGCGGACTTCACCGTCCAGGACTCGGGCAAGCAGGCAACTGTGGACGCCGATTTCCAGAAGCTCGTGGACACCGGAGTCACCCAGTACACGGCCTACGTCAAGGACCAGACCGAGCAGCTGGTGGCCGGAACCAAGGAATTCGCCACGGCCTACGCCGCAGGTGACGCAGCCAAGGCCAAGAGCCTGTACGCCGCCACCCGCATGCACTGGGAACGGATCGAACCCGTGGCCGAATCCTTCGGGGATCTCGATCCCCGGCTCGACGCCCGTGAGGCGGACCTCGAACCGGGACAGAAGTGGACCGGCTGGCACCGGGCCGAGAAGGACCTGTTCCCGCCGGCGGGATACAAGGCGCTGACCGCAGCTGAGCGCTCTGCAATCGCCACGCAGCTGGTGGCCGACACGGAGGAACTCAGCACCCGCACCCGCACCGTGGAGCTGAGCGCGGACAAGCTCGGCAACGGCGCCAAGGAACTGCTGGATGAGGTGGCGCGCGGCAAGGTCACCGGCGAGGAGGAAATCTGGTCGCACACTGATCTCTGGGACTTCCAGGCCAACGTCGACGGCGCACGGATCGCGTTCGAGAACCTCAAGCCCGCCCTGCAGCAGAAGGACGCCGCGCTGGCCACGGACCTCGACGCCAAGTTCAGCGCCCTGCAGGCTGAGCTGAAGAAGCACGCCCAGGGCGACGGCTTTGCCTACTACAACGAGCTGGGCAACGACGAGATCCAGCGGCTCAGCGCCCTGGTGGACGCCCTCGGCGAGCCGCTGTCCAAGCTCACCGCGGCAGTGGTGCTGTGAGCGGCTGCCCCTTCGGCGGCAACCAGCAGCCGCCCGCCAACACGCAACCCAACACTTCCGGAGCGCCGCCGGAGACCTCCGACGGCGCCAACCGCCGGCTGTCCCGGCGCGGACTTCTGGGACTGGCCGGCGTGGGCGGCGCGGGAGCGGCGGCGGGAATCGCCGCAGGCCTGCTCGGCCACGACACCCTGGCGGCCGCTGCGGCGCCGCCGGCCGCCAACGATTCCGTCATACCCTTCTTCGGCGACCGGCAGGCGGGGATCACCACGGCGGCCCAGGACCGCCTGCACATGGCGGCCTTCGACGTCAGCACCGACGACCGTGCGGCGCTCATCCAACTCCTCAAGGACTGGACCGCTGCCGCGGACGCCATGACCGCCGGCCGGACCACCGGAGCCACCGGCGCCGTCGACGGCCCGTATGACGCACCGCCGGAGGACACCGGCGAGGCGCTGGACCTCGACGCTGGCCGGCTCACCATCACCTTTGGCTTCGGCGCCTCGCTGTTCGAAAAGGACGGCAAGGCCCGCTTTGGCCTCGACGGAAAGCGGCCGGATGCCCTGGTCGATCTGCCGCACTTCCCCGGCGACGCACTGGAGCCGGCCCGCACAGGCGGCGACATCGTGGTGCAGGCATGCGCCGACGACCCCCAGGTGGCCGTGCACGCCATCCGCAACCTGGCCCGGATCGGCTTCGGCAAGGCCCGTGTCCGCTGGTCCCAGCTGGGCTTCGGCCGCACCTCGTCAACGTCGCGGGCGCAGCAGACCCCGCGCAACCTCTTCGGCTTCAAGGACGGGACCAACAACCTCAAGGCCGAGGACGCCGCCCTGCTCGACGAGCACGTGTGGGCCGGCGCCGGATCCCATGCAGGCGAAGCTTGGATGGAGGGCGGCAGCTACCTGGTGGCCCGGCGCATCCGGATGCACATCGAGATCTGGGACCGCACCTCGCTTCGCGAACAGGAAGGCCTGATCGGCCGGACCAAGGGAGAAGGCGCACCGCTGTCGGGCGGCAAGGAGTTCACCGCCCCCGACTTCGCCATCAAGGGCAACGACGGCGAGCCCCTCATCGCCATGGACTCCCACGTCCGTCTGGCCCACGCGGACCAGAACGACGGCGTGCGGATGCTCCGCCGCGGCTACAACTACACCGATGGCTCGGACGGGCTGGGCCACCTCGACGCGGGGCTGTTCTTCATTGCGTTCGTCAAGGACCCGCGGACGCACTACGTGCCCATGCAGATGACCATGGCCAAGGAGGACGTGCTCGCACTGGAATACCTCAAGCACACGGGTTCCGGCCTCTTCGCCGTGCCGCCGGGCGCCAAGCAGGGCGGCTTCATCGGTGAAGGCCTCCTCGCCTGAGCCTGCTTCGCCTGGACCCTCTATGCCAGGCCCTTTTCGCCTGGGCTCCGGGGCATGATCGCTGAGGCATTTACACCGCGCCGCCGTCATTTCCGACGGCGGCGCGGGCCGTTCCAGTCCCGGCTCCGGTTCCGGCGCGGGTCCCGTTCCGGAACAGACCCGGCGGGGCATAAACCTGCCCGGAACGTCCCTCGGGCCTGCTGCCGGTAAACTAGGGACATCATGACCGCTCAAAATTCGGATAACACCACAGCTGGCGCTCCGGCTGCTGAAAACACACCCCACATAACGGTGGAGGGCTTTGACAGCCTGGTCCCCGTTGTCATCGATCTCGATTCGCCCCGCGACGGCGTCCCTTTGGTCATCGAAACCCAGGCGGGGCTGCAACGCTGCGCCGCCGCAATCGCCGCGGGCACGGGCCCGGCCGGTGTTGATGCAGAACGGGCCTCGGGCTTCCGCTACGGGCAGCGCGCGTTCCTCGTCCAAATCCGCCGGGAAGGTTCCGGAACATGGCTGATCGACCCCGAGCCGTTCGGGGACCTGCGCATCATCAACGATGCCCTGCAGGGCGTCGAATGGATCCTGCACGCCGCCAGCCAGGACCTGCCCTGCCTGTCCGAGCTGGGTATGTGGCCGGACAAGCTTTTCGACACTGAACTTGCAGCACGTCTGGCCGGCCTTCCCCGCGTCGGCCTCGCTGCCGTGATCGAGCAGCTGCTCGGTTTCGGACTCGCCAAGGAACACTCGGCAGCGGACTGGTCAACCCGGCCCCTGCCGGAACCATGGCTCCGGTACGCCGCGCTCGACGTCGAAGTCCTGACTGAACTGCGCGAGGAACTTATAGAACTGCTCGAAGCGGACGGAAAACTCGAGTACGCCGAGCAAGAGTTCGCCGCGATCCTGTCCGCCGGGCTCGCAGCACCCCGGGTTGACCCCTGGCGCAAGACGTCCGGGCTCCACCAGATCAGGGACCGCCGCCAGCTGGCCGCGGTGCGGGAGCTGTGGCTGGAACGCGACGCCCTGGCCCAAAAGCGCGATGTCGCCCCGGGACGTCTCATCCCCGACTCTGCCCTCGTCGCCGCAGCCAAGGCGATGCCGACGACGGTACCGCAACTGCTCAGCACCAAGGGATTCCACGGCCGGGCCGCCCAGCGGGAGGCCCCCCGCTGGCTGCGGTGCATCGCTGCGGCCCGGGCGCTCGAAGACCTTCCCCCGCTCCACCTGCCCACTAACGCCCCGCCGCCGCCGCGGGTCTGGGCCGACCGCGACCTTCCCGCGGCCGAGAGGCTGCAGACCGCCAGGCCGCTGCTGCAGGAAAAGGCGGACGAACTCAAGCTCCCGCTCGAAAACCTGCTGACCCCGGACTACCTTCGCCGCGTCGCGTGGCGGCCGCCCGAGGACATCACCGAGGCCGCCATCGCCGAGGAACTGCGCGGGCTGGGTGCCCGGCCGTGGCAGGTGGCCCTGGTGGCGCCGCTGATCACCGCGGCGTTCCTCAACCCGCAGCCGCTTCCGCCGAAGGAAGCCAGGGAGCCGAAGGAAGCCTCCGCGTAGGTCGCGTTTCCCCTACGGGCTTGCCTCCGGCCCGGCGCCGTGCGGCGGGTTCTGTGTGGGGTTCCGGGCAGGCCCAAGACCGGCTTTACTGATGCTCCTATTGGTGTCAACGGGCTCGGCGCTGCCGGCGTCGTGCAGGTGTCCGGGGTCGACTGCTCCGGCCTCAAGGGTCTGCCGATCGCTGCGCGACGGCCTGCGGCCGCCCTTGACCCCAGAGCCTCCCCCGGTCATTAATGCAGGGGCGGCGGGGCCGGGCCCATCGCAGTTTGTCTACGGCGTCAGGCCAGCAGCGGGCCGGATGCGCAATCCAGGGAGCGTCTTAGCGGCTTCGGCGGATGGGGAGTTGACCCAGTCTTCGTAGCGTTGGTAGAAGTCGTCGTCGCGGGTTATTCCGCGTTCCAGCCGGGACAGCGCCGTGGGCCAGACGTGCAGGCTGTCAGAGGCGGCCTGCAGCGTGATGTTCTTGTTTCCTGCGTCTGGGGTCCGGCTCTTCCGGCCGCGGGCCCGGCTCCGGCAATGGGCCAGGAACAGGACCGGGATCAGGAGACGTCGGGTCCGGAGACCCAGGTTCCGGTGACGAAGGGTCCGGCGAGCCAGGGGCGGCCGGCCCCGGTTCCGACGGAAAGGGCTCAGATTCCGGAAGTGGTGGAATGGTCACTGTGATCCCTCCTGAAAAGTTGCGGCTCCCATGATCGCTACCCGTACTGCTACCCCATCTGGGGCTCCGGCGGCCTGTGGTCTAGAAGGAGATGTACGTGACGAGCTCGGTATGGCGATCTCCTTATCTGCGTTGATGGGACGAGCCGCGAACCGTTAGGCGGTTCCGGGATGGCCCATAGCCTCCCGCCGTCGGCGCCAGACCGTCAGGACGATGGGCTAGAAGTCATTCTTCGCGCTCCCAGCGTCCCTGTGAACCCCGCTTTATGAGCAGTCACCGGAAGTCGACTTCAGACGCGGGGGTCATAAGAAGAGCAGAATTTGGAGAAGGACTCGGTTTGCCCGCAAGACATCCCTTACGCTGCTGAAACTTCAGCAATCAATCCGGTCGCCCGGCTCGCTGGGTAGGCCATCTCGCCGTACGAGTTTCTAGGTTCTGCAGGTGGTTGAATCAGCCCACCGCAATTTCCCGCAGGATTTGCAAAAGCGCAGCCCACGACTCTCGACCGTTCGCCGTCGGCATCAGACCTCGGGAGGAGTGCAGATATGTCCGTCGGCGTCTACGGGGTGACCGCAGAGCGTGCATATGGGACGTCCGGCATCTACTACCTCACGTGTGCGCTTCGCGAATGCGCGAGCGGCGCCTACCGGCATCCGCACCAACAGCATTTCGGGCACTTCATCGCCGTCCTGATCAAGGGATTCGCCGCTGTCACCCGCGGCTACATCGGTGATGGGGTAAGCCTCTATGACCACATGCGCCGTCGTCGGATCCCAACCTAGGCTCATTGCGCCGGTTCGAAACTGCTCCTCAACTGCCTCGAGTGGATCATTGTCGACCAATTCGATGGGAGTCCCGGTGGGAACACTGAAGCGGTTGCCTTCGACGGTGATGAGCTGATCGAGAATCTCGTCAATTTTCTCGGCGAGCAGAGCGGATTGCTGCTTCTCCAGAGCGACAGAAACAATTTGCGTCCCTGTGCGTACCTGCAGATAGAACGTGCGCGCGCCCGGAACGCCGACGGTGCCGATGACGACGCGATCAGGCCAGACAAACTCGTGAACACGTGTAGGCATGGCAGTATTTTAGGCGACATGAGGTGCATTAGACGTTCCATTGGCCTGGTGGGAGTGCCGGGCCGGGGGCGGCTGGGGGGAGGCGCCCTGGTATCGGCAGGCGCCTTCGCCGCCCGGCCCTGCACTCCAAGTTACTGCTCGAACACCGTGTAATTCCGCGTACCCGGCACCGAGGAAGCATCCCGTATTTAGACGGCATGGTCACGCTGGCTGAGAGCCCTTTGCCGGGCGAGAAAAAAGAAGGAAGTAACCCTGTGACTGCTAACGGCGAATGGCGGTCAAATCGCAGTTCAAGATGGCGGTTTTCGAACCGTCCGGTTGGGACATCGTCCGCACCTTGCCAGCGCTCTGTGACCGCTTGGTGTCGTTCTAAGTGGGGATCCGCGGCTATCTTGCCTGCCTGTTGGGGTTGATGAGGATTATTGCCGGAATTTCGGGGTAGAAACGTCGACTGCCACGCTGGTTTTCGTGCGGTTCGGAAGGATCGTTGAGCGCCGAGGTCTGTGAGGTTTTTAACATCTCCGTTGAGCAGGCCATGCATCCTTGCAGGACACACCGATTGGCTCC
The DNA here is from genome assembly GCF_002892795.1 of Arthrobacter sp. AFG20. Lineage (GTDB taxonomy): Bacteria > Actinomycetota > Actinomycetes > Actinomycetales > Micrococcaceae > Arthrobacter. Next base: position 84,119 of record NZ_PJMC01000010.1, on the reverse strand, counting down.
GCAATCCTGTCAGTGCCCGGGAGCACCATGGTCTTATGACGGCTCCAACGGTTGAGGCGGCGATCCATGAACTGATGGATTTCGCTTGGAATCATGTCTATGACCTGCTCGAGGAGCGGGGGCTGCTGGGGGACGGTTTGTTCGTCGAGGAGTACACCGGGATCCAGTCCTGGGTGGAAGACCTCACCCGCTGCACCGTCGTCCACTCCCGGGCGGTCGCTGTCCTGTTCGTGGACACTCGGCCGGTGGACGCCATCGTCTTCCCCCACGACATCCTTGGCGCTGACAACCCGAAAAGCTTTTTCAGCGTCCCCGGATAGGCGCAGCAGGTCTAAGCCTTATTGGTTCCTTCTTCTCCTGGTGCTTATGGGCCATGATTGCCGTTTCCCCTGGGCGGTGCCGAGGCCATCATTAGAGGTACAGAGCACTGCGATTTGAATCGGAGGCTGCCATGATCCAGGCCCTGCTGTGCAAGCTGAACATTCGGCACGATTGGCATGTCGAACATGCTGAAGACGGGGGCCTATATAAGCGCTGCCGCAGATGTGGCAAGGACGACGATAGCGGCGGCGGAGGAACAGGAGGCAACTTCAGCGCGTGGATAGGGCCGACGGCGGGAGGGTGACGTCCCTTAGCCGACCTTCTGGATTCTCGACAATGGCAGCCCGGGCCCGACCAGGGTGACGTCCTTGCGGACAGCGGACCGGCCGATCGCCCCGGCTGTACCGCCCGGTTCGACCAGCGGCAGCCGACCACCACGCTGGCAAGCATGAAAAGAATGCGAGCATCCTTTGAGAATGGCACCAAAACACACAGTCCTCATAACGAAACTACGGCAAGATAAGCGACTCGACTAGCTTGTAAGCCCCGCGAGGCCGGCCGCCAAGTCCCTTCCGGCTTCTCTGCGTTTGCTGATGGAATCGGTAACGCGTTCGCATTTGATCTCGTGTTCCATTTGGGCGAGAGCGGCCATGATCGTGAACAGCATCGACCCCATGGGTGTCGCGGTGTCCACGTCGCCACCGCCAAGGTTCAGGACGCGCAGGCCCGCGCCTCGGCCGCGGAGTTCGTCGGCGAAGGCAAGCATGTTCTGGGTGGACCGTCCGAGCCGGTCCAGCGTCGTGATGACCAGGGTGTCGCCTTCAATCAGCGCGTCGAGGGCTCGATCGAATTGCGGCCGTGAAGCTCGCGCTCCAGACACACCGTGATCCACATAGAGGTCATCGCGTCTGACGCCGACGGCCAGAAGGTCCGCCTGCTACCGGTCGGTCGACTGCTGCCGCGTGGAAACGCGGGCATAACCGATAAGTCTCACCACAGGCTGCTCCGATGTGTCGCATAACTAACGATGAATACACCGATTCAACCAGAAGGTTATGCGACATAGTCACGAGAATCGCCGGCTGTCGTCCAACTTGCGCCGTTCCACGGAAAGCGGACCAGTGCCGTCGAAGCGATTATTCACTCGGTGAGACGTCTCGTACCCCAAGGGTTGTGAGACGGCCTCCTTTAATTTGGGGGACACGCACCTGGCGATGAAAAGGGTAGAGTCTTGCTTCCCCCGGGCGACCGGGTTAATAGGGATTGGTGCCTCGCAAAGAGGCGTGGTGCGGTGACTGTCAACCTTTTTGGGCACCAGTGTGACGGCTATATCCTGCCCCGGTTGGAATGAACGAGGTGTGAGACCGGGTCGTTCTGCGGATTTTGAAGGAGGGCCAGCTCGGAGCACGATAGACGGACGAACTACAGGAAGCGCAGCGAATGACGAACCCCATGTCCCCTCCTGCGCGACCGGCGACCGCGCAGCCGTTGACCGCGTTTCGCTTCATTTTCGTCTTCGGCCTTGTCAGTGCTCTCATGGACGTGGTTTATGAGGGTGCGAGGAGCGTCACGGGACCGTTCCTTGGCCTTCTTGGTGCCTCGGCGCTGTTGATCAGCGTGATCAGTGGTGCCGGTGAAGCTGTGGCTCTGGTCCTGCGTTTGGTCTTTGGCCGCTTGGCGGACCGGCCGAGGCTGCGTTGGGCGCTGGCAGTGACTGGATACGGTCTTACCGCCCTGTCCGTGCCGTTGCTGGGAATCACGGATGCCCTTTGGGTTGCTTGCGTGTTCGTGCTCGCCGAGCGACTGGGCAAGGCAGTGCGCAGTCCGGCGAAAGACGCAATGCTCGCCGAGGCGGGAACCGCCGTCGGCCGTGGCAAGGCATTCGCACTGCATGAGGCACTGGACCAGGTCGGCGCGTTTATTGGCCCGCTCCTGGTCGGGCTCTCTCTAGCCTTGTCAGGCAGCTACGGGCCCGGCTTCCTCCTTCTTGCCGTGCCCGGACTCGCCGCGATGCTGGTCCTGTTCTGGCTCCGCCGGCGGGTTCCGGATACCTCTATTTACGAGCCGGCTCATCACGTTACTTCGGAAGCAGACTCTGCCGGAGGTTCCGAGGGAGCTCAGGTGCCTGCGGCCGCAGCCGTTGCCGGCGGGCTGCCGCGCAGGTTTTGGCTTTACGCGGGTTTTAGCAGCGTGACGATGTTCGGCTACGCCACCTTTGGCCTGCTCTCCTACCATTTGGTCGTCAATGGGCTCTTGGCTCCTGCCTGGATCCCGGTGGTTTACGCCTTTGCCATGGCGCTGGATGCCGTGGCGGCTCTGGTCTCGGGATGGCTTTACGACCGGATCGGACTCAGGGTCCTCATTGTCCTCCCGCTGCTGGCGGCCGTTGTCCCGTGGCTGGGGTTCAGCACGAACACGGCACTAGCCGTGACCGGAGTAATGTTCTGGGGCGCTGCCATGGGCGTCCAGGAAAGCACCATGCGTGCCGGCGTCGCCGAACTCGCACCACCCTTGCGGCGCGGCAGCGCCTACGGCATTTTCACGGCCTGTTACGGCGTTGCCTGGCTTGCAGGCAGTATTCTCATCGGTGCGCTGTACCAGCAATCAATTCTCGCCTTGGCCGTCACACTGACTATCGTGCAGGCAGCAGCTCTGGCCCTGTTTCTGGCGACTCGACCGCATCGCAGCAAACTCGTGCACTGAGGCTCGGTCATCGAGTGGCGGCGGGACCGCCGTGTGCGATTTTGAACCGTCCTTGCTGGGTCCCCTTGTCGGCGTGTCTCTTCCCGGTCGCGGCCGCGTTAGTCGTGGTTCCAGACTTTGATGGATGACAGCAGTAGGAGCAGGACGAGCAGGGGGATGAGGACCAGGTTAGGTACGGCGCCCAGGAGCAGACCGCCAAGAATGGTTCCGGTGATTGATCCCAGGGTCATGGTGATGAGGAAGGGCTTGCTTTGGCTAAGCACGGTGAAGCTCTTGTCCCTGCTGAAGCGTGCGAAGGCCACGAGCATGGTCGGCAGGGACACTGCCAGGGAAAGGCTGCCGGCGATCTTGATGTCGGTCCCGTAGAGCAGCACGATTGTGGGAATCAACAGCTCTCCGCCCGCGACTCCCATCAGGGCAGCGACGACGCCGATGAGGACGCCGGCGGCGAGGCCGAACACGGTCCGCGGGGCGGCCGGAATGCTGAGGGGGTCCACGGGGAAGAAGTGGGTCACGAACAAGAGCCCCGCGATCAGTACGAGCAGGACCGCGATCACGCGGAACAGTGTTTTCGACTTGAGCTTGGTGGCCCAGTGCGCGCCGATCCAGGCGCCCAGGAGGCTTCCTGCGAGCAGGTTCAGCACGATGTACCAGTGCGGTGATAATTCCCCTAGGGGGACGGCAAGGAGCCGGGCTGGCAGTGCGGTGATCACGACGATCAGGCTCATGGCCTTGTTCATGATGATGGCCTGCAGCGCGGCGAAGCCGAAGAGACCGATGAGCAGCGGAAGCCTGAATTCCGCGCCGCCTAGGCCGATCATGCCACCCAGGACACCGATGACTGCTCCGGCAAGGAACACCAGTGGGAGGGATTGCTGGCCTGCCTGTGCAGGGGCAAGCAGCGGCATGGTTTTGCTTTTCATACCTGAAAATTATCAGCAGCAGCATCCCGGAACTGTCGGCTGTCCAGCGCGGTTGGACGTATCGGGGCCATTCAAACCTGTCACAGTCAGTGCAGCCCGGTGAGATGATTCCACCGGCCCATCACACGGAAAGGCCCGACCAGGGCTGCCTAGGAAGTACGCGGCGCCGAGCGCAGGGCCGCCTGGAGATCTTTTTGGGAGGGTAGGCCGGCCAGGCCCGCCTCGGTTTGGTAGACCCTGCAGGTCAGAGCAGGGGCGGCGGTTGAGGGAAACACGTCGCGGTCGCCGGCAATGAAGGAGGGTGAACCATGGAAGTTCAGAGATTCTGCCTGCTCCTCGTTGCTTAGCTCGACCACGCGGATGTCCGCCCCTGTGCTTTCGGCAGCCAGAGCGCGACGGAACAGTTCCAGCGCAGCAATGCTGTTGGGGCAGTCCGGGATAACTCTCAACTCGTAGGTCACTGATTTAGTATTTCAACCTGCGTTGCGCGGCGCGAACATGATGACGGCGACCCCGAGCAGGCAGATCGCAGAACCTGCGATGTCCCACCTGTCGGGCCGGAAACCGTCAAAGGCCATGCCCCAGAGCAGCGACCCGGCGACGAACACACCCCCGTAGGCGGCAAGGATCCGGCCGAAGTGCGCGTCCGGCTGCAATGTCGCTGCGAAACCGTAAATTCCGAGGGCGATGACGCCCAGTCCGGCCCACCACCAGTCCTTGCCTTCCCTGACGGATTGCCAGACCAGCCACGCACCGCCGATTTCCGCGGCGGCGGCAAGAATGAACAGCAGGATTGTCTTCGCGATAGTCACAGGGCTCATCATTGCAGGCGCGCGGCCAGGCGGATTACCGTTGCGGGCGGCGCAGACTGAGTTGCCCTGCATGGAAGTCGAAGTGTTTTGTCGGGTACGCGTAGACATCGTTGAGCGTCATGCTGGGCGCGAAGAATGGATCCCACCGGTCCGGGAATGCCATCGACCTGGACAGCGACGCCGGGCTCTCGCGCTTCAGGCTGCGGGTGATGGCGTTGATGGTTTTATCGAGTTTCCGGGCCATCCGCTGCTTGTTGAAGTACAGGGCTGCGCTCTTGGAGCCCCAGTAATTGATGACGTCGAAGGGCCGCGTTCCGGCGTTCAGGAGCGCGGCGAAGGCCTTCCCGATAGGTGCGGGGAGCCGGCTGACGAGGTGGACCAGCGGAAGCAGGGCGCGGAGCACCATGTAGCCGAAAACCATGTGGAAGAGCAGCTCTTCATTGGCCCACTTCGTGCCGTTGCTCTTGCCGTGAAGCTCCTGAGTACTGGCCTCCGCTAGCCAGTAATCAAGGTCGGTCCGTGCCCGGCTGTATCCGGCCAGGATGTCGTTCTTTGTCGGTTCCACAAAGCACCCCGTTCAGGCTGGCAGCAAAACCCCGCAGACCTGTTTTCAATCCCCCGCTTCAATGCCCCGTACGGTCAGGGTACGGATCACAGGTTGACCAGGAGGCCGGCGGCACGATCCAGGGCGCCGGGGACGAGTGAGAAGTAGGCCCAGGTGCCGCGTTTTTCGCGGTGCAGCAGACCGGCGTCGACGAGGATCTTCAGGTGGTGGGACACGGTCGGCTGGGTGAGATCGAGTGGATCGGTGAGGTCGCAGACGCAGGCTTCGCCGCCTTGGGCGCTCTTGACGATGGACAGCAGCCGAAGCCGGTTCGGGTCGGCAAGGGCTTTGAAGACCGCCGCCCTGTCGTTCGCCTCGGCAGCGCCCAGGCTGGGCACTGCCGGCGGGCAGCAGCCGGTGTCCGTGGCTGGTTCAAGCAGCGGCAGTGAAGTCATCTCTCCATTATGCCCCGATATTGACGTTCATCAATGTTTGCCCGAGGGCGGGTTTGGCCTGTGGGAGGGTTACGGCTTGGTTGCTTTGGCGCTGTGCTGGATGACGACCTCATCCGCAGCGCGGACGCCGGCCGGGAACAGCAGGAGCAGCAGGCCCAGGCCGATGGCCGCGCCGATCAGTTGGGCGATGACGAAGGGTGCCACCGAACCCGGCGCGATGCCGGCGAAGGTGTCGCTGAAGATCCGGCCGATGGTCACTGCGGGGTTTGCGAACGAGGTCGAGGACGTGAACCAGTACCCGGCGCCGATATAGGCACCGACAGCTGGTGCTGCGAGGGCGCCGCGGTTTGTAGCGGCAAGGGTGAAGATCAGGAGGACCAGCCCCGCCGTGGCGACAACCTCACCAAGCAGGTGCCCGGTGGTGGCGCGGTCCTTGGCGGAGATGGACGTCCCGACGTCAAACATGGCATTGGCCAGTACGCTGCCGCCGATCGCCCCGGCCACCTGCGCCGCAATGTAGGCGCACACGTCCGGCAGGCTCAGGCCGGAACCGCTGCGCCGACCCAGGAACCAGTCGGCCAGGGACACGACAGGGTTGAAATGCGCGCCGCTCACCGGTCCGAAGACCAGGATCAGCACCGTCAGGCCCAAGACGGTCGCTGTGCTGTTCTGGAGCAGCTGCAGGCCAACATCATTGGGTGAGAGCTGCTGGGCTGCGATCCCGGAACCAACGACGATGGCAACGAGCAAGGCGGCCCCGAGAAATTCAGCAAGGGCGCGGCGCCACAACGGCGGCTGGTGTGAAGTCATGGAACCAGCTTGACCGAAAAAATTAAATCAGTCAAAATTGAATCAATGAAAACTGAGGCAGATGACACATTCCAAGCGAGGGTGGCCAGGCATGCGGCTCTTGCCGATCCGGCCCGCCTGCGCATCGTTGACCTCCTGACGCTCGGGGACCTGTCGCCCACCGAGCTGCAGTCCGAGCTGGGCATGCCCTCGAACCTGCTTTCACATCACCTCCGAACCCTGGAAGACGCCGGCCTGGCGACCCGGCACCGGTCCGAAGCGGACAAGCGCCGCAGCTACTTCCGGCTTGCAGCCGGCGCCTTGGATGGACTGGTGCCCGGAGTGGTGCAGAACGCCAGCCGCGTCCTGTTCGTCTGCACCCGCAACAGCGCCCGCTCCCAGCTGGCCGCTGCCCTGTGGCGTCAGGTCAGCAGCATCCCGTCGGCCTCGGCCGGAACGCACCCGGCCGACCGCATCGCGCCCGGCGCGGTCGACGCCGCCCGCCGCCACGGCCTGGACCTGCCCGACGTGGCCCCCCGGTCCCTGGATGATGTGGCGGCAGCGGCCGACTTTGTCGTGACCGTCTGCGACAACGCCCACGAGGAACTGCCCGAGATTCGCGGGATCCACTGGTCCGTTGCCGACCCCCTACGCGCGGGAACAAAGGAGGCCTTTGATCGAGCCTTTGATGACATCGCCCACCGCATCACCGGCCTCGTGCCCCGCCTCAGCGCCGCCTGACCCAACGGCGCACCAGCCATCCATATTGACATTCATCAATGTATGGCCCGATACTCGCTATATCGATCATCATCAATGTTCGGTTAGCGAGCGTCACCGGAGCCATGCAGTCCACACATCACTAACCGATTCCAGGAGAAACATCGTGAGCACCACCGAAACCGCCAAGAAGCCCTCCGTCCTGTTCGTCTGCGTCCACAACGCCGGCCGTTCCCAGATGGCCGCCGCGTTCCTGACCACGTTGGGCAAGGGCCAGATCGAGGTCCGCTCCGCCGGGTCCCAGCCCGCTGACAAGATCAATCCCGCCGCCGTGGAGGCCATGGCTGAGGTCGGCATCGACATGTCCGCCGAGGTTCCCAAGGTCCTCACCACCGAGGCGGTCAAAGAGTCGGACGTGGTGATCACCATGGGCTGCGGCGACGAGTGCCCCTATTTCCCGGGCAAGCGCTATGAGGACTGGGTCCTGGAAGACCCCGCCGGTAAGGGCGTCGAGTCCGTCCGCCCCATCCGTGACGAGATCAAGACCCGCATCGAGGGCCTGATCGACTCCCTGATCCCGGCCGCCAAGTAACCCGAAACTCTTAAGGAACACGCCCATGAGCAACGAACAGCTGATCATCATCGGCTCCGGCCCCGCCGGGTACACCGCCGCCATCTACGCCGCCCGCGCCGGTTTGCAGCCGCTGGTGCTGGCCGGCTCGGTCACCGCCGGCGGTGCCCTGATGAACACCACCGAGGTGGAAAACTTCCCCGGCTTCCCCGACGGGATTCAGGGCCCGGAGCTGATGGACGGGCTGCAGGAACAGGCCGAAAAGTTCGGCGCCAAGGTCGTGTTCGATGACGTCACCGAAGTCCAGCTGTCCGGTCACCTGAAGACCGTGGTCACCGGGGGCGGTGAAACCCACCAGGCCCCGGCGGTCATCCTGGCCACCGGCTCCGCCTACAAGGAACTTGGCCTCCCGGAGGAAAAGAAGCTCAGCGGCCACGGCGTGTCCTGGTGCGCCACCTGCGACGGTTTCTTCTTCCGCGAACAGGACATCATCGTCGTCGGCGGCGGCGACTCCGCGATGGAGGAAGCGACCTTCCTGACCCGGTTCGCGAAGTCTGTCACCGTCGTTGTCCGCAAGGACGAGCTGCGGGCCTCCCGCATCATGGCACAGCGGGCCAAGGACAACCCCAAGATCAGCTTCGCCTGGAACTCCGCGATCACCGGCATCCACGGCGACACCAAAGTCACCGGCGTCACCATCACCGATACTCTCACCGGCGAGACCCGCGAGCAGGCCGCCACCGGCATCTTTGTCGCCATCGGCCACCTTCCGCGCACCGAGCTGGTGGCCGGGCAGGTGGATCTGGACGATGACGGCTACATCAAGGTCGATGCCCCCACCACGGTCACCAACCTCTCCGGCGTCTTCGCCTGCGGCGACGCGGTGGACCACCGCTACCGCCAGGCAATCACCGCCGCCGGAACCGGCTGCGCGGCCGCCCTGGACGCCGAACGCTACCTCGCCGCCGTCGATGATGCGGACAGCATCGCTACCGCGTTAGTCGAAGAACCCAGCCACGCCTAAACCGGGAACAGGGAGGGGGTGAGCGCGATGACCAACGGATGCTGCGGCGACTCAGGTTGCTGCGACGAGGACTGCTGCTAACCCACTCTCCAGGGTCCTGCCGGCCCCACACGGGCCGGCCGGACCAAACCGCATCACCAGAACGGATGAAAGAGGGCACCATGGATTCAGCCAAGAACTTCCCGGTCGCCGTGATCGGCGCCGGCCCGGTCGGCCTGGCCGCCGCGGCCCACCTGCTCGAACGGGGCCTGGAACCGCTGATCTTTGAAGCCGGCACCTCGCCCGGGGCCGCCGTTGAACAGTGGCGCCACATTCGTCTATTTTCCCCGTGGCGGTTCAACACGGACGCCGCAGCCGTGCGCCTCCTCGAAGCCACTGGCTGGGAAGCGCCACGTCCAACCGCACTGCCCTACGGCGGGGAGCTGATCGATAACTACCTGACCCCGGTGGCGGCTCTTCACCAGATCGCCTCGCGTCTGCAGACCGGCGCGCGCGTCACTGCCGTAACCCGGCAGGGAATGGACAAGACCCACATCAAGGGCCGCGACACCACACCCTTCACCGTCCGGGTCGAACACGCCGATGGCGAAACCCGCGACCACACTGTCGCAGCGGTCATCGACGCCTCCGGCACCTGGTCCACCCGCAACCCGCTGGGCACCTCAGGACTTGCCGCCATCGGCGAAGACGCAGCACAGGACAGGATCTCCGCGCCGCTGCCCGACGTTACCGGCCGGGACCGTGCCGCCTTTGCCGGCCGCCGCGTCCTGGTCGTCGGTGCCGGGCACTCCGCCGCCAACACCCTGATCAACCTCGCCGACCTCGCCAAAGAGGAGCCGGACACCCGGATTCTCTGGGCCGTCCGCGGCGACTCGGCCGCGAAAGTCTACGGCGGCGGCGACCTGGACGGGCTGCCCGCCCGCGGCCAGCTCGGCGGCCGGGTCCGCCGGCTCGTGGAAGCCGGAAAAATTGGACTGCACACCGGCTTCGGCATCAGCTCGCTCAAATCCCTCGACTCCGGGCTCACTGTGGGCGCGGTCGATGGCCGGACCCTTGAGGCCGACGTCCTGGTGCCCTGCACCGGTTTCCGGCCCGATCTGGACATCCTGCGCGAGCTCCGCCTCAACCTGGACCCCGCCGTCGAAGCGCCGATGGAGCTGGGCCCGCTCATCGACCCGGAATTCCACTCCTGCGGCACCGTCCCGCCGCACGGCGCCAAACTCCTGGCCCACCCGGACAAAGACTTCTATATCGTCGGGATGAAGTCCTACGGCCGCGCCCCCACCTTCCTGCTGGCCACCGGGTACGAACAGGTCCGCTCCGTCGCCGCCGCCCTCGCCGGCGACCAGGAAGCAGCCGACACCGTCCACCTCGAGCTCCCCGAAACCGGCGTCTGCTCAACCGACGCCGGCACCAGCTGCGACGTCCCCGCCACCACCTCGACAGTAGCCGGAGCAGTTCCTGCCGAGGCCGGCTGCTGCGCGGCACCCGAACCTGTGCTGGTCGGATTTCCCACCGGGCTTGCCCATGGCCGCTCCGGCACCAGCGACGCCTAACCCTCGCCGCATCGCGTCCCGCCGTCTCACTCGAAAAGGAAACAACCCGCTCATGAACCAGGAAAAGACACCGTCGGTATTGTTCGTCTGCAGCAAGAACGGCGGCAAGTCCCAGCTCGCCGCGGGACTCATGCGCGACCTTGCAGGAGATGCCATTGCCGTCTATTCCGCCGGCACCAAGCCGGCGAAGTCCCTGAACCCGCAGGCGGTGGAGTCCCTGACCGAACTGGGCATCAACGTCACCGGCGAATACCCCAAACCTGTCACCGGTGAAGTCCTGGACACGGTGGACGCCGTCATTGTCCTGGGTACCGAGGCCAAGCTCGAACCGGTCGAGGGCAAGCGCTTCGAGGCCTGGGAAACGGACGAGCCCTCCGAACGCGGGATCGAGGGCATGGAGCGGATGCGCCTGGTCCGGGACGACATCAAAGCCCGGGTCCAGGCGCTCTACACGGAGCTCACCGGGAACTAGCCATGTCCGCCCCGGCACCGTCACAAACACTGGTCGCGGAGGGTGCACCGCGCGGCGGACTCGCCGCGCTGTGCATCACGCAGACCATCAGTTGGGGTGTGCTCTACTACACGTTATTGGCAGCGGTCCGGCCCATCAGTGATGACACCGGCTGGGACCCGGCCCTCGTCACGGGGGCCTTTTCCGCAGGGCTGGTGGTGTCCGCGGCGGCCGGGATCACCGTCGGCAGGATCCTGGACCGGACCGGCCCGCGGAACCTGATGATCGTCGGTGCCCTGGTCGGTGTCCTGGCACTGGTCCTGGTCGGGCTGGCACCGAACCTGGCCGTCTTCGCAGCGGCCTGGCTGCTGGCCGGAACCGCGCAGGCAGCGGTGCTCTACCAGCCGGCGTTCACCGTCATCAACCGCTGGTACGGCCCGGCCCGGGGGCGTCCGCTGACCATCCTGACCCTCGTGGCAGGATTCGCGTCCACTATTTTCGCGCCGGTCACTGCGGCCCTGTGCAGCGCTATCGGGTGGCGGGCAGCCTTCCTCGCCCTCGCCGGCCTGCTCGGTGCGGTGACCGTGCCGCTGCACGCACGATACCTCAACCGGTCCTGGCACCAGGTCAGCCACCCTGCCCAGCTGACCGGGGACAAGGCACGGGGCCGCCGCGTCCGGTGCAGCCGTGGATTCCTTGGCCTGCAGGCCCTCATGGTCCTGCTGTGCCTCGGCCTGTATACCGTGACGCTGAATATCATCCCGCTACTCATGGAAAAGGGAGCCGGTTACACCTTGGCGGCCCTTGGCCTTGGACTCGTCGGGGCAGGACAAGTCGCCGGCCGCCTACTCTTCGCCACCATCCCCGCCACGGGCCGCATCACGGTCGTCACCGGAACAGCGACAGGTGCCCTCCTTCTGCTTGCGCTCCTGCCAGGACCGGTGCCCCTGCTTATCGCTGTCGGCATGATTGCCGGCGCCGTACGGGGCTGTCAGACACTGCTGCAAGCCACCATCGTCGCGGACCGGTGGGGAACAACCAGCCTCGGCGCCCTTCAAGGGATTTTCGCCGCTCCCCTCACCATCGTCACCGCCCTCGCCCCACAGCAGGCCCGGCGATAGCTGCTTGGCTCGGCTCCTTTACCGCCATGGCTTATGTCATGGCCGCTGCCTCCGGAAGTGCACTGCTCCTTACCGTTGTCTTCCGAATGAGAAGCTCCCATGTCCGGTAAGCAATGGCCTGACGGACCCGTCATCCTGGGCACCGAATGGGATGCCTCCGAGCACCTGATCCGGGCCGCTGCGGGGCTGGCCGCTGCCCTGGGCGGACACCTCATCTGTGCGTTTGTCGACCCGGCCAGCTACCTCACGGAATGGGCGCCGGCGCAACAACTCACAGCCCTTTCCCTGGATCCCAGCATCAATGAAGAAGCACAATTCCCCTCCGAACATATGGAACGGAGGCTTGAAGCCATTCTCGGGAAACCCGGGGACACCTGGTCATTCCGCGTGCTCAACGGCAAGGTGCCCAAAGCCCTCAACCGCCTGGCCAAAAACACCAACGCAGCCCTGCTTATCGTCGGTGGCGGCCGCCCAGGAACCCTGGCCTGGCTGGACAGGACCCTCGAAGGCTCTGTTCCCATATCCCTAATCCACCAAATCCAGCGCCCGGTCCTCGTCTTCCCGGAGGCCAGGTAACAGTAGGACAACCGCGACTCAAGAAGACGAGGTCAGATCCGCCAGTCGGCACTCCCATCCAAGTCACTGTCTCAAAACCTCTGTGCCTCAAATCCCTAGGGATATAAGACGCGCTCGTCCCTGAGAGCGGTCGTGACTCCACTGGTGAGGACGCTTAGGCGGCACTGCACGGTCACGGACTTTGGGCGGGAACTGCTTGGGCATAATCACTATCCTTCTCACGGAAGATAGCGGCATCAAACCCGGGACGGTTCAGGTCCCGGATGGGTCTTGGCAGCGTTTGGTTCGGGTTAGGTCATTGCCCCGCCGACAATGCCAAAACCTGGGGCCGAGTTCTGCCGCATCGTCCACCAGGCGCGCCCGCTGTATTCGGGAATTTCTTGCGGCCCAGCAGGACACCGGGAATAAGCAGGACCGCCGGGATCCACACAATGACACTGACGGATTTGGTCACCTCTCACAGACAAGGCCTCCGGTAGGGACCTGGCCAGACCGGAAGTGACCGAGTTATTGCGGTTCGCTCGGGATGGGGGCCACCGTGGTGGTGCACAGCGTGGACGTCCGGCCGGCAACCTCGATGACCTGCGCTGTTCTGTCGTCTTGCGCCGCATCTTTAAGAGCTTGACAACAGGCGTGGCATGAGTCACTCTGTTGCGTATCCTGATTGCTGTTGCGTAGGAAGCACTTGAGGACGGAGATATGGGAGTCGCTACCGCTATCCATGGCTTTTCCTAGTTCGTGCGCTTGCACATCGATCCTCTAATCGCACGACTACAAGTTCTCGACACGCCGGTTGCCCCACTAAACCCGTCATCGCCACGATTTGCACACTACCCAGCCCCCCGGGAGGAAACACATGACTACTTCAGTGAACGTGCCCCTCAATTCACGCGGAAAACTCGCTTCATCATTGCCTGCAGAGCAGCTGGCAGAGATCACTGAGTTGTTTGCGTCCCGGCGCACGGGATATTCCCTCGACGCCCCCTTCTACACGGACCCGACGATTTTCAAAATCGACATGGAGGCCATTTTTGGCCAGCACTGGATCTTCGCCGCCAGCACCGCTGAGCTGCCGGAGCCGGGCGACTACGTCACGGTCGACTATGGGCCCTACTCCCTGATCGTGCTGCGCAACGACGACGGCGGCGTGAACGTCCTGCACAACGTATGCCGCCACCGCGGTGCCCGCGTCCTGACTGAATCCGCGGGATCAACCGGAAACCTGGTATGCGGCTACCACTCCTGGACCTACTCCCCCACCGGCGATCTGATCCATGCCTCGGCACCGGGGGAAACGAAGTTCGACAAGAGTTGCTTCGGCCTCAAACGCGCCCACGGCCGCGAGGTCGCCGGACTTATCTTCGTCTGCATTGCTGATCAGCCGCCGACGGACTTCGACGAAACCTCAAAGATCTTTGAGCCCTACCTCGCGCCCCACGATCTGGCGAAGACGAAAATCGCCTACCAGCAGAACATCATCGAGGAGGGCAACTGGAAGCTCGTCATGGAGAACAACCGTGAGTGCTACCACTGCGACGGCCACCCTGAGCTCGCCTGCTCCCTATTCCCCACCTGGGGCCTGACCGAGGGCCTGGTCCCGGCCCATCTCGAGGAAGTGTGGGACCGCAACAAGGAAGCACAGTCCTCGCTCGAGGAGCGTTGCCGCCGCTATGGCCTTCCCTACGAGGTCGTCGAGGAGCTTGACACGCGCATCGCGGGAATCCGGATCTCACGGGAATCGCTCGACGGTGAAGGCGAATCGTTCTCCCCTGATGGGCGCAGGCTTTCCAAGAAACTGCTGGGTGACTTGCGGGACTTCCGCCTTGGCCGCTGCTCGATGCACCTGCAGCCCAACAGCTGGTTCCACTTCCTGGGGGACCACGTCATCACATTCGGCGTCTTTCCCATCAACGAACACCAGACCCTCGTACGCACCACCTGGCTGGTAGCTGACGACGCCGAGGAAGGCGTCGACTACGATCTGGACAAACTCACCTACACCTGGAAGCAGACCAATCTGCAGGACAAGGCCTTCGTGGAGCTGTGCCAGAAGGGCGCCGGCAGCCCCGCCTACCAGCCCGGCCCCTACATGAAGAGCGAATACCAGGTCGAGGCATTCATCAACTGGTACGTGCAGCGAGTGCAGGAGCACTTGGCATGATTGAACTCCGCACCGAGACGGCAATCCAGGAACCACAGCGCATTCGCGGTCTTGAGATGCCGTGGAACAGGGTGATGGGCAGCACCGAGGGACCCGCCCGCGCCGCCCACGCATTGGGCCCCTGGCATCCGCAGGAGTTCATGGCCGAATGCGTCGAGACCGTTCCCGAGGCAGGCGGCATGATGACCTTCGTGTTCCGCCGCTGCGATGGTGCGCCGCTGGCGTTCCGTGCGGGCCAGTACGTGAACGTCGCCTTTCCCGTGAACGGCGAGGACCAGGATCCGGTGGACCGCAGCTACTCGCTGTCCAGTTCGCCCACCCAGCCGTGGACCTTCAACATCACAGTCAAACGCGACCCCACTGGACTCGTCTCACCCTGGGTGCACGAAAACGTCAAACCCGGCACCGTCCTCGAGATGCTCGGACCGGTCGGGGCATTCCACCTCCCCGACGCGGACCGCCGGGCACGGTACCTCTTGCTGGCCGCCGGCGCAGGCATCACCCCCATCATGTCGATGGTGCGGACCATCCACTCCCTGCCCGGACAGGCCGATGTGGTGGTGCTCTACCACGGAGCGGAAGCCGGAGGATATGCCTTCCACCAGGAGCTGGCCTACATCGCCTCCGTGGACTCGCGCGTCAAGGTCTTCTACTCCCTGGGTGACCGGAGCAAGCCTGAAGGGTGGGAATGGCTCAGCGGAAGGCTGACGGCGGCCATGCTCGACGAGGTTGCCCCCGATGCCAACGGCCGCCAGGTCTATGCCTGCGGCCCGGAGGGTTACCTGAACACCGCCACCGAGCTCCTCAAGAAGGTCGGCGTCGACGACACCTCCATCTACATGGAATTCTTCACGGGAGACCGCCAAACGCTCCTTGAATACCAGGCAGAGCTCGCGCTTGCAGCGGACATTGCAGAGGAAATCGCCGAGGAAATCGCCGATTCCGCCGAGGACTACTATGAAAGCCAGCCAACCGCGTTCGGGCTCTACGAACCAGGCTACGACGCCGAGGGGACCCTGAAGGCCACGGGGCTGCCGCTGGAAACCGTCGACCCGGACGTCCCCCGCCCCGACGGCCGTCCGGACGTCGGGCCGGATGCCGGGACCCCCGACGCCTCGAGCTTCGACACCGTCGGAACAGGAAGCCTCACCCTTTCCTTCACCCGCACCGGCCTCAACGTGCGGATCGACCCCGACGAACACATCCTCGGGGCGGCCCAGCGTGCCGGCGTCAGGATCGGCGCGAACTGCAAGGAAGGCATGTGCGGCTCCTGCAAGGTCGTCAAGCTTTCCGGCGAGATCGAGATGAACCACCAGGGCGGAATCCGGAAACGGGAGATCGATGCAGGCAAGTTCCTGCCCTGCTGCTCCACCGCGCGAACCGACTTGGTGATCGACGCCTAAGGTGTGTCTCCTGAAGCTGTCAGCCAGATGCTGATTGCCCGCAGAACGGCCCCGCCGCGGTAGGTGAGTGCGAGTTTGTCGTAGCGCGTTGCCAACGCGCGCCACTGCTTGAAGATGCTGAAGTTCCGTTCGACGACGTTGCGGCCCTTGTAGGTCCTCTTTGTCGAAGGCCGGAGGTCGGCCGCCGGTGGAGCCGCGTCGTTTTCCGTGGCCGATCTGATCGGAGGGTTTGCGGGATGACCGCCACGATGCCGCGGTCGCGGAGGTGGGGCCGGATCGCACGGGATGAGTAGGCTTTGTCACCGCCGACACGGTCCGGGCGGGTTCGTGGCCCGCCCGGACCGGCACGGTTGATCTTCAGTTGGTCCATCAGGTGGGTGAACATCGGCGCATCTCCGCCCTGACCCCGGGAAGGGGATCAGGCCCAACAAAAGCGAATCCGGGGCCTAGCTCTCGGAGGGTTTCGGTGATCCTGCTGGTGAGCGCGTTCTCCAGGTCCCGTTCGGCAACTTCGCCGGAGAGGCCAAGAAACTCAAAGTTGTAGGAGTCTTCGGCGACCTGTGCGCGAGCTCGGTATCCTGCGCAACAAGTCGTTGCGCAAAATTGGAGGGAGCCGCGCCGGTCCGCTCCATGGTGTTGTTCATGATCATGTTCATCAGCACATTGCTGGACCATCCGTACTCGACAGCGGCAGAGACGTACCACTCTCTGTCCTCAGGCTCGGAAAGCTTGTCGAGCAAGACCGTTATGTGCCCCCAATGGCAACTGCGCAACAGCCTGTTGCGCAATTGGTGCCACCGCCCAGCCTTGGCAAAAGCCGTCATGTACTGAAGGTTCCTCGGCGAGAATCCCTTCATCTCTGGGAATTCAGTACGGAGATCCTCCCCCAGCCTCTTAATGACGCTGCTCCCCCACCCCTGGCGGTTCTCCTGCGCTGTCACATCATTTCCGATGGACCAGTACCACTTTCTGGCCTGGTCCGACGGCGCGACCACCGGCATCAGCAACCTCGGCCAACCCTGCCCAAGCACCACGGTCTGAAAACTCCACAGCGTGGAGACCCACCGAGGCAACCTGCCACACACCACCGGGCTGGATCTCACCCACAGGCCGGGCCTACCCCAGCGAACAACAGGACTGGGAACCACCCCACTGGCCCAAACCACGACCTGCACGGACCACTGCCGGTGGATCCATGGCCCCACTGGGCATCAGTCACAGCAGCGTAAAAGGCCACCGCCCTTTCCACAGGAGTAGTCTGCCTCAAGGGCGGGCTCGAGTCCGGGGCCGCCGCCGTCGATCATCCACGCCGTCCGCGCCCTGTAGGGGCCTCTACTGGTTGCAGCCAATGTTACTCGCGAGTAACGTTGGCTCCATCGATACCCCGTCTCAATGAGGAGCCAACAGAATGAGCGCCGCAGATTTCCGCAAACTTGCCGATCTCTTTCCGGATGAGGCGGTCACCCATTCCTCCGTGCAGGACATCGAACTCCCTGCCGCAGAAGGCCTTGCCAGCCCGGGCGTCTTGGCCTTGATCACGCTGGACAACGGGCTGGGCCCTTCCAAGCCCACGACGCTTGGCCCCAATACCCTCGTTGAACTCGGCACCGTCCTCGAACGGCTGCGCGAGCGGGCGGCCGCGGGCGAGATCGCGGCGGTAGCCGTGACGGGCAAGCCGAACTTCTTCGTTGCCGGGGCAGATCTGTCCGCGGTCACGAAGCTGCAGGAGCGCGAGCACGGTCTGTGGATGGCGCAGCTGGGTCACGAGGTCTACGCCATGCTGGCGAACCTGGGCGTTCCCAGCTTCGCCTTCATCAACGGCGTGGCTCTCGGCGGCGGACTGGAGATCGCCCTGCAGTCCACCTACCGCACGGTGTCTGCCGGCGCCGGGGCGCTGGCACTCCCCGAGGCCTTCCTAGGGTTGGTGCCCGGGTGGGGCGGCGTGTACCTTCTGCCGCGGCTGATCGGGCCGGAGAACGCGGTGAAAGTGATGATCGAGAACGCACTGAACAACAACCGCACGCTGTCCGGCCCCGAAGCCTTCAAGCTCGGCATTGCGGATGCGCTGTTCGAGCCGGAGGATTTCCTGGCGCAGTCCGTCGCCTGGGCTGCTGGCATTGTCGCTAGCGGCGCACTTTCTCATGCAGTACCGGAACGGCCCGCCGCCGTCGATCCCGCCGACCCCGCTGTTGCCGCCCGCTGGGCGGACGCCGTGGCCGCCGGCCGCGCCTACGTCGAAACCAAAACGTCCAATGCCTCCCCGGCGCCGGCCGAGGTGCTGAACATCATGGCAGCCAACCGCACCATGACCCAGGCCGAGTCTGCCGCGCTCGAATGCGAAACGCTGGCAGGCCTAATACAGACCGACGAGTTCCGTGCAACCGTCTACGCTTTCCTGGATCTCGTGCAGAAACGGGCCAAGCGGCCCGCGGGCGCTCCCGGCCGCGAGCTCGCCAGACCAGTCACAAAGATTGGCGTGGTGGGCGCCGGCCTCATGGCCAGCCAGCTTGCCCTGCTGTTCGCGCGCCAGCTCGGGGTTCCCGTGGTCCTGACAGACATCGACCAGGACCGTGTGGACAAGGGCATTGGCTACGTCCACAGCGAAGTGGACAAGCTGGTGGCGAAGGGCCGGCTGGCCACAGACGTCGCCACTGCAGCCAAGGCGCTCGTGACAGGGTCCGTTTCCAAGGAACCGTTCGCGGACGCCGACTTCGTCATTGAGGCCGTGTTCGAGGAACTGAACATCAAGAAGCAGGTGTTTGCCGAGCTCGAGGCCATCGTCTCACCGGAGTGCATCCTGGCCACGAACACCTCCTCACTGTCCGTGACAGCCATGGCCGCAGACCTGCGGTATCCCGAGCGGCTCGTGGGCTTCCACTTCTTCAATCCCGTGGCCGTCATGCCGCTGCTCGAAATTGTCCGGGCACCGAAGACCGACGACGCGGTGCTCGCCACCGCCTTCGAACTCGCCAGGGGCCTGAAAAAGACCGCCGTCCTGGTCAAGGACGCCCCCGCATTCGTGGTCAACCGCATCCTGCTGCGGCTCATGGGCGAAGTCACAGCCGCCTTCGACGAGGGTACGCCAGCCGACGTTGCGGATGCCGCGCTGCGCCCCATGGGTCTCCCCATGACCCCGTTCACCCTCCTCGCCATGGTGGGATTGCCCGTTGCCCAGAGCGTACAGGAATCTCTGCATGCGGCCTTCGGCGACCGCTTCCCGGTCTCCCAGAACCTGCAGAAACTGGTCGACAACAAGGTCAGATCCCTGTGGTCCACGGCAGCGGACGGCGGGCAGGAGATTCCTGCCGCCACCTCTGCGCTGATGTCCTTCGGCAACACTTCGTCAACCGCAGAGGAAGTGCTGCGCCGGACCCAGGACGCCCTGGCCGAGGAGATCGGGCTGATGCTCGAGGAGGGCGTGGTGGCGGGGCCCGAGGACATCGACCTGTGCATGATCCTGGGCGCCGGCTGGCCGATGTTCCTGGGCGGAATCACCCCCTACCTCGACAGGGTGGGAGCCTCGGAGCGCGTCAACGGCACCCGGTTCCTGCCGCCGGGAGTGGCATCCCGTTCCTGACCGGCATTAGAGCCGCCCGAAACGTTGGCTTGTCCGTCCATCTCTCTGACACCGGCCTCGGGGCCGCAGGCGCGGTCAGAACTGCCGGAGCCGGCCGCCGTCTAGCCTGAGCAGCCGGTGGGCATGCGTCTTGGCGAACCTGAGGTCGTGCGTGACCATCACGACGGCGGCGCCGCGGCCGGCTGCCGCTGAGACGGCGTCCGTGAGCCGCTCCAGGCCGTGGGCGTCCAGCGCAACTGTGGGTTCATCAAGCGCGAGCACCGACGGTTCGCGCGCCAGGACTGTGGCGAGGGCAAGTAGCCGCTGGCCGGACGCCGGCAACTCATGCGGGTGCACGTTTCCGCTGTCCCCAAGGCCGACGGCGGCCAAGGCTGCTTGGGCGCGTTCCGGCGCCCCGGTGCCGAAGATGCGGTCCAGCCCGAACAGCACCTCGCGGAGCACCGTGCGCTCGAACAGCTGGTCATGCGGGTGCTGGAAGAGGAGCCCCAGGCGGCGGGCCACCAGCCCTGTGGGAACACCGGCAATGGACTCGTCCGCCACGCGGACGTCACCGCGCAGCGGCCGGTGGAGGCCGTTGAGGAGCCGGAGCAACGTGGACTTGCCGGCACCGTTGGGCCCGGTAATGGCCAGGATTTCCCCGGGCATCACCTGCAGGTCCACGTCCTCCAAAAGCAGGCTGCCCTCCTTACCCGAACTGCCGGACCGTCCCCCGAACCCGAAGGCCACACCCGCCAACTCCAAAGCCGCTTTAGTTCTAACGGCAGCAGCCCCCGCCACGGGTAGCGTCACCACCGGAGGCGGCGCCGGCATCGGATCCGGCTCGGGCTCCCGGTCAGCGGACGGGATGACGACTTCAGGGGACGTAATGACGACGCCGGATTCAGCCGGCGCACCTCCCTGCAGGATCCGGGCGGGTGGTCCCGCGGCCGTCTCCTCCCCGCCCTTCAGTACCAGCCAGCGCTCCGCCGCGCGGATCAGCGCGTCGGCGTGCTGGCTCAGCACCACAACCGCGGTACCCCGGGCCAGCTCGGCATGGACCAGCTCCACAACGGTCCGGACACCGGCCTGGTCGAGGGACTCAAGCGGCTCGTCGAGGACAAGGATGCCAGGACCGTCCACCACGGCGCAGCCAACAGCCAAGCGGCGGAGCTCGCCGCCGGACAGCGTTGCCGGATCCCGCTGCAGGAGCCCGTCGAGTCCGGTCCGGCGGGCAATATCGGCGACGGTCCGCACCATGCCGGCGCGGGGAACTCCGCGGTTTTCCAGGCTGAAGGCGAGCTCCTCCTCCACGGTTCCGCGGACCGCGGACAGCATCGCCGCCGCATCCTGCGGCACGTAGCCGACGTGCCGGGCCCACGCCCCCGGATCGATCCGCGGATCATCCGGCGCTCCGGTAAAGCGCAACGGAGCGCTGCCTGCCGGATGCCCGGCCACCTCCAGTTGCAGGCTTCCCGCCAGCGTTCCGTCCCGGCCGCCGAGCAGCCAGGCACCAAGGAGCCGTCCCAGCGTGGATTTTCCGCTGCCGGATCCGCCCAGCACCGCCGTCAGCGTGCCGGGCGAGGCGGCTACCTCCACTCCGCGAAGCGCGGGGCTGGGATCGCCGTGGTAAGAAAACGAAGCGATGGAGGCCAGCAGCGTGGTTGCGGCAGTCCTGTCCGCGATCATCCGCCGCCAGCCCCTGAAAGGAACCACGCGGACAGGGACCCGGCCGGTAGCGATTCAGCGATGCGCCAGCCCACCGCCGCCAGGGCAAGCAGGATCGCGAAAACGCGGAAGGTTGCCTGCGCGGCTGAATCGCGGACCTGCGTGAAGCTGGTCCGGGGGCCGGTGCTCCTGAACCCCCTCGCGTCGAGGGACTGTGCCCGGATGCCGGCGTCGTGAACCAGGCCCAGCACCAGCGGAACCATCTGCAGCCGGATGGCCGCAAGCCGGCTGCCAATTCCCCGTCCCACCACGAGTCCGCGCGACTCCTGCGCCTGGCGGACCTTGTCCAGCCGCGCGGCGACCAGCGGGGCAAGCAGCAGGGTGGAGGCCAGCACGTACCCGACCTGCGGCGGGACACGGCGGGCAGTCAGGGCGGCAACCAGCTCGGGGATTCTGACACTGAAGGAGAACACCATCAGCACCAGGACGAAGGCGGCGGTGCGGAGCCCCATTTCCAGGGCGAAGGTCAGCCCCTCAGCCGTGACCCGGGCCGGGCCCCAGCTGGCCAGCGCCGTGCGCCCTTCAGGGAAGAAAAGGCCGTGGATCACCAGCAGCGAAAGCCAGAAGGGGACAACGATGACTGCCGCGGCCAGGAGAACCCGCCGCACGATGCCCGCGGCGGCGGCGAGCAGCACTGCGCCGACTGCCACGGTGAGGGATACCGCCCAACTGGAGGCCGCCGTCGTAATGACCAGAACTGCGGCGGCAGCCGTCAGCGCGGTCAGCGGATTGAGGCGTGCGGCCACCTGGTCAGGAATCCCCGGTGGTCAGGAATTCCGCCCGGCCGGCTCCTTGCCGGCCAGGACGCGGAAGCGGCGGACGAACGGGAACTGGAACGTGGTGCGCCGCGGCAGGGCGTAGACCAGCATGGCCGCAATGGCGAAGACGATGGCCTTGTCCATGGGATCGGAGATCAGTGCCTGTTTGGTGACGGCGGCCAGCAGCGTGTCGCCCATGGCCCGGAAGGCGCTGACGATCGCGCCGGTGCCCACCCCTGAGGTGCCGCCGAAGACAAACGTCGCGATCGGCGCGGACACCACGCCGGCGACGATTCCGGTGACGAAGCCGGAAACCGGGGCCAGGTAGAACCGGCGGAACAGCCCGTACCGTGCGGCGACACCGGCCAGGAAGCCGATCAGCGCGGCGCCGGCCGCGAAGGGCAGGACCGTGGGGTTGAAGAACGACCATACGATGCTGCTGAGGGCACCGGTGGCGGCGCCGGCCGCAGGTCCGGCCAGGACGGCGATGAGCACGGTGCCGATGGAGTCGAGGTAGAACGGCAGGCCGCTGGTGCCCATGAGCTGTCCCAGCACGATGTTCAGGACAAGGGCCACCGGAATGAGCACCACGGTGGACGTGGGCAGGGTGGGGAGCACGCCCACGATCAGCAGCAGGGCGCCAAGAAGGAAGCCGCCCAGTGCGACGAGGGAGGAAACGCTGCCGGGCCCGCCTGCAATGTCGGCAGGCTGGGTGAGGACCAGGAAGATGAAGGTGGCGGCGATGGACGCGGCGCCGAGCAGTTCGAGGAGCCTCCGACGGCGGACGGCTTTCCGGTCCGTGGGAGGAAGCGTAAGCGACTGCTGTGACATGGTGGATCCTTAGGCTGAAAACGGCGGGTTCCGCACCCGCGGCGTGATCTCCCGCGTGCGCGGAAGCAGGCGCCTATGTCACCTTGGCGCGGCTACCATCCTACCGACCCGGGGGCGCGACTAGCTACGCTCCGGTCAGAGGGGCCGTTCCCCCACTGCAGCCGCCAGCCTGCCCACGGAGGAGATCAGTTCGTCGAAGCACTGGTCGGGATCGTTTGAGGTGACGATCCTGGCATTGAACGGCTCCTTCCAGATGCCCCGGAAGTCGGCAACGGTGGTCCCCACCAGGCGGGGCGCCTCCGTTTCGACGTGCACGGTAGCCGGCCGCGTGCCGAACGGGGTGCGTTCGATGGCCGCAGCTGCTGCGAACGCGTCATGCATGTGCGCGATGTACCCCTGGTCATAGAGCCGGTGGAACTCCATGTAGAAGCGGATGGCGTCCGAGAGGCACGCCACGAGCGGGTTGCCCGAGCCGCTGCGCTGGCCTTCCGGCTGTCCGGGCAGCACGAGTTCCGGTTCGGCTCCGGCGGCCTCGGCGAGCCGCTGCAGGTGCTCGGGCCGCAGCTCGATGCGTTCCGTGGTCTCGAGGGCGCACACCACCGGAAGGCGGCCCTCCGGTAGGCCGCTGTATGCGGCGAAGACCTCCGCGGCCGCGTGCGGGTCCACGGAAACGTTCCACTCCGCCGTCGGCGTGGTGTTGCCCTGGTAGTTGAAGCAGCCGCCCATGATGACCAATCCCTTGAGCAGTTTGGGAAGGTCCGGCTCCGCCCTCAGCGCCAGCGCGAAGTTGGTCAGCGGCCCGGTGATGAGCCCGGTGACCTCACCCGGGCGTGCCCGGGCCGTTTCCACCCAGACGTCGACGGCATGCCGCGATGAAATTCCCTGCTTCGGCGGCGGGAGCTCGGCATAGCCGATCCCCTGCGGGCCGTGCGTTTCCTCGGTGGTGACCAGCGGAATCTCCAGGGGCACCTCGGCGCCCACGGCGACTTCGATGCCGGCCCGGCCGCAGAGTTCGAGCAGGGCGAGGTTGTTCAGTGCCACCTGGCGGGCGCCCACATTGCCCGCCGTGCAGGTGATGGCCTCTAGCCGGACCTCCGGCCGGGACAGCAGATAGACCAGCGCGAGGGCGTCATCGATCCCGGTGTCAACATCCATGAGGATGGACGGCATCAGAACAGGGCCACCTTGGGGGTCTGCGGGAAAATGACATCCAGTTCGTCAAGTTCGGCCCGGTCCGGCACCCAGGCCACCGCCCCGGCATTCTGCCGGACCTGCTCCGGACGCGTAGCGCCGGCAATCACGCTGCTGACCGAGGGCTGCGCCGCGAGCCAGGAGAAGGCCACCTGCACTTCAGTCAGGTCGCGGGCGGCGGCGAAGGCGCTGAACGCCTTCAGCTGCTGCCAGTCGGCGTCGTGCACCAGGTTGGTCCGAGTGTGGCTGAGACGTGATCCTTCCGGTGCCTGACCCTGCGCGTACTTGCCGGTCAGGAGACCGTTGGCCAGCGGGAAGTAGGGCAGCACGCCCAGCCCGTACGCCTCGGCAGCCGGGGTGACCTCCTGCTCGGCGCGACGGTCCAGGAGGTTGTAGTGGTTCTGCGCGGAGACAAACCGGGCCCCGCCGCGGGCGCGGGCCACGTATTCAGCCTCGGCGATCTGCCAGCCGGCGCGGTTTGAGTGGCCGATGTAGCGCACTTTGCCGCTGGTGACGAGGTCGTTCAGCGCGTCGAGGGTCTCCTCGATCGGCGTCAGGGGGTCGGGCGTGTGGAACTGGTACAGGTCGATGTAGTCGGTGCCGAGCCGGCGCAGGGAGGCCTCCGCGGCGCGGATGACATAGCGGCGCGAACCGCGGGCGCCGAAGTCCTCGCCGTTGGCTCCGCGCATGTCCATGCCGAACTTGGTGGCCACCACGACGTCGTCCCGCCTGGCCCCCAGCGCCTTGCCGAGCATCGTTTCGCTGAGCCCCGGTTCACGGCCGTAGGTGTCGGCGACGTCGAAGAGCGTCACCCCGGCGTCGAGGGCGGCATGCACGACGGCGTCCGTCCCCTCCTGCGATTCGGTCACCGTGTTGGCCCGGCCGAGGTTGTTGCAGCCGAGGCCCACGACGGAGACGGTCAGTCCGGATTTTCCAAGACGGCGGTATTCAGTCATGGA
This sequence comes from Arthrobacter sp. AFG20, assembly GCF_002892795.1. Taxonomy (GTDB): domain Bacteria; phylum Actinomycetota; class Actinomycetes; order Actinomycetales; family Micrococcaceae; genus Arthrobacter. The sequence goes on along the minus strand of NZ_PJMC01000010.1, from coordinate 58,969 downwards.
ATCACCCTATAACGACCCCGGCGGGCAGCTTTCGCGGCCCGCCTTTCCGGCCTTCTGCTGGAGGTACCCCTCAGGCGGTGGCGAACTCCAGACCGTGCTCCTCCAGGGCATCCTGGAGCTGGGCGAGGGTCCGCGGGCATATGCCCGGGAGCGCCGCCAGCTGGCGCCGGCCGAACTGAGCCAGCTGCTCAAGGGACTCCACACCGGAGTGGGCGAGGATCCTGCGGTCGGGCGAGGCGAGGCCCCGCGGAAGCGGCGTGCGGCCCGTACGAGCTGACTTCTTTGTCATGATGTTCTGCCTTCCCTTGTGCTTCGACTGCGTTAGGTGCTTGAACTGCTTTAGAGGGTGAAGCCGGCCACCTGCTTGGGTGAATGCTTGAGCTTAAGGGCCGAGGGGTCGCTGAACGGGGCGGCTCCAATGCTCAGCTTGGTGAAGTCCAGGTCCTCGCCACGGATGCAGACCTTGATCGCGTTCACGGCCTTGTTCACATCCGGGCAAAGGCAGAAGATGTTGAGCTTGGCGTCGCTGAATTCCGAGCGGTCCACAATGCCCAGCCCGCGCCAGGCCAGGTGCCCGGCAAGTGCGTCCTTCGCCTTTTCCTCCAGGTAGCGGTCGCGGCTGGTGCCCTCCCGGGTCTTGAGTGCGTACTGCGCCACTACCCAGTACTGCTCCTCGTCCGGAATCTCGGCGTAGCCGTCCTCGGCGCAGGCCGCCCCGAAGGCGTCCATCAGGCGCTCGGCAGCCTCGGCGTCCGGCACGTCGGTTTCCTGGGTCTTGCTCTGGTGACCCACGGCGCCATGGTTCATGACGAACTGGCTGTAGTCCTCGTCGTACCAGGCTTCCCGGAACAGCAGCGCTCCTTCGTCGTCGCGCTTGTAGACCCGGATAATTCCGCGCATGCCCGTCCTTTCATAAACCAGCTGGTGTCGGTACCGTCAAACGGAGCATCCTGGCCCTTGACGGTAAGGAACAGGGCGTCGCACTCGGCCTGCATGGTGTGCACCAGCGTCTCAGGGTACTTCATGCGGAGCCGGTGCTCGGCGAACTCGTCCTCGTCGTCGACGAAGACGCCGCGCTTCACCGAGCGGATCACGTCGAGGTCCATGTCGATAACGTGGAATTCAGTGACATCCTGCTGGATCCTGCGCCACTCGTGGCCGGTGGCCAGGTCGACGTAGACGCGGAAGTCGCCCGGGTAAGTGTCGTCGTAGAAGGTGACGACGAACTCGCCGGTCCGCGGAACCAGCAGCACGGCATCGGACGCCGTGTAAAAGGCGGCACCCGGCCGGGAACAAAACTCGTTGGCCGGCTGGAAGATCCACCAGCCGTGCTGGTCCTCGCCGAGGTACCTGCCGGGCACCACCCAGTGTGCCGAGCCGTCCCATTTGCTGTTGCGGGACACCACCAGTTCCCCTGGCTGCAGGGAATCGGGCTCCCTCACAGCTTCGGCAGGCTTCCGGTGGTGGGGTGTTCCTGACCGGGCAGCGGACGGGCGAACGGAACCTTGGTCCCGAGGACCTGGGCAACGACGTCGTGGGTGATCTGCTGGGCAGTGAGGCCCACGCGTTCCAGCACCTGGCTCCGGGTGCCGTGGTCCAGGAATTCGACGGGCAGGCCAACCTCGTTCAGGGCAGTGTCCACACCGGCGGCGCGCATTTCCTGGCGGATCCGGGATCCGACTCCCCCGGCCCGGACGCCGTCCTCGATGCAGATGACCAGGCGGTGCCTGGCGGCCAGGGCGATGATCGACTTCCGCACCGGGAGTACCCAGCGAGGATCCACGACGGTGGAGCTGATCCCTTGGGCGCCCAGCCGGTTGGCGACGTTCAGGGCCAGCTCGGACATGGCGCCCACGCTGACAATGAGGACGTCATTCTCGGTGGATCCGGCCGGGCGGCGGGACAGCACGTCCACGCCGTCGGCCAGCCGTTCAATGGCCTCGACCTCGGCGCCGACCGTTCCCTTGGAATAGCGGATGACAGTGGGGGCGTCCTCGATCGCGACGGCTTCGCGGAGCTCTTCGCGCAGCCGGGAGGCGTCGCGCGGCGCAGCCAGGTGGAGCCCGGGAACGATCTGGACCATGGCCATGTCCCACATCCCGTGGTGGCTTGCGCCGTCGGGACCGGTGACGCCGGCGCGGTCCAGGACAACTGTTACGCCCGCCTTGTGCAGGGCGACGTCCATCAGCAGCTGGTCAAAGGCGCGGTTGAGGAAGGTGGCGTAGACGGCCACCACCGGGTGCAGCCCGCCGAAAGCCATGCCCGCCGCGGAAGTCAGGGCGTGCTGTTCGGCGATGCCGACGTCAAACACCCGCTCCGGGTGCCGTGCCGCGAATTTGTGCAGCCCCACCGGGATGAGCATGGCACCGGTAATGCCGACAATGTCCTTGCGCTCGTCCGCGATGTCCGCGATTTCGTCGGCAAACACCGACGTCCAGGACTTGGCGCCGCCGGCCTCGGCGGGCTCGCCCGTCTCGGGATCGATGATCCCGACGGCGTGGAACTGGTCCGCTTCATGCGCGCGGGCCGGCGCGTAGCCGTGGCCCTTTTCGGTCATGGCGTGCACAATGACCGGGCCGGCGTAGTTCCTGGCGGTGGACAGGGCGTGTTCCATGGCCTGCAGGTTATGGCCGTCCACCGGGCCGATGTACTTCATGCCGAGGTCCTCGAACATGCCCTGCGGCGCCCACCAGTCCTTGATGCCCTTTTTCATGGCGTGCAGGCTCTTGTAGGTGAACTGGCCGACGGGACCGCCGTTCTGGAGCTTTTTCTTCCACCAGTCCAGGACGACTTCGTAGGCGGGGGCGGCACGGAGGGAGTCGATGGTGGGGCGCAGGGACGCCAGATAGTCGGCAAAGCCGCCGACGGTGGGGGCGTAGGAGCGGCCGTTGTCGTTCACGACAATCACGACGCGGCGCTTCTTGTCCGCCGCGATGTTGTTGATGGCTTCCCAGGCCATGCCGCCGGTGAGCGCGCCGTCTCCGACGACGGCGACGACGTACCGGTCGCCGTCACCGGTCAGCTGCCGGGCACGGGAAATGCCGTCGGCCCAGGACAGTGAGGATGAGGCGTGGGAGCTTTCGACGATGTCGTGCTCCGACTCGCCCCGGTCCGGGTAGCCGGACAGGCCGCCCTGCTGGCGCAGGGTGCTGAAGTCGTGCCGTCCGGTGAGGAGTTTGTGCACGTATGACTGGTGGCCGGTGTCAAAGACGATGCTGTCGCGGGGCGAATCGAAGATCCGGTGCACCGCCATGGTCAGTTCGACGACGCCGAGGTTGGGACCCAGGTGCCCTCCCGTCTGGGAGACGTTGCCGATCAGGAATTCCCTGACCTCGGCGGCCAGCTGATCCAGCTGCGCCGCGGACAACTTGCTCAGGTCCTGCGGATTCCGGATGGTCTCCAAGATTCCCAACGGCCCCTCCTTCGGCTGGTAGACATGCCCATTAACTCTAACGCCTCTGCGCCGGCCCATGTGGCCGCGCCAGCACCAACGCAAGAGGCCCCGGCCGGTCTGCTGACCGGCCGGAGCCTCTTCGCACTGCTTACCGGGGCTGGCCCGGCTAAATTCCGCTAGTTAGCGGAGATCTGGCGCAGAACGTACTGCAGGATGCCGCCGTTGCGGTAGTAGTCCGCCTCACCCGGGGTGTCGATGCGGAGCACTGCGTCGAAGGACTTCGCGGAGCCGTCCTCGGCGGTGGCGGTGACCTTGAGGGTCTTGGGCGTGGTGCCTTCGTTCAGGGCGGTGACGCCCTCCACAGCGAAGGTTTCCGTGCCCGTCAGGCCCAGCGTGGCAGCGGACTCGCCGGCCGGGAACTGCAGCGGAAGGACGCCCATGCCGATGAGGTTGGAGCGGTGGATGCGCTCGTAGCTCTCGGCGATGACGGCCTTGACGCCCAGCAGTGCCGTGCCCTTGGCTGCCCAGTCACGGGACGAACCGGAGCCGTACTCCTTGCCGGCCAGGACCACCAGCGGGGTGCCGGCTGCCTGGTAGTTCTGCGCGGCGTCGTAGACGTAGGCCTGCGGGCCGCCGGCCTGGGTGAAGTCGCGGGTGAAGCCGCCCTCCACGCCGTCCAGGAGCTGGTTCTTGATCCGGATGTTCGCGAACGTGCCGCGGATCATGACCTCGTGGTTGCCACGGCGCGAGCCGTAGGAGTTGAAGTCCTTGCGCTCCACACCGTTGGCCAGCAGGTACTGGCCGGCGGGGGTGTCGGACTTGAACGAACCGGCCGGGGAGATGTGGTCCGTGGTGACGGAGTCGCCGAGCTTGAGCAGCACGCGGGCACCGCTGATGTCCTGCACGGGCTCCGGCTGGGCCTTCATGCCCTCGAAGTACGGGGGCTTCCGGACGTACGTGGACTTCTCGTCCCAGGCGAAGGTGTCACCGGCAGGGGTGTCGAGCGCCTTCCAGCGGTCGTCGCCCTCGAAGACGCCTTCGTAGCCCTTGGCGAACATCTCCTTGTCGATGGAGGAGTCGATGACTTCCTGGACCTCAACCGGGTTGGGCCAGATGTCCTTGAGGAAGACGTCGTTGCCTGCTTCGTCCTTGCCCAGGGCGTCGGTTTCGAAGTCGAAGTCCATGGAACCGGCCAGGGCGTAGGCGATGACCAGCGGCGGGGAGGCCAGGTAGTTCATCTTGACGTCCGGGTTGATGCGGCCTTCGAAGTTGCGGTTGCCCGAGAGCACGGCGCTGACGGCGAGGTCGTTGGCCTGGATGGCCTCGGAGATCTCGGCTTCCAGCGGACCGGAGTTGCCGATGCAGGTGGCGCAGCCGTAGCCCACGATGTAGAAGCCGAGCTTCTCCAGGTACGGGGTGAGGCCGGACTTCTCGTAGTAGTCGGTGACCACCTTGGAACCGGGGGCGACAGACGTCTTGACCCACGGCTTGGCGGTGAGGCCCTTGTTCACGGCGTTGCGTGCCAGCACGGCGGCGGCAAGCATGACCGAGGGGTTGGACGTGTTGGTGCACGAGGTGATCGACGCGATGGTCACCGCTCCGTGGTCCAGGTCGAACTCGCGGCCGTCTTCCATCTTTACGGCGACAGGGCTGGAGGTGCGGCCTTCGGCACCGTGCGCGGCCGAGTACTTCGGCGGAACGCGGTCGCTGTCGGTCACGTGCGTGGCGCCGGTGGTGAAGGAGGGCGGGTCGGAAGCCGGGAAGGATTCCTCCAGCGACTCATCCAGCGAGCCGGCGTCGGCGTCGTGGGTGACGTAGTTCTTGAGGTCGTGGCGGAATTCGTCCTTGGCCTCGGTCAGCTCGATGCGGTCCTGCGGACGCTTCGGGCCGGCGATCGACGGAACAACGGTGGAGAGGTCCAGTTCGAGGTACTCGGAGAACTTGATCTCTCGGGAAGGATCGTGCCAGAGGCCCTGTTCCTTCGCGTAGGACTCAACCAGGGCAACGTTTTCCTCGGAGCGGCCGGTGAGGCGCAGGTAGTCGAGGGTGACGTCGTCGATCGGGAACATGGCGGCCGTGGAACCGAACTCCGGGCTCATGTTGCCGATGGTGGCGCGGTTGGCCAGCGGCACTGCCGCCACGCCTTCGCCGTAAAACTCCACGAACTTGCCCACAACACCGTGCTTGCGCAGCTGCTCGGTGATGGTGAGGACGACGTCGGTGGCGGTGGCACCGGCCGGGATGGAACCGGTCAGCTTGAAGCCCACGACGCGCGGGATCAGCATGGAAACGGGCTGGCCCAGCATTGCGGCCTCGGCCTCGATGCCGCCAACGCCCCAGCCCAGCACGCCCAGGCCGTTGACCATGGTGGTGTGGGAGTCGGTGCCGACACAGGTGTCGGGGTAGGCGCGCAGCGCGCCGTCCACTTCGCGGGTCATGATGGTGCGAGCCAGGTACTCAATGTTGACCTGGTGCACGATCCCGGTTCCCGGCGGGACAACCTTGAAGTCGTCGAACGCGGTCTGGCCCCAGCGCAGGAACTGGTAGCGCTCACCATTGCGCTGGTATTCGATCTCCATGTTGCGCTCCAGTGCGCCGGAGTTACCGAAGACATCGATCTGGACGGAGTGGTCAATGACCATCTCGGCCGGAGCAAGCGGGTTCACCCTCTTTGGATCGCCGCCAAGCTCCTTGACTGCCTCACGCATGGTGGCAAGGTCCACCACGCAGGGAACACCAGTGAAGTCCTGCATGATCACGCGGGCAGGCGTGAACTGGATTTCGGTGTCGGGCTGGGCATTAGGGTCCCATCCTGCCAGGGCGCGGACGTGCTCGGCGGTGATGTTCGCGCCGTCCTCGGTCCTCAACAGGTTTTCAAGCAATACCTTGAGGCTGAACGGAAGGTTTTCTGAACCTTCAACGGAGTTCAACCGGAAAATTTCGTATTCGGTTCCGGCTACATTAAGTTTGCCTTTTGAACCGAAGCTGTCCACAGTGCTCATCGCAGGACTCCTCTCGCAACAGTTTCATCTTTGTCGCGCGGTAGACCGCTTGCTAGTTAGGTCATCCTAACTAGTACAAGGTCGTACACAAGAGCATGGGGTCAGCCGGGAATACGGCGCGCGACGCGGGACTACTAGGCCCATCCTAGCCACATCAGCCGCGGGGAGTCAGCAGTGCGACTGTCTCCAGATGGTGCGTGTGGGGGTACAGGTCGAAGGCCCGCAGCCCTGCCAGCGACCAGCCGCCCTCCTGGAAGTAACCAATATCTCGTGCGAACGACGACGGGTCGCAGGACACGTAGGCAATGGCGCGGGGGCTTGAGGCAATCAGCTGGCTGACCACGGCCTTGCCCGCACCGGCGCGCGGCGGGTCGAGTATGAGGGCGTCGAACTGGCGGGGCCGCTGGCGGAGCACCCGTTCCACCTTGCCCTGCACGATCTCCACCTGCGGTGAACCGTGCAGGTTTTTCCGGGCGTCCCGGCTGGTGCCCGGGGCGCCCTCCACCGACAGGACGGATCCGGTCTCCCCCACGGCGTCGGCCAGCGGCGCCGTGAACAGCCCCGCTCCGGCGTAGAGGTCCGCCACCGCGGCACCGGGTTCCAGGAACCCGCCCTCGTGCAGGAATCCGGTGACGGCGCCCACCAGGGTTTCCGGTGCGTCGCGGTGGATCTGCCAGAACCCTGCACCCGTGACCCGGTAGTCGTGGCCGGCCGCAGATTCCTGCACCCAGGTCCGGCCGCGGAGCTGCAGCGTCTCATTCTTGAGCGGATCGTAGCTGGCCACGGACACGTCCGCGGGAAGCTGGGCCAGGATGGAGTTCAGCCGTTTGGCGCGGGTCCCGGGGGCGGGGGCGAGCAGCACGAGCGGCCGCGAGCCATTGGCAGGCGCGGCCACCTCCACCCGCTCGATGCCCTGAAGGTCAACATCCCACAGGCGCAGGGCGTTGATGCCGTCAACGGCCAGCGGCATTTCCTGTACGGGAATCACCTGGTCGGAGCGGTGGGCGTGCATGCCGAGCCGGCCGCTCTGGGTGACGCCGAAGCTGGCGCGCGTGCGCCACGCAAGGCCGGCCCCGCCGTCGTCCGTCTTTCCGGCGCCGTTGGCTTTTGCGGCCTGTCCGACCCCTTCCACGTCCGGGGAGAGTTCGACGCCGGCCAGCCGGCTGAGCTGTTCGGCCAGCACCTCCGCCTTGAGGCTCCGCTGGCGCTGCAGCGATACGTGGCCGAGTTCGGCGCCGCCGACCGGCGGGCGCCCGTGCGCCCAGGAGCTTGCGGAGTCGGCGGTCCGCCAGAAGTGCGGCACCCGGTCGGGCGAGGCATCGAGGACTTCCACAACGTCCGCGCGCCAGAACTTGGCCTTCTCTTCGGCGTCGGTAAGCCGGACCCGCACCCGCTCCCCCGGGATGCCGTGGCGGACGAAGACGACGCGGCCGTCATGGCGGGCAACGCAGTGTCCGCCGTGGGCGACGGGGCCGACGTCGACCACCAGTTCGAGTCCGGTGGAGGTGGTCTGGGTGTCCGGGCTCATTGAATGTCCTGCAGTCTCTTGGCTTCTTCGGATGATTTGAGCTGCCAGGGGACGCTGGCAACCATGACGCCCGGCTCGAAGTGGAGCCGGGTCTTGATGCGGAGGGCTGTCTGGTTGTGCACCAGCTGCTCCCACCATTTGCCCACCACGTACTCGGGGATATAGACCACGATCAGGTCCCGGGGCGAGTCCCGGCGCATGTTCTTGATGTAGTCCATGATCGGCGTGACCGTCTCGCGGTAGGGGCTGGCGAGGATGGTCAGCGGAACCGGGATCTCCAGTTTCTCCCAGTCGGCAAGGGTGTGCGCTGTTTCCTCGGCGTTGATGTCCACCGTGATGGCATCCAGCCGTGACGGCCGGGAAGCGCGCGCATACGCCAGGGCGCGGAGCACCGGCTTGCGGACGTGGGACACCAGCAGTACGGCATGCACGCGGGTGGGCAGGGCGCGCGGCGACGAATCCTCGTCGACCGCCAGCTCCTTGGCCACGTTGTCGTAGTGGGCGCGGATGCTCCACATGATGAGGAACAGGACAAACATGGCGAGCAGGGCAATCCAGGCACCCTGTTCGAACTTGGTGATCAGCACGATCACCAGCACCAGCGCGGTCATGCCGAAGCCGATCATGTTGATGGTTCGCGACTTGATCATCCTGCGCCGGACTGCCTTGTCCTTGGCCAGTTTCAGCTCGCGGCCCCAGTGCCGGACCATGCCCAGCTGGCTTGCCGTGAACGAGATGAAAACTCCGACGATATACAGCTGGATGAGCTTGGTGACATCCGCGTTGAACGACAGGATCAGGATCAGCGCGCCGGCCGCCAGGGCAAGCACACCGTTGCTGAAGGCAAGCCTGTCGCCGCGGGTGCGCAGCTGCCGGGGCAGGTACCCGTCCTGCGCGAGGATGGACCCCAGGACGGGGAAGCCGTTGAAGGCCGTGTTGGAGGCAAAGACGAGGATGACGCCGGTGGCCGCGACCACGATGTAGAACGGAATGGAGCCGGCGCCGAAAATGGTCTGCGCGATCTGGCTGATGGCCGGGTTCTGGATGTAGCCCTCCGGCAACGGCTGCCCGTTAAGCAGGAATTCAGTGGCCGGGTCCAGCACGATGTGCACTTTGGTGGCGTTGGCCAGGTAGATGATTCCTGCCAGCATGGCCGAGGCGATGATCCCGAGCAGCAGCAGCGTGCTGGCCGCGTTCTTGCTCTTGGGCTTCTGGAAGTTCGGCACGCCGTTGCTGATGGCTTCCACACCTGTCAGGGCTGCGGCACCCGATGAGAATGCCCGCAGCAGCAGGAACGCGCCCGCGAGTCCGACCAGGCCCTCGTCGAAGCCGGGTGAGGGGACGATCGTGAACGCCGCCGACGGCGCCTGGCCCAGCTGTCCGGTCACGGCCTGGAAGATGCCGACGGCGGTCATGCCCAGGATGGATGCCATGAAGATGTACGTCGGCACCGCGAAAACGCTGCCGGCTTCCTTGATGCCGCGCAGGTTGACGAGCGCCAGGATCACCACGCCGATGGTGGCGATCATTGCCTGCCGGCCATGGAGCGACGGGATGGCGGTGGTGAGGTAGGCGGCCGCCGATGACATGGACACGGCAACGGTGAGCACATAGTCCACGAGCAGCGCAGACGCCACAGTCAGTCCGGCGTACTTGCCCAGGTTCTCGTTGGCGATCTCGTAGTCGCCTCCGCCTGAGGGGTAGGCGTGGACGTTCTGGCGGTAGGAAGCCACGACGGTCAGCAGGACCACCATGACGGCGAGGCCCACGAGCGGGGAGAATGCCACGGCGCTCACGCCGGCCAAAGCCAGCGTGAGGAGAATCTCATCAGGGGCGTAGGCCACGGAGGACAGTGCATCCGAGGCGAAGATGGGCAGGGCGATCCTCTTCGGCAGGAGGGTGTGGGCCATCCTGTCGTTCCTGAAGGGCCTCCCCACCAGCACGCGCTTCGCGGCATTCAGAATTGTCAGCACCACACAAAGTTAGTCTGATTCGCACGCGATGTCATGGCAGGTTTCCGGCGGTAGAGTCTTACGGAGCAGTGGGCGAGAGTTGAGGAGAGAACGCGTGGCGCACTTCGTGATCATGGGTTGTGGACGCGTCGGGGCCACCTTGGCGCACACGCTCGAGGATGCCGGCCACTCGGTGGCCATCATCGACCAGGACGACCGCGCCTTCCGCCGCCTCCGCTCGGGCTTCACCGGCCGGAAAGTCACCGGCGTCGGCTTTGACCGCGACACCCTGAAGCAGGCAGGCGTTGCAGACGCCTATGCCTTTGCAGCGGTCTCCAGCGGCGACAACTCCAATATCCTGGCGACCAGGGTGGCGCGCGAGACATTCCACGTGCCGCACGTCGTGGCCCGCATCTATGATCCCGGCCGCGCCGAGATTTACCAGCGGCTGGGCATCCCCACGGTGGCCGCGGTGCGCTGGAGCGCCGACCAGGTCCTGCGCCGCATCCTTCCCGAACAGCACCTCGCCGGAGACTTCCGCGACCCCTCGGGCCGCCTCGTGCTGGCCGAACTCGACCTCCACCCGGAATGGGTGGGCCATCCGGTCACCACCATCGAAAAGGTGGCCGACGTGCGGGTCGCCTACCTGACCAGGTTCGGCGAGGGGATGCTGCCCGCCGCGGGCACTTCCTACCAGGACGGCGACAGCGTGCACGCCATGCTGCGGGCGGACCGCACGTCCGAAGTCGCCCACATCCTCGCCAAAGCACCCGCCAAGGAGTCCTAAGTGAAAGTCGTCATCGTCGGGGCCGGAAGCGTCGGCTCCTCGATTGCCCGTGAGCTGCTGGCCCACAAACACGAAATCCTGCTGATCGACCTGAAGCCCGAAGTGATCGGGCGCAGCGGCCTGCGCGGCGCGCACTGGCTGGTGGGCGACGCCTGTGAGCTGAGCACCTTGCAGGACGCGAAGCTTGAGGATGCGGACGTGGTGGTTTCCGCCACGGGCGATGACAAGGTGAACCTCGTCGTCTCATTGCTGGCCAAGACCGAGTTTGGCATCGGGCGCACCGTGGGGCGCGTGAACAACCCGAAGAACGACTGGATGTTCAATGACTCCTGGGGCGTGGACGTTGCCGTGAACACGCCGCAGCTCATGACAGCACTGGTGGAGGAAGCCGTTGAGATCGGCGACCTCGTCCGGCTCCTGACCCTGCAGACTGGTGTCTCGTCCATCGTCGAGTTCACGGTGCCGCATGACTCCCACGCCATCGGACTGACGGTAGGCGACATTGACTGGCCGGAGGACTCCACGCTGGTGGCCATCCTGCGGGACCAGGCTCCGATCACGCCCAGCCGCGACGATGTCATAGACGGCGGCGACGAGCTGTTTTTCGTCACCACCATCGCGGCGGAAAACCAGCTGCGGGAGCTCCTGTCGCCCGGCTCCAGCGAAGGGGACGCGCCCAGTGAGGGGAACGGTTCAGGTGAGGGGAACGGTTCAGGTGAGGGGCAGGGCGGGGCAGCGGCGGCGCCGGCAACTGCAGATCAGCTGGACGACGACGGCTTCGACGGCTGACCGTCAGGCGTTGCCGCGGGCCGGGTGATGAGCCAGGCGAGCCACACACCGAGGATGTACAGCGGCGCTCCCATGATGAGCCTGGTGGTGGCCAATGCCGTCAGCCCGTCCGGACCCATCAGGTACAGCGGAACCTGAACCAGCAGGCGCAGCAGCAGCACGCCGACGATGATCCATGTGCCCAGCCGGTAGGCGCGCACCCGGGCCGGGTCCTTGCGCCAGTTCAGGCCTTCGTTCCGGATGAACCCGAACAGCAGGCCCGCGATCGGCCAGCGGACGGCAATGGAGATGACCATCGCCACGATGTAGGCCGCGTTGGTCAGGAATCCGGGAAGATAAAAGTTTTCTGCCTTGCCGGTGGTGTTGGCGAGCCACGCGGAGATGCCCACACCGACGACGCCAGCCAGTGCCTGGGTCAGCGGACGGCGCTGCACGAGCCGGACCACCGTGAAGACGGCGGCAGTGCCCAGGGCCGCAATGAGCGACGGCGTCAGGGCAGTGGTGGCGGTGAAGGCGACCAGGAAGACCAGGCCGGGCAAGATGCTCTCGGCGATTCCCTGGTAACCGCCGGCGCTCTTGAGCACGTCGATGCGGCCGTCGTGGGTGCGGTGCAGCCCTGCCTTGGACGCGTAGTCCTCGGCCAGCCCTGCAAAACCCGGGGTCTCGGGCGCGGGCTTGGGCTCCTCGCGGCCCGGTCCCGAGTCGGGGTTCTCAGGCAAAGTCATTGGTTCTCCTGGCGGGAAAGTATCTCGTAGCGGGGGTTGAACATGGTGGGCATGCCTTCCTTGACGGTCAGCATGCCTTCGAGTTTGAGTTCCGTCCCCGCGTCAATCCCTGGAATGCGGCGGCGGCCCAGCCAGATGACCCGCAGCCGCCCGCGTCGTTCCGTGACCGGGGTGTCATGGTCCGAGACGATGGCCATGAAGGCTGCCACCTGCGACGGGGGCGCGTAGGTTACCGACTCGATAAATCCGTGGCACAGGACGCGCCCGCGCCCCGGCAGCCCGCGGATGGGTACCGCGTGGTCCTGCGGGCCGCCTGCATCAACCAATCTGGGTGATCTCCGGACCGCGCTCGGGCTGCTGGAGGTCCGGCTCTGCAGGGGGCACGGGTCCGGCGGCGTCCTTGGGCAGGCGCAGCTGCAACAGTTCGCGGGGCGGCATGGGGTTCTCGCCCCTGATGACGACGATCTTCCGGAACAGGTCCTCGAGGCCGGCGGCCGCTTCACGGTCCAGCGCGGCCTCGCCGCCGAAAACGCCGCGAAGGAACCAGCGGGGGCCGTCGACGCCAATGAAGCGGGCGACGCGGTAACCCTGGCTGCCGTCCGGGGCACCCGCCGGCAGCTTGGCCATGAGTTCGACGCCGTACTCTCCCGGGATCTCCTCAACCTGGCCGCCCTGTCCACCGACAGACTGCCCGAGCTGCTCCCGGATCTCGTCCCAAAGCCCTTCGGACCGGGGCGCGGCAAATGCCTGCAGCTGCAGGCTCGACCCCTCAAGGTCCATGGTTACGGCGACGACGCGCTGGGTTGCTTCCTCAACTTCGAGCCGGAGCTGGAGTCCGTCGCGCGGGGCAATGAGCAGGGCGCCGAGGTCCACATAGCCGTCGCGGCTGCTGACCTCGGAGACGTCGAAGGGGCCGTTGGCCCTGCGGTCGTCCGCGGCATTCCCGGCCGGATCCGGGGTGACATCCTCCTGGACGTCCTCCAGTTCTGCCGATTCCTGCTTCTTGGCTTTCTTGCCCCGCCCAAAAACCATGCGTTGTCTCCTTAGTTGTGATCGTGTCGCGCGCCCCGAATCGCGGGTGTGCAGCTAAGCCGGTGTTGTGCCGCTACGCACCCGGGACGGCAAACCCGCCCGTGGAGCCGAACCCGCCGGCACCGCGGACAGAGTCGTTCAGCTCGCCCACGGCGACGAACTGCGCGTGCTCCACGCGCTGGATCACCATCTGTGCAATTCTATCGCCGCGCCGCAGCTCTATGGCTTGGTCCCGGTCGGTGTTGAGCAGCGTCACCGCGATCTCTCCGCGGTACCCGGCGTCCACAGTGCCCGGTGCATTAACGACGGTAAGGCCGTGCTTGGTGGCGAGGCCAGAGCGGGGGTGGATGAGGGCCACAAAGCCATCCGGCAGGGCGATGGATACACCGGTGGGGACGAGGCGCCGCTCGCCCGGCTCGAGCACCACGTCCTCGCGGGCCCGCAGATCCGCCCCGGCGTCACCGGGGTGGGCGTACGACGGCGCTTCCAAACCGTCGTCGAGCATTTTCAGCTGCACCTGCACCGTGGGTGCTCCGAAGTCCGCCCTGGGGGGCTGCGCAGCGTCACCCGCGGGGGCCTGCTGCGCCGGAGCCTGATGTGCGAGGGATGTCATGGCCGTTGATTCGTCAGTCACAGTCCCACACTCTATCGCCCGGGCTCTGACTCCTCCTACTGCAGAAGGTCCGCACTACTGGCCACTAAGCTGGGGTCATGCCCGAATCAAGCGCCGCCGTTCCTTCCCGCAACCCGTCTTCACCGGACGAAACGGTGATTTTCTCCGAGAAGCTGTGGCCCGGCGCCTGGATTTGGGTTGTCGCCTTAGGTATCGCATCGGCCGGCATCCTGGTCTTCGCCCCCATCAGTATGGTGGCTGGCTTCACCGCGGCTGCTGTTCTGTTCGCCATCGAAGCCGTACTGCTGGTCCTGTCCACGCCGTCAGTGTCTGTGACCACGCGCACCGTCCAGGTGGGCCGGGCCAGCATCGAGCGCAGCCTGATCGGCGGGGCTGCGCCGCACCGCGGCAAAGAGGCGACGGCGGAGCGCGGCACACGCCTGAACGGCCTCGCCTACATGTGCATCCGGGGGTGGATCGATCCGGTGGTCAGGATCGAGATCACCGACCCGTCGGACCCCACGCCGTACTGGCTGACGTCCACCCGCCGCCCGGAGGAACTCGCGGCCGCCATCAACGGGAAGTAAGCAGGCGCCTAGCCCCTCACAGTCGCGCCTAGCCCTCACAGTCGCGACAGTACAGCAGCCCGTTCTTTTCGCTGGCGATCTGGGAGCGGTGCCGGACCAGGAAGCATGAGGCACACGTGAATTCATCAGCCTGGGCAGGCATTACGCGGACCGTCAGCTCCTCGCCGGACAGGTCCGCTCCGGGAAGCTCGTAGCCTTCGGCGAGGTCGGATTCGTCCTCCTCGACCACCGCCGTCGGCTTCTCCACACGGCGGGTCTTCAGCTCCTCAATCGAGTCCTCGCTGAGGTCCTCTTCAGACTTCCGCGGCGCATCGTAATCAGTCGCCATGGCCTGCTGTCACACTCCGTCGAATCGCTCGAATGACTCATCCGGCACAACACGGAACGAACCTGGTTTGTGCCCGGTCACGCGACATTTTCCCTTCTGCCGCGGGGAAAAGCCATATCCGGAACCAACGCCTCCCCCGGGCCTCCACCTGCCGGCCAAAACTCCCGGAATTTCGCGGCGCGCCCTCTCCCCTAACGGGAAAAGACAGTGCGGGGTGGCAGAGTTTCGAATGATAGTAATGCCAGGGTGGAGGATTGTATGCAGGATCTACGGCTTGTAGGCGTGCACGACGACGGGGAGCATCTCCTGTTAAGCGGTACCGCCGGCGCAATGTTCCGGCTGCCGATCAACGAGGCGCTCAGACTGGCTGCCAGCCGGCCCTCTGCACGCCCGTCCGCGGTTGCCCCCGTGGCCTTGTCCCCCCGCGACATCCAGGCGAGAATCCGCAGCGGCTCCACGGCAGCCGAGGTTGCCGCCGCCTGCGGCATGCCGCTGGAAAAGGTGGAGCGGTACGAAGGGCCAGTCCTGGCCGAACGCGCGTACATCGCCCAGCGGGCCCAGAAGGTGGAGGTCGCCTCCCCCGCCCCGGGGCACGACGCCTACCGTTCAGCTTTCGGCGACAACTCTGCCACCCTCGGCGACATGGTGGCCCACCGGCTCACCGCCCATGGCATCCAGTCCTCCACACTTGAGTGGGATTCGTGGCGCCGGCCGGACGGCACCTGGACCGTGGTGGCCAAGTTTGACGCCGCCCCCGGGGGCCATGCGAGCATCGGTGAAGAACCCCCCGCGGTGTGGACCTTCAACCCCACCCGCAAATCCCTGCAAAACGCGAACCGCTGGGCCCAGCAGCTCAGCGAACTGGAGCCATTGGACGGACCTGTGCCGGCCCGCCGGCTGTCCGCGGTGTCCGACAGGCCTTTCGACTTCGAAACCGACGCGGAGGCGGCCGCCCGCACCGGCATTGGGGCCGGCGCTGGCACCGGCATCGAGCAGCAGAAGGACCCGGACGGCCTGCTGGACATGCTGCGTTCGCGGCGCGGCCAGCGGCTCGGCGTGGATGAGGACAGCGACGACGCCCTGGCGCTGCTGCTGGCAAACGGTGTCCCGGCCGCCCACCCGCGGGCGGAGGAAGCACCTGCAGGCACAGAAGCCGAATCCCCGGCCGACGGCTCCTGGCAGTCAGATAGTTCGGTGGATCCGGATGATTCTGTGCAGCAGGACGGTGCAGAACAGGATCCCGGGTCGGACCCGGAGGATAACGACGGCGCCGCCGAGGCTCCGGCGGCGGAGTTCACGCTGGCACGACGCCGCGACGGCCGGCCCTCGATGGTCTCCCGCCTCAACCTGGTTCCGCGACACGAGGACCCCGAGGACGAGTCGCTGAAGCTGCACGACGGCGTCAGCACCCAAACGCGCGAAATCACCATAGTCCCGGGTCACCCAGCAGCCGGAAAAGACAGTCCGGCCAAGCCTGACGAGCCGGCATCACCGGCGGGGCAAGCCACCGGCCCGGTTACCGGCCGTCCGGCGCCTGCCAACCCGGGACTGGACGAGCTCCTGGGCCGCGGCAATGCCCGGCGCCGCATAGAGGGAAGCCGCATGGACGGGGCACGGCCGCAGCCTGGCCAGGGAGCGGCCCGCGCCGATCAGGAGCGGGACGAACCGGAACGGCAGCCGTCCCGGCCGAAGCGCTCGAGTGTTCCCAGCTGGGACGAAATCGTGTTCGGCACCCGCGGCGACTAAGTATTAGCTTCCAGACCGGCCGCCGACACCGGCACTTCCACCAGCACTGGACCCGCTGGAACCGTGCCACAGGCAGGCGTCCACCTCGAACGGGAGCAGCTGGTCCTGCTGGGCAATGATGCTGGCGCCGTGAGCGGTGACGCGGCGCATGAAGTGCCTCCGGCACAGCGTTTCGTAGCCCACGACAGGTACATAGCCTGCACCACTGCCGGGACCGCCGGCCGCAGGATCAACGGCCATGTCCACGTCACCGACCACCACCTGGGCACCTTCGGTGACCATCACGCCGTCGACCGTCCTGGCGTTATGCGTCGAGCGCCGGCCGCACCAGCACAGCGCTTCGACCTGCAGGACCTGCACGCGGTCCGCGAGTTCAATCAGGCGCTGCGAACCCGGGAAGAGGCGGGTCCGGAAGTCCGCGGTGATGCCGAAGGCAAAGACGTCCACCTCGATCTCATCCACCACGCGTGCCAGCTGCTCGACCTGGGCCGCTGAATAGAACTGTGCTTCGTCGCAGATGAGGTAGTCCACGCGGATCCCCTGGGTCCGGCGGAGCACCACTTCGTCCCAGAAGTCCGTGGAATCGACGACTTCCACAGCTTCGGTCTGCAGCCCCAGGCGGCTGGAGATTTTGGAGTCGCCGGCACGGTCGTTGCGGCTGAACCGCACCCCGCCCCGGCCGCGGGCCCGGTGGTTGTAGTCCATCTGCAGGGCAAGCGTGGACTTGCCGGAGTCCATGGTTCCGGAGAAGAAGACGAGCTCAGCCACGGGATCCCCGGCGGCTGCCTGCCTTGCCGGACGCTGTCTTGCCCGAAGCCTGGAAACTGAGCAGCGGGACTTCGCGTTCGGCCTTGGTCAGGGAACCATGCTGGCCCACCACTTCCATGGCCGTCGGACGCACCCGGCGCGTGTCGTAGAACGCCAGCGAGTCCCGGGCTGCCACCATCACATCGCCCAGCCGACCCGTGACCTCGGGCCGGACCGTTCCGAAGAGCCCTGCAGCCACGGCTTCCGCCCTGGTGAAGGCCCAGATCCTATCGCCGAAGCGGCCACGCCAGGCCCCCAGGAGACGATCCCTTGCGGCATCGCCGGCGTCGTCCTCCATGTACAGGTGCACCATGCGCGGTTCCCCCGCGGTGTGCCGGACGCCGTCCACGAGGGCGGGATCGGCGGCGTAGTCGAGGCGCTGTGACTCGGCGACGTCCAGCATGCCATGGTCGGCCGTGACCAGCACTGTTGTTCCGGCCGGGAGGGTCGAATCCAGGCGCTTGACGGTGGCATCCAGCTCCTCGAGCTGGTGCTCCCACTGCGGCGACTGTGCGCCGTACCGGTGTCCGGCCTTGTCCAGGTCGTTCACGTAGAAGTACATGAGGGCGGGCTCCCCGTCAGCCATCGCCTCGGCCGCCGCCTCGGTGCGGGCGTGGGAGCTAGTGCCGGCGACGAAGGTGCCGCCGCGCAGCGCAGCCTGGGTCATGGGCGAGCCGCCGAACTGGGGCAGGCTGACGGTGGTGACGGCAACGTGTGCGGAGGCACGTTCGAAGACCGTGGGGAAGGGTTGCCACTGCTGCGGGTCCACGCCGGCATCCCAGTTGCCCAGCATGTTGACCACCTTGTCCTGGTCCGGATCCAGCACGTCATATCCCACCAGTCCGTGCTGGCCCGGAGCAAGTCCCGTGCCCAGGCTCGCGAGGGAGGCTGCGGTGGTCGAAGGAAACGCGGCATCCAGCCATACGGGCACGGCACCCTGGCCCTGCTGCAGGACGCCCCGGAGGAAGGGCGTGTGCGCGGTCTTCTGCTTGAGCAGGCCGCGTCCCAGCCCGTCGGCCAGGACCACGCACACGCGCTTGGCCTGCGGGAGGCCCAGCGCGTTCTCGAAGCCCGGTACCCCGAGGCTGGCCGCCGCGCTGCCCAGCACCTCGGCCACGGAGCGGCGGCCGTAGGCCGGGGCGGCCGGCAACCCGCTTACGGCAGGCCCGGATTCCGTGGTTCGTATTTCAGAGTTTGAGGAATGGTTGTCCTGTACCCGCATCTCAGCGCTTGTGCCCGCGGCTGAGCCGGTTGGCAAAAACGCCCATGCGGGGACGCGGGTGGGTGGCTGACGGCGCGTGCCGCGCCGGGGTGGGGGATCCGGTGTTCACCGCGCGAAGGGCACGGGCAAAAAGCTTGGCATCCTGGACCGCCTGCAGGCCGTCCGCCTCAGCGCTGATGCGCAGGACGATGTCCTCCTGGGCGATGGTGCCGCTGTAGCCGTGGTCGGCCTCGCACTGCGGGTCGCCGCAGCTCGCCGGGCCCATGTCCAGGCGCTGGCCGCCGGACCAGGCGATGGACAGGGTGACCTCGCGGACGGGATCGGAAGGCTTGTAGTTCTGCGGCTGGGCGTACATGTAGCTCAGGACCACCGAGCGGATCTGCGCCACCGGGACGGACTCCGTGGAAATCTGTGCCACGATCTGCTCGCCCGCCTCATCGAGCTGCTGGTCGTCCACGTGCGTGATCACCAGCATGTCCTCGGTGAGGACCAGGACGGTGATGTGCCTGCGGACCTCGGCACGGTCAAAATGCGTCTCGAGGTGGACCAGGTGTGCAAGGCAGTCCCGGCCGTCCAGGGCGTCATCCACCACGTCGGCTACCAGCAGCGGGTAAAAGCCGGCCTGCTGCAGTGCGCCTTCGAGGCTCTGGCCCTGCACGCTGTGGTTGTGTGAGCTGTGGTGGAAAGCCTGCGGGCTGTGGTCGGGCGCTTGAGGCTTCGAGGTGGGAGGCTGGGAGCTCATTTCCCCATTTTCACAGATCGGTGTGGCACATGCTAACCCGGCAGCTAGCTGCGCATTGCCCGCCGCGCACTGTCGGTGCGCTGCGCAGCGTTGCCGATCCGCACGTCGGCGGCAAGGATGAACGCCCCATGCGGCGTGGACAGGACCGGGTTGAACTCGACGAGGGCTATCTCCGGGTGCGCATCCTTGAGCCGTGCCAACCTGGCCGTCACATCCTCCAGGGCTGCAACGTCCACGGCGGGCAGGCCCTGGTACCCGAACAGCTTCCGGGACGCGCGCGGGCTGCGGATCAGGTCGCGGAGGTCGGCGCCGGAGAGCGGCGGTGCCCGGTGCGCCCAGTCGTCCAGCAGGTTCACGGCGTCGCCGGCCAGCCCGAAGGACACCACCGGACCCAGCAGGGGGTCCTCGATGGCGCGCAGGGTGCAGGCCTGTCCTACCGGAGCCATGGTCTGGACCTCCAGCGACGAGGAACCATAGGGCTCCAGCGCCCGCCGCATCTGAAGGATATTCACCCGGAGGGATTCGGCGTCCTGGATATCCAGCCGCACCCCGCCCAGGTCCAGCCGGTGGCGCAGAGTGGGATCGGTGGTCTTCAGTGCCACCGGCCAGCCCAGCCTGCCCGCCGCCTCCACGGCTTCATCGTCCGTTTCGAAGCCTTCCGAGGGCATGACCCTGATCCCGTAATGGGCCAGCAGGCGGGCCGCGTCGCCGGGACTGAGTTTCTTGAGTTGCTCGCCACGGACATCGGCCAGCAGGTTTTCGAGGTCGGCGTGCGCGGCGTCAGGATCGCACCCGTCAGGATCCACAAAGAGGCCTTGGTCCCGTTCCGCCCATTCGGCATACCGCACCACGGCGGACAGGGCGGCCACCGCCGCCCCGGGGTTCGAGTAGCACGGCACCGGTGCCGCGCCGGAGCCTTCCCCCACCATGCCTTCCACGTACACCGACGGATCGAGGATGCCGGTGAACGCCGCCACCACCGGCTTTCCGGCCTCCGCGGAGGATTCTGCGAGCGCCCCGGCAATCTTTTCCACGGTCAGCCCGCGGGCCGGAAGGAAGGCAACCACGGCGGCGTGGACCGCCTCTGTGGCCAGGACTTCCCGGAGCCGGTCCCGCAGGGCGGGCAGGGCACGGGACATGCCGGCGTCCAGATCCAGCTCCGTCACGAGCTCCGCAACGCCCAGGCCGTGGGACACGGCGCTGTCCGCCACTACTTTCCCCAGCGCCCCGGAGTTGCTGAACACCGCGACGCCGGCTCCCTTGGGGAGCGGCTGGGAGGACACGATCTGCGCCACGTCCATGAGCTGTTCGATGGTCTCCACGCGGATCACGCCGGACTGGCGCATCATCGAGTCCAGCGCATCGGCGGGAGCCTGGGTGGTGCGCACGGCATGGCCGGGCGGCAACTGCAGCCCCATGGAGGTGGACTTGGCCACAATGACCGGCTTGGTACGCGCGAGCCGCCGGGCGATGCGCGAGAATTTGCGCGGGTTGCCGATCGACTCCAGGTAGAGGCCCACGGCGGTGGTGTCGGCGTCGTCCTCCCAGAACTGCATCATGTCGTTGCCGGACACATCGGCCCGGTTTCCGGCCGACAGGAAGGTGGAGATGCCGGCGCGGCGCCGGCTGGACGCCGCGTACAGCGCCACACCGATCGCCGCGGACTGGCTGAACAGCCCCAGGCCGCCGCCGCGGGCCAGGCTGGGCGCCATGGAGGCGTTCAGCGACACCGCGGAGTTGGTGTTCACGATGCCGAGCGAGGCCGGCCCGATGACCCGCATCCCGTTGGCCCGCGCCTGCCGCACCAGCTCACGCTGCCGGGCAAGGCCCCGCTCCCCGTCCTCGGTGAATCCCGCGGAGGCCACCAGGACCCCCTTCACGCCGGCGGCCGCGCACTCATCCACCACCTTGGGGACTTCCTCGTAAGGCACCGCGACGATCGCCAGCTGCACCGGACCGGGCACCTCGGAAAGCTTGCCGAAGGACTGCATACCGGCAAGCTCAAAGGCTTCGGGGTTGATGGCGTAGACGGGGCCGGTAAAGCCGCCCTCGATGATGTGTTCCAGGAGCTGGTAACCCACAGTCCCCCACCGGCGGCTCGCACCGATCACCGCCACCGACGACGGCGCCAGCAGGTCCTGGACGCTCCTCGCCTCCGCGCGGTGCTCCCGGGCTTCCATCACGGCGCGTGATTTGTCCGTGGGGTCGATGTTGAACTCCAGGCTCACCACGCCGTCGTCGAAATGGCGTTTGACGTCGTACCCGGCGTCGGAGAAGACCATGAGCATTTTGCGGTTCTCGGGCAGGACCTCGGCGCTGAACCGGCGGATCCCGTTTTCGCGGGCCGCCGCCGCGAGGTGCTCCAGCAGGATCGAGCCTATGCCGCGGCCCTGGTGCGCGTCGGCGATGTTGAAGGCCACCTCGGCCTCCGCGGGGTCGTCGAGCCGGTCGTACCGGCCGATGCCGATGATGTCCCCGCCGATGGTGATCACGAAGGCCACCCGGTCCCGGTAATCCACCTCGGTGAAACGCTTGAGTTCGCGGCTGGAGAGCCGCTCCTTGAAGGCGAAGAACCGCATGTAGATGGAGTTCTGCGACTGCCGTGTGTGGAAGGTCTGCACGGCGTCCGCGTCAGTGGGATGGATGGGCCGCAAATGCGCTGTTCCGCCGTCCCTCAGAACGACATCGGCCTCCCAATATTCCGGATATTCGCCGTCCCCGGGCTGATCCACCATAGGCTTAGCCTAGCTAAACCTCCCGAAGTGCACCCCAAAAAGGATCCACCAGCCCCATGGCACGCCGCCAAACACGCACCCCCGCAGGGGAAACAGTCCAGGACTACACCGAAAACATCGTTGATATCGACGTGACTTCCGAGATGGAAGGCTCCTTCCTGGAGTACGCGTACTCGGTCATCTACTCCCGGGCGCTGCCCGACGCCCGGGACGGCCTGAAGCCCGTCCAGCGGCGCATCCTCTACATGATGAGCGACATGGGCCTCCGCCCGGACCGGGGCCACGTCAAGAGCGCCCGCGTGGTGGGTGAGGTCATGGGCAAGCTCCACCCGCACGGCGACACCGCCATCTATGACGCCATGGTTCGCATGGCCCAGGACTTCTCGCTCCGGCTTCCCCTGATCGACGGCCATGGCAACTTCGGCTCCCTCGACGACGGCCCCGCGGCACCGCGGTACACCGAGGCCCGCCTGGCGGCGGCAGCGCTCACCATGACGGACCACCTCGATGAGGACGTGGTGGACTTCGTCCCCAACTACGACAACCAGCTCACCCAGCCGGAGGTCCTGCCCGCCGCGTTCCCCAACCTGCTGGTGAACGGCACCACCGGCATCGCCGTCGGCATGGCCACGAACATGGCCCCCCACAACCTGGTGGAAGTCATCTCCGCCGCCCGGCACCTCATCGCCAACCCGGACGCCACGCTGGAAGACGTCATGCGCTTCGTCCCCGGCCCCGACCTGCCCACCGGCGGCCGCATCGTGGGCCTGGACGGAATCCGGGACGCCTACGCCACGGGCCGCGGTTCCTTCAAGACCCGCGCCAAGGTGGAGGTGGAGCAGCTCTCGGCCCGCCGGACCGGCCTCGTGGTCACCGAACTGCCGTACATGGTGGGCCCGGAAAAGGTGATCGAGAAGATCAAGGACGCGGTCAACGGCAAGAAGCTGGCGGGCATTAGCGACGTCGTGGACCTGACCGACCGCAAGCACGGCCTCCGGCTGGTCATCGAGCTGAAGAACGGTTTCAACCCCAACGCCGTGCTCCAACAGCTCTACCGCTACTCGCCGATGGAGGACTCCTTCGGCATCAACAACGTCACCCTGGTGGACGGGCAGCCGCAGACGCTGGGGCTGCTCCAGCTGCTCACCGTCTACGTGGACCACCGCATCTCGGTGGTGCGCCGCCGCACGGTGTTCCGGCTCGGAAAGAAGAAGGACCGACTCCACCTGGTCGAGGGCCTCCTCATCGCCATCGTGGACATCGACGAGGTCATCCAGATCATCCGGTCCTCGGACGAGGCCTCCGCGGCGCGCGAACGGCTGATGTCCATCTACGACCTCTCCGAAATCCAGGCGAACTACATCCTTGAGCTCCGCCTCCGCCAGCTGACCAAGTACAGCCGGATCGAGCTCGAAAAGGAACAGGACCAGCTTCGCAAGGAGATTGCCGAACTGGAGGCCATCCTCGAATCCGATCAGCTGCTGCGGGAGCTGGTGTCCGGCGAACTCGCGGAGATCGCGGAGAAATACGGAACGCCGCGGCGGACGGTGCTCCTCGAATCCGAGGCAGTGTCCCCGACTGTGGCCAGCGCCGCCGCCGTCGAGGGAAAGGCAGGGGCCAAGGGCAAGCCCACTCCCCTGGCCCTCGAGATCGCGGACGACCCGTGCTGGGCGATCCTCACGGCCTCCGGGCAGATTGCCCGCACCGCCAACCAGGACAGCCTGGCCGAGACCGGACCGCGCTCCAAGCACGACGTGTTCCGCTCGGTGGTCAAGACCTCCGCCCGGGGCGAGATCGCCGCAATCACGTCCCACGGGCGCATGCTGCGGATCCAGGTGATGGATATGCCCGTCCTGCCGCCGGTCTCGGGCCTGCCGAACCTCGCCGGCGGTGTTCCGGCCAAGGACTTCATTACCCTGCTGAAGGGTGAGACCCTCGTGGCGTTCGCCCCGCTTGATGTTGTGCTGGCGATCGGCACGGCGCAGGGCATCGTGAAGCGGGTGCAGCCGGATTACCCCCTGAACCGTGAGGACTGGGAGGTGATCACGCTGAAGGACAAGGACACCGTGGTGGGCGTGGCGCCGGCAGGGTCCGACGACGCCGACCTTGTGTTCCTGACGCGGCAGGCACAGCTGCTGCGGTTCAGCGCCGCCGTCGTCCGCCCGCAGGGCAGGACGGCCGGCGGCATGGCGGGCATCAAACTTGCCGCCGGCGACCAGGTGGTGTTCTTCGGTGCGGTCGCCCCCGGCGACGAGGCCGCCGTCGTCGTCACCATTTCCGGCACGGAAGGTGCCCTGCCGGGCACCGCCCCCGGGGCTGCCAAGGTGACGGCCTTTGACGAATACCCGGCGAAGGGCCGCGCTACCGCCGGAGTCCGGGCACACCGGTTCCTGAAGGGTGAGGACACGCTGCTGCTGGCGTGGGCCGGCCACGGCCCGGCGAAGGCGTCGTCGTCGGCAGGCGTAGCCCGCTCGCTGCCCCAGGAGCATGGCCGGCGCGACGGTTCGGGCATCCCGCTTTCGCAGGCGGTGGACGTGATCGGTCCGAGCATGGCCTGGCCGGAATCCGCCTAGACTACTGCCATGCCTATCATCCCGGATGAAAAGGACTGGACCTGGGTCCTGTCCCGCCCCTGCAGCCAGTGCGGCTTCGACGCGTCCACCGTTACGCCGTCGACTGTTCCCGGCAGCGTCGAAAACATGCTGCCGCGCTGGCGGGCCGTGCTCCGGCGGCCGGACGCCGGCGAACGCCCGGACAGCAGCACCTGGTCCGCGCTGGAGTACGCCTGCCATGTCAGGGATGTGTTCAACCTCTTCGACCGCCGTCTCAACCTGATGCTCAGCGAGGACAATGCCAAGTTTGAGAACTGGGACCAGGACCAGACGGCGGTGGAGAGCGACTACGCGAACGCCGACCCCGCCGTGGTGAGCGCCGAGCTCACCGCGGAGGGCGGGCAGGTGGCGGCGTCCTTCGCCAGGGTGCAGGAGTCGCAGTGGGACCGGACCGGGCTGCGCAGCAACGGCTCGGAGTTCACCGTCCTGACGCTCGCGCAGTATTTCCTGCACGACGTCGTCCATCACCTTGCGGACGTGGACGGCTGACCGGCGGTTTACGTCAGAGCTACAGCACCTTGTCCCACGCGAGGCTCGTATTGACCGGGACGTAACCCATCTTGCGGTACAGCGCCATGGCCCCGGTGGGGTTCTCGGAGTCCACGTCCAGTGACGCCTTGTCCAGGCCGGCGGCGGCAAAGCGCCGCATGGCGTCGGCCAGAAGTGCCTGCGCGACGCCGCGCCCGCGGAACTCCCGGCGGACACCGAGCAGGTCCGTGTAGCCCTCGCTGAATCCGCGCGTCACGGCGGTGTCCGGGTCGTGGCTGGCCAGCTGGTAGCCAACGACCTCACCCGTGCTGCTCGCCAGCACAACGGCGCTGAGATCGGGCCGGGCCAGGGGGTCGTTGACCACGAAGCCCCATGACTCCTCGTCCCGCGGTTCGCTTCCCCAGTGATCGGCGAAGATTTGGTTGTGCGCCAGGCGCAGGGCTTCGCTCAGTCCTGGTTCCATCGGCACCAGCTCCAAGCCGTGCTCCAGTGGCGCCTCGGGCAGCGGAGCCGAGAGCGGACGGTGCATCTCGTTGTAGTAGCGGACCACCCCATACCCGGACTCCTCCAGGAGCGCGCACTGGTGCTGCTGCTTCTGTTCAATGAAAATCCGCAGCCGCGGTACAAGCTCTGCAGTGCCTGGCCCTGCATTGCCTGGCCCTGCTCCGTCCGGCCCCACACCGGCATCCTCGGTGAACCGCTGCCTGGTCCGCGCCTCCAGCCAGGACAGGAGGGCTGAGCCGACGCCGCGGCGCTGCCACTGCGGGTCCACGGCACAGAATCCGTGAGCCTTGGCCCCGTCCTTGTTCTTGGTGAGGCGGGCGTATGCCCGGGCGATGCCGTCGGAGTCCAGGCCCAGTACCGTGTTCGGCCCCACCGGGTTGTTCTTGGACTCCATGATCTGTTCCAGGTCCGCCCGCCGTTCAAACCACACCGGCTCCTCGACGGCCGCGGTGCGGGCGATCAGCGCAGCCCACGCGTCCAGGTCCGCGGGTCTGGCGCTGCGCCAGTGCAGTTCCGGAAAGCCGACGGCCGTCAGCTCAGGTGAGCCGTCCGCGGTC
The DNA here is from genome assembly GCF_002892795.1 of Arthrobacter sp. AFG20. GTDB lineage: Bacteria > Actinomycetota > Actinomycetes > Actinomycetales > Micrococcaceae > Arthrobacter. Next base: position 32,818 of record NZ_PJMC01000010.1, on the reverse strand, counting down.
AGGTCAGAGGCGTCCGTGTGCGTCATGGGAACAGGCTAGCCGCCGGGAAGAGGCGGCGCCATCATTCCTGACGCTGGCTGGTACTCCTGACGCGATGGCACGGGAAGCCTTAGGCTGGTGCCATCATCGGGCTGGGACAGTTACCCCGGCGTTCCCTGAAAGGCACAGCATGCTTCTACTCTTCGGGTTCAAGACAGTCCAGAAGCTGCTCCCCGGCCGGGCGGCATCCTGCCGGTACTGCGGCGTGTTCATCCACCACCACCTGGAGGAGCGCGCCACGAAGTTCACGCTGTTCTTCATCCCGGTTTTCACGACGTCCCGCTCCTACCGGATCACCTGCTCGAACTGCGGAGCCACGTCGGTGGTCAACGGCCGCCAGAAGCAGGCGCTGGTGGGCTAACCGCGGCCGGACGCCATCACCGCGGAGGCAGCCAACCGGTGTTCGGGGCGAAGGTCCAGGAGCGCATCGCCGGGGCTGATATCGGCCGGATTGTGGGTCACCAGCACCACGGTGCGTGACGCAAGTCCGGCACGCAGGTCCGCAATGAGCGCCCGCCCGGATTCGGCGTCGAGGTGTGCCGTGGGCTCGTCCAGGAGGATCACATCGGCCTGTGTCATGAGCGTGCGCGCCACTGCCAGCCGCTGGCGTTCGCCACCGCTGAGAAACGCCCCGCCCGGGCCAATGCGGGTATCCAGGCCGTCTTCCAGCCGCGCCAGCAGGGGCGTTAGGCCCACCGCCGCGAGCGCTTCGCGCATCGCCTGCTCTGTCTCCGCAGCGGACCCGGTGCCGGACTCCTGCCGCGGGCTGCCGAGCAGCAGGTTCCCGCGGACCGTGGAGTCGAAGAGGTGCGCCTCCTGCGGGCACCACGCCGCGGTGCCCGTCACCGCGATGCGGCCTGCCCGGGCAGGGAGAAAGCCCAGCATCACTGCCAGCAGGGTGGACTTGCCGGCGCCGGACGGTCCGGTCACCGCCAGCCAGCGGCCGGGCTCAGCCACGGCGGACAGGCCACTGAAGACAGTCGCGCCCCCAGGCCACGCGGCCGACAACCCGTCCAGTTCAACGCCCGGCAGCCCAGAGTCCCGGGAGTCGGGCCGGGAGGGCTGCCCGGTGTCTTTACCGTTAGCGCCGGATTCTCCCGGTTGCAGGACGCCCGACTCACCGATGCGGCGCAGGACCGCACGCAGCGCCGGAAACTGCCGGACCGCCGTCGTCATGGCCCCAAAGGGTTCGGCGAGCGCCAGCTGCAGCAGGACCACGACGCCAACAGTGGTCGCCGGAAGGGAACCGGCCAGCACCTGCGGAGCCGCAAGCACGGCGCTGCAGAGGGCGCCCGCGCCGCACGCGGCCACGGTCAGTGCCTGGCCGAGTCCTTCAGCCCAGGCCGAACGCCGTACGGCGGCGGTAGCGTCCCGGTCCAGAGCACGGATGCCGTCGAGAACCGGCTCCTTGGCTCCGTTCGCGTGCAGTTCAGCCCTGGCATCGAGTGCCGCAGCGACCCGCCGGAGAACCCCGGAGCGCAGCCGCTGTTCGGCCTGAGCCGACATCCGGTCGGCGAGCAGGGCCGCGGCGGGCGCGGCCAGCAGGCTTACCAGGGCTGCGGCGAGCACTGCCGGCAGGGCCGCCGGAAGCAGCCAAGCCACCGTACCGGCAGCAGCCCCGGCCACCGCCACGGCGGTAACCGGCGGCAGCACCACCCGCGGGAGCAGGTCCCGGACGGTGTCAACATCCTCGATGACGGCGCCCAGCACGTTGCCGCCCTGCAGCAGCCGGCGCAGGGACAATGCCCGCTGGCTGAGGGACGCCCAGAGTCCGCCGCGGAGCTTCGTCAGGGAGGCAAACACGGCTTCGTGCAGGAGGAGCCGCTCGCAGTAACGCAGAACGGCCCGGCCGATGCCGAAGAACCGGACGCCGACGATGGCCGTCAGGAGGTACATGATGGGCGGCTGCTCACTGGCGCGGAGGATGAGCCAGCCGGACAGCCCCGACAGCGCGACGGCGAAAAGGGCGGCCAGGGCGCCGACGAACCCGGAGGCAGCGAACCGTCCGCGGACGGGCGCGAGCAGCCGCGCAAGCATCCCGGCCACGTGGCCGGAGCCGGGCTGCGCCTCGGCCACCGGGACGCCGGCCGCCGTAGTTCCGGCCTCCACCGAGAAGGCTCGCCCGCCGTCGGGCGACGCAGTGGGAACGGCGGCAGTGGGGTCGGCAGCGCTGGCCGAAGCAGGGGCAGCGGCCGACGTCTTAACCGTGGGCGCAGCAGATGCCGCCGCTCCACTTCCGGACAGCGGCACGATCCGGTCGGCGAGTTCCCTCGTCTGGCGGTCGTGGGCCACCAGGATGACGGTGGCCCGGCCCCGCAGCGACCGGATTGCGTCGTGGACGCGTTCGGCAGATTCCCGGTCGAGGTGCGCGGTGGGCTCGTCCAGGAGCAGTACCGTGGCGCCCGCCTCGATGCGGGCCAGCCCGCGGGCAAGGGCCACGCGGCGCAGCTCGCCCGGGCTCAGTTCGGCAGGATGCTTGTCCGCCAGATGCTCCGCACCCACGGCCGCCAGGCAGCGCAGCACTCCTGCGGCATGTGCTTCGCCGCCAGCGGCTGCACCGGTCGCTGCGGTGCCGTCCGCCAGAGTCCCCGCCGTCAGGTACAGCAGGACTTCACCACGCACGGTGTCCGCCACCATCACCGGGTGCTGCGGCACCCAGGCCACATCCCCCGCCGCGAACCCTTCAACAGTTCCGGAGACCGCGGTGCCGCCCCCGGTTCCGACCGTGCCCGCGAGGACTCCCAGCGCCGTGCTTTTGCCCGCCCCGCTGGGGCCGTCCAGCGCGGTGACCATTCCGGCCGGCGCCGTGAAGCTGAGGGGGCCGACGGCGGGACCCTGCCGTCCCGGATAGCTGACCGCAAGGTCCCGGACTGTGAGTCTGCCCGGGCCCGCCACATCGGCGGCCTCCACACCGGCCGGCCCTGACGAGGACGGATCAGGCACGAGCCGCCGGGGCTCCGGCGCTTCCAGCACCGCCGTAGTTTCGGCAAGGGCGGCCCGGCCGTCGTCGCTCGCGTGGTGCGCGGTCCCCAGCTCACGGAGCGGGAGGTAGCAGTCGGGTGCGAGGATGAGCGCAAGCAGCCCGGCCTCCAGCGCCATGTCGCCGTGGACGAGCCGGACACCGATGAACACCGCCACCACGGCAACGGAGATGGTGGCGATCAGTTCCAGGGCGAGCGCGGAGAGGAACGCGGTCCGCAGGGTCCCCATGGTCCGCTGCCGGTAGTCCTCGGAAATGTCCTCCAGGGCGCGGCGCTGGGCGGCGGCGCGGCCCAGCCCCACCAGCACCGGCAGACCCTTGGCGAGTTCGAGCATGTGCCCGGAGAGCCGGGACAGGGCCGCCTGCGCATCCCGCACCTTGTCCTCCGTGTAGCGGCCGATCAGCACCATGAACACGGGGACCAGGGGCACCGTCAGCACGATCACCACCGCGCTGACCCAGTCGGCGAAAAGGATCCGGGCGCCGAGCAGCAGCGGTATGGCCGCGCAGTTCACCAGCGCGGGGAGATACTGCGTGTAGTAGCTGTCCAGGGCATCCAGGCCGCGCGTCGCAAGCACAGCCAGGCCGCCGTCGGAAGGGCCTGCGGACCGGACGCCGTTGCGCAGAGCCGTCTCCAAGAGCTGCGCGCGCAGTTCCTCCTTGACGCCCAGGGCGGCGCGCCTTGCGGCGACGCCCTGCGCCCAGACCGTCACGGACCGCAGCGCCACGCCGGCTGCGCCCCAGCCCAGCTGGTCAGCCCACGCGGTGTCCTGTGTCATGAGGCCGGCCAGCACAGAGGCGACGGCCTGCCCCAGGAGAACCAGGGACAGGGCCTTTAGGGCAGCCAGCAGGCCCAGCCCGTAAAGGGCGCGGCGGGTGGAGGGTCCTGACGGGAACTGGGGTTTCACTGCGGGTCAGTCTTTCCTGATGAGTGCTTTAGCGGCGACCGCAGGCAGGAAGCTGTGCGCCTCCGGGATGTGGGCAGCGCTGACGCGGCGGCGGAACACCCAGTACGTCCACGCCTGGTAGGCGATCACCAGCGGCAGCCCGACGCACGCCACGATGCTCATCAGACCGAGGGTGTAGTCCGAGGACGAGGCGTTGGCGATGGTGAGGTTGAACGCGGGGTCGATGGTGGACGGGAGGACCACCGGGAACACAGCCCCGAAGATGGAGGCGGAGCCGCCCAGCAGGAACACGCCGATTGCCAGGAAGGCCCGGCCTTCGTTTCCCTTCCGGGCCTGGGCCCAGGCCGCAGCCGCGGCAACCACGGCCACCCCGAGGACAACCAGCGTCCAGGATTCACCGCTGAGGACCTGCACGCCGATGGCCCAGCCCGCCATCGGGAGGAGCAGGACGGGAAGCAGCCGCACAAACCACTGCCGAGCCCGGTGCCGCACGTCGCCGTCGGTCTTCAGTGCCAGGAACGCCAGAGCGTGCAGCAGGGCGAAGCCAGCCACGGCCAGGCCTCCCAGCACGGCGTACCAGCTGAACCATGCGAACGGCCCGCCGTCGCGGTCGCCGTTGGCGTCCAGCGGCAGTCCGGTGGTGGTCAGGCCCAGCGCGGCACCCACGCCGAAGGCGGCCAGGAAGGACCCGACGGCGATCGCCCAGTCCCAGGTGTTCCGCCAGCGGTCGGTGTCCACCTTGCCGCGGTATTCGAACGCGACGGCCCGGAAGATCAGGGCGACGAGGACCAGCAGCAGCGGCAGGTACAGGGCGGAGAACAGGGAGGCGTACCAGAACGGGAAGGCCGCGAAGGTGGCGCCACCGGCGGTGAGAAGCCAGACTTCATTTCCGTCCCAGACCGGCCCGATGGTGTTGAGGAGCACCCGGCGTTCGGTGTTGTTGCGGGCAAAGATTTTCATCAGCATTCCGACGCCCAGGTCGAATCCCTCCAGGAAGAGGTAGCCGGTCCACAGGACGGCGATGGCAATGAACCAGATGGTTGGCAGCAGTTCCATGCTTTGTATCCTCGGGTCTTAGGAGGCTCGGGTGTTAGTAGGCGAAGGCCAGGACGTCGTCGGGGGTCCCGGGCTTGTCCGGTCCGCCGTCGCGGGGTGTGGCATCCTCGTTCTCGTCCACCGGCGCGTGGACCAGTTCGGGCATTGCCGAGGCGACGCCGCCCCGGACGTACTTCACGAGGAGCTTCACCTCCACCACGAGGAGCACCGCGTAGATCAGGGTGAGCACAATGAGGGACGTCAGGATTTCGCCGGCGGAAACCCCTGGTGAAACAGCCGCGGCGGTGAACATGAAGACCTGGTCGATGCCGTTGAGGTCGGGGTTGGGTGCCACGACGAACGGCTGGCGGCCCATTTCCGTGAAGATCCAGCCCGCGGCGTTGGCACCGAAGGGAGCCAGGATGCCGAACACGGCCAGCCGCATCAGCCAGCGCGACTCGGGAACGGTTCCCTTGCGGGTCAGCCAAAGTGCCACCAGGGCGGCGAGGGCAGCGAGGCCGCCGAACCCGATCATGGCCCGGAAGCCCCAGTAGGTGACCTCCATGACCGGCACGTACTCGACCTCCTGGCCGGCCCGGTCACCGTAGATGGGGTTGTCCGGAACGTGCGTGCCGTAGTCCGCCTTGTACTGGTCGATCAGGCTGTTGACGCCCTTGACCTCAGTGGTGAAGTCGCCCTTGGCGAGGTAGGACAGGATTCCCGGCACCTCGATCAGCGCCACGATGTCGTCGCAGTTGCGGGAGCCGACGTTGCCGACGCTCAGGACGGAGAATCCCGTACCGTCGTGGCACGCGGCCTCGGCGGCGGCCATCTTCATGGGCTGCTGTTCGAACATCAGCTTTCCTTGCAGGTCTCCGGTGAGCGCGGTCCCGGCGAAGGAGATCATGGCGACGACGGCGCCGATCCGCAGCGACTTGATCCAGACTGTGTAGTCGGTGCGGTCGCGGCCAGGGATCGCGGCCTCACCGGCGATGACCTTGCCGTCCGCCCCGACGGCGTCGATGCCGTCGCGGCGCCGCCGCCAGAGGTGGTACCAGGCGATGCCCAGCAGGAATCCGCCGGCCACGGCAAGTGCACCAAAGAGCGTGTGCGGCACGGCCACCAGGGCGGTGTTGTTAGTGAAGACGGCCCAGGCGTCGGTCATAACCGGGCGGCCGTCAATCATCGTGACGCCGACTGGGTGCTGCATCCAGCTGTTGGCCACGATGATGAAGTACGCGGAGAAGAAGGAGCCCACCACCGCGATCCAGAGGCACGCGAGGTGGACGCCCTGCTTGAGCTGCTTCCAGCCGAAGATCCACAAACCCAGGAAGGTCGACTCGACGAAGAAGGCGAGGAGTGCCTCAAGGGCCAGCGGGGCGCCGAAGACGTCACCCACAAACCGGCTGTACTCGCTCCAGGCCATGCCGAACTGGAACTCCTGGACGATGCCCGTGGCCACGCCCATGATGAAGTTGATGAGGAAGAGCTTCCCCCAGAACTTGGTCATCCGCAGATAGGCCGGATTCCCGGTGCGGTGCCAGATGGTCTGCATCACGGCGACGACCAGGCCCAGGCCGATTGTCAGCGGCACCATCATGAAGTGGTAGACGGTAGTGATTCCGAATTGCCAGCGTGCGATTTCCAAGGCGTCCAAGGCGGTCCCTACTTACGGTTGGGTCTAGCTCTCCAGCGTTGTTTTCTACGCGACGTAGAACTTCAACTTCTACAGATTGTAGAACACGGGGCGAACACTGTAAACACGGTTGCATGCACATCAGAGGAACGCAATCACCCGCGACGCGCCGAACGTTCTACCTCATGTAGAAACGAGCGGCCAAACACGATAGATTTGAAGTTGCAGTATTGGAATCACGGCACGGGCCGGGCAGCCGGCCCCGGCAGTGCGTTGTCAAAGGATGTACAGATGGCAAGTCTTGGGGAACTCGAACGCGCAGTCATGGACCTGCTCTGGGCGGGCCACGAAGCGGCCACGGCCAACACGCTGCGGGACCTGCTTGCGCAGACCACGGCAGCGCATGGCGGAGCAGCAGGGCATGAGGGCAAGGACCTGGCGGTGACCACCGTACTGACGGTCCTCTCGCGTCTCGAAAAGAAGGGCCTCGTGGAGCGCGAACGCGGCATGCGTCCGCACCGCTACCAGGCTGTGTCCAGCCGCGAAGACCACACCGCCGAACTCATGCACGAAGTGCTGGGATCCGCTCCGGACCGCGAGGCCGTGCTGGCTCGGTTCATCGGATCGGTGACGGAAAGTGAAGCCGAGACGCTGCGCAAACTGCTTGGCCACAGCTAACACCTAATGTTCTGGACCTCATATTTCCTGGCGGTCCTGGCGATAGTACTGGCCTGGCCGGTACCTATCCTTCTTTCGCGCGCCCACTGGCCGGCGCGTGATCCTTTCACGGCCATGGTGCTGTGGCAGGCCATCGGCCTCGCCGGCGGGCTGTCCATGATCGGCGCCATGCTGGTGTACGGCCTCGAACCTGTCGGCGACAACCTCCTGGCGGGCCTGCGCGCACTGGCAGGCATGGTGCTGTTTGCGGCGCCCACCACCGCACTGGGATTCTGGCATCTCTTCGCGCTTTCCGCGGCGGCGCTGCTGACGGCGCACCTCGTCTTCACGCTGCTGCTGACCTATTACAAGATTGAGCGCCAGCGCAGGCGCCACCGCGAGCTGCTGGCCCTCCTGGCGTCGCCGTCCGACGACGGGCCCGGCACGGTGGTCATCAACCACGATTCCCCGGTGGCGTACTGCCTGCCGGGCGGCGCCCGCTCCGTCACGGTCCTCTCCGACGGCCTCATGGCGGCCCTCGAACCGGCGGAACTGCGGGCCGTCCTGATCCACGAAAACGCGCACCTGACCCAGCGCCATCACCTGCTGCTGTGGGCCTTCGCCGCCTGGCGCCAGGCACTGCCGTGGCTCCCCACCACGCGTCTGGCCCAGGAAGCCGTGAACTCCCTGATCGAAATGCTGGCGGACGACGTTGCCCTCAAGACCGAGAGCAAGGTGACGCTGATCAAGGCGATAGCCATCGTCGCCAGCGGCTCGGCGGCACCCCAGGGGGCCGCCGTCGTCGAACCGGCAGGTTTTTCCGGGGCGGGCCTGCAGCTGCCGGACGGTGCCGGCGGCGCCGGCCCGGCGAGTACGACGGCGTCACGCGTCAGCCGCCTTCTCTCACCCCAGCCACCGCTCGCCGGAGGCCTCCGCGCAGCCGTCCTTGCCGGGTGCGCGCTGCTGCTGGCAATGCCGACCGCCCTGCTGATCGTTCCCGGCCTGCTGGGCTGAACCGGCCTGCCGGCTGGGCCGGCGCCGTGCCGGCGCTGGGCGCCGAGCCTCAGGCGTCGATGCGTTCGCGGTCCAGGCTGGAGGCACCGGCGATGATGAAGTCCTTGCGCGGCGCGACGTCCGATCCCATCAGCAGGTCGAAGGTGGCTTCCGCCTGCTGGGCGTTCTCAATGTTCACCTTGCGGAGCATGCGGTGCCGGGGGTCCATGGTGGTCTCCGCCAACTGTTCTGCGTCCATCTCGCCGAGGCCCTTGTAGCGCTGGATCGGTTCCTTGTACTTCCTGCCCTCCGCGGCGAGCTTCGCCAGCAACGTGTGCAGTTCAGCCTCGGAATAGGTGTAGACCATCTCGTTGGCCTTTTGGCCGGCATTGATGACTTCCACCCGGTGCAGAGGCGGGACGGCAGCGAAGACCCGGCCCTCCTCCACCATGGGCCGCATGTAGCGGAAGAACAAGGTGAGCAGCAGTGTGCGGATGTGCGCACCATCGACGTCGGCATCGGTCATCAGGATGACCTTCCCGTAGCGCGCCGCCTCGATCGCGAAGCTGCGTCCGGAACCGGCCCCGACCACCTGGATGAGGGCCGCGCACTCGGCGTTGGAGAGCATATCGCCCACGGAGGCCTTCTGGACATTGAGGATCTTGCCCCGGATCGGCAGCAGTGCCTGGAAGTCGGAGGAGCGCGCCAGCTTGGCCGTACCGAGGGCTGAGTCGCCCTCCACGATGAACAGTTCGGAGCGGGCGACGTCGTCGGTGCGGCAGTCGGCGAGCTTGGTGGGCATCGACGACGTCTCGAGCGCGGTCTTCCGGCGCTGCGTCTCCTTGTGGACGCGCGCGGAGATCCGCGACTTCATCTCGCTGACGATTTTTTCCAGCAGCAGTGCGGACTGGGCCTTGTCGTTGCGGTTGGAGGAGTTGAGCTTGGCCGCTATCTCCTTCTCCACCACCCGGGCCACGATGGCCTTGACCGCCGACGTGCCGAGGATCTCCTTCGTCTGGCCCTCGAACTGCGGCTCGGCGAGCCGCACGGTCAGGACGGCGGTGAGCCCGGCGAAGATGTCGTCCTTCTCGATCTTGTCGTTGCCGGCCTTGAGCTTCCGCGCGTTGGCTTCCACGGTTTTCCGGAACGTCTTCACAAGGGCCTGCTCGAAGCCGGCCTGGTGGGTGCCGCCCTTCGGGGTGGAGATGATGTTCACGAAGCTGCGGACAGTGGTGTCGTACCCGATCCCCCAGCGCAGTGCGACGTCCACTTCGCAGTCGCGTTCCACTTCCGCCATCTTACTGTGACCCTTGTCATCCAACACAGGGACGGTTTCCTTGAACTTGCCTGCACCGTGCAGGCGCCAGACGTCCGTGACCCCGGAGTCCGCGGCGAGGAAATCCACGAACTCGGAGATGCCGCCGTCGTGGTGGAACACTTCCTCGTGCGCCCCCAGTTCACCGGGCGTGCCGGGCAGCTTGCGCTCATCGCGGACGGTGATCTTCAGTCCGGGCACCAGGAAAGAGGTCTGACGGGCCCGTGCCGTGAGTTCCTCGTAGGAGAACCTGGCATCCGGCGTAAAAATCTGGCCGTCTGCCCAGTAGCGGATGCGTGTTCCGGTGACGCCGCGTTTGGCCTTGCCGACGACGTCGAGGACAGAGTCTTCGACGAACGGAGCGAAGGTGGCGGTCGGGTTGGGCCGGCCGTTGTCGTCGAAGCGGCCGGGCTCACCCCGCCGGAAGGACATCCTGTACGTCTTGCCGCCCCGGTCCACCTCGGCGTCGAGACGTGCCGAAAGTGCGTTGACGACGGAGGCGCCCACGCCGTGCAGACCGCCGGAGGCGGTGTAGGAGCCGCCGCCAAACTTGCCGCCCGCGTGCAGCTTGGTGAAGACCACTTCGACGCCGGTGAGGCCGGTCTTTGGTTCGACGTCGACGGGAATGCCGCGGCCGTCGTCGTGGATCTCTACAGAGTTGTCCGCGTGCAGGATGATCCTGATGTCGTGGCCAAAGCCGGCCAGCGCCTCGTCGACGGAGTTGTCGATGATTTCCCAGAGGCAGTGCATGAGGCCCCGGGAGTCCGTGGATCCGATGTACATGCCGGGGCGTTTGCGCACGGCCTCCAGCCCCTCCAGCACCGAAAGGTGGCGGGCGGTGTAATCAGAACTCGGTGCCACAGGTAGTGAACTCCTTTGAGGAACAGGCCGGATCGGCGTTAAAAGGCTCCCTCTAGCCTAGTCCCGCTGCCGCCAAACGACTGACTGCCACTCCCGGCACGAGCCACCGCTCCGGAGGTTCGTTACGCAGACGTGATACGCGGACAGCGAAAGTGACCCATCCTTGCCATGCTTTGTCAGCGAATGCTGGTTATATAGATGTACAGATCTACTAAGGAGGCCGACATGACAACAGCAGTTGCCGACCGCACACTCACCGCAGCTGACCGGTGTGACCGTTGTGGAGCGCAGGCATACGTCCGGGTTGTACTCGAGTCCTCCGGGGGCGAGCTGCTCTTTTGCGCCCACCATTCACGCGCCGTCGAAGCGACCCTTAGGCCGCTCAGCTCCGACTGGCACGATGAGACGGGCCGGCTGCACGAAAAGGCACCGGTTCCGGTCGACTAGACAACAAAGCTCAAAGCCAGGATCCCCGCGCGGGGGTCCTGGCTTTTTCTTTGTCGCCAGTTCCGCTGCGCAAAAATTCTCCAGCTGCCCCAAGCACTTAATTGTCAGTCCCCCTCATCAGACTGTATGTATGGATGGATTTGGGGAACCGGAGCAGGTTCTGGCGGCCGTTGCAGGCGCCGGCACTCTGCTGACTGCCGCGTTCCCTGGCGCCACGGTTCCCCACGCCGACCCGTACAACGGGTTGCCATATGACGATGATCTCGACGCCGCGTTTCCGGCATCGTTTCCTGAGGACCCGTTTCCGGAGTTTCTGTTTGCCGGCCGTCCTTTCGACGAGGACCTCTTTGACGACAGTGCTTATCACGACGGCGTTTTTAGGGACAGCGCATTTGATGACGGCGTTCCCTCCAGCGCCGCTGCTGCCTGGCATGTTGCGGCCGGTACCCTTACAACAACATCAGGTCCGTTTCTCCCGGCAGCAGACCTCAGCGCCGACAATGCCGGGCTGATCGACCAAGTCCGAGCGTACGAGAATGTCAAGTGCTGGGCTTCCGGGCAGCAGGCCCGGCTTTCGGTGGCCTTCGAGGCCAGGCTCCGCCAGGAAACCACCGACCGGCCGCCATTGGCCGCGGAGGACCTGGGCAAGGACCGCGGCAAAGACCGGGGCCTGGGCGCGGCCGAGCAGATCGCGCTGGCGCGGGGCGAGTCCCCAAATCGCGGGCATCGGCTCCTCGGCACCGCCAAAGCCCTGGTGCAGATGCCCCATACCCTGGCCGCGCTGGACAGCGGGCAGCTGAACGAAGAACGCGTCATGCACGTAGTTAAAGAGACTGACTGTCTGAGCCCGAGCGACCGGACTGCCGTTGATGAGGAACTCGCCGCCGACACCGGAACCTTCAAAGGCGCCGGGACCCGCACCGTCATCGCCGCGGTTAGGGCCGCCGCCACCTGCAGGGACCCCCGGTCCGTCGCCCAACGGGCCAGCCATGCCGCCTCGGGGCGCAGGGTAAGCCTTCGCCCGGCCCCGGACTGCATGACCTATTTCACGGCGCTGCTGCCCGTTCAGCAGGGCGTCGCGGTGTACGCGGCACTGACCCGGAACGCCGACTCCCTCCACGCCGCCGGAGACCCGCGCTCCCGCGACCAGATCAAGGCCGACACCCTGGTCGAGTCGATCACCGGCACCCCCGGCGGCATCACCGGCATCGAGCTCAACCTCGTCATGACCGACCGAACCCTCTTCCAGGGCGACAGCGAACCCGCCCGGATTCCTGGTTACGGCATCGTCCCCGCCGACTGGGCGCGCAACCTCCTCACGCAAGGGCAAGGAGAACCGGATCGCCTCCAGCCAACCGTGGCCGGTTCGGCACCGGTCGACTCAACCGCTGTGAAGGAACTCAAGACCTGGATCCGGCGGCTCTACACCGCACCCGGGACCGGCGACCTCGTCGCCCTGGACTCGCGAAGGCGCCACTTCCCCGCGCCGCTGCGCCGCTTCATCCAAATCCGCGACGACACCTGCCGCACCCCCTACTGCGACGCCCCCATCCGCCACCACGACCACATCATCCCCTGGCACAACGACGGCCCCACGTCGCTGAGCAATGGCGCGGGACTGTGCGAGGCGTGCAACCACACCAAAGAACTCCCCGACTGGAAAGCAAAACCCAGACCAGGGCCGCGCCACACCATCGAACTCACCACACCCACCGGCCGCACATACCACTCCATGGCGCCGCCGTTGCCCGGTGGCGGACTATCGGGACCCGGTCGGGGTGGAAACTAATCGAATGCCGCCATGCCGTGTGGGCAGCCAAACGTGCACGTGCACGTTGTTGATGTCGTAACGGTACGACAAAGGCCAGGCTTGCCGCCGATTTCCGACGAAGGCCTGGCCTTTGTTCGTGTGTACTAGCCCAGCGTTTCCTAGTCCAGGTAGTCCCGCAGGACCTGCGACCGGGACGGGTGGCGGAGCTTGGACATCGTCTTGGATTCGATCTGGCGGATGCGCTCACGGGTAACGCCGTAGACCTTGCCGATTTCGTCTAAAGTCTTCGGCTGGCCATCCGTGAGGCCGAACCGCATGGCAACAACACCGGCTTCGCGCTCGGACAGGGTGTCCAGCACGGAGTGCAGCTGTTCCTGCAGGAGGGTGAAGCTCACGGCGTCGGCCGGCACCACGGCTTCGGAGTCCTCGATCAGGTCACCGAACTCGGAGTCGCCGTCCTCGCCAAGCGGGGTGTGCAGCGAAATGGGCTCGCGGCCGTACTTCTGGACCTCGACGACCTTCTCGGGGGTCATGTCGAGCTCGAGCGCCAGCTCCTCGGGCGTGGGTTCACGGCCCAGGTCCTGCAGCATCTGGCGCTGGACACGGGCCAGCTTGTTGATGACTTCCACCATGTGCACCGGGATACGGATGGTGCGGGCCTGGTCCGCCATGGCACGGGTGATGGCCTGGCGAATCCACCAGGTGGCGTAGGTGGAGAACTTGAAGCCCTTGGTGTAGTCGAACTTCTCGACGGCACGGATGAGGCCAAGATTGCCTTCCTGGATGAGGTCCAGGAACAGCATGCCGCGACCGGTGTAGCGCTTGGCCAGCGACACCACGAGGCGGAGGTTGGCCTCGAGCAGGTGGTTCTTGGCGCGCTTGCCGTCATGGATGATGAACTCAAGCTCGCGCTTGTACTTCGGATCCATGGAGCCGTCGTCGGCGGCAATCTTCTCTTCGGCGAACAGGCCGGCCTCAATGCGGAGCGCGAGGTCAACTTCCTGTTCGGCGTTGAGGAGGGCTACCTTACCGATCTGCTTAAGGTAATCCTTGACAGGGTCGGCAGTGGCGCCGGCCGACATGACCTGCTGGACAGGTGCGTCGTCGTCATCGGCGTCAGAGTAAACGAATCCCGAACCGGTAGGCGCTGCGGCTTCCTTGCCGGCCTCGTCGGGTTCATCGACCAGATCAGCGGTGTCGGGCTGCGCTTCGTCGAGGTCCTCCTCGACTTCCGTGTCGTCATCGGTTGAGCGGCTTCCGGCAGCTTCGGCCGCAGCCTTGGCTCCGGGCTTGGGTCCGCGCTTCTTGGGCTCGGGCTTCCCAGCGGCACGGGTGGCGGCACGCTTGGCGCTGGATGCCGCCGGCTTCTCCTCGGCAGTTTCAACGGCCAGGGCGGCGGGTTCCTTCTTCGCGGAAGACGGGGTCACAGAAAACCTTTCTAGCGGCGGTCTGTGGAGTCACCTTCGGGCAACACCACTATGACCCTGTCAAGTCCGTGATTGACATCAGCTGCAACCGACCGACAGGGCCACTAAGTAGAACTGCCGGGGCGGCCGCAATGTTCCCGAATGGGACCCACTGCAAGCATTGATTCACGGACCCAACCGGGTCTCGGCCTCCATTGTCTCACGATTTTCCGCACCGGGGGCCGACCGGGCCGTAATACACCCTGCCGAGGGGGCATGTCGGCGTCAGCAGGCCCCCTTGCTCTAGGCAGCGTCCGATCCGAATTTCTGCCATGCGGCTTCACGGCGCCCCGCCCACCCGCAGATCGTTCCACGCCGGACCACCTCGGACAGCAGCTCGGCCAACCGGTATCCCGGGCTGGCTTCCAGAGCACGGGTCAATGATGCGTGCGCGAAGGAACCCCTCCCCCGGCACCATTCGATCCAACCTGCGGCCGTTAGTACTGCGGCCTGCGCCTCACCCCCTCCGCACGAGAGCCCCACCATCAGGACCTCCAAACGATTCAGCGTGTCCCAGTCCGGCACCGGCGGACTTAGGCCTAACAGGACTTCGCCATAGCCGGGGAGGGCGTCCGGGCCGCCGCAGGAGACCGGCGGCTGGTCGGGCTTGTTTGGTGCCTGCCCTTGTTCAGTACAGCTTGGAAGCACTTGCGGTTCCGGCACGGGCGGACAGGACACGGGCAATCCCTCCCCCGCCGAGAAAATCCCAAAGGCTTCAGCCCCTGCGGCCGCTGCGGCGCGCCCCGCGGCCGCCATGACCAGGACGGCGTCGCGCCAGGCCGGAACACGGAGGGACGCGCGCAGGAAGCCGGCGAGTTCCGGTTCAAGCCCGCCGCCGGGAACGCCTGAGAGTGGACGGGCCGCAATCAGCGCCGATCCCCCGTGGACGCCTCCCCCCGGAACGGCTTCAGGCGAAACCGCTTCCAGCGCAGCTGCCCAGGCATCGAGGACCGCGTCGAATTGCGCCCGAAGAGTCCCCTTACCAGCCAAGGCCAGAGTCCACTCGCGTTCAGCTGCCATGACAGCCGCATCCTCCGCTGCCGGAGTGTCAGCGACGCCGGGCGAAGGAGTACTGGGAGGCGCGCCGACGCTGCTGCCCAGATACACCATTTCGGCATTGAGCCTGCTGTCCCGGATCTCGGCAATGGGCCGGCCTGGTGGCGGGCAGCAGCTGCTGTCGGTGCAGTAGACGTTGCCCCAGTACTCGTCGCCGACGCGCCAGGCATCCCGCACCGGCATGCCGGCCAGGCCGAGCGCGCATTCCAGATCGGCAAGTAAGGGCCGAAAGGACCACACCGCCGCACCTTCCTTGCCGTCGTCGCAACGGCCGTCGTCGTACAGGCCGTAGTCGTCAAGGCTGTCGCCAAAACCGCCGTCGGCAAAGAAGACCAGCAGTGTGCCGTCGGCTTCCGTGTCCGCCAGAAGGTACTCCGCCACAGTCCTGGCGAATGCCTCCCGGCCGCGGCGTCCGCCGCCCTCCGGGAGGTCGACCCGAAGCGTCGCTCCGAGGCGCTTGCCCTGCATGGTCATGGCCACGAGGCTCTGCGAGGGCCAATACCCCAGGCTGTGCGGGATGTAGCCAAGAATGTCTTCGGGTCCGCTGATAGTGAGATGCTCCGGTGCTGTCATGGAAACAGCTTCCGCTGGCGGTTACCGCCGGCGCGACAGGGAGTTCTTGCATGTGGACACTGAGCTATGTGGACTTTGACGCTATGTGGATAACGGCGCCTGTTGAGGAGCAGTGGCCCCACCAGTAGTCCTGTGGCCCTCCCGGGCAACAGCCCCGCCACCCGTGGCGATAACCCCTCTAGTCGCGGGAAGGAGTCTTGCGGCGGGCGATCCGTGCCCTGCGCTGCTGGGCCATTGCCTGCAACAGCGGGGGCACCACCACGCCCTGGGCCGCCATCTGCCGACGGACCTTGCGGCGGACCACCAGCATGGCGACGGAGCCGACGCCGAGGATCAGGAAGTGAACGCAGAGCGCGATGCGGAACGGCTCCAGGCCATAGAGCTCCCCACGGGAAAAGCCCGTGGAGTTAAGGATGTCCAGCACGGCGCCGATCAGGTAGATGGCCATGAGCGCTGCAAAGAAGCCGCCGACGTTGACGATGCCCGTGGCGGTGCCGATCCGGTGCGCCGGGTTGAAGGTGCGCGCGAAGTCGAAGCCGATCATTGAGCCCGGGCCGCCGATGGCCAGCACCACGATAAGGAGCGCCAACAGCCACAGCGGTGAGCGGCCGGGATACAGCAGCACGGCCGCCCAGGCTGCCGCGGTGGCAGCGACGAGGAGGAGGACCATGGTGGAGCGACGGAGGGGATGCCGCGCAACAAAGCGTCCGATCAGCGGCCCGGCCCCGATGGCACCGGCCACGTAGAGGGACATGAGCGAGGCGACGGTGCCGGCGTCGAGCCCCTGCGCCGAAATGAGGAACGGGTAACCCCAGGTCATCGCGAACACAGTGCCGCTGAACTGGATGGTGAAGTGGCTCCACATCCCCAGCCGCGTCCCCGGCTGCTTCCACGCACGCGACAGGGAAACGCCCGTGGCGCGCAGCCCCTTGGCCGCGTCCCGCTTGGGCGTGCCGGGCGGCACGTCCTGCAGCATCAGAACCACCAGCACGACGGCGACACCGGAGAATCCCGCCAGCGCAAGGAACGCCGGGGTCCAGCCAGCTCTGTGCAGGATGAAGGCGAACGGCACCACGCTCAGCAGCTGGCCGAGCTGTCCGGACATGCCGGTCAGCTGGGTCAGCAGCGGAACCCGGGCGGGCGCGAACCACAGCGGAATCAGCCGGATGACGGAGATGAAGGTCATGGCGTCGCCGGCACCCACGAGCACGCGGCCCAGCACACCTGCGGGGACGCTGTCCGCAAATGCCAGCTGCAGCTGGCCGAGGCCCATCAGCAGGGCGCCCCCGGCAATCATGGCCCGGGAACCGAACCTGTCCACCAGCACGCCCACCGGGATCTGAAGTCCGGCGTACACCAGCAGCTGCAGCACGGTGAAAAAGGAGATGGCCGAGGCACTGGCATGGAACCTCTCGGTGGCCTCCAGTCCGACCACACCAAACGACGTACGCTGCGTCACAGCCACAAGGTACGAGAAGATGCCGATGGACCAGATGAGCCAGGCGCGGGGTGCAGTCACCCTTTTATTATCCTCAGCGCGAACAAAAATACTATTTAATTTGCCCGGTTTTGCCCTAGCAGTGACAAGTCTTATGCCTCCCAGTGACGGGGCTTACGGCGCGGGATTCTCCCGGGCGAGATAGGCCTCCACAGCGGCGCCCAGTGCATCGCCATCGGGCAGTTCATCGTTCTCGTTGGCGAGCAGGGACCGGCGCACCGTGCCCTCGGCCTTTTCGTCGTAGCGGGCCTCGAGCCGGGCCACCACCTGCTGGACCTCCTCCGAGGCCTCGATCTGCTCAGCAATCTGCCGGCCCACTTCACGGCCCGACTCGCGGAGCCGGTCGGTCGGCAGCATCAGCGAGGTGGCGGCCCCCAGGTACTCCAGGCCCGCCACTGCCGCCGTGGGGTATTCGGCTTCGGCGAGGTAGTGAGGCACGTGGATCACGTACCCGGCAACATTGCGGCCGGCGTCGGTCAGGCGAAGTTCCAGGACATGCCCGACGGCGGCCGGCACTTCCACGGTCGGCTTCCAGGAGGAGATGCCTTCAATGAGTTCAGGCCGGTTGCCGTGCACAGTCACCCCGACCGGACGGGTGTGGGGCACAGGCATGGGAATCGAGTGGATCCAGGTCACCAGATTCACGTCCAGGGCCTCGACGATCTGCACCACGGCACGGGCGAAACGCTCCCACTGGAGGTCCGGCTCGAACCCGGCGAGGAACAGGAAGGGCTTGCCCAGCCCGTCAACCAGCCTGTACAGGGCCAGTGTGGGCGGCTGGTAGTCCTGCAGATGGTCCTCGACAAAGCTCACATGCGGGCGCCGGGACCGGTAATCCATCAGCTGGTCGGCGTCGAACACGGCCACACGCTCGGAGTCGAGTGTGTCCAGCAGTTCGTCCGTGATCTGCCGGACCAAGTGGCCGGCATCGGCGAAACCGGTGAAACCCATCACCAGGTTCAGCCCGCGGAGCTCAGGGTTATGGAACAGCCCAATGTTCTTGGCATAGAGCGCGTCGGGGTCCAGCAGCGAGCCGGAAATCCTTTCAAACACGGCGAGTTCCTTTCGTGGTCAGGGAGTTAATCTGCATAACGCCCGGCAGAGCGGCGTCATTCCTCGGCGCGCTGTGGCGCGGGTCTCAACCGGCCCGGCTCCCGGGCGCTTCCCCGCAGTCGCGGAACGAGAGACTACGATCGGAATTGGCTCTTTTGCCTGCGCTCCCTGCCGGAACAATCACAGAGAATTGAGGACCGATCCTCGTGGTCAAGAATACTGAAGTCAACCTTAGTGCCATTGCAAGGGACCTGAAGAAGGCGGCAAGCGACGCAGTGGTCATCGGCGTCGGACAGGGCACGGACGGCCCGTTCCTGCTGGAAAACCCGTTGACTGCGAAGTCCGTCGAGGCACTGGCCGACTCCTTGAAGGTCCTCGGCATCACGGGCGCTCCGGACCAGGCCGTCCGCCTTCCCGGCCTTCCGGAAACGGGCTCCGGAATCCTGGTCCTGGCAGGCGTCGGCAAGGTCGACGCCGGAGGAAGGGTCTCGGGCGAGGCGTTGCGCCGGGCCGCCGGCTCCGCAGTCCGCCAGCTTGCCGGCCTGTCCTCGGTCACGCTGGCCTTCCCGACGGCGACTATCGCCGACGTTGCCGCCGTCGCCGAGGGTGCCGCGCTGGGCGCGTACTCCTTCACCGAGTTCCGTTCGTCCAAGGACGGCCTCAAGGACCCCGTGGCCGACGTCGCGATCTTCACTGAACTGGCCGGCGACAAGGACCTGAACTCGGCTCTTGACCGCGCGCGCCTGCTGGGCAGGGCCGTCAACGCCACCCGCTCGCTCGTGAACCAGCCGCCGAGCCACCTCTACCCCGAGTCGTTTGCCGACGCCGCCAGGGACCTGGCCAAGGGGCTGCCCGTCAAGGTCACGGTGTGGGACGAAAAGCGCCTGGAGAAGGAAGGCTTCGGCGGCATCATGGGCGTCGGCAAGGGCTCCGCCCGGCAGCCCCGGCTCGTCAAGGTGGAGTACTCCCCCGCCAAGGCCACGCGGAAAATCGCACTCGTCGGCAAGGGCATCACCTTCGACACCGGCGGCATTTCCATCAAGCCGGCCCTAGGCATGGGTGACATGAAGAGCGACATGGCGGGAGCCGCCGTCGTGCTTAACACGGTGCTGGCAATCGCGGGCCTGGGGCTGCCCGTCAAGGCAACCGCCTGGCTGTGCATTGCCGAGAACATGCCTTCCGGCGCCGCCTCGCGTCCCGCCGACGTGCTGACCATGTTCGGCGGCAAGACGGTGGAAGTGCTGAACACCGACGCCGAAGGCCGGCTGGTCATGGCCGACGGCATCGTCGCGGCAAGCCAGGAGTACCCGGACGCCATCATCGACGTTGCCACCCTGACCGGCGCCCAGCTGATCGCGCTCGGGAACCGCACCGCCGGCATCATGGGCGCGGACAGCGTGACCGGCCCGTTGAAGGCGGCCGCGGACCGGGCCGGCGAGCTCGTGTGGCCCATGCCCCTGCCGGACGAGCTGCGGCCCAGCCTGGATTCCCAGGTGGCGGACCTCGCCAACATCGGTGAGCGCCACGGCGGCATGATGACGGCGGCCGTGTTCCTGCGCGAGTTCGTGGGCAAGGACAAGGGCGGCCAGACCATCCCCTGGGCGCACATCGACATTGCCGGACCGTCGTTCAACAACGGGGCGCCTTACGGTTATACGCCGAAGCAGGGCACCGGCTGCACTGTTCGCACGCTGGTGGCCTATGTCGAGGATCTCCTGGCCTAGGCCTATCGCCCACACAGGCCGGTGCGCCGCGGCTGTGTGGCAGCGTGATCCGCTCGCCACACAGTCGCGTGACACTCGACACAAGCGCTCCACAAAAGCACCGGCAAGGTGGAGCATGGATAAGTGGTTCGCTAAGGTGAACCACGGTAGTCACAAATGAAAGGGAAATGGCCTGCTGGCATAATCACGGCAGAGCAATTTCCAAGACCAGATGATGCGTACTCTCGTGTCATCGTTCACGCGAGGGAGCGTCTAAGTGGCCGATCAGGCAACTGCGCAAGAATTCGACATCCTGGTACTCGGTGGTGGCAGCGGCGGGTACGCCACGGCTCTCCGGGCCGTTCAGCTTGGCTTCACCGTTGGCCTCGTGGAGAAGGGCAAGCTCGGCGGTACCTGCCTCCACAACGGCTGCATCCCCACCAAGGCGCTGCTGCACTCGGCCGAACTGGCAGACCACGCCCGCGACTCCGCCAAGTACGGCGTGAACGTCACCCTGGACAGCATCGACATCACCGCTGTCAACGCTTACAAAGACGGCATCATCGCGGGCAAGTTCAAGGGCCTGCAGGGCCTGATCAAGTCCAAGGGCATCACCGTCATCGAAGGTGAAGGCAAGCTGCAGGGCACCGACACCGTCGTCGTGAACGGCACGGCCTACAAGGGCAAGAACATCGTTCTCGCCACGGGCTCCTACTCCCGCTCCCTGCCGGGCCTGGAAATCGGCGGCAAGGTCATCACCTCCGACGAAGCCCTGAAGATGGAAAACATCCCCAAGAGCGTCATCATCCTGGGCGGCGGCGTGATCGGCGTCGAGTTCGCTTCGGTCTGGAAGTCCTTCGGCGTCGACGTCACCATCGTTGAGGGCCTGCCGTCGCTGGTCCCGAACGAGGACGCAGCGATCGTCAAGAACTTTGAGCGTGCCTTCAAGAAGCGCGGCATCAAGTTCTCCACCGGTGTCTTCTTCCAGGGCGTCGAACAGAACAACGACGGCGTCAAGGTCACCCTGGTTGACGGCAAGACCTTCGAAGCCGAGCTGCTCCTCGTGGCTGTCGGCCGCGGACCGGTCACCGCCAACCTAGGCTACGAAGAGGCCGGCATCACCATCGACCGCGGCTTCGTCATCACCAACGAACGCCTGCACACGGGCGTGGGCAACGTATACGCCGTCGGCGACATTGTCCCCGGCGTCCAGCTCGCCCACCGCGGCTACCAGCAGGGCATCTTCGTGGCCGAGGAAATTGCCGGCCTGAAGCCCGTCATCGTCGAGGATGTCAACATCCCCAAGGTGACCTACGCCGAGCCCGAGATCGCCACCGTCGGCTACACCGAAAAGGCCGCGAAGGAAAAGTTCGGCGACGACCAGGTGGAGACCCAGGAGTACAACCTGGCCGGCAACGGCAAGAGCTCCATCCTCGGCACCGGCGGCCTCGTGAAGCTGGTCCGCCAGAAGGACGGCCCCGTGGTGGGCGTCCACATGCTCGGCTCGCGCATGGGCGAGCAGATCGGTGAAGCACAGCTGATCGTGAACTGGGAGGCCTACCCGGAGGATGTGGCCCAGCTGCTGCACGCCCACCCGACCCAGAACGAGGCCCTGGGCGAGGCCAACCTTGCCCTCGCCGGCAAAGCCCTGCACGGCTAATTCGTTCCGCAAGACAATCAGGGCCTGGTGCACCCGGCTCCAACAGCCGCGTGCACCAGGCCCGAACAATGCAGCAACCATCCGCACTTTAGATCAATAAAGGAGAACGGGGACGACATGTCTGAATCCGTTAACTTGCCCGCCCTCGGTGAGAGCGTCACCGAAGGAACTGTCACCCGCTGGCTCAAGCAGGTAGGTGACCGGGTAGAGGTGGACGAACCGCTGCTCGAGGTTTCCACCGACAAAGTAGACACTGAAATCCCCTCTCCGATCGCCGGCGTGATCGAGGAAATCCTCGTGGCCGAAGATGAGACCGCTGAAGTTGGCGCGCCGCTGGTGCGCATCGGTGACGGCTCGGGCGGCGGCGCTGCCGAAGAGGCACCCGCAGCAGCTCCTGCCGAAGAGGCACCTGCAGCAGCCCCCGCAGCACCCGCCGAAGAGGCACCCGCTGCAGCACCGGCCCAGGAAGCACCGGCCCAGGAAGCACCTGCCGCGGAAGCAGCACCCGCCTCCTCCGGCGAAGGCCACGAGGTCACTCTGCCGGCACTTGGCGAGAGCGTCACCGAAGGCACCGTCACCCGCTGGCTCAAGGCCATTGGCGACACCGTTGAGGTTGATGAGCCGCTGCTCGAGGTCTCCACCGACAAGGTGGACACCGAGATCCCGTCCCCCGTGGCCGGCACGCTGCAGGAAATCCGCGTCAGCGAGGACGAGACCGCCGAAGTTGGCTCTGTCCTCGCCGTCATCGGCTCCGGCGCCGCTGCTCCTGCTGCGGCTCCCGAAAAGCCCGCCGAGGCTCCCGCCGCCCCGGTAGCGGAACAGCCCGCCCCGGCAGCCGAGAAGCCCGCCGCTGCCCCCGCTCCACAGGCAGCTCCCGCTCCCCAGGCAGCGCCCGCGCCGCAAGCTGCACCGGCTGCCCAGGCAGCACCCGCTCCGCAGGCCGCTCCGGCCGCAGGCGGCGATTCCGGCTACGTCACTCCCCTGGTCCGCAAGCTCGCCAACCAGCACGGCGTGGACATCGCCTCCGTCTCGGGCACGGGCGTCGGCGGCCGCATCCGCAAGCAGGACGTCCTGGCCGCTGCCGAATCCAAGGCCGCTCCGGCAGCCGCAGCGCAGGCAGCGCCTGCCGCATCCGCAGCTCCGTCGGCCGCAGCGTCCTCGCTGCGCGGCACCGTGAAGAAGGCGCCGCGGATCCGCCAGGTCATCGCCCGCCGCATGCGTGAGTCGCTGGATGTTTCCACCCAGCTGACCCAGGTGCACGAAGTGGACATGACCAAGGTGGCCAAGCTCCGCCTCAAGGCCAAGAACTCGTTCCAGGCCCAGAACGGCGTCAAGCTCACCTTCCTGCCCTTCATCGCCAAGGCCGTGGCCGAGGCCCTCAAGCAGCACGCCACGCTCAACGCTGCGTACGACGAGGACAAGCAGGAAATCACGTACCACAACGCCGAGCACCTGGCGATCGCCGTCGACACTGACAAGGGCCTGCTGGTTCCGGTCATCTCCGACGCCGGAAGCCTGAACCTCGCCGGCCTGGCCGGCAAGATCGCCGACGTCGCGGACCGCACCCGCAACGGCAAGATCGGCCCGGACGAGCTGTCCGGCGGTACGTTCAGCATCACCAACATCGGTTCCGTCGGTGCGCTGTTCGACACCCCGATCATCAACCAGCCGCAGGTCGGCATCCTGGGCACCGGTGCGATCGTCAAGCGCCCCGTGGTGGTCCAGGACGAGAACGGTGACGACTCGATCGCCATCCGCTCCATGATGTACCTGTCCCTCACCTACGACCACCGCCTGGTGGACGGTGCGGACGCTGGCCGCTTCCTGCAGACGCTGAAGGCCCGCCTCGAAGAGGGCGCGTTCGAAGCCGACCTGGGACTCTAGGCTCCAGCCTTTCGACGGCGGCGGCTGTCCGGCTCCGGGTGGGAAACCACCGGAGTTCCGGGCGGCCGCCGCTTCTTTTTAAGGGCTGTGTCTTACTACGGCGTGTAGAAGGATCTGGCTAGACTGGTGCCATGAACATCGTCTATAACGTCATGGTCTTCCTGCACATCGTCGGCGCCGCCATGATCGTCGGCATCTGGATCGGCAATATGAAGAAGCCGACCGTCCATCCCCGGCAGTTCGACGGCGCGGCACTCCAGCTCCTCACCGGCATCGTGATGATGGGCCTGATCCCCGCGCTCGACATGGACGCCAACTACGCCAAGCTGGGCATCAAGTTCGCCGTCGCCCTGGTCGTCGGCGTTCTGGCCTTCATCGGCCGCCGCAAGTACAAGAAGGGCGAGCCGATCTCCACAGGCCTTGCCCACAGCGTCGGCGGGCTGGCACTGCTGAACGTCGCTATCGCGACGCTCTGGCGGTAACCGCCCTCTGCCATGCCAACGACGACGGCGACGCCCCCTTGGGAGGGGGCGTCGCCGTCGTCGTTTTGGCGCGTCCGGTCATAATCCTCTGACAGCGGACAACCCGTGCACCCGCGCCCGCTAATCCATAGGATTATGCAGGAAGGTCCGGGCGTCAGCCTGGCCATGATTGATCCCAAGCTAAGGAGTGGAAATGGCAGCAACACGTACCGCACACACTGTATGGAACGGCGACCTGATTACGGGTGCCGGCAATACCACACTCGACAGTTCCGGACTGGGCACCTACGAGGTCACCTGGAAGGCCCGCACCGAGGCCTCAGAAGGCAAGACCAGCCCCGAAGAGCTGATCGCCGCAGCCCACTCCGCCTGCTTCTCCATGGCCTTCAGCCACGCACTGGCACAGGCCGGCCACACGCCGGAAGAGGTGCACACCAAGGCGGACGTCACGTTCCAGCCGGGCACCGGCATCACCGGCAGC
Source organism: Arthrobacter sp. AFG20 (assembly GCF_002892795.1). GTDB lineage: Bacteria > Actinomycetota > Actinomycetes > Actinomycetales > Micrococcaceae > Arthrobacter. Next base: position 8,320 of record NZ_PJMC01000010.1, on the reverse strand, counting down.
CACCTGACCCTCAACGCCAAGGTCCCCGGCATTACCGAAGATGAATTCCAGAAGATCGCAGCGGAAGCCAAGGTCGGCTGCCCTGTCTCCGGTGCCCTCGCCAGCATCGACATCACCCTGGACGCCACGCTGGCTTCCTAGCCCTAAAGCCCGAAGGCCCTGTTCCCGCTGGTGAATCCAGTCGGGAACAGGGCCTTCGTGCTTTTCCGGAGTGCCGCCGGCTTACGCCGGCGGCACCGCGCTACGCCTTGCTGTGGCGGCGGGCCGGCAGCGGCTCCGGGCGCAGCCGGCGGTAGCCCTCGCGGGCCGGCGGCCGGTCCGTGGGGAGCTCCTGCACCATCTCCTTCAGCGCCGTGATGCCGGACTCCAGCTGCGGGTCCCGGCGGGCAGCGTAGGCGTGCGGCGGGAACGTCACTTCGATGTCCGGAGCCACTCCGTGGTTTTCGACGCTCCAGCCCACGCCGCCGCCGAACCATGTGGCGTAGCGGGGCTGGGTAACGCCTGTCCCGTCGGCCAGCGTGAAGCGGTTGTCGATGCCGACGACGCCGCCCCAGGTGCGGGTGCCGATCACCGGTCCGATGCCACGCAGCTTCGAGACCTGCGTGATGATGTCGCCATCGGAACCGGCAAATTCATCGGCCAGAATGATGACCGGACCGCGCGGCGCGTGGTGCGGATAGGTCCGGGGCTTTTCGCCGCGGGGCATGCTCCAGCCCGTCACCTTCCGACCGATCAGTTCGGCCACGAGCTGGGAGGTGTGCCCGCCGCGGTTGCGGCGAACGTCCACGATCAGGCCGTCAAGCGCAGTCTCGGTGTCCAGGTCCCGGTGGAGCTGCGCCCAGCCGTTGGCCAGCATGTCCGGGATATGCAGGTAACCGAACTTGCCGTCCGACGCTTCGCGTACCGTGCGGCGGTTGGCATTCACCCAGTCCTGGTACCGGAGCCGTTCCTCATCCCTGATGGGGACGACGGCGATCCTCCGCTGGGCCCCGGCAGCAGGGCCGTGGCCGGCGCCGTTGCGGATGGTCAGTTCCACAGCCCGCCCCGCCGCGCCCACCAGCTGCATGGCCGGGGTCAGCGACTCCGTAAGGCGCACGCCGTCGATTGCCAGCAGGACGTCCCCGGCCTTCGCGTCCGCGCCCGGCCGGGTCAGCGGCGAGGTGGCCAGCGGGTCCGACGATTCGCCGGCGAGGATGCGCTCGATTTCCCAGCCCTCGCCATTGAACGCGAGGTCGGCACCCAGCCGGCCCTGGCCGTTGCTGCCGTTTTCGGTGGCTGCCGCCGGGCGGACGTAGGCGTGGGACGTGCCGAGCTCGCCATGCAGCTCCCACAGCAGGTCCACCAGGTCGTCATGCGATCCGAGCCGCTCCACCAGCGGACGGTAGCGGGCGTGGATGGAGTCCCAGTCCTGGCCCGCCATGTCCTCGGTCCAGAAGAAGTCGCGCTGCAGCCGCCATGCCTCGTCGAAGGCCTGGGCCCAGACGCTCAGCGGATCCATCAGGACGCGGATGCGGGTGAGGTCCACCTTGACCAGCTGGCCGGAGTCCTCGTCGGCTTTGGTGTCGGAGGGCACCACCCGGACCTGCTTGTCGTGGACCAGGACCACCTTCTTGCCGTCGCCGGACAGGCGGTAGCTGTCCAGGGAGTCCACGAGGGTGGTGCTTTTGCGCTTGGCCAGGTCGAAGCGGACCAGGCTCGGGGCGGCGTTCTTGTCCTCCAGGCTGGCCCTGCCCTCCCCGGTGACGCCGGCGAGGGCGCTGTCGAGCCACAGCAGCGCACCGTCGGCGGCGGTCAGGGCCGAGTAGTTGCCCTGCGGAACCGGGACGCTGATGACCCGGTGGGCGAGGCCTTCGGCGTCAACCTTCACGGCGGCCGGCGCCGTCTCTCCTCCGGCGGCTGCACCGGGCTTGGCTGCATCAGACTGTGAGGTACCGGACTGGGATGCGCTGCCGTCCGCCAAGGCGACGCTGGGGCCGAACGGCGAAGCGGTGTCCGCCGCCAGTGCCACGAGGTAGGGCTTGATCGGGCTGGGGAAGGACAGGTCAAAGGAATGGCCGTCATAAACCGGATCGAAACTGCGGTTGGAGAGGAAGGCCAGGAACTTGCCGTCCGGGGAGAACGACGGCGATTCGTCCCGGAAGCGCCCGTCCGTCACCTCCACAATGGCCGGCTCCTCCGCAGCTGCGGCGCGGACCACCCGCAGGCGGCTGCGTGACCCGAAGGACGTCACCGGTTCAGACCAGGACAGCCAGGCGGAGTCCGGCGACCAGGCGAGGTCCTCAATGCTGCCCTCGCCAATGCTGGTTACCGCCGTCAGTGCCCCGTCCTGGGCGTTAGCGATGTACAGGTCGCCAAAGGCGGTCCCGATCGCAATCCAGCGGCCGTCGGGGCTGGCTTCGATCGCGCTGGCGCGTGAAGGCCTGGGGAACCGGACTGTGAGCGGGCTTGGATCGGCCGCAACGGTGCCAGTTGCCTGGCCGGCAGTGGTTTCGGTTGCTGCCTCGGCAGGTGCGAGGTCGGCCGCAGCGTCATCGGCCACCGGGTGGGTGGTGCGGGGCCCCGCGACGCCGGCGGCGGAAACAGGGCTGGGCAGCGGAACTGCCGGAGCCGCAGCTTCCGGCTGATCCCCAGCGGGTGCACTGTCCGGGGCAGCGCTGTCAGCGCCGTTGCCCTTGGCTGCTGTCACGGCCTTTGCTGCCCGGACTGCTCCGTCGTGTGCCGGGACCTGCGGGGCGATTTCCCTGATGAACAGGGCTTCGTCGCCGTCGTGATCTGCCACGTAGGCGATGCGGCCGTCGGGAAGAGGACGCGGCAGGCGGGCGCGCACGCCAGCCGTTGCCTCGACCACGCGTGACGGGCCGTCCTTGTGCCGGAGCCAGTGGATTGTTCCGTGGGCCTCCACAGCACTGGCTTCCCCCGCGGTGTCCGGCCGGACGTCCCCGAGGTGCTTGGAGACCTTGAGGAGCGAGGGACGGCGGCCCTGGGACGCCGATCCGAGCGTTATCTCCAGCCGGACGGCCTCGGACCCAAGGTCATGCAGGAGCCAGAGCTCACCGGCCGATTCGAAGATGACGCGTTTGCCGTCCGTGGAGGCGTGGCGGACGTAGAAGTCCTCGTGGTCGGTGTGCCGCCGCAGGTCCCCGCCGCCGGGCAGGACCGAGTACAGGTTGCCGTAGCCTTCGTGGTCTGAGAGGAAGGCGATGCGCCCGTCTACCCACATGGGGTCAGCCAGGTTGCCGTCCAGTTCCGGCAGGAACCGCTCAAACTCGCCGTTTCCGTCACCGTCGATCCAGAGCTTGCCCGCGGTGCCGCCACGGTAGCGCTTCCACCAGGCAGGTTCGCGGGACAGCACACTGCCCACCACTACCGGCTTTTCGTCCCCGAGTTCCGGACCGAACGCCACGGACTCGACCGGCCCCAGCGGGAGCTCCTCGGCCCAGCCGCCCTCCGTGGACAGCCGGTAAGCGTACGTGTGGCGGCTCTCGGCCTGGCGGAACGCACTCGTGACCACGATGTCCCCGGCAGGGGTAAAGCCCTTGACCCGAGTGGTGCTGTGCCCGAAGAAAGTCAGCTGGCGGTATCCCCCGCCGTCGACGTCAGCGATGACCACCTCGGGGGCCGTCCCCTGCACGACGGTCCAGACCAGCTTCGTTCCGTCTGGCGTAAAGCGCGGGTTGCGGGCCGGCAGCTGGAGCGAGGAAACACGCCAGGCGCGCCCGCCGCTGACGGGTGCAATCCAGACGTCGTCCTCGGCCACAAACGTGACCAGATCGCCGTGAACATGAGGGAACCGGAGGTAACTCGAAGAGGTCATCGTTCGATCATAGTCAACGGGACATGAGCCATCGGGGAGGTGCCCTGCCGTGCCGGACATGGTGAGATGGATCATGCGCATCGTCATGGCCGGCGCCTCCGGGCTCATTGGAACCGCACTCTCCTCCCGCCTCACCTCGGACGGGCACGACGTCGTCCGGCTGGTAAGGCGGCCGCCGTCGTCGCCGTCGGAAATCCCTTGGGATCCCGCCACCGGAACCCTGGACCCGGCTTCCCTTGAGGGAGCCGACGCCGTCATCAATCTTTCCGGCGCGAACATCGGCGCCAAGCCATGGACACCGCATCGGATCGATGAGCTGTTCCGGTCACGCCTGGATCCCACGCGGACGCTTACCTCGGCCATGCGCCGCCTCGACTCGCCACCCGCTACCTTCATCAGCCAGTCCGGGGCCGGCTATTACGGCGACGCCGGGCACTCCCAGCTAACGGAGAACTCCCCCGCCGGGCAGGGCATCATGGCGCGCATCTGCGTCGAGTGGGAAACGGCAGCCCACGAGGCCCCGTCCGGAGTCCGGGTTGTGACCCCGCGGACCGCAGTGGTGCTGAGCAGGTCGGGCGGTGCCCTGGGACGCCTGCTGCCCCTGCTGCGGGCAGGCATTGGCGGTCCGCTGGGCAACGGCCGGCAGTACTGGCCGTGGATCACCCTCCCCGACCTCACCTCAGTGTTCGGGTTCCTCCTCACATCCGGGAATTCAGGCCCCGTAAATGTTGCGGCACCGGAAGCCACGGACGTGAACACCCTCGTGGCCGGGCTGGCAAAGGCGCTTCACCGCCCTGCGCTGCTGCGCGCGCCGGCCCCGGCGCTGCGCCTCGTCATGGGCAAGCTGGCCGACGAACTCCTGCTCGCCAGCCAGCGGATCGAGCCCACACTGCTCAGGGACAGCGGGTTCACGTGGGACCATCCGTCGGTGGCGTTAGCAGCCGGGTGGGTGGCCGGCGAAAAGTAGCCGTTCGGTTCAGTTGATGATTCAGTCCGCCCGCAGGATGTCCGCAATGCGCCACCGTCCCTCCACCTGGACCAGAACCAGCCGTAGCCTAATACCCTGCTGCCGCGCTCCTGTGGCCACGACGGCGCCTCCGGCCGATCGCTCCTCATAGGCCGAGGTCGATGACGTCACCGCCACCACTGCCCTCGCAGGCGTGCTTTCGGGCAGGCGGCGCGCACCGGACAGGCTCGTGGTGAACCCGGCCAGCACTGTCCCGGCTTCCTCCAGCCCGGCGCGGATCCGTCTGTCTGCGGCCCGGGCCGGGGTGTTCGGGGCGTTAACCTCATCGAGCAGGTGCAGCATGCCCTCCCGCAGCGCCAGCGAACGAAGCTGCGCCAGTCCGAGGACCGCCTCCGCCGGATCCTTTGCCGCGAGCCGCCGCCGGACATCATTCGGCACGCCGGAACCTTGCGGGGAACCGGGGCTGCCCGCCGGGAGGACTGCTTCCCGCGCCGCTGGACCCGGCTGCTGGGCCGCCTGGCCCGACTCCTGCGCCACCCCTGGCAGCCCCAGAAGCACGGCACCGGTAAGCACCGCTGCCGTGAGCACGCTGCCAGCCACTGCCAGACGGCGGCTGCTTTGCGTCGCCGTCCTGTGCCTGGCCGCCGCGTGCCTGACAGCGGCGTGCCGGACCGCCGCGTGACTGGCAGCGGTTTGCCGGACCCCCGCGTGCCTGACAGCGTTCCTGTCTCCGGCATGCCTGACAGCCGCTTGTGGTAGGGACGCAACCGTTCCCGCCGGCGCTGCACGCGGTGATAGCCGGCCCGGGGACCTGCCCCATCCCGTGGTCTTCAGCCGCCTTCGCCAGGTGAACAGGCGCTTCCTCAGCCGTCCGCCGGATGGCGGGACGGGCCGACGCGTCAGCAACTCGGGCAGGACGGTGTCATGGACCGAGCGGGACAGGTCCACAGGTGCTGCGGCCGCGCTGCGGTACACAGCCGTGGCAAGCTCGGCAGCCGCCGGACGCTGCCGCCGGTCATCGCTGAGCCCCGCCTCGAGCGCCGCTGCCAGCTCCGCCGGCACGTCCGGGACAAGCAGGGAGAGGGGTGGTCTGGCCGCGGATGGCGGAGGGGGCTGTCCGGTCAGGCAGTACCAGCCCAAGGCAGCGGCTGCATAGACGTCGCGCTCCGGCTGCAGTCCGGCCCGGACCGCGTCCACCGGAGCCGGATCAGCGAAGCCGTCGGTGTGCAGATCCGGAACGCCGGAAGCGTCCCCCACCATCCGGGCCACGCCGAGGTCTGCCAGCAGGGGCTTTCCATGGGCGGTGAAGAGTACATTGCCGGGTGCGACGTCCGAGTGCGTGAAGCCCTTTCCGTGCAGATAGCTCAAGACCTGCGCGATCGGCGTCAGGACCGTGACCGTCTCGCCCACACTCAGGGTGCCCCTCGCCGCGACCAGCTGCTGGAGCGAGCCGCCGGCCGCGTAGTCCATCAGCAGGCCGAAGCTGCCCTCTTCGGGTTCACCCGTCCGGCCGGGTTTATCGGTCCTGACCACGCCATAGGCCTTGACCAGGTGCTCGTGGTCAAGCACGGACATGACCAGGAGTTCCCGGCGGACATCCTCCTCCCGTGTCACAGCAGGCCGTGAGTCCGCAGCGCCTGATTCAACACTGCCCGGCGGGCGGCCGAAGCACTTCAGCGCAAGCTTCACGCCGGTGGTGTCCTGCGAAACCAGCCACACTTCCGCGCTGCCGCCACGGCCAAGCCGGCGGCATACGGAGTAGCCCTGGACGGCAGGTGCCGCGCCCCCGGGACCGTGCATGTTCGCGTTCTGGTTTTCCAGGCTGTGGTTTTCCAGGCTGTGGTTTTCCAGGCTGTGGTTTTCCAGGCTGTGGCTTCCCAAGCTGTGCTGGTCCATGGCTTAAGGAATACCGGAAACCTGTAATTCCTGCAGAAGTTATCCACAGGCAGGCATGGGCCCTCCGCCGTCCTCGGGAATGGCGCGGAATGTGACCGGAGAGGCATGAGAGGTTCGGCACACTATCGGGCAGGACGCCGGCCGAGGTCTAAGCTGGAACGCATGACTCTTGAGTTCACAAAGCTCGGTCTTGCCCCGGATTTCGTTGATTACAGCCACGCTTGGGACCTCCAGCGCGAAATCCATGAAAATGTTCTGGCCGGCAAGGCCCCCAGTACGGTACTCCTCCTGGAACATGCCGCCGTCTACACGGCCGGAAAACTGACGGAGGATCACGAGCGGCCCTTCGACGGCACCCCCGTCGTTCCGGTGGACCGCGGCGGCAAACTCACGTGGCACGGGCCGGGCCAGCTCATCGGATACCCGATTATCAAGCTGAAGAACAAGGCCGGCATCCGCGACTACGTGGAGCGTCTGGAGGCCGTGATCATCGCCGTACTCGCGGACTATGGCATCGCGGCGGTCCGGATCAAGGGGCGTGCGGGCGTCTGGATCGAAGAGGATGCCAAGGGCCCCGCCCGTAAGATCGCCGCCATCGGCATCCGGGTCAGCCAGGGGGTGACCATGCACGGCTTCGCCATCAACTGCAACAACGACCTCGCTCCCTACGGCCAGATCATCGCCTGCGGGATCACCGATGCCGGTGTGACCACCATCGCCGCGGAAACGGGCCGCGACGTGTCTCCGGCCGATCTCGTTTCGCGGATCACCGAAGAACTGCGCAACAATGAAGACGCCCTAGTTGCAACCCCCGAAGGAGCACTCCTGTGACACTGGCACCAGAAGGCCGGAAAATGCTGCGGATCGAGCAGCGCAATGCGGCCACCCCGGTGGAACGCAAACCGGACTGGATCAAGGCCAAGGTCCAGATGGGCCCGGAATTTGTCCAGCTCAAGAACCTGGTCAAGAAAGAAGGCCTGCACACCGTCTGCGAAGAGGCCGGCTGCCCCAACATCTTCGAATGCTGGGAAGACAAGGAAGCCACCTTCCTGATCGGCGGCTCCGAATGCACCCGCCGCTGCGACTTCTGCCAGATCGACACCGGCAAACCCTCCCCCGTGGACCGGTTCGAACCCACCAAGGTGGCCCGCTCCGTCCAGGCCATGCAGCTGCGCTACGCCACGGTCACCGGCGTCGCCCGTGACGACCTCGAGGACGAAGGCGTCTGGCTCTACGCCGAAACGGTCCGCAAGATCCACGAACTGAACCCCGGCACCGGCGTCGAACTCCTCATCCCGGACTTCTCCGGCAAACCCGAACACATCGCCGCGATCTGCGACTCCAAACCCGAGGTGTTCGCGCACAACGTCGAGACCGTGCCGCGGATCTTCAAAAGGATCCGGCCCGCGTTCCGCTACGAACGCTCCCTGGACGTCATCACCCAGGGCCGGAACCTGGGCATGGTCACCAAGTCCAACCTCATCCTGGGCATGGGCGAAACCCGCGAAGAGATCTCCGAGGCCCTGCGCGACCTGCACCAGGCCGGCTGCGACCTGATCACCATCACCCAGTACCTGCGCCCCTCCGAACGCCACCTCCCCGTGGACCGCTGGGTCAAGCCGCAGGAATTCGTGGACCTCCAG